>CAVWLG010000001.1:0-16865 GCA_963755805.1 uncultured Actinomycetota bacterium
ACGGCGGGGTCGCATCCCTGGGGTCGGGCTTGGGCAGGCCGGGTCCTGGGAACACCCCATTGAGGGAGACCGCTACCCCGCCGATGATCAGCGCCACCACCACGACGAGCGGAACCCATAACCGCTTGAGAATCCTCGAACGCCGGTGCCCTCCGCTTTAGCCGGGGAATGCTCGATGGGCTGATATTAAGACAAATCGTCGTGTGCGCCACCGCTAGCCGAACGCGACAGCGCCCCAGTTAATTCCTGCGGTACGCCGTGGTGTCGGGGCTGACGTGAGGCCGGGGCGGGAGCTCGCGTGGAGACAGCACAGGACCAAGCTCGACCGACGGTCGAGTGCGGGGAGTGTTGGTCAGGCGAAAGGCCCTCGGAGACGGTTGTTTTGAGTCGAAGATATGGAAATTGTTGCGCTACAGGTAATTTCGCGGTGCGGCGCTGAATTTAGCGTGCCGCGACAGCGAGAAACGAAGACTGCGCAGTTAGTTTCAGAAAGTAATTAATTCACCGGGTCAACTGAGGTCCAACTCCGAATGCGCGCCATGTGTTTGGGGCGATGTTAATTGTTCGCTGTCGACCTGAAATCACCACCGATTTAGGGCCATGCGAGTAATCTAGAGCGGTATGGCGACCAAGACCAAGGTCAAGACTTGCGCACATTGCGGCCACACGTTCGATCCGAACGACCGATGGCATGACCTGTCCGATCCGCAGTGGCTTCCGGCCGCATCAAGTTATTGTTCGCCTTATTGCAGTGACCGGTACCACTGCGACATGACGCATTGCTGCTCGACCCAATGAAAGCGAAGGCTCGGCGCGAAGCCGCCCACTCTGCGCGATGATCCGCGCGTTGCTGAAAGATCGCGGACGACCCGTACTTTAAGAAAATATACTTTCGGCGCGACTGGCCTGTCTTGACGTCCTAATCTGCACTGAGCAGCAGCTGCTATTGAATGCTGCCGATTGAAGGCCGGGGCGGATGGACAATCACCTCAGCGCGGAGCCAATCGCCGGGCGCACTGAGGTCGCGACCGGCGATTCAAACGCGTCGTTGGCGTCCGACGCTGAACAGCGCTACCGGTGGCTACTCGATCACAGTCCCGTTGGTATCTGCGTTCACGTCGACGGGCGTTATGTCTACGTCAACGAGGCGTTGGTGCGCAATCTGGCGGCCGAGTCCGCCGATCAGCTGTTGGGGCGCCGAGTCGCGGATTTCCTGCACCCGGACTCGCAGATTGCGGTGCGTGACTTCATTGCCGCGCGCCGTCACGAAGGCGACGCGACCCCGGCTTTGGAAATCACCGTTCTGCCGCTGGACGGGACGACGCTCACCGTCGAGGCGCTTGGTGTTCGCACGCGGTGGGAAGGCAAGCCGGCTCACAAGGTGATCTTTCGGGATCTGAGCGCGCAGAAGGCCGTCGAAGTCCGGTCTGCGTTTTCAGGCCGCGCTGGTGACGTCATGTCAGTGATGCCATCATCGCGACGACGGAGACACGGCGACATCACCAGCTGGAATCCCGCCGCTGAAGCGATCTACGGCAGCTCCGCGGCGCATGCGTTAGGGCTGCCGATCAGCGAAGTGGTCGACGCTGCCCTCGATCCGGCGAGCATCGTCGCCGGCGGGGGAGTCGAGCACGCTACCCACCGTTCCGCCGATGGTTCCGCGCTGACCATGCGGGTGTCGGTCTCGCCGATGAGCGACGGGTATGTAGTGCTGTGCGCCGACCAAACCGCGCTTCGGCGCGCAGAACAGCACTTTCAGACGGTCGTCACCTCTCTGGAAGAAGGCGTGGTCGTGATCGGCGCGGACGGAGGCGTGGAATTTGTCAATCCCGCCGCTCTGCGAATCATGGGAGTGCCGGAGACCGGAATCGATGCCGTCGAGTTCGCCAAGCTCGCGACGGTTCCGGTCTACGACGGTGACGGCGCGCTGCTGAGCCCCGACCAACAGCCTGTCCTGGAAACCCTCACCGCCAGTCCACGTCAGGCCACCATGTATGGCATCGATCGACGTTCCGACGGCCAGCGGATCTGGGTGTCGGTGAATTGGTCGCTCCTGGACCCGACCGATCCCGCGCGTTCGTCAGTGCTGATTTCGTTCGTCGACATCACCGAAAGCCACAATGCCCACCAGCGGCTCCTGCACCAGGCCACCCATGATCTGCTGACCGGACTGCCCAACCGCGCACGCATGCTCGCGTTGATAACGAGTCGATCGCGCCGGCCAAAGCCGTTTGGGTGCAGTGCTTTTCATCGACTTCGACAACTTCAAAGCGATCAACGACGCACTGGGGCATCACGCCGGAGACACCGTCCTGCAAATCGCGGCGCAACGGCTCGATCAGGCATTGCGTCCCGGCGACGTGGTCGGCCGTGTCGGCGGCGACGAGTTCGTGGCGCTGCTGGCCGCACCGCTACAGCCTGCCGAAATCGACGATCTGGCCAGGCGACTGCACGCCGCGCTCGCCGAGCCGATTGCGGTCGATCACCAAATCGATTCCACTGCAACACGTTATGTGTGGATCAGCGCCAGCATCGGCTTGTCACCGTGCGGCCCGACGAGAAGCCGTAGCGCCGAGGAGATCCTGCGCGACGCGGACCTGGCGATGTACCAGGCCAAAAGAACGGGCCAGGCGACAAGCCGCTACGAACGCAACGCCGGCCGCGACAAGTCCGCGCGGCGCGGCCGGCGATCGCTGGCTGCTCGCTGCCGCTGCGACGGAGGTCGGGCCAGGCCACGGTCTGTCAGCATGTGACAGCCGCGAGTCTCGTAGAGCAGCTACGGCGCGTTCTAACCGCCGCGTGCGCCAATTCTGCTGTGACCGAGCGTAATTGATCGGCAGAATGCAGCGGCTCGGGGAAGCCGACCCGGGTGTAGGCGACTCCGCGCGGGGTGTGCACCCGCACGTCGAGGCCGTAGCGGTCGATGCCGGTGCAGACCGCTCTCGGCGTCGGGATAGCCGCCGAAGGCCCGGGCCATCGACGCCAGCGCGTCGGCGTGATCGGCATTGAGGTGCGCGATCGCGCCGCGCCGCCGCGGGCGTCACCGGATCAGGCTCGGCGGCAAGGTAGTTCGCGCCGGTGGCCGAGTCCATCCGGCCGTATCCACCGACCCAGCGCACCCGGTCGACCCGCAGCACCCACAGGGTGAAGTCGCTGTATTCGATGTAGAACCGCGCGGCGGGCACCGCGGCCAGGTACGCCGCTCGCGCCGCGTCCCGATCGGCGCCGACCGGTGCTGCGACAACGCCGGCCAGCGTGATCCTGCTGGTTGCCAGCGGGTCGGCGTCGCTGCTCGCCGTCACGATCGACAGGCTGGCGCGCGGGTCGTTGGCCAGGTTGCGGCCGTGCTCGGCGAGGTTCGACACGCAGAGCACGGGCGCGCCACCCACGCAGCCCGTACGCCACCAGCGACGCCCAAGGATCGCCGTCGGCGGTCAGGGTGGCCAGCGTCGCCGCGTTAGCCGGCGGCCGCGATGGTGCGGGCCTGCTCGGCTGCCGACGGCTGCGCGGTAATGGTCGCCGGTTGCAGCGGCGGCGGCACTGAAGGCGCGTCACCGACATCGCCATGATCGCGGGTCACCACAGCCGGTGAGGCTACGGCAATACGGCCGCTCCGGAATAACGGCACGGTTGCACTGCTCCGCGCTGTCAAAAAATTGGTCGGTCGCGTCGGGTGCGGAAGGAAGCGCAGATGCGTTTAGGGGTGTTCACATTTTTCAATGACACAGGCATCGGACCGGTCGATCTCGCGGTCGCGCTCGAGACGCGCGGGTTTGGGTCGCTGTTCGTCGCCGAGCATTCCCACATACCGGTCGACGCCAAGACTCCTTACCCGATGGGCGGCCCGATTCCGCCGCAGTACTACCGAACGTTGGATCCGTTCGTGTCGTTGACCGCTGCCGCGGTCGCTACCGAGTCACTGCTGCGTGGGCACCGGCATCGCGCTGGTCACGCAACGCGACCCGATCCAGACGGCCAAAGAGGTCGCCTCGCTGGACCTGGTGTCGCAGGGCCGCTTCCTCTTCGGTGTGGGCGTGGGCTGGTTGCGCGAGGAGATCGCCAACCACGGTGTCGATCCGCGGGTGCGTGGTCGCGTCATGGACGAGCGGCTGCGCGCGATGATCGAGATCTGGACCAAGGACGAGGCCGAATTCCACGGCAAGTACGTCGACTTCGACCCGATCTACAGTTGGCCCAAGCCGCTGACAAAGCCGCACACACCCGTGTACATCGGCGGCGGTCCGGCGAACTTCTCCCGCATCGCCGACCTCGGTGCCGGCTGGCTGTCCCTGAGTCCTTCTGCCGACGCGCTCGCCGGTGACCTGGCGGAGCTGCGCGAGGTCGCCGGGCCCGACGTGCCGGTGATCGCCTCGCACATCGGGAAGGTGACGGCTGAGGTCTTGGCGGGCTACCGCGATCTCGGCATCGAGCACGTCACCGTCGAGTTGCCGACCCAGCCTCGCGACGAGACGCTGCGCCGCCTCGATGCCCTGCACGCGGAATACGCCAAGCTGAGCTAACTTTTCGCAGAGCGCCATGCCTGCGTGATATAGTTAATTAGGCTAAGTAAATCTACACGCAGAAAGGGGCCATCGAACATGGCTCGTACTGACAAGGACACGTGGGATCTGGCGTCCAGCGTCGGCGCGACCGCAACCGCAGTCGCCGCATCGCGCGCGATGGCCTCGCAGAATCCGGATGCGCTGCTGGACGACCCGTGGGCCGACCCACTGGTTCGCGCGGTCGGCATCGACACCTTCGTGAAGCTCATCGACGGCGAGATCGAGCACGGCGACGATCCGCTGCTGAATCGTCGCGCCATGAACGAGCAGATCGCCGTGCGCACCCGCTTCTTCGACGAATTCTTCGTGCAGGCAACCGAATCGGGCATTCGCCAGGCCGTGATCCTCGCGTCAGGGTTGGACACCCGGGCTTACCGCCTGCCGTGGCCGAGCGGCACCAACGTCTTCGAGATCGATCAGCCCCAGGTCATCGCGTTCAAGACAGGGACCCTGGCTGACCTGGGTGCCGAACCGACCGCTCGAACGGACCACGGTCGCCATCGATTTGCGCGAAGACTGGCCCGCGGCGCTGGTCGAAGCCGGATTCGACCCACAGCAACCGACGGCCTGGAGTGCCGAAGGTCTGCTGGTGTACCTGCCGCCGGAGGCCCAGGACCGCTTGTTCGACAACATCGCCGCACTCTCCGCCCCCGGCAGCCGGATCGCCACCGAGCACATGGACATGCGGGACGTTCCGGCGGACTGGGCCGAGCGGCTCACCGAGCGTTCGCGGCGGATCGGCTCGAACATCAACCTGGCCGAGTTGTTCTACACCGGCGACCGCAACCCGGCCGCCGACTATCTCGGGGCGCACGGTTGGCGAACGGACATCAAGACGACCGAACAGGCATACGCCGCCAACGGTTTCGAGGTGCCCAACGACGAGCTGGCGTCCTTCGGTAGTGGATCCGGTTACCTGACAGCCGCTTTGGCCTAAGAGCCGCGACGGCTACCGTGCAGGGATGGCCGTCGAAGAATTCGTCTACGCGCACCGGGCCACCGGCCCGCTGAAGTTGCGGGTCTTCCGGCCCACTGGGTCGGCCCGGCTCGCGATCGCGGTGCTGCATCTACACGGCGGCGCGTGGCGAGTGGGGACGCCGGCCATGCTCGATTCCCGGTCGGCCGCGCTCGCGGCGCACGGATACACCGTGATCCAGGTGCAGTACCGCTTGCTCGGTCACGCCCCGTGGCCGGCGCCGGTGACCGATGTCCGGTCGGCGCTGCGGTGGGTCACTGGCCACGCGGATGAATTGGGGGTGCGGCCGGATTCGCTTGTGCTGTGGGGACATAGCGCCGGTGGGCACATCGCGCTGACGACGGCTGCGACTCTCGCCGACAGCACCCTCGATCACGCCGACGACGACCCGAGTGCGCCGATATCCGTTGCCGCGCTCATCGACTGCTATGCACCGGTGAGTTTCCGCGCGGAGGACGCCTCGCTGCTCCAGATCGGGCCCGCCGGAATCGATCTCGCCGCAATACTGGCCAATCAACGAAGCGATGGAGCGCTGCCGGCCGTCGACCTGCTCGAAACGACATGCACCCAGGCGCAGGCCGACGCCATCAGCCCGCTGGCGCTCGTCGGTCCGGATTTCCCGCCGACCATGATCGTGCACGGCACCGCCGACGTGTTGATCCGGCCGATCAACTCCCGGCGGCTGGCGGACGAGCTCGCCCGCCTCGGCGTGATTTCCGAACTGGTGGAATTCGCCGAATGCAACCACGAATTCGACGCCGCGCCCAGCTACGGCGCAGCCGTCGTCGCGCACGCCGATGTCTTTTTGCGGCGAGTGCTGCACGAACCCACGCTCGCTGCGGAAATGCGGCAGTACTCGATGTTTCGCTGACAAGATAGGCCCATGCCGTTCGCACCAGTCAATGGCCAAAGGCTGTTCTTCGAGGACGGCGGAGGCGACAAGCCAGTCGTTGTCCTCAGCCACGGCAACCTGATGAACCGCTGGATGTGGGCCCCGCAGATCGAGGCTCTGCGCACCGAGTTCCGTTGTCTGGTATGGGATGAGCGCCTGCACGGGCACACCGAAGACGACCACGGTTTGTACACCTACTGGGACTCGGCCACCGATCTGCTGGGCCTGATGGATCATCTCGATATCGACCGCGCGGCGTTGGTCGGTCATTCGCAGGGCGGATTCTTATCGCTTCGCGCGGCCCTGCTCGCGCCCGAGCGGGTCACGGCGCTGGTCTTGATCGACACCGCGGGGGTGGCCTGGCCGCCTGAGGCCTTGGCTCAGATGCAAGGCATCAGTGACGGATTCCGCACCGGCGGCCCGGATGCCGTTGCCGCGGGACTGCTCGACCTGCTGCTCGGCGATCCGGACATTCACGACGATTGGCTCCGGTCCTGGCGTCAGCAGCCTAACGATCGACTGGCGGACGCGGTGAGGGTGCTGATGGGCGTCGACGACATCGCTGGCCGTCTCGGCGAAATCTCCCAGCCGGCGTTAGTCGTGCATGGCGAAGCCGACCAGACCGTGCCGCTGCAGCTCGGGCGCATGCTCCGAGACGCCCTACCCCACGCCGGTGATCTGATCGTGGTACCGGGTGCCGGTCATACCCCAAGCCTGACGCATGCCGAACACGTCAATCCAGCATTGGCTGCGTTTCTGCGCCAATATGCCTGAGCTGCAACGAATTCAGCGTCAGTGCCGCAGCGTGTTCAGCCGGTCCTCCACCTGGAGTGCGCGCAGTGCCTGCGACGCCGTCTCGTAGCCTTTCACGACGCCCTCCAACCGCGCGGTGGAGCCGTCGAAGCAAGCCCAGTCGAAGACGGCTTGGCAGACATGGTCAGCCAGGTTGCGCAGGATCCCGTCTCGAGGAGGGTTGTCGATGACCCTGATCGCGGCCGCGCACAGTGGCCCCTTATCGGCGTCATCGCTTCGTAAAGCCTGGTGAGCCAGCGACATGAGTTCGCGGGCGTTGTCACCCTCGAAGTCCATAAAACTCCTTGCCCGTCATCGATTCTCGGTCCTGTGCGGTCAGGCGTGCTGTCGATCAGCCGAGTGGTAAACGTAGCCGAGCAACGGGCACGTACCGGCCACGGTCAGGTCACAGAGCTACATCGGAAGTCGCCCGCCAGGCAATGCAGCGTCGTACGGTAAGGCCATGCCTGACGATGTCGCGGAGCTGGAATCGGTCGGTGCCTGGCAATTTTTCCAGGACATGCTGCGCGACATGACCACCGTCGTCACAAAGGACGCGGAATCCGAACGCGAATTACTCGAGGGACTGCGGGTCATCGCGCGAATCTCTGCGCTGTGCGCGCAGCTTTCGGTGGAAGCCGATCCCGACCACCCGTCGTTCTTCGATATGTGTACGCCGACTCGGATGGTCGGCGGGCCGAACCCCGACGGCAACTACTACCTGGCGATGATCCGTGGCGACCGCAGCTACCGGATCACCGGCCGACGCGGTACGAGTGCCTATCTCGGACTTCAGATCCTCGCCGGTACCGGCCTCACTCCGCGCCGGATGGCCGGCTATGTCAGTGACCGCGACTTGATTTTGGTCGCAGGACAATTCGAGCTGATGCTCTCTGCGCAGAAACCGGCCCACCTGGGCGGCGCCCACTGGGTGCAGATTCCCGAGGACGCGTCCTCGGTGGTCGTGCGTGAATACATCGGTGACCGGGACTCCGAGCAACTGGCCGAACTCGACATCGCGCCGCTTGACGCTGATCCGGTCGTCGCTCTCACCGACAGCGCACTGGCAGCGCAGTTGACCGCGATGGCCTGGACGTTGGTGAAGTTGGCCACCCTGCATCGCACGATCAAGCCCGAACTGCTCGACCAGCCCAACAGTCTGGTGACGGCACAGGCCGCCGACCTCGGAGCTGCCGACACCACCCCGGACAACCTGTACATGATCGGAACCTTTCGGCTCGAGCCCGACGAAGCGCTCTTGCTCGACATCGAGCCGCCCCATACCCGGTACTGGAATGTCACGTTGGAGAACATCTGGCACGAGTGCTTGGAGCCGCGCCGCCGGCACAGCTCAGTGACGAACAGGGGAGTCACAGCAGACGCGGACGGGCATGTGCGCATTGCGATTTCGGCTCGCGACCTCGGCGTGGGTCACTGGCTTGACACCGGCGGTCGGCATCGCGGCTTCATCGTTCTGCGCTGGCTCGACAACCCCGAACCGCCGGCGGTCACGACGTCGATTCATCAGGAGCGGCGATGACGACGCCGGAAAGGTTTGCCACCGACCACCTCATCGCCACCGCGTGTGCGCAGACCGGATTGGACGACTTCGGCGACGACGGCTGGCAACCCGCATTGGAGTTGCTCGTCGACGGGCTCGTCAACGAGGCGCGACTGTCGATGATCGGCGTCGAAGTCGCTTACGGCGATCTCATGCGTGCGCTGTCGAACCGGCTCGGTGTAATCGATTGGCGCAAAAAGAATCCCGATGTTATCCGCCAGCAGATCACACGGCCGATCTTCATCGTCGGCCAGCCGCGCACCGGCACCACGATCCTCTACGACCTGCTCGCCCAGGATCCAGATCTGCGTGCGCCGCTGACCTGGGAGGTCGACGAGCCATGCCCGGTACCGCAGCCCGAGACGTACCACGACGATCCGCGTATCGCCCAAATACAGTCGAACATCGAGCTTTCCGAGCAGATCGTTCCCGGCTTCCTCAAATTCCACCCGATGGGCGCCCTGGTCGGGCAGGAGTGCGTCCGGATCACGGCCGGCGAATTCACCAGCATGATCTACAGCGTGCAGTACCGGCTTCCGACCTACTACCGTTGGTTGCTGTACGACGCCGACTACGCCGGCGCCTATCGCTACCATCGAAAGTTCCTGCAGCACCTTCAATCCGGCGTGCCCGGGCAGTGGTTGCTGAAATCACCGGCGCATCTCTGGCAGCTCGACACCCTGCTGGCCGAATATCCTGACGCGCTGATCGTGCAGACCCATCGTGACCCGCTGAACGTGATCTCCTCGATTGCCGCATTGACCCACCACCTGCGACGGATGAGCACCGACGAGTCCACCGTCGCCGAGTGTGCGGTGCAAAGCTACGAGGAGATCATCGTCGGGCTCGAACGTGAGATGGCGCTGCGCGACAGCGGCGCCGTCCCGGCCGGCAAGATCATCGACGTCAAATTCACCGACTTCATGAACGACCCCTGGGCCACCATCGGGGGGATCTATCAAGCCTTGGGTCGCGAGCTGCGCCCCGACACCATGCAGCGGATGCGCGACTTCCTTGCGGCCCACCCGTCAGACGGCGGTCATGGTCGCTACACCTGGTCAGACACCGAGCTCGACGCGGGCGAGGTGCGCGAACGGGTACGCGCTTACCAGGACCACTACGACATCCCCACCGAGCAACTGCGATGAGCGGGCCTCGCGCGGCGGAATGGATCGCCGAGAACGACATACTGATCAGCAGACGCGGGCACCGCATCGCATACCGGCGTCGCGGCACCGGGCCCACTGTGCTTCTGCTGCACGGGTTTCCGACATGGTCCTACGACTACGCCGAGATGGCGACCGACTTGGCCGCCGACCACGACGTCATCACCATGGATTTCCTCGGCTACGGCGCCTCGGACAAGCCCAGCAGCTATGCGTACTCGGTGGCCGAATCCGCGGACACCGTCGAGGATCTCGTCGCGCACCTCGGGCTCACATCGGTGCGGCTGGTGGTTCACGACTACGGCGGAATCGTCGGTCAGGAACTCCTCGATCGCGCCAATCGGGGTCGACTGCCCTTCGCCATCGATGACGTCACGATGCTGAACTGCGGGATCGTCTACAGCGCCTACCGCCCGACCCGGATGCAGAAGCTGCTGATCCTGCCGGTGGTCGGAAAGCTGATTGCCGGCCGGGTCAGCGCCGGCCGGGTGCGCTCCGCACTTGACGCGATTCGTGGAGCACCGCTGAGCGACAACGAATTCGACGATTTGTGGCTCGGCATGTCCAAGAGACGACGGGCACAAGCTGTCACATCTGCTGATCAAGTACAACGCCGAGCGCGCGGTTCACCATCAGCGGTGGGAGTCGGCGCTGGCTGACTGGACGCGCCCGCTGCATCTGGTGTGGGGACTGGCCGACCCCGTTTCGGGGGGCCACGTTCTGGAGCAGGCGGTAAAGGTGTTGCCGCGTGCTGCGGTGACCGAGCTGCCCGGGGTGGGCCACTATCCGTCGTCGGAAGCGCCACAAGCGGTCGCCGCGGCGGTACGAAGCCGCGGCTGACCTAGCGGCCCTGGACTACCTAGACGGAGTGGTCTGTCCTCGAGCGTGCTATTCAGCGGCAACGATTTTGGCGATCTGCTCGGCGACTGCCGCACGGATCTCGGTGTCATCGAGATCCTGCAGTCCGAACGCAACGCGCAGAGTCGGTCCCATCAGGCCCCATCCGACCTGCAGGGCCATGCCATGCGCGGCCAATAGTCGCGCTGTCCGATCATCGTTGTGGTCGGCCCGCACCTGCTCAAGAAACGCCTCCATGCCCGGAAAGCGCTGCTGCAGTTCTTCCACGGGAAAGCCGTCGAGGGTGGAGCGCACCATGACGCGCGCCTGGAATTCATAGGCGGCTTCCACTTTGACTGCGAGGCCCCGGATGCACGCAGGGCCGCGGCTGAGTCGGCGAGATGCTGCAGCGTTGCCGCCAGAAGTTGGCGCTTGCTCCCGAAGTGGCGATGCAGGAGGCCGTGGTTGACGCCGGCTCGGGCGGCGACCTCCCGGATCGACGTTGCGGCCGGACCTTTTTCGGCGAACAACTGCGCGGCCGCGTCGATGACGGCCGCACTGACCTCGTCTTTGCCAATTGGCTTCGCCGTGGTCGAAACCGTTGCCTCCGCTGTAGCCATCTGTGTACGGTATCCCACAATGGCCGGTGTAGACAGCCGCCTACATTTAGAATGTCGAAAAGGGAGCAGCGATGAGTAGTGACATACGTGTGGTGCAGCTGGGCGAGAACATCGGGGCGCGCATCGAGGGGTACGCCTGGGCGCCGTCGATGCCGAGACCGCAGCAGCGATCAATCAGGCGCTGATCGCCCACAAGGTGATCTTTTTCCGCGGACAGGATCACCTCGACGACGATTCCCATTACGACTTCGCCGAAAGCCTCGGCGTGCCCACCACGCCGCATCCGACGCTGAAGTTCGACGGAAGCCGGGTGATGCGACTGGAAGCCATCGGAGGTGGCGGCGCCAACCAGTGGCACACCGATGTCACGTTCGTCGACCGCCCGCCGAAGGCGTCCATCCTGCGTGCCGTCGAGCTGCCGCCCTATGGCGGCACGACCACGTGGGCTTCCACCGTCGCCGCATATCAACAGCTTCCCCAGCCGTTGAAGGAGCTCGCCGAAAATCTGTGGGCCGTGCACAACAATGCGTTCGACTATGCCCAGATCGATCCGGCCAAGCTGGCGGCGGCGCAAGCCGACCCCGAGGCGATCGTGAAGTACGCATCCCAATTCCACTCGACGCATTACGAGACGCAGCATCCGGTCGTCCGGGTGCACCCGGAATCGGGTGAGAAGTCGTTGCTGCTGGGCTCATTCGCCAAATCGTTCGTCGGACTCAACGGCGCCGAATTCCAGTCGCTGTACCGGCTCTTCCAGGATCGGATCACCTGGCTGGAGAACACCATTCGGTGGAACTGGGAGCTCGGTGACGTCGCAATCTGGGACAACCGCGCGACCCAGCATTACGCCGTCTCCGATTTCGGCAATCAGCGCCGCGAGGTACGCCGCATCACGCTCGCCGGCGACATCCCGGTCAGTGTCAACGGGGAGCGCAGCCGCGTCGTCTTCCGGCGATGCCAGCGACTACTCGATCGTGGACACTCCGAAACCGCTTGTCGCCTAGGGTTCTGACGACCCAGTGCCGGGCCAGCCGGGGTCTGGCGACCCAGCGCCCGGCCAGCCGGGATTTCGCGGTGCTACCGTAGCGAAGGCTAAGTAACAATCATTAGAGTCAGGTGCGGATGGGGCTACTCGACCACAAGACCGCCGTCGTCACCGGTGCCAACTCCGGCATCGGGCTGGCCACCGCCGAGCGGTTCATCGCCGAGGGCGCCGAACGGGTGTTCATCACCGGCCGTCGGCAACCCGAACTCAGTTCCGCCGCCGCTCAATTGGGACCCCGGGCAGCCCCGGTTCCTGGTGACGTAGGAATACCTGCGGACCTCGATAGGCTCTATGCCGAGGTCGCCGCGGCCGGTGAAGGGCCTCGACGTCGTCGTCGCCAACGCCGGTTCGACGAGAGTTGCTCGACTGGGTGAGATCAGCGAAGACGACCTCGACACGTTGCTGACGACCAACGTCAAAGGCGTGGTCTACACCGTCCAGAAAGCGCTGCCGCTGCTCAACGACGGTGCCTCCGTCATTTTGATCGGTTCCACCACCGCCGACCGCGGCCGGCCAGGGCTGAGCATCTATGCCGCGTCCAAGGCCGCCGTGCGATCACTGGCGCGCGCCTGGGCCAACGAACTCGCCGATCGCGGTATCCGGGTCAACGTCCTCGTCGCGGGCTCGACCGCGACGCCGGGAAGCGACAACCTGGCTGCCCAGACCAACCCCAACTCCTCGATCGAAGAGTTCCGTGCCGCTCGCGTCTCGACCATCCCGTTGGGACGCTTCGCCGAGTCCGTCGAAATCGCTAACGCCGCGGTGTTTTTGGCCAGCGACCTGTCCAGCTTCACCACCGGTTCCACCGTCACCGCCGACGGCGGATTCAACCAGGTCTGACCGTTTGCCCTTACTGCGCAAGCAAATTCACGATACCGGTGAACACCGCCGGCATCGCCGCCGCGGCCGGCACGATGCGTGACCGGGCCGGAGCGTAGGCGCTGGCCTGCAGCAGCGCAGCGGTCAGCATCCGATAGCGCCGCGTCAGTTGACGCCACCGCCGGTCGTAATCTCCCGGCCGGCCCGCGAGGACGCAATCCACCAACGCTTCGGCCGCGCCGAAGGCCAACCCGAGGCCTTCGCCGGTGAGCGCATCGACATAGCCGGCGGCGTCGCCGACCAGCAGGACTCGCCCGGCCGTGCGACTCGAAACCTTCTGCCGCAGTGGCCCGGCCGCACGATCGGGTTCGTGAGGGTGGCCATCGATCCGCTCACGCAGCGCGGGGAACTCCTCGAGGTGAGTATCGAATCCGCCGCGGCTCGAGCTGAGCAGCGCGACACCCACGCAGTCGTCCGCGACCGGTGTCACGTACGCCTCGGCGCCGGCCGCCCAGTGCACCTCGACGTGGTCGGTCCACGGTGCGGTCTGCACGTGCCGGCGGATGCCCCAGCGCCGCGGGCCGGGACTGGTCTGTTCCAAACCCAGCGACCGGCGGATGGGGGAGTGCAACCCATCGGCCGCGGCCAGGTATCGCGCGTGCCAGCGCCCAGCGCGAACTCCGTTGGCGTCCTGGCTTATTCCGCGGATCTCGTCACGGACGATGTCCACGCCGGCTTCGACTGCCGCGTCGATCAGTGCACTGTGCAGCACCGTTCGGCGTACACCGCGGCCGGTACCGCGTTTGAACTTCGCGTCGACCTGGCGATCGCCGTCCCGGTAGCTGATGCCGCGGATCGGTTTACCGAGTGGATACACCCCGAGCTTCTGCAAATGGCCCAGGGTATGCGGCATCAGGCCTTCGCCACACGCTTTATCGATCGGTCCGCGACGCCGTTCGGCGACAACCACGTCCAACCCGGCTCGGGCACCGTGGATCGCGGTGGCCAGTCCTGCGGGTCCGCCACCGACCACCAGAAGGTCGATCACGCCAGGCTCGCCAACGCGGCGTTCTCGACTCTGACCCGGGTGCTGAGCAGCCACGCGTTGAGCAGCGAAAAGACCAGGGCGGTAAGCCATGCGGTGTGCACCAGTGGCAGCGCCACACCTTCGGTGATCACGGCGACGTAGTTCGGATGGGGCATCAGTCGGTAGGGCCCACCGGTGACGCGACTGGCGCCCGGGATGACGATGACGCGGGTGTTCCACTGGTAGTCCAGCGTGGTGATGCACCACCAGCGCAACCCCTGCGCTGCCAGCACCAGTGCGAACATCGGCCAGCCCAGAGCGGGAATGAAGTTGCGGTGCAATGCGATTGGCTCGACGAGGCAGCCGACCAGCAGGCTGAAGTGCAGCGCCACCATGGCCGGGTAGTGGCCGGCGCCGAACTCGATGCCGCCATATGTCTTGCTGACGTCGCGATTACGTTCGGCGACTCGGACTTCGAAGAGTCGTTCGATGGCCACCGCGCCGACCAGCAGTGCATACCAGATCATCGCGGCGTCACCGCCAGCGCAGCATGACGAGCTCGGAGCAGAAGCCGGGGCCCATGGCCAGCATGATCCCGGGCTGCCGGCCGGCGGCTGCTTGGCGATCGTGTCGCGGAAGACGTGCAGCACCGACGACGACGACAGGTTGCCGACCTCGTTCAACGAGCGCCACGTCAATTCCAGTGCGTCGTCGGGTAATCCGAGCGAGACACGATCGCCTCGATGACCTTCGGGCCGCCCGGATGACTCACCCAGGCGCCGACATCGGCGATGTTCAACCCGTAGGCTGGACAGTAACCCCGTGACGTCGTCGGCCAAATACTGCTCGACGACGTCGGCGACATCCGGGGAAAGGATGAGTCCGAAACCGGTGGAGCCGATGTTCCAGCCCATCGTGTTCCGCGAGTCGGGGTAGAGGTGGCTACGGGAACCGAGGACGTCCGGACCGCGGGCGCCGATCTGCTCAGCGCGGCGTTCCCCGACTGCGACGACCGCGGCGGCGCCATCGCCGAACAGCGCGGTGCCCACCAGGGAAGCCAGCGACGGTGTCGTCGCGGGGAAGGTAAGCGAGCACAGTCGACGGACAGCAGCACCGCGACGTCGTCGGGCGCGCCGCGCAGATAGTCGTTGAGCCGGCCGACTCCCGCGGCGCCGGCGACGCAACCCAGGCCGAACATCGGAACCCGTCGCACATCGGGGCGAAGGCCCAGCCGCGTGGCGATCCGGGCTTCCAGCGACGGCACCGCGAGGCCGGTGACGGTCGTCGACATCACCACGTCGACGTCCTCGGGCCGCAACCCCGCCTCGTCGAGCGCCGCCGACATCGCCGCACAACCGAGTTCCACCGCATTCTCGATCCAGATGTCGTTCGCGTCGCCGAAGTCGGTCAGCGAGGCGTACTGCTCGAGCGGCAACACCAGGTAGCGGCTGTCGACTTTGGAACTCGAGTGGAACTTGCGCAGCAGGTCTCCGTGATCCTTGAAAGCCGGAAGCGCGGCAAGCATCTCGGTGATCTCGCTCTGCTCGTATCGATACTCGGGCAGTGCGCCCTGCACGCCGGCGATGACGCTGCCGGCTTTGTGGGCCCAAAATCGTTGCCGCTCAATGACGTGCGCTCATTTTCCTGACCCTCCGTGGACGACGTGGCGTGCCGGCAACACTGCCGCTTCTGAAGCTGGGGCTGTCGTGCAATTGTGCCGCAGACAGCCCGAAGATGCCTCACTGGTTCCGAATTGTTCGTCCACGCGTCAACAACGCTGGAGCGTCCGCTCGGTGATTCCGGACAGCCGACGGCCAAGCGTCGCCGAATCATTTGTGCTCACACCGCGATCATGGGACCGCCCATCTGTCGTTCTCAACAGCCGATGACTTTTGTCAACGGTTGGTGACTTGAACATACGCGTGGCCTCCAACCTAGTCAACAGCTGATGACATAAAGTTGGTCGGCGATGACGAAGCGACCGCGCAATGCCGCGCAGACCAGGGCGGACATCCTGGCCTCCGCGCGTCGTCGGTTCGCGGCAGAGGGGTACGACCGCACCACGTTGCGCGCGATCGCGTCGGACGTCGGCGTGGACGCCGCGATGGTCACCCGATATTTCGGCAGCAAGCAGGATCTCTTCGCGACCGCCACCGAGTTCGCCATCGAGTTTCCCGATCTACGGATGCGGCTCCCGACGACATCGCGGACATGTTGTTGCCGCGGTATTTCGCCGTGTGGGAGGAAGACCACTCGTTCATGGCGCTGCTCCAGGCCGCGATGACCAGCCGGGTCGCCGCCGACAAACTCAACGAGAACCTCGCGGTCCACGTCGCGCCGACGCTGAAGGCCACCACCCCCGACCACGACCAGCAGCGCATCGCGGTGACCGATGCCTTCGTCATCGGGCTGGCCGCGACCCGGTCGGTGCTCGGCAATGTGCCGGCGGCCGACCTCAGCCGAGAAGAACTGCGGCAGTGGGCAGCTCCGGTGTTCCGGCCGCTACTGGTCGGGCCGGCGCCGTCATGACCGTGACCCGGCCGCGCAACGCCGCGCAGACGCGCGCGG
>CAVWLG010000002.1:0-53665 GCA_963755805.1 uncultured Actinomycetota bacterium
GGGCCTCATCGGCGGCGGCGATCTCGACGAAGATTCCTGGGAGCAGATCGAAGACACCCTGCTGATCGCCGACCTGGGCCCGACGGTGACCAGCTCAGTGGTGGCTGGACTTCTTACTCGAGCTCGCCAGCAGACAGTACACACCGACGCGGTCACGCGGGCGGTGCTGCGAGAGGTGCTGATCGGGAACTGCAACCCGAGGTTAGACCGTTCGGTCCGGGCCCTGCCTCATGAGGACAACCCGTCGGTGTTGCTGGTCGTCGGGGTCAACGGCACCGGAAAGACCACGACCGTCGGCAAATTGGCCCGTGTCCTGGTCGCTGAGGCCGCCGGGTCGTGCTCGGTGCGGCCGACACGTTCCGCGCCGCCGCGGCCGACCAGTTGCAGACCTGGGCATCGCGGGTGGGCGCGCAAGTGGTGCGCGGCGCCGAGGGCGCCGACCCGGCGTCGGTGGCATTCGACGCCGTCGACAAGGGCATCGAGACGGGCGCCGACGTCGTCGTCATCGACACCGCCGGCCGGCTGCACACCAAGACCGGGCTGATGGACGAACTCGGCAAGGTCAAGCGCGTAGTCAGCAAGCGCGCGGCCGTCGACGAGGTGCTGCTGGTGCTCGACGCGACGATCGGACAGAACGGCCTGGCGCAGGCGCGGGTCTTCGCCGACGTCGTCGAGATCACCGGCGTCGTGTTGACCAAGCTCGACGGCACGGCCAAGGGCGGCATCGTGTTCCGCGTCCAGCAGGAACTCGGCGTGCCGGTCAAGCTGGTCGGGCTGGGCGAGGGGCCCGACGATCTGGCGCCGTTCGAGCCGGCCGCGTTCGTCGACGCGCTGCTCGGGATGAGTCCGGCGACGCCGCGTTAACACCCCCGAAACTGCCGGTGATCCGTTCACACGAGCGAAACCCGCAGCGTCCTTGACGAAACAACCACTCAGCATTGTTCTGTCCCAGGTCAACGGACTGTCTGGCCGTGCAATGCCTGCTAAGGAGGAGGCTGCGAGTGGCTTTCCCGATAATGGGTCCACCGGACCCCGGCGACACCGCCTGGATGCTGACAAGTTCCGCCCTCGTCCTGTTGATGACCCCGGGACTGGCCTTCTTCTACGGCGGCATGGTGCGCGCCAAGGGCGTGCTGAACATGCTGATGATGAGCATCAGCGCGATGGGTTCGTGCGGTCCTGTGGGTGCTCTACGGCTACTCGATGGCATTCGGCAACGACAACGACCACTTCGGTTCGGCGACCCGACCCAGTACTGGGGGATGAAGGGTCTCTTCGGCGGCACCTCGGCCGCCGCGGATCGGCAGGAAAGGCCACGTGTCGCGCTCGCGGGCACGATGCCGCAGACCGTATTCGTGGCCTTCCAGCGATGTTCGCAATCATCACCGTCGCCTTGATCTCCGGTGCGGTGGCCGACCGCCTGCGGTTCGGCCCGTGGCTGCTGTTCGCCGGGCTCTGGGCGACGATCGTCTACTTCCCGGTGGCGCACTGGGTCTTCTGCTTCAGCGGCGTCACGGGTGACAAGGGCGGCTGGATCGCCATGAACCTGCACGCGATCGACTTCGCCGGTGGCACCGCGGTGCACATCAACTCCGGTGCGGCCGGGTAGCTCTGGCTATCGTCCTCGGAAAGCGCAAGGTTGGCCCGCCACGCCGTTCCGCCCGCACAATGTGCCGTTCGCGATGCTCGGCGCGGGCCTGCTGTGGTTCGGCTGGTACGGGTTCAACGCGGGTTCGGCCACAGTTCGAACGGCGTCGCCGCGACGACGTTCCTCACCACCACCGTTGCGACGGCCACGGCGATGTTCGGCTGGCTGCTCACGGAGCGGATTCGCGACGGTCACGCGACGACGCTGGGTGCTGCCTCCGGTATCGTGGCCGGATTGGTCGCGATCACGCCGTCCTGCTCTTCGGTCAACATCTCGGTGCGTTGATCATCGGCGCGTCGGCGGCATCCTCTGCGCCTTGCGGTCGGGCTGAAATTCAAGCTGGGCTTCGATGACTCGCTGGACGTGGTGGGCGTGCACCTGGTCGGCGGGCTGGCGGGCACCCTGCTGGTCGGTCTGGTTGCCGCCCCAGAGAGCCCCGCCATCAACGGCGTCGCCGGTGTGTCCAAGGGCTTGTTCGACGGCGGCGGGGGGGCCAGTTGGAGCGGCAGGCGATCGGCGCGTTCAGCGTGGTGTTCTACTCCGCTATCGTCACGCTGATCATTGCCCTGATACTCAAGTACACGATCGGGCTGCGTCTGAGTCCTGAGGAAGAAGCCGCCGGCATCGACGAGTCTCAGCACGCGGAGAGCGGTTACGATTTCGCGGCAGCGGGCGGCTCGGTTCTTCCCCATGCGAGCCTGCCGGAGCCGGAGGGCGCTCGTGGTCATGGCTCGGAAGATCGAGTGGGCGACAAAGTAGAGGCGGAATAGAAGATGAAGCTGATCACTGCGATCGTCAAGCCGTTCACGCTCGAGGACGTCAAGGCCAGCCTCGAGCAGGTCGGAATCCTGGGGATGACGGTCAGCGAGGTCCAGGGGTACGGCCGGCAGAAGGGCCACACCGAGGTTTACCGCGGTGCCGAGTACTCCGTCGACTTCGTGCCAAAGGTCCGCGTCGAGGTGTTGGTCGAGGACTTCGACGCCGACAAGGTGCTTGGACAGCATCGTGCGTTCCGCCCGGACTGGAAAAATCGGCGACGGTAAAGTGTGGGTGAGCCCCGTGGAAACCGTCGTGCGAGTGCGCACTGGTGAGCGCGGAGCGGATGCAATCTGACACAGGCCGCTGGAAGCTACCTTCGGCCTTGCCGATCCGACCAGGATTGGAATGACGCAGCGCGAACAAGAGTCACCTGATCCGCCAGGACACGAGGCCACGGCGGGCAAGATATCTGGCGCGGCAAACGATTTGGCTGCCGCCCGGGAGAAGTTGCTTGCCCGCGGGCCGAGTGAGCTCGACTCTGCCGCCCTTCGAGAAGCGTGGGGCGAGCTGCACGAATTCTGGCTGACGACAAAGGCTTCCGAGATCGGCATTATGGCCGGCAGCGGCTTTGCCATTGTCGCCACGGGTTCACTGGGCCGGCGCGAGTTGGTGCCCTACTCCGATCTGGACCTGCTGTTGTTGCACGACGGCATGAACACCGAAGCTGTCCGAGACGTCGCCGATGCGCTCTGGTATCCGTTGTGGGACGCCAATATTCGACTCGATCACAGTGTGCGTACCGTCGCCCAGACGCTGAAGGTCGCCAGCGCAGACGTGTCCGCCTGCCTGGCGATGCTCGATACCCGGCACATCGCCGGGGACGAGGAACTGTCCGGCCGCCTCATCGACGGAATCCGTCGCCAGTGGCGCTCCGGAATCCAATCCATCTTCGGTGAAGTCGTCGACGAGACCCACGCCCGTTGGCGCCGCTTCGGTGAGATCGCCCACCGGGCCGAGCCAGACCTGAAATCGGGCCGCGGCGGCCTGCGCGATATTCAACTGCTCGACGCACTGGCCATCGCGCACCTCACCGACCGGCTGGCCGTGGGCGAAGCCGACGACCCGCTGGGCTCGCTGACCGGCGCCCACCTGATGCTGCTCAACGTCCGCACCGAACTGCATCGGGTCTCGGGCCGCGGGCATGACCAGGTGCTGGCCCAGTTCGCCGATGAAATCAGCGCTGCGCTGCACATCGGCGACCGCTTCGACTTGTCCCGAGTGCTCTCCGATGTGGGACGCACCATCAGCTATCGCGTCGACGCCGGGTTGCGGACCGCCTCCAATGCGCTACCGCGGCGCGGTATGTCGGCGATCCGGCGGCGCCCGCGGCGACCGCTCGATGAGGGAGTGGTCGAGTACGCCGGTGAGATCGTGCTGGCCCGCGATGCCCGACCGCAAAGCGACCCCGCGCTGCTGCTGCGCGTGGCGGCTGCGTCCGCGGTCACCGGATTACCGATTTCGGTGGCCACCCTGACCCGGCTGGCCGATACCGCGCCAGAACTACCCACGCCGTGGCCCCGCGACGCGTTGGACAATCTCCTGGTCATGTTGGCCGCCGGCCCGGACACCATCGCGGTCATCGAGACACTGGATCGCACCGGGCTGTGGGGTCGGCTCTTCCCGGAGTGGGGAGCGGTGCGGGATCTTCCGCCGCGCGACGTGGTACACATCTGGACCGTCGATCGCCATCTTGCTGAAACCGTTTCGCGGGCAAGGATTTTCACTACTCGGGTGGCACGGTCCGACCTGTTGATCCTGGCTGCGCTGCTGCATGACATCGGTAAGGGGCGCGACGCCGACCATTGCGTGCTGGGAGCACAGCTGGCCACCCAGATCGGCACCAGGCTGGGCATGTGGCCGTCGGACATCGAGATGCTGTCCAAACTGGTGTTCCACCACCTGCTGTTGGCCAAGGTCGCGATCCGGCAAGACCTGAACGATCCGCAGACCATCGCCGCGGTCTGCGATGCGCTGGATGGCGACCCCGTGCTCTTGGACGTGCTGCACGCGCTGACCGAGGCTGATTCGTTGGCCACCGGGCCGGGGGTGTGGAGCGACTGGAAAGCCTCGCTGGTCGGTGATTTGGTACGCCGGTCGCGAATGTCGATGAATGGCGAGGCGTTGCCGCAAGCCGATCCGCTGGATCCCGAGTACATGGCGCTGGCCGCTGACCGCAAGGTGCACGTCGAACTGCGGCCGAGTTCCGACCGGCGGCTGCACCATGCGGTCGTGATCGCGCCGGACCAGCGCGGGCTGCTCTCCAAAGCGGCCGGGGTGCTGACGCTGAACTCGCTGCGCGTCCACTCGGCGTCGATCAATGTCCAGGATGGCGTTGCGATCAGCGAATTCGTGGTGTCACCACACTTCGGCAGTCCGCCCGCGTCGGGCTTGCTGCGCCAGCAGCTCATCCGCGCGCTGGGTGGGCAGACTGACGTGCTGAGCGCGCTGGAGCAGCGCTCAGCCGACACGAAGCCCAAGCCGATCGGCGACGCGCCGACCGCGGTTCCGGTCCATCACTCGTCCGCGCCGCCACGGATCTTGTGGTTCGAGGGCACGCCGGGCCGGCTGATCATCGAGATCCGGGCCAACGACCGCCCTGGTCTGCTCGCACTGCTCACCGGTGCGCTGGAGCGCGCCGGGGTGGATATCGATTGGGCGAAGGTCACCACGCGAGGGTCGATGGTCGACGACGTGTTCTGCATCGCGTTGCCCGAGCGCAGCGCCGCCGCCAAGGCGACCGGTGAGCCGGGCTCGAGCACCCGATCGGCGATCGAGCATCACCTGTTGGCGATCCTGGAAGGCACCAAGGCTCCGCAGGACGCGGCCGCGGTCTAACCGAGTCGGCGGGTCCGTAGCCAGGCGTCGATTCGTTCGGCGACGCTCGGCCAGGCAGGCTCCTGCATCATGTTGTGTCCCATGTCGGGAAAGAACTCCGCCTCGGTCCGGTAGGCCCGTGCCGTGGCGCGCACCTCGGCGTTGGTCACCATGCCGTCGTCCGCGGCGCCCAACACCAACACCGGGGTGCTGACTCGCTTCGTTCTCACCCGTCGAATCAGCGGGTCGACGAGAGAAGCGCGGACCGCCTCGGATTGCACACGCGCAGCGCATGATTCGACGATCTCTTCGGGCGTGTGGGCACTGAAGAGGTGTTCACGAACCAGCGGCGTGGTGCCGATGAAGCCGGTCAGGTTGCCGACCGGCAGCGAGCGCATCGAAACCCACGGATGGCGGCTCCAGATCCGCGTCGCCAGCCCGAGTACGCCCTGCGGCGGCACCGATGCCACCAAGACCGCCGCCGGGGCATCGTGGTTCTCCAGGTATCGCTGCACGACGAAGCCCCCCAGCGAATGTGCGATGAGGACCGGGCGCCCGCCGAGGCTCTCGGCGGTGGCGCGCACGTCGTCGACATAGTCGGCGATCGAGCACGCGTGGAAGGGCTTGTCGGTCGGGCTGCCGCCATGGCCGCGCAGACTCACTGCCACCGCGCGGTAGCCGGCGTCGGCGAAGTAGTCCACGAAGTTGTCCCAGCATGAGGCGGAATGCCAACCGCCGTGGACGAACAGCAGCGGCACCGGATGCGCGTCGTCGCTGGATCCCTTGTCGATCACCTCGAGCATGCGTCGATCATCGCCCCGCTAGGCTGGGCTGCGTGTTTGAATCGCTGTCCGATCGGCTCACCGGTGCCCTGCAAGGACTTCGCGGCAAGGGCCGGCTGACCGACGCCGACATCGACGCCACCACCCGCGAAATCCGGCTGGCGCTGTTGGAGGCCGACGTCTCGCTGCCCGTTGTCCGGTCCTTCGTCAGTCGCATCAAAGACCGCGCCAAGGGTGCGGAGGTCTCCGGCGCCCTCAACCCTGCCCAGCAGGTCGTCAAGATCGTCAACGAGGAGCTGGTCGGCATCCTCGGCGGCCAGACCCGCACGCTGGCGTTCGCCAAGACACCACCGACCGTCGTCATGCTGGCCGGTCTGCAGGGTTCCGGCAAGACCACGCTGGCGGGCAAGCTGGCGCTGTGGCTGCGCAACCAGGGTCACACCCCTCTGCTGGTCGCGTGCGACTTGCAGCGGCCGGGCGCGGTCAACCAGCTGCAAATCGTGGGGGAGCGGGCTGGAGTCGCGGTTTTCGCGCCGCACCCGGGCACCTCGGCGGACACCGATCACGGCGCAGCCCCCGGTGACCCGGTCGCCGTCGCCGCGGCCGGGCTCGCGGAGGCGCGCACCAAGCACTTCGACGTCGTGATCGTCGACACCGCCGGGCGGTTGGGTATCGACGAGGAGATGATGGCCCAGGCCGGCGCCATCCGCGCCGCCGTGGACCCCGACGAGGTCATCTTCGTCCTGGACGCGATGGTCGGCCAGGACGCGGTGGCCACTGCTCAGGCGTTCGGCGAGGGTGTCGGCTTCACCGGTGTGGTGCTGACCAAGTTGGACGGCGACGCCCGTGGTGGTGCCGCGCTGTCTGTACGTGAAATCGCCGGGGTGCCGATTCTTTTCGCATCGGCCGGCGAGAAGCTGGAAGACTTCGACGTCTTCCATCCGGACCGGATGGCCAGCCGCATTCTGGGCATGGGCGATGTCCTGAGCCTGATCGAGCAGGCCGAGCAGGTTTTCGACGCGGATCAGGCCGAAGCCGCCGCGGCCAAGATCGGTTCCGGCGAGCTCACGCTCGAGGACTTCCTCGAGCAGATGCTGGCGATCCGCAAGATGGGCCCGATCGGCAACCTGCTGGGGATGCTGCCCGGCGCAGGGCAAATGAAGGAAGCGTTGGCCGCCGTCGACGACCGGCAACTCGACAGGCTGCAGGCCATCATCCGCGGCATGACGCCGCAGGAGCGGGCCGACCCGAAGATCATCAACGCCTCACGGCGCCTGCGCATCGCCAACGGTTCGGGTGTGGCGGTGTCGGAAGTCAATCAGCTGGTCGACCGCTTCTTCGAAGCTCGCAAGATGATGTCCTCGATGGTCAGCGGCATGGGCATCCCCGGGCTGGGACGTAAGTCGGCAACCCGTAAAAACGCAAAAGGCAAGGGCGGCAAGGGAAAGAAAGGCAAAAAGTTCGGACCGACGCCGCCCAAGGTCCGCGGCCCGCTCGGCGCAGGCATGCCGGCCGGCTTCCCTGACCTGTCGAACATGCCGCAGGGTCTGGACGAATTACCGCCCGGGCTGGCCGATTTCGACTTATCCAAGCTGAAGTTCCCAGGCAACAAGTAGTGCCTCATCACGTTCGAGGGGTCGGGCTACCCGACGAAGAACCCATCGAATTGTGGATCGCCGACGACAGGATCAGCCGCGAACCGATCGGCGGAGCCGACACGATTTTCGACGGCGGCTGGATTCTGCCCGGGCTGGTCGACGCGCACTGCCATGTCGGGCTGGGGCCGGGCGGCGCCGTTGAGCTCGATGAGGCCGTTGCACAGGCCGAGACCGATCGTGATGCCGGTGCGCTGCTGTTGCGCGACTGCGGATCGCCGATCGACACTCGCAGCCTCGACGACCGCGACGACCTGCCGCGCATCATCCGCGCCGGCCGGCATCTGGCCCGTCCCAAGCGCTACATCCCCGGCCTGCCCATTGACATCGAAGACGAGACCCAGCTCCCCGAGGCGGTGGCCCTGCAGGCGCGGCGCGGCGACGGCTGGGTCAAGCTGGTCGGCGACTGGATCGACCGTGGCATAGGTGATTTGGCGCCGCTGTGGTCCGACGATGTGCTGACCGCCGCTATCGACGCCGCCCACGCCAACGGCGCGCGAGTCACCGCGCACGTCTTCGGTGAGGACGCACTGCCCGGACTGATCAAGGCGGGAATCGACTGCATCGAACACGGCACCGGACTCACCGACGACACCATCGAGTTGATGGTCGAACATGGAACCGCCTTGGTGCCCACGCTGATCAACGTCGAGAACTTTCCCGGCATCGCCGACGCCGCGGGGAAGTATCCGACGTACGCCGCGCACATGCGCGACCTGTACGCCAACTGCTACCCACGACTGGCCGCAGCCCGGGACGCCGGCGTACGCATCTTCGCCGGTACCGACGCCGGCGGAATGATCGCCCACGGACGCATCGGCGACGAGGTCGAGGCGCTCAAGGGCATCGGGATGAGTCCCACCGAGGCGCTGGGGGCGGCGTGCTGGGACGCCCGGCGGTGGCTGGGCAGGCCGACCCTGGACGATGGCGCTTCGGCAGACCTGTTGTGCTACAAGGACGATCCGCGTAAAGGGCCGACCGTACTGAACCGGCCCGACCTGGTCATCCTGCGCGGCCAGCGCTACTGAGCGACCTGGCCGCTCAACCCTCGATGGAATTCGGGTCGAGACGATCGGTGGGTACCCCGTTGATGTACGTGGCGAGGCCGTTGCCCATGGACCAGTCTGCGGGTTGAACGGTCATGAGGTTGAAGAAGACGTCCTCAGGGCGAACCTGCAGCTTCTCCTGTAACTGGTCTACGACCGCCCGATAGAACGCGGCCTTCTGCTCAGGACTTGCGACGTCGAGGAAGATCAGCTGAATGAAGATGCAGTTCTCCGACCGGTAGATACCGAGGTAGTCGGCGTCGAACAAGAAGTTCTCCGCCTTGTGCTCCGTGATCGTCTGAAATCGATCCTCGGGCACTCCCAGGCATTCGATCATCTTGTCGTACACGACGTCTGCGATAGTGCGGCGATATTCGGCCGACTTGCCCTCGATGAGGTCGATCCGTGCGAGAGGCATGGCGGCCGTCCTTTCCAGTGCTGATGAGATGACGAGAAGAGCTTAGAGGCGCACCCTGCATGGGCACCGCACGTGTCCCCGTCGACGGTCTCTGTTAGAAACGGGACTATGCCGATACCCGAATTCATCGTCGAGCTCCGCGAGCACATCGGGCACGCGCTGTTGTGGTTGCCCGCTATCACCGCGGTGGTCATTCGCGATGAGCATGTGCTCTTGATCAAACGGTCCGACAACCATGCCTGGACGCCCGTCACCGGAATCGTCGAGCCGGGGGAGAACCCAGCGGATTGTGCCGTCCGAGAAGTGTTGGAAGAGAGCGGTATCCATGCGGTCGCACGACGACTCGGCCTGGGTGCACGTGACCCCTCCGATGGTCCATGTCAACGGAGACCACGCGCAGTATCTCGATCACGTATTCCGGATGGACTGGGTGTCCGGCGAACCGTTCCCCGCCGACGACGAAAGCCTCGAAGCCGGCTGGTTCGATCTCGCGAAGATGCCGGACATCTCCGACGACATGCGCCGGCGGATCGAGCACGCCAACAATGACAAGCCCGGTTCGCCAACAGTTTTCGAGACAGGCACGGCATGACTTATACCGTCGACCGGCTCGCCGACTTCGTGGTCGGGGCTGGCCAATCCGATCTTCGTGGGTCAGCACGAGCGACGCTGAAGCGCAACGTCCTGGACAGCGTCGCCTGCGCTATCGGTGCACTTGACGGCGAGTTGATCCCCGCGATCCGCGCCCACGCCGAACAGTTCAGCGGCCGCCCGACCGCGACCTTTGTGGGCGGTGGCCGCGCGTCGGTGGACCAGGCGGCATTCTTCAATGCGGTGCTGGTGCGCTATCCCGATCTGCTCGACACCTACCTGACACCCGGTGGTCTGTGTCATCCCGCCGACAATTTCGGAGCGGTGTTCGCCGTCGCCGAACACGTCGATGCCAGCGGGGCGGACTTCCTGCTCGCTCTCGCGGTCGCCTACGAGGTCCAATGTCGTTTCAGTGCAGCAGGTTCCGGTGATGGGCCGCGGGCTCAATCATGCGCTGCAATTGGCGATCTCGGCAGCAGCCGGCTCGGCCAAGCTGCTCGGTCTCGACGCATCCCGCACGGCCGATGCGATCGCCGCCTCCGCAGTGGACAACGTGTCGCTTGCCGCGGTGCACACCGAGCCGGTGTCGACATGGAAGGGGATCTCGCCGGCCATCACCGGGATGCGGGCCGTATACGCCACGATGCTCGCCGGCCGTGGAATCACCGGTCCGCGAGCCTTTTTCGAGGGACCCAACGGCCTGGAACAACTATTCGAGCAGTCCATCGATCTGCGTGCATCAGACCGGTCACTGACCGCCGTCGAACAGACCTACCTCAAGCAGTACTGTTCGCTCATCCACGGCCAGGTGGTCATCGACGCGACGCTGGCACTGCGCGACGAGCATGCGATTGCCGCGACCGACGTCGCGTCGGTGGCCCTCGAGGTGTTCCAAGGCGCGTTCGACATCGCCGGGGGTGGCCGCTACGGCGACAAGGACCACCCGTCGACCAAAGAGCAGGCGGATTACAACCTCAAATATCTGGTGGCCGTCGCGCTGCTCGACGGGCAGGTCGGCCCGGAACAGCTTGAGACCGAACGGGTCCGCCACGGCGACGTACAAGAGCTCTTGGCGCGGGTGGATGTCCATGCCGCCGCCGACCTGACCGAGGCCTACCCGGAGCGCACCCAGGCCCGCGTGCGCATCGTCCTCAACGACGGACGCGAGTTTCGCCGCGAGCAATCCGACTTCGAGGGATCGCCCACCCGCCCGATGTCGTGGGATCGGGTGGTGGAGAAATTTCACTGGCTCGCCGAACCGTTCGCCGATACCGCGCTGCGCGGCGCGATCATCGACGCGGTGACCAGGCTGGATGAGATCCCGGTGGCCGAACTTGCGGAGCTGCTGGCTGCCGTCAGCCCAGTGGCGCAGCGAGCCCGGACCAGAGGCCGACTCTAAGGCGGGCTAAAGAAAGATTGCGAGTACTTACTCTCTATGTTAGCTTCGCATCACCCCAACGATGCGGAGGACAGCAGTGAGCTACGACGTGATCATTCGTGACGGATTGTGGTTCGACGGCACCGGAAGCTCGCCGCAGACCCGCACGCTGGGTATTCGCGACGGAGTGGTGGTCACGGTTTCGTCCGAGCCCGCTGGATGACACCGGCTGCCCCGAGGTCATCGACGCAAAGGGCAAATGGGTTGTCCCCGGTTTCGTCGACGTGCACACCCACTACGACGCCGAGGTTCTGCTGGACCCCGGCCTGCGCGAGTCGGTCCGGCACGGTGTGACCACGGTGCTGCTGGGCATGTGCTCACTGTCGACGGTTTACGCCAACGCCGACGACGCCGCCGACCTGTTCAGCCGAGTCGAGGCGGTGCCCCGCAAGTTCGTCCTGGGCGCGTTGCAGGACAAGACGTGGTCGACGCCCGCGGAGTACGTGCAGACACTCGACAGCCTGCCGCTCGGCCCGAATGTCAGCTCGCTGCTGGGTCATTCGGATCTTCGTACTGCGGTGCTGGGCCTGGAGCGCGCCACCACCCGCGACGTGGAGCCGACCGAGGCCGAGCTCGACAAGATGGCGGCGATGCTCGACGATGCACTCGAAGCCGGAATGCTGGGCATGTCGGGGATGGACGCAGCGATCGACAAGCTCGACGGCGACCGCTTCCGCTCTCGCGCGCTGCCCTCGACGTTCGCGACGTGGCGCGAACGCCGCAAGCTGATCAAGGTTTTGCGCAAGCGCGGCCGGATCCTGCAGAGCGCGCCCAATGTCGCGAAGGCCGAGTCGGCGCTGCTGTTCTTCCTCTCGAGCAGTCCAATGTTGGGGTTACGCAAGGCGGTTCGCATGAGCCTGCTGGTATCCGCCGACGCCAAGTCGATGCCGTTCGCCGTACACGTCTTCGGCCGGGGTACTCGACTGATGAACTTCCTGCTGCGCTCCAAGGTGCGCTTCCAGCACCTGCCGGTGCCGTTCGAGCTGTACTCCGACGGCATCGACCTCCCGGTCTTCGAGGAGTTCGGTGCCGGCACCGCGGCGCTGCACCTGCGAGACCAGCTGGAGCGCAACGAATTGCTGGCCGACGAGGAGTACCGCCGCAAGTTCCGCCGCCAGTTCGACCGCGTCAAACTCGGTCCGTCACTGTGGCACAAGGACTTTCACGAGGCGGTGATCGTCGAATGCCCCGACCAGACGCTGATCGGCAAGAGCTTCGGTGCGATCGCCGACGAGCGCGGACTGCATCCGCTCGACGCGTTCCTCGACGTTCTGGTCGACAACGGTGAGCGCAACGTGCGCTGGACGACGACCGTCGCCAACCACCGGCCCAAGCAGCTCAACAAGCTGGCAGGAGAGCCGAGTATCCACTTGGGCTTTTCCGACGCCGGCGCGCATCTGCGCAACATGGCGTTCTACAACTTCTCGTTGCGGTTCCTCAAGCGCACGCTCGAGGCGTACCAGCAGGGCGAGCCGTTCATGACCATCGAACGCGCGGTGTATCGCCTGACCGGCGAGGTGGCCGACTGGTTCGGCCTGGACGCCGGGACGTTGCGGGAAGGCGACCGTGCCGACTTCGTCGTCATCGACCCCGCGGGTCTGGACGATTCGGTGGACGGCTACCACGAGGAGAAGGTGCCGTTCTACGGCGACCTGAGCCGCATGGTCAACCGCAACGACGCCGCGGTGGTGGCGACGGGCGTGGGCGGC
Organism: uncultured Actinomycetota bacterium; assembly: GCA_963755805.1. Lineage (GTDB taxonomy): Bacteria > Actinomycetota > Actinomycetes > Mycobacteriales > Mycobacteriaceae > Mycobacterium. The sequence goes on from CAVWLG010000002.1 coordinate 12,921, forward strand.
GCAATTGTGTTCCGCGACGGCCAGTTCCGTGAGGGTTACGGAAAGACCGTGAAGTCCGGCCGGTACTTGCGGGCGGGCGCGGGTCAGCCACAGCTCGCCGGCTCGAGCACCTAGGTCCTGTCGATGGCACGGACCCAGCAGCAGCGCCGGGAGGAGACGGTGGCGCGTCTGCTCGAGGCCAGTATCGCGACGATCATCGAAGTCGGGTACGCGCGAGCGTCGGCCGCGGTGATCACCAAGCGAGCCGGGGTGTCGGTTGGCGCCCTGTTCCGGCACTTCGACACCATGGGCGATTTCATGGCCGCGACGGCCTACGAAGTGCTTCGGCGCCAACTTGATTCGTTCACCAAGCAGGTCGCCGCGATCCCGTCGGACCGGCCGGCGCTGGAAGCGGGACTGACAATCCTGCGCGACATCACCAGCAGCTCCACCAACGCGGTGCTCTACGAGCTGATGATCGCCGCGCGCACCGACGACAAACTCAACACCACGCTGCAACACGTCCTCGAGCAATACACCAGCAAGATCTGCGATGCCGCGCGGGCGCTGCCCGGTGCCGACGGTTTCTCGCAGGAGACCTTCCCGGTCCTGGTGGCGTTGCTGACCAACACCTTTGACGGCGCCGCGATGCTGCGGGCGGTGCTGCCTCAGCCCGAGATAGAAGACCGGCGCATCGCCTTGCTGTCGTCCTTGCTGAGCGGAATCGGCCTGCCGGCCTGATCGTCAGCTGTCGGTGAGCTTGCTGACTGCGTCGTCCAGCCTGCGGCACAGGCTCATCAGCTCGTTGATGCCCAGCAGGGTAAGCGGCCGGTGGGTAGCCGGCCCATCGGCAACCACGCAGAACGGGGTGGCGTCGCCGAGGGTGTCGCGGGTTTTCATCAACACGCTGATCCCGGCCGAGCCCAGAAACTCGACCTTGGACAAGTCGACGATCAAGCCCTTCGGCTTCTTGGCGAGTGCGGCATCGATCGCTTCGGACAGTCCGGGCGCGGTGAGCATGTCCACGCTTCCGCTGACGGCCACCACCGCCAGTCCATCGACCTCTGATTCGTGGGCGCTGAAATCGTCGTTGTCGGATTGAGGTGGCGAACCAGAGTCAGCGTGTTGGTTTTCGGCCATCATCGATCTCTCATTCCTTACGTGTACCTGCGTGGAGTGCTCGTGAACGCAGACATCGTTGGTAATGGCTGGCGACTCAACCGACGGACAGTGTCGACGCATGTCGACGGGACGCCGTGGACAGTCATATTGAACTCCTGTGCAATAGAATGCCACGGCATCAGAAGACTAGCCGAAACCGTGCGGTGACTGTCGTCGGAGGCCTACAGCGTGCCGATCCCCGATTGTGGGCTGAGGGCAAACCCCCAGTCGAGCAGGTTGCCGGCCTGATCCCAGTAGGTCGGCCCGCCCTCGTGCACCAGCCCGTACATCATGGCGATCACCAGGCGGCGGCCACCGCGAGCCGCCGCGCCGACGAACGTCTTGCGTGCGGCGTCGGTGAAGCCGGTCTTGCCGCCGATCGCGCCCGGGTAACGCGACAGCAACTCGTCATGGTTGGCGATCGGGTGGTCGCCGCTCTCGCCCGGAAACATGGCTGACGGCTCGGCGGTGATCTGAGCGAACACCGGGTTGGCCATTGCCGCGCGGAAGATGACCGCCAGATCGTGGGCCGTCGACCAGCCCGATCCGCCGGGACCGTCCAGGCCGGACGGCGTCGACGCGTGCGTGTTCACCGCGCCGAGCGACGCAGCCTTGGCGTCCATCTTGGCCACGGTCGCGTCCTGTCCACCCAGCGAGTGCGCCAGCGTGTTGGCCGCGTCGTTGCCCGACACCAGCAGCAGGCCATCGAGCAGTTGGCGCGTGGTGTAGGAGCGACCGGCCTTCACGCCCACGCAATTGCACTCGACCTGGGTGTCGGCGGTGTCGGCGACAACGGTCGAGTCCAGGCTCAGCTCGTCGAGTGCGACCAGCGCCAGCAGCACCTTGATCGTGCTCGCCGGCGGGTGGCGAAGGTTCTCGTCACGCGCGGCCAGCACCTGGCCTGAATCGAGGTCCGCCACCAACCACGTCTGCGCCGGCCCGTCGGGGATGGGCACCGAGCCGACCGGCTGCACGCCGGCGTCAGCCCACGCAGTCGTGCCGGCGCCGAGAAAGGAGACCGCAGCCGTGACTGCGGCGATCAGCATCCGCATGGCTAGGCGACCATACCGGCCCGCGCGGCCGGTCGCCGCGCTCGGCACATCAGCCCGGCTCGCCCCTCGCCGGCTACGCGGCTGGGAGGTACCCCCACCTCGGCTTGCAGACCAAGCCGCATCGTCGCCAGGCGGCGGGTGTTCAATCAAGCCATGTTGAGCCTCGCCGAAATCTCTGACCGGTTGGAAATCCAGCAGCTGATCACCGATTACTCCACCGCGATCGACACCCGCCGCTTCGACGATCTCGATGCCGTCTTCACCCAGGATGCCTACATCGACTACACCGCCCTCGGCGGGATCGAAGGCAGCTATCCCGAGGTCAAAGCCTGGCTGGCGGAGGTGCTGCCGAACTTCCCGATGTACGCGCACATGCTGGGCAACTTCTCGGTCCGCATCGACGGGGACACCGCGTCGTCGCGGACAATCTGCTTCAACCCGATGGTGCTCGGCGGCGACAAACAGCAGGTGATGTTCTGCGGCCTCTGGTACGACGACGAGTTCTCCCGGACCGCCGACGGCTGGCGGATGACTCGCCGCGTCGAAACCAAATGCTTCCAGAAAATCCTCTAGCGGTTGTGCGCGCTGGGACGTGAATTTCTGACTTAAGGCCTGGCTCTGGCACAATAGGCGGCTGTCCGTCGCGCGACCCACCTTTTGTGCGGTGCTTGTTCGGCGGTCACACACGCGAGGCAAAACCGGATCCGGGCATTCCCGCCCGAATCGCTGAATTGCAGCGTGACATCCGTAGGAGAAGTGGCTTCACCATGGCTGTGAAAATCAAGCTCACCCGGCTCGGCAAGATCCGCAACCCGCAGTACCGCATCTCCGTCGCCGACGCGCGGACCCGTCGCGAAGGCCGGGCCATCGAGGTCATCGGCCGTTACCACCCCAAAGAGGACCCCAGCCTGATCGAGATCGACTCCGAGCGCGCCCAGTACTGGCTGTCGGTTGGTGCTCAGCCCACCGAGCCGGTTCTCAAGCTGCTGAAGATCACCGGTGACTGGCAGAAGTTCAAAGGACTGCCCGGCGCCGAGGGTCGGTTGAAGCTCGCTGCGCCCAAGCCGAGCAAGCTGGAGCTGTTCAACGCGGCCCTGGCCGCCGCCGACGGTGCTCCCGAGACCGAGGCCGCCAAGCCGAAGCAGAAGAAGGCTCCGGCGAAGAAGGCCGCCGCGGACAAACCGGCCGATAAGGCCGCAGAAGCCGAGGCCGCGCCGGCCGCAGAAGCCGCAGAAGCCGCGCCGGCCGCTGAAGGTGCTGCCGCCGAGCAGGCCGAACCGGCAACCGAGAGCTGACCGCCGCCATGAGTACCGTCGTCGTTGACGCCGTCGAACACTTGGTCCGCGGGATTGTCGACAACCCCGACGATGTGCGCGTCGACCTGGTGACCAACCGGCGCGGCCGGACCGTCGAAGTGCACGTCCACCCCGAGGATCTCGGCAAGGTGATCGGTCGCGGCGGACGTACCGCGACCGCGCTGCGCACGCTGGTCGCCGGCATCGGTGGCCGCGGCATTCGTGTCGACGTGGTGGACACCGACCAGTAGCGGAGACGTCGGCGTGGAGTTGACAGTCGGGCGTGTGGTCAAGGCGCACGGCGTCACCGGCGAACTTGTCGTCGATATTCGTACCGACGATCCGGAGCTTCGATTCGCCCCGGGTTCGGTGTTGCGCGCCAGGGGACGTGATCGCCGCGAGGGCACCTACACCGTCGAGACAGTTCGCCCGCACGGCAGCCGCCTGTTGCTGCGGCTGGCAGGCGTGGCCGACCGCGACGGTGCCGACGCGCTGCGAGGCAGTGTGTTCCTGATCGACACAGCGGACCTGCCGCCGATCGACGAGGCGGACACCTACTACGACCACCAACTCGAAGGTCTTCTCGTGCGGACGACGACGGGCCTCGAACTCGGCACTGTCACTGAGGTTTTGCACACGGCGGCCGGCGAATTGCTGGCGGTCAAACGCGACCAGGCGCCCGAGTTGCTGGTGCCGTTCGTCAGCGCCATCGTCACGTCAGTGTCGCTGGAGGACGGTGTCGTCGACATCGATCCGCCCGATGGTCTCCTGGATTTGGAGAGCTGAGGGCGCGCCGATATGAGAATCGACGTCGTGACGATTTTCCCGTCTTATCTGGATCCACTGCGGCAATCGTTGCCGGGCAAGGCAATCGAGTCCGGGCTGGTCCAGCTCGACGTGCATGATCTTCGTCGGTGGACGCACGACGTGCATCGCTCGGTCGACGATTCGCCGTACGGCGGTGGGCCGGGGATGGTGATGAAGGCGCCGGTCTGGGGTGAAGCGCTCGACGAGATCTGTTCCCAGGAAACACTTCTCGTAGTCCCGACACCTGCCGGCAGATTGTTCACCCAGTCGACCGCACAGCGGTGGGGCGGCGAATCGCATCTCGTGTTCGCCTGCGGCCGGTATGAGGGAATCGACCAGCGGGTCGCCGAGGACGCCGGCACGCGGTTGCGCGTCGAAGAGGTGTCCATCGGTGACTATGTGTTGCCGGGCGGGGAATCCGCGGCGCTGGTCATGATCGAGGCGGTACTGCGGCTGTTGCCGAACGTCCTGGGCAATCCTGTATCGCACCAAGACGATTCGCACTCCGACGGGACACTCGAGGGGCCGTCGTACACCAGGCCGCCGAGCTGGCGTGGACTCGATGTCCCCGAGGTGTTGTTGTCCGGTGATCACGCCCGCGTCGAAGCCTGGCGGCGTGAAGCATCCGAGCAGCGCACCCGCGAACGCCGTCCGGACCTGTGGCGAAAAGATCGGGGCTAGGCTCCGATCCGCCCGGACGGAAACATCGTCTTGACGGCCTGGGTGATCGTCGCCCGCGCGGTGGCGTCGTCGGAGGGCTGCAGGGACTCGATCACCATGACATAGCGCCGGTCGGCGCCGATGATCCCGGTGGATAGGTGCATCCAGCTGGCGCCGTCCATGCAGCACATCCAGCCCTGCTTGACCGCGACCGGTTCGGCGTAAAGCCCGTCGGGGATGCCGAATCGCTGCGGGTAGCCGTCGGCGCCGTTCGCGGTCGACCCGGCCAGGTCGTTGACGATGATCTCGGCGCGCTCGCTGGACAGGCCACCGCCCCCGTTGAGCAGCGTGTCGTAGTAGTGGACCAGGTCCGAGGCCGAGCTGATGGTGTTCCACCACTGCCCGTCGCTGGGCGGGGTGGTGGATGTCAGCCCGTAGCGGCCCGCGACGTCGTTGATGACCGTGTCGCCGCCGCGCGCCGCCCAGAACGTCTCGGCGGCGCCGTCGTCGGATGAGCGCAGCATGCTGTCCAGTGCCTGGCGATCTGCCGACGACAGTGCAGAGCCGGGTTCCTGGGACAGCACATCGTCGGCGATGAACAGCTTCGCCACCGAGGCGATCGCGACCAGCTGATCGTTTCCGCCTGTCAGCATCTGGTTGGTCACCCGGTCGAGCACCGCGACCGAGATCGTCGCGCCGCTGGTCGCGGCGTCGTCGGTGGCCTTGGCGATGCGGGCGGCCAGTCCGTCGAAGGCTGCCGCGGGGGGAGCGCACCGCCGTTGACCGGCGGCGGATCATCGGGTGCGCCGTACACCTTTGCGCAGCCGGTGGTCGACACCGTCAGCATCGCCAAGAGTGGCGATGAGCAGCAGCGGAAGGCGTGTTTGCACGGTCATTTCACGGACATGTGTACCATTCGCCCACGTCAAGGCGGGGTAGGAGATGGCCGCGATTCGCCGTGATTTCGCTGCGTGGGCCCGATCTGGCACAATTGACCAGTTGTCTCCAGCGGTTGCCGGCCGGCCGGCTCGCCACCGCCCACCGCGAGACTCCCAGATGTCCGAATCCATCGGCTGAGTTGCCTGCTCACCCGCCCGCAGCGGCGAGCAGCGGCACATGGCCGCGACCGCAAGGAAGTGTCTCCGAATGAACACGCTGGACTTCGTCGACAAGACGTCGCTGCGCGACGACCTCCCGGCCTTCAGCCCCGGCGACACGATCAACGTGCACGTGAAGGTCATCGAGGGCGCCAAGGAGCGTATCCAGGTGTTCAAGGGCGTGGTGCTGCGCCGCCAGGGTGGCGGGGTCCGGGAGACCTTCACCGTCCGCAAGGAGAGCTACGGCGTCGGCGTCGAGCGGACCTTCCCGGTCCACTCGCCCAACATCGACCACATCGACGTCGTGACCCGCGGTGCCGTCCGTCGCGCCAAGCTCTACTACTTGCGTGAACTGCGCGGCAAGAAAGCCAAGATCAAGGAGAAGCGCTGATTTTCAGCGCCTCGTCGGCGATTCTCCGGCGGCCGTGCCGAACAGCGCGGCGACGCTGGCTACGCTGAAGCCGTGACTGAAACGACCGACTCGTCTGAGGGTCAACCCGATTCCGGTACGGCCGATCCAGAAGTCGCGACAAACCCGCCGTCCACCCCAGAGCCGGACTCGGCTCACACGGACGAGCACATCGGCAAAAAGCGCGCGGCACTGCGCGAAACCGTTCTCCTCGCGGTGATCGCTCTGGTGCTCTACTACGTCATGTTGACGTTCGTGGCCCGTCCTTACCTGATCCCGTCGGAATCGATGGAACCCACGCTGCACGGCTGCTCGGGCTGCGTCGGAGACCGGATCATGGTCGACAAAGTCACCTTTCACTTCAGCTCGCCGCACCCCGGCGACGTCATCGTCTTCAAGGGTCCGCCGCCGTGGAACGTGGGCTACAAATCGATTCGCTCGCACAACGCAGCGATCCGTTGGCTGCAGAATTCGCTGTCGTTCATCGGCTTTGTGCCGCCCGATGAGAACGACTTGGTCAAGCGCGTCGTCGCGGTGGGCGGTCAGACCGTGCAATGCCGCAACAGCACCGGGCTCACGGTCGACGGCAAGCGATTGAACGAGCCGTATCTCGATCCGGCCACGCTGAACGCCGACCCCGCCGTCTACCCATGCCTGGGGCCGGAATTCGGGCCCGTTCACGTCCCGCAGGGACGACTGTGGGTGATGGGGGACAACCGCACTCACTCGGCGGACTCGCGGGCCCATTGCACGAGCACTCCCGGTGACGCGATCAACGGACTGCTGTGCACCGGTGATCCGATGGCCGGCACGGTGCCGGTCGACAACGTGATCGGTAAGGCGAGGTTCATTGTGTGGCCGCCCTCGCGATGGGGTGCTGTGCATGCGGTGAATCCGCAGCAGAATCAGTAGGCATGGCCACTACCTGGCCGCCACGGACGGTGATCCGCAAATCGTCGGGCCTGCGCACGCTGGAGTCTGCGCTCTACCGCAGCGGGCTCGGGCCGGTTGCCGGGGTGGACGAGGTCGGGCGGGGCGCCTGCGCCGGACCGTTGGTGGTCGCGGCGTGTGTCCTGGGGCCTGCTCGGCTGGAAAGCCTTGTCGCTCTTGATGATTCGAAGAAGCTAACCGAGAAGTCGCGGGAGAAGCTGTTCCCGTTGATCCGCCGATATGCGCTGGCCTATCACGTGGTGTTCATCCCGTCTACCGAAGTCGACCGGCGCGGGGTGCACGTGGCCAACATCGAGGGGATGCGACGGGCGGTGGCAGGCCTGTCGATTCGACCCGGCTACGTACTCAGCGACGGGTTCCGGGTGCCGGGGCTTGCGGTGCCGTCGCTGCCGGTGATCGGTGGCGACGCCGCGGCGGCGTGTATCGCCGCGGCCAGCGTGCTGGCAAAGGTCAGCCGGGATCGACTGATGGTGGCGATGGAAGATGACCACCCGGGCTATGGATTCGCCGTGCACAAGGGCTACAGCACCGCGGCGCATTCGTCGGCGCTGCATGAGCTGGGTCCCTGCCCGGAGCATCGGTATTCGTTCATCAATGTGCGGCGGGTGGCGTCGCGCGGACTGCGGAGTCCATCCGGACCTTCAACTCGGCCGGTCGACGATGCGGCCAGGACTGGCCGGTGAGGAGACGCATTCAAGCCAGCCGGGTCAGCAGATCGAGGATGAGTGGGGAAAGATGGACCAGGTCAATCGACCAGGGGACGGAGAAGGACGGCTGAGCAGATGAGTGCCGAGGATCTCGAAAAGTATGAAACCGAGATGGAGCTCTCGCTGTACCGCGAATACAAGGACATCGTGGGACAGTTCAGCTACGTGGTGGAAACCGAGCGCCGGTTCTATCTGGCAAACAGCGTGGAGATGGTTCCACGCAACGCCGACGGCGAGGTCTACTTCGAGCTGCGGTTATCCGATGCCTGGGTGTGGGACATGTACCGGCCGGCTCGGTTCGTCAAGCAGGTGCGTGTGGTGACGTTCAAAGACGTCAACATCGAAGAGGTTGAAAAGCCCGAGCTGCGTCTGCCCGAGTAAGGCGCCGGCGCGCTAAGCCTGGTCGCCTTCCCCGAACACCGGCTTGCCGCGGCTGTCGATGACCGAGCGCGCCACGTCGGCCAGCTTGATGTTCAGATCTTGCGAATACCGCCGCAGGATGTCGAACGCGTTTTGCTCGTCCACGCCGTGCAGCATCATCAGCATCCCCACGGCCTTGCCGATCTCACGATTGGACAGCAGCCCGCGCCGCAGGGTGGAGACATCCTCGCCCTGCGCGACGGCGTTGATCGCCACGCTGGCGAACGACGCCAGCACGATGGCCTGCCCGGCGGATTCGGTGTCGAAGACGCCCGCCGTGTCGCTGAACAGGTTCAGGGCACCGGTTTTGCGCTTGTCCACCAGGATGCGGAACCCCATCGCGCCGCGCACCGGGGTCTCGGCGATGATCCGTTTCGCCAATTCTGGCCACTGATTCGGAGTGGTCAGGTCGGTTTCGACCTGTGGCGTCTCTTCTTCGATCGCGTCGACGCACGGTCCGTCGCCGGCCAGGCGTTCCATGTCGTCGATCCGCTGCGCAATGCTGTCGCTGGCGCCGACGGTGACATAACGACCGTCCCGGCGCACCAGCAAGCTCGCGTGATCGCACCCGGTGACCACCAGGGTCGCCGCCACGCAGATCGCCGCGTAGATCTGGCCGGCGTCCGAGCCCTGATAGATGATCTCGGCCAGCGCGGAGAACACCGTGGCAGGATCTGCTGCCTTCGGTCGCTTTCCGGAAGTGATGTCTGCCTGTTCCGCCACGTGTACATCATTTCAAGCTGCTTGCGTTGCTGGCGACCGTATCGACGTTTCCGTTGCGGTCTCGGGTCGATAGGGACTGGGCGAAGCGCGTCAAGATGCCGTAAGGATGACGGCGGGCGGCTTTTCCATCGGTTAGGAATGGCTGATGACAGTTCCGGCTGCCGACCAGAAGATTGCGCCCTCGTTGGTCGACGGGTGGAAGCGAGTCGTTCTCGGCAAACCGTTGATCACCGACGAGCTTCATCACGAAAAACTGTCGAATCCTGTTGCTTTGGGTGCGCTTTCGCCAGATGCGATCTCTTCGACCGCCTACGGCCCCGAGCAGATCATGGTGGAGTTGCTCCCGGCTGCTGGGATGGCGGCGTTCGTCTTGCTGCTGCCGCTGACCGGGGTGATCCTGCTGATTCTGGCGCTGGTCGCCGCGTCGTACCGCCAGGTCGTGATGACCTACACCCGGGCCGGCGGTTCCTACATCGTGGCCCGGGAGAACTTCGGCCCACGGGTGGCGCAAATCGCGGCGGCGGCGCTGCTGATCGACTACGTGGTCACTGTCGCGATCCAATGCGCGGCCGGCACGGTCGCGGTGGTCTCCGCGCTGCCGGGCCTGGGCCCCTACAGCCTGGAGATCACCGTCGGATCGGTGCTGATCTTCTGTTTCGCCAACCTCCGAGGGCTACGCGAGGCCGGCCGGACCTTCGCGGTGCCGACGTACTGGTTCATCGCCATGCTCACGCTGATGGTTGTGGTCGGGGTCGTCCGTGAGGTGTTCGGGGGTCTGCCGACCTATGACCCCACCCACCTCGCCGGGGCGGTCCCGGTGCATCAGGGCAATGGCCTGGTGATGGGGGCGACCATCCTGGTGATCCTGCGGGCGTTTGCCAACGGCGGTTCCTCGCTGACCGGTGTGGAAGCAATCTCCAACACGGTCAATCTTTTTCGGAGGCCGACGGGTCTCAATGCCCGTCGGGTGCTGACTGTCATGGCCTGGACGTTGGGGCTGCTGCTGGCCGGTGTGGCGTGGTTGGCTTTCGAGACTCACGCGACTCCGTATCTCGCGGGCTACCCGTCGATGCTGTCCGAAATCGGCCGCGCGGTTTTCGGCAACGGGCTGCTCGGCAACATCCTGTACTTCTCGCTGCAGGCAGCGAGCGCCGCGATTCTCTACAACGGCGCCAACACCAGCTTCAATGGCTTCCCCGCGCTGGCGCACTTCGTCGCCGAAGACAGCTTCTTGCCGCGTCCGCTGATGAAACGTGGCCACCGGCTGGTGTTTTCGAATGCCATCCTCCTGCTGACGGTACTGGCGATCGTGTTGCTGCTGGCGCACCGGCGGCTCGGTCGGCGCGCTGGTGCCATTGTTCGCGATGGGGGTGTTCAGCGCCTTCGCGATGGCCGGCTACGGCATGGCCAAACACCATCTGTCGCCAACGTGATAACGGCTGGCGCCGCAAGATGGCGATCAATCTGTCGGCCGGGCTCTTGTCGACGATCGTGGTACTGATTTTCGCGATCGCGAAATTCACCGAGGGCGCCTGGCTGATCGTGGTGGTGTTTCCCACGTTGGTGTTGGCGTTGATTCGGCTCAACAAGCAGTATCGCGCAGAAGCGTCGGTGCTGGAGATGTCTGCGGCTGAACGTCCTGACATGACCATGCGCAGCATCGCATCGCGTGCTGGTATTCATCGATTCCATCGATCTGGCCGAGGTCGAGACAATGCGTTACGCCAAGGGATTGCATGCCGATGGGCTGACTGCCGTGCACTTCGTTTTGGACGAGACCCGAGCCGCGCGTCTGCAGGTGCGCTGGCAGCGGTTTGGCGAGAAGACTGAGCTGCGCATGGTCGATTGCCGAGGATCGGCGGCTCGGGCCCGCCGCCCAGCAGCTGGTCGCCCAGATCAAAGACGACCATCCGGACAGCTCCGTCACGGTTTTGCTGCCCCGCCGGATGTATTCGCGCGCTGGGAGGCCGATTGCTGCACGATCGGACCGCGGACATGATGGCCCGGGTGATCAGTCGGATCCCCGGTGCGAGTGCCCAGATTCTGGCCTACGACGTCGGGTCACGGGTCGCGCGGACGCTGCGGGCCGCAGACGGTGAAGCGTCTGGGCGATCAGCCGAGTCGACAGGGAAAAGCGCAGGCCACCGAGGCCGACGTTCTGACAGTTCGCCGTCCCTTCACGACCCGCTGAGCTGGTAATCAGCTGAGAATAAGCGCTCGCTACCACCTACTTGGGTCTGCTAAGTACAAGTAGAGCCGCTACCCTCACGGGCGTAAGTATTGCGTAAGGATTTTTACTGTGAGGGCGGGGAAGAGCATCACCGTGGTAGATCTGGCTGACGAGCACAGCGCCCCGTCGACTTTCACCGACGCGTGGAAGCGGTTTTTCCTGGGAAAGCCGCTGATCAACGAGGACCTCGAGCACGAGAGTCTGTCGAATCCGATTGCGCTAGGCGCTCTCTCGCCGGACGCGGTCTCGTCGACCGCCTATGGTCCCGAGCAGATTCTGATCGAACTGCTGCCCGCCGCCGGGTTGGCGGCGTTCACCCTGATCCTGCCGCTCGCGGGCGTCATCCTGCTGATCCTGGCGCTGGTCACCGCGTCATACCGGCAGGTGGTGATGGTCTACACCCAGCGTGGCGGCTCCTATGTGGTGGCGCGCGCCAACTTCGGACCGAAGGTCGCGCAACTCTCCTCGGCCGCACTGCTGATCGACTACGTCGTCACGGTGGCCATTCAGTGCTCGGCGGGCACGGTCGCGGTGGTCTCCGCGATACCCAGTCTGGGCCCGTACCACCTGGAGATCACCGTGGGAGCGTTGCTGCTGCTCTCGTTCGGCAATCTGCGCGGGATGAAGGAGGCCGGTCGGCTCTTCGCCGTCCCGGTGTATGCCTTCGCCGCGATGATGACGACGTTGATCGTGACCGGTGTGGTTCGCGAAATATTCGGGAGCCTTAACGAAATACGATCCGGAGCACATCCCCGGGGCCGTGCCGGTTCACCAGGGCAATGGCTTCATAATGGGCGCCACGATCTTGGTGCTGCTGCGCTCCTTCGCCAACGGTGGCACATCGTTGACCGGGGTCGAGGCCATCGCCGACGCAGTCAATGTCTTCCGCCAGCCGCAGGGCCCGAACGCCCGCAAGGCGCTGACCATGATGGCGTGTCTGCTCGGGTTCCTGCTGTTCGGCGTCATTTGGCTGGCTCACGTCACCCACGCGACCCCATACGCCGCCGGATACCCCTCGATGCTGTCCGAGATCGCCCGAGCGGTCTTCGGCGGCGGAACCGTCGGGAAGATCCTGTTCGCGCTGTTGCAGGCAGCGAGCGCGGCGATCCTGTTCTTCGGCGCCAACACCAGCTTCAACGGTTTCCCGGCGTTGACCAGCTTCGTCGCCGAGGACAGCTTCCTGCCGCGGCCGATGATGAAGCGGGGTCACCGACTGGTGTTCTCCAACGCCATCATCGTGCTCACCGTGGCATCGACCCTTCTCGTGATCATCACCAACGGCTCGGTGGACGCCGTCGTGCCGCTGTACGCCATGGGCGTCTTCATGGGCTTCTCGATCTGCGGCTACGGCATGACGAAATACCACCTCGGCCATCGCGATCCGGGCTGGCGCCGCAAGCTGGCGATCAACCTGTCCGCGGCGATCCTGTCGACGACGGTCGTGTTGATCTTCGCGATCGCGAAGTTCACCGAGGGTGCCTGGCTGGTGATCGTGGTGTTCCCGATCCTGGTGTTCGCGCTGATGCGGCTGAACAAGGAATACCGCAGTGAGAACTCGGTTTTGGAGATGCAGCTGACCGAGCGTCAGGAGGTGGTCAAGCATCCGCACCACACGGTCGTCGTTCTGGTGGACCACTTCGACTTCGCGACGATCGAGGCTCTGCACTACGCGAGCGAGTTGCGCGCCGAACAAGTTGAGCGCGGTGCACTTCGTCATCGACGCGCGGCACGCCGAGCCGGCTGCAAGAGCGCTGGGAGCACTTCGAGGATGATATTCCGCTGCGGATGATCGAGTGTGCGGATCGCAACCTCAGCCGTTCGGCGCAGGAATTGGTATGTGAGGAGCTCGAGGAAGACCCGAGTACGAAGGTAACGGTGTTGCTGCCGCGCCGGACGTACGCGCCACTGGTGGGCCGACTGCTCCATGACCGCACCGCCGACAAGATGGCCGGCGCGATCAGCCGGGTCGAAGGTGCGACCGCGCAAATTGTCGCCTACGACGTCGGATCTCGGATCGCGCAAGCCGAGGCCACGGCGCGTATCGAGAAAGACACGGCTCCCGCAACAGGTTGACCTCGTTGGACGCGCTGACGCGCGCAGCGTGAGCCGATAATTTACCGTAAAGATTCGCTCGCAGCGCTCTCTCGCGCAACTGGATCCTCGGTCGAACCACTACCGTGCACGACGTACGTATTCGGTAAGCGAATGTGAACGTTCGGGCAGGGAACGCATCACTGTGACGGTGCCGGCTGACGCGGATAGAAGCTCCGTCAACTTTCGTCGATCGCTGGAAACGCCTTTTCCTGGGAAAGCCACTAATCAACGAGCATCTCGAGCATGAGAGCTTGTCGAATACCGTTGCGCTGGGCGCGCTTTCGCCGGATGCGATTTCATCAACCGTCTACGGTCCCGAGCAGATCATGGTCGAGTTACTGCCGGCGGCGGGAATGGCGGCCTATGTGCTGGTACTGCCGATCGCCGGCGTGATCCTGTTGATTTTGGCTTTGGTGACCGGGTCTTATCGCCAGGTCGTGATGACCTATACCCAGCGGGGTGGCTCGTATGTGGTGGCGCGAGCTAGCTTCGGCCCACGGATTGCCCAGATCTCGTCGGCGGCGCTGTTGATCGATTACGTGGTGACGGTGGCAGTACAGTGCGCGTCGGGCACGTTCGCGGTCGTTTCGGCGGTACCGTCGCTCGGCCCGTACCACCTGGAAATCACCGTGGTGGCATTACTGCTGATCGCTTATGCCAACCTTCGCGGGATGAAGGAGGCGGGCCGATTCTTCGCCGTGCCGGTGTACTCATTCATCATCATGCTCGTGGTGATGATCGTGACCGGTGTGGTTCGCCAAATCTTCTGGGAATTACCGCAATACGATTCAACGCACATTGTCGGGTCGGTGCCGGTCCATCAGGGCAACGGGCTGGTCATGGGCGCGACGGTGCTGGTGTTGTTGCGGGCATTCGCCAACGGTGGCACCTCGCTGACCGGGGTTGAGGCGATCGCCGACGCGGTGAATGTCTTTCGAAAGCCGCAGGGTCCCAACGCCCGTCGGGTGTTGACCAGGATGGCCTGCATTCTGGGGTTTCTGCTGGTGGGTGTCATCTACCTGGTGCACGCCACCCACGCCACTCCCTACGTCGCCGAATATCCCTCGATGCTGTCCGAGGTTGCCCGTGCGGTCTTCGGCCACGGCTTGATCGGCACGGTTATGTACGCCCTTCTTCAGACAGCGAGCGCGGCCATTCTGTTCTTTGGCGCCAACACCAGCTTCAACGGGTTTCCGGCGCTGACCAGTTTCGTCGCCGAGGACAGTTTCTTGCCGCGGCCGATGATGAAACGTGGTCACCGCCTGGTGTTTTCCAACGCCATCATCGTTCTGACCGCGCTGGCGGTGACATTGGTGATAGTCACCGGCGGCTCGGTCGACGCGGTGGTGCCGCTGTTTGCCATGGGCGTGTTCACGGGATTCTCGATGGCCGGCTACGGGATGACCAAATACAACCTGAATCAGCGTGAACCCGGTTGGCGACGCAGGGTGGTGGTCAACCTATCCGCGGCGATCCTGTCGACGATCGTGGTGTTGATCTTTGCCGTCGCGAAGTTCACCGAGGGGGCGTGGCTCGTATTAGTGGTCTTCCCGATTCTGGTATTCGGTCTGATGCGACTCAACCGCCAATATCGTGCCGAGAACTCCGTTTTGGAGAATCTGGTAACCGAGCGTCAGGACGTGGTCAGACATCCGGATCATCGTGTCGTCATCTTGGTCGATCACTTCGACTTCGCGACGATCGAGGCGTTGCATTACGCAAGTGGGCTGCATGCCGACAAGCTGGAGGCGGTTCACTTCGTGATCGATGCGGTGCATGCCGCGCGACTGCAGCAGCGCTGGGAGCATTTCGCTGATGAGGTTCCGCTGCGGATGGCGGATTGCTCGGATCGTCACTTGAGTCGGGCGGCGCGCGAACTGGTCCTGCAGGAGATTCACGATCATTCGGGCACCAAGGTGACGGTGTTACTGCCGCGTCGGACCTATGCACCGCTGGTAGCGCGACTGTTGCATGACCGCACCGCCGACAAACTGGCCCAGGCCATCAGCCGGGTCGAGGGAGCAACCGCACAGATCGTCGTCTACGACATCGGGTCTCGCATCGCGCAGGCGACAGCCGCGGCCCGCTCGGGTCGCGGAGATGCCTCCGGAACACCCTGAGCTCGCTCGTGATCGAGCGACGTCAGGAGCTGCCGTGTCTCGCCTCTTCGAGGTCGAAATCCCGTTCGATGGTGCGCAACAGCGTCGCGTTGATGCGGCCGTCTCGCCTCAGCGACAGCAGTACTGATCGCTCGACGCCGATCAGTTTCAATCGCAACGCCCGATACCGCTCCATCTCCTGGGCGTCGTCGGACTCGTCGTCGCTCGGTGGCCCGAGCTCCAGGCGTCGCACCTTTGCCTCGTACAGCGAGCGGGCGGATTTGGTGGCCTCGTCGGCAGCGTCGGCGTGCTGCGGATCGTCCAGCCACGCCAAGGCGGCCCGGGCCGCCTTCAGCCGGACTTTGTTCTCCGCGGTCTCGAAATTCTCGGCCCGCAAGTCGAGTCGCCGCAGCAGCCAGGGCAGGCTGGTGCCCTGGATGAGCAGGCTCGCGACGATCACCGATGCGGCGACGACGATCACCAGATCGCGATCGGGAAACGGTCTACCGTCGGCGAGCCGCAACGGGATCGCCAGCGCGGCTGCCAGCGACAAGCCACCGCGCATGCCGGCCCACGCCACGACCACGCGTTCCCGCCACACCGGTGCATCGGTTGCGCGGCGCCCGAACAATCGTGCGGTGACCGGACCGGACAGCATCCACACCAGCCGCGAGGCGATCACGACGGCGACTACTGCCGATATCGCCGCCACCACCTGGGCCGCGGGGATCCCCGGCACCCAGTGCAACGACCGCCAAAGTTCCATGCCGACCAAGGTGAAAAGCACGGCATTCAGCAGAAACACCAGAACATCGAGGAAGGCGAAGGCCTGCAATCGGGCGCCGGGCGCGTAGATAGCACTGAGGTGTGAACCCACATAAACGCCTGCGGTCACCGTCGCCAGCACCCCCGACAGATGGACACCCTCGGCGAGCACATAGATGAGGTAGGGCGTCACCAACGACAGGGTGATCTCCAGCAGTGAGTCATCGATTCGCCGCCGCACCTGCACCGCGAGCCAACCGACGGCTAGGCCCAGCGCAGCGCCGCCGGCCGGGGCGGCAAGCAGCGTCACCACCAGTGGACCGGGCCGGACTGCCCCGACCATCGCGGCGCCCACCGCGCCGGTGTAGAGCACCAAAGCGGTGCCGTCGTTCGTGAGACCCTCGCCCTCGACGATCGTGGCCAGCCGTTCCGGGACGTCCAGCCGCGCGAAGACCGAGGTCGCGGCAACCGCGTCTGTCGGCGCCACCACCGCGCCGGCCACCAACGCCACCGCGAGCGGCACACCCGCGATGCCCACCAAAACGCCAGCGACCACGGCGGTCGTAACCAATACAAGTCCCACCGATAACAGACCGATCGGCCGCGCACTGGCCCGAAGGTCATCTGGCGCAATGAAATACGCCGCGTAATACAGCAGCGGCGGCAGGAAGAGGTAGAACACAACCTCGGGTGCGAGCGTCGGGACGTTGACCCAAGGCAGCCAGGCGAGAATCGCGCCGAGCGCTACCAGCAGAACGGGGTACGGCACACCGATACGCTCGGCCAGCCACACCGCGGCGATGGCTGCCAGCGGTCCGCAGATCAGCAGAACGCCGTAGCCCGCCGGATTCACAACCGCACCTCCTGATATCAGCCTAGAGGCGTCAACCCAGGAAGCGCCGCTTCTGCGCGGTGACCTCCTCGGTGGTCAGCAGCCCTGACTCGGCCAACTTGCTCAACAGCGATTGCGCCCGCGTGGCGAGCTCTTGCAGTTCGGTCGCAATCGCGGCGACCGCGTCCTGCGGCGGGTTGTGGCGACGGCGTCGGGCTCTGCCGCGGCGTGATTCGTACCCGCTCATTGCCGCGTCCGGCGGACGCGGTGCTGCCGACCGCACCGCCCGCCGCGCCGGCCAGGCCCATGCTGCTGAACAGGTTGCCGACCCCGCCGACCTCCGGCGCCGCCGCGGCGCTGGTGATCGGCAGCGTGAAAGCGGCCGGACGGAGCTCGGGCGCGGCGGACGTCCATCCCGGCGGTACCGACAACCGGCCGACCTTCTTCGCCTGGCCGAATCTCGACGGTCCTTCCGAGTCCGGGACCGCGTCCGAGGGTGCGCCGATGCCGCCGGTGCCGTTGATGATCCACTGCGGCAGCATCGTCCCGCCGACACCGTTGCCGGTGAACGGGCCTTTGCCGTTGTCATAGTCGCGGTCGGCGTTGATCAGCAGACCTCGCACCGTCGTGCCGAACGACGTGAAGGACGAGAAATGCCGATCGTGCCGACGGTCGCGGCGGTCGCGGTCAGCGGCACCGTCAGCAGTGGCAGCAGAGTGGATCGGATCCGCCGCGGCGGGTGCCGCGGCGGCCGCAGTCCTGTAAGGCCTGGGGGATCGTGGTGAGCACCCGTGTGCCGTTCGACACGACCGACTGGGCCGCCGCGCCGGCTTGCTGAGTCCCGCCGGCCGGGTTGGTCGTGGGTGGCGGCGAGGCGAACGGCGTCAGCGTCGAAGCCGTCGCGGCCGAGCCTGCGTAGCCGTACATCGCGGTGGCGTCCTGGGCCCACATCTCGGCGTAATGGACTTCGGTGGCCGCGATCGCCGCGGTGTTCTGTCCGAGCACGTTGGTGGCGATCAGCGACATCAGCAGACTGCGGTTGGCCGCGATCACCACCGGCGGCACCGTCATCGCGAACGCGGCTTCATAGGCCGCTGCCGCCGCCCGGGCCTGAGTGGCAGTTTGTTCGGCCTGGGCGGCGGACTGTGGTCATCCAATCCAGGTACGGGGTGGTCGCCGCCGTCATCTCCGCCGACGACGCGCCCAGCCAGGGCCCACCGGTCAGCTCGGAGATCGCCGCCCGGTAGGACGCCGCGGTGGACTGAAGTTCGGCGGCCAGCGCGTCCCACGCCGAGGCCGCTGCCAGCATCGGGCCCGGGCCGGGGCCGGCATACATTCGCGCGGAATTGATTTCCGGCGGCAACGTTGCGAAATCCATTGTGCTGTCCTGACTCAACAAGCTGTCGTGGCGTTTGCGGCTTCGGTGGCCGCGTAGGACGTCGCGTTGCTTTCGAGGGTGCTGACCAGCTGCTGGTGAATCGCCTCGGCTTGGGCGCTGATTGCCTGATACATCTGCGCGTGAACGGCGAATTGGGTGGCTGCCAGCGCGGATACCTGGTCGGCGGCGGCCGGGACCACGCCCGTCGTGGGCGCCGCGGCAGCGGAGTTCTGCGCACTCATCGTGGCGCCGATGCCCGCCAAGTTGGCGGCGGTGGCGCTCAGCGCCTCGGGTTGCGTCGTGACATATAACATCGGACTTCCTCTCGGTGGGTATCACATGCGACTGAGGACGCGCGAATACCGCACGCCAGCAAGTGAATTCGTTGAATAGGCCGCAAAACAGCGGAACCTGGACTCACGGTTACCACCCCGCCTTCTATCCCAGTGCGGTCGGGTAGAAGCCATCAGCCGTACGGCGGTTAAAGGGCGAGCTTCATCGCCTGAACGCGATGGTAATGACGGTTGAATGGCAGATCAACGCGGCGCGCACGTTCATTGGGGATTACTACATAACTGGGGATAACCGACCGTTGTTCGGCGGTGATCGGTGACGCGGCGCATATCGGACGTCGGCGCCCTGCAACAGGGTGGCGGCATGACGATGTTGACGCGAGCCGAAATCGGGGCGCTCGGCGAGCGGTTGGCGGCCGATCACCTGACCGGTCTCGGGCTGCGGATCGTGGCCCGCAACTGGCGTTGCCGCTATGGCGAACTGGATGTGATCGCCGTCGACCCGGTCATCGACACGGTGGTATTCGTCGAGGTCAAGACCCGCACCGGGGAAGGCTTCGGCGGCCTGGCAGCAGGCGGTGACCGCGCAGAAGGCGCGCCGCCTGCGTCGCCTGGCCGGGATCTGGCTGGCCGCTCAAGACCAGCGATGGGCGGCAGTCCGTATCGACGTGATCGGCGTGCGGATCGGCCGGCGGCGCACCCCGGAACTCACCCACCTGCAGGGCGTGGGTTGATGTCGCTCGGACGCGCGTTCTCGGTCGCGGTCTTAGGGCTGGATGGCCAGATCGTCGAGATCGAAGCCGACATCACGTCCGGCCTGCCCGGCGTGCATCTGGTGGGCCTGCCCGACGCCGCGCTACAGGAGTCACGCGACCGCGTCCGCGCCGCGATCACGAACTGCAACAACAAGTGGCCGATGTCGCGGCTGACGCTCGCACTGTCACCGGCAACACTGCCGAAAATGGGTTCGGTATACGACCTGGCGCTCGCGGCCGCGGTCTTGTCGGCGCAGCGAAAAAAGCCATGGCGACCACTGGAAACCGCGGTGGTGCTCGGTGAGCTGGCATTGGACGGACGCGTCCGGCCGGTGCGCGGGGTGCTACCGGCGGTGCTTGCGGCCAAGGGCGCCGGCTGGGGTGTCGCGGTGGTTCCGGTCGAGAACCTTCCCGAGGCCAGTTTGGTCGACGGCATCGACGTCTGGGGCGTGCGCACGCTGGCGCAGTTGCTGGGTTGGCTCAATGGTTCGGCGCGCCTCGACGAGCCGATCGGCGGGTCACATTCCGAGGCGGAGCCGCTCGCGGATCTGGCCGACGTGGTGGGCCAGGCCCAGGCGCGTTACGCGGTCGAGGTCGCCGCTGCCGGGTCGCATCACCTGATGCTGACCGGGCCGCCCGGCGTCGGTAAAACGATGCTGGCGCAACGTCTTCCGGGGCTGCTTCCGCCGCTGTCAGACGGCGAGTCGTTGGAAGTCACCGCGATTCATTCGGTGGCCGGCTTGCTCTCGGACGCCACGCCGCTGATCACCCGGCCGCCGTTCGTGGCGCCGCATCACAGCTCCAGCGTCGCCGCACTCGTCGGCGGCGGCTCGGGAATGGCCCGGCCGGGCGCCGTCAGCCGGGCGCACCGCGGGGTGCTGTTTCTGGACGAGTGCGCCGAGATCGGGGTCAGTGCGTTGGAGGCATTGCGAACACCATTGGAAGAGGGGGAGATTCGTCTTGCCCGCCGCGATGGGGTGGCGTGTTATCCCGCCCGCTTTCAGCTCGTGCTGGCGGCCAACCCCTGTCCCTGCGCGCCGGCTGACCCGCAAGACTGCATCTGCGCAGCGGCGGTCAAACGGCGCTATCTCGGCCGACTGTCCGGGCCGTTACTGGACCGCGTCGACTTGCGAGTGGAGATGCATCCGGTGCGTATGAGTGTGTTCGCGACCGCCGAAGCCGAGTCGACGGGGCAGGTCCGGCACCGGGTCACGGTCGCGCGTGATGCGGCGGCACAGCGCTGGCGGGAGCACGGTTTCCGAACCAACGCCGAGGTGAGCGGAACACTGCTACGACGCCGGTTTCGTCCGGGCAACACCGCGATGGAGCCGCTGCGGACGGCGCTGGATCGCGGGCTGCTGAGTATCCGCGGGCTCGACAAAACGCTCCGGGTCGCATGGACATTGAGCGACCTGGCCGGCCGCAGCTCGCCGGGGCGCGACGAGGTGGCCACTGCATTGAGCTTCCGCCAGCCGGGTGCATCCCGATGACCGACACGACGCAGCGCGCATGGGCGTACCTCTCACGGGTCGTCGAGCCGCCGTGCGCTGAGCTCGCCGCTCTGGTGGCGCCGGGTGGGTCCCGTCGAAGCGGCCGAGCGGGTCCGGCTCGGCCAAGTCGACGATGCCCTCGTGAGACGCACTCAGGCGAGGCGTGAAATCGACTGCGCTGTAGCAGGATCTTGAGCTGCTTGCGCGTCGCGGTGGTCGGCTGATCACACCAGACGACGACGAATGGCCCGCGCTGGCGTTCACTGCGTTCGGCGGCACCGCTGTCGCGGCGAGACCGCAGGGTAGGCCACCGATGACGTTGTGGGTGCTCGGCCCGGCGCGGCTCGACGACGCCGCACAGCGAGCCGCCGCCATCGTCGGAACCCGCGCGGCAACCAGCTACGGCGAACACGTGGCCGCCGACCTTGCGGTCGGGCTGGCCGAGCGCGATGTCGCGGTGGTCTCCGGCGGGGCGTACGGAATCGACGGGGCGGCGCACCGCGCGGCCCTGTCCGTCGATGGCCTCACGGTGGCGGTTCTGGCCGGCGGTATTGATATTCCTTATCCCGCAGGGCATTCCGCACTGTTGCATCGCATTGCCACCGACGGTCTGCTGGTCACCGAATATCCGCCGGGGGTCCGTCCGGCCCGGCACCGATTCCTGACCCGTAACCGGTTGGTTGCCGCGTTCGCCGGGGCGTCGGTCGTGGTGGAGGCCGGTTTACGCAGCGGTGCGGCCAACACCGCTGCCTGGGCTCGGGCTCTGGGCAGAGTTGTCGGTGCGGTGCCGGGCCCGGTCACCTCCTCGGCGTCGGGCGGATGTCACGCACTGCTGCGCGCGGGCGCCGAGGTCATCACCCGCGCCGAGGACGTCGTCGAATTGGTGGGCCGGATCGGAGAGTTGGCTTCCGAGCAAACCAGTCCGGCAAGCCCACTTGACGGACTGGGCGACGACGAGCGGCGGGTGTATGAGGCGCTGCCCGGACGCGGGACCGCGACGGTCGACGAGATCGCCGTCGCCGCCGCGGTGGAGCCGGCACGGATCCTCGCGCCACTGGCGATGCTGGAGATCGCCGGCCTGGCCGAACGTCGCGACGGCAGCTGGCGGATCGTGCGGAATCGTAGGCGACCGGCATAACCCGCGCGCCTCTATAGTCGAAAGGGTCATTACCGAAGGAAAGGAACCAGGTGTCAGGTCGACCAGTGCACACGTTTGAAGTAGTGCGCACCGAACAGCTCACGTCACACATGGTTCGAGTTGTGCTGGGCGGCAATGGCTTCGACACGTTCAAGCCCAGCGAGTTCACCGATTCTTACGTCAAACTGGTCTTCGTGGCCGACGACGTCGATGTGGCCACCTTGCCGCAGCCGTTGACGCTGGACTCCTTTGCCGACCTGCCGGCCGCGAGGAAGCCGGTGGTGCGGACCATCACCGTTCGGCGCGCAGACCCCGCCGCCCGCGAGATCACCGTCGACATCGCGGTCCACGGTGACCACGGCGCCGCCGGACCGTGGGCCGCGACGGCACAACCCGGGCAGCCGATGTATCTGATGGGCCCTAGCGGGGCTTATGCGCCCGACCCGGCGGCCGACTGGTACCTGCTGGCGGGCGACGAGACCGCCCTACCCGCCATCAGTGTCGCTTTGGAATCGTTGCCCGCCAGCGCAATTGGTCGGGTCTTCATCGAAATCGCCGAGCCCGACGACGAAATTCCGCTGACCGCACCGGACGGCGTCCAGATCAACTGGCTGTACCGCGGCGGTCGGGCTGACCTGGTCGGAGAGGACCGGGCCGGCGACAACGCGCCCCTAGTCGAAGCCGTCAAGACCGCCTTGTGGCTGCCCGGGCAGGTAGATGTTTTCATCCACGGCGAGGCGCAGGCCGTGATGCACAACCTGCGGCCGTACATCCGCAAAGAGCGGGGTGTGGACTCGAAATGGACGTCCATATCGGGGTACTGGCGTCGCGGTCGCACCGAAGAGACGTTCCGGCAGTGGAAGAAGGAACTCGCCGCCGCGGAGTCCGGAGCCCAATAGGGCCTCGTCAGCCCGATCGCCGGCTGGCATGCTCATCGCATGGCATTCGGCGACTATCAGAACGAGATCTACCTTCAGGGCCTCGGCGGGATCGTGCCAAAGCTGCCGATGGTCTTCGCCGAACTGGAAGCCAAGGCCGAAAAGGCTTTGCCGCCGTCGATCTGGTCATACGTCGCGGGCGGGGCGGGTGACGAGCGCACCCAGCGGGCCAACGCTGAGGTCTTCGGTCAATGGGGCCTGATCCCGCGGATGTTCGTCGGCGCCGCGCAGCGCGATCTGTCGGTCGACGTGTTCGGGCTGAAGCTGCCGAGCCCGCTGTTCATGGCGCCGATCGGCGTGATCGCGCTGTGCGCCCAGGACGGCCATGGCGACCTGGCCACCGCGCGCGCCGCCGCCCGCACCGGGGTGCCGATGGTGATGTCGACGCTGACCGAGGATCCGCTCGAAGACGTGGCCGCCGAGTTCGGCGAGACGCCCGGTTTCTTTCAGCTCTATACCCCGACCGACCGGGACCTGGCCGCCAGCCTGGTGCACCGGGCCGAGGCCGCGGGCTTCAAAGGCATCGTCGTCACCCTGGACACCTGGGTCACCGGCTGGCGCCCGCGTGACCTGAGCACGTCGAACTTCCCGCAACTGCGCGGCAAGTGTCTGCGCAACTACATCAGCGACCCGGTATTCCGGGCGAGCCTGGCGCAAACCCCCGAAGAGAACCCGCAGGGCGCGGTGCTGAAGTGGATATCGGTCTTCGGTAATCCGTTGACGTGGGACGACCTGCCATGGCTGCGTTCGCTGACCAAGCTGCCGCTGATCGTCAAGGGCATCTGTCACCCCGATGACGCGCGTCGCGCCAAGGACGGCGGCGTCGACGGGATCTACTGCTCCAACCACGGCGGCCGCCAGGCCAACGGGGGACTGCCCGCGCTGGACTGCCTGCCGGGGGTGGTGGAAGCCGCGGACGGGTTGCCGGTGCTGTTCGACTCGGGGGTTCGCAGCGGTGCTGACGTCGTCAAGGCGTTGGCGCTCGGCGCGACCGCGGTGGGTGTCGGCCGGCCATACGCCTATGGCCTGGCGCTCGGCGGCGTCGACGGCATCGTGCACGTGCTGCGGTCGCTGCTGGCCGAGGCCGACCTGACGATGGCGGTCGACGGCTATCCGACGCTGAAAGATCTCACTCCGGACACCCTGCGGCGCGTCACCTGAGTCCTGGCGCGCGTCTCTGCGACCGTGAGGTAGTGGAGGCGATCCTCGACGAGTTCGACAGCTATCTGGACCTGCAGTGCCTTCGCTCGGCGCATACCCGCCGCGCGTACCTGGGTGATCTGCGGTCGTTGTTCGCATTTTTGGGCGAGCGCGCCCCGGGCAGCGGCCTGCAGGGGCTGAGCCTTCCGATCCTGAGGTCGTGGCTTGCCGCCGGCGCGGGTGCCGGCGCCGCGCGCACGACGCTGGCGCGCCGCACCTCGGCGGTCAAGACGTTCACCGCATGGGCGATGCGACGAGGTCTGCTGGCCGGTGACCCCGCGGCCCGGTTGCAGGTGCCCAAGGCGCGCCGGGCGCTGCCGGCGGTGCTGCGGCAAGACCAGGCGCTCGCCGCCATGTCGGCGGCCAAATCCGGTTCGCAGCAAGGTGATCCGATGGCATTGCGGGATCGTGTGATCGTCGAGTTGTTGTATGCCACCGGTATTCGCGTCAGCGAGCTGTGCGGTTTGGACATCGACGACATCGACAACGGGCACCGCTTGCTTAGAGTGCTGGGTAAGGGCAACAAGCAGCGCAGCGTGCCGTTCGGCGAGCCCGCGGCCGATGCCTTGCACGGGTGGTTGGCGGAGGGCCGTCCGGAGCTGGTCACCGCGGATTCCGGTCCAGCGCTGCTGCTGGGCGCGCGGGGAGGACGGCTCGACGTGCGGCAGGCGCGCACTGTCGTGCACCAGACGGTCGGCGCCGTGGACGGCGCTCCCGATATGGGCCCGCACGGGCTCCGGCACAGCGCGGCAACGCATCTGCTCGAGGGCGGGGCCGATCTGCGCGTCGTGCAGGAACTGCTGGGCCATTCCAGCCTGGCCACCACCCAGCTCTATACGCACGTCACCGTCGCCCGGCTGCGTGCGGTGCACGACCAGGCCCACCCACGGGCCTGACCTGCGCCCTACCCATGTAGCGGTTTCAGCCGAATCGGCGTCGACGCGAGCAGCCCCAAGGGGTCGATGTAGTCGGCATGCGCGGCCGGACCCCACATCGCGCCCCAGTGCAGGCACGCCGCGACCGGGCAGCCCGGATGTCCGGCCCGCAGCTCACCGATAACCGTCCCCGCGGTCAGCTGCTGCCCGACTCGCACACCGGCCCGGACCGGCTCGTAGCTGGTGTGCAGGCCGCCCGGGTGGGCCAGCGACACCAGCTGGCGGCCGGCCAGCGTCCCGGCGTACACCACGGTGGCATCGCCCGCGGCGTATACCGCCTGACCAGGCCTGCCGGCCAGGTCTACCCCGCGGTGGCCACGGTTCCAGTTCGGCGAGGGAGCGTCGAAGGATCGCACCACGGCCGGCGTCGGTCGTAGCGGCCACTGCAGCCGGACATCGTCACCGCGGGCCGGCGATGCCCAGGCCAGCATCACGGCCGAGATCGTCGCCGCCCTTCGCACCTGTTCAGTTCACCGCGGCGCCCGCCAACCGGCCAGCCAGCGCTGTGGACAAAGCACCTGGCCGAACCGTGTAAACTGCTCTGCGCAGCCCGTATTACGAGCTGACTTCGCGCGTCTGCATCGCGTCTCCCGTTTCACTAGGAGTTCGCACTGCGTGCCGAGCGGTCCCGTCTGACAGCGTTACCAGCGGGTTCGGCATTGCAGCAGTCGCCAGGGCCTGGCGTCACCCGTCGTCAGGCATGAACCGACAACAAAGGACATAGCCACATATGGCTGTCGTAACCATGAAGCAGCTGCTGGACAGCGGCACCCACTTCGGGCATCAGACCCGTCGCTGGAACCCCAAGATGAAGCGGTTCATCTTCACCGACCGCAACGGCATCTACATCATCGACCTGCAGCAGACGCTGACCTTCATCGACCAGGCGTACGAGTTCGTCAAAGAGACTGTCGCCCACGGTGGTTCGGTACTGTTCGTCGGCACCAAGAAGCAGGCGCAGGAGTCCATCGCCGACGAGGCGACCCGGGTGGGCATGCCTTACGTCAACCAGCGCTGGCTGGGCGGAATGCTGACCAACTTCCAGACCGTCCACAAGCGCCTGCCAGCGCCTCAAGGAGCTCGAGGCGATGGAGCAGACCGGTGGCTTCGAGGGCCGCACCAAGAAGGAAATCTTGATGCTGACCCGGGAGAAGAACAAGCTGGACCGCAGCCTCGGCGGTATTCGCGACATGGCGAAGGTTCCGTCGGCCGTCTGGGTCGTCGACACCAACAAGGAGCACCTCGCGGTCGCGGAGGCTCGCAAGCTGAACATCCCGATCATCGCGATCCTGGACACCAACTGCGACCCCGACCTGGTCGACTACCCGATCCCGGGCAACGACGACGCGATCCGCTCGGCGGCCCTGCTGACCAAGGTGATCGCCTCCGCGGTGGCCGAAGGCCTGCAGGCGCGTGCCGGTGTGGGTCGCGGCGACGGCAAGCCCGAAGCCGAAGGTGCCGAACCGCTGGCCGAATGGGAGCAGGAGCTGCTTGCGTCGGCAACCGCTACCGCTGCGCCGGCAGAGCAGGCCGCCGCGGTCGCAGCAGAACCAACCCCTGACCCTTCCTAGGAAAGGCTGAGATGGCGAACTTCACCGCTGCCGACGTCAAGCGTCTTCGTGAGCTGACCGGCGCCGGCATGCTCGACTGCAAAAACGCACTGTCCGAGAGCGACGGCGACTTCGACAAGGCCGTCGAGGCGTTGCGTATCAAGGGCGCCAAGGACGTCGGCAAGCGTGCCGAGCGGGCCACCGCCGAAGGGCTTGGTCGCGGCCAAGGGCGGCGCGCTGATCGAGCTGAACAGCGAGACCGACTTCGTCGCCAAGAACGCGGAGTTCCAGAAGGTCGCCGATGAGATCGTCAGCGCTGCGGCCGCGGCCAAGGCGGCCGACGTCGACGCCCTCAAGGCGGCCAAGGTCGGTGACAAGACCGTCGAGCAGGTGATCGCCGAGCTGTCCGCCAAGATCGGCGAGAAGCTCGAACTGCGCCGGGTCGCGTACTTCGACGGCAACGTCGAGACCTACCTGCACAAGCGCGCGGCCGACCTGCCGCCGGGCGTCGGTGTGCTGGTCGAATACACCGGTGACGACACCAGCGCTGCGCACGCGGTTGCACTGCAGATCGCCGCGCTCAAGGCCCGCTACCTGACTCGGGACGATGTTCCCGAAGAGGTCGTGGCCAGCGAGCGGCGCATCGCCGAGGAGACCTCACGCGCGGAGGGCAAACCCGAGCAGGCGCTGCCCAAGATCGTCGAAGGCCGCCTCGGCGGCTTCTTCAAGGACGTCGTGCTGCTCGAACAGCCGTCGGTCTCGGACAACAAGAAGACGGTCAAGGCGCTGCTCGACGAAGCGGGCGTCACCGTGACCCGGTTCGTCCGATTCGAGGTCGGCCAGCAGTAGCATCAGCCGAATGCGACACGTGCATGCATTCGGTGACGACGCACTGGGCCACCTCGACGCGGTCGGTGTTTCCGAGGCGATACAGACGGGCCGCGTTGGCAGGGTTGAGGTCGTCGAAGCGGCCATCGCCCGCACCGAGGCCGTCAATACTGCCCTGAATGGTTTGGCCCACAAGGCATTCGACCGCGCTCGAGCGCAAGCGGCGGCACCGGCCGGCGACGGCTTGTTCAGCGGTGTGCCGACGTTCATCAAGGACAACGTCGACCTCGCCGGACTGCCGACGATGCGCGGTACCGACGCGTGGACGCCGCGGCCGGCCGACGTCGACAGCGATTTCGCGCGGATGTATCTGGCTACCGGCATGACACCGCTGGGCAAGACCCAGATGTCGGAATACGGCTTCAGCGCGTCGGCCGAACACCCCAGGCTCGGGCCGGTGCGCAATCCGTGGAACACCGACCACACCGCGGGCGCGTCGTCGTCGGGTTCCGCTGCGTTCGTCGCCGCGGGCGTTGTCCCGATCGCGCACGCCAACGACGGTGGTGGATCGATTCGAATTCCCGCGTCGTGCAACGGACTTGTCGGACTCAAGCCGTCCCGCGGTCGGCTACCGCTGGACAAAGAAGTCAGTCAGATGCCGATCCGCATCGTCGCCAACGGAATGGTCAGCCGGTCGGTGCGCGACACCGCGGCGTTTTATGCCGAAGCCGAGCGGATCTGGCCCGCCACCAAGCTTCGGCCGATCGGCCACGTGAAGCACGCCGGCACCAAGCGGCTGCGGATCGCGGTCATCACCCACTCGCTGCTGCGGGAGTCCAGCCCCGAGGTTCGCGAGCTGACACTGAAATCCGCCGCACTGCTCGAAGAACTCGGCCATCGCGTCGACCACCTCGAAAAGCCACCAGTGCCAACCAGTTTCGTGTCGGACTTCGTGCTGTACTGGGGTCTGCTGGCAATGGGTCAGATTCAGCTGAACAAGCGCACCTTCGACGGATTCGACGTGACCCGGTTGGACAACCTGTCCCGGGGCCTGGATCGGCACGCGCGCCGCAATCTGCATCGCATCCCACTTGCGCTACTGCGGCTGTCCCGCACACGCAGGCACACAGCCCGTCTGGCCCGCACCTACGACGTGGTGATGACGCCGACCTTGGCCGACGAGACCCCGCAGATCGGTTATCTCGACCCGATGGCCGACTACGAGCAGATTATCGACCGCCTGCAAGATTGGGTCGCGTTCACACCGCTGCAGAATGTCACAGGGGAGCCGGCCATCTCGTTGCCATTGGCGATGTCCGCCAACGGTTTGCCGATGGGGATGATGTTCTCGGCGTCAACGGGACACGAGGCACAGTTGCTGGAACTGGCGTACGAACTCGAAGACGCCCGCCCCTGGGCACGCATCGACCGGCAGGCTTAGCCGAACAAGTATTCCTAGTCGGGTCCCAGCGTCGCCAGCATCCGTTTGAACTCGCGTTGCTGCGGTGCCGACAGCTTGGCCAGCACTCGGGCGTCTGCCTCGCCTACCGCGGCCTCGGCGCGTTTCAGCAGTGACCGACCCCCGCGGTGAGCGATGCGGGCAACGCACGGCCGGACGCCACCGATGCGGGACGGGCCACCATCTGCGCGTTCTCCAATCTGTGTAGCACCGTGTTCATCGCCTGCGGTGAGACGTTACCCGAGCCGGGCCAGCTCCGCGCTGGACAACCCCGGGCTCATGGAAAGCATTCGCATACAAACGAATTCGGGAAGCGTCAGGCTCAGCGGACTCAGCGCGGCGGCTACTTCCGGCCGCAGAGTGGCCATCACCTGAAACAGCAGATACCCAAGCGGTGCGTCCTCGGTTGCGCCCATATCAATAATGTTGACATATATCAGGCTGGTTGATATATCTGGGGTATGACTGAAACGCAGAAATTCGATTTCGATTTCGACCCGGCCTACCGTGGTGAGGCCGCCGAGTTCGCAGGCGCCCGGCCGCCGTGGAGCCTGGGCGAGCCGCAACCAGACATCGCGGCGCTCATCGACCAGGGAAAGATCACCGGCGATGTGCTCGACGCCGGCTGCGGCGAAGCGGCGTTGTCGCTACATATGGCGGCGTTGGGCCACAACACCGTTGGACTCGATGCGTCGCCCACCGCGATCAAGCTGGCCACGGCTGAGGCCGCCAGGCAGGGGCTGACGAAAGCCTCCTTCGAGGTAGCCGACATCTCGGCGTTCACCGGATACGACGGCCGGTTCGACACCATCGTGGACAGCACGCTGTTCCACTCCATGCCCGTTGAGCTGCGCGACGGCTACCAGCGCTCGATCGTGCGGGCCGCCAAGCCGGGCGCGTCGTACTACGTGCTGGTTTTCGCCAAGACCGGCGAAGGCGCTCCGGCCAACCCGGTCACCGAGGACGAGCTTCGCGACGTCGTCTCGAAGTACTGGGTCATCGACGAGATCCGGCCGGCCCGCATTCACGGCAACTTCGGCGACACCGACAATCCCGAATTTCCCTTCAAGGGCGTGCGCGACGAAGGCAACGGGCGCAAGTCTCTGCCGGCCTGGTTGCTGTCGGCGCACTTGGGCTGAATCCTGGCCGCCGGACGCTGTCAGGTTCCAACGAGTTGACCGAACCGCTCGATGTGCGCATGCACATCGAGCGGTCCGTCGTAGACCTGTGCGGCTCCGGCATCTATCAGGGCCTCCCGCGAGGTGCCGCCGCTGAGTACCGCCGCAACCGGGATGCCGGCGCGACGCGCAGCATGCACGTCCCAGACGGCATCGCCGAGGAATATCGCCTCGGCGGGCGTGGCGTCAACACGTTGCAGCGCGGTGGCCACGATGTCGGGATGCGGCTTGGCGCGCTCGGCATCGGCCGCTGACGTCACGGCAGTGATCAGGTCTTCGGAATCGAGTGCGTTTCGCAGCGCCGCCAACTCCTCTTCGCCGGCAGACGTGGCAAGCACCGAGTGCCAACCCCTTTCGGCGATCGTCTCGAGCAGTTCACGCGTGCCGGGAAGCCGGCGTATCAGAGAGGCGGAGTCGAGGAAGTACTTGGTGTGCAGCTTCTTCACATGTGAGCCGTGCTCATCGGCGAGTTCGTCGCCCAGTAGAGCGCTCACCAGTTCGTCTCCTGACCGGCCGATGAGACCCAGAATCCGCCAGCACGGCACCTCCTTATCCACGTCGAGAAAGGCGTGGTGCCAGGCCACGACATGGTGGAAGTTGGAGTCGACAAGCGTGCCGTCGACATCGAACAGAACGGTGGTCGGTGCCATCGCAACTGAACCTTTCGGTTGATTTGGGCGAGCTGATGGGTACCCCGTTTGAGAGGTGTCAACGCAGCCGATCCCGCAGCGTCTCGAGAGGTGAGCAATGCCGAAAACCACGAAGGGCGGCAAGCCCAAATCCGACGAGCTGCCCAGCACGGTGCGACGATCGAACGCGAAGGCGCAGCGCACCTTTGCGAAAGCGCACGACGCAGGTGCTGACGAATACGGCAGCGAGGAGCGCGCCCACCGCGTCGCGTATGCGGCCCTCAAACGCAGCTTCGAAAAGGTCGGCGACCGTTGGCTGCCCAAGAAAAAGAGTGGGCCTTCGGATGCGCGCGCTGAGCGGGGTGGATTGCACAACCCGATTCCGTCGGACGAAGGCGTCGACGCCAACGCCAGCAAAAAACATCTGCTCGACATCGCCCGCAAGCTCGACATTTCTGGTCGATCCACGATGGATAAGTCGCAGCTGGTCGACGCGATCAAGAAATACAATCGAAATGCGCGAGGACGATAACGCCGACGGTGGGGCGGCCACCTTGAACAACGAAATACTCTGCCGCAGAGCGATCCTTCGCTTTTGACTCGGCGAGGCGCACTGTTCGGATTGCGATCGCCTAGGCTCTGAGGTTTGGCAGGTGGAGCCGACAAGCCGCCCCGCGGCGCGTCATCTCCCCGATGAAAAGTGGGTCATGGCAGGCCGCGAGCGCGAGCTGCAATTCAGCAGCACCGACGTTGGTGGCGCCCGTGTGCTCACCGTCGACGGCGTGCTGGATGCCACGACATACCTTCCGATGCGAGAGGCCATCGTCAAAGCCGCGCTCGACGAACCTCGTATGGTCGTCATCGATATCAGCTGGCTAACCGTCCGTGAGGACCCGGCCTGGGCTGTATTCACCAGTGCCCGTTGGCAGATCGCTGAGTGGCCCGGCGTGCCGATCGGTCTGGTCAGTTCCCACGAACAAGACCGAAATAATTTGCATCGCAATGGAATAACTCGTTATGTGCCGCTCTATACAACGGTGAAATCAGCACTTTCCGAGTTATCGGTCGATGCGCAGCAGCGCTATCGGCGGCGCGCCCGCGCTTCAATACCGCCGGGGCCGAGCAGCATCCGCAAGTGCCGGGAACTCAGCGCACAGTGGTTGTCGGAGTGGTCAAGAATGGACTTCATACATGTGGCATCCCTGGTCGCCACCGAGCTGGTCGAAGCGGCACTGTCCGCCACCGACACCGAGTTCGTGCTTCGGCTGGAAACTGACGGGTCGACGGTGTCGGTAGTGGTCCAACACGTGGGTATCGCGAATCCGGTGCAACGGAAATCGGCTCACGACAAGGTGTCCGGTCTCGATCTGGTCGCCGCGAATTCGCGAACGTGGGGGACGTACACCGACCTTGTCCGGCAATACCATCTGGGCCGTCGTCGGTCCCGAGAATCGTTTCTGAGCACGACGCGGCGACCGTATCGGACAAGAGGTCGTTGCGCGCCGGTTTTACGAGATGCTGATTGCCTGGCGGCGGATCGGGTATGCGGACCGCCATGAGTGTCAGGGATCACAGATCTGCTGAGGTGCGCCAGCAGGCAGAAAAGCACGCCGAACGGGCCCGCGCGTCGATGGAAGACCAGCGTGACGGTAAAGCCGGCGGGGTGAGTGGCTGGATAGCCGAGCGAGCGGGAGAGTGGGATCTCAGCGGTCAAGACGAGACAACGCTGCAGCACCAGAAGTTCTTCTGGAACGTGCTGGTCGACTACTGGTTCCGGATGGAGATCGACGGCTGGGAGAACATCGGCGAGCCGCCGGCGCTGCTGATCGGCATCCACTCCGGGGCGCCGTTCGTGTGGGACGCCTGGACGGTGGGCCTGCAGTGGTGGCGACGGTTCGGGACCGAGCGCCCGCTGCACGGCACCGCCCACGATGCGCTGATGGCCATCCCGGGCATCGGCCGCTACTTCCGGTCGATGGGGGTCCTGCCGGCAGCTCCTGATGCGATTGCGACAGCCCTGGCCGAGGGACACGATGTGGCGCTCTGGCCGGGTGGCGAGGTGGACTCGCTGCGGCCATGGAGTGAGCGTGACCAGGCGAACCTGGCCGGGCGCAAGGGCTTTGTGAAGATGGCGATCCGCGCCGGAGTGCCGATCGTGCCGATCGCGACCGTCGGAGGTGCCGACGCCATGCCGGTGCTGATTCGCGGCGACCGGCTGTCAAAAGCCCTGGGTCTGGATAAGTTGTTGCGGCTCAAGGTCTTCCCGCTGGCCATCTCACTGCCCTGGGGAATAGCCCCCGCCGCGCTCCCGCAATTCCCGCTGCCGGCCAAAATTCGGACGCGATTCATGCCTCCGGTCGAGATCGACAACGACCCAGCCCGTGCCGACGACGACGAGTACGTCGACCGCAAATATCACGAGGTCGAAGACAGCATTCAGCGCGGCATGGACGCGCTGGCTCGCAAGCGAGCGCTGCCAGTATTCGGCTGACGAAGGCCCACCGACAAGCAACGAGGCCCGGTCCGCACTGGACCGGGCCTCGTTGGCTGACTAGCTAGTTCTGGTGCGCCTGCTGACGCTTCTCGGCTGCTTCCTCGCCACCGCGGGCTGCCTCGGCTTCAGCTTCCTTCTTGGCGACGTCACGCTGGGCTGAGGCCTTGTCCTGCTGGGCCTCGCCCTCTTTTTCGAGGTCTTCGTTGCCGAGCACACTGCCGGCGGCTTCTTTAGCCAGACCCTTGGCGCCCTCGACTACACCCTTGATGCCTTCTGCAGGCCCGCTCTTGTTGTCGTCCGACATGAGTCCTCCTATTGGCTTTACGCCTTGACGTCTTGTCACCGGCCGGTGACTGGACCGGTGGGGCACGGTCAGAGCTGCACTGACTGGCTGCTCTCTCGCGCTCCACAGTGGCAGTGCCCGTAGTACCTGATGGCCAAACCTCGTTGAATGTTTCGGCGTTCCCTATCGGAGCAGATCTGAGACTTGAATACCTGGTAGGGCCGCCGGTCCGCGCGCGTGTGACACCAAACACGGTGTGCAGGAAGGCGAAATCGGCCGACGCGGCCAAAGCCGTCGACTCCCGGGACGGGCGGTCAAGCGATAAGGCAGGATGGACAAGGCTGTTTTGGGTCAGCCGTGGCGGGGACAGCTGAAGGGCGTCCTCCCGTGCGAGGAGTCAGATGACGGAGCAGGAGCCGGCAGGCACCAACGGCGCCGAGTCGTCGAGCCGGGACAGGTACGCCCGCGTGGTGCTCAAACTCGGTGGCGAGATGTTCGGCGGCGGCCAGGTGGGCCTGGACCCCGACGTGGTTGCGCTGGTCGCCCGTCAGATCGCCGAAGTGGTCCGTACCGGCGTC
The DNA here is from genome assembly GCA_963755805.1 of uncultured Actinomycetota bacterium. Lineage (GTDB taxonomy): Bacteria > Actinomycetota > Actinomycetes > Mycobacteriales > Mycobacteriaceae > Mycobacterium. The sequence continues at coordinate 47,328 of CAVWLG010000002.1, forward strand.
CAGGTTGCGGTGGTGATCGGTGGTGGCAACTTCTTCCGGGGCGCGCAGCTTCAGCAGCGCGGCATGGAGCGCACCCGGTCGGATTACATGGGGATGCTCGGTACGGTCATGAACAGTCTTGCGCTGCAAGACTTTCTGGAAAAAGAGGGGATCGCCACCCGGGTGCAGACAGCGATCACCATGGGCCAGGTGGCCGAGCCCTACCTTCCGCTGCGAGCCGTGCGGCACTTGGAAAAGGGGCGGGTGGTGATTTTCGGCGCCGGCATGGGGCTGCCGTACTTTTCGACGGACACCACCGCCGCGCAGCGGGCTTTGGAGATCGGCGCCGACGTGGTGTTGATGGCCAAGGCGGTCGACGGGGTGTTCGCCGAGGACCCGCGGATCAATCCGGCGGCCGAACTGTTCACGGTGATTTCCCATCGGGAAGTCATCGACCGCGGGCTGCAGGTGGCCGACGCGACCGCCTTCAGCTTGTGCATGGACAATCGCATGCCGATCCTGGTTTTCAACCTGCTGACCGATGGCAATATCGCTCGAGCGGTCGCAGGTGAGAAAATCGGAACGCTGGTGTCCACATGAGAGAGGAGCGGCGCTGATGATTGACGAGACTCTCTTTGATGCCGAAGAGAAGATGGAAAAGGCCGTATCGGTGAGTCGCGACGATCTGTCGACCATCCGGACCGGCCGGGCGAACCCCAGCATGTTCAACCGCATCGTCATCGACTACTACGGATCTGCCACGCCGATCACCCAACTGGCCAGCATCAACGTCCCGGAGGCGCGGCTGGTTGTCATCAAGCCGTACGAGGCCGGTCAGCTTGGAAACATCGAGGCGGCGATCCGCAACTCCGACCTCGGGGTCAACCCCACCAACGACGGCACGCTGATCCGGATCGCGGTACCGCAGCTGACCGAGGAACGCCGTCGCGAGCTGGTCAAGCAAGCCAAATCCAAAGGCGAGGACGCCAAGGTGTCGGTGCGCAACATCCGCCGCAAGGCGATGGAGGAATTGCACCGGATTCGAAAAGACGGCGAAGCCGGCGAGGACGAGGTCTCGCGCGCCGAGAAGGACCTCGACAAGGCCACCCAGCAGTACGTGACCCAGATCGAGGACCAGGTCAAGCACAAGGAAGGCGAGCTGCTGGAGGTCTAACGGCCGATCAGCAGACAACGTCCGTGGCAGAGACCGATACCGGCGCAGACATCCCCGCCGAAGATTCGGTGCAGGAGCCGAAGCAGAAGAAATCACGGGCCGGCCGCAATCTTCCGGCGGCGATTGCCGTGGGCGCCGCCATCGGCTTCACCATCATCGCGATCCTGATCTGGGACCGCTACCTGTGGGTCTTTCTGCTTGCCGTCGCGATGCCCGTCGCCACCCACGAGGTGGTGCGCAGGCTGCGCGAGGCCGGTTACCTGATCCCGGTTGTCCCGCTGCTGATTGGCGGCGAACTCATGGTCTGGCTGGCCTGGTACCAGCATGCTTACGGTCTGCTGGCGGGCTTTGGCGCCACCACGGTTGTCTGCATGTTCTGGCGGTTGGCGCTCGGCGCCACGACCGCGTCTGACGGATCCGCCGACTCGCCGTCGGGGAACTATCTGCGCGACGTGGCGGCAACCGTCTTCCTCGCCGCCTGGGTGCCGCTGTTCGGGTCGTTCAGCGTGCTGCTGGCCTTTCCGTCGGACGGCTCCGGCCGGGTGTTCTGCCTGATGATCGGCGTCGTCGCCTCCGACGTGGGCGGGTACGCGGTCGGCGTGCTGTTCGGTAAGCACCCGATGGTCCCGACGATCAGCCCGAAGAAGTCGTGGGAAGGCCTGGCCGGCTCGCTGTTCTTCGGGATCACCGCGGTCACGTTGACCGCGACCCAGCTGACCCACCGGCCGGTGTGGGTCGGCCTGTTGCTCGGGCTGACGATCGTGGCCACCGCAACCCTGGGTGACCTGGTGGAATCGCAGATCAAGCGCGACCTGGGCATCAAGGACATGGGCCGGATCCTGCCCGGCCACGGCGGCCTGATGGATCGGCTGGACGGGGCGCTACCGTCGGCGGTCGCCACCTGGACCGTCCTGACATTGTTGCGCTGAGGTCACCCGAAACATGAAGCAGCAGTTGATATTCGAAGCGCCGCGACGCGCGCTGCCACCGCGCCACCTGGCCGACCTCGACGATGCCGGCTGCGCCGAGGCTGTTGCGGCACTGGGTCTGCCGGCGTTTCGCGCCAAGCAGCTGGCGAATCAGTACTACGGCCGATTGATTGCCGACCCGCAACAGATGACCGACCTGCCGGCTGCGGTCCGCGGCCAGGTGGCCGAGGCGCTGTTTCCGACGCTGCTGACCGTGGCCCGCGAGATCACCTGCGATGCCGGTGAAACCCGAAAGACGTTGTGGCGGGCCGTCGATGGCACCACCTTCGAATCGGTGCTGATGCGTTACCCGAAGCGGAACACGGTGTGTATCTCGTCGCAGGCGGGCTGCGGCATGGCGTGCCCGTTCTGCGCGACCGGCCAGGGCGGTCTGACCCGGAATCTGTCGGCCGCCGAGATCGTCGAACAGATCCGTGCCGCGGCCGCGACGCTTCGTGACGAGTGGGGCGACCGGCTGTCCAACGTGGTGTTCATGGGCATGGGGGAGCCGCTGGCCAACTATGCCCGGGTGCTGACAGCGGTGCGTCGCATCACCGGGTCGGCCGAGAAAGGGGCCGGCTTCGGCATCTCGGCGCGGTCGGTGACGGTGTCGACGGTCGGCCTGGCCCCGGCCATCCGCAAACTCGCCGACGAGCGACTCGGGGTGACGTTGGCGCTGTCGCTTCATGCCCCGGATGACGAGCTACGCGACACCCTGGTGCCGGTCAACAACCGATGGAAGGTCGGCGAAGCACTGGATGCCGCCCGCTACTACGCCGAGCAGACGGGTCGTCGGGTCTCGGTGGAGTACGCGTTGATCCGCGACGTCAACGATCAACCGTGGCGCGCGGACCTGCTGGGTAAGCGGCTGCACCAGGCGCTCGGCCCGTTGGTGCACGTGAACTTGATTCCGTTGAACCCAACCCCGGGCAGCGAATGGGACGCCAGCCCGAAACCCGCGGAGCGGGAGTTCGTTCGACGGGTCCGCGCGGCCGGCGTTGCCTGCACGGTGCGCGATACGCGAGGTCGGGAGATTGCCGCCGCGTGCGGCCAGTTGGCCGCCGAAGGCGGGTAGCTGGAGCGCATGCGCATTTAGCCCAGCGTGCGGCCAGTTGGCCGCCGAGCTGCCTACTTGAGCCAGCCGCGCCGACGGCCCCACATGTCGCGTACGAGGAAGAAAAGGCCCAACAGCGCGAAGCCGATCACCCACACGTCCTCGACGTGACCGACGTGATTGCCGCGCAGGAAGGCCACGAGCAGGCCGAGGATCAGAAACCCCGTGATGTGCCAGTTGCGGTGGTTGATCTTGCTCCAGCCCCAGTCCGCCGACGGCACATCGGCGACGTCGACCCCGTCGGAGCGCTCCACCTCGGTACTGGCCACGGCAAACTCCTCGGGTAGGGGATCGGGACGCCTGCACATTCTGGCATATCGGGATTCGTCGGGCGCGCCGGTGGCGCGGCACAATGAGTGGGTGACTTCCCATCGAGACGGTCGCGTCGACGCCTGACGCTGGCCAGTCGCCGGCGGGTGTTGGTGCTGGGTAGCACCGGTTCCATCGGCACCCAGGCGCTCGAGGTCATCGCCGCCAACCCCGACCGCTTCGAGCTGGTGGGGCTGGCTGCCGGTGGCGGTCACCCGGACCTGCTGGCCCAGCAGCGGGCCCAGACCGGGGTGACCAACATCGCCGTCGCAGACGAGCGCGCCGCGCAGGCTGTCGGCGACATCACCTACAGCGGGCCCGACGCCGCGACCAGGCTGATCGAGAGCACCGAGGCCGACGTCGTACTGAACGCGTTGGTCGGCGCGCTGGGCCTACAGCCGACGCTGACCGCGCTAGCCTCCGGGGCCCGGTTGGCCCTGGCCAACAAGGAGTCGCTGATCGCCGGCGGACCGCTGGTGCTGGCCGCCGCGCAGCCCGGTCAGATCGTGCCAGTGGACTCCGAGCACTCCGCGCTGGCGCAGTGTCTGCGCGGTGGCAGCGCGGACGAAGTCGCCAAGCTGGTGCTCACGGCGTCCGGCGGGCCGTTTCGGGGTTGGTCGGCCGCGCAGCTCGAGCACGTCACCCCCGAGCAGGCCGGCGCACATCCGACCTGGTCGATGGGGCCGATGAACACGTTGAACTCGGCGTCGCTGGTCAACAAGGGGCTCGAACTCATCGAAGCCCACCTGCTGTTCGGCATCCCGTACGGCCGCATCGACGTCGTCGTGCATCCGCAGTCGATCGTGCACTCGATGGTCACGTTCACCGACGGCTCGACGATCGCGCAGGCCAGCCCGCCGGACATGAAACTGCCGATCGCGCTGGCACTGGGCTGGCCGGAGCGGGTGCCCGCGGCGGCCGCGGCCTGCGACTTCTCCACCGCGTCGACGTGGGAGTTCGAGCCGCTGGACGAAACGATCTTCCCGGCGGTCGCGCTGGCCCGCCAGGCCGGCCAGACGGGTGGTTGCATGACGGCCGTCTACAACGCCGCGAACGAGGAGGCGGCCGAGGCGTTCCTGGCCGGGCGGATCGGTTTCCCCGCAATCGTGCAAACAATTGCCGACGTCCTGAGCGCCGCCGACCAGTGGGCCGCAGAACCCGCTACCGTGGAAGACGTACTTGACGCGCAGCGCTGGGCACGTGCTGAAGCACTTGGTCTGATCGAGCGCGCTACACGGGAGGTTTCACCGACTCGATGATGTTCGTTATCGGCATCGTGCTGTTCGCGCTCGCCATTCTCATCTCGGTGGCGCTGCACGAATGCGGCCATATGTGGGTCGCGCTGGGCACCGGCATGAAGGTGCGCCGTTACTTCGTCGGCTTCGGCCCGACCTTGTGGTCGACCCGCCGCGGCGAGACCGAATACGGCCTCAAGGCGATCCCGGCCGGCGGCTTCTGCGACATCGCCGGCATGACGTCGGTGGAAGAACTGCAACCCGACGAGCACGACCGCGCGATGTACAAGCAGAAGACCTGGAAGCGGGTCGCGGTGCTGTTCGCCGGTCCGGGCATGAACTTCGTGATCGGCCTGGTGCTGATCTACGCCATCGCGGTCATCTGGGGGCTGCCTAACCTGCATCCCACCGCGGTCATTGGCCAAACAGCTTGTGCGGCAGGTGAAATCAAGCAGGGTGACTTCGAGAAGTGCACGGGTGACGGCCCGGCGGCCGCCGCCGGGATCCGGGCCGGCGACGTGGTGCTCAAGGTCGGCGACACCCCGGTGACCGACTTCTCCGACATGGCCGGCGTCGTGCAGAAGCTGCACGGCACCGTCCCGGTCGTGATCAAGCGCGACGGTCAGACGATGACCAAATACGTCGACATCACCCAGCGCCAGCGCTGGGTGACCAACGGCAAAGACGGCGCCAAGCCGGCGAAGATCGGCGTCATGGGAGTCGTCGGCTCCCAGCCCGGTCCCACCCACTACAACCCGATCAGCGCGATACCGGGAACCTTTAGCTTCACCGGCAATTTGACCGTGCTGCTGGGCAAGTCGCTCATCGCCATTCCGACGAAGGTCGGCGCGCTGATCCACGCGATCGGCGGTGGCCAGCGTTCGCTCGACACCCCGATCAGCGTCGTCGGCGCGAGCATCATCGGTGGAGACACCGTGGACCACGGCGTATGGGTGGCGTTCTGGTTGTTCCTGGCCCAGCTGAACTTCATCCTCGGTGTCATCAACCTGGTGCCGCTGCTGCCGTTCGACGGCGGCCACATCGCGATCGCGCTGTTCGAGAAGCTGCGCAACCTGATTCGCACGGCTCGCGGCAAAGTCGCGGCGGGGCCGGTCAACTACCTCAAGCTGATGCCCGCCACTTACGTAGTGTTGGTTCTGGTCGTCGGTTACATGCTGCTGACGGTGACTGCGGATGTGGTCAACCCGATTCGGCTGTTCCAGTAGCGCGGGCTCGTCGCCTCAGAGCCCGGCTACACCGAACGAAAGTGAGAGAAGGCAAACAGTGACCACAGGTCTGGGTATGCCGGCGGCGCCGGCGCCCACGCTGGCACCGCGGCGCAAGACGCGACAGCTGATGGTCCGAGACGTCGGTGTGGGAAGCGATCACCCGATTTCGGTGCAGTCGATGTGCACCACCAAAACTCACGACGTCAACGCGACGTTGCAGCAGATCGCTGAGTTGACCGCCGCCGGCTGCAACATCGTCCGAGTGGCGTGCCCGCGTCAGGAAGACGCCGACGCGCTCACCGCGATCGCCAAGAAGAGCCAGATCCCGGT
>CAVWLG010000003.1:0-24561 GCA_963755805.1 uncultured Actinomycetota bacterium
ATCAGCTGGCCGCCGCGCGGATCGCCTGACATGAGCGACCGATATGACGTGGCGGCGCGGCTGGCCGAAGGTAGGCCGGCCGTCGAGCACACCCAGACCTACGTGCGGGCCTGTCAGGCGCTCGGGTATCAGCAGCCCGATCTCACCGCGCACCCGTCGCAGGTGGGGGACTGGTACGACACCGAGGCCGGACTCGACCTGCGGGTGCTTGACGGCGATGTCGCCGAACTTCGCGCCGCGGTCACCGCGATCGAGGAGGCGTTGTGGGTGCAGCGCACCCAGGTCACCGAGCTGGTGGCGGCGTGGCGAGGTTCGGGTGCGGAATCGGCAACGCGATTTCTCCAGCGCCATTGCGACGTCGCGGCGGACGTCGCCGCCCATGTTCGCGCCGCCGCCGAGCAGTGCGCCACACTGCGTGACGATGTGTGGCAGTCAGTCGACGGCAAGGTCGCGACCACTGTCGCCATCGACGAACGTCGGGCGGCGGAGCGCTCGACATGGTTGGCCGCCGCGAATGCCGTCACGGCGGGCTCGGGGGACCGGTCGGCGGCTGAAGTGGTGGTCCATCGGCAGTTAATCCCATACGTGGACAACGACATTCGTAACGACTGGCTCGCGGCGATGAGCTCGGCGAATGCCTCAGTGGCGGCGTCCTACGACACCGCCATCCATGCGCTGGCCTCGACGCGTGACGTATGTTTCGACATTCCCGGCGACCTGGGGCCGAGTTGGCAACCGGCATTCGGCGAGCGCTCGGGTGTGGGCGCGGCGCCGGCGGTCTCACTGCCCGCCAGCCCGATGCCGACTGCGCCGGCTGCGGCCCCGGGTCCTTCGCCACCGATACCCGAAGCGGCGCAGGAGCTTCCGGCAACGCTGATGCGGCGTCGGCTCCGGCAGTTGCCAATCCGCTCGGCGACGCTGCCGGGTTATCCTCCGGTGCAGGCGGTCTCGGCGGGCTTGGCGGTATGACTGGCGGCATCGGGGGCGTGGTCGGAAGCATCGTCGACAGTATCGGCGGCCTGCTGGGTTCATTGGCCGGTGGGTTGGGCGGAGGTCCCGACGCTGGAGATGACCCTTTAGACCTCGACGATGCCGATGATCCGATGGTCGATGATGACGCCGAAAATGCAGACGCCGACAAGCCAGTCGCCGACAAGCCAGACGCTGAGGAGCCACCCCGCACCGACAACGTCGTGCCCGAGGCGCCGGTGATCGAAAATCCGCCCGCCGCAGCCGAAGTCGTCAGCGAGCCGGCCGCGCAACAGGTCGACGTCCCGACCGATGCGCCGCCGCCCGCCGAGCAGCCGCCACCGGCGGCGCCGCCGCCGACGGGTCAACACCGTGTGAGATCGCCGAGGATCAACTGCCGCAGGTGGGCCAGTGAGTCAGCCCTTGATCAGCGCGACGAACTTCTCTTCGGGCGTCAATGCTGCGGCTTCCTCGCCGATGGGCAAGGTCTTCGGCAGTTGAACGTCCGGGTCGGCGAAGTCGCGATACGTCTTGTCGCCGCTGAGGGTGTAGAGCAGATAACCCGTCAGCAGCGCCCGAATGATCTTTTGTGTCTTGCGATCCGGGCCGCCCAAGCCGAACGCCGTCGCCAATCGGCGGCCTTCGGCCAGCCCGTTGGCCTGGGCTTTGTTGACAATGCGCAGCGTTGCGGCGTCCCAGGCCTGCCAGAGTTCAATGGCGTTGGAGCGCAATGCCTTTGCTGAACCCGGCGCGCTGAACACCACTCCGGGCACCCGCAGCGCCGCAGCCGGTTGGTCGGCCGACGGGGTCGTGACGGCGGGGAACACCGCGGCCACTGCGCGGGGCTTGGCCTTCATCCCGGCGGCGGCGAACACGGCAGCCGAGGCGCCGAAGCCGTGCCCGATCACGCCGAGCTTGTCGGGATGCACGCTGATCTTGCCCGGCCCCAGTCGCACGCCGGTGGCGATGTCCAACGCGGTACCCATGTCGAAGGCGAGGTTCAACACCGACGGCGCCACCCCGCGCTCGGTGTCGGGAGCCGCCGCGACGATGCCCCAGGACGCCAAGTGCTCCAGCAAACCCGAGTACCGGGCGACACCGGTGAGCCAATCGTGGCCGAACACCACCGCGGGCAAGTGCAGACCCGCCTCGGGCGTGTAGACGGCACCCGGCAAGCCCGCGAAGGCCAAGTCACCGCGCAACACCCGGTGCGGGCCGCGTCGGCTCAGGGCGCCAACGAGCTTGCCTGTCTTTGCCACTCGATGACGGTAGCGCACGCCAACGCTCGCGCCGTAGCCTCGCCGCCAGGCGAATCAGTCAGTATCAAGCTCATTGACAGTAAGTCGCCAGCGAACACGCCCAGGCATCGCGTTTTTCGCGTGAAACGTGGCGGTACCACGGGGGCATGACACTGAAACGAATCGCAGCCGCGGCTGTCATCACCACGGGTCTGGGACTTGCCGGCATCGGCGCAGCGAGCCGTGGACTGAGGCTCACAACTGGGACAGGGTCGCTGCCACGACGACAGCTTCTTCGACGGTGAGCCGCACGACCAAGGGCACTGGCACGGATACGGCCCCTGGCGCCCGTGAGCCACTGACCATCCGCTGAAGCAGCCGTCCCAATCAGGGCGGCTGCGCCAATCGGACGACCCGGGGCAGACCAGGCCACTTACGTCAACGTCAACTCAGGTTTCTCTCAGTATTGAATCTCATTCAATACCAAGGATATTCACAGCAACTCATAACAAATTTACGCCGCTAAAGGTTTAGCTGGGTGGGCGTGGGTGGTACGAAGACACAGTGATAAACATCAAACGAATCGCAGCTGCGACCGCTATCGCCTCGGGTCTGGGACTTGCCGGCGTGGGCGCGGCGAGCGTCGCTGAGGCCATGCCGATGGCCCCGCTTCCCGGCTACCACTGGTGCCCCGGCCAGTTCTACGACCCGGCTGGGGCAACAACTGGGACTGGAACCGCTGCCACGATGACGGGTTCTTCGACGGTGAGCCCCGCGACGGCGGCCACTGGCACGGTAATGGCCCCTGGAACGAGGGCGGCTGGGATAACCACGGCCCACGGCTGGGACAACCATGGCCCTAACGGCTGGGACAACCACGGCCCCCGGCTGGGACAACCACGGTGGCCCGAATGACCACGGCTGGCACCACTGACCGATAGCTAGCCAGCAGGTCACAAAAGAACGATAGAAGTCTGACCTGCATACAGGTCAGAGGCGTGCGGCCGTCCCGATCGGGGCGGCCGCACTGCTTTGCCGGGACCCCTTGCAGGCGCCTTGAGGCGCACGACTGCACTACCCTGAAGGGCTATGTGCGGAATCGTCGGCTACGTCGGGCACCAGCCTGCCCTCGATGTTGTCGTCGACGCGCTGCGCCGGATGGAGTACCGCGGTTACGACTCGGCCGGTATCGCGCTGGTCGACGGAGAGGGTGACCTGACGGTTCGGCGGCGCGCCGGCCGGCTGGCAAATCTGGAGAGCGCGCTCGCCGAGGCCGACCCCGCATCTTTGCGCGGCACGACCGGTGTGGGCCACACCCGCTGGGCGACGCACGGACGCCCCACCGACCGCAACGCGCACCCGCACCGTGATGCGGCGGGCAAGATCGCGGTCGTCCACAACGGCATCATCGAGAACTACGCGCCGCTGCGCCAGGAACTCGAAAACGCCGGGGTCGAGTTTGCCAGCGACACCGACACCGAAGTCGCCGTCCACCTCGTCGCCCACAACTATCACCACGGCGAGACGGCGGGCGATTTCACCGCCTCCGTGCTTGCCGTGCTGCGCCGCCTCGAGGGCCACTTCACCCTGGTGTTCGCCAACGCCGACGAGCCAGGCACGATCGTCGCCGCGCGCCGCTCGACACCGTTGGTGGTCGGAATCGGCAAGGGCGAGATGTTCGTCGGCTCCGATGTCGCTGCGTTCATCGGTCACACCCGCGAGGCGGTCGAGCTCGGACAGGATCAGGCCGTCGCGATCACCGCCGACAGTTACCGGGTCACCGACTTCCACGGCAACGATCTGACCGACAGTGCCCGGAAGTTCCATATCGACTGGGACGTCGACGCCGCCGAGAAGGGTGGCTACGAGTACTTCATGCTCAAGGAGATCGCCGAGCAGCCCACCGCGGTTGCCGACACTCTGCTCGGGCACTTCGTCGACGGCCGCATCGTGCTCGACGAGCAACGGCTCTCCGATCAGGAACTGCGCGAGATCGACAAGGTTTTCATCGTCGCGTGCGGCACCGCGTATCACTCGGGGCTGCTGGCCAAATACGCCATCGAGCACTGGACCCGGCTGCCCGTCGAAGTCGAGCTGGCCAGCGAATTCCGTTACCGCGACCCGGTTCTGGACCGCAGCACGCTGGTGATCGCCATCTCGCAGTCGGGGGAGACCGCCGACACCTTGGAAGCCGTCCGTCATGCCAAGGAGCAGAAGGCCAAGGTGCTGGCCATCTGCAACACCAACGGCTCGCAGATTCCCCGCGAGTGCGACGCGGTGCTCTACACCCGGGCCGGCCCGGAGATCGGCGTGGCGTCCACGAAGACGTTCCTGGCACAGGTCACCGCCAACTACCTGGTCGGCCTGGCGCTGGCGCAGGCTCGCGGCACCAAGTACCCAGACGAGGTGGAACGCGAATACCGCGACCTGGAGGCCATGCCCGATCTGGTGGCGCGCGTGATCGCCGAGATCGAGCCGGTTGCCAAGTTGGCCCACCGATTCGCCCAGGCGTCGACGATCCTGTTTCTCGGCCGCCACGTCGGCTACCCGGTAGCACTCGAAGGCGCGTTGAAACTCAAGGAACTGGCCTACATGCACGCCGAGGGCTTCGCCGCCGGTGAGCTCAAGCACGGCCCGATCGCGCTGATCGAAGACGACCTGCCGGTGATCATCGTGATGCCGTCACCGAAGAGTTCGGCGATGCTGCACGGCAAGATGCTGTCCAACATCCGCGAAATCCAGACGCGTGGCGCGATCACCATCGTGATCGCCGAGGAGGGCGACGACACCGTACGTCCCTACGCAGACCACCTGTTCGAGATTCCCGCGGTGTCAACGCTTTTGCAGCCACTGCTGTCGACCATCCCGATGCAGGTGTTCGCGGCGTCGGTGGCGCAGGCCCGCGGCTACGACGTCGACAAGCCGCGCAACCTGGCCAAGTCGGTCACCGTCGAGTAGCTGACGGGTGACGAACGCGGACCAGTCGGGCTCGCGGGTCGCCGCCCAGTACTCGTTGAGCCGCCACGGGCTGACCGTGTGGATCTCGCCGTCGGCGTTCTTGAAGTAGGAGTGCTTGACCGCCGGGTGCGCCCACACCATCTGCTTGATCTCGTGCTGGGTGCGCTGGTGCCAGTCCGCCGCCGCCTCGGCGGTCGGTTCGATCGAATGCACCTGCGGCTCAGCCAGTTTCGCCAGGCAACTGTTGATGTAGCGCATCTGCAGTTCGGAGTTGAAGATCAGGCTGCCGCCGTGAGCCAGGTGTGCGCCCGGCCCGTAGATGACGAAGAAGTTGGGAAACTGCGGCACGGTGATGCCCAGGTAGGCGAATGGCCGGCTGCCCCAGACGCTGTGCAGGTCGGCGCCGTCGCGGCCGGTGATCGCCATCGGCCACAACACGTCGGTGTGCCGAAAACCGGTGGCGTACACGATGATATCGACGTCGTGATGTTGACCGTCGTCGGTGACGATGCCATCTGCGGTGATCTGCTGGATCGGTGTGCGCACCAGGTCGACGTCGTCGCGGCGCAGCGTGCGCAGCCAGGTGCCGTCGTCTTGCAGCGTTCGCTTGCCGGTGGCCGGGTAGTCCGGTAGCACCTTGGCGAGCAACTCCTCGTCGCCGTCGACCTGACCGGTGATCCAGTCGGTGAACATCAGCCGGGCAATGGCATTGATCTCGCTGACCGCGTAGTCCTGGTCTGCGTAGGCCGGGTCGACCCGCGCGGCGTCGAGGCCCTTGTCGGATCCCGGCCACAGCACCAGGAATCGATACCAGCGTCCGTAGAAGGGGAGGTGGTCCATCGCCCAGCGCACTCCGTCGCCGACCTCGTCGTGGTACATCGCGTTGGGGAACATCCACTGCGCGGTGCGCTGAAAGACGGTGAGGTGCTCGACGTCGTCGGCGATGGCCGGGGCGATCTGGAAGCCGCTGGCGCCGGCACCGATCAGCGCGACGCGCTTGCCGGTGAGATCGACCGAGTGGTCCCACGCCGCGGAATGAAACGACGGGCCGCGAAAAGTGTTCGCGCCGTCGAACTCTGGTAGATGCGGGCGGTTGAGCTGGCCGACCGCGGTGATGACGGCGCGCGCCTGCAACGTGGTGAGTCCTTCGTCGTCTTCGCGCGTGGTGATCGTCCACAGGCCGTCTTCGTCATCCCATTCGACGGCGACGACCTCGCTCTGCCAGCGCACGTGGTCGTTCAGATGATGCTTGTCCATCACGCGGCTGAAGTAGCTCTGCAGCTCCGGCTGTTCGGCGAAGAAATGGGACCAGTCGTTGCTGGGTTCGAAGCTGTAGCAGTAGAAGTGGTTGGCGACGTCGACACGCGCACCCGGGTAGCTGTTCTCCCACCATGTTCCACCGGGGCCGGCGTTCTTCTCGAGGATGGTGAACGGAATGTTGGCCTGCCGCAATCGAATACCGGCCAGGATTCCCGACTCGCCGCAACCGATGACGACCACCGGCACCTGCGCGGCGTGATCGGAGTCCAGCGGGGCCGGCCGGCGGGGATCGACACCCTCGAGGTCCATCTCCTCGAAGAGCAGCGGCAGATAGTCGTCAGGAACGCTCTCGCAGACCGCCCAGTCCATCATCTCCCGGATGAGCTCCGGTGGCAGCGGAGCAGGCTCGGGGCAGCCGCGGTCGCGATAGTCGGCGATCACCGGTAGCGCTTCCGCGCGGGCGCGGGCTTTGTCCTCCTCGGACATGAAGCCCTGGACCTCGTTGAGGAAGATCCCGGCGGGCTTGAAGTCGCGCACGAAGCGGGGATCGCCGGTGATGTGCACCAGTGACAAGAGCAGCGTGGGGATGCTGACTTGCTCGAGCGCAGCGGCAATGTCGGTGGTGGAGGTGGTGAAAGGTTGGCCCGCGTAACGGCTGCGCACCAAGGGAATCCTTTCGCTACGCGGGGTTTCGTAATTGGAGTTCAACGATACGCGCGGCGCCGCACCGGATCAAGGGTCACCTCGCCGTGCTGATCGCCATCCTCCGGCCTGCTGATCGCCGCAGTGAACTTCACTGCGATCGGCCATTTTTCGGCGATCTTCATCGGGCTGATGTTCTACCCGATGGCCCGACGACGGTCGGCAACTGCCGCGTCGCGCTCAGGTTCGCCAGGGCTGCGCCCTCGCAGATAATTAGCCGGTTAATCGACTGTACCTGCGTTGCTGGGCACGTAATCTGGGCACAATGCGGCACTACTACTCGGCTGACGCGATCCGCGAGGCCGAAGCGCCGCTGTTGGCGAGCCTCCCCGATGGCGCTCTGATGGCGCGCGCGGCATACGGATTGGCGACCGCGATCCTCGCCGAATTGACCGCTCGCACCGGGGGAGTCGCCGGACGGCGGGTGTGCGCGGTCGTCGGATCCGGCGACAACGGTGGCGACGCGTTGTGGGCCGCGACCTATGTGCGCCGCCGCGGCGCTGCCGCCGACGCGATACTGCTCAAGCCGGAACGCACCCACCACAAGGGCCTGGCCGCGTTCCGCAAAGCCGGCGGCCGCATCGTCGACAGCGTCGATGCGACCACCGATCTGGTGATCGACGGGGTGGTCGGTATCTCCGGCTCGGGCCCGCTGCGGCCAGACGCCGCCGACGTCTTCGAAGCGGTCGACGCGCACGGGCATCCCGGTGGTGGCCGTCGACATCCCCAGCGGCATCGACGTCGCGACCGGCGCGGTCAGCGGCCCGGCCGTGCACGCCGCGCTGACCGTCACGTTCGGCGGCCTCAAGCCGGTCCACGCGCTGGCCGACTGCGGGCGATTGCAGCTGATCGACATCGGCCTCGACCTGCCCGACACCGACGTCGTCGGCTTCGAAGCGGCCGACGTCGCAGCGCGCTGGCCGGTACCGGGGCCGCACGACGACAAGTACACCCAGGGCGTCACCGGTGTGATGGCCGGCTCGTCGACCTATCCGGGCGCCGCAGTGTTGTGCACCGGCGCTGCCGTCGCGGCGACGTCGGGGATGGTCCGCTACTCCGGCAGCGCACACGGCGAGGTGCTCACCCATTGGCCCGAGGTGATCGCCGTCGCCCACCCCGGCCGCCGCCGGGCGGGTGCAGGCCTGGGTCGTCGGACCGGGGCTGGGCACCGACGAAACCGGCGCTGCCGCACTGTGGTTCGCGTTGGAGGCCGACCTGCCGGTGCTGATCGACGCCGACGGGCTGACCATCCTGGCCGCGCACCCCGACCTGCTCGCCTCCCGTCGCGCGCCGACCGTGCTGACCCCGCACGCCGGCGAATTCGCCCGGCTGGCCGGTGCTCCGCCCGGCGACGATCGATCGGCGCCACCCGCAAGCTCGCCGACGCGCTGGGCGCGACCGTGTTGCTGAAGGGCAACGTCACCGTCGTCGCCGAACCGGGCGGCAAGGTCTACCTCAACCCGGCCGGGCAGTCCTGGGCGGCCACCGCCGGCTCCGGCGACGTGCTGTCCGGGATGATCGGCGCTCTGCTGGCCGCGGGCCTGCCTCCCGCCGAAGCCGCGGCCGCCGCGGCGTTCGTGCATGCCCGCGCGGCGGCGTTGTCCGCCGCCGACCCGGGGCCAGGTGATGCGCCGACTTCGGCGTCACGCATCCTCGGCCACATCCGCTCTGCCATAGCGAGCCTTTAGCCCTGAGCCGTCAACCGAAAGGATCTGCTCGTGAGCCGTCCATCTGTGCCCGCACACGCCATCGCGCCCGCCTACACCGGCCGCATGTTCACCACCCCGGTACCTGCGCTGCGGCTGCCCGAGGAGTCGATGGATCCCGACGCCGCCTACCGCTTCATCCACGACGAGCTGATGCTCGACGGCAGCTCGCGGCTGAACCTCGCGACGTTCGTGACCACCTGGATGGATCCCCAGGCGGACCGGCTGATGGCCGAGACGTTCGACAAGAACATGATCGACAAGGACGAATATCCCCTGACCGCGGCGATCGAGCAGCGCTGCGTGTGCATGGTGGCCGATCTCTTTCACGCCGATAACCTGCGCGACGACGACCCGTCCAGCGCCATCGGGGTGTCGACGATCGGGTCCAGCGAGGCGGTGATGCTGGGTGGGCTGGCTTTGAAATGGCGCTGGCGCGAGAAGGTTGGCAAAGACTGGGCGAAGCGCACCCCCAACCTGGTGATGGGCTCCAACGTCCAGGTCGTGTGGGAGAAGTTCTGCCGCTACTTCGACGTCGAGCCGCGGTATCTGCCGATGGAGGAGGGGCGCTACGTCATCACTCCCGAGCAGGTGATCGACGCCGTCGACGAGAACACCATCGGGGTGGTCGGGATCCTGGGCACCACCTACACCGGCGAGCTCGAGCCGATCGCCGAGATCTGCGCGGCGCTCGACAAGCTGGCTGAGGGCGGCGGCGTGGATGTCCCGGTGCACGTCGACGCGGCCAGCGGCGGGTTCGTGGTGCCGTTCCTGCACCCCGAAGTCAAATGGGACTTCCGGCTGCCCCGGGTCGTCTCGATCAACGTCAGCGGGCACAAATACGGCCTGACCTACCCCGGCATCGGTTTCGTGGTGTGGCGCAGCAAGGAGCACCTGCCCGAGGACCTGGTCTTCCACGTCAACTACCTGGGCGGCGATATGCCGACCTTCACCCTGAACTTCTCCCGCGCGGGCAACCAGGTGATCGGTCAGTACTACAACTTCCTGCGGCTGGGCCGCGAGGGCTACACGCAGGTGATGCAGGCATTGTCGTCGACCGCCCGCTGGCTGGGGCAGCAGCTGCACGAAGCGGACCACTGTGAGGTGATCTCGGACGGTTCGGCGATCCCGGTGGTCGCCTTCCGGCTGGCGCGCGGACTGGGATACACCGAGTTCGACGTGTCCCACGAGCTACGTGGCTTCGGCTGGCAGGTGCCGGCCTACACCATGCCGGACAACGCCAACGACATCTCGGTGCTGCGCATCGTGGTGCGCGAAGGCCTGTCGGCCGACCTGGCCAGGGCACTGCACGACGACGCCCGCACCGCGCTGGCTTCGCTGGACAAGCTCAAGCCGGGTGGGCACTACCAGGCCGAGCACTTCGCCCACTGACCTGTTGGAATACGGCCGCGCGGGCCGGTTCTGGGACAATGGCGGGGACATGAGTGCCATTTCCCTGACGCCGGGCGTCCTCGCTGAGGCCGTCGTGGATTTGGGTGCTGTCCAGCACAACGTGCGGGTGCTGCGCGAGCACGCCGGCCGCGCGCAGGTGATGGCTGTGGTCAAGGCCGACGGATACGGGCACGGCGCTGTCGAGGTCGCTCGGGCCGCGCTGGCCGCGGGCGCCGCCGAACTGGGTGTCGCCACCGTTGACGAGGCGTTGGCGCTACGGGCCGCGGGTCTCAACGCGCCCGTGCTGGCGTGGCTGCATCCACCCGGCATCGACTTCGGTCCGGCGCTGCTGGCCGACGTTCAGATCGCGGTGTCGTCGCTGCGGCAGCTCGACGAGTTGCTGGCCGCGGTCCGTCGCACCGGCCGCACGGCCGCGGTGACGCTCAAGGTGGACACCGGGCTGAACCGCAACGGCGTCCCGGTAGCGGAGTATCCGATGATGCTGACGGCGCTGGGTCGCGCCATCGCCGAGGACGCGATCCGGTTGCGGGGCCTGATGTCGCACATGGTGTACGCCGACCAGCCCAACAATCCGATCAATGATCTTCAAGCGCAACGATTTACCGATATCCTGGCGCTGACGCGCGATCACAAGGTGCCGTTCGAGGTGGCGCACCTGTCGAACTCATCGGCCACCATGACGCGCCCGGAGTTGGCCTTCGACATGGTCCGTCCCGGAATTGCGCTGTACGGCCTGAGCCCGGTGCCCACTCTCGGTGACATGGGTCTGATGCCGGCGATGACAGTGAAATGCACTGTCGCGCTGGTGAAGTCGATACGGGCCGGTGAGGGCGTGTCGTATGGGCACACCTGGATCGCCCAGCAGGACACCACGGTGGCCCTGATGCCGATCGGCTATGCGGACGGTGTCTTCCGGTCGCTGGGTGGCCGGCTGGAAGTTCAGATCAACGGCCGGCGCCGGCCCGGTGTGGGCCGGATCTGTATGGACCAGTTCCTGGTTGATCTCGGCCCCGGAGCGGTCGACGTTGAAGACGGCGATGAGGCGATCTTGTTCGGGCCGGGCACCCGCGGTGAGCCGACTGCCCAAGAGTGGGCGGACCTGCTGGACACCATCCACTACGAGGTGGTGACCAGTCCGCGCGGACGCATCATCCGAACCTATCGCGAGGCTGAGAAGCATTGAGCGACGACCATTTTGACGTCTTCCATGTCGGCAGGCGGGGGCGCGGACGCTGGCTGGCCGGTGCCGCCGGCATCGGCGCGGTGGGCACCATCGCCGGGGCGACCGTGGCCCGCTCGATGCTCAACCGGCGGGTGGCCGGCGATGACCCGTTCGCGTACGAAGATTTCGAGACGCTCGACGGCGACCGCAGCTATCTGGTGACCACGCCCGACGGCGTCCACCTCGCGGTCCGCGAGGTCGGGCCCACCGACGCGCCATTGACCGTCGTGTTCGCCCACGGCTTCTGTCTTCGAATGGGCTCCTTCCACTTTCAGCGCATGCGGCTGTCTGAGGAGTGGGGTTCTGAGGTCCGGATGATCTTCTACGACCAGCGTGGCCATGGCCGATCCGGCGAAGCGCCGCCAGAGACGTACACGGTGACCCAGCTGGGTAAGGACCTGGAGACCGTGCTGCAGGTGATCGCGCCGCGCGGCTCGATCGTGTTGGTCGGCCATTCGATGGGCGGGATGACGGTGCTGTCGCACGCCCGGCAGTTCCCGCGGCAGTACGGCAGCCGGATCACCGGGGCGGCGTTGATCTCATCGGCGGCCGAAGGTGTCGCCGAGTCGCCGCTGGGTGAAATCCTGAACAACCCTGCGCTGGAAGCTGTTCTGCGGGCCGCGCGGTCGGCGCCCAGGCTGGTGCAGCGCGGCCGCACCGCCGCGCGTTCGCTGATCGGGCCGATCCTGCGGGCAGCGTCATACTCCGACATGCGAGTCAGCCCCACCATCGTGGCGTTCTCGGAGAAGATGATGCTCAACACCCCGGTGCCGACCATGGTGGAGTTTCTGCACGCCCTGCAGGTGCACGACGAGACGAAGGCGCTGTCGACGCTGGCCAAGATCCCGACACTGATCGTCTGCGGCGACCGCGACCTGGTCACGCCGGCCGAGTACTCGCGGAAAATGGCGGAGATGTTGCCGGAATCCGAGTTGGTGATCGTGGCCAGGGCAGGACATTTGGTGTTGCTGGACAAGCCGGCTTCGGTTAGCGACGGGTTGGTGCGGCTGGTCAAGCATGCGAGTCCGGGGAGATTCGCGGTGCTGAGCCAACGGGTGCGCGATCGGGTCCTGCGCCGTGACTGACCGCAGCTTCAACGTCGGTGGCGACCCGCCGCGCCCGGCTTCGCCGCGCTCGCGATCGCTACAAGGCCTCGCGACACTGCCGAATGTCGAAGACACTGTCGCACTGGGCTCGCAGCTGGGCGGCCAGTTGCGGGCCGGCGATGTCGTCGTACTCTCCGGCCCGCTCGGTGCCGGAAAAACCGTGCTGGCCAAAGGAATTGCTGCGGCGATGGATGTCGACGGCCCGGTGACCTCGCCGACATTCGTGCTGGCGCGGGTGCATCCGGCGAAACGGACCGGAGCCCCGGCGATGATTCACGTCGACGTCTACCGCTTACTCGACCACACCGGCGCCGACCTGCTCGACGAGCTGGAGAGTCTGGATCTCGATACCGAACTCGACGATGCCGTCGTCGTGGTGGAGTGGGGCGAAGGCCTCGCCGAACGGTTGTCCGACCGGCATCTCGACATTCGGCTCGAACGAATCAGTAACTCCGACACCCGAACTGCGACGTGGCAATGGAGCTGCCCATGAGCCGCCGCGCCGTCGACGATGCAGAGCGCAGCGATGAGGAGGAGCGGCGCTCATGAGCCTGGTGTTGGCCATCGACACGTCGACTCCCGCGGTGACGGCCGGGGTGGTCGCCGATGGTGGCCTGCTGGCCGAGCGGGTCAGCATCGACGCGCGCGCGCACGCGGAACGGATCACCCCGAATGTGTTGGCCGCGTTGGCCGATGCTGGGCGCTCGATGGCTGACCTGGACGCGGTGGTGGTCGGCTGCGGGCCCGGCCCGTTCACCGGCCTGCGGGTCGGGATGGCGACCGCGTCGGCTTATGGCCACGCGCTGGGTATTCCGGTGTACGGGGTCTGCAGCCTCGATGCCATCGGCGGGCAGACCAGGGGCGAGGTCTTGGTGGTCACCGATGCACGTCGGCGCGAGATCTATTGGGCCCGCTACCGCGACGGCGTTCGCATTGAAGGTCCGGCGGTCAGCGCGCCGGCCGACGTCGACCCTGGCCCGGCGCAGTCGGTCGCCGGCTCGCCGGACCACGCGGTGCAGTTCGGGCTGCCATGCGTGGAACCGCTGTATCCCGATTCGGTCGGCCTCGTCGCGGCGGTGGCCGACTGGTCGCAGCCCCCCGCCGCGCTGGTGCCGCTGTACCTGCGGCGGCCGGACGCCAAGACGCTGGCCGAGCGGGCCGCCCAATGACCGTGACCATCGACGGGCTGACCGAATCCGACGCCGTCCGTTGCGCCGAGCTGGAAGCCATGCTGTTTCCCGGTGACGACCCTTGGCCCACAATCGCATTCGTCCGCGAGCTCGCTGCCGACCACAACCACTACGTCGCGGCCCGCGAGGGCGACACGTTGGTCGGCTACGGCGGGATCTCCCGGTTGGGCCGCACGCCGCCGTTCGAATACGAAATCCACACCATCGGCGTCGACCCCGCATTCCAGGGCCGCGGCATCGGCCGGCGAATGCTCGAGGAGTTGCTGAACATCGCCGGAGATTCCGTCGTGCATCTGGAGGTCCGCACCGACAACACGACAGCGATCGCGCTGTACCGCAGTGTGGGTTTCACCGATGTGGGCCTGCGCAAGCGGTATTACCGGATCAGCGGTGCCGACGCGTACACGATGCGACGGGAGAGCCTGTGAGCACGACGATCCTGGCGATCGAAACATCCTGCGACGAAACCGGTGTCGGCATCGCACGACTCGACGGCGACGGAACCGTGACGCTGTTGGCCGATGAGGTGGCGTCCAGCGTCGACGAACACGTACGGTACGGCGGCGTGGTGCCCGAGGTCGCTTCGCGGGCGCATCTTGAGGCGCTCGGGCCGGCGATGCGCCGCGCCCTGGCCACCGCCGGCCTGCAGAAGCCCGACGTCGTCGCGGCCACCATCGGGCCCGGCCTGGCCGGCGCGCTGTTGGTGGGAGTGGCTGCGGCCAAAGCGTATTCGGCGGCCTGGGACGTGCCGTTCTATGCGGTCAACCATCTGGGCGGCCACCTGGCGGCCGACGTCTACGAGCACGGGCCGCTACCCGAGAGCGTGGCGCTGCTGGTATCCGGTGGCCACACCCACCTGCTGCACGTGCGCTCGCTCGGCCAGCCGATCGTCGAACTGGGCAGCACCGTCGACGATGCCGCGGGGGAGGCCTACGACAAGGTGGCCCGGTTGCTGGGTCTGGGCTACCCGGGCGGCAAGCTGCTCGACGACCTGGCCCGGACCGGCGACGCCACCGCGATCGTGTTTCCCCGCGGCATGACCGGTCCGCGCGACGAGCCACACGCGTTCAGTTTCTCCGGCCTCAAGACCGCGGTCGCGCGCTACGTCGAAAGCCACCCGGACGCGTCGACCGCCGATGTCGCCGCCGGATTCCAGGAGTCGGTGGCCGACGTGCTGACCATGAAAGCGGTTCGCGCTGCCACCGAGTTGGGGGTGTCCACGCTGCTGGTCGCCGGCGGTGTGGCGGCCAACTCGCGGCTGCGGGAGTTGGCCGCACAGCGGTGCGAGGCCGCCGGCCTGGCGCTGCGCATCCCGCGGTTGCGGCTGTGCACCGACAACGGAGCGATGATCGCCGCCTTCGCCGCGCACCTGCTGGCCGCCGGCGCGTCGCCGTCCCCGCTGGATGTGGCCAGTGACCCGGGCCTGCCGGTAGTCAAAGGCCAAGTCGGTTAAAGCACCGGCCCAGCCTTGAGTGCTAGCACTCGCATGTATAGAGTGCTAGGTGGCAATCGGACAATCCCGGCGTCGGCTCCCGCGACGACGACGCGTAGGCACGGACGAAAGCCAAAACACCTGGTAAATCGGGGCAACCGCTCCGAACCTGCTACCAACTAAAGTGGAGGGCTCCAATCGTGGCGAGCGTGAACATCAAGCCACTCGAGGACAAGATCCTCGTACAGGCCAATGAGGCCGAGACCACGACCGCATCTGGTCTGGTCATCCCTGACACCGCTAAGGAAAAGCCCCAAGAGGGCAAAGTCGTCGCCGTCGGCCCCGGCCGGTGGGATGAGGACGGCTCGAAGCGGATTCCGCTGGACGTGTCCGAAGGCGACACCGTCATCTACAGCAAGTACGGCGGCACCGAGATCAAGTACGGCGGCGAGGAGTACCTGATCCTCTCCGCCCGTGACGTGCTTGCCGTCGTCGCCAAGTAGGTAATGTTAGACCTAGAGGCGTGTTCCGCCCCGGCGATCCCTGCGTCAACACGTGGGTGATTTCCGGGGCGGATCGCTTTTGAGACGAGACAAGAAAGACTTATGAGCAAGCAGATTGAGTTCAACGAGACCGCGCGCCGGGCGATGGAAGCCGGCGTGGACAAGCTCGCCGACGCGGTCCGTGTGACGCTGGGCCCCCGTGGCCGGAATGTGGTGCTGGCCAAGGCCTTTGGCGGGCCGTCCATCACCAACGACGGCGTCACCGTCGCCCGTGAGATCGACCTGGAAGACCCGTTCGAGAACCTGGGCGCCCAGCTGGTCAAGTCGGTGGCCACCAAGACCAACGACGTCGCCGGCGACGGCACCACCACCGCGACCGTCCTGGCGCAGGCCATCATCAAGCACGGACTGCGCAACGTCGCGGCCGGCGCCAACCCGATCGCGTTGGGACTGGGCATCAGCAAGGCCGCGGACACGGTGTCCGAGGCGCTGCTGGCAGCAGCCACCCCGGTATCCGGCCAGACCGGCATCGCGCAGATCGCCACGGTGTCCTCGCGTGACGAGGAGATCGGTGCGCTGGTCGGCGAGGCGATGTCCAAGGTCGGTCACGACGGCGTGGTCAGCGTCGAAGAGTCGTCGACCCTGAACACCGAACTGGACTTCACCGAGGGCGTCGGCTTCGACAAGGGCTACCTGTCGGCCTACTTCGTCACCGACTTCGACGCCCAGCAGGCCGTGTTGGAGGACGCCCTGATCCTGTTGCACCGCGACAAGATCAGCTCGTTGCCCGACCTCCTGCCGCTGCTGGAGAAGGTCGCCGAGGCGGGTAAGCCGCTGCTGGTGATCGCCGAGGACGTCGAGGGCGAGCCGCTGTCGACGCTGGTGGTCAACGCGATCCGCAAGACGCTGAAGGCCGTCGCGGTCAAGGCGCCGTTCTTCGGTGACCGCCGCAAGGCATTCCTGGAGGACTTGGCCATCGTCACCGGTGGCCAGGTGGTCAACCCCGACGTCGGGCTCTCGTTGCGCGAGGCCGGTCTCGACGTGCTCGGTTCGGCACGGCGTGTGGTGGTCAGCAAGGACGACACCGTGATCGTCGAAGGCGGCGGCGGCGCCGAGGCCATCAGCGGCCGGGTCAAGCAGCTGCGCGCCGAGATCGAGTCCACCGACTCCGACTGGGATCGCGAAAAGCTGCAGGAGCGGCTGGCCAAGCTGTCCGGTGGCGTTGCCGTGATCAAGGTCGGTGCCGCGACCGAGACCGCGCTCAAGAAGCGCAAGGAGAGTGTCGAGGACGCGGTCGCTGCGGCCAAGGCCGCAGTGGAAGAAGGCATCGTCGCCGGCGGTGGATCCGCGCTGGTGCATGCCCGTAAGGGGCTTACCGAGCTGCAGGCATCGCTGTCCGGCGACGAGGCCAGCGGCGTCGAGGTGTTTTCCCGGGCGCTGAGCGCTCCGCTGTTCTGGATCGCGACCAACGCCGGTCTCGACGGAGCGGTCGCGGTCAGCAAGGTCGGCGAGCTGCCGGTCGGGCATGGGCTGAACGCGGCAACGCTGAAGTACGGCGACCTGGGTGCCGACGGGGTCATCGACCCGGTCAAGGTCACCCGGTCGGCGGTGCTCAACGCGGCATCGGTGGCACGCATGGTGCTGAGCACCGAGACCGCGATTGTCGACAAGCCTGCCGAGCGAGGCTGACGACCACGGCCACGGTCACGGTCACCACCACTAGAAACGGGCTGTACAGAGCACCCCGGCCCTACTTGGGCTGGGGTGTTTTGCGTTCTGTCCCGTTTCCGCTCTGACTTGGCACGGTGTGTGCCGCAGGATCCAAATGTAGGGAAATCCCTTATTGATCCGCCGTCACCAGGCCACTTACGGTGATCTAAGCGAAAGCTTATGTATTTTTCATCCAGTCGATGGGGGCACAGAGAATGGAGCACTCCATGAGTGACACACGATCAAAACTTCTGGTCGCCCTGGCTGCGGCCGTGGGTGCCTTCGGCGCCGCGGCGATGATGTCGGGGGCAACCGCACCGACCGCTCGCGCCGACGACACTGCCTTGATCATCGACGCAATCGATGGCGACTACGCCGCTGGTCAAGCTGATTTCGCGAAGGCTTTCACGGATTTCGGCAGCGGTTATTTCGTACCTGGCTTGGCGAATACTTTTGACGGTGTGGACCAGGATTCGGTGGCCGCAACGGACAACCTGTTATTAGGGACAGTCCAAGCGCTGGAGGGCGACCCAATCACCTCCACCCTTTTCCTTGGCGAATTATCTGCTCCGGACAGCTTCGCCGACGCATTAGAAGAAGCGCAGATACTGTTCAACGAGGGTCAAGGGCTGCTCTCCAACGCTGCCATCGATTTTTCCGCAAGTGACTACGGCGCCGGCACCTATGAGGAATTGATCGGCAGCTTCGACGCTTACGTTCTTCCAGTGCAGGAACTCCTGCTCGGTGCGGCGGTGGCGGTCGATCCCATTGCTGCAATCTGACCGGGTGAAACATGTACGTCTGACAAGGCAATACCTGGACCGGAATCAATGCCGCAGGGTGCACATGGACGGTTGACAACACCTCGCTTGCCGGCCGGAATAGTTGTTCGCTTCCGATCCAGTTGACCAAGAACGGCTGAGAAAAAACCGCGAACCCGCGAAGGTCCGGGGCTCTCCTGTTCAGCTATTCAGTTGTCAGACAGCCGATTAGCTGCCGTGGTGCAACCGCACGATTACGGCGGGGTTCAAGAACCCCAAGCCAACTCGGCTCGGTGTCTCGTGCGTGGTCGCTTTCGAGGCCGAGCACCGGGGTGGCCGCCGACGGGATCGGCTACCTGGGGCGAGCAGTTCCGCCGCGTCATCGGCCACCTGCGCCTAAGCTGCCTGCATGTTCAGGCAGTCACGCGAACGGAAGCGATCGACGACGGCAAGTGAGGCGCACATGAATGCCGGCGCTTACTGGCTGATCTGCTTGATCTCCGCGGTGGCGGTTGGCGTGTTCGAACCGACGATAAGCAAAGCCGACCCATCAAGCCCGGTGCCCGGGCCCCCGCCCGGCGGCGGTGCGGTCACACTGCAGGACTTGCTTGTCGCACCGGTGCCGGGGCTGTGCCAGCACGATCCGGGGAACCTGGTGAACGGCCAACTGCCGCGGCAGGATTCGCATCCGGGGCAGGTGATGATCGCCAAAAGAACCACCCAGTCTGACAACAGCTACAAGGTTGCGTTCGGCAACCTGACCGGCGATGGCAACACTGATGGTGCGATGGTGACCGACTGCAACGCCGGCGGGGTGCCCTGGTCAGAGACCGTTCAGCTGTACGCGCCCGGACCGGCACGGTTGGGCGGTGTGAACCTTGGTGACCTCACCCACAGCCGGGAGGTCGTGACGGATTTATCGATCACGGACGGCGTCGCGCACGTGACCTGGTTGGCTAACGGACCCAACGACGCCGAGTGCTGTCCAACGATCAAGATGGCCGCCGATCTGCGGTGGGACGGGTCCACCGTGAGCGCCCAGAACGTCCGCAGACTCAACTGATCGGTGACGTTGGTACACCTCGCACCACCGAGACAGCGAGTGTCGATTGTCGACAAGCCAAGCCGAGGAGGTCGACGACCATGGCCACGATCACCACGGCCACGCTCACTAAGAAATAGCTGTTCAGAGCGCCCCGGTCCCTAGTTGGGCCGGGGTGCATTGTTTGTGGTCGATCTCGATAGAATCGAACAGGTGTTTGAGCACACACGCGAGTGCCCACACAGCGGAGTTAGCACGGCACCAACGACAAGATGACGTACCGCCAATCCGAGTACCACTTAACCTGTACTCAGCTGATTGCTAAGCTACGCTCAGAATCCGTTGCCTGCGACGCTGACGAACCTCCACGTCCGTACTGGCCCCGCCGCAGCGGAGATCGCTAAAGGGAGACTATGAGCACTCGCAGAATCGCTGTGGTCGGCAGCATCGTGGCCGGTGCCGCGCTGACATTTACGCCGCCCGCCACGGCGGACGAGTTGACTACGACGGTCGACAGCGAGATCGCAACGCTGAACTCCATCTTCGAGTTCGAAGCCTTGCTCGCTGGCGACTCCGCTGACGTCGTCAAAAGCGCTGGCGCGCTAGACACCATCCTCCTGGCAGACGCGCCCGATACGGCCCCGTTGACGACACTCGACTACGAGCTATACGGGCCATTCGCTGGCCTCGATGTCGGGAATCTCGACCCGGCCCCGGGTGCCCAAGACGTATTCAACGGAGCGCTGGTCGACTTCTACGCCATCAACGCAGTGGAGCAGACCCTATTGTTTGACAACTTGGGCGTGATTCCGTCCAGCGCCCTGCTTGACGTGGAACTTACCTCGATCGAAGATGTTCTCGCCGAGCTGAAGGCCGATGCAGCGATCCGAGTCCTGGCCGAATCGCTTGCCTGGCCTCAAATTGCATTAGCGTTGCTCAGCGGTCACTGATCCATCCGCAGGATTCCACCCTGCGCGCTAACTCATCACCCGCTTAGGGCTTACCGTCCTGGGTAAACCAGGTCTTGCCTTGCAAGACTTAGCCTCTGCCTGGCTTGCGACACATCGAAGCATCGGCACCGATCCTTGGCTTGGTTGCAGCCAGGCTCGTGAGTTGGCTTGGAGACAGGAACCCAAGCAGGGGCCACAGTCCAGATACGGCCACAGGCATCACCACCACTAGGTAAAGCTCGACAAACACCCCCGGTGGTAATGGCCGGGGGTGTTTTGTTTACGGCATGGACCGCATCTGGCAGTGGGCGTGGGATCGGCACGGACCGAGGTACTTCTGGACGCTCTATGCGGTGGGTCTCCTCATGATTCTGCCGATCTACCTAGTGTGGTCGCAGCTCATCGTCGCGATCGAGGGGTCCGGTCACTACGCCGAGGCCGCCTTGGTCGTCGCGATCGCCTTACCGGTGCTGCAATATGTCGTCGTCCTGCCCGGCATCGGCCGCAGCCGCTTTCTTGAGCAATGGGCGCGCGGGCACGAGGTCGATCGAGCGCAGGCATTGGACGCCACTTACGCCTGGGCCCGAAGGGCAATCATCCGAACGGTCGCGACCCACGCGGTAGGGACGGCGCTGTTGTCGGTCGTCGTCGGCGTGATCGCGCGGGCGGCCCCGTCGCAGGTCGCCCAGTACGGGATTCTGGGCGCTCTCACCGGATCCGCGATGGGGGTTACCGGCGTACACAGCCTCGTGGAAGGAGCAATGCGGCCTATCAGGGTCGCCCTGGCCGGTGACACGTCGATCGGCGACGCGCTACCCCGTTCGCGTCCGAGCTTCGCCACATGGTTGAGCGTTTCGGTGGTCGGCGTCGCATTCGTGAACGCTGTCGTGGGCGGGATGCTGGCGTCCGCGTCAGATCGAGGTCATGAGAACCCCGTTGTCTTCGCTGTCCTCGGGGGTGCGTTGACACTCGGCTTCGGAGTTCCGATAACAGCGGGACTTGCGTTCGCCCCGTCTCTCCGCCCGATTCGCGACCTCTCCGAGGGCACCAGACGTGTTGTGGCGGGCGATTACAGCCGGCGTCTGCCGGTGGTGCAGGACGATGACCTCGGCGCGCTAGCGGCCTCTTTCAACCGCATGCAGGCGGGTTTGGCTGAGCGGCAACGACTTCAGGGTGCGTTCGGCACCTACGTCGACCCTGTCCTCGCTTCCCGGCTGCTGGAACAGGGTGACGATGTCTTCACCGGTGAGCGCCGCGACGTGACGGTGATGTTTGTCGACATCCGCGATTTCACCCCGTTCGCGGAGGCGAACACCGCCGAGGAGACCGTCGCGAGGTTGAACGCATTATTCGAGATCGTGGTGCCGTCTGTCGTTGGTGCGGGCGGGCACGTGAATAAGTTCCTTGGCGACGGCGCGCTCGCCGTGTTCGGCGCCCCCAACGATCTCGCGGATCACGCTGACGCCGCAGTGGGCGCCGCGGTGATGGTTGAGCGCTTGGTCGCCCAGAAGTTTGGCGGCGAGCTGCGCATCGGCATTGGCATCAACAGTGGTGTCGTGATCGCCGGCACTATCGGTGGTGGGGGCAAGCTCGAATTCACGCTGATCGGTGACACCGTGAACGTCGCGGCCCGCGTGGAGCAGCTTACGAAGACTACGGGCGACGCGATCCTGCTCACCCAGCAAACCGTCGACGGCCTGCGTTCTCGGCCTTCTGGGCTTGCCGAGCGGAAAGCCTATGCACTGAAAGGAAAGTCGGCCGCGGTAAAGGTATTCGGGCTCGCTCCTACTTGTCCGTGACGTTGGCACTCGCACCTCGATTGTCGACAAGCCCGCTGAGGAGGCTGACGACCACGGCCACGCTCCCCACGTCCACGCTCCTTGGGAACGTTCCGCACTCACAGAAGCACCCCCGGTTAACGCCGGGGGTGCTTCTGTTTGAACCCTGCGCGGTGGGGTCGCGCCCAGCGACTCCTGCCGGCCGTAGAGCCACAGCGCAAGCACTAAGCAATGCAGCGCACCGGCACAGACACACAGCGCCTATCGCACACACACGCAACACACATACCTGTGTGCACGCAACGCCTCGCTACTGGCGCACCGCAGTCGCAAAGGCCCAGCTCAACGCGTGTTGGACGCGGGAAGCGTAGGGAAACACCTCTATCAACCGCTAGTCCTGCGGGCACAGGATGGTCTAAGCGAAAACTTATGTTTGATTCGTCTGGTTCACAGACCGACGCTTGGGGAAGAAAACCATGAGTGACACTCGATCGCGAACGGGGATTCTGGTCGGGCTTGCTGCGGCTGTGGGTGCGTTCGGTGCTGCGGCGACGCTGTCAGCGAGCACGGCACCGACCGCCCATGCTGACGACTTCACCGACATCATTAACGCCGTCGACGCCGACTACGCGGTTGGTCAAACCGCATTCACTACTGCCCTTACGGATTTCAGCAGCCATGACCTGGGCAATGGCCTGGCAGCGTTCTTCAATGGTGTGAACGACGATGCCTTGTCGGCGCCGAACAACCTTTTGATCGGAACGGTCGAACTGCTGACGAACGAATCCGTTACCGGCGCCATTCCGTGGAGCCTCGGTGACGTCGGAGATTTCAGCGGCGCCGAGACCCTCGCGCAAGCATCATTCGCTATGGGGGAGAGCGAATTCACCAGCGCTGCGACGGAATTTGTCGACGGTCTCTATGGCCTCACTGCGTTTAACGATTTGTTCGGTGTTGACGATGCCTTCATTGTTCCTTTGGAGGACCTCTTGATGGGTTCGGCTCTGTCGTTCTGACAGGTTGACCCGGGGGCTTTCGTGTGCGCGCACTGGCAAATAAATGGGTTAAATGCCCCATGTGTTGCGCCCTCGCGAGGCGGAAGATCCGCTGTAGAGGCCGCGAGGCTGCGACGAACAAGGGGCATCACGACATGAACATGCACTCCACTCTGAACCGGATCATTGCCGGAACGCTGCTGTCGGGCGGCGTCGCGGTAGCCGGACTGGGGCTGGCCGCAGGTGCCGCCCAAGCCCAGCCCGGTCCTGCGCCGCTAGGACACTGGTGCCCGGGCGACCTACCCGTGCGGGGGGCCAACTGGGACCCGACTGTCTGCCACGACTACCACTTTGGAGGGCCCGGTAATGCAGTTCCTATCGAGGGAGCGATGGCTCCTCCGATGTGCGGCCCCGTCCCGTGCGGGTTGTTTCCCTAACCTGGGGGACGTGTTGGTGGTTGCGGCCTGGTACTGACCACCGAGACCGCCATTTCCTCAGCCGGTTTTATGGGCAGAAGATTGGAGCACGCCATGAATGACACGCGATCGCGATCCGGAATTCTGTTCGGCGTTGCCGCTGCAGTGGGTGCCTTCGGCGCCGCGGCGATGATGTCGGCGGCTACCGCGCCAACAGCCCGCGCCGACGACTTCACCGACGTCATCAACGCCGTCGACGGTGACTACGCATTTGGTCAGGACGCGTTTACGCTCGCCGATACGGCTTTCAGCAGCAACGATCTAGGCCCCGGCTTGGTAGCGCTTTTCGATGGTGTCAACGACGATTCGGTGTCTGTGCCGGACAACCTCTTGGTAGGCACGGTTGAGGTGCTGACGAACGAATCAGTCAACGGTGCCATTCCATGGGGCTTCTCACTACCCGCAGATTTCAGCGATGCCGTAACCACTGTGGAATCGCAATTCGTCGCTGGTGAGAGCCTATTGACCACTGCTGCGTCGGCTCTTTTCTTAGGTGAATACGGCACAGCCGCCTACGACGACCTCGCCGGTGCGGACCTTCTCACCATCGCCCCTCTAGAGGAACTCATCCTCGGCGCGGCGGCGTCTTTCTGACAGGTCGACGGGCTGAGCGGTGGCGCGCGGCTAGGTATCCTGCCGCCGTCGCCGTTAACTTTGGGCGCGTGGCGGGGCGCAACAAACAGGTCACTTACCCGGGGGTTTTGTTTGCGCCAGCTAACTAGGGCCGCGCCAAAGCCGGGCAAATGCAGTAGTGCGTTACTGCGATCGTCTCTTCGCGCCCGAGTGACGATTCCTATCGACGACGCGCGAGAGGTAGGAAACTAGCCAATGATCCGCATCACCCTCGCCCTGACGGGCGCCTTAACAGGCGCGCTGGCCGCGCTGACCTTCTCGGCAGCCACGGCGCATGCCTGCGGGACCGCGGGCTCCGGCTTTGACGATTGCCCGGATTTACCCACGAACATTGACTTCAACCTCAACACCATCGGCGTCTACGAGATCCCCAACCCGTTGTTCTACCAGCAAGCCGAGGTGACCAACCTGGACTTCAGTGTGCTCAACGCCCCTAACCAAACGTTCGAGGGCACGGAGCTGTACAGGTTGGGCGAATACGGCGGCGAGAACGTCAACCTTTCCGTCGTACAGGAGC
>CAVWLG010000004.1:0-315799 GCA_963755805.1 uncultured Actinomycetota bacterium
CAGGGATGCAGGGTCAGCCTTGCTGCGCCCCGGACCGAGTGTTGTCGATGCCGCGCGAACAGAAATACGATCAGGAAACCGGTGGAAATACGGACTCCCAGTCACGGGCCATGCTCACCACTGTCCATCCCAAACGTGCCCCGACGTCGGTGATCGGCTCGACCTCGGCGATCGTCTGTGCCGTGCTGGCGTAGTGAAATTCGCGCTCGGCGTCGTCGTGGTCGATCAGCAGCGCAAGGCTGGGAAACCCGCTGGCTTGCGCCCATTCGAGCATCTCCCGATCACCCCCGGAGTTGCCGGCGGCAAGGATCGGCCGGCGGCCCAGCTGGGTTTGGATGTTGGCAACCTTGGCGCTGCCTTCGTTCGCGACACCGAGCAGCGCACTGGTGCGCCGGATGACCGGTGGGCCTTGCCCGTCACGGCTGACTTCGTAACCGATGAGGGTGCCCACCACCAACTCGGCCGGCACTCCGTAGAGGGCGTCGCTGATTGCCCGGACGAACTCGGTCCCACCGCCGGTGACTATCCCGACGGTAAAGTAGCGGCGCCGCAGCTCGGCGATCAGTTCCAGCATCGGCTGATAGGTCACCGAGCGCATCGGCCGGCCCAGCGTCGGGTGCGCCGCACCTCCCATGAATTCCCTTGCCGCGGCGGCAAAATCCTCCGGCGTCAGGCCGTCGAACAGACCGGCGAGTGCGAGCGCAATGCGTTCCAGCCCAATCTCGGCGATCCCCGCCTGATCACCGCTGAGCAGGGCGACGAATTCGGCACGCTCGCCGATCGACGGCTCCTTGGCCACCCGCTTGCGCAGCGCGTCGAGGAAGAAGTCGAGTTGCACATAGCTCGGCCGCTCGCACCACAGTGTGCCGTCGTTGTCGAAGTAGGCGACCCGATCGGCGATCGGCATCTGCTCGGCCGCCGCCAAGAACGTCTCCAATGCGTCCCGTGTACTGCCGGGGCGCCAAGACGGGAGCAGGTCGGTGCGTTTCTTCGCAATCACTCAGCTGCTGCCGGTAGTGGCGTCCTGCAACTTGGCCATCACCTGGTCAAGGCTGAAGCTGGCAGATTTCTGTCGTTGCGGGAACTCGACCAACGTCTCCAGCATCTTCGCCACGTAAGCCTGAGCGGGAACGAATAGGAAAATGCGGTCAATCATCCAGTCGTAGTACGTGTTCGACGTGATGTCGGCCCGCTCGTACGGATCGGTCCGTAGGTTGAACAGCTTCGGCACTCGCAGTTGAATGTAGGGCTCCGCCCAGATCTGCAGGGTGCCTGTGCAGCGCTGCTCGAGGAAGACGAATTTCCAGTTGTCGAATCGCATTGCGGTGAGGTCGCCGTCGTCGGAGACATAGAAGAAATGCTGACGCGCGCTCTCTTCGGTCCCGCCGGTGATGTACGCCAACTGGTCATGCCCGTCCAGGTGCACCTTGTAGGTCGTGCCGTTGAGATCTGTGCCGGCGCGCAGACGCTCGGCGATGTCGGGCACACCCGCTGCCGACAAGAGCGTCACGAACCAGTCGGCGTGGCTGACGATGCCGTTCAGCACTGAGCCGGCCGGGATATGCCCCGGCCAGCGCACCAGCGCCGGCACGCGGTAGGCGCCTTCCCAGTTGGAGTTCTTCTCGTTGCGGAACGGGGTCATGCCGGAGTCGGGCCAGCTGTTCATGTGGGGCCCGTTGTCGGTGGAGTACATGACGATCGTGTTCTCGGCGATGCCCAGCTCGTCGAGCAGATCCAGCATGCTGCCGACCGTCTCGTCGTGATCCAACATCGTGTCGTGGTAGCGCGACTGCCAGCGCCCCGCGCGGCCTACGCTTTCGGGCTTGGTGTGGGTGCGAAAATGCATATGTGTGGTGTTGAACCAGACGAAGAACGGAGTTTCGGCTTCGTGCTGGCGCTTGATGAAATCAGCTGCAGCGTCTTGGAATTCGCCGTCACAGGTTTCCATCCGCTTCTTGGTGAGCGGGCCGGTGTCCTCGATGCGCTGGGTGCCGTCACCGTTGGCCCAGGTGTGTAACACCCCGCGGGGGCCGAACTTCTTACGGAACTCCGGATCCTTCGGATAGTCCGGCTGTTCGGGTTCCTCTTCGGCGTTGAGGTGATACAAGTTGCCGAAGAACTCGTCGAAGCCGTGCATCGTGGGCAGGTGCTCGTCGCGGTCGCCGAGGTGGTTCTTGCCGAACTGGCCAGTGGCGTAGCCCTGCGCCTTGAGCGCCGTCGCGATCGTCGGGTCCTGCGCCTGCAAGCCCAGCGGCGCCCCGGGCAGGCCGACCTTGGTCAGGCCGGTGCGGTATGGGTTCTGGCCGGTGATGAAGGCCGCCCGCCCGGCGGTACAACTCTGCTCCGCGTAATAGTCGGTGAACAGCACTCCCTCGGCGGCGACACGGTCGATGTTGGGGGTCCGGTAACCCATCACCCCGTTGCTGTAGCAACTGAGGTTGCTCTGCCCGATGTCGTCGCCCCAGATGATCAGGACATTCGGTTTATCGCTCACTGGTTGGCCTTTCGCGGTCGAAGCCCCAACGCGCGTCGCACCCGTGCCAGCTGACACTGGCGTGCAATGGGCGCCCGTCAGGATCCTAGACTCTGTTTCCGCCGCCACTGCGGGCTTCGGGCATGCAAATAGCGTCAGTTCCGTGAGCCGCCACCCATTGTTGACAGCATGCTGCGCTGCGCACCCGAGCTGCTGCTGTCCTTGCTTCACCGTCGACGGCGGCCCGGCATTCGAGCTCTACCCCTTGTTGATAGCCGAATCCCGTTGCCGAGATCTGGGGCGTCAGGGCCGCCACCTGACCCTGACCGAGTTGCGGAGGGGATCGCATGCCCTGGCCAGCTTCTTTCTTGACCAGCAGTTCGTCGGGGACTGAATGTCAAAGTCTAAGCCGCGAGTTACTTTGCCCATCGGCGAGAGTTTGCGCCGCGACGCAAAGCAAATCGGCGAAGCTCGAGTCAGCGAGTGGCGCCATTTGGTTGGGGGGTGCCGCGGACCTCGTTGGCGCTAACCCCGTTTGCGAGGATGTTTTGTTTTCGGCACGCAGATCATCGGTTCGCCGGAGGGCTGCGGCGACTGCATCGTTCGACATGCTGTGGATTCTTGCGGGCAAACCGGTGTTGTGTTGATGCCGCCGCCCAGCTGCCGACACTTTATTCTTTTCGATCCTAAAGCGGCTGAGCTTTAACGTGTTTCGCTGGCTTCCGATCTCGCTGGTGGCGGGCGCCGATCACTGGCTCGTGCGTGTCGTGCTTCGTATCCGCTTGTCAGGCGGAACACGGCTCGGTCGAGGATGGGAAGGATTTCGGTGACGGCGATCTCGCCGGCGGTGAAGCGGCCCAGCAGGCCGTACACCAGGGTGGAGATAGTGGTGTCGAGGTCGGCGATAAAGTCTTCCTCGACGTCGCCCAGCACTTGGAAGAATGCGGGCACGGCCATGTCGAGGCCGTGGCGCACGAGTTGTTGCCCGCCTGCCGTTGCGCGGACGCGGAAGTAGGCGGTGAGCATGCCCGGGTGCTCCTCCCAGGGCACAAAGATGGTGCGCAGCATGCCCATGAGGCCAACGTAGAGCGTTTGGTCGGGCTGGTGACTCTGGCTTGAGAGCTGTGCGAATCGATGCTCGTCCATCCACATCTGCACGGCCGCGGCGATGAGCCCATCGCGGTTCGAGTATTGCTTGTAAATGGTGGTCAGCGACGCCTGCGAGCGGCGGGCGACCTCGCGCAGTTGGACGGCGTCATAGCCCCTTGTTTCAAGAATTTGCACGACCGTGTCCAGAATTCGCGCGTCGGGCAGCCGTGTGTCGCGCGCTGCGCTATCGGAACGGATCATTGTCCACTGCCCTTGCCGTCTGTGAGTAACATGGTTACTCTACGCAGGATAACACGGTTACTGCCAGCTCGACGGGCTGTCTTGCCGGCGCAATGAAGCGAGGACTAATGGCTCGTCTGCACGACAAAGTCGCGTTCATCACTGGAGTGGCGCGCGGTCAGGGCCGCAGCCACGCGATTCGCTTGGCGCGCGAAGGGGCCAGCATTATCGGCGTCGATATCTGCGCCGATATCCCCGCCAACCACTACCCGATGGCTAGCCGAGCCGAACTCGACGAGACGATCGAGCTCGTTGAGGCCGAGGGCGGAAAAATGCTGGGATCGGTTGTCGACGTGCGCGACTTCTATCAAGTCAAGACCGCGGTCGATGCCGGGGTGGAGCACTTCGGGCGTCTCGACATCGTGCTGGCCAATGCGGGGATCGCGCCGGTGGGCTTTCGTGAGCTGAGTATCGAAGAAGAGCTGGCGCAGTGGAGAGCTGTCGTCGGGGTGAACCTCGACGGGGCGTATCACGCCGCGCAGGCGGCGGTCCCGCATCTGCTGGCTGGCAACCGCGGTGGAGTCATCATCTTCACCAGTTCCACGGCAGGGTTGAAAGGTTTCGGCGGTCTGCAGGGCGGCGGGCTGGGTTATTCGGCGTCTAAGCACGGCATCGTAGGGCTGATGCGCACACTGGCAAACGCCTTGGCGCCAGCCAACATTCGTGTCAACACGGTGCACCCAACCGCGGTCAACACCATGATGGCCGTAAACCCTGCGATGACGGAATTCTTGGAGAACTATCCCGGTTCGGGTGCACATCTGCAGAACCCGCTGCCCGTCGAGATGCTCGAGCCGGCCGACATCAGTGGCGCGATCGCTTTTTTGGTGTCTGACGAAGCCAAGTATGTGACCGGTGTGACCTTCCCGGTCGACGCCGGCTTCTGCAACAAGCTATGAGTAGCAACAAGATTGATGGCGCAGCGCACTTGAGCGGACGGGTAGCGGGCAAGCGTGTATTGGTGACCGGGGCTGCGCGCGGCATGGGCCGCAGTCATGCCGTGCGTCTGGCCGAGGAGGGCGCTGACCTAATCCTGGTCGACATCTGTGCATCGCTGGCTGAGTTGGAGTACCCCCTGGCCTCCCGGGAAGATCTTGACGAGACCGCCCGCCTGGTCGAAAAACACGATCGCCGCGCCATCACTCGGGTGGTCGACATCCGCGACGCTGACGCGTTGGCTGCGGCGGTCGCCGACGGTGTGGACGAACTTGGTGGACTGGATGGGGCCGTGGCCAATGCCGGTGTCCTGACGGTCGGCACCTGGGATGTGACGACTTCTGCGCAGTGGCGCACGGTCGTCGATATCAATCTCATCGGCACCTGGAACACCTGCGCCGCGGCACTTCCACATCTGGTCGCTGAAGGCGGCAGCTTAATTCTCATCAGCTCGTCAGCGGGTCTGAAAGGCACACCCTTGCACCTGCCCTACACCGCCTCCAAGCATGGGGTGGTCGGGCTGAGCAGGGCGCTGGCCAATGAGCTTGCCGTACAGAATGTTCGGGTTAATACCGTGCACCCCACCGGAGTGGAGACGGGGATGCGCCCGGAGTCGTTACAGGGACTTCTGGCGGAGACCCGACCGGATTTGATTCCCATTTTCTTGAACGCTCTGCCCACTGTGATGGCCGAGCCGATCGACATCAGCAACGCGGTGCTGTTCTTGGTGTCCGACGAGTCGAGATTTGTGACTGGACTCGAGTTCAAGGTCGACGCCGGCGTCACCCTGCGGTGATCGCCTGCATCCTGAAGCAGAGAGCCAGACGATGACAGCAATTGAGACTGAACGTTCCCAGCGCGGGCGACGCGTGTTCGCTGAAGTGATGACTTTCGATCCGCCCGAAGATGCCAGTGCCGCGGCGGTTACCGGTCTGCTCGATTTCGTCTTCGGTGAGATCTGGTCGCGTCCGGATGTTGAGCCGGCGTGACCGACGTTTCGTGACGCTGGCGTGCGTGGCCGCCGCTGACGCCGAACAACCGCTGCGCGAGCATATCTATGCGTCCCTCAACAGTGGTGATCTGTCGATCACTGAAATACGAGAGACCGTTTTACATTTCGCGGTGTACAGCGGGTGGCCCAAGGCCTCGCGGTTCAACATGATCGTCGACGAGCAATGGGATCGCATCCACCGCGAGCGCGGCGAGTCGGCACCAGCCCCCGAGCCTCTGTTGCCGCTGGTGACTCCCGGTGATCCAGAGCAACGCCTCTCGGGTGGCGAGCAATCGTTCCGCGACGTCAACTGCGTGCCCTACGTGCCGATCCGCGACAACCCGTATTCTGGCGCGGGCATTTTGAACTTCGTGTTCGGCGAGATGTGGCAGCGCCCGGGCCTGGGAATGAAAGAGCGACGGCTGATCACCGTGGCGTGCGTGGCCATTCAGGACGCGCCCATACCGATTCTGAGCCACGTCTACGCCGCGCTGAAAAGTCGTGATGTCTCCTTTGACGAAATGGAGGAATTGGCATTACATTTCGCCGCCTACTACGGCTGGGCCAAAGCCTCGCATCTCAGCGAGGTGATCAGCGAGCAAAAGCAGCGCGTCCTCAGTGAGTGGGCGACAGAAGACCAGCAGATCTCATGACGATCGCCGAAGCCGTGCCGCCCGCCGCACCCGGCGATCCAGTCGGTCTGCTGGTGGGCGGGGACCGGATCACCAGTTCGTCGGGGGCACTATACGACCACATCTATCCGGCCACCGGCCAGTCGAACGCGACCATCGTGTTGGCTGGCGCCGCCGAGATCGACCTCGCGGTGGTATCAGCCCGGGAAGCGCAACGGGAGTGGGTGGCGCTCACCGCGGATCGTCGCCGCGATCTGCTCATCGACCTTGCCGATGCCGTGCAGGAGAATTTCACCGACCTCAGCGCCCTCAACGTCCACGACTACGCGGTCCCCATTTCAGTGGCCGGGAACTCCGTGCTCCTGGAGCGGTTCCTGCGTTACTTTGCCGGGTACGCCGACAAACCTCACGGGTCGAGCACACCGGTCACGGGCTCGTTCGATGTCAATCTCGTCGAGCGCGAACCCTTCGGTGTCGTCGGCGTCATCGCGCCCTGGAACGGAGCCCTGGTTGTGGCGGGATCCTGCGTGGCCCCGGCACTGGCCGCGGGAAACGCGGTGATCTTCAAGCCATCCGAGCTGGCACCGTTGGCGGCGCTGCGCTTCGGTGAACTGTGCGTCGAGGCCGGCCTGCCACCGGGACTGGTCAATGTCGTACCCGCTGGCCCCGACGGGGGGCAAGCTCTGGTCGAGCATCCCGGCGTCGGTAAAATCCATTTCACCGGTAGTGGCGCCACTGTGCGTAAGGTGCTGCAATCGGCTGCGATCAACCTCACGCCTGTCGTCGCCGAACTCGGGGGCAAGTCCGCCAACATTGTCTTCGCCGACGCTGACCTGGACGCCGCCGCGATGATCTCCGCGCACCAAGGCCCGCTGATGCAGTCCGGTCAAAGCTGCGCGTGCGCAAGCCGTCTACTGGTGCACGAGTCGATCTACGACACCTTCGCAGAAAAATTCTTGACCTGCGTCACGACGGCGAGGAATCGGCGACCCCTTCGATCCCACGGTGATGTTCGGACCCGTCATCAGCGCGGCCGCGGTCGAGCGCATATTGCAGGCAATCGACAACGCTGTAAGCGCCCGCACCGGCGAGCTTCTCGTTGGCGGGCATCGCATCGGCGGCGAACTGGCCGGCGGTTACTACATCGAGCCAACCGTTTTCGGCGACGTCGACAACGCGTCGGAGTTGGCGCAAACGGAGACATTCGGGCCGGTGGTGTCACTGATCAGGTTCAGCGATGACGCCGAAGCCGTGCGGATCGCCAACGACACGCCATACGGCCTGAACGCGTTCATCCACACCCGCGACCTCAATCGCGCACACCGCGTCGCCCGCGAACTCGAAGCCGGTTCGGTATGGGTCAACAAATTCAGCGACATCGAACCCGAAGGACCCTACGGCGGCTACAAGCAAAGTGGGTTCGGTCGCACCGGCGGCATCGATGGCTTGCGAGAGTTTCAGCAGGTCAAGAACATTCGTATCGGTATGGGGTGAACGTGCTGATCGGTATCGCACACACCACCGCCACGAACCCCGGGAAGTAGCGTGAGAGTCGGATTCATCGGGCTGGGCAGCCAGGGTGGCCCGATGGCGCGCCGCATAATCGCCGGTGGTTACTACACGACTCTGTGGGCGCGCAGGCCCCAAACTCTTGCGCCGTTCTCCGACACCGCGGCTCATGTAGCGGGATCCCCGGCCGAGCTCGCGGCCAACAGCGACCTGGTGTGCCTCTGTGTCGTCGGCGACGCCGATATCGATGGCCTCACCGACGGCCAGGACGGACTGCTGGCCGGTCTGAATCCGGGCGGCGTCATCGCGGTCCACAGCACCATACATCCCGACACCTGCCGTAGGCTCGCGGAAAAGGCTGACGCACAGGGAGTATCGGTTATCGACGCACCGGTGAGCGGCGGTGGCGGGGCCGCGTCTGAAGGGCGTCTACTGGTAATGGTCGGTGGGGACACGGCCGTTGTGGA
This sequence comes from uncultured Actinomycetota bacterium, assembly GCA_963755805.1. Taxonomy (GTDB): domain Bacteria; phylum Actinomycetota; class Actinomycetes; order Mycobacteriales; family Mycobacteriaceae; genus Mycobacterium. The sequence continues at coordinate 8,398 of CAVWLG010000004.1, forward strand.
GCGCTGCCGACCAGTCTTCGAAACCTATGCCGACCCCGTCGTGCACCTCGGCGAACTGGGTTGCGGGCAGACCGCCAAGCTACTCAACAATCTGCTATTCACCGCCAATCTGGGAACGGCGGCCACCGTCCTTTCGCTCGCCAAGGCCCTCGGTGTATCCCCGAACCGTCTCACCGAAGTCGTCTCTCGCAGTAGCGGAAACAGTTTCGCGCTCAACGCAATCAGCGGCGCAGGCGGCCTGGACCAGCTTGCCGGACACGCGGGGACGCTACTGCAGAAGGACGCGCGACTCATCGTTGACCTCGCCGACTCGGCTTCGGTGCATGCGGGTGCGGTGCTTGAAGCGGCCGACGCCGCGCTGTCGCTCATGGGCCACCCCCGGTCCGGGTGATCGCTGGCGTGGCCGTCTAGGTCAGAGCTGCGCGTACACGCTCTTGGTTTGCATGAAGCTCTCGATGCCGTCGCGGCCCCATTCGTAGCCCCACCCGGATTGCTTGTGTCCACCGAACGGCATCGAGTGGTCGAACACCATCTGGCAGTTCAATGTGATGGTGCCGGCTTGCAGGCGTTTGGCCAGCCGGTGCGCACGGGTGAGGTCTTTGGTCCACGCGGCGGCGGCCAGCCCGTAATCGGAGTTGTTGGCCAAGGCGACAACCTGGTCGTCATCATCGAACGGCAACACGGCGACGACGGGACCGAATATCTCCTGTTGATACAGCCGCATGGCGGGGTCGACGTCGGTGAGCACGGTCGGGTGCACGAAGTATCCGCTGCGCTCCAGCCGCTCACCCCCGGTCACCACTTCTACTCCGTCGCGTTTGCCTTCGTCGATGAAGCCCATCACCCGCACGAGTTGCTTCTCGCTGATGATGGGACCGATGAGTGCGTGGTCGTCGGTCGGGCCGCCCAGCTTGACCGAGTTCGCCAGGCTGGCTACGCCTTCGACGACTCGTTCGTAGATGCTGCGCTGCGCGAAGATTCGTGATCCGCTGATGCAGCCCTGGCCCGAGTGGATGAAGATCCCCATCGCTGCCATCGTGATCGCGGAATCCACGTCGGCGTCGTCGTAGATCAGCACTGGTGATTTGCCGCCGAGTTCGAGCATGACTCTTTTCAGGTTGCCGCCGGCGGCCTGCACGATCTGCTTGCCCACGTCGGTAGAGCCGGTGAAGGCGACTTTCTCGATACCCGGGTGGGCGGTGATCGCCGCGCCGACGGTATGTCCGTAGCCGGTCACGAGGTTGACGACGCCGTCGGGGACCCCGGCCTCGATCAGGATCTTTTCTAGCAGCAGCGCCGAAAGCGGTGTTTCCTCTGCGGGTTTGACCACAGCGCTGCAGCCGGCGGCGAGCGCGGGCGCGAGTTTGGTGCACGCGTTGAACACCGGACCGTTCCAGGGGAAGATCAGTCCGACCACACCGTAAGGCTCTTTGAGGGTGTAGGCGTGCATGGTGGTGTACGCGCCGGAAATGCCGCCGGTCTGTTGCACGTCGTGAGCGATGCCGTTGACCTTGGTGCACCACCCCGCGTAGTAGCGGAAAGTTTCGGCGCTCGTGGACATGATCGTGTGCGCCTGCTTGTAGGGCATGCCGGTGTTCAGCGAATCGATCTGAGCAAGGTGATCAGCGCGCTGGTCGATGAGATCGGCTACGCGCCAGAGGATTTTGGCGCGCTCGTTTCCGGGTAACCCGCGCCAGGTACCGGCCTCGACGGTCGCGCGAGCTTGCGCGACGGCGTCGTCGACTGCGGCGGCACCGCCGTCGGTGAATTCGGTGATCTGCTCCTCGGTGGCGGGATTGATGATCGGGATCACCTCACCGGTCCCCGGCCGGCGGCGGATCTCGTCCAGAATGCTGTCAACGGTCATCGGATAAGCCCTTTTCGGTAAGAACCCCGGCTGACGGCGTGATCAGCCCGCTGGGGTGAACTCGATGTGTAATTCGGTGAGCCCACGCAACAGGAATGTGGGTGCATAGCGGTACTGGCGGTTAGCGGGCGGGCCGTGCTTGGCCTCAGTGATCGCGATGTCATGCATGCGGTCCAGGAGGCGGTTGATGGTGATTTGTCCTTCTACTCGCGCAAGCGGTGCGCCCGCGCAGGTGTGGATCCCGCGACCGAAGGCGATGTGTTCGCGCACGTTTTTCCGGTCGATCTGAAACACGTTGGGATCATCGAACTTTCGTGGGTCGCGGTTGGCCGCACCCAGGCACAGCATGATCACCGTTCCAGCCCGGATGGGAACCCCGCCCAACGTGGTGGTCTTACGCGCCAGCCGGAAGTCGACCTTGGTTGGGCTCTGCATGCGCAGCGCTTCTTCGATGAACGGGCCGATCAAACTGCGGTCAGCGCGCAGGCGGTGTTGGAGTTCGGGCTGATCACCGAGGATCTGCACGGCCGAGCTGAGCAGTTTGGTCACGGTCTCCTGGCCGGCCGCGAACAAGAACGTGGCCGGCCTGACCACCTCCAATAGCGGTGGCGTCGAGCCGTCGGGGTAGGTGGCGGTGGCCAGACCGGTCAGCACGTCCTCGCGAGGGTGCTCGCCGCTCGGCGATGTAGCCGCTGAACAGGTCATCGAGGTACTGCAACGGGTTGCTGCCCACAGGTTCGTGATCCAGGGCGCCCACCCTGTTGCCGGGTGCATTACCCGCTCCCAGATTGCGGCGGATCTCGGCGCGATCCTCGTGCGGAACCCCAAGAAGATCGGCGATCGCCAACGTCGCGAAGGGCTTTCCGTACTCGCCAAGGAACTCGCAGCGACCGTTGGCGATGAACTCGTCGATTTGACGGTCTGCCAATCGCCAGATGTAGTCGGTGTTTTCCTTGCAGCCGACGCGGCGTGAGCAGCCGACCTAACAGCGAACGCGCTTTGTCGTGTTCGGGCGGGTCCATGACCACCATGTGCTCAAAGATCGGAAACTCGTGGCGGTGGGCTTCGATCTGGTCGCTGATGTCGTCCCCGTCAGGGGTGAACGGCAGCGGGGGGAACGGGCCGCCGATCGCGTTGACCGCAGAGAACGACTCGACATCTTTGAACGCGGCCTGGACCTCCTGGTAGCCGGTCACGGCCACCACCCCGTAGCGCGGCTCCTGGAACACCGGCCCCTGGTTGCGCAGGTAATCCCAGTATTCGTAGGGGTCTTGCGCGGTGTCTGCGTCGGTGAAGTAGTCGATGTCGGCGAGATCAGTCATGAGTCAAAATCCTTTCCGGGACCGAAGAGGGAGGGGCGAAAGAGCCGGCCAGTCATGTTCACGGTTCTTCGAAGACGACGCTGATGGCTTGGCGTGGACAGGCTGCCGCCGCGGCTTCGACGCTGGCGCGCAATGACTCATCGGGTGCCTGATCGCAGGTCGCGATGTCATCACCGAGATCGAAAACCGTCGGGGCGATCTCAACGCAAAGGGCGTGCGCCTCACACAGACGTTGATCCACCCGCACGCGCATCTGTGCGGTCATCGTCACCGGCCCACGCCGTCGGCGTCGGCGCCCTCCGTGCGGTCCGCATGGCCCCTCCATCCCGATCGACCCGTCTGCGTCGATTGCTGAACTGATCGATCGACCAAATTGCTAGGATGCGGTATGCCTACCACGCGCCGCGTTGAGCGGTCAAGCAAACCGGGCCTGCCCAAGCCGATGGCGACCCCGCAAAACAAGGGGAACCGTGACGCGGGGGCGCGCGCGAAAACTGATCGAGGCGACCGCCCGCATCATGCGCGAGGAAGGCTATGCCGCGGCCACCTCACGCCGAGTGGCCGCCGAAGCCGGCGTCAAGCAGGCCCTGGTCTACTACTACTTCCCGACGATGGACGACCTGTTCCTGGAGGTGCTGCGGGTGGGCGCAGAGGCTGCGCTGACGCGCATGCGGCCTTGCTGACCGATGAGGACCCCCTGCAGGCGCTGTGGGAGATGAACAGCGATTCAGCACTGACGATTCTTAACGCCGAGTTCATGGCATTGGCCAACCACCGCAAGGTAATTGGCGCCCAATTGAAGGCGTATGCCGAACGTGTCCGCGACATCGAGACGGCAGCGGTCACGATGGTGATGCGCGCCAACGGGCATCGATCTCGACGCGTATCCACCGGTCGGCGATCTCGATATTGATCGCGCAGACCGCGCGCAGCCTGAGCAACGAAAGCGCCGTCGGCGTCACCCAGGGACATGCTGAATTGCGCGCATTCGTCGAACGCCAGATCAGCATGTTGAAGACAGCCGCACCCGCGTCGGTCAAGGGTAGCTAGTACCGGCCAGCTGGTCCAGCAGCCCGCGACGCAGAGCGACCCTTCGCGGCACAGCGTCACCACCGAGATCGTTCCCGCAGCGCTGGTTGACACCATCACCGATAAATGTCACGCTGCTGATCGATCGACCAAATTAACTGAAGGACGAGCGTGCGCCGGGGCAGTGATATCCCGGCCTCTTGAGAACAATGAGGTGCATTCATGGCAGGACGGGTTGAGGGCAAGGTCGCGTTCATCACGGGCGCGGCCCGCGGCCAGGGACGCAGCCACGCGGTACGCCTCGCGCAGGAAGGTGCCGACATCATCGCGGTCGACATCTGTCGAAAGATCAGCAGCAACAGCGAGATCCCGCCATCGACACCAGATGACCTCGTTGAGACCGCCGACCTCGTCAAGGGCCTCAACCGCCGCGTCGTGACCGCCGAAGTCGACGTGCGTGACTACGACGCCCTCAAAGCGGCGGTGGACAGCGGTGTCGAGCAGCTGGGCCGGTTGGACATCATTTGCGCCAACGCCGGAATCGGCAACGGCGGTCAGACTCTGGACAAGACCAGAGAAGACGACTGGCAGGACATGATCGACGTCAACCTCTCGGGAGTCTGGAAGACCGTCAAAGCTGCTGTCCCGCATCTGATTTCGCAAGGACAGGGCGGATCGATCATCCTGACCAGCTCGGTCGGCGGACTCAAGGCCTACCCGCACACCGGTCACTACATCGCCGCCAAACACGGCGTCGTCGGCTTGATGCGCACCTTCGCCGTCGAACTCGGCCAGCACTTCATCCGCGTCAACTCCGTTCACCCGACGAACGTGAACACGCCGATGTTCATGAACGAGGGCACGATGAAGCTGTTCCGACCCGATCTGGAGAACCCCGGCCCCGACGACCTCAAAGTCGCCGCGCAGTTCATGCACGTCCTCCCGGTCGGCTGGGTCGAACCAGTAGACATCAGCAACGCGGTGCTGTTCCTCGCTTCCGATGAATCCCGTTACGTCACAGGCCTTCCCCTCACCGTCGATGCGGGGAGCATGCTCAAGTAGCGCAGACGATGTGCAGGATTGGCACCCTCGTCAACATCGGTCATTTAGCTCGCCTCATGGCGTCCCTTCGAGCTGGCACGCGCAGAGACGGCAGCACCAGCTCTGGACACCCTTGTCTCCTTCACGGTCATCAGCGCGTCCTACGGCACCGCGTGGGAATTAGTTTCCGAGAACTCTGCGAGAGGCGGAGCACCGCCTCACTCGCGTCCGGGCAGTTTGATCACTGACACGTACATTTCTAGGATCGGCCGGTAGAGGTCGACATCGTCGAGCTGGCTCCCCAGCACAACCGAGTCGCTGGTGGCGACCAGCAACTGCGCGAACGTCAATGGTGGGATGAGCAGCGCCCCGCCCATTCGGTCGAGGCCCTCGGCAATGAACATGCTCAGTGCCTCGACGACCTCTAACCTTTTGGCCGCCACCCGTTCCCGCGCGTCGGGGTTCCGGAGCAGATACAACGTGAACTCGTGGCCCAACGCGGCGTGCTCAGCACCCCGGTCACTACTGAGTTGGCGCCAGCGCTGGGCGACCTCGTCGAGTTCGCGCGCCCCCAGCTCGTTCGCCGCCGCCAGCACTTCGGCGAAGTTGTCGAAGTAACGACGCCAGTACCGGTCGCTCACTGCCAAAAAGAGGTCTTCCTTCGCGGTGAAGTGCTTGTAGATAGCACCTTTGGTGTAGCCGGCCGTCTGCGCGATGTCGTCGAGAGTTGCTGGTGTGAAGCCTTTTTCGGCAAATACTTCCTCTGCGGCATCCAGCAGGAGCGCACGAGTGTGTTCGAGGCGTCGCTCCCGTGTCCAACGCTCGACCATGCCCGCGATTCTGCCAGAGAATCTGAGAAACTGGCTCGAATTTCAGATACCGATGAGTATATTCGGGTTTGCGCGGAAGCCGAAGCGCTGTGGACCATCCAGAAGGAGGCGGCCATTGTGACCGACGTGTCAGACAAGAAGAGTGCGCCCACTGTCACCGAGACGCTCAGGGGAGCGGCCACACTCGGCACCGAGGCTCAATCCAAAGTAAGACCGATCACGATCTGGGCGGCTATTGGCGGTGCGCTCCTCGTACTGCAGCTCTACGTATGGACCCGCTGGATCATGGGGCCTTACTTCGAGCGAGTGCCTGCCGGCCCGACCGACCCGCCGATCTACATGAAGGCCTTCCTGACATTCAATGCCGTCCTCGTGTGTATCGGCTTGCCGATCGCGATCTGGTGGTTCCTGCTCAGGCCCTGGCGTCGAGAGCGCAGAATCACGCTCGACGGCATGCTGCTGGTCTCGATGGGTCTGATGTTCTTCCAGGACCCATTGCTCAACTACTTCAACACGTGGTGCACCTACAACACCTCGCTGTGGAACCGGGGCTCCTGGTCGTCACACATCCCGGGGTGGGTGTCACCCGAGGAACCGGGACGACAGGTCGCTGAACCTCTGTTGATCAATGCCCCGGGATATACCGCTGGCGTGCTGATGATCACGATCTTCGGATGCTGGGTGATGCGCAAGATCAAGGCGCGCTGGCCCCACATCAGCAACCTCCGGCTGATCCTGGTCACCTACGGATTCACATTCGTGCTCGACTTCGTCATGGAAGCCGGCTTCATGCTGCCCTTCGGGCTCTACACATATCCCGGCGCGATTCGCTCGGTGTCCGTGTTCGCCGGCACGTATCACCAGTGGCCAGTCTATGAAGGCCTGATGTGGGGCGGTGTCCAAGCGGCGATGTGCTGCCTGCGTTACTTCACCGACGATCGCGGCCGCACCGTCGTCGAGCGTGGACTGGACCTAGTCCGGGGCGGCGCCGTCAAGCAGCAGATCACCCGATTCCTGGCGGTCTTCGCCGGGATCAGCGCCTGCTTCTTCGTCTTCTATAACGTGCCGGCGCAATGGATCGGCATGCACGCGGACCCGTGGCCCGCGGACCACCTGAAGCGGTCGTACTTCAACGGAGGCATCTGCGGAGACGGCACCGATGTACCTTGCCCTGATCCCGCATTGCCGATACCGACCAAACGTTCCGGGTACATCAATGTCGAGGGCAAGCTGGTTCTTCCCGGGGGAGCGCAGCTACCAACGGTTGTTCCGTTCCAGCGAGGGAAATGATGTGCTGACCGATAGCCACCCGGTCCGATCGCCTTCTACGGCACCGTTTTACCGGGCAGTCGGCGATGAGGTCGAAGTCTTCCACGCGGCGGCCCGGCGTGGTCTGCCGGTTTTGCTGAAGGGGCCCACCGGATGTGGGAAGACACGCTTCGTGGAGGCCATGGCGCACGAACTCGGCCGCGAGCTCATCACGGTGGCAGGCCACGAAGACATGACGTCGGCGGATCTGGTTGGCCGTTTTCTGCTCAAGGGTGGAGACACGGTCTGGGTAGACGGACCCCTGACTCGGGCTGTGCGCGAGGGCGCCATCTTCTACCTCGACGAGATCGTGGAAGCACGTCAGGACACCACCGTGGTCATCCACCCGCTGGCCGATCACCGCCGCGAGCTTCCGGTCGATCGGCTGGGGACGACAGTGCCCGCCGCACCCGGGTTTCAGCTGGTGATTTCTTACAACCCGGGCTACCAGAGCGTGCTGAAGAACCTCAAGGAGTCGACCCGTCAGCGTTTCGTCGCCATCGCGCTCGGCTTCCCGCCCGTTGAGACCGAGACCAAAGTGGTTGCCCACGAAGCCGGGATCGATCCGGAGACGGCGCGTGCCTTGGTCAGGCTTGGCAACGCCATCCGGAACCTAGACAATTCACCGCTGCGCGAAGTGCCCTCCACCCGGATGCTGGTTCTCGCCGGCGGACTCTTCGCCGAAGGACTCAGCCTTCGCAGTGCCGTTCAGTCGGCCATCGTCCAGGTCCTCACGGACGACGAGGATGTCGTCCGCGCACTGGGCGAACTCGTCGACGCGGTCCTGCCCCGGACGTGACCGACTCTGATCCCGGGAGCCCTGACCGGTTTCGACTCCTCGCCACGTTCATCGCCGGGCGCTCTGTCGCTATCGCGGAGGCACCGGCTGGCCAGCTTGCTCATACGAACGGGCAGGTCGTGTTCGTCGCCGCAGGCCGATCGGACGCAGAGCAACGCCGCGAGATCGTGCTCCAGAGCGCCCTACTCGGTTCAGGAAGCCTGGATCAGAAAGTGGTAAAGGCGCTCCGGGCGCGTCCATCGGTGGCACGTCGCTACCTGGCACTGGAAGGTCGCCGAGTGCTTGCCGGACTCGCCGGACACCTCCCACTCGCGGCTACGCTTCGCTCCGATGCGGAACCGAGCACCGCAACCGCCGCAGAGTCACTCGAAGCGGCCAGAAGCCGTGTCGAGGTCTCCGACCCACCGGAGTGGTTCGGAGTCATCAAACCCTCGCGACTGCTTTCGGCCTCTGCCGCACCCGGTGGGCCGGCCACCAATACAGACCAGCATCTGGAATTCAGCCCGATCGATCTGTCCGAGGCGGATGACGACGGCGACGACGAGCAGTTCGGCGAGAGCAAGATCCTCAAACTCTTTGAGGCCCCGGTGTTTAGCTCATGGGCGCTGTCGGACTATTTGCGCAAACTCTTGGGTGGCGGGCGCGCGCCGGGGGATGGCGCTGCCGGTGCAGAGACACCGGTTCGCTCCGTGCGACGAGCACGCCGGACCGGAGCACATGTGCGGCCGCTTCCAGCGCGAATCCATTTCACCGATGACGGCAAGCCCGGCACCGCCCTCGGCGTGGGCGGTGCGCTCTACCCCGAGTGGGATGTACACAACAACCGGTACCGACCCGAGTGGTGCCGAGTCATTGACTTTCCGCTCACGACTGCCGCCGACGTCTCCGACGCCCGCGTTCCACGCGATGACGTACTCCGGCGACGCCTGTCCCGTATCAGCCTGGGTCCCAAGGTCTTACGCGGCCGTCCCGATGGAGACGAACTGGACATCGAAGCGCTGATCGATCTGTTCGTCGATCTGCGCTCCGGCTACTCGCCAACCGAACATGTGTACCTGGACCGACGCAAGCTTGCTCGTAACCTCGGCGTCCTCATCCTGCTCGATGCCTCCGGCTCCGCCACCGATACCGATCCGGAGGGCCTTGCGGTGCACGACCACCAGCGTCGCGCAGCCGCAACACTGGCCGTCGCACTCGAAGAGCTTGGCGATCGCGTTGCCTTGTATGCGTTTCGGTCCCAAGGCCGACAAAGTATTCATCTGCCGGCGATCAAAACGTTCGGACAGCGTTTCTGCGCCGTCGGGCGAGCCAGACTCAACCAGCTGGAACCGTCAGGCTATACGCGCCTCGGCGCCGGCATCCGTGGTGCGGGCGAGATTCTCAAGGCGGAAGCGGGCACGCCAAATCGGTTGCTGCTCGTCCTGTCGGATGGCTTTCCGTATGACGATGGCTACGAAGGCCGGTACGCGGAAGCCGATACCCGCAAGGCCCTCGAGGAACTTCGCACCGATGGCGTTGCCTGCCTGTGCCTTTCGATCGGCGGCGCCCCGGCCACCGATGCGCTCGAACGCGTCTTCGGCTCCGCCGGCCACGCCAGCGCAGCGACCCTGGCCGAGTTGAGCCCGCGGATGGATCAGTTGTTTCTCTCGTCGCTCCGCGAGCTTGCGGCGCCGAAACCGATGCGCAGATGAGCTCAGGCGGTGTTGGGATCTCTAGGGGCGGGCGCGACGGCGATCGACTTCGTGTCGAGGTAGCCGTCGAGTCCCTCGGGGCCCAACTCGCGACCGTAGCCGCTGCCCTTGACGCCGCCGAACGGCGCGAACGGGTCCATCGTGTAGCCCTGGTTGACCCCAAAGGTTCCGGTCCGGATGCGTCGGGCGATCGCCAGCCCGCGGTCGGTATCGGCCGTCCATACCGATCCGGCGAGGCCGTAGTCGGAGTCGTTCGCAATCGCCACGGCATCGTCCTCGTCGCGATAGGGGATGACGGTGATCACTGGCCCGAAGATCTCTTCTCTCGCAATGCGCATCGTGTTGTCGACGGCGGCGAACAGGGTGGGCTGGACATACCAGCCGTGTTCGAGTCCACCTGGCATCTCGCTGCCACCGGTGACCAGTCGCGCGCCTTCGTGTTGACCAGCCTGGATGTAGCCGCGCACGCGATGCTGTTGGCGTTGAGTAACCAGCGGGCCCATCTGGGTGGCGGGATCGCTGGGATCGCCCACACGAATTGCGGTCATTTCGGCGGCCAGCGCGTCGACGTACTCGTCGTGACGCCGCTCAGGCACCAGCACACGAGTCAACGCGTTGCAGATCTGCCCACTGTTCGACAAGCTCGCCGAGCGCACGCCGGCGGCGACGGCCTCAGGTGTTGCGCCGTCGAGAACGATGGCAGCGGATTTACCACCGAGTTCGAGACTTACCTTGGTCAGATTGGGTGCGCACGCCGCCGCCACGGCCCGGCCGGCCGCGGTCGAACCGGTGAACGAGACCTTGTCCACTCCGCGATGGCCGACCAGGAGTTCACCGACCGTGCCGTCGCCCGGTAGCACGCTCACCACACCGGGAGGCAGGCCGATCTGATCGATCATTTCAGCTAAAAGCATTGCGTCCAAGGGGGATTCGGCGGCAGGCTTGAGCACCACCGTGCAGCCGGCCAACAGTGCGGGCACGAGCTTGGTGACGATGAGGAACTGCGGCATATTCCACGGCACGATCGCGGCGACCACGCCGACGGGTTCCTTGCGGACGTGCACGTCACTTCCGAAGAAACCAGTCCGGGTCTGCTGCCACTGGTGCCGTTCGGCCAACCCGCAGAATGCGCGCATCATCATCGCGGGCAGGCCGACCTGAGCGCGCTGAGCGAAAGTAATGGGAGCGCCGATCTCTGCGCTGATGGTTTCGGCCATCTCCGAACGCCGTTGGTCGTATATGTCGGCAAGGCGCAGGACCGCCGCGATGCGCTCCTGCGGCTCGCTGCGGCCCCAGGGGCCAGAATCGAAGGCTGCTCGCGCGGCGCTCACGGCCACGTCCACGTCGGCCGGCCCCGCGGCAGTGACTTTGGCGATGGACTCCTCGGTATGCGGTGAGATGACGTGGAAAACTTCTCCGTGTCGCTGCACAGCGCCGCCCTCGGCGAGCCTGACCCCGGCGTTCTGATCCATCCAATCCCATCCCGCAATATCAACTACTTGTGATTAGGACTCCGACCATATAACGTCGCCTCGACGGAGTCATACGGATCACTGAAAACGGTGGCTGCGTAGCCGTTCCCCGTCGGAGTGGTTGCCTGACCGCCGAAGGGTCCGCGCGAAATCGGAACGGACAGGAGCGCTCGTGCCTCGATTTCCCAAGCCGGCAGAAGGTAGCTGGACTCAGCACTATCCTGAGCTCGGCACCGAGCCGGTGTCTTATGAGGACTCGATCAGCCCGGAAATCCACGACCTGGAGCGCGAGGCCATTTTCAAACGCGCCTGGCTCAATGTCGGTAGGGTCGAACAGCTTCCGCGCAAGGGCAGCTACTTCACCAAGGAGATCAAGGCCGTCAACACCTCGATCATCCTGGTGCGCACCGCATCCGGGGAGATCAAGGCGTACCACAACGTCTGCCGCCACCGCGGCAATAAGCTGGTGTGGAACGACATGCCGCTCGAAGAAACCAGTGGTGTGTGCCGGCAGTTCACCTGCAAGTACCACGCCTGGCGGTACGACCTGGACGGCAACCTGACGTTCGTGCAGCAGGAGGAAGAGTTCTTCGATCTCGACAAGAGTCGCTACGGGCTGGTGTCGGTGCACTGCGATGTCTGGGAAGGCTTCGTTTTCGTCAACTTCGCGAAGCAACCGCAACAATCGTTGCGTGAGTTTCTCGGGCCGATGATCACCGGATTGGAGGGCTACCCGTTCGGCCAGATGACGTCGCGCTGGTGCTACCGGTCAGAGGTGAAGGCGAATTGGAAGCTCTACATGGATGCTTTTCAGGAGTTCTATCACGCCCCGGTGTTGCACGCGAACCAGTCGCCGACCGCGTATTCCAAGGCGGCCGCGCAGGCGGGTTTCGAGGCGCCGCACTATCGGCTGGAGGGCCCGCACCGGCTGGTCAGCACGTCGGGTGTGCGCGCCTGGGAGATGGCGGACGAGATGCGCAAGCCGATCGAGGACATCTGCCAGAGTGGACTGTTCGGACCTTGGGACAAGCCCGAGTTGGGGGAGATGCCCGCTGGGCTGAATCCTGCGAAATGTGATCCGTGGGGACTGGATTCATTCCAGCTGTTTCCTAACTTCGTCATCCTGTTCTGGGGCCAGGGCTGGTACTTGACGTACCACTACTGGCCGACGTCATACAACACCCATGTCTTCGAGGGCACGCTCTACTTCCCGCAGCCGCGCACCCCGCGCGAACGTGTGGCCCAGGAACTCGCGGCAGTGTCTTTCAAGGAATACGGATTGCAGGACGCCAATACGCTGGAGGCGACCCAGACGATGATCGAATCGCGCGTTATCGACCGGTTCGTGCTCAACGACCAGGAGATCCTGCTCCGGCACCTGCACAAGGAAACTGCGGCCTGGATCGACGAGTACCGGCGCACGTCGGTAGCGGGGGTGTGAGCTTGGTGTCCGCTTTGCTGCCAACCGAATTCGCCGACCTGGAAGGCTTCGCCCAGTGGTGTCTGCCCAGCGAACCGGAGCGTTACGCCAAAAGGCTGGCCAGTTCCATGGTCGAGATGAAGGCCTTCTACGACGCGATCACGCCGCGCGCCGAGGAGGCACTCGCCTACTGTGACAAGTTCCCTCTCGACGACCTACCGGACGACGTCGAGAACCTCATGCACCTGCTGTACTCGATGATCATGGTGTCGTTCCCGGTGGAATGCTGGAAGCAACCGCGGGTGCCCGACTCCGGCGCCTCCACCCTGGACTGCGTGTCCGAGCCCGTTCCATGACCACTGCCACGGTCCTACAGGCCGCGCGGTGGGCCGACGTCGACACTGGCCAGGTTCACTCGCCGGCAGTGCTGGTGGTTGACGGTGAGCGCATTGTCGCGGTCAATCCGGAAGGGCCACTACCGGATTCAGCTACGATCGTCGACCTTGGGGACGTCACGCTTCTGCCGGGGTTGATGGACATGGAACTCAATCTGCTCATCGGGGGCCCTGGCGGGCCCGAAGGCCTACCCGCGCCGATGCACGGCGTTCAAGATGACCCGGCGTACCGCACCCTGCGCGGGGCGGTCAACGCGCGCACGACCCTGGACGCCGGCTTCACCACCGTGCGCAACCTCGGCCTCATGGTCAAAACCGGCGGCTACTTACTCGATGTCGCGCTGCAGCGCGCCATCGACCAGGGCTGGCACGTTGGCCCGCGCATCTATCCCGCAGGGCATGCCGTCACACCCTACGGCGGACACTTGGACCCGACCGTCTTCCAGCGGCTCGCGCCCGGGATCATGCCACTCTCGGTCGCCGAGGGCATCGCCAACGGTGTACCCGACGTGATCGCCTGCGTCAGGTACCAGATTCGCCACGGCGCCAAGCTGATCAAAGTGTCGGCATCTGGCGGGGTCATGTCCCACAGCACAGGTCCAGGCGCCCAGCAGTATTCCGACGCCGAATTCGCCGCGATCGCCGACGAAGCCCACCGCGCTGGGGTGCGAGTCGCCGCACACGCCGTCGGCGACTCCGCGATCCGGGCTTGTATCCGCGCCGGGATCGACTGCATCGAACACGGCTTCCTGGCCACCGACGACACCATCCAAATGATGGCCGATCACGGCACCTTCCTGGTCTCCACCACATATTTGACCGAGGCGTTGGCGATCGACCGGATCGCGCCGGAACTGCGCAAAAAGGCCGAAGACGTCTTTCCGCGCGCGAAAGCCATGCTACCCAAGGCAATTGCCGCAGGAGTGCGCATCGCCTGCGGCACCGACGCGCCGGCGATCCCACACGGCCAGAACGCCAAAGAACTGATCGCACTGGTAGACCGCGGCATGACCCCCATGCAGGCGATCCGGGCCGCCACCGTGGTGGCCGCCGAACTCGTCGAGGCCGACGACGAGTTAGGCCGCCTCGCACCTGGCTACCTCGCCGACATCATCGCCGTCCCCGGTGATCCCTCCCAAGACATCGGCACCACACTCGACGTCTCGTTCGTCATGAAGAACGGACAGATTTACAAGACACCCATCGCCGCCACGTGCGATAACGTCGGATAACCGACAATAAGCTGTTGAAGGGAGGCGGGCAGGCATGGAACTCACCGACAACATCTTGTGGCTGCTCAAGCAGGCCTTCTACTTCTCCCTGACCACCGTCAACGAAGCGGTCAGCAGCCACGGCGTCAGCACTGCCCAGATCGGCGTCCTACGGCAACTTGCCAACGAACCCGGCCTGTCCGGCGCCGAACTCGCCCGACGCCTGCTCATCAGTCCGCAAGGGGTGCAGCTTGCTCTGACCGCGCTGGAACGCCGCGGTCTGGTGGAACGAAAACAGGACCCTCAGCACGGGCGCATTCTGCAGGCCTACCTCACCGGTGAAGGCCGTAACGTCGCGGCCACTGTCGTCAACGATGCGATTGCGGCACACGAGAAAGTATTTGGCGTACTCAGCGCCGACGAGCAGCAGACACTGCGCGAACTACTCGGCCGCGTGGTCGAAAAAGGCACCGGCCACGAACTGTTCAACGATCACGTCGATACCTAACCGCGCGACTCTGCCGCGCGCCGAAGGTGTCCAGTACTTGATACTAATCGCAAGTAGTTGATACTCTGCGTGGGATGCAAGAATCCCGCGCCCTGTCGTACGTCAGCGCAGCGACAGCTGCTGACGCACATGCGGCCGGGATCGACACGGCTGCGCCGCCAGAGGGCTTTGTGCCGTTGCGCGTCAAACATGTGGTCCGCGAAACCCACGACGCCATATCGATCGTTCTTGACGTCCCCGAATCGAGCTCG
Source organism: uncultured Actinomycetota bacterium (assembly GCA_963755805.1). Lineage (GTDB taxonomy): Bacteria > Actinomycetota > Actinomycetes > Mycobacteriales > Mycobacteriaceae > Mycobacterium. The sequence goes on from CAVWLG010000004.1 coordinate 23,542, forward strand.
CCGCACTTCGTCTACCGGGCAGGGCAATTCCTGACTCTGCTGGTCTGTGTCAACGGTCGACAGCATCGACGGTGTTATTCGATGTCGTCCTCACCGAGCACGGGCGAAGACCTGCGCATCACCGTCAAACGTGACCGCGACGGGGTGGTGTCCAACTGGCTCAACGACACCGCGGCGCCGGGCAACGAGATTCACGCCTTGTCGCCCGAGGGACGCTTCGTCCTGAAGGACACCGATCGCGACGTGGTCGCGTTCGCAGGCGGAAGCGGCATCACACCGGTGTTCTCGTTGCTGCGGTCAGCGCTGATATCCAGTACACGCAACACTCGGCTGTTTTACGCCAACCGCGACCGTGACTCGGTGATCTTCGGCGACGCGTTGACGTCCTTGGATGAAGCCCACTCGGGCCGTTTCGTTTTACACCATCATCTCGACGCCGAACGAGGGTTCGTGACACCTGCGCACGTCGACGCATTCGTTGCGCATGCCGAAAACGTTGCCGCCGCTGACTATTACATCTGCGGCCCAGCGTCCGTTCATGGACATCGTGCAGAGCGCGCTGCAAGCAGCAGGGGTGCCCTCCGATCATGTGCACCTGGAGCACTTCGAGGTCGCCGAGATGCCTGTCGACCCGCCGGCTCCGAGCGGCGAGGCGGTCACCGAGGAGGTGACGATCGAGCTGCAAAAGCGGAAGGTCACGGTGGCCTACTCGCCGGGCGACTCCTTGTTGCAGACCGCCCGCATGGCCGGCTTGCAGGCACCGTCGTCATGCGAAGTCGGTTCCTGCGGAACGTGTATGGCCCGTCTCACGCAGGGCAGCGCTCGGATGATCAACAACGACGCACTCGAGGACGACGAGGTAGAGGAGGGCTGGGTGCTGACCTGCCAGTCCCTGCCGACCAGCCGCACTGTGCGAGTGGTCTACGAATGAACGCCCAGGAGGACGATTCGATGAAGCGCAGCCGATGAGCAAGGTCGCGGTCGTGACAGGCGGTGCTTCGGGCATGGGTGAGGCCACCTGCCACGAACTGGGCCGACGCGGCCTCAAGGTCGCCGTTCTCGACCTCAATGAGCAAGCAGCGCAACGGGTCACCGACGACCTTCGCTCCGACGGCGTCACCGCCATCGGAGTCGGCGCTGACGTCACCGACCGACCTGCCGTGGAGCACGCGTTCGCCAAGATACGTAGCGAGCTGGGCCCGACCACCGTTTTGGTGACCAGTGCGGGGCTGTTCGGCTTTTCGGCCTTCACGGAGATCACCATCGAATCCTGGACGCGGATCATCGACGTCAACCTGACGGGCACCTTTCATTGCTGCCAAGTCGCACTGCCAGACATGCTGGACGCGAATTGGGGCAGGATCGTGATGATCTCGTCGTCGAGCGCCCAGCGCGGCTCGCCGTTCGCCGCCCACTACGCGGCATCCAAGGGTGGCGTGATGACTTTGACCAAGTCGCTGGCCCGCGAATACGCCGCCCACGGGATCACGGTCAATAACATCCCGCCGTCAGGCATCGAGACCCCGATGCAGCACCAGGGGCAAGCCGCTGGATACCTGGGTTCCAACGAACAGCTCGCAAGCAACATCCCCGTGGGCCATCTGGGTACCGGAGCCGACATCGCTGCAGCGGTGGGGTTCCTCTGCTCGGAGGAAGCCGGATTCATCACCGGCCAGGTACTGGGCGTCAACGGTGGAGCGGTGATGTGATACCGCATAGCGCACAACGGTTTTCGAATCCGACTTGCAGCCGGAGAGGCACACATGACGCGATCGGGTAGGCCCGCGGAGGGTTCCTGGACCGAGCACTACCCCGAATTGGGGACGGGTCCCGTCTCGTTCAGGGATTCGACGTCTCGGGAGTTTTACGAACTCGAGCGCGAAGCGGTCTTCAAGCGGGCATGGCTCAACGTAGCCCGCGTGGAGGAGCTGCCCCGCGACAGGTAGCTATCTGACCAAAGAAATCGAAGTGGTCGGCGCTTCGGTGATCCTGGTCAAGGGCCGAGACGATCGCATTCGTGCCTTCTACAACGTCTGCCGCCACCGGGGAAACAAGCTGGTCTGGAACGACTTTCCCGCCGAGGAGACCCGAGGCACGTGTCGGCAGTTCACCTGTAAATACCACGGTTGGCGCTACGACCTCGAGGGTGCCCTGAAGTTCGTGCAGCAGGAATCGGAGTTCTTCGACCTCGACACCACCGACTACGGATTGCGACCTGTGCAGTGCGATGTGTGGAATGGCTTCATCTTCATCAACTTCGACGACGAGCCGCGCCAGAGCCTTCGCGAGTTCCTGGGTCCGATGATCACCGGCCTGGACGACTACCCGTTCGGCAGACTGACCGAACACTACGAGTGGGTCGCTCACAACAACAGCAACTGGAAAATTTTCGCCGACGCGTTCCAGGAGTACTACCACGTACCCTCGCTGCACTCACAGCAAGTGCCGTCCGAGGTCCGCATACCCAACGCCGGATTCACCTGCGGGCACTTCCAACTCGACGGTCCGCATCGGCTGGTGTCAACAGCGGGACGACGCCGCTGGCTGCTGCCACCCGAGTACATGTATCCGATCGAGCGGGCTACCAAAAGTGGGCTGGTCGGACCGTGGCGCACCCCCGACATCGGTGAGCTGCCGTTCGCCGGGCTCAATCCGGGCGGTATCGAGCCGTGGGGGATCACCAACTTCCAGATCTTCCCCAACACCGAGATCCTGATTTATGGCGGCTGGTATCTCGTGTACCGCTACTGGCCCACCTCCTACAACACCCACCGGTTCGAGGCCTACACCTATTTCCATCCCGCCGGCAGCGTGCGCGAGCGCATCGAACACGAGGTCGCTTCGGTGGTGCTCAAGGAGTTCGCGCTGCAGGATGCCGGCATGCTCGGCGGCACCCAGGCCGCATTGGAATACGGAATCGTCGATGACTTTCCACTCAACGATCAAGAGATCCTGGTCCGGCACCTGCACAAGGTCGCTGTCGACTGGGTCGAGGCCTACCAGCGCGAAAATTCTCCGGCGGGCGTGTGAACATGTCAGACACCCTGCTGCCAAGCGCATTTGCTGAATTCGAGAAGTACGCCCAAACCTGGTGTTTGGCAACAGAAACCGAGCGGTGGAACGCCCGTGTCGGCGCGACGATGCCCGAGCTGCACGAGTTCTACGACGCGTTCTTCCCGCGCCTTGAGGAAGCCATCGACTACTGCGACAAATTCAGCCTCGACAGCGTGCCCGACGACGCACTCAACCTGTTGCACATGATTTATTCGCTGATCATGGTTGCGATGGCGGTGGAGATCATGCATCAACCCGCCCCGGTCGATGCCGCCGACGCAGTCATGATCCGAACCGGCGAACCATTTCCCTGATCGCGGGTGCTCACCACTCGCGCAACATCCACCATCCGAAAGGAGCAGACCATGAGTCTGCTCACCATCTCCAAGCTCACCGAGTGTGTCGGCGCCGAGGTCGTCGGCCTCGACCCCGGCTCGCTGGCTTCCGACGACTCGGTCGGTGAAGCCATCTTGGATGCGTTGGAAGACAACGGGGTTCTGGTCTTTCGTGGCCTACAGCTCGATCCGCAGGCCCAAGTGGCCTTCTGCCGCCGGCTCGGCGAGATCGATCATTCCTCCGATGGTCACCACCCCGTCGCCGGGATTTACCCGATCACCCTGGACAAGTCCAAAAATGCTTCGGCCGCCTACTTGAAGGCGACCTTTGATTGGCATATCGACGGCTGCACACCCCTCGCAGAGGAGTGCCCGCAGAAGGCCACCGTGCTGTCGGCGTTGCAGGTCGCCGAGTGGGGTGGTGAAACCGAATTCGCCAATTCCTACGCCGCCTACGACGCCCTCACTGACGACGACAAGGATCACTTCGCCTCGCTTCGCGTCGTGCACTCACTGGAAGCCTCCCAGCGGCGCGTTCACCCGGATCCCTCTCCAGAGACGTTGGCCCGCTGGCGTTCCCGGCGCACCCACGAGCACCCACTGGTATGGACACATCGCACCGGCCGCAAGTCACTGGTGTTGGGCGCCTCCGCCGACTACGTGGTCGGCATGGACCTCGATGAGGGTCGCGCATTGCTCGAAGAGCTACTCCAGCGCGCCACCGTGCGCGACAAGGTGTACAGCCATACTTGGTCGATCGGCGACACCGTCATCTGGGATAACCGCGGCGTCCTGCACCGCGCCGCCCGCTACGACCCCGACTCAGCGCGGGAAATGTTGCGCACCACCGTGCTCGGCGACGAGCCGATTCAATAAACCTGTCCTGCAGATCATTCAGGGCACTTGATATGAGGGAAGAAGCCATGGCCAAAGCGCTGCTTATAGTCGAAAGCAAACCTGCTTCAGCTGACCAGGTCGACGAGTACCACGCCTGGCATGAGAGCACTCACATCCCCGAGATGCTCAGCGTCGACGGATTCGTCTCGGCGCGCTACCTGACCTTCGTGGGTGAAGCCTCCGCGTGACCAGCCCCGAGCGCCCGTTGCGCCTCACCCCGTTGCCGGACGCTGACTGGGATGACCGCAGTCGCACAGCGTTGGCGTCCTTGATCCCCGTCGAGCGCGCCAACGTGCGTGGTGCCGGCAATGTCTTGGCGACGCTGCTACAACACCCGGACCTGACCGCGGCCTATCTGCCGTTTAACGCATATTTACTGCGGGATTCGACACTCTCGCCGCGGATCCGGGAAGTCGCGTTACTGCGCGTAGTGCACCGCGGCAACTGTGCGTATCTGTGGTCGCATCACCTGCCGCTCGCTGCACGTGCCGGACTCACCACGGAAGATATCGACGCGATTCACTCTGGGCGCTGCGCTGACGTCACCGACCAGACGGTGGTTCAGGCCGTCGATGAGCTGACCACCGACAGCACGATCACGCAGGCGACCTGGGACCACCTGGGCCAAATCTTTACCGACCAACAACGCATGGATCTGGTCTTCACGATCGGCGGCTACCTGTTACTTGCCATGGCCGTCAACACCTTTGGAGTTCAAGAGGAGCACTAATGGCTTTCGATATTGGCGACGGTGGGACTTCGGCCGATAGCGCCTAAGCCCGCGAACGCTGTCTACGGCAGATACCGGCTCCACTCATGAGGCACAACCGGGTGAAAGGGCGCGGCCAATAGCGGAACGATTCCCATTGCCTCCCAGCGCTTCTCGAGAACCGGCCGTAGCCGGGTCGCGGTATCGACGGGGTCTCTATCGAGGAAGCAGTAGGTGAGTTGCTGGCCTGCTGGTGCGCTCGCGAGTTGCGGACCGACATCGAGTGCGGCCATTGACCAGATTCCTACGACTCCCTCGATCTTCAGCAAGTCTTCCGATGGCGCCGCGCGCGATTCCAGCAGCAGATACACGCCGCGGGCCGGCCACCACGGCAGCACGTGGGCGCCGATTTTGATGTGCGCTGCGGCAGCTCTGCTCTGCACCTCGTAGACGCCACGTTCGACGTGCGGCAAGAGTGGCAGCTTGCGCTCGGCGCCACCCAAAGCCGCGGAAAGCGTGAGAAATCCATCCATGCCCGCCGTATCGGTGAAGAAGTAGGTCATGACGTGATCCACGGGGTCGAAACGTTCGTGCCGGATCGCCCTGGTCGCACGGCAAGCCGGGGTCGACACGAGGCGCAACGACGCTCGTACGGCACTGAGCCGGTGCTGTTCGGGTCGGTGATCGAGGGTGTGCCATTGCAGGTACTCAGCGTCGGTGCCGTCGGGGTGCCGTGTTGCCATGGAGACGAACGCCGTGGTGATGTCACCGCTGCCTGTCGCGATAATGTCAGCGACCTCGTCGGAGGGTGTGCCCGGTAGCAGCATCAACGTTAAACCTGTCCTGTCGTTAGGTCGACGGTGCCGATTTCGAGTTCAGGGTGACGCGCCTGGATCATCCGGCGGAACCCGTCACGCCAAGTGATCTTGGTCCGTCCGAGTACCTGATGCATGTAGGTGACGTCCGGCCAGAGCGGCGTGTGGGCGTCGGACGTGTAGTGAAACGACGGCTCGATACCGACTAACTGGCCCATGTAGTTGCAGTAGTCCTCGACGCTGACGGTCTCGCTACCAGCCCAGTTCACGACGATCGGCGGCGAGGCGGCAACTTCCATGGCGCGGATGCCGAGTTCAACGTAATCGTCTTCGTAGATCGGGTTGTAGTTATTGGGAGCGTCCGGATGGAGCCGAATCGGCTTGCCCGCCAACATCATCTCGAATCGATCGGCCGGCGCGCCGCCCTGGGGGCCGTACGTGGAGCAGATCCGGATGATGGTGAGCGGAATCCCGAACTGCTCGGAAATCCAGCCGCATAGCGACTCTGCGGCGATCTTGGAGAAACTGTAGTTCGCGCGCAGAGGTACACCGGGGGGGTCCGCTTCGGTCAGTGGGCGACGGCCGGGATACCCGTAAACCGATCCAGTCGAGCACAGCACGAAACCCTTTGCCGCCCGGCAGTGATGAAGCAGCGCACCGGAGTTGTGGGCATTTGTCTTAAGGCAGCGCTGCCAGTCGTCGATGCCGGGGTCCACGGCGGCATGGAAGACATAGGTGAAATCGGTCAGGGACGCCGGAGAAGTCGCCCACAGACATGTCCAGCGGAAGGGGTGTTATCCCGGCAGCGACCAGGTTGTCGCGGTCTCGGGTGTTGCGCAGGCGCGCCGCGCCCCACACCTCGTTGCGCCGGGCTAGCGCCCTCGCGATCGGAAAGGCGATCTTGCCGGTGACGCCGGTGATGAGGATTTTCTCGCCGTTCAGCAAGCGGCCCTCCTGTGGTGCATCAGTCTGCGTGACGTCTCCGGTCCGCCGGAGGGTTGTCTACTAATCGATATTCGCACGAACCACTTTGAATATGAAGTACTTGATATCATGAGGTCCGTGGTTACCGCGGAGGGGCATCGTGCAGCTGACTTTTGACGCAGACGTGGAGGCGTTCCGGTCGCAGTTCATCGCTTTCCTCGAGGAACACCTGCCGCCTGAAGTGGAAGCGATCGAGCGGTCCCGATCCACGTCACACATACCAGAGTGGTCCCGCCGTTGGCAGCGGGTGCAGTTCGACCATGGCTGGCTGGTGCCGGGTAATCAACCCGAGTTCGGTGGTCGCAACGCCACCCTTCTTCAGCAGTTCGTCCACCGGGAGGAACTCTCACTTAGGAGGGTCATCCAATCCTGCAATCCGCAGGGCGTGGGGATCATCGCGGCGTCGCTCCTGGCATTCGGCTCTGCCGAGCAGAGACAGCGGTGGGCGGTGCCGATCTTGCGCGGGGAAAAGACTGCATCGCTCGGGATGAGCGAACCGGGTGCGGGCTCTGATCTGGCCGGCTTGCGAACCACGGCGGTCCAGGATGGTGACGATTTCGTGGTCAACGGGCAGAAGGTGTGGACCTCGGGCGCGCACGACTCGGATGTCGTTCTCGCCTTCGTGCGCACCGACCCCGAAGCGCCGAAACACAAAGGCGTCAGCGCCTTACTGATCCCTACCGACACCCCTGGTGTCGAGTGCCGGCCGTTCGCCTACGTCTACGACCGACACCATCTCGACTTCAACGAGGTGTTCTTCACCGACGCCCGGGTTCCTGTCGAGAACCTGGTTGGAGATATCCACGGCGGTTGGCGGGTGGCAAACGGCTCGCTCGGGCACGAACGCAACTTGTTGTGGATGAGCTTCGCCGACCGGTTGCGCTACCTGGTCCAAGACTTCCGTCCCACTAGTGCGCTGGATCGGGATCACTACGCCACCTTGGTGATGGACACCGAGGCGCTGCGTCTGCTCGGTTCTGCGGCGCTGGCCCGCGCGTCCCGTGGTGAGGAAGATGTCGCCGCGTTGTCAGTCCTGAAGTTGCTGGGTTCAGAGGCGGCGCAGACGGCGGCGGAACATGCGTTGGCCGCTGCGGGTAGCGATGGCCTCATCGATCCCGCCGCCACCACCCGCTACAACGCGTATGGCCTGGACCAGGCCACCGGAAGCTGGTTCGCGCGCTATGCGGGAAGCTTTGCGGGCACCATCTCGGGCGGCACATCAGAAATCCAGCGCAACATCATCGCCCAGCGGGTCCTTGGCCTTCCACGAAGTTGAGCGGAATTGAATCCGATTGTGGCCGAGCGTGTTTGTGACGGCTACCTCGAGGACCACGCGTCAGTCCCTCTATGGGTTCAGTTTGCGGGTCCGTTGATTTTCGGATCACGAGGAATCGTTTTCGGTTACATCTTCGAGCGGCGCGCAGTGACGTTCAGGGTTGCGTGGTTGCCTGATGGCATGATCTACGTTTATGTCTCAGAACGGTCGGAGACCATGCGACGTAGTGCCCATGCTTCTTACGGGTTGGCGAAAACAACGTGAGCCAGGCCTTGGGCCGCGCTTAGCGCCAACCACCCCCTGTCCGCCGCACCGCGTTGCGTTGTGTCCGAGCTGAACCGGCGCCGTTTTCTCGTGGCGCTCTCCGCCGCAGTTCTCGGCGGCGTGGGCGTGTCGCGCGACCCCCTCAGTGGACCGCCGAAAACCCCGACGGCCGTTGCCGCTGCCGTCGTCTCTCCGCCCCGAGCGGGCGGCGAGGTCGTCGCTGGCAAGCTATTGCCGCCGCCCGCACTCGCGCGGGTGGCGCTGCCAGGTGGCGGCGTGCTCAACAAGCTACCCGGGAACGGCAATCTGTTGGCGCTCACCGTTGATGACGGTGTGAACACCGACGTAGTGCGCCTCTACACGCAGTTCGCCAAAGATACCGGCATCCGGCTGACCTACTTCGTCAACGGCACCTACCGCTCGTGGACCGACAACCTGGCATTGCTGCGGCCTTTGGTCGAGAGCGGTCAGATTCAGCTGGGCAACCACACCTGGTCGCATCCGGACCTGACAAAGGTGCCAGCAAATCGAGTGGCGCACGAGATCGCTCGCAACGACGAATTTTTAAAGAACACCTTCGGCGTGGACGCGCGACCGTACTTTCGGCCCCCGTATGGAAGGCACAACTCGGCCGTTGATGCGGTGGCCGCCGATCTTGGCTACACCGCGATCACGCTGTGGTCGGGTTCGCTGTCGGATTCCACCGTGATCACCGAGGACTACCTCGTGCAGATGGCTCAGAAGGCGTTCACCCCGCAGGCGATTGTGCTCGGACACCTCAACCACCTGCCGGTCACCCACGTCTATGGGCAACTCCGCGATCTTATCCGCGCTCGCAACTTACGCACCGTGACCTTCGACGATGTGTTCCTCCCCACTAGGTGAGGCCTTCTAGGCGCACTCCGCGCTGTGCGATGAGAGCCGGTTAGCACCGCCATTTCATCGCGGACGCATTGCTCCGGCACCGTCGAATAAACGTGGCGACCTACTCTTCCGCAAGGCTTCTCAACAAATCCTCAGTCGAGCGACGTAACACTGTCTGTTGACCGACGTTGCCGATCAACGGCGGTTCAACAGCTCGCAGCCACCAGTCCACGGGAGCGACAGGCCATGCTCGATGAATGACGTAACGAAACAGACGTTGAGCAAGGTTCCGGCAGTAACCCTGGGCTTTTGGGTCATCAAGATATTGGCAACGACGCTCGGCGAGACCGGTGGCGACACCGTGACGATGACGCTGGATTGGGGTTATCTGGCCGGCGTCGTACTTTTCGGAGTCCTGCTGGTGGCGTTTGTTGTCGCGCAGATCTTCGCCAAGCGTTTCCATTCGATCCTCTACTGGGCGACGATCGTTGCCTCTACGACGTTCGGCACGACGTTGGCCGACTTCGCCGACCGATCGCTCGGGATCGGCTACACGGGTGGATCCCTTCTGCTGTTGTTCTGTCTGTTGGCCACCCTTTGGCTGTGGCATCGGTCGGAGGGAACGGTGGCGGTAAATACCGTCTCGACGCCGAAAGTCGAGGCGTTCTACTGGGCGACGATCACTTTTTCCCAGACTCTGGGTACCGCGCTCGGTGATTGGCTCGCCGACACTCGCGGGTTTGGTTATGAACGCGGCGCGCTGGTATTCGCAGCGGCCCTCATGGCGGTCGTCGCCTTGTATTACTGGACCGGGGTATCGCGTGTCACCTTATTTTGGGTCGCGTTCATCCTGACGCGGCCTCTGGGCGCAACCGTCGGCGACTTCATCGATAAGCCAGTCGCCGACGGAGGCCTAGCCTTGAGCCGCCCGCTAGCCTCGGCGGTCATCGCGGCACTTATCGTCGTGCTGCTCGTTATCGTGCCGCAACGTCCAGGACGGCATCCCGGCCAGAAAGGTCGTAAAGCGTTGGGGTCGAAGGCGGTTGACGCCGGCGAACAGCACCCAGTCTCGGGCAGCGGCGACCCAAATTAATAGCCTCATCGCTTCGGTGAAGGCCTGCGCGAGCGGCCCTTACGGGGTCGGGCCGGAGGCAGCGGTTTCGACGAGCGACCAGTATTTTCTTTCACGCTCGGTCAGCTCGTTTGACGTGATAGCACCGAAGGCGGCTGCGTCGCGCTCGAATCGGGCCGGCGCATCGGGCAGCGCGTCCGGGCCCTCGAGCCGGAAACAGCTCGGAGCGAGCGGACCGAACAGTAGGGCGCGGCGCAGGTGCGGCCAGTTATCTAGCTGTGGCTCGACCCCGGCGGCTCGAGCGAAGGTGAGAGCTACCAGGTTCATCCGAGTTTTCTGGGACGTCCCTCGCTGCGAGCGATAAGCATTGATCGACAGCCGCTGCTCGGGTTCAGTCGTCGTCGCGATCGCGCCGCCCCACGTGTATGCGATCCACCTGGCCTGAAGTTCCAGTGGCACAAAGTATCCGCCCGACTGGTCCCACATGCCCATGAAGGCCAGCCCTGGGAGGTCCGGGTGGAACGTGTAGCGGTCGGCGTCTAGGTGTACCCCGTCGAGGTTGACTACGTCGCGGATCTTGTCGCTCAGAAACGGCAGGCGCAGATCGAACCCAGTGCCGAGCACAATTCCGTCGAACTCCTCGGCATGCCCGTCGACGAACGTCACGGTCGCACCCGCGATGGATTTCATCCAGGGGCACACCGTAATTCGTCCCTCGGCCACGAGCGGTAGGTACTGCTGGTTGAGGGTGATCCCGGCGGCGAAAAACGACGGGTCGGGCGCGGGTGCGCCGTACTGCTCCGGACTTCCTCCAGCCTCGACCACGATCTCCTTCAGCTGCCGGTCGATCTCGGCTGCTGGGAGAGTCTCGCTCGCGAGGGTTCCGTATCGCGTGAAGATCCGGTGATCGGACGGGACGCCGCCGGCGAATTTCGGTAGGACGTACCTCTGTCGGCGCTGGGTTACGACAACGCGTGCTGCGCCGCGCTGGGCAAGTTCGGCGGCGACCTCGAGGGCGCTGATAGCGCAGCCTGCCACGAGAACCCGCTTGCCCTGATATGGAGCGGGCCCTCTGTAGTGGTAGGTGGAGATCGCTCCGGCCGAGCCGGCGAACGTGTCCAGCCCGGGCACAGGGGGGATGACCGGGGCGTGGAATCTGCCACTCGCCACGACCACTCGTTCGAAGCTTTCCTCTAGGCCCGCGTGACCGACGAGCCATCCGGCATCGTCTCGCCTGAGGAGTTCGACACGACAGCCGAACCGGATCCGCGACGTAAGGCCGAACGTGTCGGCATAGCGATGCAAGTAGTTCAGGATCTCGCGGTTTGACGGGTAGACAAGGTCGCTGGTGTTCTCCAGGTCGCTGAAGGCAGTCATGATGCGACTGGTGTTGGTGTGCATGGTCGGCCAAACGCCGCTCCGGCCAACGAGTCCCGTCCACTGACCGCCCAGCTTCGGTCCCTGCTCGAAGATCGTCGGTTCGAATCCTTGCGAGAGCAGCCAGCGCGCCGCGATCAGTCCGCCGGGTCCGGCCCCGATCACGGCGACAGTTCTCGTCATCGGGGCACTGTCGCATGGCTGGGATCGGGGTGCGATGTCTTTACCCCATCCTTGGAGCACCCTGGAGACGTTGCGGCGGTGCCTGATCACATCAACTGTCACTCTGCGCATTCGCGGAATCGGATGGCAGGTCGACCACGCTAGCGGGAGAGTTGGAGGTAGCGATGCACGAAGGCGATCGCGATGCCGCCCTCGCCGACGGATGCTGCGACGCGCTTCACCGATCCGGAGCGGATATCGCCGACGGCGAAGATTCCCGGGGCGCTCGTTTCGAGAGCGAACGGCTCGCGATCGGCCTTCCACTGTCCCGCCTTCATCGCGTCGGTTCCCGTCAAGACGAAGCCGTGCTCGTCGCGCGCGATCTCCGAGGGGAGCCAGTCAGTCGCCGCTTCGGCGCCGATGAGGACGAAGAGCACCTTCGCATCCCGTCGAGATGTCGTGCCGGTCCTTCGATCGATGACCTCGATCGCCTCGAGTTGTTCGTCTCCGTGCACCGCGACGACCTCGGATCGCGTTTCCACCCGGATGTTCGCTTTCGTTGCGATCTGCTCGATGAGGTAGTGAGACATGCTCGCTGCGAGCGACTCGCCCCGCACCAGGAGCGTCACCGATCGGGCGTGGTTGGAGAAGAAGATCGCGGCCTGGCCGGCAGAATTGCCCGCCCCGATCAGATACACGTCGTTTCCCTGCGCCAGACTGGCGTCGCTGCGGGCCGCACCGTAGTAGACACCGGAGCCGACGAATCGATCGACCGAATCGACCTGCGAGGCGCCGCCACTCCACGCCCATCGCGAGGACGATCGACCTCGTTCGGAGAACGTCGCCTCCATCCAGCCTGACGGTCATTTCGGCAGGGTCGATGGCTTCGACCCGGCGGGTCACGACGATCTCGGCGCCCAGCCGCTTCGCCTGTTGCAGCGCCCGGCTCGCGAGTTCGTCCCCGGAGACGCCGAATGGGAACCCCGTGTAGTTCTCGATCCGGGTCGAGGTGCCGGCCTGCCCGCCCGGGGCGAAGGACTCGATCAGCCCCGTCTGCAGGCCCTCGGAGGCGCCGTTGACCGCCGCCGTCAGACCCGCCGGCCCGCCGCCCACGATCACCACGTCGTAGTGCGCCCGGCCCGGCGCTACCGTCAGGCCAGCGACCGTGGCAACGGCACGCATCGTCGGGGCGATCAGCCGAGTGCCGTCGCGCAGCACCACCACCGGATAGGGGCCGGCGACGGCGGCTGCACTCCGGTGCGTGCAACAGCGGCAGGATCGTCCGGGTCCAGGCGTTCGTAGGGAATCTGGTTGCGATGCAGGAAGCTGTCGCAGCCGTGGACGCCCGGGTCGACGCGCGGACCGATGACGAACATCGCGGGCTCGAGCGGCTGCGCGGTGGCGTTTCTGAGCATCTCGATGCGCTCCAACGCGGCGGCACCGACCGTTGCGGAGACCTCGGGGGCCATGGCGGCGAGCGTGTGGAACACCTCGACGGTTACCTTCAGCACGCGCGACGGCTCGACGGCCCGCATGCTGGCGGGCAACGGCGTACCGAGCGTCATCGGGATCTCGCCTCCGAGTTCGCCTGGGAGCCGGACGCCGATCACCTGCTCGACGCCGTTCACCAGCTTCGTCAGCTCGGTCTTCCCCTCGACCACGACCGCCAGGGACCGGCCTTCGCCCTCGTGGGCCACGTACTCCCCGGGCAGTGAGGTGGATGTCCTCGACGGCGCCGGCAAGGTACTCCAGCTCTTTCGGCGCGAGCGCCGAGAAGAGCGGAATCGTGGCCAGCTCATCGACAGTGAACATGATTCCCTCGCATGCCTGTGATGATCCCCCGGCGAGACGGAAGATTCCTCCAATCTGGGCGATTGCTGCGCGCTAACCGTGATGTGTATCCGTCACCCGAGCTGCACTGGCTGCAGATACGGGAAACGTAGGGGTGAAGCGCGCAGGGTCGGGGCCGATACCGGTGCCGAGCGGTGAGTTCGTCAGAAGCGAAAGCGTGTTGTCCATCACGTTGTCGCGTAGCGCTCGTCTATTGAATCCCGTGTAGTCGAACGAGGCAACGGTGCCGAGATCGTATGGCAGGGTCAGCGTTCCGAACAGTGCCGCAAGGCGCCGAGCGTACGCCTCTGAGTTGTCAGTGCTATTGGCCGTTGCGGCGTAGGCGCTGACGGTCGACGTAATGCTCGATAGGAACAGCGAATTGTCGTCGGATGGCCGAGTCCGGTTTGAACCGCTCCTGTAGGTCATCGCCACCAAGGTAGATGTGCGTCAGCAGTGGCAGTCCCCAGCGGGCTACCTGCTGCTCGGCAGCATGCCCGTACAACGACACCATCGCCCATACGTGTACGCGAGAGGTATTGCTGATCAACTGGTTTGGCACCTCGACGACGATCGCCGCGACGCTGGGGTCATGGAAGAAGTTGACTCGGTTGGCGAACGCATCGGGCTTGTAGTCGCCCTGGGCGAACGCGGCCTTGAACGCCTCGAGACCGGCCGCGTCACCGGCGAAGGGGTCGTTGACGACCCCTGCGAACGCCCGCACGCCGTTGTCGCCGTATACGACCTCGTTGGTGTGACCGGAGGCCACGGCGTCCCCGTCAAGGCCATCGGGGATGGTGGGACAGCTTGAGTCTCCTTGCGTCGTGACGCAGCAGGCGGCGTCAGGACAGCCGCGCGTTTTTCATCTTGTCACCGAGTTCGAGCGCCTCGGCCAGTCGAGCCGGACCTTCGGTTGCTCCAATCAGCTTGCTGATCTTCTCGGTATCGATCGTTTGACCACCGGCACCCCAACTACCCTCTGGGATTTCGATGACGATGACGTGTAGCCGCATGAGATAGGCCGGCGCGATCCGGATGTCGTCGCGTTGCATCACCGATCCGTCGTCGCCTAACACGTCCACGAATGCCGCAGCGATGTCTCGCTGCATTTCGTCGCGGCGCGGCTGGCTGAAATAGGAGGCGGCCACAAATGCCTCAACGGTCCAAAACACTTTGTCAGGATGCTGCGACAGCGCAACCCCGCCGGGGAAGCAGTTGTCGACGTCGAGCTCGTTGAAGAAGAAACCGGTTGCCGCCGTTCCGATTTCAGTAACCGGATCGATTTCCTGGCGGATCAGTGCCTGAACCAGCCTGGGCGCAAGCGTGGCCTTCTGCTCAGCGCTCAGTGCCCCCTTGGGGTAGTTGACACGAATGAATGGCATCAGCATTTCCTTCCGCTAGGGCGACTCACTCCGTGGCTGCACGCACACGAGTTCAAGGCCCAGATCACGTACCCGGTCGAGCAGCCCGAAAAGCTGTGACTGGTCGCGAACTTGACCTACCAACGCGGTATAAGCCACGCCAGGCTCAAGGCTCATGCCGTCGAACGCCGTCGCGAGCCGCTGGGTCAGTTGCCCGCGAACACAGATTCGGTACATCGTCGGCTCCACTTACCCCCCGCTCGCAGGCTACGAAGTCAGCATTGACCAATGTGGGTCGACGGTCTTCATTCGGGACGCTAATTCACCCGGGTGAATTATCGCGCGGATAACTGACTGCGCTTCTGATTCAATGGGCTCACCGCGATCGCTGCGCACAACGAGCTCAGCCGGGCCTGCAGGGAAACCTCGAATGTCGAGATGCCACCAAACTGGACGCGCGATCGCCGGATGCTGTTGTCCGGCCGCCCACTTCCGGTGATCTGCGCGGTTCGAACGTGACGAATCCGGATGGCGCAGACCCCAACCGCTCCGGGACAGCCGCCGAGCGAGCCGTCCTGCTGGGCACCAAAGTTCACGTTCCGGCTGGTGGGGGCCGGCTCGTCAACCGGGCGGGTCTGCTCGACGCACTGTCGGCGGGACGACGCCGCAAGTTGACACTGCTGAGTGCCCCCGCAGGCTGGGGGAAGACGACAATAGTTGCGCAGTGGGCCTCGACTGCGCAGGAGGATCAGCGGTTCAGCTGGCTGTCGCTTGACACTTCCGACAACGACCCGGTGTGGTTCTGGATGTACGCGGTAGCGGCGCTGCGGCGCACCAAACCCGAATTGACTACTCACACAGCCGAACTCCTGGCGATGGGCGCAGATCCGCTGCAGGTCGTTCTGCCCACCTTGTTGAATGAACTGGCCACGGTTGCCGGCGATGTGGTGTTCATCCTCGATGACTATCACTTGGTGACCAACCGTGTCGTGCACGAGCAGGTGGCTTTCTTCATAAGTCGCATGCCGCCAAATCTCCATCTGGTGCTGGCCACCCGCTCGGATCCCATGCTGCCGTTGGCGCGGCTACGAGCCAGCGGCGACCTTGCCGAGGTGCGGACGGACGATTTACGGTTCGCGGCTGCCGACGCGAGTCGTCTGCTCAACGATGTCTTGGGGTTGGCCTTGGCCGACGCCGATATTGAGCTGCTCTGCCAACGCACCGAAGGGTGGGCCGCCGGGCTGTACTTGGCCGCTTTGTCGCTGACGGGGCGTTCTGATGCGGCGGCCTTCATAGCGTCGTTTGCGGGCGACAACCGTCATATCGTCGACTACTTGATGGCCGAGGTGCTCGACGGACAGCCGCCGCATCTGGTCCGCTTTCTGGTACGCAGCTCCGTATTGGGAAGGCTGAGTGGGGAACTGTGCGACGCCGTACTAGAAGAGTCCGATTCGGCTTCCCTCTTGGAAGAGATCGATCGCGCGAACATGTTTCTGGTGCCGCTGGACGTGTCGCGTCACTGGTATCGCTATCACCACCTATTCGGCGAATTGCTGCGCGCCGAATTGCGTCGCACCGAGCCCGATCTTGTTCAAGACCTGCACCGACGGGCAGCGACCTGGTTCGAGGGCCAGGGCCTCATCGACGAAGCGCTGCGCCACCTTGTGGCTGCTGGTGACATCGCAAAAAGTGCTGATCTCATCGCAGCCGACTGGGCCGACGAAGTCAACGGAGGCGGGCTGTCGACAATCTCCAGTTGCCTCGATCTCCTTCCCTACGAGACTGTTTCGCAGGATTCGCGACTGAGCGCCGCGCGGGCATGGATAGCCCTGAACGTCGGGCAACTCGATGAGGCCGCCTCGTGGATCGAAAAAGTCGAGGCCGGGCCCGCGCACGACACTGCAGATGGTGGCGGCACCGCCGCTCACGGTGTGGTCTTACGCGCGATGCACTCGTTCAACACCGGCGACGTTTACGGGGCCCTCGAGACGGCTCGCCGGGCGGTAACTCTTCGTTTCGGTGAGGCGCCGCTGGCCCGATCTGAGGCTCATTGCGTCCACGGGGCCGCGTTGCTTTTTTCGGGGAACAGTCGTGAGGCACAAGCTGCTTTCCAGCAGGCCGTGCAGGTTGCCGACAGCGTCGGAGATCGTCGTGCACGCACCTATGCGCTGGGTTATCTGGCCATGCTCTCGGCTGAACACGGTGAGCAGGCAGACGCTGAGCTCTATATCCGCCGAGCTTCCGGCAGCGGCCGGGACCTGGGGGAGGCCGAGCATTATGTGGACGTGATGGTGTCGCTTGCCGCCGCCATCATCCTCGATGCGCGAGGCAATGGGGCCGCTGCCGCCTTCGCGGTCGACATGGCCGTCATGTTGGCCCGTCAAGGTGGAGCACTTCCCGAGCTCGCCAAGGCGCTGCTGATCAGAGCGGACATCCTCGAGCGGAGCGGCGACCGCCACACCGCGAAGGCCAACCTCGAGGAGGTTGAGCAGTTGGTGCGCCGTTCCGCGGACTCGGGCGTCCTGCCGGCGCTGCTGACCGCGGCCGAACGCAGCATGGGCATTTCGATGGCTCCGCGCGGCATCGTGAGTACCCCCCGGGAAGGGTTGACGCCCAAGGAGTTTGAGGTCCTTCGTCTGTTCGCCACCGGACTGTCACGGCGAGAGATCGCCGAGCACCTATTCGTATCGATCAACACCGTGAAGACCCACCAGCGTTCGTTGTACCGCAAGCTGGACGCTGATGACCGCAGCACTGCGCTCACGCGGGCGCGAAACCTCGGTCTGCTTTGACGATCTCACCCGGGTGAATTGCTGCGGCGGATGAGGACAGGTCTCCCGTCGATCGGAGATAGTGGCGGTCGGCGAGATCCAAACAGGACGGAGACTGTATGTCGCACGATGAAGCCGCAGGCGTCACGGCAGCGGGGTCAGGACATCATCAAACGGCTGGCGTGGCGGCTCTTGTCGCTCGGTACGGTTTGGTAATTGTCATCGCTTGGTTCGGCGCCTTGAAGTTCACTGACTATGAGGCCCAAGGGATTTCACCACTTGCCGCCAACAGCCCCTTTTTGAGCTGGGTTTATCACGTGATGTCGGTGGACGCTTTCAGTCGGCTGCTCGGAACCGCCGAGTTGACTACTGCGGCATTGCTGGCCCTCAAGCCGTGGTTACCGAAAGTGTCTCTGGTGGGCGACATCCTGGCAACGCTCTTCTTCGTGGGGACCCTGAGTTTCATGGTGACGACGCCGGGTATCGGAGAAGCGTCCGCGGGTGGCTTTCCCGTGTTGTCGGCAACCGGGGAGTTCTTGATGAAGGACATCGCTCTGCTCGGCTTGGCACTGTGGCTGTTGGCCGACTCCGTCAGTACGGCTCGCAGGTAGCTGGCAATGACCAATCAGTTCGAGTCGATCATGACCGGTGTTGCCGGCCATATCGGCAACTACGCCGACGCGGTACGGGTGCCATCAGGTGTCGATCTGATCCACACGTCGGGCACTCCAGGACTGCGCCCTGACGGCACCCTGCCCGAGGACTTCAGCGAAGAAGCCGCCCAAGCCTGGCGCAATGTCGAGGAAGCGCTGGCTCGAGCAGGCGCCACACTTGCCGACATCGTCAGCGTGCGGCAGTGGCTAACCGATGCCGCCGATATCCCCGCCTATGGCGCGGTGCGATCGTCGGTGATCACCCACCAACCGGTGTTCATGCTTGGCGTGATCCCGGCACTGGTGTGGCCCGACATTCGAGTCGAGATTGAAGTCACGGCGGCACTTTCGGCCACCAGCCGGCCCACGATTGCTGATCCAGCCCCTAAAGGCAGCTAGATCCGTCCAGCTGCCCACGGCGCGGGAAGAATCCCATTCAGGACAACGGTGCTGCGCTTGACGCGCGCTGATGCGCTCGTCCTCGATGGACCGCCGACCACACCTGCTGGGCCCGCCAGCGTGAAGTACCAGTGCTCTTCCGCGCGGCCGTCTACGGTGCATTGCAGTGCGCTGGCCAGCGCGTCATGGTCGGATGCCAGCCAGCGAGTGCTGTGTTGGCGGTCGAATTCCGCCCAAGAGGGGACGGTGAATTCCTCGATGACAAGTTCGGGGTCCTCGCCGCTGCGGTACAACCGCCAGCGGTAGCCGCCGGTACGTGAGCGCGACCTGCCGACCTTGAGCATCGCCGCGGTGAACTGGTGGATCCGGTCGTCGGGGACGTGGTAGGAGGTCGAAATCAGGACCGGCCCGTCATCGGGATCGGGCTGGAAAACCAATGTCGGCGTGGGCCAGGCGGTCGACGTCGTCAGGTCGAGCGTCCCGGTTTCGGGACGCAGCGGAAGCACGGCCACGCTGGCCGCCGTCAGCAGAAGTAGGGCAGCTGCCGCACAGAGCGATTGCGCAAGCCCGAAGTGCGCGGCAATCAGACCCCACAGATAGGACCCGAGTGCTTGGGAGCCGCTGAAAACCAGCAGATACACGGCCATGCCGCGGGCCCGCACCCAAGGTGGCAGCGTCAGTTGGATGGACGCGTTAAGTGTGGTCAGGGTGGCGATCCACGCCATGCCGCACACCAGCAGCAGCGGTATCGCCGGACCGAACGGGCCGATCGATATCACGAGCAGGCCCAGTGCATAGGCGGCGGCCGAACCTGCCAACACGGTATTGGTTGCGAATAATCTGCGGAGGTGCGCGATGAGGGCCACCCCGATGACGGCGCCGAGGCCAAGGGTGGCGAGCACCAGGCCGTAACCACAGGAGTTCATGTGCCAGTGGTCTGCGGCCGTGACAGGCAACAGCGCCCACAACGCCGAGGCGGGAAACGCGAACAGTGCCGACCGCAAGAGGATCCGGCGGGTGACCGGTCCATGCCGAACCCACCGCAGCGCGGCCAGGATTGAGAGCCCGATGCTTTCGCGCTCACACAGCGGCGCGCAAGCGGGTCGTTTCCAGGACCGCAACGCAAGGATGATCGCGGCGAAAGACACTGCGTTGAGCGCGAACACCGCGGCCGGCCCGGCCACCAGGACCACCACCCCGGCTAGGGCAGGTCCGATTGCGCGGGCCACGTTGACTGTGACGCTGCCCAGCGATGCCGCGGCCGGTATCTGTTCACGCGGAACGAGTTCGGGCTGGATCGCCTGCCACGCTGGGCCGGTCAGCGCTGAGCCGCAGCCGATGGCCACGGTGAACACCAGTAGCCAGGTCGGGGTCAGAACCCCGCTGAACGCCAATGTGGCCAGCACCGCAGCCGCGAGCACCGCATAAGTTTGAACGACGATGAGCAGCCGCCGCCGATCGAAAAGATCGGCGAACACGCCGCCGAAGAGTCCCAAAACCAATGTCGGTGTGAGCGAAGCGGATTGAACCAGTGCGATGGTGGTCGCGCTGCTGTGGTGCTCAACCAGAAACCATTGGGCGCCGACGGTCTGCATCCACGTGCCGATGTTCGACACCAGCTGCGCGATGAACAAGTTGCGATAGATCGCATTCTTCAGCGGCGCCCATGCTGAGGTGTCCCCGGGTGCAGATTTCGCACCGTCGGTGCTCTCGATCACGGCGGTCACGCGCCACTACTCCCTCTAGGTTCTGATCCGACGCTTGTTAATAGTTCGTGGGGTTACAACACGGACGGTTCACAATTACTTCCTAATTCAGATGTGTTCGAGGGCGCTGGTCCGGTAAAGGGTGGGGTGTGCGAGCGCCGATTAGAGCAGTATGCGAGGGATGAGTGACGTCTCCGTGATCGGTTGCGTCGGGTCGTTGATCGTGGCGACCCGCGGCGTCGAGGGCGCCGGAGAGGTCCTTCTGAACGTGCGGGGCAGCAAGGAGGCCTATCTCGCTTGGTCTGAGCAGCCCCTGCCGAGGGGGACCGAGGTGCTGGTGATAGATGTCCGAGGTGCGCGGACGGTCGTGGTTGAGCCGTGGCCCGGCTCGAGTTCGCCAAAGCTGACTACTTAAAACACGAATCTGCAAGGAGTTCACAATGTTCGGCTACAAAGTGCCCGCACCCGACGAGGCGATGCTGATCTCCGGCGGCCGCGCTGCGGGCAACGCCCCATTTCGCGTGGTGACCGGTCATGGCGCGTTCATCATGCCGTTCTTCCGAAAGGTTCGGTTCCTCACGCTGGCAATGTGTGAGGCCGAGGTCGAGGAACGGTGTGTCACTCAGCAGGGGATCACCTTGAACGTTCGAGCGGTCATCGCCTTCAAGGTCGGCAACGACTCCGAAAGCATCGTCAGCGCCGGACAACGATTTTTGTCCGACCAAAACCAGATGGCAGTTCTGACTGGGCGAATTTTCGCCGGCCACCTGCGCTCGATCATCGGATCGATGACCGTCGAGCAGATCATCAAGGAACGCCAGAAGCTGGCCACCGAGGTGCTCGACGGGTCGAAGGAGGAGATGATCAAGATCGGACTGACCGTCGACGCCCTGCAGATCCAGTCGATCGACGACGGCTCCCTGGGCTACATCCTGGCGATGTCCGCGCCGCACAACGCGGCCATTCAGCAGCAGGCGCAGATTGCCCAGGCCAAGGCCAATCAGGCCGCGGCGGAGGCCGAGCAGGAGTCCCAACGCAACCAAGCCGAATTCGCGCGGCAGACGGCAATCGTGAAGGCGCAGTACAAAGCCGAAGTCGACAAAGCGCAGGCAGAAGCCAGCCAGGCGGGACCGCTGGCCGAGGCGCAAGCGCAGCGCGAGGTGCTCGCGATGCGGACCGAGTTGGCACAACGCGCGGCAGAGCTCCGGCAGCAAGAGCTGGTCTCGGAGGTGGTCAAGCCCGCCGAGGCGGACGCCGAACGCACCCGGATTCTTGCGGTTGCCGACGCCGAGAAAATGAATATCCAAGCCGAAGCTGCAGCCTCGCACAACCGGGTGGCCTTGGACCGAATGCTGATCGATCAGCTACCCGAAATCGTCAAGCAGGCTGCTCAGGGTCTGGCAGGGGCAAACCTGACCGTCCTCAACGGTGCCGACGGGCTCGGGCAGATGGCCACCGGCCTCGTGGGACAGGGCCTGGCAATCTTCGAATCTCTGCGTGGCGGGCTCGGTCAACAACCGTCCGGGGATGAGTCCGACCAAATTGGACTCAACGCGCCGCCCGATAAGCATTAGCCGCCGTCATTCGACCGACGCTCTTAGGCTTTGCGGATGCGCATGCGGTGGCCCTTAGTTGGCCGCTCCAAGGAGATGCGGGCGATCGAGTCCGCCATCTTGGCTTCGGACGTATCCGGGATCGTTGTGTACGGCGTGGCGGGTGTGGGAAAGAGCCGCATCATCCGTGAAGCTCTATTGGCTGCCGAGTCGCACGGTTACGAAGGCCGGCTGGCGGTGGGTGCATCCTCGGCGCGCGCAATTCCGCTGGGTGTTTTCTCGGCGTGGGCGCAGTCGGGTGTCACCGACGCCGTTCAATTGCTGCGAGGGGTGATCGAGTCGCTGACTTCCGCGGCAGCGGGCGCCACCGTGGTGGTGGGTGTCGACGATGTCCATCTGCTCGATGATTTGTCGATATTCGTGCTGCACCAGCTCGTCCAGCGTGGCGCCGCGAAACTGATGCTGACGGTTCTTGACGGTGAACCGATTCCCGACGCGGTCCAGGAGATATGGCGGGGCGGCCGGTTCGACCGGCTTGACCTGCGGCCGTTGTCGACCGACGAAAGCGGCACGCTGCTGTCGGCGACCTTTGATGGACCGGTGGATCCGGATGCGGCGCAGCGGCTTTGGAGGCTGGCCCATGGCAACGTTTTGTATCTTCGGAATATCGTCGAGCAGGAGATCGCCGATGGCCGACTTCTGAAGCAGGACGGGTATTGGCGGTGGATCGGCGATCCGGTCATCCCGCCCAGCCTGGTCGAGCTGATCGAATCCCGCATGGGCGCCCTGATTGGGCCGGTCAGCGATGTGGTCGACGTGCTGGCTGTCGGGGAGCCGATCGAACTGGCGGCCCTGACCCGGATCACTGATCCGGCCGCGGTCGAGGAGGCCGACACCCGCGGCCTCATTACGGTCGAGTCCGCCGTCGGCGGCGTGGAAGTGCGGATGGCGAACCCGCTCTACGGCGAGGTACGCCGCAGGCGCGCGGCACCCACCCGGCTAAGGCGGTTGCGGGGGCTGGTCGCAGCAGAACTCGCCGCATCCGATGATCACGACGACATCCAGGTCGTGGTACGGCGCGCCACATTGAGCCTCGACTCCGATCTCGCACCCGACGCGGACCTACTCGTCAGGGCAGCCCAGGGTGCTGTCTGGCTGGCGGATCTGACGCTCGCCGATCGACTGGCCGCAGCGGCAGTCCGCGCCGGAGGAGGACCGGAACCGAACTTTGTTCGGGCGCATGCACTTTCGTGGTTGGGCCGTGGCGAGGAGGCCGACGCAGTGCTCGCCACGATTGACAATGGCGCGTTGACCGACGAAGGCCAAGCCAGATTGGCGTTCCTACGGGCCAGCAACATGCTCTGGGCCCTCGGCGACCCGGGCCGGGCGAAAGAAATCATCGATGAGGCGTCGCGCACCACGCCACCGCACGCGCGCACCTACGTCGACGCTTTCCTGACGGTGTACTGGTTTGCGATGGACCAGCCGGAGGCGGCACGGCAAGCCTCGGAAACCCTTGCCCTGGAGACTCTCCCCGCAGTCGTTGGCGCGGAGATAGCGTGGGTGCTCGCTACCATAGACGCGGACGCCGGTCGCACCGCCGATGCAGTGGCCACCGCAGATGCGGGATACAGCACTGCGACAAGCTCATTCGACGCCCCGCAGATGAGATTCAACATCGCCGATGCACACATCAGCGCGCTGCTGTTGGCAGGGCGGATCGGTGACGCCGTTGAGGTGGCCGAACGGGTGCGCCAACAGGCTGCCGATCTTCCGGGCGCCGCTCGGTTGCTCGGCTCCGCCGTGGCAGGTCGGGCCGCGCTCGGGGCCGGCCGCCTGGATACCGCGTGTGCGACGTTGGAACAGGCGGCACAAGGATTGTCCGCCTCGCACGCCATCGGCTGGGGGTACCGCTATCGCATCCCGCGCACGACCGCCCTGGCCGTGCGTGGTTCCACTGGCGAGGCGGCCGGCCTGCTCGCCGCGCTGGACAAGCAGCCGCGTCCGTTCCGCTCGCTCGACTACGAGTGCAGCGTGGCCCGGGCGTGGGTGGTCGCGAGCCAAGGCGCCGTCAGCGAGGCGATCACCGTCGTGCTCTCTGCGGCCGAAAGGGCTTCTGCTAAGCGGCAATTCGCGGCCGAGGTGGTCTGCCTGCAGACCGCCACCCAGTTCGGTGATCGCACCAGCGCACCCAGGTTGCATGCGCTCGAGTCGATTGTCGAAGGACCACGTGTCGGCCTGGCGGCCAGGTTCGCCGTCGCCCTGCGAGAACGCGATGCTGCTGAATTGCAAACGGTATCAGAGGAATTCGAACGAATGGGTGACCTTGTCGCGGCTGTCGACGCGGCCGCACATGCCGCTCTTGTGTATCGCAGCCAAGACCTGCGGGGATCGGCGTTGAGTTGCTCGGCGCGCGCAGATTCGCTGGCGGAAAAATGCGGCGGCGCCAGCACTCCGGCGCTTCGTCAGGCCAGCGAACCGTTGCCATTGACCGACCGCGAAGCCGAGATCGTGATGATGATCGGTGAGGGAATGTCCAACCGAGAAATCGCCGCGCGACTGACAGTTTCTGTACGCACCGTCGAGAGCCACATCTACCGGGCGATGGCCAAGACGGGAACCACCAGCCGCGAAGAACTCGCCGGCCTGCTGCCCGGCCACAGGGCGCGAACAGAGTGACATCGCCTCTGACAAGTGCGTTCGGCGTCTACGACGATTGCAGTATCGCCTTACTGGGTCGGCACCACGCAAACATTGAGTCAGGTGGAAATGCAGTAGCGGCCTACTGAGGTGCCTGGCTGCGGTCATCAAGAAAATGTGCACAGGGGCTCAGAGAAAGAAAGACCCATGGCGCTTTCTGGTGGTTTCGGTCGGCTGATAATGCCTCGGCAAATCCCATTCACACTCGGCGCCGCTTTCGCGGCCGCGCTGTTTGGACTGGCTCACGCTCCCGCAGCCAGAGCGGACACGGACCTTGACCCATTCCAGGATCTGTTCGGCGGTATCGGGACCTCCATGACCCCTCTGCCGGCCGCGTGGGTGAGCGACGCGCGAGCTCGGATTTGAGTATCAGGACCAAGCGTGAGCGCGCCGCCTTTGCGGGCGATCGGCATGACCTCCGGGCGGGAGCAGGCGGTGATCGTCGCCAACGCGGGCCTGCTCGGCTTGCTGGTCGGGGGCGTTGCGATGCTCGGGGGGTTGGGTCTCACCTATCTCTGGTCGCTGGGGTCAGCTGTGTTCTACGGCATCACGATCCACTGGGGGTCCCCTGAAATCTCGCCCGGTATGGGGCGGGATTACTCAGATGTGCCCTTGAGATCTCGCATCGTTATGTCGAGAACAACACGTCAGCGGAATCGTCCAAGTGCCGGTTATTGCCCGCCCTCGATCATCGCCTGGGCCCAGGCGATGTGTCCTTCGAAGCCAAGGGATTCCGCCATCGCGCGATAGCGCTTCGCCAAATCCCGGTAGCCCACCTCGTCGCCACGGGCCCGGGCTAGCAGCGTGTGCATCCCCAGCAGCGTTATCTCGAGCATCGCCGAACCCTCGTCTGAAGACCGGTCCGCCAACCGGGCGATAGCCTCTTGGGCTTCGGCCAGGTCGCCATCGGCGCCGCGCTCCAGCAGCGTCTCCACGAGAACGCGGGTGCCGAAAACTTGATACCCCAGCCGTCCTTCCTGGTGCAGCACGTCGACGGCTTGGCGCATCACCGGAATGGCAGCATCGCGGTCGCCGCGCCTGGCCGTCTCCCGGGCGGCCAACAACTCGGTGAGCGGCACGAGGGAGGGCATCCGGGTGGGCTGCCACGCGCGGGCCCGCACCATCAGCTCCAGCCCGCGGTGACGGTCGGCCGCGCCTTCCCGATACAGCAGCGCGGCACCCAGCGCGTACTCGGCAAAGATCAGCGCGATATCGCTGCTGGCTCTTTGGGCGGTCTGCACCGCTTCCTCGATTGCGAGCAGCGCAGAGTCATCGGCCCGAAGCACCCCGTAGGCAATCGCACCGTACGTCCAGGTGACGACGAGGCCGAGCGTTGCCGGGTCGCTGTTTTGGGCCATCGCGACGGCGTCGTTGAAGTCCTGCCGCCAGCCGGGACGGCCCAGCCACCACCGAGCGACGCAGCGAAATGACAACGCGATCGCCAGCGGCGATCCCGTGCCGAAGCCGGCGCCCTTGGCGGGGTCCCCGGCGGCCAGGTCGATGACGGTCTGTGACCACCGCAAGATCTCGTCAAATTCACCGCTAGCGAACCAGTTGGCGAACGCCACGAACGCCAACCCGATGGTCAGGTTGGGATCGCCGATCGACTCCAGCAGCGCCATCTGTTCGGATGCCAGCCGCGAGCCCTCGCGCGCGCGCCCGGCGTTCATGAGTTCGGTGGCCAGCCCGGTCATGGCGATGGCCAGCGAGACCTTGTCCCCGGCCGCGCTGCACAACTCCCGCAGCTCCGCGAAGCGGCCCCGGCTTTCCTGGATTACCCGGGCTTGCCAGGCGGTAGCACACAACATGGTGCGGGGGGCGATGCGCATCGACAATTGGGCAGGGTCATCGTCAGGTAGTGCGTCGGCGATGCCGCGTGCCCGCTCCCAACTGACCCGGGCAGCAGCGATGTCGCGGTTGGTCGCCCACGCGGCGGAGCGCATGTGCCAGCCATACGCCGCGGTCAGTTCGCCCGCGGCCTGCAGATGTTCTGCGATCAACGCCGCGTTCTCCTCGACCGAGCCCGGCTCAGACTCTTGGATCGCGGCGGCCAGGCGCCGGTGCCATTCGGCGCGATCAGATTTCAGCTGCGATTCGTAGGCCACCGCGCGGATCAGCGCGTGGTGGAATGCGTACTCGGCGCTTGGGGTGAACCGCACCTGATCGATCAGCTCCGCGTTGAGCAACTCATCGAACACCGCATCGATCCCCAGTGCGGCGAGCAATTGCGCCTCGAAGCGGGCCCCGATCACCGACGCCGCGTTCAATGTCCGCTTGGCCGGGGCTTGCAGCCGGTCGATGCGCGCCGCGATGGCCGCCTGCACGGTGGCCGGCACGCTCACCTCGGCGACATCTGCGCTACAGACATAGCCACCGCGCTCACCGGCCAGCACCCCGCGCTGCACCAGTTCGCGCACCATCTCCTCGGCGAAAAATGGATTGCCAGCGGCCCGCTCGGCGATGATCGCCGCGAGATTGCCGACCGAGGGATCCGAGCCCAACAGCTCACCGATCAGCGCCGTGGTGTCCGAATCAGCCAGTGGGGCAAGCGCTATCGTCTGCGCCCCGGCCACCCGCGTCAGCGCTCCCGCATATTCGGGACGAGAGGTGATCAGCACCATCGACGGGGTGCGCGGAATGACGGTGAGGAAGTCGGCCAGCATCGACTCGCTGACCCCATCGATCCAGTGCGCATCCTCGATGACGTACAGCGCCGGTTCAGTGCGGGCCAGCGACGCGGCGTTGATCATCGCGGTCAGCCGGCGCCGCCGCGCGTCCGGGTCGATCTGGGGCAGCGGCACCTCGGGGTCGGCGATGCCCAGCAGATCATCGAACAGCAGCAGATCCTGCGGGTCGCCATCGGGCACCCGAGCCCGCACTCGCATCCGAGCGGCTTCGCGGTCGAGGTCAGCCACGCCGGTGCCGGCGCGCAGCATTTGGGCCACCACGTGAAAGGGAATGTCGCCGGCATGTGACTCGCAGAAGGCCCAAAACACCTCGACCCCGCGACTGGCCGCCAGCGCCGCGGCCTCCCGCGCTGCGCGAGACTTGCCGATGCCCGGCGGTCCCACCACAGTTACGACACCACCGCGGCCACCGATCGCGCGGTCCACCATGGCGTCGATGGCAGCCATCTCCCAGCCGCGACCGACCAGGCCCGCGTCGGCGCGCCCGACCTGGCCGTCTCGCGGGCCGATCCCCACCAACTGGCGCGCGCGGCACCGGTTCGTCGGCCCCCTTGATGCGCACCCACTCCCGTTCACCCAGCGTCACGGTGTGCTCGACCAGCCGCGCGGTCGACTCCGACAGCATCACCCCGCCCGGCGGAGCCGCCGATTCCATCCGCTGGGCAAAGCCGACCGACTCGCCGGTCGCGGCGTATCCCAGCGACCCCGAACCCATGTCACCGGCGATCACCCGACCCGAATTCAGGCCCACCCGCACGCGAAGATCGACACCGTCGCGGCGCTGCACGTCGGCCGCCAACCGATTCGCCTCGTCCTGGATGGCCAACGCGGCAAGGCACCCCCGAAAAGCGTGATCCTCCAACGCGATCGGGGCACCGAAGATCCCCATCACCCCGTCGCCGGTGGACTCCACCGTCCCGCCGCCGTAGCGCTGCACCACCGCCGCCGAACGTCCCACCAACTCAGTCATAACCTCGCGATACCGCTCCATCTCCAGCGCGGCCGCCAAGTCCATCGAGTGCACCACATCGGCGAAGAGCACCGTCACCTGCTTGTACTTCGCTGTGTCACCCGAAACCGCAGTTGGGGCACCACACTCGTCGCAGAACTTGGCGTTCTCCCGCAGCCCAGTGCCGCATGACCCGCACGCCACGCTCACCGCCACCTGCGCACCGCCAATCCAACATTCCGGACTTTTACACCTGCGAACAATAGGGCGTCCAACAGCAAAGAGCAGCGCAATTGACCGCGTCGCTACACGTTCCTCGCCTGCATCCGGCGCGGGGGCGAGGCCGCCAGCGTGGTGAACTGATGCTGTGCCGGATCCGTCCACCGCGCCGACGTACACCGTGGACGACTGGCTGGCCGCAGCCGGACCCAGGAACGACGCCGGCAGTCGTTCCCGGCCGACTTGTTCGAGTCGTTACCGCGCTCCGCACCGCCGACACCGGGCCAACTCAACACCAACGACCCTGTTGCGACACGTATCGCTGACCGGCAGGCGGCCGTCCTTGTACTTCTCAAAGACACCAGCGACGGTCCCGAAGTGGTTCTGCTGCAACGTAGTTCTACGCTTCGGCACCATCCAGGTGAGATCGCCTTCCCTGGCGGCTCCCGGGAGTCCACCGACCGCGATCCCGCCGCCACTGCCCTGCGGGAAGCAGCCGAAGAAATTGGCCTCGACCCCAGCAGCGTCGACCCGCTGGTCACCCTTCCGCGCCTTCATATTGGCGTCTCGGACTTCGACGTCACCGCAGTTGTCGCCCACTGGCGCCAACCCGGCCCCGTCCATCCGGTCGATCCCGCAGAAACGCACCGGGTACTCACCGTGGCGCTGCCCGATCTGGACAATCCAGATCGCTGGCACCAGTACCAGTGCAACGACTGGTCCGGGCCCGCGACGTTCCTCGACGGCGGCGCCCGACTCTGGGGCTACACCGCCGAAATCCTGCTCTACATGTCCAAAAACCGCTAGTCGAGAGCTGAGCTTTCAGCGCCGCGGCAGCTCGTGACATGATTCCCACTTTTACGTGAGTAGGGTCGGGCCGTGATGCGCGAAAAGGCCCAGGCATCGACCTCGATTTTGGCAATGGTCGCGGCGGCCCGCGTCGCCGTGGGAGCGACGATGATCCTGGTGCCGAGCCGGATCTTTTCGCCAGGATCCGGGACCGAGACACTACTCATGCGGACCATTGGGATCCGTGATGTGGTTATCGGCTCGGGCGCCTGTGCGGCCTGGGCGCGCGGCGAAGAAGGCGAATTGCGACGGTGGGCAACGGTTGGACTCACGAGTGATGGGGCCGACTTCGTTACCGGCCTTCGCAGCAAGCCGCTCGTCGGTTCCAAAAGCGCACTGATCGCCACGCTCTCCCCGGTGCCCTTTGTGGCGGCCGGCATCCTGGGTCTCACCCGCAGATCAAGAAAGCTTGAGGCGAAACGGCAGCTGCGTCGTTTCGCCGGTAGTGCCTTAGCCCCGTACTCTTCGACGGTGAACGCGATCGACCCGGACAAGCTCAACATGTGCCTGCAGGTGCTGGCCGATGTCGAGTCTCTGCCGCCCGAGCACCCCGACGCCGTTGCCGTGCGTCGGGCCACCGCGGGCATCTTCAAGTCGGTGAGGAAAGCCCGCCGCCACGCCAAGCGCGACGCGGTCGCGGACGCAGATCGAGCCGTCATCGCCGCCACCGCCACCGGTGCGCCCGGCCGCATCGATGACGAGACGCAAGGTCTGCCCCTGGTGTCCACTGCAGTTGGGGCCACCGCAGGCACCTTGCTCCGGTCGCGTGCCTGCTACATCTGCAAGACCCACTACACGGTGGTCGACGCGTTCTATCACCAACTCTGTCCGGAGTGCGCCGCGTTCAGCCACGCCAAGCGCGACGCCCGCACCGACCTCACCGGCAAGAAAGCTCTGCTCACCGGAGGTCGCGCCAAGATCGGCATGTACATCGCGCTGCGCCTGCTCCGCGATGGCGCCCACACGACGATCACCACCCGCTTTCCGAACGACGCCGTTCGGCGCTTCGCCGCGATGCCCGACAGTGCCGACTGGCTGCACCGGCTGCGCATCGTCGGCATCGACCTGCGTGACCCCGCTCAGGTCGTCGCGCTCGCGGATTCCGTCGCCGCACAGGGACCGCTGGACATTCTGATCAACAACGCCGCCCAGACGGTCCGACGAGCCCCCGGCTCCTACGCGGCGCTCGTCGAAGCGGAGCGCACCCCGCCGCCGGAACTCGTTGACGTCGTTACGTTCGACCGCGTCAGCGACGCCCATCCCGCGGCGCTTGCCGGCAGCCTCGCCGACCATCACGCTCCGCACGCCGTGACCGAACTGGCGCTGGCCGCCCGCAGCGCGTCTCCGGACCGGATCGCCGCCGGCACCGCTATCGACGCCGGTGGCCTGCTGCCCGATACGGCGTCGATCAACAGTTGGACTCAACGCGTGCACGAGGTCGACGCGATGGAATTGCTCGAGGTTCAGCTGTGCAACCAGACCGCGCCGTTCATTCTGGTGAGTCGGCTGCGCCCGGCGATGGCCGCTTCACCGTCACGCCGCAAATACGTCGTGAACGTGTCGGCAATGGAGGGGCAGTTCGGCCGGGCCTACAAGGGACCGGGACATCCGCACACCAACATGGCCAAGGCCGCGCTGAACATGCTCACCCGCACCAGCGCAGCCGAAATGCTCGAGCAGGACGGCATTCTCATGACCGCCGTCGATACGGGCTGGATCACCGATGAGCGTCCACACCCGACCAAGTTGCGGCTCGCCGACGAGGGCTTCCACGCCCCGCTCGACCTCGTCGACGGCGCCGCCCGCGTGTATGACCCGATCGTGCGGGGGGAGTCAGGCGAGGATCTGCACGGCTGCTTCCTGAAGGACTACTCGCCGAGCACCTGGTAACTCAGGCCGCGCTCGGCGTCGACCTCGGCCGATTCCGAGCGGAAGACCAGCTGAATGACGTTTGCCGGGCTGACCGCCGCCGCCGTCTTGCGCAGCACATCGTTGGGGAGCGAGAGCCGGAACACCTTCTTCCACGCTGAGCCGACCTGCTTGACCATCGGCCCGCTGACGTAGGTCAGGCCGTAGCGCTCGAACAGGTCTTGCACCTTCGGGGCGATCTCCTGATAGCGATTGCTCGGCAGATCCGGGAACAGGTGATGTTCGATCTGGAAGGACAGATTGCCGGTCATGAAGTGCAGCAACCGGTTTCCGCTGATGTTGGCGGAGCCGAGCATCTGCCGCAGGTACCACTCGCCACGAGTCTCGCCGTCGATCGATTTCTTCTCGTAGGTCTGGACGCCCTCGGGGAAGTGCCCGCACATGATGACCGAGTGCGTCCACACATTGCGGACCAGGTTGGCGGTCAGGTTCGCGGTCAGCGTGGTGAGCGCTGAGGGTCCCGACAGCAGCGGGTGCAGAACGTAATCCTTGGTCATCTGCCGGCGGATCTTGGCGAGCACGTCCTTGCTTTGACGGCGGAATTCCTCGTTGTCCGTCTTGCCCTTGAGGAACTTGCCGATTTTGAGGTCGTAGGCCGCGATTCCGTACTGGAAGAAGCAGGCGTTGATGAGGTTCCACAGCGGCTGGGCCAGGTAGAAAGGCATCCACCGCTGATCTTCGTCGACCCGCATGATGCCGTATCCGAGGTCATCGTCCTTGCCGACGACGTTGGTGTAGGTGTGGTGGATCGCGTTGTGCGAGTGCTTCCACATCTCGGAGGGGGAGGCGTTGTCCCACTCCCAGGTGGTGGAGTGGATCTTGTTGTCGCGCATCCAGTCCCACTGGCCGTGCATCACGTTGTGGCCGATCTCCATGTTCTCCACGATCTTCGCGACGGACAGCCCGGCCGTTCCCGCCAACCAGGCCGGCGGAAACAGCGAGAACAGCAGCACGGCGCGGCTGGCCAGTTCGAGCTTGCGCTGAAAGTCGATGACGTTGCGGATGTAGTCAGCGTCGCGCTCGCCGCGGCTGTCGAGGACCTGCTGGCGGATGGCGTCGAGTTCGCGGCCGAGATTTTCGATGTCGTCGTCGCTGAGGTGGGCGATCGGATTCTGTTCTTGGCGTTGCAGAGTGGTCATTGGACTTCTCCTTAGAGGTCGATGTCGCAGGTGCCCGCAGCGGCGGACACGCAGGTTTGGATCAGGACGCCGTCACCGGGTGCGGCGGTGGTGATGTCGCCGTTGCGAAGGTCGCGCACGGCTCCCTGGCGCAGCGGTGCGACACAGCCGAAGCAGATGCCCATCCGGCATCCCGACGGCATCAGGACGCCTGCCGCTTCGCCGGCGTCGAGCAGCGTCTGGTCGCCCGGGGTGTCGAGGACGGTCGCGGACTTGCTGAAGGTGACCGTCCCGCCTTCGCCGGCGGTCACCACCGTGGGCCGGAACCGTTCGGTGTGCAGACGCTCGGGTATGCCGTTGTCATTCCAGTGCTGCTCGAGTGCGTCGAGCATGCCTGTCGGCCCGCATGCCCACGTCTCGCGCTCGGGCAGGTCGCTGACCAGATCGCTGAGTTCGGCGGTGGTGAGCATGCCGTCGATGTCAGTGTGCTTCTCGATCAAGCGGATTCGTCCCTGGCGGGCCAGCATCCGCAGTTCGCCGGCGAAGATCACGTCGTCGGATGTGGGGGCGCTGTGCACGACCACGACGTCGTCGATCTGCTCGGCCAGGTTGCGCAGCATGCCCATCACCGGGGTGATGCCGCTGCCCGCGGTGAGGAACAAGATCTTGGCCGGCGCCGCGGCGGGCAGCGTGAATTCCCCTGCGGCATGGTCGAGTTGGACGATGGTGCCGACAGTGGCGCTCTCGCACCAGGTGGTTGGAGACCTTGCCGCCGGGGATCGCCTTCACCGTGATCGCGATGCAGCCGTCGGCCCTTGCGGTATCGGAGGTCAACGAATAGGCGCGCCACTGGCGCACACCGTCGACGTCGACACCGATGCGGACGTACTGCCCGGGCGTGTGGGCGCGCCAGTCGCGGCCGGGCTTGATGACCAGGCTGACGGCGTCGCGGGTCTCGGGGTGGATTTCGACGATCCGGCCGCGCAGGTCGGCACCTGAACGCAGCGGATCGACGATGTCGAGGTAGTCGGCGGGGACCAGCGGCGTGGTGATCCGCTCGGCGAGCTGGAGGAACCGGTCGCGCAGCGTGCCCATCGGCGTGACCCTGGGTGCTGTTGTTGTCATGACACCACGATCCCTCGCTTTCAGGTATAAACTCTTGGCCAGTCAGGGTGAAATAGCGCCTATAGAATTGTTCGGAAAGAATAGATTCGATGGATGAAATCGTCGGAGACGACGGTCGACAGGTCACCGGCCTGGTGCTGAATGGCCTGGTCATTGCCGCTCTGCAGGGGGTGCTGCCCGCTGTCGCCGAACACACTGTGGCCGCCGTCACCGTCGAGGTACCCAGTTACGCGGATGCCTTCAGCGGTCGGATGGGCCAGCGGATCGAGGGCGCCGTCCAGATGGCGCTGAGCGCCTTTCTCCAACTGGCGGCCCGTCCACACGATGCCGATCCGGGCCCGACGCTTGTCGCCTGCGCTCGAAGGCGCTTACGAACTCGGGCGAGGCGAAGCGCGTCAGGGGCGTTCCATCGACGCGCTGCTATCCGCCTATCGTGTCGGCGCGCGGGTGGCGTGGCGTGAGCTGTCGGAAACCGTTGTCGACCGGGGGCTGCCACCGCTGATGGTCGCCCGGTTCGCCGAATTGGTGTTCGAGTTCATCGATGAGCTCTCCGCCGCAAGCGTTTCCGGGCATACCGATGAACTGGCATCCTCGGATCGCGAGCGGCGGCGTCATCTTGACCGTCTCGGCCCAGGACCTTCTCACCGGGGTGCCTACCGAGATACTGCGGGCAAGTGCCGAGCGCGCCGAGTGGCGTCCACCGGACACCCTTACCGCGGTACTACTTCCGTCGGCCCAGGCGCAGGGTGTGGCGTCCCGATTCGGGCAGTCCACATTGCAGCTCAGTGGCGACCTGCCCGGTATCGATTCCGCCGAATCTGTTGTTTTGCTGCTCGTCCCAGATATGCACGGCCCCAACCGTTCTCGGCTACTGCGAGAACTGCGCGACCGCCGTGCAGTGGTCGGCCCCTCCCGCGCCTGGACGCAGGCCCAGTCGTCCTATCACCGTGTCCTGCAGGCGCGCAAAATTCATCTCGAAGGCGACGGCATCGGCATGGTCGACACCGACACCCATCTCGTCGCACTCGTGCTCGGCGCTGACCGCGAAGCCGCCGACGATCTCCGTCGCCAGGTGCTCGCACCGCTGGATCAGTTACGCCCCAACACCGCCGAAAGACTCGCGGAAACACTGCGATCGTGGCTACTGCACCAGGGCCAGCGCGATGCGGTGGCCGCCGATCTGTTCGTCCACGCTCAAACTGTGCGGTATCGGATGACCCAACTCCGCGAGCTCTACGGCGAACGCCTAAACGATCCCCAGGCGGTCCTCGAACTCATTGTGGCGCTGTCCATTCCCGCGACGGCCGGCTCACCTGCCGCGTCGTGAGATGCTGAGCGCGCCTATCCGACGGTGTGGACGATGAGGATGTCGACTTTGGCTTTGCGGGCGACGGTGTCGGGCACGGAGCCCAACAGGCGGCCGGCGACCGTGCCCAACCCCAGGTTGCCGACGACGAGCAAGTCCGCTTTCACCTCTTCGGCCAGATGCAGCAGCGCCGTGACTGGCGCGCCGACAATCGCCTGCTCTTCGATCTCGTGGGCGCCGGCGGCTTTCGCTCGAACGCGGGCGTCCTGAAGGATCGCGTACACCGGGGCGCTCCCATGCATCCGGTAGCCCTCGGTCCCGAGGCTGTCGGCGGCCTTGCCGTCACTGAGTCGATCGGGGGAGGGCGGTCTTGACCAGCCCCCTTTTTCCGATGTGTCGAGATGCGCGCTCGCGATGATCAGCTTCGCGTTCTCCTGCGCCGCGATCGCTGCTGCGCGGTCGACCGCCAGTAACGACGACTCCGAGCCGTCCGTTCCGACGACAATTTTCCGATAGCTCATCGCGCCTCCATCCGCCGGTCCACGACGACAAGAAGACACTATCGGCCCGGCTGCTCCTTCGCGGCCGGTTGCGCCGTGAAGTTGCCAGGCTTGTGCGCCCGCCTGCGCCTAGACTGCCAAACGTGGAATCGTCAGGCTCGCCGCTGCACACGGACGGCACCAGAGTGCGCGCCGCGTTCGCCGTCTCGGCGCTGTTCCTGAGCGTTGGGATCGGGAATGCGTCGGCGGCGTCGGCGGACCCGCCGTATCAAGACTGCTATCAGGCCCGCGCCGACGGACGTTCCAGCATTCCGTTCACCGATCCGGCCTATCGGCCAGAGCTCGACTTCGACGGCGATGGTCTGGCGTGCGAGCCGGTGAAGTCGTCGCGTAGATCGACCCGGTGATCGCTGCTTAGTTGCCGGCTTCGATAGCCGCGACTCGCGCGGCCGCGTCGGGTCCGCAGAAGCGCTCGAGATTCACTCCACCGCCCGCGAGCAGCGTGTCGATGCGGCGCTTGAGGTCGCCGGATGACAGATGCGCGTAAAGATTCGCGCCGGGGCACGATGTCTGAGCGAAGTCCCGGTGGCCGGCCAACGTATCGCTCTTGACGTGGAAGTTCTGGGCGGCCCAGGCGAATGCCAGAGCGGTTCCGTGAAGTTGTGCCTCTGATACAGCTTCCTGGTCGAAGTCGCCTTCGCAGAGCACCAGAAAGTGGCCGGTGGTGTCGTAGTCGGTTGCGGTGTCGCCGGCGATCTCGGTGCTCCGCAGCTCGTACAGGTTGCCATTGCGGTCCACGCCGACGTGGTACGCGATGTCGATCCATCCCTTTTGATCCTGGTGATACAGCTGGTCCTTGCGCAGGCGTCCCGGCGCATTCCGGTTATCGCCGAGCACAACTGCCTCGTGGTGCAGCGTCATCCGGGTGATGGTGTGCCGCTTGCCGCCGGGGCGGGCGGGTCGCGCGCCCCACGCCTCGCGGCACAACAGCAAGGCCGACTCGGCGCTGGTCAGGCGGGTGCGGGTGATTGGCGTCGCGGCGCTCGAGCACGCGTCGATTGCCGACGCCAATGCGGCGCTACTCGCTAGCTTGAGCAGTTGACGGCGATTGACGACATCACGGCGCACGTCCATGCGCTCACGGTACGGATCGCGATTTCGCCCGCGGGGCGTTATGCCGCTGGTGAATCAGCTTCCGGTGACGATGCGCTGTTCGACGTAACGGCCGGTCACGACGTTTGCGGAGGGCTGGTTTTCCAGCCGCCGCGCTTCTTGCTTGATCCGTCGGTTCAGGATCCGGTCGTCGCGTCGAGATATGGCGGAACCGCGTTTGCTCAGAAGGTCCAATTGTTTCCAGCTGAGCCCATCAAGATCGCCGACGGAATCGTGCGTGGCGACCACGACTGCGCCGTGGAGAAGCGGCACTGTTTTAGCGGTGAACTGCGTTGTTGCCAGCAGCATTTCGGTCGCGCTGCGATTTACTGTCCGGCGGCACCGCCGGGTGGTGGGGGTGAACCAGAAGTCGAACTGCCGATCAGTGCTGGTCAAACTTTCCAGCCCGTAGTCGTGAACAAGCCCGACGATATCGGCGTTGCTGTAGGCACTGGTTTCGTAGACGACTCCATCGGGGCTGAAGTAGAGGATCGTGTTCATGCGGTTGTCCTTTTCGGCTCGGGGCTGGGACTGCCCTCAGCGTGTGTAACGGTAAATCACACCGATGTAATTCCCGCTATCACGGTTGGACTAAACATTCCTAACGAAAAAGACACGATTCGGATTGAGAAGGGGGCCGGAGAGTGGCATCGCGGTCGTCGAATCGGCGCGGATCAGACGCTACCTCGCTGGTGAACCGTGGGTAGATGTCTGACAGACTGTCGGGATCGGCCCCTTTCCTTGTCCGCCGTCACCGTGAGTCTGAACCCGTGGAGCACGTTGATGAATGCTGCTGCTGCTGTTCCCACAGCCGCATGGCAGTTGTCGGCCGCGATGCGGGCCGCTTCCCAGGAAGAGCACGACGCCGCCGAGCGATCGCCGTTCATCAGCGAACTACTCCGCGGCGGTCTCGGCAAGGAGGCTTATGCCGCCTACCTCGCTAGGTTGCGCCCGATTTATGCCGCGTTGGAGGAAGCGGTTCGACGCCACCGCAATGACGCAGTCATTGCGGCTTTTTATGACCCGGCTCTTGAACGTCTGCCCGCAATCGAAGCCGACCTGCATTGCTGGTCCGACGGTTCGCCGAGGTCGATCGATTCACCGGCCGCAGGGTCATACTGTCGGCGGCTGGAAAGCATCGACAACGGCCCGGCGCTGCTGGCCCACCATTACACCCGCTATTTGGGGGATCTTTCCGGCGGTCAAGCCATCGGCCGGACTCTGGACCGCGTATTCAACCTCGGCGGTATCGGCCTTGCGTTCTACGCGTTTCCGATGCAGCCCAAGCGGTTACAAGGACGATTATCGGGCTCGCCTCGATGCCCTCGCCCTGCAGACCGAACAGATCGAGATTGTGCTGCGCGAGGTCAAGTTCGCATTCCGGCTCAATCAGGCTTTGCTCGACGAACTCGGGGTCGACTTCGCAGTAAGCAGTTCACGTGATCGGTGACGCATCGACGCCGGAAGGTCAGTCGGTCGACGAGTTTGTTCCGGTCGGTACACCTATCGACTTGGACAACTGCGCGCGGGAGCCGATTCATATTCCGGGCAGCATCCAGCCGCGCGGAGTGCTGGCGGTGTTGCGCGAGCCCACTTTCGAGATTCTTCAGGTCAGCGCCAACGTCCCCGAACTGCTCGGCCGCTCCGTCGACGATGTACTTGGCCGGCACCTGTCGGCGCTGATCGGCGACGAACAGGCCGCTCGCATCGAACAAGCCGCGGCGACCTTCGGTGAGCTTCGCCAACGCAATCCGCTCGAGTGCCAGCTCGAGGTCGCCGGTGAGCTGCGGGCGTTCGATGCGATCCTGCGTCGTGAACCGGGGAGCGTGCTTCTCGTCGAGCTCGAAATCGCTTACGGCGAGCGGCCTTTCTCCTTCCCGAATACCTATCAGGCGGTGCGCAACTCGGTGGAGGAGCTGAACCGGGCCGCGACGCTGACCGAGCTGTACGAGACCACCGCGCGCGCCGTCCGCGATCTCACCGGCTTCGACCGCGTCATGGTGTACCGCTACGACGATCACTACAACGGCGAGGTTGTTGCCGAGTCGAAGCGCGACGACCTGAACTCGTTTCTCGGCCTGCACTACCCATCCACCGACATCCCGGCGCAGGCGAGGGCGTTGTACGAAAAGAACTGGATCCGTCTCATCTCGGACGTGAACTACACGCCGACGCCGCTGGTGCCGGCGGTTGATCCGGAGACCGGGACGCCGCGCGATCTGACCTACGCCACGCTCCGCAGCGTTTCGCCCATCCATGTCGAGTACCTGCAGAACATGGGTGTGCACGCATCGATGTCGATCTCGCTGCTGCGGCGCGGACGACTGTGGGGGCTCATCGCCTGTCACCACTACGCCGGTCCGCACCTGCCGCCGTTCGGCACCCGGGCAGCGGCCGAATTCCTCGGAGCAACCCTGTCGCTGCGGCTGGTGGACCAGTTCGAGGAGGACCAGCTGCACAAGAGGCTCGCCTCGCAGGCCGTGCTGGCCAAGCTCACCGCTGCCACGCTGGGTGACGACGAGTCCGATCGCTTCGGCGCTGCTGGGGGCCCCTGACCTGCTCGACCTCGTGCCCGCCGACGGCGTCGTCGTCCACATCGAGGGCGACACGGAGGTGCGTGGATCGGTCCCGCCGCCAGACGTCGTGTCCGCGATCGCCGCATGGGCGCGCGGTGCGGGGGAGGAGATCGCCAGCAGCGAGTGCCTCTCGCAGGACGTGCCCACGCTGAGCCTCGACCCGCAGTTGGCTGCCGGGGCGTTCGCACTCAATCTGCCCGACGGTCAGTTCGCCATCTGGTTTCGTCGCGAGGTGGCGCGTTCGGTGGATTGGGGCGGAGATCCGTCCAATAAGGCGATCGCCGTCAGCGAGGGCGACGAAATCCGGCTGAGTCCGCGCAAGTCGTTCGACCGGTGGCGCGAGGTCGTGCGGGAACGCAGCGATCCGTGGACACTGAGCCAAACCGAGTCGGCCGAGGCGTTGCGCCGCCATCTGGTCGAGTCGCTGTACCGCCGCACCCGGAGCGCACTGCGCATGGCCGAGACGATGCAGCTCAGCCTGCTGCCCGATTCGATTCCGACACTTGAGAATTGGCAGTTGTCCGCGCATTACGAGCCGGCGGCGGGCGGCCGCGTGGGCGGCGATTGGTACGACGCGTTCGAGCTGCGCGACGGCCGGCTGGTGGTGGTTCTGGGTGACGTTGCCGGACACGGCATTACCGCGGCGGGGACGATGGCGCAGCTGCGTAATGCTCTTCGCGCGCAACTGTTCGTCGGCACCAATCCGGCGGAGGCGCTCACCGAGCTGAACGAATTCTGCGAGCACCTGATGCCGCGGGCATTCGCAACCGTTGTCGTCGCGCGTATCGATCTCACATCCGGCGCTGTGGAGGCCGCATGCGCCGGGCATTTGATTCCGTACCTGACGAACTCGGTGACGGCCGTGCAGGCGCCGATCCAGCTGTCGCCGCCGATCGGCCTCAAGAACGTGAGCTATGCAGCGAGCACGTTCACCATGGAGCCCGGGCACAGATTGGTGATGTACTCCGACGGTCTGGTCGAGCGCCGCGGCGAGGCGATCGACGACGGGATCGATCGACTCGAGAAAACTCTCGCACGCGCTGGGGAGGCGCCGGCCTCAGGGATCCGGGCGGCGATGGAGTGGGGCGACACCCACGACGACGTCACGATCGTCACTCTTCGACGTCCTGAAGCCTAGGGGTTGAATAGCGCGCCAAGCTCGGCCAGCAGCGCGCTCCCGGTCGATTGGACCAACTCGGGCATGTTCGCCCACTCCGCGGTCGCCATACTGCCCAGCTCGGTGGGGAAGTCATTGTTGGCGGTCAACACCGCGGTCGCCAAGTCGTCGCGGGCATTGAGGAAGCCGGCGATGATCCCGGTGTTCGGGTCCAAAACCGTGTCGTTGAACAGGGATCCGAGTTGCTGGGGGAGCAGCAACGACAGCACCGTCTGACCCAGCGCCAATTCGGTCGGCAGATTGATGTCGCTGGCCGCCAACGGCAGATTGTTGACGATCGCTTCGATGCTGCCGATCGGGTTGGTGAGCAAGTCGTGGTCGACGGTGGTCCAGTCCGGTGTGAAGGCCGGGGTGAACCTCAGTTCCAGCGGGATGGTCGGGTCGCTGCCGAACACCGCGGCGAAGTTGTCGGTGCCCATCACGCCCTGGAACCCGTGAAGGATCAATTCCTGTAGTACCCAATCGGGTTGGGCGTTCTCGCGAGACAGGTCCAAGGCGTAGTCGTAGGACAGCACGCGCTGTGACATGTCGGCGGCATATTCCGCGGGGCTGACGGTGGGGGTGTCCGGCGGGCAGATAGCTGGCGACATCGGCTACCGGCACCACCTCAGTGGTCACCGGGACGCCCGTCGGGTCGATGCCGTCGGGGAGGTTCTCGAACCGAGCGAAGATCTCGCCGCTGCTAACGCCACTGCTGTCAAGCCAATTCGCCACACCCGGGTTGGTCGCGCTGACCACGTAGTAGGTGTATCCGTCGGATCGGCGAACGCCGTGGTGTTGTTCAACGTGGTCTGCGCCAAGGTGAACGGCAGTGCCGCGCCGAAGACGTTCATCAGCTCGATCCCGCTGTAGCCGGATGGCACGTCTGGTACTTGCACGATCAGCGCTTGGTCGGGATTCAGGTCGAAGTTACCGCCGGAGACGTCTGCGCTGGGGAGACCCGTTGCGAACACACTTGTTTCAGGGGCCAGTGCGCTCATCGTATTGGGCGGCAGGTCGATGCCGGCGACCTGGGCCAGGCCCATGTTTTCCTGGTTGAAGGGCCCGACGATGTTACTGAAGGCGGTGAACAACGTGGTCAACAGCGAGTCGACCGAGGTGATTTGGCCGGTAGAAGTGCCTGCCAGGGAACCGATTTCGGCCGCCGACCCGTCGGCGCCGGGAAAGAGCCCGGTGCTCGGTATGGCGAAAAACGCCGGACAGTCGGACACGCAGTGGATGCTGATGCTGCCCGGTCCCTGTGCCCAGTCGCCCAGCACGTCTCGAATCAGCAGCGAGGCATCGCCATTGGTGGTGGCATCCGTGTCATTGATGAAATTGACTGGCGCCGCTCGGCTCGGTGGGGCCGATGTCGACGGTGAACGTGCCATCCGGATTGACGACCAGGCCGTGATCGAGCTCCAGACTCTCCTTGCTCACGGCTGTTGAACCGGTGATGGCTTCGGTCGCGATCGCGAGAGCTTCGGTTCCTTTGCCGAGGGTGCCGGTGAGCTCGTACGTCGCGCCTGGAGCTAAGCCGGCGGTCGCGTGGTAGTAGATGTCGGGGGTGAAGAACTGGAAGTATTGACGCGAATCGGCGGCGTCGGTGGCCACTGCTTCCGGGGACTGGAAGAAGACCCCGTTGAAAAGCTCGGTGACTCTGGACAGCCCGGCGGAAAGCAGTTCGTAGTTCGTGTTCTGCAGTCCGGTCAGCAGCATGGTGTCGCTGTCCGCCGTCGCAAACGGCAAGCCCGAGTCATAGGCAACCGCCTGCTGCATCGCATCGAGGAGCTGATCAAGCGCTGGTTGGTAGGCCCGAATCCGCTGAAGCGTGCGGTGCGGCGATCGTCATCGAGACGGCGCCCGCAAGTGCGGCCGCAGCGACTCCGACCGGGCGCAGCCAGCGCGGCAGAGCTGACGAGACCGTTGCGTGCATCGCGGAGGCCATGCCGCTCCCTTCGTTGGGATGCGATGCACGAATTATGGTCATGCCGACCACGAATACGGCGCTTTTCAGCGCTTATTGCTCGACGGTGCCCCGCTGCCGGCTGCGGTAGGCGCGCATCCCGGCTTGGGATTTGCAGGTCGTGCGGCAGAAGGTCGCCGAGGCGTTGCGGCTCTGGTCGACGAAACTGTGGTGGCAGTTGCGGCAGGCCTTGAATCGATCCCACTGCCCGGACTGCGCCAACTCAACCACCGAGGCCAATATGGATCCGAGCGCCCCGGCGAGGCCCGACTGGGCCGAACTCAATCCGGCCCCTTCGCGAGTGATGTTGGCCTGCAACGGATAACGCTGGGAGGCTCGCTGTAAGGCCTGTTCGGCGACAACCAATTCGTCCGCGCTGGCAGCCTCGGTGTCCGCGTGACTGACCATCACCGTGACCAACGCGTCGCGTATTTCGCGGGCTTCGATGACGTCGGCGGCAGTTACCACCAGCTGTTCGGAGGCCACTTCCTGCTGCTGGCTCAGCCAATTGCGGAGTCCGGCGCTGTCGGCGAAGTGTTCCGGCAGCCTGCC
Organism: uncultured Actinomycetota bacterium; assembly: GCA_963755805.1. Classification (GTDB taxonomy): domain Bacteria; phylum Actinomycetota; class Actinomycetes; order Mycobacteriales; family Mycobacteriaceae; genus Mycobacterium. The sequence goes on from CAVWLG010000004.1 coordinate 66,408, forward strand.
CAGGTGACCGTGCGTGTTGGCGAAGCCCAGCACCATGTCCTCGGTGCTCACCACGGAGGCTCCTTCTCGCCAAATGGACGGGTGCGCCAACTGTACTGCACATCCGCGCTGGCTGCCGGGTTAGTTATCGGCACAAGACTTTGAGTGTCGAACGGATTCGGCACCTAAATCGCTTAAAAGGTTGTCGTACTAAATCATTTGCGAGGGCAACGCGACTAAAGCTGCTCCTCGTCGCCAAAAAGGTGAAGGGCGCACCCCCTTGGATCGAGCTATGCTTCTGCGCGCAGGAGCACTGAACAGGAGGGATCGCCGTGGCCGACGAACTGAAAGTCGATCCCGTCGCACTCCACAACGGCAGCGACGACATGCTGAACTCGGTTGGCGAGGCCGCTTTGAGTTTCGTTAGCCACGAGGACGGTCTGGCCGAAGCCGCGCCGGGTTGGATCGGATCCTCCCAGCAGGCGCTGGGCGAGTTGGCGGCGCGATGGGAAGCCCGGCACGGTCACCACAAACTTGCAGGTTGGCAGGTTGGGGACGCATGTGGCCGACGCGATGGTCCGTTACGTCACCAACGAGGACAACTCGACTCAGGCTGTCAGGTCGGTAGGGGAGTAAGGGGTAGCTAGTGGCGCCGCTGACCCCAGCTGACGTCAAGCGCTGGGATGCCGATGCGATCCACGGTGTGTTCCAGACCGCCACCAATCGGGCGGCGACTTTGCAGACGTTGGGCGACAACCTGCAGCAGGTGCATAGCAAGCTCAGCGACTGGCAAGGGGAGGCTGGCGACGCTTTTCGCGCCGACCTGAACAAGACGCGTCGCGACATCGAAGCAGACGGGCACGAGTCCAAGCAGGTGGCCGCGGCGGTAGCGCGCGCCGAAGCGGACGTGCGCGCGGTCAAGGCTGAACTCGGCGGAATCGAGCAATCGGCCGAGGGCCTACGGCTTCACCATCACGCCGGACTGGCGAATCGACTCCGGCACGATGAAGCTCGACGGCGCGAAGGGAGTCTTCAAAGAACAACTGCAGGGGCTGCTCGATACCTGCAAATTGCATGCTCACAGCGCCGACCAGGAACTCGCCACCGCTGTGCGCAGCGCCGTCGGCGACATTCCTTCTCCTGCCGGTGCGCCGCAGCCGAAGCCTTTGCAGGACAATCTTTTACCGGTTGGCCCTGGCGCGGGCGACCAGGCGAAAGGCCCGCCGGTGCCCGGCGATCGCCGGCGCCGGCAAAACCCCGTCGCTGGAGGACATGATGCTGGGGCGAGGCACGCCGGCCGATCAAAGACCGCCGCCCGGTAGTCCGTTGGATCTGCTGAGCCGGATTCCGGCTGGTGCGACTGGCGTTCCAGCTCCGCCCTTGAAACCGGCGGAGATCGAGAGTTTCAAGGCGATGGCGCGCCAAACCATGATCAGCGATGGTGTGCCGCCGGACCAGATCGAGGCCAGGCTCAACGCTGTCGTCGCCAACACCCAGCAGTGGCTGGCGGCCGGGGCGCCGAACTACGTTGCGCCGCAAGGGCCCCGTCCGCCGGCGCCAGGGTTCGGCGAAGGATTCGGCGATCGATGGAACGCCACGATGGACGCCGTTCATGACCTCACCGGGCAGAACGGACTCGGCGCGATGGGCGATGCGTGGGGTGGGATGGCGAAAGGGCTCGGCCAGAAGGCCGAGGACTACCTCATGCTCGGTCCGGTCGCACCATTGAAAGACGGGGTGCAGGAGTTCAAGAGCTTCCTCGACAATCCCGCGTATTACGCGGGTGAGAGAGGCGCTGATGCCGCATTCACGGCGCCCACGTTGATGTTTGGTGGCGAGGGGGCGGGCTTGGGCAGGCTCGCTGAGATCGACCCCTATGCGGGCCTGACGCGCCCGGAAAACTTGCCTGTCGGCCTCGACAACCCCACCAGCTATCACCCTTGGGCGGAGTCGGCGGCGCAGGATCTCTATTCAGCTTTTGCGCACGGAGAGCCTACGACGAGCCTTACTCGAGCACCTCTCGGACATGGTGACCCACTCTTTCGGAGATAACCCCGACCGTGTGGTGCTAGGTAAATGGGACGGCCAAGATGGCGGATACATCGGTGAAGCCAGGACCAATGGAGGGATTTTCTTTGACACCGGCGACCCGGCTTGGAAGGCTCTCGCAGAAGGGTTAGATGCCCCCACCGAGCAGGCCGTCGTATGGCCGGTCAACGAGCAGTTCCTCCGGACTCAAATGGAAAACCATGTAGGGCGAATTGACTACATGCTTGACAGTAAATACTCGTCTCTCGAAGACATGATGTTCGGTCGCTCGGGATCATATTCTGCAATGGAGGTCGAATACTTGAGTAAAAGCGCCGCGGCATATGGCTATGAACGAGTGGGCAATTCATGGGTTTACGTGGGAGGGGGCTGACCGTGGCATCCGAGTTTTCTCAAGAAGTGCAGAAAATCGTGGGGCCGGTACTGGAGGGCGTCGGTTTTGCCCTGTATGGCAGCGACGACAGTCCCGACGAGGAAGGGCGGTATCAGCACGTCGTTTACTACCGTTCGGGTGACTGCAAGATTCAGATTTACCAATCTGGCCGCGAAGGCGAGACCAATTGCATGATCGCGCCGCTGGACGCGCCTGATTCCTTCGGTTTACGGGCGGAAAAGTGGCAGTTTTTGACCCGATTTTCCAAGCGTCCAGATCTGCCTCTAGCTGAGCTCGCTGAGTTAGCAAGGTCCGAATACAACGCATACGCCAATCCTTTGGAGTGGGTGCGGGACCGCATCGCGGGCACTTATGAAGTGGCGCACGCGGGGATTCTCGAGATGTACCCGACTGGGTCATCGTGAGCTCCGCAGGTGCTGCGCCGCCTAACTGTCAGGGCTGTCCTCCGCCGCCTCCGCAGCCCTGCCGGCGACGACCGCGGTGAACACGGGAGGTAAGTAGCCATGAGGGCAGACTGTAGCGGGTCGGGAATGAGTGGGTGTACGGGAATGGATAACTTCCGATGAGCGCAAGCGAGGTCGAACGATACATGGGGTCGACGTTTGCGGCCCTTGGCTTCAATCTTATTGAGATCGAAGCCAATCTTATTTATGGCGAGCGTCCGGCGTGGGCGGTATTTTATCGCGGTCCGGACTGCAAACTCCAAGTGTGCTGGTCGTCGCGAGAGGGCGGGGTTGACTTCATGCTCGCCCCGCTAGACGCGCCGAATGCATTCGGGCTCGACGATGGTTCGAAGGTTTGGCGCTTCATGTTGGCTTTAAGCGGTGTAGTGGACGACCTTGGTATGCCACCCCTGAACGAGGGAACTGACGCAGTGTGGGCTTGGCGACGAGCTCTTTTTGACGCACATTTCGAGGCGGCTCGAATTTCGCTGCAGCGCGAGCGGTGACCGATGCAGTGAAGCGAAGCGGCGTGTTAGCCTTCGGCATTGTCGAACGCGACAGCGGTCGCTTAAGCGACAGCGTACGAGAACCAATTGGAATGGGTCAGGGACCGGATCGCGAAGCATTACGAGTCGGCACACGCCGGGTCTCTGAAGAATATCCGATCAGATGATTTGATTTGACGTCTGCGGTCTGCCTTAGCCCTGGGCGCCTAGTCTTCGGAATCCCGCTCCGATGCCTTCGCGGCCCGACCGGCGACCACTGCAGTGAACAGGGCAACCACAACGAAAACGACAGCGCCACAGACTCCGACGAGGTTCAGACCGGCTACGGTCCGCGCGCAGAAGACGCCGATCAGCAGCGAGACGCCGGTGACGAGGTGCACCGGCGTCAGGCGCAGCGCGGCGCGGTGGCCCGCGATCCACGCGTGATCACTGCGCATCGTCGACGGAGTGCGGATGCCGACGAACTGATTGCGGCTGAAGGCGCCCCTTCGCGGCCGCCCAGTCAATCACGATGAGCAGGGCGGTCAAGAAGACAAAGGTGACGGCGATAAAACTTGCCAGGACCACGCGCTCAGCTTCCATTGAGGTCACGCTACTGACCGGCTGGCCCGGCCTGTTCCAAGACCGTGCGTTGTGGGTACAAGTCCGGCATGCAGCGCCCCGACACGATCATCGAAATCCACCGCGAACGCGTCCAGGATCAGACCGTCGAGATGTTCGGCGGCGACAAGTACACCGAGGCGGTCGACGGACCCGGCTACTCCGCCACGGCCACCCTCGATCTCACGCTTGACCGCGTCTGGTTTGTCTTCGATGCGCAACAACGGCTGTGGCAGGAGCACGTTGACGATGAAACCCATGATCCGCTAAGGCATTTCGCGATCGATCTGGCGATCTTCGACTCGAAGATCACCATCGATTCGGTGACCTGCATTCCGCTGGTGTCGCTGCCGCCCAGAACGATCACGATCCCGGACGGCCCGCGCGCCGACGAGTCGCGCGAAATCCCCTATAACGAAATCCCATTGTTCGGGCGGTCTGACCGTCCACGATCAGCTCGAGCCGCGGGAGACCGAACCGGGCAAGCAAACCATCGCCCTGAATTTCACCGAGCAGGATGCGCCTGTGCTGCTGGCCAACCCTTCCCGCGGGGAGTACGCGCCGCAGCTGTTCGGTGCGCACATCGATCGCCGCCCCGACGGCAGCATCGCCTTCGCCGACCAGGACCCGCGCATCACGTGGGAACTCGACTACGCCGAGGCGTACTGGATCACCCACAGCATCGCCGGCGAGCTGATGGTCGGTCTGGAGAAGCTGCAACACCCCACTCTCAGCGACGACGAAGCCAGAATCAGAGTGCTCGACTCGTTGGCCGCGCAGATATCCGATGCCGTCCGCCCCAAACTCGCCGAGATGGGTGAGGGCGGCGTCATGGACCTGATGCCGGCCCCACTGGAGGTCGACGCCCAATCGCGCGACGACAACACAGTCAAAGCCCTCGACGCACACGTGCAACGCTTCGACATCGATGGGGTCACCCACGAATCGATGGTGATCCAGTTGCAGACCGTGCGAGAGCTACCGTCCGGTGAAGAGCTGCCCACGTCGATCCTGGCCGAAAACCCGCACGAGAAAACGGGATTGGCCGTCACGGGCTGGAGCATTCTCCGTCAGGTCCGCGACACCGTGATGAACACCTTCGATCTTCACGAGAGCGACTTCGACGCCGACGTGCCATGCCTACTGGCGGGCCCGAAGACCATCACGATCGGTGGCCAGGAACGCTGCCTGGAAGCGCTGGACGCCGACATCGTGCCGCGGACACACCATGGCCGGCTGGTCGTCGACGGAACCGTCAGCGCCGAAACCACGCTCTACGACTTCAACGCCGCCTTCAAGGTCACCTACGAGATGGGTCTCGACGACATCCCGCGTGACCCCGACGGCAAGGAAACCCGACGAGCCGACCTGGAAACGATCGAGAGTCTCGAGCAGGCACTCAGCGCGGCCCGCGACAAGAAGCGCGCGGGGCAACTGGGCACCGAGGACTACGAGGCGGAAGTCAAAAGAGTCCACGAGCGCCTCGACGACCTTCCCAAAACGGTCGGCGTCCGACCGACCCAGAATCCGCCGGAGGCAGAGGTCAATCCGGACTTCAGCCTGACGGTGCCCGGCAAGGTTGCGGCGGCAGCAGGCGCCGCGGCGACAGTTGGACTGCTTGCGCTGCCGGTGACGTGGGTCGCCGGGGCGGCCGGGGTCGGGGCTGCCGGTGCGGGAGGTCTGCTGAGCCTGGCCATCGTGCAGTACCTCACGACCGTGCTGACCATCGACTGGTTCGGCGTCGGCCTCGGATCGCGGCAAGTGAAACAGTCACTCAACGATCGACCAGAAGGCACGTCGTTGCCGCCGATCGGCATACCGGTCGACGTGGATTTCAACCGTCAGCGTCTCGCGGTGTACTTCCGTCCGCTGCCGGCGAAGTTGTGGATCGGCAGCGTCGCGGTCGACGACGAGGAAGCCGAGCACCCTGAGGTCCGACTGGTCGGCGGCCGCTGGCCGACCGATGGCAAGCCCTGGAAGCTGTCCAACGACGACGCCATGCTCTACGCCGACTCCGGCGAACTACAGCTCTTCATGGAACCCGACAGCGTCAGTGGCGACGGCCCGGCCATCCGTGTCGCCACCGCGGACAACGGTCGCCGCTACCTGCAGGTGGAGAACGAGGATTCCGGCAAGCTGCAACGGCTTCCGCGGTGCTGTGGTCAAGACAACGCGACAGACGGAAAGTGAGCCCTCACGTGGAACGAACAGCGCAGTGCATCACTCGCGCGCGGCGCTATAGCGGGTCAGCGGCGCGCGCGCCGGAATCGATCTCTGTAGGGTTAGCCAGGTGTGTGGAGCCACCGGTGAGGTGCGACTCGACGGTCGAGCGCCTGATGTAGCGGCGGTGGCAGCGATGACCGCCGTCATGACGCCGCGAGGTCCCGATGGCGCGGGCGTCTGGTCACAAGGTCGAGTCGCGCTTGGTCATCGTCGTCTGAAAATCATCGATCTGACCGAAGCCGGCGCGCAGCCGATGGTCGATTCCGACCTCGGCCTGACAATTGCCTGGAACGGCTGCATCTACAACTACAAGGAATTGCGCAGCGAGCTTCAGGGCTACGGCTACCGATTCTTCTCGCACAGCGACAGCGAGATTCTGCTCAAGGCCTACCACCGCTGGGGTGACGATTTCGTCAGCCACTTCAAAGGCATGTTCGCCTTCGCCATCGTCGAGCGCGACAGCGGTCGGGTGTTGCTCGGCCGCGATCGCCTCGGCATCAAGCCGCTGTACGTGACCGAGGACAGTCACCGAATCAGGTTTGCGTCGACGCTGCCGGCGCTGCTGGCCGGCGGTGGCGTGGACACCCGCATCGACCGCGTCGCCCTGCACCACTACATGACGTTTCACTCCGTGGTGCCCGCACCGGCCACCATCTTGCGCGGCGTGCGCAAGATCCCGCCGGGATCGCTGCTCGCCATCGAACCCGACGGGCGTCGCGTCGCCACCACCTACTGGTCGCCCGACTTCACCCGGCACGAGGACCGCTCCGGCTGGTCCGAACGCGACTGGGAAGACGCCGTGCTGGCCTCGCTGCGGACCGCAGTCGAGCGCCGACTGGTCGCGGACGTTCCGGTCGGCTGCCTGCTTTCCGGTGGCGTCGACTCGAGCCTGATCGTCGGCCTGCTCGCCGAGGCCGGGCAACACGGGTTGTCGACCTTCTCCATCGGGTTCGAGTCCGCCGGCGACATCAAGGGCGACGAGTTCCAGTACTCCGACATCGTGGCCCAGCGCTTCGAGACCGATCATCACCAGATCCGCATCGAAACCGAGCGGATGCTGCCCGCGCTGGACGGCGCGATCGGGGCGATGAGCGAACCGATGGTCAGCCACGACTGTGTCGCCTTCTATCTGCTCAGCCAGGAAGTGGCCAAGCACGTGAAGGTCGTGCAGTCGGGGCAGGGCGCTGACGAAGTGTTCGCCGGCTACCACTGGTATCCGCCGATGGGCACGTCGGCGGACTCCGCCGTCGAAAGCTCGGTCGCCGAATACCGCGGCTGCCTTTTTCGATCGCGACGAGGAGGGCCTCGCCGCCTTGCTCGCCGAGGGTCACGTGGCGCAAGGGGATCCCAGCCAGCGTTTCGTCAGCGAGCACTTCGCGAATGCCGGCGCCGAAACCGGCATCGACCGCGCACTGCGCCTCGACACGATGGTGATGTTGGTCGACGATCCGGTCAAGCGGGTCGACAACATGACCATGGCCTGGGGTCTGGAGGGCCGGGTCCCGTTCCTCGACCACGAGCTGGTCGAACTGGCGGCCACCTGCCCGCCGGAGCTGAAAATCGCGCACGGCGGCAAGGGTGTGCTCAAAGAGGCTGCGCGACGGGTCATTCCGTCGGAGGTCATCGACCGACCCAAGGGTTATTTCCCGGTTCCCGCGCTGACTCACCTCCAAGGTCCGTACCTCGACATGGTCCGCGACGCTCTCTACGCTCCGGTCGCCAAGGAGCGTGGGCTGTTCGATACTGGAGCGGTGGACGCGCTACTGGCCGACCCGAATGGCCGTCTGACTCCGCTACGCGGAAATGAGCTCTGGCAGATTGCGCTGCTCGAGCTCTGGCTACAACGTCATGGTGTGACCGGGCCGGCGGCATGACCGTCCATCGGTCCTCCAGAGGACCACCCCGAGGCCATCACCCTCGGCCTGCACGACGCGACGCCGCCGCATCTGGTCGATGCGATGGCAAAGGACGTCGAACTCGAATTAGGTTGGGGCCGACTGATTTTCGGTCAGACCTTCGCTGACGCGGGGACGCTGGCCGAAGCACTTCGACGGGAAGCGCCGGGGCGGCGCGACATCTGTATCTATGCCCGCGAATCCCACGTGGTGGTGGCCGGGGCGCCGAGCGAACTTTTCATCGACCCCAGCCACACCTATCGGCTGCGCTTCACCGACGAATCGGAGGAGGACAAGTCGCCCCCGTCACCGGTCGGTGTGACGGTGCGTCCGCTGAACGACCCGTCCGACGCGGACTCGATGAATCGCGTATTCGTCCGCTGCGGAATGGTTCCGGCGCCGGTCAAGGTGATCTGGGACAACCATCTTCATCAGCCCGCCGTCACCTACCTGCTCGCCGTGCGCGACGACGACGGTGCCGTGGTGGGCACGGTGACCGGCGTCGACCACGAATTGCTGTTCTCCGATCCAGAACGCGGCTCGAGTCTTTGGACGCTGGCCGTCGACCCGGGTGCCGGCGTCCCGGGGATAGGCATCGCCCTGACCCGGAAGTTGGCCGCGCACTTCCGTCTTGCGGGCCGCGCATATATGGACCTGTCGGTGACCCACGACAATTCGGCCGCGATCCGGCTGTACGAGAAGCTGGGTTTCCGGCGCGTCCCGGTGCTGGCGATCAAGCGCAAGAACGCCATCAATGTGCCGTTGTTCAGTCCGCCGCCGGAAACCGTCGATGACCTCAATCCCTACGCGCGAATCATTGCCGATGAGGCGATACGTCGCGGTATCTGGGTGGAGGTTCTCGACGCCGAGACCGGCGAGATACGCCTCAGCCACGGTGGTCGTACCGTGATCACTCGCGAATCGCTGTCGGAATTCACGTCGGCGATCGCGATGTGCCGTTGCGACGACAAGAGATTGACCCGCCGACTTGTCTCCGAGGCCGGGATCAACGTCCCGCAGGCCCGTTTGGCGACTTTCGACGACGGCGACTTCGAATTCTTGAAAGAGGTGGGGGAGGTTGTCGTCAAACCCACTCGCGGAGAACAAGGTAAAGGCATCACCGTCGGCGTCACCGTCGAGCACGGCGCCGGCGAACTGGCCGCCGCGGTGGCACGCGCGCGGGAGGAATTCCCCGAGGTGTTGATCGAGCAGCGCGTGAACGGAAATGACCTTCGGCTCGTGGTGATCGACGGCCGGGTGGTCGCCGCAGCGCTGCGACTGCCGCCGGAGATCATCGGCACCGGTGAGCACACCGTGCGCGATCTGATTGTGGGGGAGAGCCGACGGCGCTCGGCGGCCACCGGAGGTGAGTCGCGCATTCCGCTCGACGCGGTCACCGAAGCAACAGTCGGCGAGTACGGCTGGAAACTCGATGATGTTCTGCCGCAAGGGATGAGGCTGCGCGTTCGCCACACCGCCAACCTGCATCAGGGCGGCACGATCCACGACGTCACCCCCAACGTGAACCAGGAACTGTGTCGGGTTGCGGTGACGGCCGCCGAGGCGATCGGCATCCCGGTCACCGGCATCGACCTGCTCGTCCCCGACGTCACCGGTCAGGAATACGCCTTCATCGAAGCCAACGAGCGGCCGGGTCTGGCCAACCACGAACCACAGCCCACCGCAGCGGCTTTCGTCGACTATTTGTTTCCCGGCCAGCCCGGACAACCGTTCGCCTGGACGCCCGAAGAGTCGCCGCGCAACCCCGATGATTCGGTGGTCAGGTAGCCGTCCGCGCACCTTCAGGTCTGCGTGTAGGTCGGGATGACGACGATCTCCCCGTCGGTGTTCAAGGACGCGTCGATCTTGCAGTAATCGACCATGGGGTCCTGGGTGGGGTCTGGCCCTGCGCACAACATCATGTAGGAGTACGACCCGCCAGGCAGCGTGAACTTGACTGCTGTCCGTGATTGACACCGGCCTCGTCGGGGTCGGCCATCCACGTCGTCGGCTGCCGCTGGTAGGTGTCTGCAGTGACCTCGTTGGCCGGAGTCGGCGAGTTGCCCGGATCGTCGGTCGCCAGACCTATCCAAGTGCCCATCTGCGTGTAGTCGTTGCTCAGAGTCTGAGCGGTGGCAGGGACATTGACCATGCTGCTGTCCTCCTGTTGCTAGATGAATCGGTGGCTAACTCTGGCTGACGACAATGAGTGCCGCGCCGTCGGCACCGGCGCCGCCGGGGCTGAACACATCGCCACCCGCGCCGCCAACGCCGGGCCCGCCGCCCGCCGCGGCCGGGGTTGACTGAGTGGTACCAGCGGTGAGCGTCGCGTCGCCGACTGTTGTCGATATCGGATTTGGGCCGTCGCCCGATTGACCGGTTGTGCTCGCACCGGCGCCGCCGCCGACCGCTACTGCCTGGGTCGTCCCTGTCGCGGTGTCCCAAGTGGCGGTGGTGTCACCACCGGCTGTCGCATCAGGGGCGTTCAGTGTCCCGCCAGAACCGCCCTGCCCCACCGTCAGGTTGATCGTTGTTGCCGCCCAAGGGATATCGGAGCCCCGCTTTAGAGGAACGGTCGGCGCCCATTGACCGGCGCCACCACCGACCCCATTGCCGAATGCGGTGTAGCTGCCACCGCCGCCCGCCCCGAGCAGGACCACGTCGATCCTCGTGCACCAGAACGGAATCGCAAAGGCATAAGTGCCCGCAGTGTTGTACGGCTTCGTGGTCGCGTCGTGACCGGGAAAGCTCGCCTTGCCGGTCAGGGTGCCCGTGCCGGTGAGATTGGCCCTGACGGTCAGCGGCTTGGGGCCGCTCACCGTTCCCGTCCCATCGGTCGGGTCGCCGTAGCGGAAGAGGGTCGGCATCGATACCGCAGCCGACGAATCGGAACGCCATCACGATCGCGGCGATCATCAGTGGCGCGGCAACCAGCAGCGAATCATTCATGATGACGTTCCCCCGTCGTGGATGGCCGTGGCGAAAGTTGGGTCACCGAGTCGACAGGCGTTGCCAATTCAGCTCCTCGTCGCGGCGTGCCAATGAATACAGGCGCGCCACATCCCTGCTGCCGTCCGGGTACGACGGGTTGCGGCGTTCTCTATTTCGCTCTGCCCGCCATTGTTGGCAAGGGTCCGGTCCGCTGAGCGGACCAGGACAACTCAGCGCTGCGTCACCACGGCGACGGTAGGCCTGCGCGGATGCGTGCGACCTCCGAACGCGCGAAGCGCACCCGGTCGGTGTCGGCGCCCCGCGCGGCGGCCAGCTCGTCGGCGAGCGCGTAGGCGGCGTTGAGGATGTAGCGCGCGCGTCTGCGCTCGTGACGGTTGCGCCCGGTTTTGCGGTAAGCCTTGCGGGCCTTGCGGTTACCGGCCATCGCATCGAGTTCGACCGGCGTGATGACGTCACGGGCTTGCTCGGGGGCCATGACATCGCGGACGAAGTCGCGCTCCCTGGTCACGGTCAACTTGTACACCCGCGCGACGATGATCAGCGCGACAATGATCGTGCCGATCAGCAATCCGATCAGCAGCAGCGCATTCTGGCCGGCGATCGCGGCCACCGAATCCCAGGTGCCGTGCAGCAGCATCGGTATCGCGATCAGCACCAGACCCCGACCGACTTTGCGTGGCTCGGCGGGCCGGCCGACAAGGTAGACCACTCCGGCGCAGAAGATGGCGCTGTAGAGGATGTGAGCGGCCACCCCGGTCAGCATGCGCAGAATGATGGTGCCGACCGACGCGCCAATTTGGTTGGCGCCGAACTGAGTACCTGCCGACGTCATGGCGTAGGTGATGTCTTCGACGATCTGGAATCCCAGACCGATGAACGCGCCGAGGATGAACCCGTCGAACGCGGTCCGGACGTGTCGTTGCGCCAACGCGATCAGCAGCAACAGCCCCGAACCCTTGGCCAGTTCCTCGGTGAACGGGGCGGCGAGTCCGGCACCCCAGTTCAGCGCCCAGACCTGACCAAAGTTCTTGCCGTACAAGGCCAGGATCGCGTCGTTGGCGTTGGCGGCCATCGCACCGGTGGCGGCGAAGCCACCCCACAGGAACGCGACGACCATCAGCTTGTGGGGGAGTTTGGCGTAGTGGTCGATCCGGTCGGTGAACCACCAGAACAACGCCGCGTAGATGGCGAACGAGGTCACGGCCAGCCCGATGGCTTCCCCGTACGCGTTGTATTCGCGGGCAAGCGTGGAGAAGAACGTCAGGACACCGATTCCGACCAGCGCCGACGTAACCCCAGAAAGCGAAATTGCGCGGTTGGTAGAAGACAAAGCGTCTGCCCCAGCCGGAGAGGTCGAGTGCGACGTCGCGTGCGCGATCGAGGTCGGTGAGCGTCGTCGTCATCGCTGTGCCTGCTTGGACTCGTTGATGCTGCCGATCATCCGCAGCACGGCCGCGCTCGGTTCGGGGCCGGCGTCGGTCGGTCCCGTCGCCACTGCTTCTACTCCGCGGCCGTCGAAGACGAACGCGGCGATCAGGCCTGCAGTGTGTGGCCCGGTGACACGCACGGTTGCGCCCTGTTTGCCCGCGGCGGTCACGATCGTGGCGGGCGCGCCGGTGATGTGGACGCCGCGACCTTGGTTCAGCGCGTCGGAGGTCGCCTCGATTTGATCGACCAGTTGATCGGCGTCGCCGTGGAACGGCCCGGTGCGCAGCGTGAACTTCAGCGCCCCATCCTCGACCGTCGCCGAGGCGGGATACTGCCCGGATATCGGGGCGTGGCCGGCGCGAACACCGGAGGTGACGCCCCAACCGGCCTCCGGCACGAACGTCACGTCACCTTCGATCTGCATGACATCGCCGGGTCTGACGATGTCGTGGTAGGGCACCGTCGCGTTGATCACCGGCAAGACGACCGACATCACGAAGACCAATCCGAACACCGCCAGGGTCGGGCGCAGGGTGCGCCGATCCAGACCGAACCGTCGCTCGTCGGCGGGCACCCAGCCCTCGTCGGGTTCGAATCTCGGTGCTGAGGCCGCCGAGGACACCTCGGCTACCGGATCCGGCATAACCGCCCAACCCTTCTACCCGCTACCGCGACGCCGCAATGGCGCCGCAGTGAGAGTAGCGAGGGGTGCGTTTCACGGCATCGGCAATGCCCAGATCGGCGGCTTTGGGCCCGGCGCGCGCGCGTTGAGCTTCTAGGCTCTGAACCCATGACCATCGACCGTGCGGCGCTGGCCGTAGGCAGCATCCGACTTGCCTCGGGCATCTCCTTTCTCGTCGACCCCCTGCGGGCGAACCGGCTATGGGGCGATCCCGACAAACCCACGCCCACCGCGCAACTGCTGCTGCGTTCGATGGGCTATCGCGACGCATTGATCGGCGGGCTGCTGGCCGCAGCGGCGTTGCGCGGCAGGAATACTCGCGGCTGGTTCTTGGCCTCCGCCGGCGCCGATGCCGCTGACCTGCTCGGCGGTATGAGTGTCCATCACGAGATGAAACAGTCGCAGCGACTGATCGGGATCGGTGGCGCTGTCGTCGGCGTAGGCACCGGGCTGTGGGGCGCGGCCCGCCGCACCAGCACGGTGACCGCTACTGCTAACGACCCCGCCCGCTAAGTCGCTAGTGGGTCAGCGCACAGGAGGACAGACCCATGCGGGCGCTGCGTTTTACCAAGTTCGGCGATCCGGATGTGCTTCGCATTGAAGACGTACCGGATCCGGTCGCGACGGCGGCGGAGGCGGTCGTCCGCGTCGAAGCGGCATCGGTCAATCCGTCCGACGTGAAAAATGTTGCCGGCGCAATGGATTGGACGGTACTGCCACGGACTCCCGGCCGCGATTTTGCCGGCGTGGTGGTCAGCGGGCCGCCCGAGTGGGAAGGCGCGGCAGTCTGGGGCACCGGTGGAGATGCCGGATTCAGCCGAGACGGGTCGCACGCGGAGTTGATGTCGGTTCCCGTGGACGCCTTGGTCGTCAAACCCGAACGGCTCAGCTTCGACGAAGCCTCCACCGTCGGCGTCAACTTCGTCGTGGCGTGGTACGGGACGGTGGAAACCGCCCAGTTGGTCGCGGGTGAAACCATCGCGGTGTTCGGCGTTTCCGGCGGCGTGGGCGGGGCAGTGGCGCAAATCGCTCACGCGCACGGCGCCAGAGTGATTGGCGTGGACCGGCGCCCACCCGGGCCCGACACTCCCGCCGCGGCGGTGATCGACGACTTCGTCACCTTCGACCCGGCCGCCGACGTCGGCGCGGCGATCACACAGTTGACCGAGGGCAAGGGCGCTGACGTCGTGTACGACGCGGTGGGCGGTGTGACGACGCCGTCGGCGCTGGCCGCGCTGACCCACCGCGGCCGGCTGGTGGTGATCAGCGCCGTCGGCTCGCCCAATGTGGAAATCAACCTGCGCGACCTGTATCACAACGAAACCCGCATTCTCGGTACGGACAGCGGAAAGCTGAGCGTCGTCGATTCGGCCCGGCGACTGGAGCAGATGGCGCCGTTCTTCGAATCCGGCGCGTTCCGCCCGTTGCCCATTGCCGCCACCTACTCGCTCGACGACGCGCCCGCGGCATACCGGGCCGTCGCCGACCACACCGCCGGCCGCGTCGTGATCCGGCCCTGACCAGCTCAATCGCACAGAAAGGCACGGCAATGTCATCCGACCTGAATGAACAAACCATCACCGAAGCCGTCCAGCGGACCTTCGACGACGCGACCGATGATCGCTTTCGCGAGGTGCTCGTGAGCTTGGTGCAGCACCTGCACGATTTCGCCCGCGATGTGCGCCTGACCGGTGAAGAATGGTTCACCGCAATGGATTTCCTGGAACGGGTCGGCAAGATATCGACCCCGACTCGTCAGGAGGTGATGTTGCTCTCCGATATTCTGGGCTTCAGCATGCTGCTGGACAGGATCAACCAGCACAGCGGCTCGTCGGTCACCTCGTCGGCTCTGCTCGGCCCGTTCTACGTCGAGGGCCGGCCGACCGCCGACAACGGGGACGACATCTCCGACGGCGTGTCCGGCACACCGATGTTCGTCACCGGCCGGGTTGTCGACGATCAGGGAAAGCCGATCGGCGGCGCGCACGTGGACACCTGGCACAGCGACGGCGAGGGTTTCTACGACGTGCAGCAGGCCGAGAAGCTGCACGACGAATTTGCCATGCGGGCACTGCTGACCACCGATGGCGACGGCCGATTCTGGTACCGGTCCATCACACCCCGCTACTATCCGGTGCCCACCGACGGCCCCTGCGGTGAAATCATGCGCGCCGCACACCGTTCCGTCATGCGGCCCCAGCATGTGCACTTCTGGTTCCATGCCGATGGCTACCAGTCGCTGATCACTCAACTGTTCTACCGAGACGACCCCTACATCAACCGCGACGCGGTCTTCGCGGATGTGCAATCGCTGCAAGCCGATTTCGTACGCTCACGAGCCCGGCGTCGCGCCGGACGGGACGACCGTCGACGAACCATTCGTGACTCTGGACTGGACGTTCGTTCTCGCCCGCGATGCCGAATAGCCCAGGGAGGAAGCCCATGTCACGCATACCACTGGCCGACATCGACCAGCAGGCCGAAGCCATCCGCGAGTTCACCGCGCGCCGGGGCGCGCTCAATGTGTTTCGGAGTCCTCGCCAACGCCCCCGACGTCTTCGCCGGGTGGACGCAGATGGTCGACGAGTTGTTCGACAGCCCCACCTTCACCCTGCGGACGCGGGAAGTGGTCATCCTTCGGGTGGCCCGATTGCAGGACTCTCGCTACGAACTCAGCCAGCACATCGGCATCGCCCGCGACGCCGGACTGACCGAGGCGCAGATCAGCGCGATCGTCGAGACCGAAGACTTCGACGCGGCCGGCTTCACCGACACCGAACGCGTGCTGCTCGACGTCGTCACCGAACTGTGCAGCACGCACCGACTCAGCGACGAGTCATTCGCCAGCGCCCACGCCGTTCTGGGGGACGAGGCGTTCACCGAGCTGCTGATGCTGGTCAGCTGTTACTACGGGCTGGCGCTGGTGCTCAACGCGGTCGACGTCGACGTCGACACCGAAACCAGATTCCGGCCCTGAGGAGAAGCCCGATGACTCGAATCGCCTATCGCAGCCCGGAAGACATGACGGCGCAGGCCCGCGAATTGACCAATGCGCGAGGCAATCTCAACGTCTACCGGGCACTGGCCAACGCCGACAAGGTGTTCACCGGCTGGATGGTGGCGGGCAACGCCGCTCTGACCAGCCCGGTGCTGCCAACCAGGCTGCGCGAGCTCGTCGTGCTACGTACCGCCCATCTGATGGGCTGCGCCTACGAACTCGGCCAACACCGCGACGTCGCCCGCACCGCGGGTGTGAGCAGCGACGAGATCGACGCGGTTCTCTCCGAGAGCGACTGGCGGACAACCGCTTTCGAACCAACCGAACTCGCGGTGCTCCAGCTGACCACCGAACTGCTGACCACGCGCAGCGTCTCGGCCGAGACCTTCGATCGCGTCCACCGCGCACTCGGCTCCGAGGCATGCGTCGAGGTGCTGATGGTGATCAACCGCTACGCCGGTCTGGCGTTGATGCTCAACGCCCTCGACGTCGACCTCGACGAAAGCGCCCGGCTACCCATCCCGCCCAGACGCGAGCCGGCCTGAGCTCACATCGTGACGGTCAGCGGCCAGACCTTCCAGATGTCGTCGCAGTATTCGGCGATGGCGCGATCCGACGAAAACTTGCCGCTGCGTGCGGTGTTCAGGATGGACATCTTCGTCCACGCCGTCTTTGTCCTGCCACGCCGCGCTCACCTGCTCCTGGCCGGCCACGTAGGACGCGAAGTCGGCGCACACCAGGAAGGGGTCGTCGTAGCGCAGGTTGTCCACCAGCGGCTTGAACACCTCGGTGTCACCGTGCGAGAACTGGCCGCCGGCAATGAGATCCAGCACCGCGCGGAGCTCCTCGTTGCCGTCGATGTAGTCGGCCGGACGGTACCCGTCGGCCTTGACGCTTGCGACCTCGGACTCGGTCAGGCCGAACAGGAAGAAGTTCTCGGCGCCGACCTCGTCGCGCATCTCGACGTTGGCGCCGTCCAGCGTGCCGATGGTGAGGGCGCCGTTGATCATGAACTTCATGTTCCCGGTTCCCGACGCTTCCTTGCCGGCGGTGGAGATCTGCTCGGACAGGTCCGCGGCCGGGTAGATCAGCTGCGCGTTCTTGACGCTGAAGTTCGGCACGAACGCGACCTTCAGGAACTTGCTGACCTCAGGGTCGGCGTTGATCGTCTCGCCGACGGCATTGATCAGCTTGATGATCCGCTTGGCCATGAAGTAGCCGGGAGCGGCTTTGCCGCCGAAAATGAAGGCGCGCTGCGGGATCGACAGACCCGGGTTCTGCTTGAGCCGGTGGTACAAGCGCGACGATGTGCAGCACGCTGAGATGCTGGCGCTTGTACTCGTGGATGCGCTTGACCTGGATGTCGAACATCCAGTCCGGGTTCAGTTCGATGCCCGTCGCGGTGCGCAGGTACTTGGCCAGGCGTGCCTTGTTGCTGCGCTTGATGTCTCGCCATTGCGCGCGGAACGACGCGTCGTCGACGAACGGCTCGAGGCCGCGAAGGCGGTCCAAGTCCTTCAGCCAGCCTTCGCCGATGGTCCGGTCCAGCAGTTCCCGCAAGCCCGGGTTGGCCAGCGCGAGGAAGCGCCGCGGCGTCACGCCATTGGTCTTGTTGCTGAACCGCTCCGGCCACAACTCGTAAAAGTCCTTCAGCACACTCTCTTTCAGCAACTCCGAGTGCAGTGCCGCGACACCGTTGATGGCGTGGCTGCCGACGGTGGCCAGATGCGCCATCCGGACGTTCTTTGCCGCCGTCCTCGCCGATCAGCGACATCCGGCGAATCCGGTCCTCGTCACCGGGGAACTTGGCACGTACCTCGTCGAGGAACCGGCGGTTGATCTCGTAGATGATTTCCAGGTGGCGCGGAAGCGACTCGGCGAACAGCGTCCAGCGGCCACTTCTCCAGCGCCTCCGGCAGCAGGGTGTGGTTGGTGTAACCGAACGTCGCGACGGTGATCGCCCACGCCTCGTCCCAGTCCAGGTCGACGCTCGTCGATCAGCAGCCGCATGAGCTCGGCGACACCGATCGACGGGTGGGTGTCGTTGAGCTGCATGGCGAATCGCTGCGGGAGTTCCCGGACGCCGGCGTCCGCGAGGTCGTCCATGATGTGCAGCACGTGCTGCAGCGAGCAGGACACGAAGAAGTACTGCTGCAGCAAGCGCAGTCGCTTGCCCGCGTCGGGCTCGTCGTTGGGGTACAGCACCTTGGTGACCGTCTCCGAGGTCACCTCGTCTTCGACGGCCTTGTAGTAGTCACCGGTGTTGAACGCCTCGAGCGCGAACGACTCGACGGCCCGCGCGCTCCACAGCGTCAGCACGTTGCAGGTGTTGACGCCGTAACCCTGGATGGGGGTGTCGTAGGCGACGCCCTTCAGGAGGCGTCCGGGGACCCACCTCACGCGGTCTTCGCCATTGTCGCCGGTGTAGTGCTCGGCGTAGCCGCCCCACTTCACCAGGTAGTTCACGTCGGGTTTGGCGATCTCCCAAGCGTTTCCGTTGACCAGCCAGTTGTCGGTCTTCTCGACCTGCCAGCCGTCGCGGATTTCCTGGTTGAAGATGCCGAACTCGTAGCGGATGCCGTAACCGATCGCCGGACGCTCGAGGGTGGCCAGCGAGTCCAGGTAGCACGCGGCGAGCCGGCCGAGGCCGCCGTTGCCCAGACCCGGTTCGGCCTCGCACGCCAGAATCTCGTCGAGATCCTGACCCATCGCCGCGAGCGCGGTCTTGGCCGCCTGCTCCAGGTGCAGGTTCAGCAGGTTGTTGCCGAGTTGCGGACCCATCAAGAATTCAGCCGACAGATAGCAGGTGACCTTGCGGCCGAGATCGAGCGACGTTTGCGTCGACGCCACCCGGCGATCCTGCATGCGGTCACGGACGGCCAGCGCCAGCGCCCGGTAGTAGTGCTCGGGCCGCAGGGCGGCGGCCGGACGGCCGATCGAGTAGCGAAGGTGGTCGGTGATCGCCCGCTGCAGCGCGTGGGCGCCCATGCCGGTGCGCGAGTGCTCGGAGAGGTCGGCTCGCACGCCGCCGGAGGCGGTCTTTCCTTCAGCGGATGTCTGATCGACGTCGGTCATCGTGAGTCCTGTTCCCTCGAATCGGCGCAGCGCACGCCGGAGCGAGTCGCGGCGCGCAGGAGGTCATTGTGGCAGCGACGTCTGCACAGCAGGCGCGTAATTGACGTCCGATTCGTTAACGAAAGCTCACAGGCTCACGACGGAGAGCTGTCCGGGCGGCTACTGGGCGCGAAGGTGTACGTCTCGCCGTGCGCAAGGTAGACGAACTTGGCGTCGGAGCTCGAGGCCTGGGCGGCGTTCTTGAAATCGTCGAGCCCCGAGAGGAAGACAGAGAAATCGTTGTAGTGAATCGGGATGGCGGTGCGCGGTTTGGTGATCTCGACGGCCCTTACTCCTTGCTCGCCGGTCATGGTCACCACGGTGACAAGGAAGGTCGTGCCACCGGTGTGGATGAGGCCAAGGTCGATGTCGGGGTAACGCCGCGGGATGTCCTCGAGGCTGTCGACCAGCATCGTGTCGCCAGTGATGTAGAGCCGGTAGAGGTGATCGCCGTTGCGGCTGAAGTCGAGCAGATGCCCGTTGACCGGCATCAGCAGCTCGTTGACCGCCTCCTCGGTGGCATGCTTGGCCGGCATCGCGGTGATCGTCACCGTCGCGTCGCCTTTGTGTACCTCCAGGGATTGCCAGG
This sequence comes from uncultured Actinomycetota bacterium, assembly GCA_963755805.1. GTDB lineage: Bacteria > Actinomycetota > Actinomycetes > Mycobacteriales > Mycobacteriaceae > Mycobacterium. The sequence goes on from CAVWLG010000004.1 coordinate 86,260, forward strand.
TCTCGAGGGCATGGCCGTGCTCGAAGCCCAAGGCGCTGAGCTTCTCCACGGCGTCAGCGGTGGAGACGATGGGTAGTTTCTTGTCGAGCTCTTGGGCGGCGACGTCATCGAAATGGTCGCCGTGGTAGTGCGACAAGACGATCACATCGATCGGCGGCAGGTCAGCGATCTGACAAGCGGGCTCGACCTCGCGCCGCGCCCAGATGCCATGGCCGAGGTACACGTGCTCGCCCTTGTGGAGGAAGGCGGGATCGGTCAGGACTGTCAGTCCGCCGAAGCGGATCAGTGTGGTGGCATTACCGATGAAGTAAACGCTGCCTTCGGCGAAATCCGCTGTGCCGCTGCTAGTTAACTCTAACGACGTCATCGTGTGTGCTCCTGCCGGCGCACCGCCGAGTAGACCGTCAGCCACTGCGGTGGCGGTATTCGCCCAGCTCTGCGCGTGTCAGCAGTTTACATCTTGATCGCCGGTATCAGCCGCTCGAGATTCCAGAGCTGATCGCGTCGGGCCGACAGGCACGACACCAGCATGGCGGCAGCCCAGATGCCGACCAGCACCACGATCGCCAGCCACAGCCGGCCGTCGATGCCGCCGAGGATGAGCTGTCGAAGCCCGTTGACCCCATAGGTCATCGGGTCGAATCGGTGCAGAACCTGGAACGGCTTCGAGGTGGTTTCCACCGGATACATGCCGCCGGCGCTGACCAGCTGCAGCATGAGCAGCGCCATGATCAGCACCCGGCCCACGGCCGGGCCGACGAGCGCGTTGATCGCCTGCGTCGCGGCGACGAACGCGAACGAGATCAGGATCATGAAGCCGAGCATCGAGGCCGGGTGCACCGCGTGCATGCCGAGGCCGAAGCGCACCACGCAGTACAGGATGATCGCCTGGAACATCCCGATGACGGCAGCGGGAAGGTAGCTGGACAGCGCTACCCGGATCGGCAGTACCTCCGCGGCGATCGCGCGACTCTGCAAGGGCCGCAATATCATCCAGAGCACCAGTGCGCCGAAGAATAGCGCCAGCGTGAGGAAGAACGGTGCCATGCCGGTGCCGAAGTTGGGGGCCGCGTTCTCGTGCGAGGTCTCGAGTTGAACCGGACCGCCGATGGTGTCGGCGACGGCGTCCTTCTGCTGGTTGGTCCAGTTGGGCACCTGCTTGGCGCCGTCGCTGAGTTTGGTGGCCAGCTCGGCCGACCCGGACTTGAGCTGCTGTGCGCCGTCGTCGAGTTTGGCTATGCCGTCTGCTAACTGGGCGTTTCCGGAGGCGACTTGCTGAGCTCCGTCGCGTAGTTGGGTGAGCTTGTTCGTCAGGTCCTGCCCTTTGCTTCCCACTTGGTCGAGGGCCGATCCGAGCGGGCTGCCCGGTGTGCGCAGCCCGGACGTCATGTTGATCGCGGCGTTGCGGGCGTCGGTGAGGCGCTGCCGGATCTCGGGGGTGAACTGGTGCTGGCGGAGCTGATCCTGTGCGCCGCGCAACGTGTTTGCCAGCGGATCCTGTCTCGCGGCGAGTTGGTCGATCACCGCGGTCAACGAGTTGGCCGCGGTGTCCTGCGCGGTGGCGATTCCGCCGATCTGGTCTCCTGCCTGCTGTAGCGCGTTGGCGCCTTGTTGTAGCTGGTCGGTGTTGCCGCCGATGACGGACAGCGCCTTGCTCACCGCCAGCAGCGGCTCGGTGGCGGAGTTGATCCCGTCGGAGAGTTGCCGCGCGCCGGTGGCAAGAGTCGCCGAGCCGGACCGGGCGGTGTCCAGACCGTCCGCCAGCTGACTCGCGCCGTCAGCAAGCCGGGCGGCCCCGTCGGCGGCTTGCTTGATGCCTGATCCGGACGAAACCACCACGGACAGCATCTGATTGACCGCTTGCCCGGAAATCCGTGAGGAGACGGCGTTGAGTACCTGGTCGATCGCGGTGCGGCCGATGCTGGTCGAGATGTAGTTGTTGGCGTCGTTGTAGACGGCGATCAGGTTGGCCTTTTTCGGTTGCCCGGTCACCGGCGACGCGATCGCCGCGCTGAAATCCGGTGGCAGCTCGACCATGAAGTAGTACTTGCCGTGCTCGACGCCGTTGTGCGCCTCCTCGGGGCTGACCACGTGCCAGTCCAGACTGCCGTCAGCGGTCAGGCTCTTGGCGATCTCGGTGCCCGCGTTGAACGGCTGGCCGGACACCACCGCGCCGCGGTCGGAGTTGACCAGTGCCACGGGCATTTTGTTCACATGGCCGAACGGGTCCCAAAACGCCCACAGGTACAGGGCCCCGTAGACCAGCGGCAGCAGCATCAGTACGACGATCGCCACCCGGGTCATTCGTTTGCGGCCGAAGCGTTTGATTTCCGAGCCGAATGCGAGTCCAGCCAGCATCGTCAGTCCCCTTCGGTCAGGATGCGTTGATCGTGCAGTTCGTGGTCCGGCGCTTGCGCGCCGAGCGGATTGGTCACGCCGACGACGACGGTGCGCTTCGCCGCGAGCGCGCCCAACCGGTCTACGGCAATCGCGCGGCGCGCGTTGTCGCGCACCTGCTCGAGATCGCCGACCACCAGGATCGGACGGTTCGACATCGTTGCCAGAGCGATCCGCAGCAAAAACAGCTCCAGGTCGGACAATTCGACGATGTAGGTGTCGGTGGCCGGCGGGGGAGTCTCGCCGAATACCTCGGCCAAATTGGACTTGCCCGCTTCGTGGGGGATCTGCGCGTACCAGGGCGCCAGCCAGCGGCGCTGTTCGGCGAGCACCGTCTGCACGGTCACCGATTCCTCCAGCTCGTCGATGTCGGGGAAGGCCGCGATAGCGCAGTGCCGGCGAATCGCCCGTGGCGTGGTATCGCCGAGCACCGTCAGGGTGCCGTGGGACGGCTTGAAGCGACCGGCCAGCGTCAACAGCAACGCGGTCTGACCTGGCCCGCCGGGCATCTGAATGGCGTGAAAGCCCTCGGGAAGCGCCAAGTCGATGGCGGAGAACAGGGGCTCGTGCTCGCCGTCCACGCCCAGCCCGGTCGCGGTGATCACCGACTGGGTTTCCGTTTCATCCTGCGTGTCCACTTGTTGCTCCTAATCGCCTTGAACCGCAACAGATTCCAGCAGGGCGGTGATCAATTGCGCGAGGAGGTCGGGGTCGATGCTTCCCGGTCGCAGTACTTCTTCCATGGCGATACCCAGGTTGACGGTGGCGACGAGTTGGGCGACGTCGGCCACCCGCCGACCGGACGGCACGGTGGCCGATTCGGCCCGAAAATGTGCGAGGCCTGATCGGCGGTGGCAGTCACGACGGCGAGCGATCAGGCGCTCACGAAGTTGCGGGTCACGCACGGCGCGCAGCCAATACTCGACGAACAGGACGTAGTAGTCGGCGTGGTTACGAACCGCGTCGAGGGCCGAACGGCTCAATTCGCTTGCGGCGGCAGCGGTGTCGCCGCCGGCTCTCCAGCGCGGTGGCGATCTGCGCACCACGTTGCTCGAATTCGCGATCGAGCAAGGCCAGGAACAGTTCGTCCTTGGATTCGAAATTCGAATAGACCGCGCCTTTGGTGAATCCCGCGGCCTGACCGATCGCATCGATGGTGGCGCCGGCGAAGCCTTCGGCGGCGAATACTTTCGAGGCCGCATCGAGAATTCGGTCGCGCACTTCGACGCGCGTAGGGCGGGTCCGTGGCGGCTTGACAGGCGACATGGCCAAAAGCATACTCGACGGTATCGACTGGATACCCAGTAAGTATCGAAAAGGTGGATGTAGATGGCAGAGTTCGAGCTGGTCATTCGTGGCGGGACAGTGTTCGACGGAACCGGCGCGGCGCCGGTCACCGCCGACGTCGGTGTCCGTGACGGGAAGGTCGCCGCCGTCGCGCCGGGTCTGCCGGAGGGCGCCCGCACCGTCGATGCCCGTGGTCAGTGGGTGTTGCCCGGGCTCATCGACGTGCATACGCACTACGACGCGGAAGTTCTGCTCAGCCCCGGGCTGGGCGAGTCGGTGCGGCACGGGACGACTTCGGTCATTCTCGGCAATTGCTCGCTGTCGACGGTCTACAGCGACGCCGACGACTGCGCCGACATGTTCGCCCGGGTCGAGGCACTGCCGTGGCAGATCGTTCACGACTCGGTCAAAGAAGCCAAAACCTGGACTGGTCCAGCCGAATACGTGAAGACGCTGGATTCGCTGCCGCTCGGGGCGAACGTCGCCGCGTTCATCGGCCACTCCGACATCCGGGCCGCGGTGTTGGGCCTGGGTCAGTCCGTCGATGACGATTACCGGCCGACCCGCGGCGAGATCGGTCGGATGAAGCAGATGCTCTCCGATGCGCTCGACGCCGGCTTCATCGGGTTGTCCACACTGCGAAGCTCCTTCTCGAAACTCGAAGGCACCCGCTTCCCGGCCCGCCAGCTGCCCTCGACTTACGCGAAATGGTCGGAGTTTCATGCCCTCAACACCGTTCTGCGGCAACGCGGGCGCGTGCACCAGAGCACTCCGAACCTGGCGCGGCAAGCCGAAGTGTCGCGCTACCTCGCGCAAAGCATCGGCCGCGGATTCCGGCGGCCGCTGAAGACGACCTTGATCGCGGCGGCCGACGTCAAGGCCGACCGCAGGGCGGCACGGTTGACGTTGCTGGCCGCCAGTCTCACCAACCGGGCCGGCGGCAACTTCCGCTGGCAGCACCTGCCGGTGCCGTTCGAAATGTACGCCGACGGTGTCGATCTGGTCGTGTTCGAGGAATTCGGTTCCGGCTCAGCCGCACTCAACTTCCGCGACGAGATGAGTCGAGGAAAGCTGCTCGCCGACGAGTCGTACCGCCGGCAATTCCGCAAGGACATGACCAAGCAATTCGGCCCGCGGGTGTGGAGTCGCGACCTGTCCGACGCCGAGATCGTCGCCTGCCCAGACAATTCCGTCGTCGGGCAATCGTTCGCCGATGTCGCCGCAAGCCGCGGAATCGAACCTGCCGACGCACTGCTCGACCTGACCGTCGAGCACGGCGCCCGGCTGCGCTGGCGAATTGTCGTCGCCAACGATCGCGAAGAGGTGCTGGACCGCATGCAACGGTCCCCGAACGTTCAGATCGGCTTCTCCGATTCTGGTGCGCACCTGCGCAATATGGCGTTCTACAACTCCGGACTGCGCATGCTCGAACGCGTTCACCAACGCCGGTCGATGCCCGTCGAAACCGCGGTCCGTCGCCTCACCGGCGAGCTCGCCGACTGGTACGGCCTCGACGCGGGCTACCTGCGCAGCGGCAAGCGAGCCGACATCGCCGTGATCAACCCCGCCGGCTTCGACGGCTCGAGCGCTGGCTATGCCGAGGCTCCCTATCCCGGGGCGCCCGATGTCAAGCGGATGGTCAACCGCAACGACGCACTTGTCAGCGCGACGGTCGTCGGTGGTCAGATCGTCTACAGCGAAGGCGAATTCGCGTCCGGCTTCGGCACCGAGCTACACGCGGGACGATTCTTGCAGGCCGAGAACCGCTAGCGGTGCTAGGCGCGTCGCGATTCAGCCGCGGCATTAGCTCGCCAGTTCGTGAGCGGACGCCGCGACTGTGCAGCGTTAAGACGGTCTGATTTCGCCATATGTTCGCCCTGCAGGACAGCTACACAGTCGACGTCGGTCAATCCCGACTGCTGACGTTCGAATTTACGACCACGACGCACTGAAAACGTGTCGACCGTCCATCTCAGGTTGCGAAGCCGCGAGGCTGCCGTCTTTCACATTCTTTGCTGTCACGTGTTCAGAGCGTTCGCCTGCATAGCACAGTTGTCGCAATTGTCGGTCATCTCGTGAGCTCTCATGCTGAAGTACTACCAGGACTTCAACGGCTTTTCGCTTCTGATGCGAACTCCACGACGAGCTACCTGTGCGGCCGTGGCGGTTTTTCGATATAACGCGGCATATTTTCGGAAGCCGTCAGCCGTTGTCTCTCATAGCGTCCGGGAGTACATCAAGATCTCGACGGAAAGGCGTCACCTCATGGCGATGAACGTGCTGCATCAGCGGCGGTGTAGTTCGGCTGGCTGGGCCCACATGGTCCGCGACAAGCTGTTGCCGTGGGCGCTCGCCGATGTCGAGCTGGGCGACCAAACCCTCGAAATCGGTCCCGGTTACGGAGCAACGCTGCGCGCACTCGTCGACCGGGCCGGCGCGGTCACCGCTGTCGAGGTCGACAAGCCGATGGCCGAGAGACTTCAACAGCTGTACGGCGATCGAGCGCGCGTCCTGCACGGCGACGGCAGCGATACCGGCTTGCCCGACAAGGCTTTCAGCTCCGTGGTGTGTTTCACGATGCTTCATCACATCCCCACCGATCGGTTGCAGGACCGGCTTTTCGCCGAGGCATTTCGCGTCTTACGGCCCGGCGGGGTGTTTGCCGGCAGCGACCGCCTGCCGTCGCTGCCATTCCGGCTGATCCACATCGGCGATATCTACAACCCGATTCGACCAGACGAGATGAGGAAGCGTCTCGGTCTGGCGGGCTTCAGCGATATTCACGTCGACGTGGCAGGTGTCCGCCTGCGGTGGCGGGCGACCAAGCCCGGATAGTCAGGTATCCAGTTAGCTTGAGGCCCAATCGGGTTCGGAAATATCCAGCCGGCTCGACGCGCCGGGGGTGTGGCCGAAGCTGCGCCGGAACACCTCGATGAACGCACTCGCCGACGACCAACCGCACTGGTGCGCCACCGTCGTCACCGGTGTCCGCTGGGCCAGTAGCACCAGCGCGCGGTGCAGCCGCAACTGAGTGCGCCACTGCGGGAACGTCATACCGAGATCCTGACGGAACAGCCGCGACAAACTGCGATCGCTGGCCCCGACCACGCGGCCGAGCTCGGCGAGCGTACGACTGTCGCCGGGATCGGCGTGCAGGATGTCGCACACCGCCGCGAGCAGGGGAGCGGTCGGGGAGGGCACGTGCAGGGGTTGCTGCGGAGAGCTGCGCAACTGGTCGAGCAGGACAGCGCGCAGCCGCGTTCGTTCGGGAGTGTCCGCATCGCTGCCGGTGTAGGCGATGATGAGCTCGCGCAGCAACGGCGCCACCTTCAGCACGGTTGGCGAATCGAGCTCGAGCGGGTTGTCGGTGGCCGCCAGGCCGACGGTGTGCAGTTTGAGTTCGCCATAGGCGCGATGCGCATGGAACGTGCCCGCAGGTATCCAAATCGCCCTCGTCGCCGGAGCGATCCAGGAACCCTTGTCCGTCGTGACGGCCAGTACCCCGCGGCCGGCGTAGACGATCTGGTGGTCGTCGTGCCGGTGCGCGGGGATCTCGTCACCCGACGCGAGTCGCAGGGTGCGGGTCGGAGCGGACGGCTCGTGGCGGACTTTCAACATCGAGCAATAGTTTATTAAAAGCCCGACATCGCTGTCGGCCGCGTGGTCAGGTCACCGACGCGGAATAGATCTCGTCGATGTTCGACTTGAGCTTGTCGTCGAATTCGTCATCGGTCTGATCGACGGTGAGGCCCTCGGTCAGGGCCCGCGAGAAGCTCGCGATCAGACGGTGGTTGCGGGCCAGGATCTCGGAGCTTTGCGCCAATGTGTAGCCGCCGGACAAGCGCGACCACGCGCAGCACTCGGGGATGGTTGATCAGCGGTTCATAGAGGTCGGCCTCGTCCGGCAGCGTCAGCTTGAGCATCACCTGCCGGTCAACCGGGAGATCGTCGAGTCTCTCCTGCAGCGCCGTCACCAAAAGCCGATCAGCAGTCGGCTTGTCGGGGCTTTTGATGCTGACCTCGGGCTCGAGGATCGGTATCAGTCCGTACCGGGCGATTCGCGCGGCGCATTCGAACTGCTGTTGGACGGCCGCCTGATTCCGCCGTCGTTGGGCTCCTGGATGAACGAGCGCATTTTGGTGCCGAAGATGCCCCGCTCGACGGCGCGATCGAGCAGACCATCGAGCTTCGTCATCGGCTTCATCAGCTGGACGCCGTACTGCGCGTCGGCGAGCCCCTGGTCGACCTTGACGAACGGCACGATGTGTTTCTGCTTCCACAGGAAGGCGACGGTGTTCTCGCCGTTGATGGTCCGATCGATCGTCTGCTCGAACAGGATGGTTGCCAGGATCTTGTCGCGGTTGAAGCTTGGACTCTCGATCAGCCGCGCGCGCGCCTGGTGAATGAGGTCGAACATCTGAGTCTCGTTGCCGTACGCCTGCTCGGGAATTCCGTAGAGCGCCAATGCCTTGGGGGTGCTGCCGCCGCTTTGATCCAGCGCGGCGATGAAGCCACGCCCCGACCGCATCTCCTGGAGTTGCTCCTCGTTCACTGCCGTCCCTCCGCCGTCCCACTCTCGACCCGTTGCGTCCAGCATCGCGCACCGTCAACCTCGCGGCTACCACTTCCGATGACCCGGCAAACCACCCGCTCCTCGTCGGCGGGGTCGATCGTTACGGTTGGCAGAGATGGGGAGGGCAACCGATGGGCCAACGCGACCTGGACACGACCGAAAGCCTCTTGCAGGAACTGCTGTGGACGTACGGTCCTTGCGGCCAGGAGGACGCGGTGCGCAACGTGTGTGCCCGCGAGCTGCAACCCCTTGTCGACGACATGTGGATCGACGACGCCGGCAATCTGATCGGTTACATCGGCGCCGCGGAGAACGCGCCGGAATCGACAGATCACCGGCACCGGACGGGCCCCATCGCCGGCGGGGCCGCGACGCGGGTCATGGCACACATGGACGAACTCTCCATGCTGGTCAAGCGGGTCGAACCAGACGGGACCCTGCACTTGACGCAACTCGGCGTGATGTACCCGGGCAATTTCGGGTTGGGCCCGGTCGCGTTGCTCGGCAATCACCAGACGCTGACCGCCGTGCTCACACTCGGCTCCGAGCACACCACCCAGGAGAGTCCGCGGATCTGGGAGACCAAACCCGACCAAGGTGACCGCGCGCTGGACTGGCAACACGTCTATGTCTTCACCGGGCGCAGCCCGCAAGACCTCGCCGCGGCGGGAGTGCACGCCGGAACGCGGGTGTGCGTCGACCGAAGCAAGCGAGACCTCGTCGAGTTCGGTGAGTATGTCGGCGCCTATTTCCTCGATGACCGCGCCGCCGTGACGGCGCTGCTACGCGCCGCGCGACTGCTGCACGAAGCGCGGGCAACGACCCGCGCAGGATGCGTACCTGATCTTCACTACCAACGAGGAGATCGGCGGCGTGGGCGGTTCGTATGCCAGCGCCACCCTGCCCGGCACTCTCACCATTGCGTTGGACGTCGGGCCCACCGAGCGCGAGTACGCGACCACCGTCACCGGTGGCCCGATCGTGGGATACAGCGACGCGTTGTGCGTCTACGACAAAGACATCGCCGATCGGTTGATGGGGATCGCCACCAGTCGCGGGCTTTCGCCGCAGGCGGCGACGCTGGGCGCCTTCATGTCGGATGCCTCGCATTCCAAAGCCAGCGGTTTGACTCCACGCGCGGGACTGCTGTGCCTGCCGACGCTGAGTACCCATGGCTTCGAAGTGATTCCGCGCGCCGCCATCGACGACATGGCCGGAATCGTGGCCGATTTCCTGCTGGACGGCTAGTCGCCGATGGCAGCGTCGCCAAAATCGCGACAACCACGACAGCGGACGGGATCCGGGCACCCGAAAGCTTTGCCGCGACAACGCCGAGCGAGACCGCTCCCACGAGCAGTACGGCGATGCGAAGACTGCGCCAGACGCAGCGTCGAACGTGTTCGTCCAACAAATGGTTGCGCGCCGTGCTCCTCGGTGGACATCCGCGCCCTAATTGCCAGATCCGCGGGACGAGATAGAAACCCACGCTGCGCAAGTGGTCGGAGCACCCACCCACCCGGCAAACAATGCCGTCAACCTCTTCATCGCTAGACGCTCGCTTTTCCTGGGTTGTCGCTAGTTTGGCGGGCGTCGGCGGGGGACCACGGGCTACCCTTTATTCGCGCATAACGAAATGCCGGTGTGCCGATGCCCGAGGCAGGCCGCCCGCCGCGCTCGCGTTGTAGTGTGCTGGTCCGGCCGCCGTCGGCGCATCGGGTAAATACCCAATGTTTGGCCCGATGTGTGTGGCCGCGGAGCGGCACGGCCCGACGTTACACGGGAGACAGATCGGCAGATCCATCCGTTGGCGATGATGCTGGGGGACCTGGCGACCTACGACGACAGTGAACACGGATTGGGCTGGATCCACTGAGACGCGGCAGCGGTGGCGCAGCTGACTGCCGGCAGCGGGGCCAATGCCGACGCACTCTATCGGCTGACCGGCGGTAACCCTTTTTATGTGACCGAGGTGTTGGCCGCGGAATTGACTGCGCTGGGCGGGGGCGGGCTGCCGAAGCAGTGTTACCGAGGCGGTAACCGGCCGGCTGGCGCGGCTGTCGGCGGCCGGGCGCGAGACCGCGCACGCGACCGCGGTGTGCGGGCCGCGGGCCGACCCGCACTGATCGCGAGCGGTGTGCCCCGAGCGCGGCGGCAGCGTTGGCCGAATGCCTCGAGTCCGGGGTGCTGGTCACCGACGCGGACACGGTGGGTTTTCGCCACGAGTTGGCCCGACGCGCTGTCGATCGAAAAGATTCCCCCCTATCAGCGCCGAGGCGCTGCACAAGCGCGCGCTGACGGTGCTAGCCGGACCAGCCGGTCGACCGGGATGACTTGGGGGTGCTGGCATTTCACGCAGAACAGGCCGACGATGCCGACGCGGTTATCCGTTACGGGCCGGCGGCCGCCGTGCGCGCCTCGGTCCTTAGGTGCCAACCGGGAGGCCGCCGAGTTCTACGCATTGACGCTGCGCTACGCCGACACCGTTGAGCGACGAGCAGAAGGTGAAGTGGCTGGAGCAGCACGCATTCAGTAGCTACCTGAGCGGGGTGGCCGATGCCTCGGTGCAGCTCGCTCCGTGCGGCGATTACCTTGCGCCGACGATGGGTGATCGGCTCGGCGAGGGCGATGATCTGCGCTGGCTATCCCGCATGCTGTTTCCGTTAGGCCGCACCGCCGAGGCCATTCGAGGCCAGCTCGAGCGTCGCTGCGCCTGCTCGACGACCTTGGCTCCACCCCGCAGCTGGCCTGGTCGCTGGTCAACATGGCCGAAGCTGGCGGCGTATTAGCTACGATCCCGCCTACAGTGGATTACGCGGCGCGGAGCGGTCGAGCTAGGCACGCAGCTCGGGGATTCGGCGATGGTGATTCGGGCGCGCGGTGCTGCGCTGCGCTGGCCACGGTGCTTCGCGCCGACACAGGTTGGGATCAGCTGGAAGCCGGGTGGCGCGATGCCATCGCGATAAGGATGGACAGGCCGAACTCGCCGGTACGATCGGCGCGTTCATCTGCTGGATGGCCGCGCTGCACCACGACTGTGGACCGCGCGAGAGCGCAAAATCGCCGAAGACTGAGCCATTTTGCCGCGAGCGGGATTTGGGCGGGTTTGCGTCACTCGTGAATGGGGCCGACGCGCTGACTCGGGTTGCATCGAGGTGACTGGGTCCGAGCCGCCTCTTGCGCCGAGGATGTGCTCACCGGGCCCGAATTGTCTCCGCTGAAGTCGCTTCTTGCCGCTGATCACCCGGAGCGTTGATTGCCGCTCGCCGCGGCGACCGCTCCGTTGGTCCGCTGTTAGACGAGGCGTTGACCACGGCCGAGCCCGACGACTTCTTTCGGAGCGGCGTGGTGTGGGCCGCGCGTGCTGAGGCCGCATGGCTGGCCGGAGACGACTCCGCCGCCCGTGCCGAAGCGGCCGCCGGATTAACCGTCGCTACCGCGGAAGCCGACCCTTGGGTGGTCGGTCACCTCCAGCGCTGGGCTCATCTCGCCGGCGCACCACAGACCGCCATCGGCGACCCGGCTACCCCGTATCGACTATGAGATCCAAAGGTGATTGGTGTGCTGCCGCGGCTGAGTGGACCCGTCTTGGCTGTCCTTACGACGCCGCCATCGCTCAACTCGGCGGCGACGTCGACGCCGTCCAAGCCGCGCTGGGCAGCCTCCGTCGACTGGGTGCCCGTGCCGCGGCTCGCCGTGCCCAGCAACGCCTTGCTCAATCGCGCGGCCGCACTCCCGACCTTCGCCGCAAGGACACCACCGCCGACCCCCATGGCCTCACAAAGCGCCAACGCGACGTTCTCGAACTGCTTGCTGCCGGCCACAGCGACGCCGAGATCGCCGCCGGCAATTTCTTGACAGAGTGTGCCCTGAGTTCAACCAGCGGGCAGGGTCGCCAGCAGCGCACTCAGTCCGAATTCGAACACCGCGTCGTAATCGGTGGGGGACTGCAGTGCGTGAACCAGATCCCGGTCCGGCCAGTCGTCGTCCCAGAGGGAGGGGTCCTCCTCCTCGTGCTTGGCCCCGCGAACCGCCGAGAACTGCATCACCGCTGACGATATGACGTGCACCTGCACCGCGCGCAACACCAGCGCGGCCTCGGTCCCGGTCACGCCCAAGTCCGCAAGCAGGGCAGCCAGTTTCTGCTGGATCGGCTGGAATAGCGTCGGCGTCCGGTCGCGTTCGTGCGCGATGGCCAGCAGATGTTGCCGATCGATCAACACCCTGCGCTGCGAACGAGCCAGGGACGCAATACTTTCCACCGGGCTGCCACCGTCGATCGGTAGATGGGCCATCTCACTGAGCAGTCGGTCGACCAGGCTGTCGAACAGTTTGTCGCGTCCGCCGACGTGCCAGTAGATGGAAGTGACCGCGACACCTAGTTCCTCGCCAAGGCCGCGCATGGTGAACGCCTCCACGCCTTCGACGTTCGATCAGGTCGGCGGCGGTGTCCAGGATCGTCGCCGCGTTAAGAGCCGCCGGCACTCGTTTCACCCCCACTGACACGCCGCTCCTCAGCATCACTGCGTTCTGCATCGTCGTCGGCGGCACTTATGACACGCTGCGTCTCCGGTAGATCCAGATAGCGGTCCAGATTGCGGTGCATATTGATAACGCGCCGTTCTTCTGCCGACAGCGTCAGGTGGGTGAGACCAGGCTGATGCAGACCGCGCTGGAGCCCGGCCAGCACCGAAATATCCTGTGTGAGAACCAGACCCGGCTCGGCCTGGTCCGCGGTCAACCGAACGTCGGTGGGCGTGACACGTGCAGCACCGAGCGGCATGCGCATCCACAGCATCATCACCAATTCGCCGTGGTCGGGGTCGGGCCCCGGGCGGGAGGCCAGCACCGTCAGATGGTCGGCATTGGCCAGCACCGACAGATTCGGGAAGACGTTGTACTGGTGCAGCCGCATAAGTTGATCGGTGCTGGCCCAATTCACGTCGACGCCGCGTCCGGCAGCGAAAGCTCGGATCTGCTCGGCGATTACGTCGATAACCGGGTGTCCACCCGGGAACGGGGTGCCTTCCGCAACTCCCATCAGCGCGCCCTGGGTGCGCACGTAGGCGTCCCACACCTCGGCGTCACTCAGCGACTGCTTGAGATGAGGGCTCGGTAGGCCGTACAGCTGCTCGGACTTGCCGGTGTGTCCCCAGATCACCTGTGGCGCATAGACATCATCCATGCACCTGTGCAACTCGGGGTGCAGCGTCTGGATGTGGTAGGTCTCGCTGAATCCGTCGGCGATGGTCTTCCAGTTCGCGTCGACGTCGACGGTCATGGTCGCGTAGCAACGGAAGTCGCCGAGGCCCAGCCAAGCGATGTCGTCCGGCACCGCTTCGAGGTAGTCGGCCAGCGGTGGTGCGCCGAGGTCGAGATTGACGAAGACCAGCCGCTCCCACGTGTCGACGCGGACCGCGAACAACGGAAACTCGGCCATCGACAAGCGTGCCGAAGCCTTTGCGGTTCGGGACTCGTTTGAGCGTGCCGGCCAAATCCCAGGTCCAGCCGTGATAGCCGCAGCGCAGCTCGCGCAAGTCCGTGCCGGAGCCGGCGCACAGCGAGTTGCCGCGGTGGCGGCACACGTTCTGAAAGGCGCGCAGCGTGCCGTCGTCGTTCACGACGATCACCGAGTAAGGCCCGCAACGGTATTCGAAGTAGTCGCCCGGGTCTGCGACATGGTCGAGGGTGCATGCGACTTGCCACACCTTGGGCCACATTCGCTCGACTTCGAGCTGTGCGAACGCCGCGGAGTAGTACCGCTCCGCGGGCACCAGGGTCGGCCGCTGCGGCGGTGTGCCGATCGCGTCTTCGCGCCGGACGTCAGGCGCTGCGTACGTCATCTGAAGTACTCCCGAAGCCTCTGTAACGGTGTTACATTCCCTTATTGGAGTCACTGTAGCCAACCGGCAGCGCAGCCAAGGGAGTAATCGTGTTCGATCTCAAAATCACCGGTGGCACCGTCGTCGATGGAACCGGCGCGGACCGATACGACGCCGACGTCGCCGTCAAAGACGGCAAGATCGTCGAGATTCGGCGCCGGGGGCCAGGTAGCCCACCGCTGGAAGGCGATGCCGCCGAGACCATCGACGCAACCGGAAAGATCGTCGCGCCCGGATTCGTCGACATCCACACCCACTACGACGGCCAGGTCAGCTGGGATGCCCTCCTGGAGCCGTCCAGCGGGCACGGGGTGACCACCGTCGTCACCGGCAACTGTGGGGTCGGGTTCGCCCCGGTGCGGCCGGGTCAAGAGGACTGGCTGATCGGCCTGATGGAAGGCGTCGAGGACATCCCCGGTGCCGCGCTCACCGAGGGCATTTCCTGGGGCTGGGAAAGCTACCCTGAGTACCTCGACGTGATCGGGAGGCAGGAATACGCCGTCGACGTCGGGAGTCAGGTGGCTCACGGCGCCGTCCGCGCGTACGCGATGGGGGACCGCGGCGCCCGCAACGAGCCCGCTTCGCCGGACGACATCGCGGCGATGGCGCGGCTGGTCCAGGAAGCGATCGAGGCTGGGGCACTGGGCTTTTCGACGTCGCGCACGATTGGCCACCGTGCGATCGACGGCGAACCGGTACCGGGAACTTATGCCGCGGAAGACGAGCTGTTCGGGCTTGGCCGGGCGATGGCCGCCGGCGGTCAGGCGGTGTTCGAGCTGGCTCCGCAGGGCGTGGCGGGCGAAGACATCATCGCCCCGAAAAAAGAGCTGGAGTGGATGCAGCGGTTGGGTGCTGAGATCGACCGCCCGATCTCATTCGGCATGATCCAGGTCGACGCCGCGCCGGACCTCTGGCGCGAGCAGCTGGACGTCTCAGCGGCGGCGCACGCCGCCGGCAGCCGGCTGTACCCACAGATCGCTGCGCGGCCGTTCGGCATGCTGTTCGGCTTCGACGGGCATCACGCGTTCACCCATCGCCCGACCTTCCTCCGGCTGAAGGCCGAATGCGGCCGTGAGGAGCTTGCGCGCCGACTTGCAGAGCCCGCCGTCAAGGCGGCGATCCTTGCCGAGGAGGATCTACCGCCCGATCCAACTCTGTTGTTCGACAACATGTTTGCCCTCGCTCAGTATGCGCTCGGCCGCACCTACGCGATGGGCGATCCGCCCGACTACGAGCCGACCGACGAACGCACGGTGGAGAAGATCGCGGCAGAACGCGGCGAGGATCCGCTGTCCACGCTGTACGACCTGATGCTCGAGCACGATGCGACGTCGATGCTGATGCTCCCGTTCTACAACTACGCCTACGGCAACCACGATGCGATTCGCGAGATGCTGACTCATCCGGCGGGCGTGGTCGGGCTGTCCGACGGCGGTGCGCACTGCGGCATGATCTGCGACGCGTCGTTCCCGACGTTCCTGCTCACGCACTGGGCGCGCGATCGGCACCGCGGCGACAAGCTGCCGCTGGAGTACGTCATCCGCAAGCAGTCCTACGACACCGCGCAGCTGTTCGGGCTGTCCGACCGGGGTGTGGTCGAGATCGGCAAACGCGCCGACGTCAACATCATCGACATGGATGCGATCACCTTGCATCGGCCGCAAATGGCCTACGACCTGCCGGCCGGCGGCAAGCGGCTGATCCAGGGAGCTTCGGGCTACAACGCCACGATCGTCAACGGCGTGGTGACGCGCCGACACGGCGCCGACACCGGCGCGCGGCCCGGACGGTTGGTCCGCGGCGCGCGCTGAGCGCCTACTCGCCGAGGGCGTGGTCGATCAGCACCGCGGCGGCCTTTTTGGCGCGAGCCCACGGCTCTGGGTCGTCCAGGGAGGTCGCCAAGGCGCCGGCGCCCTCGTACAGCACGGCGAGTTGGTTGCCGAGCTGCCGCGGATCGGCGGCGCCGGCCTGGCCGGCCAGCTCGGTGAGCCAGTCGGCGAAGCCGAGTTTGGATGTCCGCACGATGTCCTGCACCCCGGGCATGGATCCGGCCGCCTCGACGGCGGCGTTGTGGAATGGACAGCCCCGAAACGTCTCGCCCGGCGCGGTGCTGCTGTCGAAAGCGGCGAGCATCCGCTGGCGCGGTGTCAGGTCGTCGCGGGGATGAATCACGGTGTCGGCGATGCGCTGGTCCATGCCGCGCAGGTACTCCTCGACCACCGCCGTCTTGCTCGGGAAATGTTGGTAAAGCGTCCTTTTGGAGACCGATGACTCGGCGGCAAGCCGTTCGACACCGGTGGCATTGATGCCGTCGCGATAGAACAGCTCGGCGGCCGTGTCCAGGATGCGCTGGCGCGCGCCGCGGCCACCTTTCTGCGTCGCGGACTGCTTGTTCATATCAGGAGTATACCGAACGGTTTACATCGCGCGTCAAGTGTTGTAGCGTGGCGCCGGTAGAAGTACACCAATCGGTTTACTAGGAGTAAGCATGACTCAGCGTTCGCCCGTGGTTCTGATCACCGGCACTTCGTCGGGAATTGGACGGGCCATCGCCAGCGCTTTCGCGGCCAAGGGCTACGAAGTGTTCGGCACGAGCCGCAACCCGCAACGGAACGAGCCGATTGCCGGCGTGGAACTGCTGCCACTCGACGTCAGCGACCAGGCCTCGGTCGCCTCGGCAGTCTCGACGGTCATCCAGCGCGCGGGACGCATCGACGTGCTGGTCAACAACGCCGGAGTCGGCGTCTTCGGCGCTGCCGAGGAGAGTTCGATCGCTCAGGCGCAGGAACTCTTCGACACCAACTTCTTCGGGCTGATCCGGGTGACCAACGAGGTGCTGCCGCATCTGCGGGCCCAGCGCAGCGGCCGGATCATCAACATCAGCTCGGTGCTGGGATTCCTACCGGCGCCGTACGGCGCCTTGTATGCAGCCTCGAAGCATGCCGTCGAGGGCTATTCGGAATCGCTGGATCACGAAACCCGCGAGTTCGGTGTCCGGGTCTCCGTGGTCGAGCCCGGCTACACCGACACCGCGTTCGACGCCAACGCCGCCGACCCAGATTCACCGATCGAGAGTTATCGGGCCCTGCGCGAACACGTCAAAGAGGGCCTGATCAAGGCGGTGCGCGCCGGAGACGACCCGTCGGTGGTGGCAAAGGTAGCGCTGAAGGCGGCAACCAGTCGCACGCCGAAGTTGCGCTACCCGGCGGGGCCGCTGGCTCGTCAGCTGACGTTGTTGAAAAAGTTCGCACCGGAAGCGTTGCTGGACAAGGGAATTCGGAAGGCGAACAATCTCACCAAGGCGCCGAAGCCGAATCAGGTGCCGCAGAATGTCAGGTAGTCACTGAAAAGCGATGACTACCGATCATTGTCAGGACACTTTGCCGTATCGGCGGACTAAGTCGTTCTCCCCGAACACGTTTGCGTAATCCAGGCCTTTGTCGTCGCGGCCGAAGAATGTCCACTTGCGAGGAGCCGAGTGCGGGACGCTGACCATCTTGACGGTGTAGCGCAAGCTGGTTTCGCGCAGCGTTCCGATGATGTCACCGACGCGGATCTGCGATGGATGAATTTCGGGTGCGTCACACCAGTTTTGTACGGTCACTGAGTCCCCCGATTGTTTCCCCCACTGTACCCGCAATCGGCCTGTTGGCCGACCGCTACGTGATGCCGAGGTTACAAACCACTGCCGGTGGCGTACTGTCGACATAGAGCCGTTTCGTTGTCAGCGGTGATGCAACGTAATACGCGCGGATCGCATTCACGGGCAACGGAATTCCTCCGCCGTCCTGCATCGGCAGGGGCGACGCCAGCCGTAAAGGAATTCCGTTGAACAGCATCCTCTTTGCTTCATATCGCTTAGCCGTCGTATGAGCGACTGGCGGTCGGCGAATCCGGTCCGGCTTTCGGTAGCCGACCGATTGGGCGGCGACATCGACGGAGCATGGTGGCCTCGGGTCGATCGCATGACCGTCGAGTTGCCCGGCCTGGTTGCCGCACTGACTCCGATGCTGGGCGACATCACTTCCATCAACGTCAATTGGCCTCATCTGCAACGACCGCCCGACTTCAACTGGCCGGGGTGGGAACACAAACCGCAGCACATCATCACCCTCAACGGCGTGGACGGGCGGGTCAATTTGTTGATCATCGCCTACACCACCTACAGCGCCCTGGCATTGATGGTGCTGCGCCGGGCTGCCGGCCTGTCCATCGTGCCCGCCGACCGCGACAAACCCGCATTCGTGACCGCTGGGTCGATCCTGCAGGCCGCGGTGAAGCAGCGTGCCGTCAGTCTCGAAGCTCAGGTGCCGCAGAAAGTTCGGTAGTCGCCGAAATCTTCCGGCGCCGGGCTGGCGTAACGCTCCAGACCCGGTCGCTCGTTGTATGGAGCGCTGACCGCAGTGAGCAACTGCTGCAACGGATTCAGATCTCCGGCGGTAGCCGCGGCCAACGCCTCCTCGACGAGATGGTTGCGCGGGATGTATACCGGATTGCTTCGGTCCATGGCTGCCGCATCGGGACTTAGCGTTCGCCAGCGCGCGATCCACTCGTCGATGCCCGCCAGGTTGATGAACAGTCCGCGAGCCGGCTCGGCGTCGCCGCGCGCTGCGTGGCTCAAGGCCCGGAAGAACGAGGTGTAGTCGACGCGGCTCTCTTTGAGCAGCGCGAGCAACTCCTCGGCCACCGACGTGATCGTCGCGGCGTCGACGTCCTCGGGCAGGCCGAGCTTGGCGCGCATCCCGTCGGTCCAGGTCGCGTCGTACTGGACGCGGAACACACCGAACGCCTTCTGCGCGAGGGCGACGCCTTCGTCGACGGTGTCGGCCAGCAGCGGCAGCAGGGCCTCGGCGAACCGGGCGAGGTTCCAGCCTGCGATGACGGGCTGGTTGTCGTAGGCGTAGCGGCCCCAGTGGTCGATCGAGCTGAACACCGTGTCGGGGTCGTAGGCCTCCATGAAGGCGCACGGGCCGTAGTCGATCGTCTCGCCGGAGATCGTCATGTTGTCGGTGTTCATCACGCCGTGCACGAAGCCGATCAGCATCCACTGCGCCACCAGCGACGCCTGCACCGCGGCCACCGCTTCGAACAGCGCGAGGTAAGGATTGTCGAGCATGCCGGCGCCGGGGTAGTGGCGGGTGATCGCGTGGTCGGCCAGGCGCCGCACCAGGTCGAGGTTGCCGGTCGCGGCGGCGTATTCGAAGCTGCCCACCCGCAGGTGGCTGGCGGCGACGCGGGTCAGCACCGCGCCCGGCAGCGCGCGTCTCACGCTGCACCATCCGGCCCGTCGACACCACGGCCAGCGAGCGCGTGGTGGGGACGCCCAGCGCGTGCATCGCCTCGCTGACGATGTACTCGCGCAGCATCGGCCCCACCGCCGCCAAGCCGTCGCCGCCGCGAGCGAACGGCGTCGCGCCCGAACCCTTCAGGTGGATGTCGCGGAGCCGGCCGTCGGCGTCGGCGAGCTCACCCAGCAACAGCGCGCGGCCGTCGCCCAGCTGCGGGACGTAGCCGCCGAACTGGTGGCCGGCATACGCCTGGGCGACGGGCGCTGCGCCGTCGGGAACGTTGTTGCCGACCAGGAAGCGCAGTCCGTCGGGGCTCTGCAGCCAGGCCGGATCGAGGCCCAGCTCGCCGGCCAGCGGTACGTTGAACGCCAGCAGCCGCGGGTTGGGAAAGGTCTGGGCCTGCCAACTGACGGCCATCTCGGGCAGATCGCGCGCGAAGCGGTCCTGCAGAGCAACGGTGGTATCCGGTGCGACGCTCATCCCGCCCAGCGTACGGGCGGCACGGGCCGTCACCAGCGTGACTAACATCGACCAGGCAAACCTGCCGAGATTGGAGCCGTCACCGGAATGCTGGAGCCGCACGAGGTCGACCGCCTCTTTCCCGCCGACCTGCCCGAGCCGGGCGAGTGGGAACAGCGCTACCCGCCCCGCGACCTGCCCTCCGACGCGCAGGTGACCCGGCTGGCTCCGTCGCCGACCGGCTTCATTCACCTCGGCGGCATCTACACGGCGATGATCGACCAATCGGTCGCGCACCAGAGCGGCGGCCGTTACTTCGTGCGGATCGAGGACACCGACCAGTCGCGGGAAGTGGCGGGCGCCTTCGAGCAGTTCGATCGTGCCTTCGCCTATTTCCGGGTCATTCCCGACGAGGGGGTGGGCCGGCGGTGAATACGGCCCGTACCGCCAGTCGGAGCGGGCGACGATCTACCTCAGCTACGCCCGCGAGATGTTGCGCTCCGGCAAGGCGTACCTGTGCTTCGCCACCTCCGAGGAGCTCGCCGAGACCCGCACTCGCCAGCAGCAACTCAAGCGCCCGACCGGCTACTACGGCGAATGGGCGATCTGGCGCGACGCCGATGTCGCGGCCGTTCGGGAGCAGTTGGAGAACGGGACGCCGTACGTGGTGCGTTTCCGTTCGCCCGGTCGCACCGGCGGGCGGTCCTCCTTCATCGACGCGATCCGCGGCGAACTGTCCATGGAGGACAACTACAACGACGTGGTCATCCTCAAATCGTCAGCGGCCGTGCAACTGCCGACTTACCACTTCGCCCATGCTGTCGACGACCACCTGATGCGATGCAACCTGGTGATCCGCGGCGAGGAGTGGCTGTCGTCGACGGCGCTGCATCTTCAGCTGTTCGAGGCGCTGGGTTTCGAGCCGCCCACCTACGCGCACATCGCGCTGCTGATGAAGCAGATCCCCGGCGGCAAGCGGAAACTGTCCAAACGCAAAGACCCCGAAGCCGACGTCGACTTCTACATCCGCTCGGGCTATCCCGCCGACGCCGTGCTGTATTACCTGCGCGGCCTGGCCAACGGGCGGCTGGCGGAAACTCCGCTGCCCGAGGCCCTCGCCGCGCCGATATCGTTGGCCGAGTGCGGCGGCGCCGGCCCGCTGGTGGATCTGGTGAAGCTGGAAGACATCAGCGCCGACCACATCGCGACGCTGAGCGGACCGGAGATCTACGCCGCGGTGACGGCCTGGGCGGCGGAGTTCGACCCCGAGTTGCAACGGGTGATCGAAGCCCATCCGGAGCAGACGTTGGCCGCCCTGGCGGTCGAGCGCGACGGCGTCGACAACCCGCGCAAAGATCTCCGCAAATGGTCGGATTTCCGTCCCGCGTACGGCTTCTTCTTCGCCGAACTGTTCACGCCGGTGGTTGCCGACGACGCCCAACTGGGTGGGCTGCCGGCCGACCTGGTGCGGTCGTTCGCGGGCGACTTCGTCGCGTCCTACCAGGATCTCGACGACCCGGTGCAGTGGTTCCAGCAGATCCGGGACCTGGCCGACAAGTTCGGCTTCGCGGGCAACGCCAAGGAATACAAGAAGAACCCCGATGCCTATCCCGGGTTCGATCCGGGAGGCGTCCCAGTTGATCCGAGTCGGATTGACCGGTTCGACGAAGAGCCCCGACCTGTTCCAGATCGCGCGCGCCCTGGGCCGCGACGAGGTGATCCGGCGGATCAGCAGCCTTACCGCCTGACGCACGCGGCTCAGTCGAGCCCGTGTTCGATCAGGTCGCGAGCGCGGTCGAGCATCGACGCGAACGGTCCGACGGCGAAGTTCAACAGCGGCGATTCCACGCCCGCATGCGGGCGGGTCGGCGCGATGGCCTCAGCCGCATGCACCGCAGCGGTCAGCCGCTTGGACTCGTCGTCGTCGAGTTGCTTCTCCAGCTTCGGGAAACTCGTACTTCTCCTCGTGCAGGGCATGGTCGAGCACCGCATCGCGCAGCTTGGTCAGCTCTTCGATGAATTCGCTCTGAGGTGATGTCGAGCTTCTCGATCCGGACAGCAACTGCTTGGCGTCATGCTCCTCCTCGAGGCGGGCATCGACGATCGAGTCGAAGTCCTCGCACCTCGCGGCGCGCCCGGGGATGCACCACCATCTCCTCGGCGGTCTCATGCACGGCCATCAACTGCCGCAGCTGCACGAACGGCTTCTCCCGCGCCCGCGGGTCCGACGCGTGCAGCACCTGGTCGAACATGTCCTCGATCAGGTTGTGCTGCGCTTTGAGAAACGTGATCACGTCGTCGGGCGACGCGATGATCATCTCGGACATGCGATACGCCCTTTGCTTCCGACGGACTCCGGCGGTCGAACAGCTGAGGTGGGCGTACCCCAGCCGAATGCGGCTAAACGCTGTGTTGCTGGCGCTACTCTGCATTCGGCAGTGCGTCGAGAAGGAGGAGCGGCCGGGTGGGCTCTTCGGATCACGACGTCGCCGACATCGACCTCGACGATCTGACGTCGCCCCGGCTGACCGACGTCCAGCGTCAGATCCTGGAGTTCACCGAGGCCAGGCCCGTCAGGTTCGACATCGACGAGATGCTCGCCGAGGCGGTTGATCAGGCTGCGGTGGGCGACGATCTGGACGACACCGACGGATTCAGCGATCGGTTGGCCGCGCATGTCGACGCGATCGAGTCCGACGACGGGCTGACCCAGCTGACTCGCTCCTCGCTACGGCAACGAGTCGTGCGTCTGCTGCGCAACCGGCTGTCGCTGACCGAGTTGATCAAGCGGTATCCCGAAATCGAGTCGATTCCGATCGAAAAGCCGTTCATCGTCGTCGGGATGCCGCGATCGGGGACCACGCATCTGGTGAATCTCATCGCCGCCGATCCGCGCCGGCGGGCCTTGCCCTATTGGGAGAGCCAGGACCCGATTCCTGCCGCCGGCCAGGGCCCCGACAACTTCGGGGTCGATCCCCGTTATGCGCGGGCGAAGGCCGAGCACGAAGCGCTGATGGCCAGTGCCCCGCTGGTGGCCGCGATGCACGACCGCTTCCCGGAAGCGATCGAGGAGGAAGTCGAGCTGCTGGACCTGGATGTGGCCGGCTACGTCTTGGAATGGCATGCGCGCGTGCCGGATTGGCGCGACTACTACCTGGGCCTGGATCAGCATCGGCATTACGCCTACCTGAAAAAGGTCTTGCAGGCGCTGACGTTCCTGCGTGGTCCGCGAACATGGATCCTCAAGAGCCCGCAGCACTGCGAGCAACTCGGTCCGCTGATCGCGACCTTTCCCGACGCGACAGTTGCCTTCACGCATCGTGATCCGGTCGCGGTGATCCAGTCGGCGATCACGATGATGGCCTACTCCGATCGGCTGCGCCGAACCAGCATCGACCCGGGCTGGCTGCTCGACTACTGGGCCGACCGCGTGCATCGACTGCTCAGCGCGTGCGTGCGCGACCGCGAACTGATACCGGGCGACCGCAGCATCGACATCAGCTTCCACCACCTCAATGGCAACGAAATGCCCTTGCTCGAACAGCTTTACCGTTGCGGTGGAGTCGATTTGACCCCGAAGGTGCGAAAGCTCTTCCAGCAGTATCTGGATGGCAATCCGCGCGGCAAACACGGCAGTATCCGATACGATCTGCAACGGCATTTCGGCATCTCGCCCGAGGAGTTGCGGCAGAGATTTGACTTTTACTTCGAACGCTTCGACGTGCGGCCCGAATGAAGGAGTCAACACCGATGTTCGAGCCGATCTACCGCAGCCGGCCGGGCGCCGATGCGCTGTCTCCGGCGTCTGCTGAGGCGGCCGAGCAGATTGCCGAGGGTCTGTGGTGCTCGCCGGGTCTGTCGAACTCCTATCTGTTGACCACCGATGCGGGCCGGGTGATCGTCAACACCGGAATGGGCTTCGAAGGGCCGGTGCACCGCGCCAACTTCGACGCCGTCGACTCCTCGCCGGTCCGCTACATCATCTTCACGCAGGGTCACGTCGACCACGTCGGTGGCCTGGACAGCGTCCGTGATCCGGAGACAACTGTTGTCGCCCAAGCGAACTGGACGTTGTGGCGCGACGACAACGAACGGCTCATCCCATACCGGGCGAACCGCAGCGCATTCGCCTTCAAGAACACCCTGGCGACCGGAATCCAGGCCATCCAACGCCGGCTCGGCACCAAGCGACTGCCGGGCCAGAGCGTCCCGGTGGTCGACCTCGACTTCGAGGACACCCTCACGCTCGAGGTCGGTGGTCGCCGGATGGAGCTGCTGGCGGTGCCCGGCGGGGAGACCAACGACTCGCTCGTGGTGTGGCTACCCGACGAACGGATCTGTTTGTGCGGGAACGCCTTCGGGCCGATATTCGGGCACATCCCCAATCTGGTCACGATGCGTGGCGACCGTTACCGGGACGCGCTGACTGCGATTGCCTCGGTCGAGCGAGTACGTGAGCTTCAGCCCGAAATGTTGGTGACCGGTCACTTCGGTCCGATCACCGGCGCCGCCCGTATTGATGCGGAGCTGGCCCGATTGCGCGATGCCCTGCGCTACATCCACGACCAGACAGTGGCGGGCATGAACGCCGGCAAGGATGTTCGGACATTGATGCGCGACATCGCGTTGCCCGCGGAATACGAAGTGGGACAAGGCTACGGCAAGGTCGACTGGGATGTGCGGGCGGTGTGGGAGAACTATTCGGGTTGGTTTCATCACCGCTCGACCACCGAGCTGTACCCGGTTGCTTTTGACGAGGTGGCTGCCGATGTGGTCGAGCTGGCCGGCGCCGACGCGCTCGTGCAGCGGGCGCGCGATCACCTGGCCGCCGGCCGGCCTCTGCATGCCATCCACCTGGCCGAGTTGGTGGCCGCCGATCACGGCGGCGCGCGCGAGGTGCTGAAGCAGGCTCACGAGAACCTGCTGGGGGAGAGCACGAACTTCTGGGAACGAGCCTGGCTCACCGAACAAATCGAGAGAAACACATGACAGGTAAGGTCAGCTTCGACTTCACCGGCGCCACGGTGCTGGTCACCGGCGGTACCAGCGGAATCGGTTACGCGACAGCATCATTGTTCCGCGACGCCGGTGCGCAGGTCACCATCACCGGCACCAAACCGTCCGCGGCGGATTACGACGCCGACCTGTCCGGCATGGCGTACCGCCAGTTGCGGATCACCGATCACGACTCGGTGGCCGCGTTGGCTGGCAATTTCAGCCAGCTCGACGTGCTGGTGAACAACGCGGGCGCGAATTTCCCCGGCGGCCTTGACGAGTCGAAGCCGGACGGGTTCGAGGCGTCGGTGGCGCTCAACCTGACCGGGCCGTACCGCCTGAGTGTCGGCCTGTATGGCGCGCTCAAAGCTTCGACAGCGGCGGGGGGTGCCAGCGTGGTCAACCTGGCGTCGATGTCGGCGCTGCGTTCCGTGCCCATGGTGCCCGGCTACAGCGCCGCCAAGTCCGGCATCATCAACATCACCCGAAACCTCGCGGTCAAGTGGGCGGCCAAGGGAATTCGGGTCAACGCCGTCGCGCCCGGCGCGATCGACACCCCGATGACCGCGCCGATGCACGGCGCTGCCGAGATCGTGGAGTCCGAATTGGCGCACATCCCGCTGCGGCGGTTCGGGTTCGTCACGGAGATCGCGCCCACCATCGCATTTCTGTGCACCGAACAAAGCAGCTACACCAGCGGAGCGGTATTCGTCGTCGACGGCGCATCGGATTGCGTCTGAAACCATAAGGAAAACAATGACATTCGCGCTAAAGCCCGAGGACTACTACCACACCGGCATCGTGGTACCCGACCTCGACGTGGCGATGGAACGACTCAGTGCGGTGGCCGGCTACACCTGGATCACTCCGCTGACGTACACGCTGCCCTTTCGCACCGTCAACGGAACCCGGGAGCTCACCTCGACATTCGTCTACTCGCTGCAGAGTCCCCATGTGGAGCTCATCCAGCAAGTGCCAGAAAGTCCATGGACGGCAGCGGCCGGTAACTCGGTGCACCACCTGGGCTACTTCGTCGACGACCTCGCCGAAACCGCCGAGGCGCTGGAGGCCAGTGGCTTCGCCTTCGAAGCAACCGCCGACATTTCGCCGCCGGACCTGGCGCTGTTCGCCTACTACATCGATTCGTTCGGCACCCGCATCGAGATCGTCGACCGCAAATTGTTTCCCGACTTTCCCGCGTTCCTGAAGTCGGCGGCGCCGCCGGCCGGCGCGTGACCGGAGGCTCGACATGGTGCTGCCGGTACTGCGCTTCAATTTCGCCTCGCCGCAAGGTGATCCGCGCACGCAGGGCGAACTGATCCGTGCTGCACTCGAATTGGCGCAGTGGGGTGAGTCCCGGGGCGTGTTGACGGTGAGCGTCGACGAGCACCACGCGACCGGGCACGGATGGAGCTGCAATCCGATCCTGGCCGCCGGCATGTTACTGGCCCGCACGTCGACGCTGATCGCCAGCGTGGACTGCGCACTCGGGCCGCTGTGGAATCCGGTCCGGCTCGCCGAGGACATCGCGCTGGTCGACAACATGAGCCGCGGTCGACTGCACACCACGGTGGGCCTGGGCTACCGCACGGTCGAATACGACACGCTCGGAGTGGATTTCGATCAAGCGCGGCCGGCTGATGGACGGCCTGATCGAGCGGATGCTGTCGGTGTGGTCAGACACGGGCTCCTATACCCGGCCGCACCCACCGCTGTACATCGGCGGCGGCGCCCGCGTCACCGCGCGGCAGGGCGGCACGGTTTCGGTTGCCGCTCAGCCTCGCCGATCATCTGCCCGACGTCGCGGCCTATTACCGCGAACTGGCTGCGGACGCCGGAATGGCGCCGCTGGTCATCATGCCGGGCCCGATCAACCGCGGAATGATCTACCTGCACGACGACCCCGATCGGGCCTGGTCCGAACTCGGCGACCACATCCTCTGGGAGGCAGTCACTTACGGCGGGTGGTCGACCGATCAGCGCTCGCTGATGCACCTACCCGGGGTGCAGACCCTCGACGAGGTGCGTGCCTCGGGGCGGTACCGCTTCCTGACACCCGATCAGCTGATCGCCGAAGTCCGCGACGCTGACGACTACGGGCCGCTGGTGCTGCACCCCCTCGTCGGCGGCATGCCGGTCGACGAAGCATGGAAGTCGGTGCAGTTGCTGGTCGACCGGGTGCTTGCCCGCGCTCGTTCAGTAGTCGTGCCGGGCCAGTCGGTCCCGCCGTCGCGGTCCGGACCGTCGATGGACACCACCGCCGGCACCATCTCGCTGGTGACCAACCCGTGCTCGGCGGTCAGCTCGTGGACGATGTCGAAGCTGCGCGCGATCGACTCCGGGGTGTCGACGATGACGGTCACCACGGGCATCCGTCGCGTCAGCTGAAAAATCTTGTCGCCGTGCGGTTTATGATCGCCGTGGAATCCCCAGATGCCGCGTAGCACGGTTGCGCCGCGCGCCGTTCCGGATTCCAGCAGCCGGTGCACCAGCGCGCGATGGATCGGCACGCCGCCATGCGTGGTGGCCTCGCTGGTGTGCACCATCAGCTTCTGCCACAGCGGCCGACCTTGCTCATCGGCGTCGGGCAGCGTGTGCGGGCGGTCGAACAGCTCGCCGCCGCGTTTGCACAGCCGCACCCGTTCGACGGTCAGCAACGCGCGCGGCGCGAGGGCACTGAGCTCGGTGACTACCGCTGACACCTGCGCCGCCGTCCCTACGGCGATGATCATCAGCGGAACGTTGACATTGCGGCTGAAGAAGGCGGCCCGGTAGCGCTCGCCGTGCGCCGTGCCGTCGACACCCAAAAAGACTGCGCCGCCGGAGAATCCCTGCCGATGCAGCAGGTCGCACACCGCGCGGTGTGCGGGCAGACCGCCGATGCGTTCCTGGCGTCCGACGTAGACCGTGAGCTTGACCGCGTCGCCGGTGCCCGATTTCAGCGTCACCGCCGCCGACCAAGCGTGCGCGTTCCATCGTCACCAGACCGCGGCCCGTCATCGCGACCACGTCGTCGACCAGGCCGCTGATCTTCGATTCGACGTCGACCGCCGCGATGGCCACCGGCGGATCCTCGGACAGGCTCAACGACTCGTCGGTGCGCAACACGTGCCGCGGCCCGAAACTCGCGATGCCGCGCAGCATCACGCTTGTCGCGATTTCCCGGGTGTCGAACAGGTCCAGCAACGCGTCGGCCAGAAACCTCGGCCGCCCGCCGTCGCCGACGGTGCGCTGGCGTTCGCCGAAGTAGGTCGTGAGCTTGAGGCAGGGCTGGTTGAGGTTGGGCTGGTCGAGGTTGGGCTGGTTCACAACAGACCGCCGATCCATTGGCCGAACAGCGCCGCCCCGATGCCCAGCACGATGCTGGCGACGATATTGGCGACGGCATTGCGGACCTGCCGCTCCTCGCTGAGCCGCTGCGTCTCCAGCATCCAGGTGGAGAACGTGGTGTAGGAGCCGACGAAAGCGGTGCCGGCCAGCAGCGCGGCGTACCGATTCAACGCCAAGGCGCCGAGGAACCCGAGCAGGGTGGCGCCGCTGATGTTGACTGCCAGCGTTCCGAACGGAAACGACTTCGCCATTCGCCGACCGACCGCGCCGTCCACCAGGAACCGCAGCACAGCCCCGATGCCGCCGGCAAGTAGCACCCCGAGCCAGATCATCGCAGCGCCGCCCGACGCACCAGGGCCGTGGCCAGATGCACCGCGAGCAACCCCAAAACGACGCTGGCGCAGGTGTATCCAACGGCCAGGCCGTACTGGTGATGCTCGATCATTTTCAGCGTCTCGACCTGCATGGTGGAGAAGGTGGTCAGGCCGCCGCACAGGCCGGTTCCGAGTAGCGGCCGGCGGTAACTCGACAACGGCAGCCGTTCCAGCAATCGCGTCGTGAAATAGCCGGCCAAGAATGCGCCGACGATGTTGACCGCGAACGTCGGCCACGGCCAGCGCGTCGGGTCGCCAGCCCCGAGAGTGCTCACGCCGGTGCGAGCCAGGGTGCCCAGCGCACCTCCGGCGAACACCGCGGCCAACTCCCGGTAGTCGCGCGGCGACGCAGAGCTTGCCACTCGTCGAAATCCCTTCGGTTGCAGGGAGTGCTCCGGCAGCTTATTGGGCACAATTGACGACATGGTGGCCAACCCTCGTGCCGGTCAGCCGGCCCAGCCCGGAGACCTCGTCGACCTGCCTCACTTGGTCACCGCGTATTACTCGCTGGAACCCGATCCCGACGACGTCGCTCAGCAGGTGGCGTTCGGGACATCGGGTCATCGCGGCTCGGCCCTGAACGGCGCATTCAATGAGGCGCACATCCTGGCGATCACGCAGGCGATCGTCGAGTACCGCTCAGCGCATGGGACCA
Organism: uncultured Actinomycetota bacterium; assembly: GCA_963755805.1. Classification (GTDB taxonomy): domain Bacteria; phylum Actinomycetota; class Actinomycetes; order Mycobacteriales; family Mycobacteriaceae; genus Mycobacterium. The sequence goes on from CAVWLG010000004.1 coordinate 115,497, forward strand.
CCGGCCCGTTGTTCATCGGCCGCGACACGCATGGGCTTTCCGAGCCGGCGTGGGTATCGGCGCTGGAGGTGCTCGCTGCCAATGAGGTGGAGGCCGTCGTCGACAGTCGGCGACCGCTATACGCCCACCCCGGCGATCAGCCACGCGATCCTCACCTACAACCGGGGCCGCAGCGACGGATTGGCCGACGGGATCGTGGTGACGCCATCGCACAACCCGCCCTACGACGGCGGCTTCAAATACAACCCGCCCAACGGTGGTCCGGCCGACACCGATGCGACCAACGCAATCGCCAAGCGCGCCAACGAGATTCTCCGCAGTGGCGAGGCGGTGAAGCGGGTGCCGCTGGCGCGCGCACTGCAGACTGCGCAGCGTCACGACTACATGGATGCCTATGTCGCCGACCTGCCGAACGTGGTGGACATCGACATCATCCGCAAGGCCGGGATCAGGATCGGCGCCGACCCGCTGGGCGGGGCCAGCGTCGACTACTGGGCCGCGATCGGGGAGCGACATCGGCTGAACCTGTCCGTCGTCAACCCGCTGGTCGACGCGACGTGGCGATTCATGACGCTCGACCACGACGGCAAGATCCGGATGGACTGCAGCTCACCGGATGCGATGGCCTCACTGATCGCCAACCGGGACCACTACCAGATCGCCACCGGCAACGACGCCGACTCCGATCGGCACGGCATCGTGACACCTGATGCCGGCCTGATGAACCCGAACCACTACCTGGCGGCGGCCATCGATTACCTCTACACCCATCGGCCGTCCTGGCCGGCCGGTATCGCCGTGGGCAAGACCGCGGTCAGCTCGTCGATCATCGACCGCGCGGTCGACGGCATCGGACGCAAACTCGTCGAGGTGCCGGTCGGGTTCAAGTGGTTCGTCGACGGACTGATCGGCGGCACCATCGGCTTCGGTGGCGAAGAGTCGGCGGGGGCCTCGTTCCTGCGCCGCGACGGATCGGTGTGGACCACCGACAAGGACGGCATCATCCTCGCGCTGCTGGCCAGCGAGATCCTGGCCGTCACCGGGGCCACGCCGTCGCAGCGCTACCAGGAGCTGACCGCGAAATACGGCGCCCCGACGTACGCGCGGCTGGACGCGCCCGCAAACCGCGAGCAGAAGGCGCAGGCTGGCCAAGCTGTCGCCGGACCAGGTCAGCGCCACTGAGCTGGCCGGAGAGCAGATCACCGCGAAGCTGACGACGGCGCCCGGTAACGGCGCGCCGCTGGGCGGCTTGAAGGTGACGACGGCCAACGCCTGGTTCGCCGCACGGCCCGTCGGGCACCGAAGATGTGTACAAGATCTACGCCGAATCATTTAGCGGGTCTGAGCACTTAGCTGAGGTCCAGCGAGAAGCGCAAGAGGTTGTGGATAAAGTCATCGGGTGACCCTCGTCTCCCAACGCGCTCGCTTGACCGCGTGGCGCCGCGACAAGACGACTCTGCCGCGCGAAGCGTGGGTGCTGATCGGAGCGAACGTGGTGGCCGCGCTCGGCTACGGCGTGGTGTCGCCGGTGCTGCCGGTCTTTGCCCGCACGTTCGGGGTCAGCATGGACGCGGTGACGTTCGCGATCACCTTGTTCTCGGTTATGCGCCTGTTTTTCGCGCCACCTAGCGGACTGCTGGTGCAGCGACTGGGGGAGCGGCCGGTCTACGTGTCGGGTCTGTTGATCGTGGCGGTGTCGACCGGCATGTCCGCATTCGTGCAGACCTATTGGGAACTGTTGGTATTCCGGGCAATTGGCGGCATCGGGTCGACGATGTTCTTCATCTCGGCGCTGGGCCTGATGATCCGGATCAGCCCGCCGGATGCACGTGGCCGGGCCGCGGGACTGTTCGCCACCTCATTCCTGGTCGGCATGGTCGGCGGGCCGCTAGTAGGCAGTCTCACAGCAGGATTCGGCCTCAGGGCCCCGTTCCTCTTCTATGGGGTTGCCATGCTGCTGACAGCTGCGGTGGTGTTTTACGCTCTGCGGCGATCGACATTGAGTGCGCCCGCCGAACTGGAGCATGTGCATACGGAAGTGACGATGCGCGCCGCGCTTGCGCATCGGGCGTATCGCGCAGCGCTGGTGTCGAACTTCGCCACCGGATGGTCGGTGTTCGGAGTGCGGATGGCGGTTGTGCCACTGTTCATCTCGGACATGATGGGCCGCGGGCCACGCATGACGGGTCTGGTTCTGGCGGTCTTCGCGATCGGCAACGTGATAGTGGTGATGCCCAGCGGCTATCTGTCGGACCGGATCGGTCGGCGCTCGCTGCTGATCGGCGGACTGTTGGCCTGCGGGGTGGCGACGATCGGGCTGGGTGTCTCCACGTCGCTGCCGATCTTTCTCACCGCGGCGTGCATCGCGGGTGCGGCGTCGGGGGTGTACACGTCACCGCAGCAGGCGGCGATCGCCGACATCCTGGGCAATTCGGCCCGCGCCGGCACCCCGGTCGCCGCGTTTCAGATGATGGCCGACTTCGGCGCGATCGTCGGCGCCCTGGTGGTGGCTCAGATCGCGGAGCATTTCAGCTTTGCGTGGGGCTTCACGGTCAGCGGAGTCATCATGCTGGCAGCGGCCGTGGTCTGGGTGTTCGCGCCGGAGACAGGTACGACGCACGCCCTACCAGCGTTGGATGACGCAGTCTGATCAGCGACTTTGATGGCTGGCAGGCCGTGGTGTAACTTCGACAGGCACATCTTGGGGCTATGGCGCAGTTGGTAGCGCACCACACTGGCAGTGTGGGGGTCAGGGGTTCGAATCCCCTTAGCTCCACCAGGAGAAACACCTTCGACTGATCAATAGCCTGTGGGCGGCCGATGGACTGCCCGCGAGCGCTCCTTGCATCCGGCGTCGCTGGCCAGAGTGGTGCTAGCGTGCGCTGATGGACCTGGGCCACGGCTGGGCGGGATTGGTGTTGGTCGCACAAGAGTCCTCACACACCAGCGCTGGCAAACTCTGGGACTGGTGGGTTCAATTTGTCGCCAACAACCCGGCTGCTGGAGTGCCCATCGGCCTCGCCGTCAGCGCGCTGGCCGGCGTTCTCGGTTCGTGGCTCACAACGCGGAGGTCGTGGTTTTCCGCGCGCGTCAACGCACTCGCCATGTTCCTTGTCAGCGTACTGGGACTCTGCGTGCTTCCGTTTGTGCTAATGGACCATTGACAATGTCAGGTGACCGTCACGAGGAGGATCAGGTGATAAGGAGTGGCGGACGCCGGGGCGGCTGGGGGGACATGGTCGCTCTTGTCGTCATCTCACTCGCAGTGATTGCCTTGGGGGCGTTCTTCGTCGGGGTTCAGCATTTCGGCGTTCCCGCGAGGATCTCGGTCGAGCATTGCGAGAAACCATCGCACTACTCAAGAAGTCTTTGGTTTCACGACGCCGTCGGCCGTTGTAGAGGGCAGACGAACACGGAGAGACCAGTGGAATTCTGGGGTGCGTACCAGACAGACCTCGGTCATGACGTGGACGTTCACATCACCGGCGCTGAAGCTGTCGTAGACGGGTGGATTCTGCCGCGGATCGTCCTCGCAGCCGGTTGCGTCCTGGGCGTTGCCGCGGTCATCGTCACCGTGCGCCGCGTGGGCCGCGGCGAGCGCGACAAGCGTTAGCGTGGCGCGGTGAACAAGCCACTGATCGCCGGGTTGCTGACCGCGTGGTGCCTGCTGGTGGTCGCGCCCGCGCTGCTCGTCTCCGTGGTGTTCCCCGACACCAGCACGGGTACCGATATTGGCGGGTCAGTCGAGATCATTTGGATCGTCGGTTACCTGGTGCAAATCGGAGTGTTCATGATCGCGGCGCGCAAGGCCAGGAGCAACGCCGTCGGCGGCTGGTTCCTCGCCTCGTCGATGCCCTTCGTCGCGGACTGGAGCGTCCCGGTCGCACCGTGGTCGTCGATCGCGATCGTCGCGGTCGTCGGCGCCTACTCGGTGTGGCTGTACTCGCGAATCGAACGCAGGGATAACCTGCAGCACAACGGAATTCCGGCGACCGGCACCGTGCTCGAGGTCAAGAAGCCGATCATGAACGTGGTCATGAACAACATCTACATCCGTCGGACGTTGATGTTGCGGGTGCAACGCTCCGACGGCACCCCGACATATCAGGTGAAGCACTCGGGCATGTTCATGCTCGGTGAGATCCCCAGCCCGGGCGACGTGTTCAACCTGCGGGTCGACCCCAAGAATCCTAAGCACATCGAAACAATGGAGGGCGCCTCCGAATCGGCCCCGAGGTATGCGACGCCATCGTCGCCGTCGCGGGGAGATTCGACGATCGCCGAACAGCTTCGACAGCTCGACGATATGCACAACCGGGGCGCACTCACCGACGATGAGTTCGCGGCGGCCAAGCGGCGAGTGTTGCGGGGATAGCCCCTCAGCTGCAGACCCGTTGGCTGTCCAGAGCCAGGAATTTGAGGTGTGTTGCGGGAAGGGCGAGCACTCTGGGGGCCTCAATCACCGCGACTCAAGTGCGGGCGGTCAAACAGACCCTAGGCTGCGCAAGGTGAGCGATGAAACGTCCGAATTACGTGGCGCGGCCGACGCCGGTCGGCCGCGGTCGCGAGGGCGACCTCCTCGAATCAGTCGCGAGCAGATCATTGCCGCAGCGCGAACCATGGCGCCGGAGTATCTGACCATGCAGAGGGTGGCCGACGTGTTGGCTGTCAACCCGAAAGCACTCAACTACTACGTCGGAGACCGGGACGGCTTGCGGCAAATGGTGGTGCTGGACGTCTTCGAGTCCGAGCTTCGCCGGGTGGAGATTCCCGGCGGCGGCGACTGGCGTGGCGTCGTGCGCGCGTACGTCTACGCATTGAAGGACGCGATCATCAAGCTCGGCGCGTTGGCGTTGTCCATGCACCTTCCCGGCAGTGACGGCTTGGGTGCACTGGACCCCGTGGAAAGGGTGTTGCAAGCGTTGGTGGACGCAGGCCTGAATGTCGACGATGCTTGTCGTGCACTGATTTTCATCACCGACATGGGCTATGCCGCCGGCCGGGACGCGCTGCGCATGGCGGAGCATTCCGTCCATCCGGAATTTCCTCACGTAGCGACGGCCCTGCGGTCGGCGGCACCGCAGGACTTTCCAGTCCTGCGCCAGGTCGTCGCGGGTCGTGCCGGCAGTGGTCCGGATGAAGGTCAGCTCGAATTCAATATCCACGTGATGATTGCGGGGCTGGAGCGAACGGTCGACTCGAATTCGTCGCGCTGAGACGGCCAGGTTGCGAATTTTTTTCGGTGCAGAAATAAATCCCCTGGAATCCCTCCGCTTCGCTCGCCACGCTGATAGACACAGGTGATGACAGCAGCGGTGGACGCAGCCCAGTCGAATCTGGCTCGGCCGTGGGCGCCCCACCGGGCGAGGGTCTATTTAGGTACCGGACTGTTCGCGGGCACGATGTTCATGCTGATGACCGTCGGTGTCGCCTCCGGGCTCGTCGAGCCCACCTTCACCGCCGACGTCGTCGCCAACCTGCTCTTCGGCATTCCGGTGCTTCTGCTTCCCCTCGCCATTCTCTGGAATGCACCGGGGGAGAAGCGTTCTCGCCTCGATAAAGCCGCAGAACTGACCATGTTCTATCTGCCCTACACCGCCAGCAGCCAACTCAGCTACGAGTTGGTCTTCGTGATCGGCTATCCGCTCGGTTGGTGGACGCGGACAACGGATCCCGGCTGGAAGTGGTTCTGGTGGCAGTTCGGGCTAACCGACACGCGATACGCCAACGGTAACCCGTGGATCTTCGGCTTGGAGATCGTCAGCGTCGTGACCGGTGTAGTGGTCTTCGTGGCCTGGGTTCGGCTCATGCGACCCGACCTGCCCGCCGATTCGCGCAGTCGCTGCCTTTGGTTCGCGTTCGCGGGATGCGCCGTACTGATGAGCACCACCGCCGTCTACGTAGTGTCTGAGGCGGGCGTCGGCTTCCGTGACATCGGACAGGGTGCGTTCGGACTCTGGTTCAAATTCTTCGCCGAGATCATTCCCTTCATCATCCTGCCGCCACTGGTCCTCTACGCGATCCATCTGCAAATCGACTGTCTCGCCCGGCGGGCGGGCGCCGAAGCCGCCGCGGGCAAAGCGGGAGCAATCGATTAAGCGCGCGGTGGCAATCACGAAAGTCCACGAAAATACGGATGATGCAATGACATCGGACGTCGTGACGCACGCTTCGTCGGACCACCAGCCGAATTTGGCCCGGCCCTGGGCCGCCCATCGACGGCGGACGTACCTTCTCCTCACGGCGTTCACCGGCATCGCATTCGTGCTGGCCGTCGGGGGAGTGGGCTTGCGGATGTTGCCGCCGACCTTCACCGTCGACGTCGTCGCCAACCTGCTGTTCGGCGTGCCGGTGATCCTGCTGCCGCTGGTCTATTTATGGACGGGTCGAGGTGAGCAGCGCCCGCGGTTGGAGCGAGCGGCCGAACTGACGTTGATCTACCTGCCGTACACCGCGGGCAGCCAGCTCGGCTACGAGACCATCTTCTTGATCGGTCATCCATTCAACTTGTGGACGCCCACCACTGACCCCGGCTGGAAGTGGCTGTGGTGGCAATGGGGATTGACCGACACGCGCTACACCAGTGCCAACAACTGGATCTTCGGTTTGGAGCTCGTCGGCGTCATCACCGGTGCAACGCTCTTCGTCCTTTGGCTCCGGTTGATCCGACCCGGACTGCCGACCGAATCGCGCATTCGCTGCCTTTGGCTCGCCTTCGCGGGGTGCGCGATTCTCCTCAGTAGTACCGGCGTCTACTTCATGGCTGAAGTCCGGGCCGGATTCGGCGACATCGGGCAGGGTGCGTTCGGCTTCTGGTTCAAGTTCCTCGCGGAGAACGTGCCTTTCATGATCTTGCCGCCCTTCGTGATCTATGCGATTTACCTGCAGATCGATTACCTGACCAGGCAGGCGGGCGCGCAGGCCGCGGCCGCAACTGCGGCGGCTTGAGAACAGAAAGGTTCCTGTGCCCAATCATCTCCACCACGTCGTCATGTGCAGCCACTCGGCGGACACGTTCATCAAGTTCCTCACCGACGTGGTGGGTATGGATGTGCAGAGCCAATTCCCCCTTCCCAGTGAGGTTCTCGAAACCACGCTGGGATGGCCGCCGTCTGACGGCGCGACGTTGACAATGTTGGGAAGCGGCGATGCCGGGCTCATCGAGGTGCTCGAAGTTCCTGAGAAGCTGCGGGACACCGCACCCGAAGGACTAACCGCGCTGTCCTTCATGGCCGACGATTACCACGCCATGCAGGACAAAGCGCGCGCAGCAGCCGGCGACGTCACGGTCTTGTTCGACGACGTGCCGGGGATTGACCTGTTCATCTGCACAATGGGCGGTGTCCCAATGGAATTCATGGGCAACTATGACGCTGACAGCCGCCCGCCGGCCACCGTGGCCGACGACAATCCATAGCATCGTGGCGGATGCGATGACGCCCGCGACCGACACCGTGGAAGCCTTGAGCGATATCGAGGCAATCAAACAATTGAAGGCCCGCTACTGCCGCCACCTCGACGCCAAGGACTGGGTCTCATGGCGAGCCCTCTTCGCCGATGATTTCGTCAGCGAGTTGGCCGTGGCAGGAGGTCGGCGTCGCTTGGGCGCCGACGACTTCATGGCCTACACCCGCAGCACCCTCGGCAAGCCGTCGCAATGCACCGTCCACCACGTACACGCCCCGGAGATCGCGCTGATCTCGATGACGACCGCACGTGGGGTCTGGGCGATGACCGACCTGGTGCGGCTGCTTCCAGCAGTGACGCTTCATGGCTACGGCCACTATCACGAAACCTACGAGAAGCGGGACGGGCAGTGGCGCATCACCTCGTCCCGGCTGACCAGGCTTCGCGAGGACATCGCGCTTTCGGGCATCCGCGCACTGCCGCCGAGCGTCGCCAGGCGGTTGCGGATTGCCGCGGCCAAGTTCGCCCGCCGAACCTCCGAGCGCACTGCGGACCTTTCCGCGGGGCATCGACATGCTTTCAACAACCAGGACGGAGAGGTCGAGTAATGGCGCAACTTTCAGGACGACGGGTGCTCGTCACCGGCGCAAGCGGGGTGGTGGCCTACCCGGTGGCCCGTGAGCTGGCGAAATCGAACGAAGTGTATGCGGTGGCCCGGTTCTCCGATCCCGAGCAGAAACGGACGTTGGAAGAGGCGGGCGCCCATACGATCGCCTTCGACCTCGCCGATCCCGATCTGTCCCGTTTGCCGGAATCGGTCGACGTCGTCATCAACTACGCAGTGCTGCCGCCGCAGCCGAAAGCCTATGAGGTCAATGCGGGAGCCGCGGGTCGCCTGGCGCGGCGCTATCGCGGCTGCGAAGCCTTCGTGCACGGCAGTACCGGCTCCTTGTACGCATATCAGGGTGAACGTCCGCTCCGCGAAGACGATGCCTACGGCCTGCACAGCTCTGCGGAGAACTACGCCGCCAGCAAGATCGCAGCAGAATTCCTGCTGAAACACCTCAGCGTCGACTACGACTTGCCGGTCGTGTTGGTGCGGATCTTCTCCTTCTACGGGCCACGAGGCGGCGGTGTCACGCAACGCATCGATCAGATGATGCGCGGCGAAGCGGTCAGCGTCTATGCCGGCGTGCGCAACGTCCACACTCCGCTCTACGAGGACGACTACGTCGAAAAGACCATCGCCGCAGCGGGTATCGCCAAAGTGGGTGCCGAAATCGTCAATGTCGGCGGAACTGAAGCCGTGACGACCCAGGAGTATTGCCAAATGGCAGGCGAAATCCTAGGCGTAAAACCGAAGTTCGTGGAGAACAGCAAGGCGTGGCCGATCTGGGCCGACACCACGAAGATGGTGGAGCTGTTGGGGCCGAACAAGGTGTCGGTCCGCGAAGGCGTGCGCCGAACGATCGAAGCCGCCAAGGACAGACTGAATACCTCGCATCATGTCATTGGCGAACCGGCAAAGGTTTAGGCGGATCAGTTGATTACTTTCATTGCGCACCTACAGGTTCCACCGCAGAACGCCCAAGCGTTCGAAGACCTGATGTCTTATGTCACCACCATGACGCTGGAAAACGAACCCGGAGTCGTCTACTACGGCTTCGCGAAAAGCGTTGAAGATGAACACAGATACGTTGTGGTCGAGGTCTATCGTGACCAGGCCGCTTGCGCGGCGCACGGCGACAATGTCTGGGTGAGAGAGTCGGTGCCCAAGATGCTGGAGTTGACCGAAGGCATGCCGCAACTTGTGCAGTACGTGAGCCCTGGCGCCGACGCAGTGGTCTCGCGGTTCGAGGATATGACATGAGTGCTCCCGACGGAATGACCGACGTCGAGCGCCTCATCGAACTTCAGGCGATCTACCACCTCAAGGGCCGGCGAGACCATGCGGTTGACCGAAAGGACTGGGCTACCTACGCCGAACTGCACACCGACGACTACGTCGCAATGTCAATCGGGAGCGAACCCATCGTCGGTGGAAATGCAGCAGCGCAAGCGCTTTCGGCTCAGCTGGCCAATGTCACCACCGTGCACCACTGTCACACGCCGGTGATCGATTTTGAAGACCGGGAGCACGCCGCCGGTGTCTGGGCCATGGAGGACAACCTGTTCTGGACCCGAAACGGCGAGAAGCAATGGCTGCGCGGCTACGGTTTCTATCACGAAACCTACGTGCGCGGACGCGACGGCCAATGGCGCTTCAGCTATCGCAAACTCGAACGCACACATGCCGAAACATCACCTGGGGCGTCCATCATGGCGGCGGACTTCTCGGGCGAGAATCTCCGTGTCGGCGTCGCTAAATAGTCCGATGTCGGCGGATAAGGCTGAACTGGGCCCGATGATCGTGCGCCGTTTCATGAGTGCGACCGGCGCGGAAGGGCGTCCCGAGCGGACGCGACTACTCCATGAGGACTTCGTAGTGTCCTCGGCGGGCGGGCTCCCATTCAGCGGCGAGTACCACGGTCCGCAAGGCTTTTTCGATCTGCTCGGGAAGATGAACGATGTGCTTGCTCTCGCGCCAGGACCGATCACCTTGAATCTGCTCGGGAAAGACGCCGTCGCGGCGAGTTTCCGGCTCACATTCACCGCGCGGTCCTCGGGCAAGCAGGTCGGGATGGACTTGGTCGAGATTTACACGCTCCGTGACGGACTGATCGTCAACCTTGATGTGTACTACAAAGACCCGTCAGCAGTAGCGGCATTGATCGCCGGCTAGGTCGTATGGTGCTAGCCGCCGGGCGCCCGCTACCGCGGAATGCAATGCGGCGAAAGCGATCCCGCAGTATCGGGTACGGCCGAATCCGACGATCGTTGCACCGGTCTTTACGGCGTCAAGACCCAAGGATGGTGGACCTGCGTGACGGCCGCCGCATCCCGTCGCGACTGATCATCGCGCGCGGCCGTGGCCTGCCCTACCCTGGCTAGGACTGATATAGCACGGCGGTCGTCCAATTGGGAACATCGGCCAGGGCAGAGAGGGGTCCACCGAGTACCACCGCTTTCGGGGACTCGCCAGGCCAGATGCAGTAGTCGACTACTGATGTCATCAGTCCTTATGCGCGCGATCGTGATTGACGAATCAAGCAGAAAGCCTGGGTTGCTATCACGACTCATTTGACTCGGCTCACACTAAGGAGTGTCACTCGATATGTCCGGAATTTTATGGCACAACGACTCTACGAATGAGAGTCAGTTCTGGCTAGTTGACGGCGCTACATTCATCGCGCAGGCCAGCCTCCTCGACGAGGACAGCAACCCGATTATCGTCGGAGGTCCGTGGCAGGTGGTTGGGGTGGGCACCGATTCGGAGGCGATTACGCGCCCGAATATTGTGTGGCACGATCAGGGTTCGAACATGATCTTGCTGTGGAGAATGTTCAACCACAAGATTGCAAGCAGGGCAGCTGTTATCGGTGTAGACGGTAAGACTGCTTTTGTCGGGCCGCCCTGGAGCATCGTCGGAGTCGGTGACTTCAACGCCAATGGCAAAGCCGACATCCTCTGGCATAACAGCTCCACCGGCTTGACCGAAATCTGGTTCATGGACGACGTGAACGTGATCAATATGCCCACCGTCCTTGGCTCTAACGGAGCGCCACCCGCTGTAGGCGACCCGTGGAGCATCGTCGGTGTTGGTGACTTCGACGCCAACGGCAAAGCCGACATCCTCTGGCATAACAGCTCCACCGGCCTGACCGAGATCTGGTTCATGGACGGCGAGAGAGTAGTCAACACGCCCACCGTGCTTGGCTCTAACGGAGCGCCACCCGTTGTAGGCGACCCGTGGAGCATCGTCGGTGCTCATGATTTCAACGGCGACGGCAAAGCCGACATCCTCTGGCATAACCGACTCACCAACGAAACCCAGATCTGGTTCATGAACGGTTCCAGCGTCGTCAGTACTGGAACCGTCGTAGGCGGTGACGGAAAAGCGCTCTTCCTAGGGCCGCCGTGGAGGATCGTCGGCGCCGGGGACTTCACGCTGGGCCGCATAGGTCCCGTTTCCGCCGAGGGAAACGCGACGACCCCCGCCGGATCATTCAAAGGGAACGTAGTCGTCACAGCCGGCGGCCTGACCGTCGACGGAAATGTAGCAGTCAGCGGCGACGTCATTTTGCAGGGCGCGGACTATGCCGAGGCACTCACCACGACCGATCCGGATGTACTGCCTGGCACGGTTGTCGTCCTTGGGGAAGACGGTGAGATTCATCCGTGCGCTAAGGAATACGACATCCGAGTTGCGGGGATCGTTTCAGGTGCGGGAGGTGTCAAGCCGGCATTGGTCCTCGACCGACACGAAAACAGCGCGCACGTCGCGCTGATGGGCAAGGTGTGGTGCTACGCCGACGCCGACCATGCCGAGATCCGTCCCGGCGATCTACTCACGACATCGGCGATCACCGGACATTGCCAACGAGTGACCGCACCGGAGAAGGCATTCGGCGCCGTGATTGGCAAGGCACTCACACCACTCCCCGACGGTTTGGGACTGGTTCGCGTCCTTGTTAGTCCCCGGTAAGAGAGTTGAGTCAAATATGACGATTCGCGATCAGCTTGGGAACGGTGTTTTCAGCCTAGAAGAGGTTCGCGCGGCACTCGGAGTACCGCGGCCTGCGGCGATGCGGGATTTGCTCGTCCGTTACGCGGAGCCGATTGATTTCGCCGACAACCTGATCACACCGGACGGCGTCGCCCTGGGCGGGCACTACACCCTGCACCTGGAGCACAATGGAACCTTTCGATTCGCTGGGGACGTCAGGGCAACGGGGTTCCAGTCCTTCGAGTTCGCGGTGCGGGTCACCGCCGGAGCCGAACTCGCGGCAAAGGCGGTGATGACCGCCGGCGGTCGGGTCCACGGAACCAACGAGATCGGTGATCGCCAAGTCAATTGGGACCAGACAGGCCAGAGCCCGCAGGTCGCACTTAACTGGCTCGACTTCAAACGAGCCAAACCGCCAACCGCCGACTTTCAAAGAGACGTCAGCTTTTTCGGCGATATCGGCGACGTAGTTGGGTTTCTGGCCGAACTGTATGCCTCATACGTCACGGCTGGCGCAACCGGTGAATGCGTCATGCTCGGCACCGCCGCGGCCGACGCAGCAGGGCTCGACAAATCAGTGAGTGGCCTAGTCGGAGTCGAGGTCGCAGAGGGTGTCCTTGCCGTATTCGGCGAGGGTGCCATCGTGCTGGCGTTAGTCGCTGGAGTCGCGGCCGGAGTCGCCATCGAAACTCTCATCCGACACCGACCCATGACGGATGAGGAGTTTACCTTCGCGGACAAAGTCTTCAAGGGCACCATCCCACGTGACCGCATACTTCTTACTAACTTGTTCGGCATTGGGCAAGCGCCCTTCACGATGCCCATCGGCAAAACAATCATGGTCAATCTCGGCGCGGGTTTTGACGACCCGAGAAACTACAACGGCTTTGGTAGCGATGACCACCCGCCGATCGAACCCGAATATACCCAGGCGCCGGGCCAGCTCTTCATTCACGAACTCACCCACGCATGGCAGATCGCGCACAACAACTTCACAGCCGGTTTGGTTTGTAAGGCACTGGACCTGCAGATTCGCCAGCGCGCCATCCTGGGGCATGACGTCTACGCCTACGGACCGGCAGGACCTTCATACAGCGGGTTTTTCAATCTCGAACAGCAGGCAAAGATTGTTGACGAATGGTTCGGCGGTAACGGCAGGCAGGCGACTTGGGGTGCGACCCTGGAAAGCGATGTGAATCCGTATTTCCGATACGTCCGCGACAACATCCGAGCAAACACCACCCTGTGACCTTCCGAGGGAAATATGGTTCTCAGCCGCCATCGCCGCTACACCGTTTCCATTCCGCGGCACTCGGGGGTGCCTTCACCAACAGCCCGAGACATCGCACTCAGTGGTTTCTGCATGGACATACCTTTCGGATTAGGTGTGAACCTGGGTCCAGGTCCGGACCTGCTCGATCTGCGGTCGCGCATGCGGTGGCATCCGCCGGCGGCCGGCGTCCGCACGGTGAGCTTTGCCGACGGCTTACTGATCCTGGGAAAAAAAGCCGCCAAGGCTCTGCCCACCCCACCGAAGAAGCCGGTTACCCGTACTCAGAGGTCCGCTGGAGTTTTGACCAAGGTCGTGACTCCGTTCCTGCCGGGCAGTGAGTTCATCCACAATCTCGCCGAAGTGGCAGTAGACGCCGCTATCGACGCTGTTGGCGAGCGTTATGAACAAGCCCATCCCGAACGAGAAGCGGCTTGGCTGCAAAGCAAGGCCGACTGGCAGCGTGGCTTCGCGGACCAGGTGAGTCAGCATCCCGACATTCACGCCCTGCCGAGAGTGGACATCGTCGACGTCTCCATCGTGCCGTTCATGGTGTTCGGTCTCAGCGTTCGATCGGTCAGCCGAGACGGAGAGCACAGTGCGTACACGTTCAGGACGAACGCTCCAGCCAGACAGGCAGCGGCTCAAGCCGGATTCTGGTTCCGCGGCCGGCTCGATCGCGAATTGGTATGGCTATCGGGCGCTCGTGACCCAAACGGGGGCGAATCATCCGACATTGTCCGCGATCTGCGTGAACTACTCCCCGCGTACTCACGCGTTCCAGAGTGCGTGACGCTGCTCGACGAGCGTCTTCCCCAATGGCGTGGCGCGCTCTAGCGTCGAGCTTTCGCCCCGCGATCGGTCAAAGTCTTGAACCGACGTCACCGTCGCACGCGCCCCTGCGCTTCTACGACCGACGATGCCGTCACCGTCCGGTTGGCCGCAGTCACGGGATCCTGATGACCTGCCCAGGGACGATCAGGTTGGGATTGGTGATCTGCGGGTTGGCCGCCTCCAGCGCGTCGAGCGTGACACCAAAAAATTGCCCGGCGATGCCACTGAGAGTGTCGCCCGGCTGGACCGTGTAGATCACCGCGTTCGCGGGGATTCTGATGACCTGTCCAGGGACGATCAGGTTGGGATTGGTGATCTGCGGGTTGGCCGCTTCCAGCGCGCCCAGCGTGATCCCGAACCGGCCGGCGATGTCGCTGAGCGTGTCACCCGGCACGACGACATAGACCGTGGTTGCGATGTTCGCGAATGGGACCAGGGTGGCCACCGACAAGTGCGGCCAGGTGAGTGTGGCGAAGTTGAGCGACACGTTTTGGCTGTACTGGATCTGTATGTAGGTCACGGTGATCGATTGCTTGTCAGTGATAGCCGACGCTGAGGTCACCGTGAACGTCGGTGCCGGCGCGCCGGCCGGGACGACCGGTGAAACGTTCTGCGATCCACCGGCGCTGAGGGGACCGATCTCGATCTGGGCCTGCACGATCTCGATCCAAAACGTCGCCGACATCCGATGAGCGTCCGCGTTTGGAGCCGCCGCGTCACCGGCAAGAAAGTCGATATTGTCCGTGCCGCCACCGGGTATCGCGGGCTGTTGCGTGTCGACTGTGAGGACGTCAGTGAACAGAATGGTCACACCCGCAATGTGATCGTTCAGCAGGCTGTTCGGATTGTCGAGCAGCGCTTGGGTGATCGCCGGAAAGCCGGACAGATCCTGGGGTATCCGCGCTGTTCCGGTGCTCGTGACTGTCTGGCTGTCAAAGAAAAAGGGATCCCCGGTGTCGGTGGAGAAGGGCGTAATCGCGCTGGTCCCACTCGGGGCCAATTGGATCTGCTGCTCGGCCGGTGCCGATCCTCCGGTGACCGGTCCACCCGCGATCGACGCGATCGTGCCCTGCGCGTTGATGGTGGTGCCGTGCGGGATCGACGCCATCCGCGCCACCGTGGTGACGGGCTGGGCGGGATCGGTTGTGGGAGGGACGATTACCCAGATTCCGGGTTCCAGATGAATCGGGGTGGCCTTCAGCGGGATCTGTGACGTCGCTGATCGACTGCAGGTAAGGGACGCCGTTCAGAAAGATGTCGGCCTGTTCCCTGCCCCGGTTCGGGACACTGCCCAGTGGGTCCATGAAAGACAACAGCTCAGTGGTCAGGTTCAACTCGAGGATGTTGTCGCTGTCCGGCTGCGGTATGGGGAGTTCGGTAGGCGTCGTTGGGTTCTGCGGACGAAATATTGTGTTGAAGCCACGGCCCGTGAACTTGTCGGTGAATGCCGCGAGTGGGCCCAGTGGCGGAGGCGGCTCAGTCGCGGCCAACGGTGCGATACCGGGTTCGGCCGGAACTTCGTTGATGGTGAAGCGATCTGGTATTTCTGTGGCGGTCTTGAGGTGTGTTGCGGGGAGGGTGACCATGGTGTCTTTCCTATCGGCGAGGGGACCTGGCATCGCCACGCTCGCTGATCACCGCATCGGTGACACGAGTAGTGCGCTACTTGATTCACGCATCCCCATGACCTTCGCCGTTATGAAGGCGGGCGGATGCTCTTCGCCCAACGGCACACCGAATAGAAAACTTGTCAGCACCCTCGCCGGAAACCTTGCACTCAATCCGAATCGACTGGCGCGTTAAACCGCAACGTCGTCACGTTTCTTGCACGTGTGCCTTATAGTCAAGCCCGGCGTTTTGATCTGAAATTCCACGAATAAACTTCTCTAGACGGGACATCGATGACGACTGGACAAGAGCCGTTCCCGACCGACCTTTGCCGACAGATCGGCATCATGGCCGGCAAATACGAGAACAACGTCGAGGAACGAAAGGACAAAGACTGGTATCGCAAGAAGGTGTATATCTATGCCACCGCGCTGGCGCAATATTCCAGGATCGACCGGAACACGAAGACCAGCCCGGACGTTTACGTCCAAGACGATCTGAAGTACCAATGGAACTCTCCATCAACGTATCCCCGCTACCTCGCGAATGACCGGTTTGAATCCAAGAAGGTCAAAAAGGTATTCGACTCGAATTGGTACGACTACCGTCTCGGCGGCGTCGATCCCAAAAGCACCGACGTGTACTGGGTCGACTTCGCCAACGCCCATCTCGGCGGCGGCGCCTTCACCAGCGGTTTCGTTCAGGAAGAGACCATGTGCTGCGAGACGCCGGATCTCGCCAATCTCGCTGCCTGGCAGGAAAAGGACGCGCAGGGAACCTGGCGCTCGCACCTCGTGACCCGCACGCCGGTCGACAAGGAGGATCTGTCCGCCGTCGGATGCGGCGACCCGACACCGATCTTGATCAAAGGCTTGCACCGGGTGTTGAACCTCAGCGCGCAGGCCAACTTCTCGCATGCCGGCCTTCAGGACAAGTCCTTTGAGGAGATCAGGACAATCGTCGACAAAGGGGTGTTCCCGGGCGCTGGGGAGACGTTCAATCTCATCGCCGCAGCGGCGCCCGACCTGAATAAGGCTCCCAAACCCAAAGACGGCGCCAAAGGCGAGGCCACGGTCGTCGACCTCTTCAATACCTTTGTCGCGATGTTCGATTTGGCCCAAAAGCGGTCGGGGGTAGGCAAAAGCATCGTCGTCAACACGGGCCCCATCGGATGCGGCGCGTTCAGTAACGACGACATTGTCGTCTATGTGCTGCAGGGGCTGGCCGCGGAACACGTTGCGCAAAAAGACGACGAATTCGCGCTGAAATTCTGGGCCGCCGACACAAAGCACGAGGCCAGGGCCACCAAAATCATCGACGCTATCAGGAACAAACGTCCAAAGACCCTGCTCGATCTGGTAGAGGAATGCGTCAAGGCTTTCTAATCTTTTGTGACCGCGCCGCAGGTAGCTAAATCTCGATCCGCGAACCCATGACCACCGTTCGGTCGGGAGGCAGGCCGAAGTAATTGGCGGCGTCGGCGGTGATGTGGGACGTCGCGATGAACAGGTGCTTGCGCCAGTGCGCCATGTTCTTTGCCGCACCCATGGTCAGTTCGAGGTCGGACAGAAAGTAGGAAGCGCCGTCGACGTCGATCTGACCTTCTGTCTGCGACGGGTCCAAGAGGCGCAGCACGCCGCGAACATCGGGTGCTTCCATGTACCCGAAATGCGCGGTGAGATGCACGATCCCGTCATGGCCATAGCCGAGGTCGTCGATTTCCGTTCGCTCGGATTCGGCTACCCGCGGGACCGGCAGGGTGTCGATCGCCATGATGATCACGTGTTGATGGAGCACGTGATTGTGCTCGCAGTTGGCCCGCATCGCCAAGGGCGTGGTCTCTTTTCCGCGGTTGAGGAAAACCGCTGTGCCCTTGGTGCGCACTAATGGCGGCTGAGCGTGGGCCAGCCGATCGACGAACGGACGAAGCGGTCCCTCAGCTTCCGTCCGCGCTCGGGTGACGATGTCTTGTCCGCGCTGCCACGTGGACAGCACGGTGAACGCAACGACGGCGATCAGCAGCGGCAGCCAGGCCCCGTGGATAAGTTTCGTCAGGTTCGCCGCGAGGAACAACAGGTCCACCGTCAACAGCAACCCGGCGCCGATCACGATGAGCCACAGCGGCGTATGCCACCTTTTGCGGGCGGTGTAGAAGAACAGCAGTGTGGTGATGGTGATCGTCCCGGTGACCGCCATACCGTACGCGTAGGCCAGCGCCGCCGAGCTGCGGAAGGCGAACACCAGAATGAGCACCGCGACCATCAGTAGACCGTTGATCCACGGCACATAGATCTGGCCCATCGTCGACTCCGAGGTGTGGGTTATTCGCAATCTCGGCAGATAGCTCAGGCGAGCGGCTGCCGATGCCACCGAATAGGCCCCGGTGATCACTGCCTGAGAGGCGATAACCGTTGCGGCGGTTGCCAATAGCACCATGGGCAGCTGTGCCCAGTGCGGAGTGAGTAAAAAGAACGGGGCGCTCGCCTTGGACTCGTCGCCGAGGACCAGTGCGCCTTGGCCTAGATAGCTGAGAGTGCATGCCGGCAGCACGACGAAGAGCCAGCCCCGGGTGATGGCTTTTCGACCGAAATGGCCCATGTCGGCGTACAGCGCCTCCGCACCGGTGACCGCGAGCACGACTGCGGCGAGCGCGAAGAACGCAATTCTGGGGTGTCCGAACACGAACGTCGCCGCATAGGTCGGGGACAGCGCCTTGAGGATTTGGGGGTGGCCGAGGATGCCCTTCACCCCGCAGGCGCCGATCGAGACGAACCAGACGATCATCACCGGCCCGAACAGCCGACCGACGGCGTTCGTTCCGTAGCGTTGAACGGCGAACAGCACCAAACTGATCACCGCGGTGATCGGGACGATCCACTCTTCGAGAGATGGTTCGACGACTTTGAGGCCCTCGACCGCCGACAGCATCGACATCGCAGGGGTGATCATGCTGTCGCCGAAGAACAGCGCAGCGCCGAAGATGCCGAGCGCGGCCAGCGCGGCGAGGGTCCGGCGTCCCCCTTGTCCGCCAAAGCGCCGCAGCAAGGTGATGAGCGCCATGATGCCGCCCTCGCCGTCGTTGTCGGCGTGCATCACCAGGGTGACGTAGGTCAGCGTGACGATCGTCATCACCGACCAGAAGAGCAGTGAGACGACGCCGTAGATGTTGTCGATGTTGAGGGGCACCGGGTGCGGATCGGTGGGGTTGAAGACGGTCGCGAGGGTGTAGATCGGACTGGTTCCGATGTCGCCGAACACGACGCCGAGTGCGCCGACCATTACGGCCAGGCGAACAGTTTCAGCACCGCCGACCGTACGAAGCGGCAACACAGGCTCTGACGTTGTCTGCACGGTGAGGTCCTCGTTCAGCGGGAGCACCTTGTCATCGAGTGATGTGGATGCGGTATCGACGGGAAGCGGCGTAGCGGATAAATCCTAAGCTCGCCATGACCGTGCGCGCCGAGTCACAACTCCACCGTTCACCAGTTCGTCGCCACGATCACACGCGCGTCGCCGGTGCCGGCGTGGAACACGTCCGGCCAAAACGGAACCGCCGGTCACCCAGAGTCGTATGCTGAGCGAGTGCTCAGCATACTGGACGACACCAGACGCGCGGCGGATTCTCGCTCACGAAAGTCCACGAAAATACGGATGATGCAATGACATCGGACGTCGTGACGCACGCTTCGTCGGACCACCAGCCGAATTTGGCGCGGCCCTGGGCCGCCCATCGACGGCGGACGTACCTTCTCCTCACGGCGTTCACCGGCATCGCATTCGTGCTGGCCGTCGGGGGAGTGGGCTTGCGGATGTTGCCGCCGACCTTCACCGTCGACGTCGTCGCCAACCTGTTGTTCGGCGTGCCGGTGATCCTGCTGCCGCTGGTCTATTTATGGACGGGTCGAGGTGAGCAGCGCCCGCGGTTGGAGCGAGCGGCCGAACTGACGTTGATCTACTTGCCGTACACCGCGGGCAGCCAGCTCGGCTACGAGACCATCTTCTTGATCGGTCATCCATTCAACTTGTGGACGCCCACCACTGACCCCGGCTGGAAGTGGCTGTGGTGGCAATGGGGATTGACCGACACGCGCTACACCAGTGCCAACAACTGGATCTTCGGTTTGGAGCTCGTCGGCGTCATCACCGGTGCAACGCTCTTCGTCCTTTGGCTCCGGTTGATCCGCCCCGGACTGCCGACCGAATCGCGCATTCGCTGCCTTTGGCTCGCCTTCGCGGGGTGCGCGATTCTCCTCAGTAGTACCGGCGTGTACTTCATGGCTGAAGTGCGGGCCGGATTCGGCGATATCGGGCAGGGTGCGTTCGGCTTCTGGTTCAAGTTCCTCGCGGAGAACGTGCCTTTCATGATCTTGCCGCCCTTCGTGATCTATGCGATTTACCTGCAGATCGATTACCTGACCAGGCAGGCGGGCGCGCAGGCCGCGGCCGCAACCGCGGCGGCTTGAGAACAGAAAGGTCTCCCGCCAAGCTCGACGTGTACTACAAGGACCCGTCGGCGGTGGCGGCATTGATCGCCGGCTAGGCCGCGTGGTGGTCCCACAGCAATCGTGTGCGCCCGATCAACGTTGCCAAGGATTCATTAAGGCGTTGGTAGCAGCATTCGTGTTGTGAAAGGAATCGTCATGAAGGATATTCGGACCCACGCCGCGGTCTGGCGTGCCGGACTCGGCGTAGTCGCCTCCGCGTCGCTGCTCCTGGCCGGCTGCTCATCGTCATCGAATTCGACTGCTAACCAACCCAATCCGGGTAGCTCGGCCACCTCGGTTGCTAAGATCCGCGCCCGCCGTCGCTCAGGGCGTCGAGCGTGGCATCGGCGATGTGCCTTGGGCGCAGGTCGGTCCCGGTTGGATGCTGGCGGTCTGGACTCCGGTTACGCCGCACCATCCAGGCGGTCAACGCGCGGCGGGTGAACCCACGCCCGAAACGGCGACCACTGTGCTGTATCTCGTGAGCCCCGCAGGAAACCGGTACTCGATCACCGAGTTCCCGCCGGCCGACGGTGCGAGGCATCTGGGTCGGCTGGTCGGGCGACGGCAGCCACGCGCTCCTGACACCGAAGTACGGGACGAAGGGCGACTCGATCTCCATCGATCTGCACACCGGCGCGCGAACCGTCCGTCCCACAAAACGGGTACCGCTGCAGGAATCGGTACACGCGTCCGGACGGTGAGGCCCTCCTGGTGTCGACCGACTACAACGGCAGACGAGCCCGGCACACTCAAGCGGATCGACATGGCAGGCCACGAACAATTCGTCTACCCGACCAAGGATCTGGGCGGTGCGGGGCAGTTCAGCGGCGACTACCTGGAGTCACCCGACGGGACACAACTCGTGCTGGCCACCGCGAACCTCGGCAACAAGATCGTGCCAAGGACGGACAACAGCTTCGTGGTGATGCGCAACGATGGGTCGATCGTCCGCATCCTGGCCGCGCCGATGCCGGAGGCGACGTGCTCATCGGTCGAGGGTGGTGGACCGCCGGTGTGTTCCTGGCGCGCTGCACCGAGGAACGCAGTGCGGCACAGCAGTTCTGGAAGGTGCCGCTCGACGGTGGCAAGCCGACCGCATTGACGGCCGTCAACCCGATCGAGGATAACGACCCTCGGTTCGAGGACAATCTGGGCAACTGGAGCGCACACGAATTACCCAGTGGCATATTCCTTTCCACCTCCGGAGCATGCGGCAGCACGTTCGTGTCCCGACTGACGCCGGACGGGGGAACCCGACGGGTGCATATTCCCGGCGTCAGTGACAGTGTCAGCCTCGTCGGCGCGAGTGGCGACAAGCTGATGGTCGTCGGTCAGGTGGGATGTGGCGGCGGGACGTCGCTGGTCGACCTACGACCCGGCGGCCAACACCTCTACCGTGCTGCTCGGTCCGCCCATCACCCGTGGTGGCGGTGTCGAGGACGTCGATCTCTATCCGAGGCGAGAAGTGAGACGCATCCGTGACGATTGCACGCTCTGCCGTATTGATCACGTCAGCAACGGGTTTCGCAGCTAGCTGTCGGATTGCCTGCTCGTCGCGCAGGCTGATCCTCCGTCGCCGTGCGCGAATGGGCAGATCGTGGTGACCAACGACCTCCAGCAGTCCGCTTCCGGGCATCGCGCGGTGGTCCTGAAATTCCGGCCTGGCGACCGGTAATCAGCCGTGCACACTCACCGGCTACCCCGGTGTCGACACCGGAGACGGCGGCCCGCTGTTGCACGCCGAGCGCACCCTGTCCGGATTCCAGGGCGGGCTGCGGACGGACAAGTTGCCAACCGTCACGGTGGCGACCGACCAGCCGCAATACGCCATGGTGGAGGGTGTCTCCGTAGACAGGAGCGATCCGTACCGCAAGTGCCCGACCTACACACAGCTCCTGGTGACGGCACCCGATACCACAGAAATATCCACTGTCCCAGTGAAGAATCGAGACCTGCGAACTCCAGGTGCATCCGTTGGGAGGATCGCAGTGGTGATCCGCAAGCCCCTCATCGGGTTGGCCGCTGCCGTGGCCTGCGCGACGATGTTCTGCGCACCCGCATCCGCGCAGCCCACCGCACCGGCCACCGGCTGCACGGAACTCGGCGGGACGGTGCAGGCCGATCAGAAAGTGCCACATCCAGACCAAAACCGCCACGTACTCAATCGAGATCAGTTATCCACTCGACTATTCCGACCAACCGGCGCTGACCGACTTCGTCAACCAGGACAGGCGACGAGTTCGTGGACTTCACCGCCGCACACCCGCCACGCGACCGGCCGTACGAGCGCGATGTGAGCTCGCGCATGTACACCTCGGGAACGGCGACTTCGGGCACCTCAAAGCGTCGTCTTCGAGCTGTACAACGACAGCGGCGGTGCCCACCCCGTAACCGGATTCCAGTCGTTCAACTACGACGTCAACGCACACACGCCCGATCACGTTCGACACCCTGTTCAAATCGGGCGTCGACCCGGTTGCGGTGCTCGACCCGATCGTCCAGCGCCAGATGGACAAGCGCTGGCAGAGCTACGGCGGCCCAGCGCCGCGCAACACTCTCGGCGCAAGGGTGTATCAGAACTTTGCGCTCACCGACGACGCGGTCATCTTCTATATCTCGCAGGGCATGTGGCTGGCTGAGGTCGGCGGCCCGCAGACGATCTCAGTGCCCCGCTCGGAGCTGGCATCGGCGCTGGCTTAGCTGTCGCGAGGCATCCAGCGTTAGCTCGCGCCGAGACCCTGAGAAATCTCAAAAATGTAGGGAAACACCCGATGCGCCGACCCCGTGTGCTGGCGCAGCCTAACCACGCCGGCGGACACGCGCCGAATCAAGCTGGAGAAAGGCGAGACCCATGAATGTGCGTAATTTCGCAGCGCTGGGCACGCTGGCGGTGGGGTTGGGCATCGGATCGGCGGTGGCTTTCTCACCGGGTATTGCCTCGGCCGATCCGTCTGCATTCGACTTCAATGACATAGCCATTTCGTTCGACGGGTATTCGCTGTTCAACACAGGCACCGCGACCGCCGACTCGGGCACCCACGGGGAATTCAACTTCGCGTTCGCCGACGGCGCCGGAGCGAACGCCAGCGCCGGCGGCGGCATCGGTGATATCGCGGAGGCCCAGGGCAGCAACGCTTCCGCCGCGGCTCTCGGCGGCAACTATGACACCGCCGTCGACATCGGCAACAATGACGACCCCTTTAACTACGGCGCCTACGCCGGGGCCGACGAATACCTTTTCGGAGGCCCGGGCAACAACGACTTGGCCTTCGTCCTCGGCGACAACAACTTCGCGGGCGCCGGCGGTAGCGGCGGCCCTCTTGAACCTACTTTGGTCGGCGACAACGACATCGCCGCCGTCTTCGGCACGGGCAGCGACGCCTCCGCCGGCGCAAACGATTTCGGCGCCGGTAATTTCGACCTAGCTACCGCCTTCGGTGACTCCCTTAACCCGGACGCTACCGGTGCCAATTACCTGGTCGACATCTTGCCGATGATCACCGGTCTCGACTCTGCGCTCTCGACCTTCCTGAGCGACATCGCGTCATTGCTCTAGGGCGAGCCCGGGGCGGGTTGCGCTGTCCCACAGCCACTTTAGGCGCTGTCGTCGGTGGCATCGCCCGCGAACTTCTAGAACAACGACAGGAGCTCGGCCAGGAAGCCGCCGCTGGTCGAGGCCGCGGTGCCGGCTTCGTTACCGGCCGCCGTCACGACGTCGTACAAGTTATCGGCGGCGATAGAGGTGGCCGAACCGTCAGTCAGAACGACGGCGGCCAGATCGGAATTACCCCCGTAGCCGGCCTCGGCGTAGCTGGCCGTGGAGCCGAACGGGTCCAGGACGTAGGCGATGTTGGAATCGCCTGCCAGCACTGACGCGGTGCTGTTCTCCGGCCCGAGGACGTAGACGTAATTGTCGTTGCCCGACTCCGAGATTGGGTTGTCGTAGTTGGCGTTGTAGCTCGTGTCGGCGACGACGATGTTGTTGTCGCCATAGTGCGCCACGGGACCTTCGCCAAAGCCAACATTGTTGCCGGAGTCGCTGACGTAATTTCCGTTTCCGTTGATGGCGAGGGAGGCGTCATGATCGCCGCTGTTGTTGCCGATGTCGATGGCGGTGTCGTGGTCGCCGTTGCCGGGGTTGTTGAGGAAGAGGCCACCGGCACCGGCGAAGGCGCCGTCGTCGCCACTGGTGCCCGTAGCGGCGTCGGCCGTGTTGTTGCCGATGTCGATGGCGGTGTCGTAGCTGCCGGTACCGCCGCTTGTGTTGCCGACAAGGTCGGCGTCTCCGGCGAAGGCGCCGTCGGAGTAAACCGTGGAGGGCAGGTCGTTGTTGCCGATGTCGATGGCGTTGTCAAAGTTCGCGCCGGTCCCTCCGCCCGCATTGGCAAATGCGTTGGTGCCATCGGCGAGGGCGAAGTCGCCGGTGCCGCCGTAGGCGTTGGCGATGGCGCCGTCGCCGTAGGCGATCGCAAAGTCATAATTCCCGTTGCCTTCGATTCCCGTGTCGGCGACTGCGCTGCCGTCGTGGAACAACGAATACCCGTCGAACGAGATGGCCAGATCCAGACCAGACGACGGGGCGGCGGGGAGTGCCCCGCCCGCAAGACTGTCGATTGATGACAGCCAGTCCGTAGACGAGTCCGCCCAAGCGAGCGGCGTCTGGGCCGCCGCAGCCCCGATGCCCACCCCAACTGCCAGCACCCCTAGCCGACCGATCCGCTTAGCGTTTTTCATCGGTGATCCTCCCTGGCCGCGTCCCCGATGAATGCGGCGTTTTGACGCTATGTAGCAGGGGGTCGGGCCAGAATCAGGTGTTTCCCTATGTTTGACGTGCGGTGCGGGCGTCGATGGCGGGGCTGATCCGTTGGGCGGGAATCCCGGCCTGGCGGCATACCTGGGCGACGACTTGTTTAGTGCGGGCCGCGAAGACGCCGAAAATCAACTCGTCGTTGGGTACCGCCAGCGCCGTGAGCAGCTGCACCGGTGAGCCCGCTGCGCACATCGCCCGCACGCATTCATCGAGCCGTGCGACGGTGTTATCGAGAAGTTCGTCGGTCAGCTCGGGCCGATACCATTCAGCCAGATAACAGCGCAGCTGCAATAAGGGCGCGCCCACCGGGCGAGGCTAGGCGTCGGAGCTCGCCGACAGAATCAGGTGTTTCCCTACCTGTCGGGCTGGCCCATCTGGCGGCCGAGTTCGGCCCGGGTGTGGATGCCGAGTTTGCGGTAGATGCGGGCGAGGTTGGCCTCGACCGTTTTTGGGCTGATGAACAGCGCCGCGGCGACGTCACGGTTGGTCAAGCCTGAGGCCGCCAGCTCGGCGACGCGTCGTTCGCCTGGGGTGAGCTCGCCGGTCCCGCGTGGTACGACGGCGCAGCGCGCCAGTTCGGCGCGGATCCGCGCCGCCCACAGCGGGATTCCGATGTCCTCGACTGCGGACAGCGCTTCGCGCAGCGTGACCACGGCGGCGTCCTTGCGCCGTTGGCGGCGCTGGATTTGGCCGAGCAGAAATTGGGTGCGCGAGCGTTCGAACGGCATCGGCAGGCGGTCGTGCTCGGCCATCGCTTGTTCGAGGCTGCCCACCGCACCATCGAGATCACCCTGGGCGGCCAACAGCATGGCACGGCAGCGCGCTCCGACGGCCAGCGTCCAGGCGCGATCAAGCCGGCGGCCGTTGCGTTGCAGGGTGTCGATCAACGGCTCTGCGTCGGCGAGTCGGCCCACCTGGATCATGGCCTCGATGGCGTCGGGCACAAACGAGGCGGTGATGACCTCTGTTGTCGGTGGGACCGCGTCGAAGTGGGATAGGTGAGATAGCAGGGGCTCCAGCGTGAGCAGTGTTTCGCGATAGTTGCCCAGCGACAGTTCCAGAAAACCCAAGATCGTGATGGGCCATTCCGCTAGCCGATACGAGCCGCTGCGGTGGCTCGCTGCCACCGCAGCGGCGAGGTCACAACGGGCGTCGACTTCGTGGCCGCTGTACGCTGCGGCCGCGGCGCGGATGGTCAGCGCAATGAACAGTGATACGTCCCCGCCGAGCTGCATTGCGCGTTCCACGGCATCCTCGGCAAGAAGCGTCGCCGCGCTGAGGTCGCCCCGCCAGATCTCTATCAGGACGGTATGGAACGTCGCATAGATGAGGTCGCTCTCGTCGCCGTGCTCGAGGCAGTCTCGCCGAATGGAGAGCATCTCCTGGTGGGCCCGCTCGAGTTGCGCGGTCCAGGCCAGGAGCACGGCGTTGTGGAAGCTCGGACGGAAAGGCATCGGGATGCTTGTCTGGCGGACTTCTAGTTCCAGAGCGCGTTGCATGCTCGGCTCATCGATAGGGTCTCCGCCTACGAAGTGCAGCATGACTCGGACGCCCAGTGCCTGGCTGAGGAGATTCGGCTGCCCGAGCTGTTCGGCATGTACAACTGCGTTCTCGACGGCGTCCACGGCGGCGCCGAGGTTCCCGGTTTCGCCCAATGCATACGACAGCGGGATGAGCGCCTGCACTTGCAACACGAGATTGTCCTCAGTCTCGGCGAGGGCCTGTTGCAGCAGGTCGGCGGCCTCGAGAGAACTGTTGTCGAACAGCCGCATCACGGCGAGTTGGCAAAGCGCTTCTGCTCGAAGCATTCCAGGTGTCAGCCGCTCGGTCGTCTCCTTGAGCAGGGTCGTGGCCCGTTTGGAATCTCCGGCGTCGAAGTGGTAAGCAGCCGAACGCATCCGGCGCTGCGGTGTGTCGCCGCCGAGTCGCAGGGCCAGGTCGAGCAGTTCAGCAGCGGCCGCGGGCGCCCCGCGGCTACGCGCCGACTCGGCAGCGGTATCGAGAGCCTCAAGACTCAGCGGATCTAGGCTGGTGGCGCTCAAGGCCAGGTGGCGGGCGCGTAACTCGGGCTGATCCACGATCTGCCCCAAGCGCCGGTGCATCTTCCGGCGCTGTCCGGGCGCGGCGTCGGTGTAGACCCCCGCCGCCAGTAACGGGTGGGCGAACCGCAGCCGATCACCTTCGATCCCGATGATCGCCTCGTTCTCGGCCTCCCCGAGGATGTCGAGCAGTCGATCTGCGTCGGTACCGATCGCTTCTGACACCAACGAGATGGTCGGTTCTGCCAGACACGCCGCGGCCAGCAACGCTTCTCGCACCTCGGCATCGAGGCTGCTGATGTGGGCCCGCACCAAGCCGGCGAGCGTATTCGGTAGCGACCCCTCGAGGTCCGTCGTGCCACCTTCTATCGCCCGCGCCAATTCGAGGGCATAGAAGGGATTTCCGCCCGAGACCTGGTGAATGCGCACCATCGTCGGGCGAGGAAATGATCGCCCAAGCCGCTCAGATATGACGACGTGTAAAGCACCAAGAGTCAACGGGCACAACTATAATTCGCTCAACCGCGTCGACTCGGGACAGCTGTAACCAGGACGCTGCACGCGCGCCGTCCGGATCGGTGCGGACAGCGCCGAGAACACCCAAGGGCACCGAGAGACGCCGGGCAGCGAAGGCAAGGACCCGCACGCTGGACTCGTCCAGCCATTGCAGGTCGTCAATCGCTACCAGTACCGGCGACTGCTCGCCGAGACTCTGCACCACTGACAGGAAGCCGGCCGCCACTGCGCGCTGATCGGTCGGCTCGCTAGTTGCGTCGGCCCGCAACAGGACCCGGTCGATCGCGCGCCGTTGCGGGTGCGGCAGGTCGGCGAACATGGCCGCCTCGAGGTCGGCCAACAGGTCGGCGAGCGAGGCGTACGCCAGTACTGATTCCGCCGCGGCCGGCCGGGCCGTCAACACCCGGAACCCACGTTCAACCGCTTGCTTCACAACGGCCGACCACAGCGTGGTCTTGCCGATACCCGGCTCTCCCTCCAACACCAGGGCTGACGGCCACTTAGACGCTGAGGCCAGGAAGCCGGCAACCGCCCGACTCTCGCCCTCGCGGCTCAGGACACCAGCAGGCATGGTCGCACAATCTCAGCCGGGAAATAGCTCGGGGAAAGTGCGCGTGCGCACCGGCCTCGGATCCGCGTATGGGGTCCACGCTCGCAACGACATGTGCTTCCGTTCGCGCTGGTGACTAGCTGAACGGAACCTTACCGTTTGCTGTGACGGCGCGCCGACTTACGCGTTGTCAGACGTCAGATTTCGGCGGCGGCCTGCTCCCGGGATTCGATCGACGAACCGACCGAGCCGCGCGACGGTGTTGTCCAGCGGATCGACGATCTCGGTGAGACGCCGCAACGTGGGCAGGATCGCGACGAGTTCGTCGATGCCCGTGGCCAACTTCTCCGCGTGGGTGTCGATGCCCTGCGCCGCCGTGCTCAGGCCGGATATCTCGTCGGCTATCTTGCCGGCGTTTCGGTCGATGCCCGCGGCACTGGCACCGAGCTCGGACAGATTGGCCGCGATGATCTCGGCAGCGCGCCGCAGTTCGGCGACGTCGTCCAGCGTCGAGCCGACGCGGTCGATCAACGACGCCAACGCGACGGCACGCCTTGCGGTTTGTCGCACGGTGGCTTCGGTCCAGGTGAGCAACCCGCCGAGGCCGGGCACGGCGCTGACGTCTACCTGTGGCGCGGAGTAGCCGATTAGCTGCATGGGATGGATTGTGCCCTGCCGTGCTTCAGGCCGCGGGTGAACTAGCTAGCTGCCGAGCAGGCTCAGGTAACGCTGCGCAGTTCCAGTCTCAAGAACCTGCCTTTGCTCCAACAGCACCACGCATCGCACCGTCAAATCGATTGATCCGTAGCAGTGATGCGCTATCAACGCCAGATGTTTCAGCTGCTCGTCGGTCATGACGTCCGGCTGAGCGAAGTCCCGCACGTAGACAACGTCGGCTTCCGTGAGCTGGTTCGAGGGTGGGGCAGTAGTGCCGCCGACCGGGACGTTACCGATCGGGCTTCTCCTCAACTCGGCGAAGCAGTGCGGAATGAAGCCCTGACTACGAAGTGCCGAGTCGACTTCCCCGAACGGTGGTTGGCTTTGATGCCAGGTCACGAACGACACCTTGGTCTGAATCGCCACCGCCTCGGCGAGCTTCATGTGCCCGTGTCGGAGAACGGCCAGTTCACCGCCCTGGATGGCAATCTTCAGCAGGTCGAGGTGCGCGATCTCGTCGATATCATCAAGTCGGCGAGTTTCTATGGGCACGCGCTCAATCACCACACCGAGTGGTTGGAGCGTCGGGAAAAGCCCCAGAGTCGTTGGGTCGGGCTCAAGGAGGCTGGTCATCCCGGATGCACGACACACGTTCAACGTATGTGGGCCGCCGTCGCCGACTGCATACGGCAAATACAGCTCGTTCGGACCACATCGGCGTTGGAGTGCGAGTAACGGCTCTCCCTGAGGCTCGAATCCTGTTACATGACAAAGGTTCGCGTTGAGCATCGGCAGATAGCGGCGGCTCGCCGTCCGTCGAGGGAGTTTGCGCCGATATCCACGACGTGGGTAAGGCGTGACGGTGAGAGCAGATCCCGTAAAGCGTTCAATTCGCATACTTCCAGCACGGAGTTGGGCACACTATCCCTCCCGTGCGTCGACGGCCAGCATCCGGGTAGCAAAAGCGCTCGTGACGCTGTCAGCGTTTCCACAGCAATAATCCCGGTGGCCGATTATGCTCATGAACCGTTGTAGCCAGGGGGCACAAAAAACAACAGACCGAGGGCCAACCCGACAAGCAAGAGAACCTGCAGAGCGGTCAAAAGGCGTATTGCTGTTCGGCTTCCTGGTCTGAATTCCTGGGAATGCGGGACGAATTCGCCTGTCGCCGCTGCCGATCTCTCCAACTCGGGTCCGTCGGTGCCTCCTCGGAAGGACAACCGTGGTGAACGTTCGTAGAGTCGGTCGACTGAGCATGCTGGCGGTCGGATTGGGAATTGGGGCGGCGTTGGTCCCGTCCCCGGGTATAGCCTCCGCCGACTCGTCTTCTGACTGGTTGGTGTCGATCGATGGTCTGCTGGCCGGTGCGGCCCTGCCTGCCGCGTCGTCGGGCCTGAATCTCGCCGTCTCGTTCGACGGGTATTCGCTGCTCCAGGAGGGCAGCGCCACCGCCTACACCACCGCCGGGCAGGGTGGCTTGGCGATCGCCGAAGGCAGCGGCGCATACGCCAGCGCCGGTGGCGGCACCGGCGACTACGCCTTGGCCGACGGCACCAATGCTCTCGCCATTGCCGGCGGGAAGCCCGGCGACACTGGCGCGGACTACGACACCGCCATCGACATCGGCAACAACGAATTGCCGTCCGTGGGCGCCCGCCGACGGGGCTTACGCCGGCAACAGCGACCTGGGCGGAGGCTCCGGGACCGGCGCCTACGACACTGCCATCGACATCGGCAACAACAGCAACGGCGCCAGCGGCGGCGGCAACGAGGGCGCGTTCGCCGGCGGCGGTGGCCTGGGCGGAGTCGCTGGGGGCGGTAACAACGACACCGCCATCGACTTCGGTAACAACAGCGGCCTGTATGACGGCGTGGACGCCGTCGGCGGCAACGGTAACTACGCCAGCGAGTCCGGCAACATGACCGGTTACGACGAAGGTTCCTTTGCGGGTTTGGCGGCAACGACAACATTGCCATCAGCGACACCAACTTCACGCAGGAGTTCGCCGGTGCCTACGCGCAAATCGGCAACGATAACTTCGCCTTGAACCTGGGCCCGGAGAACAGCTTCGCGACAGCCTTCGAGGGCAATAACAACGTCGCCATCGTCGACGATCCGTTTAGCTCCGTGGCCAGCTACGCCGACTCCGGCTATGGGTTTAGCAACGACGTGGCCGAAGTCCTGGGCGCTCAAGGCAACATCTCCGCTGTCAACGCGAGTGACGTCTACGACATCCTGACTGCGTTGGGTCGCTCGACCGGGATGTTCTAAGACCAGAAGGTCTCAGGCGTCGGTGCTTTCGATCGAAAACGGCACCTGCCTCGCCTCGGCTGCGACGGAGCGGCCGAGGTGCTCGATCTTGGTGACGAAGGGCGACGTCATCGCCCGCACGAGTGCGCCGTACCCGACACCGAAGTCGATCTCGTCGCCGACCGCGACAGGGTGATCGCCGAGGTCGACGATCAGGTGGTCGCTGCTCATCCCGAGGATGGTGATGCCCTCTGGCGGCTGCAGACCATCCGGGTCCACATCCTGGCGACCGAGGGCCAGGATTGCCTGATGCACGGTCCTGCTGCCGGTGCGCGCCGGAGCCACGCCGAAGGCCGCCTGAGCACGATCTCCCCAGGGCTGAGCCGGCTTCATCGCGACCTCGATGACCTCGGCGGTCAAAGTGAAGGCGTCCGTGTGCAGGCCGGGGATCGGTGTGCGGTACAACGGATCGACGCCGAGCAGGATGGCCTCGCCGACTCGAAGGTCGTTGACCCGGCCGACGTCGCGGGTGTGCAGAGCCCAGTTCAGGTTCGCCGAGTTGCCGCCTGAGACGACGTCGAGCGAGATCCCGTGCCGTGCCTCGATATCGTTCGCGAGCCCGGTGAGGATGCCCATGTTCCGGTCGTCGGGAATGACACCGTTCTGACAAGCGAGGTTGGCGCCGATTCCGACGAGTCGCAGGCGAGGAGTGACCGAGAACCGCCCGCACGGCGTCAGGCACGTCGTCGAGGGCGATGCCCTCGCGTAGGTCACCCAACTCGACCATGAGCACGACGGCGTGCATCCGCTTCTGCCGGGACGCGGCCTGATCGAGCGCTGCCAGCACGGCGGCCTCGGTGTTCAGACTGACGTCGGCGGCGTCGACGACCCATGCCACGTGGCTGAGCATGGGTGAGCGGATCAACGTGCGTAACGGTGGCGGGTCTAGCCCGGCCAACCGAAGCAGGTTCGGCACTCGGGAATCGCCGAGGCCGTGGGCGCCGCCGCGCAGCATCGCCGCGCCGACTCCCGGCGAGCCCAACACGGCCTTGGTGATCCCGGTGACCCGGATGCCCGTTGAGGGCAAGCCGGTCAACCAGGATCCGGGTGTTCTGCTCGACCTTGTCAAGATCGGTCTCGAGCCGAAGCGTCACACGGGTGTGGTCGTTTCGGCGACTGCCGCGAGCGCGGGGAAAGCCGTCAGCACCATGTCGACCAGATCCGACGCGGGGCGCGTCAGCGGGTCGGTGACCGGGAGGCCGAGCTCCGAATGATGCTCGGCGATCGCGTCGGTCAGCTCGTCTTCGGTCATCTCCTCGTGGTTGATCGTGACCCCGATGACGCGGGTGTCGACGAACGCCTCGATCAGTGCGATCTCGCTGGCCGCGGTCGGCATCGCCACCATCGGGAAGTCGCCGAGCACCTTGCGCTTCGGCGCGTGCTGCACGATCACGCCGGCCGGGCGGCTGCCGCGCAGGATGTGAGCCGACGTGATGTACGCGGGGTGGCTGAGCGCGCCCTGGCCTTCGACCACGATCACGTCAGGGTCTTCACCTTCGAACGCGGCGACGACCTGGTGCTCGACCTCGCCCGAGCAGAACTGGGGGACCAGCGCATCCAGTGCGACGCCGTACTTACCGCCCTGGATCAAGGTGGTCTGACCGGTGCCGACCATGACCGCCTTGATGCCGCGCGCGTTCAGCGCCTGGACCAGCAAGGTGGCGGTGGTGCGCTTCCCGATCGCCCCGTCCGTACCCAGGATCGCGATCCTGGGGCAGGTGACGTCGAAGATCCGGCCCGAGAACAGGTGCAGGTCGCGCTTCTCCTTCGGTCGGCGCACATCGGTGATGGTGACGCCGGCGATCACGGCGGCCGCGGCGAACTCGGCGTCGTCGTTCAGGAACTCGTGCAGGCCGTTGATGATGTGCATCCCGCGGGCGATGCCGTCGAGCAGCACGACCCGCTGCTCGCTCGACAGCAGGCCGTCGGCAGGTGCCAGCCCACAGATCAGATAGTCAGGTACGCGGCCGGCGTGCGAGATGGATTCGGCGAGCGATGCCAGCACCGGGATGCCGTTCGCGGTGCCGTCGAGGAACTTCCCGGCATCGGCGCCGGCCCGGAGGCTGTCGATGACACTGAGGATC
Source organism: uncultured Actinomycetota bacterium (assembly GCA_963755805.1). Taxonomy (GTDB): domain Bacteria; phylum Actinomycetota; class Actinomycetes; order Mycobacteriales; family Mycobacteriaceae; genus Mycobacterium. The sequence goes on from CAVWLG010000004.1 coordinate 148,676, forward strand.
TCGTATTTCTCCGAGTGCCTGACCAGGCCGTTAGCGGTCTTGCCGTCCTGCTCGCCGAACTGGCCCTCGCAGTACACGATCGCGGTGGAACCAGCGGGCAACGCGAAGGGAGCTGCCGGATCGCTTTGGGTGGACGCGCTGATAGAAGGGGTACCACTGGCGAGCGAAGACATAAATTCCTCTGAGAAGTCCCAGAAGGCGACGGGATCGTGGCGGGGCGGTAAGCCCAACGTTCAACGAGTCATCCCTGAGCGCCGGCAAGATTACCGGCGTGTTAACTGTACCCGATCGGGGCTGGCCGCCCTGCTTTCGCCGACCGAGAGCGTCAATAAACCTGTCGTGTCATGCGATGCACCGGCTCGTCCAGCACGACCGCATGAATGAGTTGCGCAAAGCTGATCCACGTCTCTGGCTGGCTGAGCGATGTATCAGAGTCATGGAGTGACCCGCCCGGAGCGCCGGAATCGACTCGTGCCCAACCTTCTTCGCCATCCATGGGCTGCGTGAAGGCGATAAGCAGATCCTCTCCGTTCACCCAGGACGCCCACCCTGAGACCGGCGCGCTGTGGACTTCGGCGCCGAACGTCGACTCATGGGGGTCCTCCCATGCGTCATACACGAAGGAGGCTGCGGTCTCCCCGTCCCAAATGAACTGAATCTCGAAAGCAACAACGGGTTCGACCGGGTCGGTTTGATAGTCGAAGACCAGGTTGAACAGACCGGGCTCGATCTCTGAGATGTGCTGGTTCCTGGTATCCGTCACGTCTCATTACCTTCGGTCGAGCGAGTACATCGGCAAAGGAATCACTGCCAGCGTATGTGCAATTGCAGGCGACACAGTCACCTCGCTGGGTTGGATGCACTCCATCGGTTGTCTTGTCGGTAAGAAGGTAACGGTGTAACTATTGAAGTCGATCACCGCCACACTGCCGTGGCGCCTGCAGAGCGGATCGCCGTGGACCTCGAGATGACAGTTATGGGCCAGTCCTAGTGCACTCCTTCTCTGCGGTATTCGTTGTCGCGGCGCCGGCCCGGAAGGTCTGGCAGGTATTGCACCCGCCGGTACCCCGCGACGCGACGTCGCCGAGGGTCCTCGAATATCCCGGCGGCAGTATGGAAATCCTCAACGAGGGCGACGAGGCGGGACAGGGCCTGGTGCGCACCTGCGTTTTCGGGGTTCCCCGCTATCTGATGTCTGGCGGCACAGCCCGGTCCTGGGAGGTCGTCACCGAGGCCAAGATCAACAAACTGTCTCGCTACGTCGCGATCAGTAAGCCGTTGTGGTCGCGCGCCGAGGGATATCACGAACTCGACGAACAGCCGGACGGCACAACACTTCTCACCTTCCATGAGACATACCATGCCTACAACCCGGTCCTGCGTGCTCTTTTCGAGGGCCGCGTGCACGCGAAGATCTCGGCGGACAACACAGTGATCTACGAGCACGCACTCAAATATGCCGGTGCGACGAAAAGGGTGTCATGAGTTTCGACGTGATCATTCGCGGCGGGACGGTCGTCGATGGCTCGGGTGCGCCTGCGCGCACCGCAGATATCGGAGTGCGGGACGGACTCATCACCGAGGTGGGCCGGATAGACGGCTCGGCGCGGCGGATCATCGATGCCGACGGCCTCACCGTGACACCGGGATTCGTCGACGTGCACACGCATTTCGACGGCCAGGCCACCTGGGACCCGCATTTGACGCCGTCGTGCTGGCACGGTGTCACCACCGCGATCATGGGCAACTGCGGGATCGGCTTCGCGCCGGTACGCCCCGACCGGCACGACTGGCTCATCGAGCTGATGGAGGGCGTGGAGGACATCCCCGGTAGCGCCCTAGCCGAGGGGATCACCTGGGAGTGGGAATCTTTCGGCGAGTATCTCGATGCGCTGGAGAGAATGCCGCGCGCCGTCGATGTCGGCACGCAGATACCGCAGGCCGCACTGCGCGCCTACGTGATGGGTGATCGCGCACTCGACGCCCCGACCGCCGACGACCTCGCTGCCATGAGCCAAGCGGTCACGGACGGCCTACGTGCGGGCGCCCTTGGCATGTCGTTCGGTCGCACGGCCGGACATCGCAGTGCCAACGGGCAACCCGTGCCGGGAACATACTCAGACGAGGACGAACTCGTTGCGTTGATGACGGCGATGGCCGAGGCGGGACGCGGCGTGCTGCAGGTGGTGCCGGCCGGTGTGGGCGGTGAAATAGGCGGCGACCAAAGGCATTCCATCGACGCCGAGGTCGAGTGGATCAGCCGTCTCGGCGAGCGGTTTCGGATACCGCTGACGTTCTTGGCCATGGTCAACGAGCAGGACCCGCACGACTGGCAACGCTGGTTCGGCGCCGTACGCACCGCAAACGCCGCCGGCGCGAACGTGCGGCCACAAGTCGCCAGCCGCGCCTTCGGAATGTTGATGGGCCACCAGTCGCGGATGAACCCGTTCCGGCACCGACCCAGTTACCGATCCCTGATGGGTCTGCCGCTCGACCAGCGCGTGCGGGCACTTCGCGACCCGCAGATGAAGGCGCGGATCCTCGCGGAGACGCCCGACCGGAGTGACGTGCCGTCGGCCGATCAACTCAACCGCCACATGTTCAAGCGGCTCTACCCGCTCGGAGAGCGACTCGACTACGAACCGTCGCCCGAGGACAGCATCGCGGCCATTGCCGAGCGAGAGCGTCGCGATCCGTGGGAGGTCACCTACGACACTCTCCTGCACGCGGAAGGCAAAGAGTTCCTGCTGTTCCCGCTGCTGAATTATGCGGGCAACGACTACCACCACCTCCACGACATGATGTCGGACCCGTTGAGTCTGCAGGGCCTCGGTGATGGGGGAGCGCACTGCGGCATCATCTGCGACGCCAGCATGACGACCTACCTGATGTCCTACTGGGTCCGTGACCGCGTCCGTGGCCCGCGGATACCGCTGGAGACGGCGGTGCATCGGCTCACCGGCGATCCGGCCGAGTTCTACGGCCTCGGTGATCGCGGTGTCCTGGAACCCGGCCGGCGGGCTGACCTCAACCTCATCGACCTCGACAATCTCGGCCTGCACTATCCCGAGCAGGTGATGGACCTGCCCGCCGGCGCTGGACGGCTCATTCAGCGCTCCGACGGCTACATCGAAACGCTGGTGCTCGGACAGACGATCGTCGCCGACGGCGAGCTCACCGACAACCGGCCCGGCGGTCTCGTCCGCGGTCCGCGGCCCATGGCGACGGCGTAGCCAAAAACGTTGGAAGACATCAAAGCCCGCAGTGGTATCGCCTCGATCAGCCAGCCGGTCTGGGCCCTATTCGCATCAATTTGTAGCTTGCGAGTTAGAAGCCCTTTTTATTGAGCCAGTCCAACACGACGTCAGCCACTTCTTTCCAACCGCGATCGATGGTCAGCGAGTGGCCTTTGCCCTCGAAGACGTGCAACTCGGTATCTGAGGAGCCGTGTTGGTATTTGTCGAACACTTCCTGGGTGACCTTGAGAGGGACGACGTGGTCGTCGGTTCCTGAAGTCAGCAGCAGCGGACCCCGTTCGGCAAGGTGTGTGTCGACTCGGGCCGGCGAGTGTGGGAAGAAGTTGGCGCTGGCATCTTGGAAGAGTGGACGGCCGGCACCGGGGATGGTCCACTCTTCATGTAGAGCATCGGAGTCCTCCTCGGGGAGCATGTTGCCGAATGCGTAGTGAAACTCCTTAGGGCTCAAGGAAACCGTGCGGTGCAGATTTGCCGGATTCTTCAGGACGGGGAAAGCGGACTTCAGTTGTGCGTAGGGCAGCGCCTTGACGCCCTTGATTGGCGCGGGATCGATAGCCGCGGCAGCTGCGACGACGCCTTCAGCGAGCAACTCTTGGGCGATGAGACCGCCGAATGAGTGCCCCACGGCGACGGGTTTGGGCTCCGCGGTGCCAATGAGTCCCACGTAGTGATCCACCATTTCCTTGATGCCCATGTCGTTGAGCGCATCCGCGTTGTCGCGGGTGGCAGCGACGGTATCGCCGTCGCCAGGCCAACCGGGAGCGCTCGTTTGGTATCCAAGGGATTCGAAGAGGTCGATCCAGGGACGCCAGGCGTCCGAGTGGATCCAGAGCCCGTGAATGAAGATGACCGGGTTGGGTTTGGTGGGTGACGTCATCATGACCTCTTCTGTCGTTTGATGGTGGTTGTGAAAAGTGCGCCTTCGTCAGTCTGGCGAGACCACAGTCTCAACGAGTCCCGTGCTGACGTCGTACACCATTCCAGCACAACGCATTCCGTCAGGAAGGCCGATGGCGCTACGCAGCGCGTTCACATCGATGCGGACGGCAGCGTAGGGGTCGGGGACGCTTTTGGCGCCAAGAGACCCCTGGTCGACACCGAAGAAGTTGGCCAGCCCCTCCTGCTCACCCTGCATTCGCAGGATTCCGCAGTCGGTGTGCTGCAGGACCACGAAATTCCAACCCTGGTCGAAGTCGCCCCCGGCTGCCTGCGTCAGCTTCCGTAGCAGTACCAGCTCGTCGAGAACCGATGATGTGACGCGCCCGCCGATATTGCGGATCATCGCCGCTTCGCCCAACTCGAGCCCGAGGACTTGGGCCGGATCGACTCGCGGATCCACGCAGCCAATGATGAAGACCTTCAGCGACGGAATTATCCGCAAGTCTGACGTGAAACGGTGTGTCGAAAAGCCGGCATTGCCTTGCGCCAGTTTCGCCAGCAGTTCGGTCATCGCCACTCCTCAAGGAAAAATCGCAGTTCTCGACGGGATCGAATCCCGTTGTGCGACTCCGATGACAGTGCGCCAAGGTGGCGGACGGAAAAAGTGCCAATATTTGCTCGCACTCATCGTCTGCGCCGATCAATCATCAGCCGTACAGTTCTCTAGTGGAGTTTCGCCAGCTCGAGGCGTTTGTTGAGGTGGCGACGCAACTTCACTTCGGTCGGGCGGCCGAGAAGCTCGGGATTGCGCAGCCAACGTTGAGCGAACTTGTGCGTCGGTTGGAGCGCGAAATGGGAACGCCGTTGCTGGCGCGCACCACCCGCCGAGTAGCGCTGACGGGCGCAGGTTCAGAGCTTCTCGAGCGGGCTCAGGCGATTATCGACAGTGCCTCCGAGGCGACCCTCGCGGTGCGTCGCGTCGCCAGTGAAGAGGCCGGCATCGTCCGGATAGGTGTCATACCTGCCGTCGCGCCTGTCCTGGCGCCACATGTCGCTGAGGCACTGCGTCGGCACGCTCCTGACATCACCCTCGATGTGCGCAAGATGTGGCCACCCGATTTGCTGCACGCACTCGCTGACGGGACCGTCGATGTGGCTATCAATTGTGGTTCCGTCGTCGATCCGCCTAGCGTCGTTGGCGAGGTGTTCTGCGGTGAGAGCGTGATAGTGGCGCTGCGCAACAGCCACCGGCTCGCCGAGCGTGAGAGCGTCTCGTGGGCTGATCTTGCCGGCGAACCTTTCGGAATCCCAAGTGCCTCTTTGTTTCCGGACTGGTCTGCGGCGCAACGGCGCGTGCTAAACGAAGCGGGCATCTGTCCGCCGATCGTAGAGCTCGAAGCCACCGACGTCGCGGCGACCGACTGGCCTCGGCAGTCCCAGGTGGACTGGATCATGAGCAGCGTCGGATTGATTGGAACAAACGAGGGCGTGCGGGTGCTGCCGGTGTCACCCATCGGGCTCCTGTCGTACAAGTTGCAGTGGAATCCCTCACGCGCGCAGACATCGGCCGCGGCGCGCTTCGTACAGCTAGTTCTCACCGTCGCGGTGCCACCGAAGTGGTTCACCCAGCCAGGGCACCTGCGATTCGACGCAGCGGATTCGACTGCCCGTCAGGAGGATTCATGCCCAGTACCGCAGACCTGACGCGACGAAACTCGACCTTCGCCGCGAACGACTTCGATCCACGTCTGACCATCAATCCGTCGGGCAACATGATGGTCGTTGGCTGCGTCGACCCGAGAGTCGACCCCGCGCATGTTCTTGGCCTGGCCAACGGCGAAGCTGCGATTATCCGAAATGTTGGCGGCCGTATCACGCCAGCGACCCTGCGCACGATGGCCATGCTGGGCAAGGTCGGCCAAGCCAACGCCGACACGCACGTACCCGGTACGTGGAACCTCGTCATCCTGCACCATACGGATTGCGGAATGACCGATCTTGGCCCCTATCCGGAACTGCTCGCCGAGTACTTTGAGATTTCAGAAGGCGAGTTGGCCGGCAAATCCATCTCAGACCCGGTCGGATCGGTGCGCGTGGATGTGGAGACGATTTTGGACAACATTAGCGGAAGCGACTTTCTGGTGTCCGGACTGGTATACGACGTCGCAACCGGACGTCTGGACGTGGTGGTCGCGCCCACGCCTCTGCATCCCGCATAGGCCCTGACCCTCCTCTGTAAGAACGGTTTTCGTCGGTCGGGCCAATAGTGGTCACAGTTTGCGTTGTGGAGCCTCCGACGCCTGGGTGAGTTCCCGAGATGAAGCGCGGACTAGCCATTGATAGGTGAGGCCGATGAGTGGCATCAAGTATTGGGGCTATTTCCCAGGCGGAGCTCGGCCCATTGTTAGGACCATGGAGGAGAAGTGATGGCCGCTGCACCGCCTTCGACGACAACCAAAACTGTTCTGATTTCGGGAGCCAACGGTGACACCGGGCGACCGGCGGTTAGGGAGTCGATCGGCCTGGGGCTGACGGTCCGTGCGCTGGTGCACAGGGTTGACGAGCGCGCCGAAGCCTTGGCCGATCTCGGCGCCGAGGTCGTAGAGGGAGACCTCTTGGACATCAACACGGTCCGTCCCGCGATGGAGGGCGTGGACGCCGCCTACTTTGTCTGGCCGGTGCAGCCCGGCCTCCTTCACGCGATCGTGAATTTCGCACAGGCCGCGAAGGAAGCCGGAGTAGGCACTGTCATCAATCTGTCGCAGCGTTCAGCGAACCGGTGGTCGACCAGCGATTCGTGCCGCGACAGCTTCATTGCCGAAGAGGTTCTGAACTGGTCCGGGTTGGATGTCGTTCATCTGCGTCCCACCTATTTCCTGGAGTGGTTGCTTTATCCGTGGCAGCTGCCCTATCTGCAGAGCGGCGTCTTACGGATGCCCGTCGGCAAAGGTCGGCACTCGCCGATCGCCGCGGACGACCAAGGCCGCGCCATAGCTGCGCTTCTGCTGAATCCCGAGGGGCAGGTGGGCACCACCATCCCGCTGTCCGGGCCGATCGAGATGGACCACGAGCAGATGGCGGCCGAGTTGTCTGCAGCTCTGGGCAGGAACATCGTCTTTCAGGACCTGCCCGTCGCCGAATACGTTGAGTCTCTCCGAGCGATGGGCATACCTCCCTATGTGGTGCAGCACCTCAGCGGTGCCATGGTCGATTACCAGAACGGCCATATGTCCGGCTCCGACAACAACATTGAGCAACTCACTGGACGACGACCCATGACCGTCGGCGAGTTCGCTCGCGCCCACGCCGACCTCCTCAACGGCGTCAGCGCCAAGTAATTGCGGACCGCTCGCAGTCCGAAGAGTGATCGCTGTGGCTGCACTCGACGGCGTCGCTGAGCGAAGCGCAGCTGACCACGAACTAGTCGGCTCACGCCCACGACCACGCATTTCGGCCGGGCAGGGTGTAACGTTAGAGACGTTGGTACTCCCAGCCCATCCGGAATGGCTCAGTTTCTTACGCTGATCTGCCCGAGCATCCGCTCAAGCCGGACATAACGCTCTCTACCGCTCAGTCGGGATAATTTTGAATGCTCCGTCGTTGTTTCCGCAATTGATTGCTCCCTTTGGGCTGCAACACTTTTCGTACACGCCGAGCTTTGGCGTCCTCGGTACCTACTCGCCGACGGCGTGCGGCTTGGCGACCTTCAGTGAGGCGCTGGCAAAGGGACTGACAGCCAGAGGCGCCACGGTAAGCGTCGTCCGCATTGCCGACGGTGACATTTCCAAGGCGCCCCACGTTGCCGGGGAGCTCGTCAACGGCTCGGCTTCCTCGATAGCGGCGACCTCCGAGCTCCTGAACCAGAGCGACGTCGCCGTCATCCAGCATGAGTACGGCATCTATGGCGGTCCCGACGGAGACGAAGTCGTCCAGATCATGGCCGGTTTGCGCGTCCCATCAATCGTCGTCGTTCACACGGTGCTCAAAGCACCTACGCCACATCAACTTTCGGTGCTCGAATCAGTGATGGCATTGGCCAATCAAGTAATCGTGATGTCGGAGGTGGCCGCCCAACGGCTGTGCGCGGGCTTTGCCGTCGATCGCGACAAGGTCACCGTCATCCCGCATGGTGCGGCGCTCCCGAATGCCAATGGTGTGCAACGTCCCGACCGACCGACGATCTTGACCTGGGGCCTGCTGGGACCGGGCAAGGGCATCGAGCGGGTCATCGACGCGATGGCTGCGCTCAAGTGCCTGCCCAACCCGCCGCGGTACATCATCGCCGGCCGCACTCACCCCAAAGGTACTCGCCGCGCAGGGGGATAGTTATCGCGAAGCGCTTGTCGCGCAGGCGAAACGACTCGGCGTTGCCGATTCGGTGTCCTTCGACGCGGTGTACCGCACGCCCGAAGAACTAACCGCACTCATCCAGTCGGCTACCGTCGTCGTCCTGCCCTACGACTCGAAGGAGCAGGTCACTTCCGGCGTACTGGTCGACTCTCTTGCGAGTGGCCGCCCGATTGTCGCCACCGCTTTCCCTCACGCTGTGGAGTTGCTCGGCAGCGGTGCGGGAACCGTCGTGGCTCACGACGATCCCGACGCACTGCTCGCTGCGCTGCGCCAGCTGTTGACCGATCCCAAGCGTCGCAGAATCCATGGCCACCGAAGCCCGCTGGCTGGCCCCGTCCATCGCCTGGCCCGTCGTCGTCGGCGCTTATGTCACCGAAGCGCAACGACTGCTGGTCACTCAATCGGCGCTGACGTGACCGGCGCGGCGCCCACCCCGGTGTTCACGCACCTGCTGCGAATGACCAATCATCGCGGCACCTTCGAGCACGCCTGCTTGACCGAGCCCCGCCACGAGCACGGGTACTGCACCGATGACATGGCCAGAGTGCTCGTCGTCACGACCCGTGACCCCGATCCATTGGGTGCCGTAAAGGGCCTCGCCGGCAAGGCACTGCAGTTCTTGAACGACGCCCAGTCCTACAACGGCTCGTGCCGCAACCGGATGGACCACGCCGGAAATTGGACCGACCAGCCGACCACGGACGACCATTGGGGCCGCTGCATGTGGGGGCTCGGCACCGCCGCCGCCCACAGCGGCGTCAGCCTGGTTCGCCGACTGGCCGTGATTCAGTTCGAGCGCGCTGCCAAGGCCAGGTCGCCGTGGCCACGGGCGATGGCGTTCGCCGCCGTCGGTGCTGCCGAACTCCTCAGTGTCGAGCCCGGTAATTCCGCGGCCCTGCGACTGCTCGCCGACTACGCCGCCACTGTCGCGGGACCGAAGTCCACCTCGGACTGGCCATGGCCCGAACCAAGGCTCGCTTACGCGAATGCGATTCTGCCCGAGGCGATGATCGCTGCCGGCGTGGCGCTGGACGACCCGGATCTGAAACAACGTGGCCTGGATCTGCTGCAGTGGCTGCTCGACTACGAATCGATGGACGGCCATCTGTCGCCCACCCCCGTGGGAGGCCGGGGACCGCAGGACAGCCCGGCCCGCGTTCGACCAGCAGCCGATCGAGGTGGCCGCGCTCGCCGACGCCTGCGCACGTGCCGCCGCCGCCGACCCGCGGGCGCTCTGGCTGGATGGGGTCCGGTCGTGCGCCGCCTGGTTCGAGGGTGTCAACGACTCTGGGTTGCTCATGTGGGACAGGGAGACCGGCGGCGGTTTCGACGGGTTGCTCGCCGACTGCGTCAACCTCAACCAAGGCGCCGAATCGACCCTTGCGGTGATCTCCAGCTTGCAGCACGCACAGCGCTTTTCATTGGTTCCACAATGACTTTGGCGCTCACTGGACTCGTCTCTCGCGACCCTCACCAGATCGCGGCCAATCCGGGTCGGGTGATCACCCAACTATTCGTGCCCGGCCAGGAGGGCTTCGAGCTTCAGGAGTCCCGAGCGGGCGTGGTGCTCAAACGCATCCTCGCCCTGACCGACGACGAGGTTTTGTCGTCCCTGGACGACATCATCGTCCGCTTCGACGCGCGCCACCGTGACCTGGTGGGCACATTCCGTCGGCACGCCCACGAGCTCGCGGACCGCCTGAATGCCGCCACACCTTTGTCCGATGCGCGAATATTGTTGCTGGGAGCGACCTTTACCAGCGAGTACTCCATCGAGGGCGCGGCGCTGTGCAACCCCAGCATTGTGGCCCACCCCGACCAGACCGGCTTGGCGGCGGGCAGCCTGCGGTTCGTGATGAGCGTGCGAGGGATCGGGGAGGGACACCGCTCGTCGATCGGGTTCCGCACCGGTGTTGTCGACGCCGCGGGCCGGGCCACCATCGACGAGCCGTCGCGCTTCGCGACCACCGGAAGCGTGTCGGGCGCGCTGCTCGATGCGGCGGTGTTCCGCGGCGAACTCGGCCGCATCGGCAATGCCGGCGAGGCCGCGAACTACGTCTTCAATGCGCTCGGCGAGCGCTTCACGCGATCCGACCTCGACGCGCGACTTGGAAATCTCCGGGCCAACCTGAGCACCCGCGGACACGGGGAGCGCGCGGTCGCCCTGATCCGCACGATCGCAGCGCGATCCTATGCCGTCGAATTCCCCAGCGACATACCGGTTTCCGAGCGCGTGTTGTGGCCATCGATGGAGGCCGAGCAGGCCGGTATGGAGGACGCCCGTTTCGTCCGGTTCGTCGAAGACGACGGCTCGGTAACCTATTACGCCACCTACACGGCCTACAGCGGATCGCACATCAGCCAGCAACTGCTCACGACCAAGGACTTCCAGTCCTTCACCTCCGGACCCCTCGTCGGGAAGGCGGCGGCCAATAAAGGCCTGGCCTTGTTCCCACGACGAATCCACGGTCGCTACGCCGCTATGTCGCGATCGGACCGCGAGACAAACACGGTCGCCTTCGCCGACCATTTGGCGGTCTGGACGAGCGCGTCGCCCTGCCAGCAGCCGACGGAAACCTGGGAAGCGCTGCAACTCGGAAACTGCGGCCCGCCAATAGAAACCGAAGCGGGCTGGCTGGTGCTCACCCATGGCGTCGGGCCAATGCGGACCTACAGCATCGGTGCGATTCTGCTCGACCTGGACGATCCGACCCGGGTACTCGGCCGGCTACGACGCCCGCTGCTCAGCCCCGCGCCCGACGAACAGAACGGCTATGTGCCCAACGTGGTCTACTCCTGCGGCGCGCTCGTGCACGCCGACACCTTGGTGATCCCCTACGGAATCAACGACGGCGCCATTGGCCTTGCCACCGCGCCACTTTCGCAGCTGCTGGCCACGCTCGTTCAGTAGTCACATCGCCCGAGATGAGGTCACCATGAGCACGATGAAAAGGTCCGGCGACACAACGCATAACCCGCTCGGCGAGTACGTCCTGCACGTGGGTGCGGGGTTCACCGCCAAGGATCGCCCGCATGTGCTGGAGGAGTTGGCCACCCTCGGGTCGCACCTGGGCCGGTGGGACCCGCAGGACGTCAGCCTGGAAGTCTCGCTGCAGGACCGCGGTCGACGGGAGCAGCGCGTCACGTTACGGACGACCTTGCCTGGTCTCCCATCGCTGGTGTCCGTCGCCGAAAACCGCGACATCACCCGCGCCCTTCACGAGGCCAGGCGTGAGCTGATCCGGCAGCTGGAACACCAGAAGTCGGCGCGCGAACCCATGCACAATCGCAAGCTCGGGCACGACACGATCCGCCACCCGGGTGCCTCGCCTGCGCTGTAGCCGCAGGATGGAACTTCGCTCTACCGACCGCCGCGGACCGCGTTAGCGGCGTAATCGGCCGCTTGATCCGTCATCCCGTTCGTCTTGTACGCACTGTGCGCGGCGCGGCTGAACCCTTCGCCCGACGAGCACACCGGGTCCTGCGGGGTGCAGAGGTCCAGCGTCTTGTGGGCGTAGAGCGGCCCGATGGTGATCGGCGGCGCGTCGTGGTCGACCAGGTTGAGGAACCCGTTGGAGGGCTTGCCGAACAGGGTGACGGCGGCGACGTGCGGGGCGACGTTGGGCGGCAACGGCCCGGAGATGCCTGCCGGGAGCTCGTAGCCCGGCGGGACGCTGTCTGAGGTGATGTAGGCCGCAATCGCGGCGCCCTGCGAGTAGCCGCCGAGAACAATCTTCGTTCCGGGGCAGGTGTTCACGGTGTCGAGGACTTTGTTCGCCGCATCGGCAACGCCGTCGGCCGCTTGCCCGAAGCTCAGAGATGCGGGGTAATTCACCCCGTACACGTCGACCGAGCGGCCGCCCAAGCGAGATATGAGGGCGTCGGAGAATTCCTGCCCCACAGTGCCGGGGCCGGGAGGCTCCAAGGTGCCGCGGGCGAAGATGACCTCGACGTCCGAGCACGGTCCATCGGCGGCCGCGGTGCCGATCGCCGGGCCGGCGATCGCCGCGGCGAGCATCGTCATCGCGACAACCGCGAACTGCAGGACTCTGGTCATCAGAGGCGCACACCATGACAGTGGCGATATGCCATAGCGGGTTGTCTCGTGCACGCTGTTGCCTTTCGTCGGGCGAGAATATTTTGAGCCTAAGCGGTGGTCGACTCCCACGCAGTGCGGCCTTCGGCGACGATGCCGACGGTTATCTTCGTATCTCGCGCTCTTCGTGGTCAAACTCAACGCGATACAACGCCGATGGTGGCGCGGTTCATCCCGGGCGGGTTGGCCTAGAACAAAACTGCAGGTGACGAGCTGGATCGCGGCGCGACTATGCGTACAGAAACCGCAGGTGAGACCGCGTTTTTCTAGATCGTTTCGGAGCGGCTCGCCGTCGATTAGGTTTTCGCCTCATTTGGCAATACGCTTGCGCGCGGTTTGTCTCGACTCCAGAAAGCGGCCATGCCCATTCAGTCCGTGCTGGTGCGCCCCCGTCAGGTGCGCAGCGCCCAGCGATTTGCTTCCCTTGTCAAGTGTCCAACCGTCGGCCAGTGCTTCGATATCGAAGTCACTCGTGACGCCGACGGGTGGATGATTCAGATCCCCGAAATCGGCCAAACCACGCGAGCCAGCCGCAGGGCCGCAGTCGAAGTGGCGGCGCGCGAGTGCATCGCGATGTGGACCGGTATCCCGATCGGTTACGTCGCAGTCCACGTCGACAGCGAACTCGGCTAGCTCTCCACCTCGCTTATTAGCCGAGGTGTGTCTCGCGCGTGACCTCACCGCGATGATGACCAGAAATGCTCATCACCATGACGGTGTACGCGGCGTTCGCTGCTCTGGCGTTGGCGATGTCCGCTGGCTACTACTGCGGTAGGCGCGCGGGTTCGGCCCCCTCGACGTGGAAGAAGCGAACAAGCCGCGTCGCGTTGGGCAAGCGGACGGTCAATCTCCTCGTCTTGGTCGCCGCGCGTCGCTTTCGGCGCAGACTGCGGGGGGAGCCCATGGTCGAGCTGATCGGACTGAGAATGCTTGCGTCCCTTGGGCTGTTGCGCGATAGCGTTACGCGGATGCGCTCCTACCGGGGTGCGCCAGGCTGGTGAGGCAATTCAGATGACAACGCTGGACGGCAAGATCGCATTCGTAACCGGCGCATCATCGGGGCTCGGCGCCGAGACGGCGCGGCTGCTATCACGCCAGGGTGCAACGGTGTTCGGTATAGGCAGGGACACCACACGGTTGGCCGAGGTATTCGCCGACGTCGATTCTGGCTCATACGCATCGGTGGACATCGCATCGGCGCAGGCCTGTGAAGACGCGATCACGCAGTGCGTCCGCGAATGGGGCGGTCTGGACATTCTGATCAACATCGCGGGGCGACACCAGATGCGGCGAACAGAGTCGATGACTGTCGACGACTGGACAGACGATATTGCGGTGAACCTGAGCGGGCCGTTTCACCTGTGTAGGGCCGCGTTGCCCCATCTGTTGGAGCGAGGCGGCAACGTCGTCAATGTCAGTTCGATCGCCGGCGTCGAGGGTCAGGCGTATTCGGCGGGCTACTGTGCGGCCAAACACGGTCTGATCGGGCTCACCCGCGCCCTGGCGGTGGAGTACACCGCGGATCGCTTGCGGGTCAACGCCGTTTGCCCGGGCGGCATGCTCACACCGCAGATCGAACAGTTCACCGCACCGGAAAATCCGAACTACGACCTGATCATGCGCACAGCCTCACCGCGTGGCTTCATGCAGCCTCTCGACGTGGCAAACGTGATCGCGTTTCTGGCGAGCGACGCCGCGGCCGCCGTCCACGGCGCCGTTTATCGGGTCGACAACGGCAAGGGCGCCGGCTAGCGGTCACGAGCCGGTGAAGCGAGGTTGACGTCGTTCGGCGGTGGCTGACACTCCTTCGACGAAATCCGCTGTCGCCGCGAGCCGGATCTGCTCGGTTTGTTCCTTGGCGGTGGCGGCGCGGACCCGTTCCGCCAGATCGCCACGCAAGCTCTGCCGTATCGACTCCACAGCGAGCGGGGCGCTCGCAGCGATCTCGGTGGCAAAGGCATACGCGGCCGATCGCACCACGTCGTCGCCGGCCAGCCGGTCGCACAGACCGATGCTGATCGCCTCACCACCTGGCACTGCGCGACCGGTGTACAGCAACTCCTGAGCGCGCTGCATCCCGACCACCGCCGGCAGCGTAACCGTGATACCGAATCCCTGGTGCAGGCCCAGCCGGCTGAAGTTCGCGATGAACCGGGTGGATGGTCCGGCGACGCGAAAGTCGGCTACCAGCGCCAATCCGAGACCGCCGCCCACCGCAGCGCCCTGCACGGCGGCGACGATCGGGGTACGGGCCGCGAACAGCCGCACCGCTTCCCCGTACAGCGAGCCCGTGGATCCCGCGACCGTGGGCTGGTTTCCACTCAGAGCGCCGGGCAGATCGGCGCCCGCACAGAAGTGTCGGCCCGACGAGCAGAGCACGATTGCGCGCACATCCGCATCGGCGTCAAGGCGTTCGAAGGTGTCGGCTAACTCGGCAATGAGGGCGGCGTCGAAATGGTTGCGCGGGCCGCGCTCGAACTCGACCGTGGCGACGTGATCGTCGGACATCTCGACGCGGATCTGATGGCTCATGAAGGCATTGAACACGGTAGAACAGAATGAACACACCACCGGCACGCTCGATCGAAAGGCAGCACCATGCGCATTGAAGGTTCAGTCGCGTTGGTCACCGGCGCCAACCGCGGTCTCGGTCAGCACTTCGCCGAACAGCTGCTCGCAAGGGGCGCAGCGAAAGTCTATGCAGCCGCGCGCAACCCAGGGACGATCGCTGTCGATGGTGTCGTTCCGCTCCGGGTAGACATCACCGACGCGGACAGCATTGTCGCTGCGGCCGAAACTGCCTCTGACGCAAATCTTTTGATCAACAACGCTGGGATCTACACCACGGGCGGGGTGCTCGAGACGCCGCTGGAGACGATCCGTCATGAGATGGAGACGAATTTCTTTGGGACGCTATTCGTCACCCGGGTGTTCGCGCCACACCTGATCGCCAATGCGCCCGGTGCGATCCTCAATGTGGCGTCGGTGCTGTCCTGGTTGCACCCCATCGCCTTCGGGACCTACTCGTGTTCGAAAGCGGCGCTGTGGGCACAGACTGACGTTCTCCGTGAGGAACTCAAGGGGCATGGTGTCAGCGTCACAGCGCTGCATGTGGGATTCATGGAGACCGACATGACGACCGGGATCGACGCGGCCAAATCCGACCCGGCTGTCGTTGCGGCGGATGCACTCGACGGTGTCGAGGCCGGCCTGGTGGAGGTCCTCGCCGACGATCTCACCCGCAGCGCGAAGGCGCAGTTGAGCGCTGATCGCGGAACCGTATCGACGTCCACGACGACCTGAGGTGCCCCATTCAACGTTCGGCACTTGACCTGAACAATGGTTGAGGTTTTAGTGTGGTCGCCATGACTCACCCGCAAGCAACGTGGCCCCCGGAATTGTCCTCGCTCGGTGCTCTCCGATTCGCCCGCCGCTCAGCGCATTTCGACGAGACCGTCCGCTTCTACCGCGACCTGGTCGGCCTACCCTTATGTGCCACTTTCGAGGAGAGCTTCGGCAGCAACGGTGCGATATTCGGCCTGCCCCGGTCGACGCTGACGTTCGAGATCGTCCAAGCCGCTGAACCCGTCGCGATAGACAGTCACGAGCAGCTGTGTCTCTATTTTCCCGACGTCGCCGCGCAGCAGCGGGCAACGGCCGGGCTTGCTGCCTCGGGACTTGAACCCGTTGAATCCCATCCATATTGGGCTGCGACGGGAGCAGTCACCTACCGCGATCCGGACGGTCGTGAAGTGGTGTTCGCGCCGTTCGTGTTCGCCGTCAACGAACCAGCAGACGGCGACTCCTCAGGCGAACACTGGAGCTCGATCGCAGGACAATAGATTATGTCTGTTGCTTTGAAGTGAGTCGGTTCAGAACTGCCGTCATTTGCTTCTCAACGTCGTTCGCCAGCTTTTCGAAGACAATTTTCATCACCGGGTTCAGGATTTTAGCGGCACCCTTCATCGCCAAATCAGCTCGGTAGGTGAGCAGGGAACCGGTTCCCGCGGCATCGACGGTGATGGTGTCCCGAGATGTCGAGGACTTGTTGTCGCCGACGAAAACGATCCTCGATTCCGTCAATTCCTTCAGGGTGTAAGTCAGCTCCGCGGTCACACCGAAGATCTTGGACACGTTGTGCCATGTCGCTCCCTCAGCGACCGGACCGCTGCCAGTCCTGGTACACGTCTGGGTGCCCGGATCCCACTCTTCGGTGTTTTCGAAGTGCTTCAGATACTCGACGACCTGGGTCGGTGCCGGCTTCACGGAAAATTGACGAGACACGGTGGGCATACGTCCTGGTTACCCGTTGACGCCGATTCCACGCCACGGTGCCTTGCCTGCGAAGTCACCTTGAAAAAGCGGAAGACCACCGGGGTGTAATCCACCGGTGGCCGTCCTTTGTGCTGGCTTGTGTGACTACTTCTTGAAGGCGTCCTTCACGTTCTCGACCGCGTCCTTGACGCTGGCCTTCGCCTGGTCGAGCTTGCCCTCAGCCTCGGTGTGGTCGTCACCGGTGGCCTTGCCAAATGCTTCTTTGGTCTTGCCGGCGACGTCGTCGATCTTGTTGCTCACTTTGTCGTGGGCACCCATATTCCAACTCCCTCGTCTTAGGACATCTCGCTTCGCGTCGGAAGATTTACCCGCGGGGGAAACGGGTCAAACCTGATGTGCGAAATTGGCACGATGCAGGTCGCGATTCTCGACGATTACCAGAACGTCGCGCTGACCATGGCTGACTGGTCGGAGGTGGCCGCGCGCGCCACGATCACCGTGTTCAACGATCATGTTGCCGATCCGGACGCCGTCGTCGAGCGACTCAAGCCGTTCGACGTGGTGTGCGTGATGCGCGAGCGCACGCCCCTGCCCCGGGATGTGATCGAACGGCTGCCGCGGCTGAAGATGATCGCCTCGACCGGGCCGTTCAATGCGTCGATCGACGTCGCCGCCGCGAAGGAGCGCGGCATCTACGTCAGCACCACCGGCGGCTACGTGGAGTCGACGGTCGAGCTCACCTGGGCGCTGATCCTGGGAACCGCCCGCCGGATCGTCGACGAGTCGGTATCGGTGCGTGGCGGCGGCTGGCAGACCTCCGTGGGCCGCCAACTCGGCGGCACGGTGCTCGGGGTCCTGGGGCTGGGCCGCATCGGAAGTCGGGTCGCGCAGGTCGGCAAGGCGTTCGGCATGGACATCATCGCGTGGAGCGCGAACCTGACCCCAGAGGCCGCCGAACAAGCCGGCGCGACCTATGTGTCGAGGGACGAGTTGTTCGCCTCCGCCGACGTTCTGACGATCCATCTGGTGCTCAGCGAACGCTCCCGTGGCCTGGTCGGCGTTGAAGAATTGGCGCTGATGAAACCAACGGCGTTGTTAGTCAACACTTCTCGTGGTCCGATAGTTGACGAGTCGGCTCTCGTCGATGCTTTACGCTCGCAGCGACTTGCCGGCGCAGGCATCGACGTCTTCGACGTCGAGCCGTTGCCTGCCGGGCACCCGCTGCGATCGCTGGACAACGTGGTCGCCACGCCGCACATCGGTTACGTCGCGGAGCAGGTCTACCGGGTCTTCTACGGAGAGTCTGCGACCAAGATCGCTCGTTGGTTGAGCCAGGGCAGCGGCAGCTGATCTCGACGCACGGCGCTGCTACCGCCATCGGTGCATGAGTTAACGCAGGTGGTGAGCGCTTTTGTGGGCGCCTACGCGAGTGCTGTGAATTCGCTGCCGGTTGCCGGAATTCATCCGTCGAGGTGCATCAGCGCCAGCACGCGCCATTGACGTTGCACCGTGCGCTCTCCGGCGGTGGCGATCATTCCGGACGGTGCGAACATCTTCGACGGCACCGGGTCGTCTTCCGAAAGCGGCAGGCCGCCGCCGCGAATTGCTTTGATTATCACGACAATTGCCGACCACGAACACGATCACCACCACCGCGGCGAACAGGACCGACAGCGTGCCTTGGATGAAGGTATTCCTGATGACGTCGGCGAGCTGATCCGGCGTTCTTGGCCGACCCGAACGCCGTCTTGCCCGACGCTTGGGCGGCGGCGTACTGGAAGTGCTGTGTCCAGTAGCCGACGCCTGGGTCGGCGGAGAAGATCTTCTGCCACGACGCGGTCAGCGTGACCGTCAGATCCCACAGCAGCGGAACTCCCGGAATCCAGGCCCACTTCAGGTAGCCCTTTTTCATGACGATGACCGTGACGACGGTCAGTGCGATCGCAGCCAGCAGTTGATTGGCGATGCCGAACAGCGGGAACAGCGTGTTGATTCCGCCCAGCGGGTCGGTGACGCCCATCAGCAGGATGCTGCCCCACGCGGCGGCCACGGCCAGGCTGCAGATCCATACGCCCGGGCGCCAGCTCGGGTTCCGCAGCTTGGTCAGCGGGCCGCCGAGGTTGCCCAGCGCGTCGGAAAGCATGAAGCGCGCGACCCTGGTGCCGGCGTCGACTGCGGTCAGGATGAACAGCGCCTCGAACATGATCGCGAAGTGATACCAGAACGCCTTGAGACCCGAACCGCCCAAAACCCGTTGCAGCACTTCGGACATGCCGACCGCAAGTGTCGGTGCGCCGCCGGTGCGCGACACAATCGACTTCTCGCCGACTCCGGCGGCGGCATCTGTGAGTTCTGCGGCAGTCGCCGACGGACCGGACAGGCCAAGGTGATTGACGTAATCGGCGGCGGTTGCCGCGGTGCCGCCGGTCCGCGCGGTCGGCGCGTTGAGGGCGAAGTACAGATGCTGGTCGAGGATCGAAGCGCTGATAAGCGCCATCACCGCGACGAAAGATTCGGTGAGCATGCCGCCGTAGCCGATCAGCCGCATCTGGCTTTCTTTCTCCAGCAGCTTCGGTGTGGTGCCCGACGAGATCAGCGCGTGAAATCCCGACAGCGCTCCGCACGCGATGGTGATGAACAGGAAGGGAAAAAGGGAGCCGGCGAACACCGGTCCATCACCGTGAGTGGCGAAGTGCGAGACCGCCGGCGCGTGCATCACCGGATGGGCGATACAGATACCGATCGCCAGCAGGGCGATGGCTCCGACCTTCATGAACGTCGACAGGTAGTCGCGCGGCGCGAGCAGCAGCCAGACCGGCAGCACCGACGCGACGAATCCGTAGCCGACGATCAGCCACGACACCGTCACCGGCGACAAGTTCAACCACGATGCGCCCCAGGCTGTTTCGCTGACGACATCGCCGAACGCCACGGCGAGCATCAACAGGACGAAGCCGATCACGGACACTTCCGCTACCCGCCCGGGGCGCAGGAATCGCAGATAGCAGCCCATGAAGACGGCAATCGGGATGGTCATCGCGATGGAGAACACGCCCCAGGGGCTTTGCGCCAATGCTCGCACCACCACCAGCGCGAGCACCGCGATGATGATCACCATGATGACGAAGGTCCCGATCAGAGCGGCGGCACCGCCGGTGGCGCCGAGCTCGTCGCGGGCCATCTGACCGAGCGAGCGGCCGCGGCGCCGGGTCGAGATCCACAGCACCAGGTAGTCCTGCACGGCGCCGGCGAACACCGCGCCGACGATGATCCAGATGCTGCACGGCAGATAACCCATCTGGGTGGCCAGCACCGGGCCGACGAGCGGTCCGGCTCCGGCGATCGCGGCGAAATGATGGCCGAACAACACTCGTCGGTCGGTCGGCACATAGTCGGTGCCGTCGTCGAAAATCTCTGCGGGAGTGGCGTGGTCATCGCGGGGGCGCACGATCTTCGCCTCGATCAACCGCGCGTAGAACCGGTATCCGATGACGTACGTGCAGATCGCTGCGACGACGAACCAAACCGCGTTGACCGTCTCGCCACGAACAAACGCGATGATCGTCCAGGCCACCGCGCCGACCACGGCGATCAGTCCGAAGAAGATCTTGTGGCGGGTGCTGATCGGCGAGCGGTCGATGATGGCCACCGGCGGCAGGTCGGCGTCGGTATGGACGTAGCTCAGGTGTGCGTTGTCGGTGTCGGGCGTGGGCTGCGGTGGTGCTACCACTGCGCCTCCTGTCATGGGGTACACGCCGAATTGGGCCGCTGGCAGCTTAACCCGCGTACATGGCCCGCACGGTGTCGATGGTGTCGGCTTCCGCCGGTCCCTTGTCGTCGCGGTAGCGCAGCACCCGGGCGAACCTCAGCGCCAGCCCGCCGGGGTAGCGCGACGATGTCTGCACACCGTCGAGCGCGATCTCGACCACCTGCTCCGGGCGCACCTCGACGACGTAGCCTTCGGTGCCGCCGACGGCCAGCTCTTTAAATCGTGCGGTCTGCCATTCCAGCATCGCGTCGGTCATGCCCTTGAAGGTTTTGCCCACCATCACGTAGCCGTCGGTGGCCGGGTCGCGGGCGCCGAGATGAATGTTGGAGAGCTTGCCCTGCCGCCGCCCGGACCCCCACTCAACGGCCAGCACGACCAGATCCAGGGTGTGGACCGGTTTGACCTTGAGCCAGCCGGCCCCGCGCCGGCCGGCTTCGTAGGGCGCGGTCAGCGACTTGGCCATCACGCCCTCATGGCCGGCGGCCAGCGTCGCGTCCAGAAAGTCGCGCGCCGCAACGGGATCCGAGGTGACCAGCCGATCGACCCGGTTCTGCGGCGGCGCGATCTCATCGAGCGCCGCGGCCCGCTCGCTGGTCGGCGCGTCGAGCAGGTCGACACCGTCGCGGTGCAGGATGTCGAAGAAGAAGACCGACAGCGGCTGCGCGGTGCGGGCGGCGGCCACATCGACGGAGCGGCCGAATCGCGAAGCGGTGACCTGGAAGGGCTGCGGCCGGCCATCGGGACGTAGCGCGATCGCCTCGCCGTCGGCGATCAGCTCGCGCACCGGCAGCGCCAGCGTCGCCTCGACCACCTCGGGCAGCCGCGCGGTGACGTCGTCGAGGCTGCGGGTGTACACGGTGACCTGGTCGCCGGCCCGGTGGATCTGTACGCGGGCGCCATCCAGCTTCGCCTCGAAAATGCCCTCGCCGCCGAGCTTTTCCAGCGCCTCGCCGACGTCGGCGGCGGTCTGTGCCAGCATCGGGCCGACGGGTCGACCGACCTGCAGGGTGAACGCGTCCAATGCCGCGGTTCCGCCGCTCAGCCCGGCGGCGGCGACCGCGGGCAGGGCGCCGCCGAGCATCGCCGCGCGACGTACGGCCGCGGCCGGGATCTGCGCCGCCGCCGCCACCGCGTCAGCCATCACGCCGATCAGTGCGCCCTGACGCAACTCGCCGGTCAGCAGTCGCCGCAGGAATGTCTGCTCGACTTCCGTTGCCGACGAGAACAATTCGGCGACCAGCTCGGCGCGCCTCGCCTGCGAGCCCTTGCCCGAGACCGCGCCGATCGCCGACAGCGTGGCGTCGACGCCATGGACGGTCAGGCTGGGTTGCGCGGCGGCGGGCGGGATCGAGCGCAAGGCCGCCCAGCCGACGCCGATCTGGCGCTGCGGCAGCTCGCCGGAAAGCCAGGCCACGACGATCGCCACCAGTGCGGGATCGGACTTGGCGTGGCCGAGCAACTCGGCGATCCGCGCGATCTTGGCCCGCCGCGCAGCCGAGCCGCCCACGTCAACTGAGGTGGTCGCGACGTCGATCAGCAGCACAACCCACCTTTACACGCCTGACCGACAACGTCACGCCGTCCCGCGATAGCGTGCAGCTAACGCGGGCGTCGCCCGGACAAACAAGGAGGTTTGGATGGAGATCAACGGCAAGAAGGTCATCGTCATCGGCGGCGCCTCGGGCATGGGCCGCGCCAGCGCCGAGTTGCTGCACGCCCGCGGCGCCACGCGTCGCAATTTTCGACCGCGAAGGCTCGGACGGCAAAGAGGTCGCGGCCGGCATCGACGGCGACTTCTATCCGGTCGACGTGACCGACTTCGCCGGCACCGAGGAGACCCTGAAGACCGCCGCCGAGAAGCTCGGTGGCCTGCACGTCACCGTGACCACGGCCGGTGGTGGCATCGGCAAGCGCACCATATCGAAAACCGGCCCGCACGATCTCGAGTCCTTCCGGTCGACCATCGATCTCAACCTGATCGCCACCTTCAACATCAGCCGGCTGGCGGCGCACCTGATGAGCCAGAACGAGCCGGAGGACGAAGAGCGCGGCGTCATCATCAACACCGCCTCGATCGCGGCGTTCGAAGGCCAGATCGGTCAGGTCGCCTACACCGCCGCCAAAGCCGGCATCGCCGGCATGTGCCTGACCATGGCGCGCGACCTCGGGCTCGCTGGGCATCCGCGTGTTGGCGATCGCGCCGAGCCTGTTCGCCACCGGGATGACCAAAGGCATTCCCGACGAGTTCGCGACCGCGCTGACCAAGGACGCAGCGTTCCCCAAGCGTCTGGGCCGCCCGGAGGAGTACGCCAAGCTGGTCGCGGCGATCGTGGACAACCCCATGCTGAACGGTCAGTGCCTGCGTCTGGACGCCGGCCAGCGCTTCGCGCCCAAGTGACGTTTCTGCGCGAGTCGGAAGTCACGGTCGTGGTCCGGGCCAGATCGCAGCGCCTGAGCTCCTGTTTCGCGGCCGTCCCGGCCCGACCGACCAGCCGGTTGGGAGGCGAGCGCATTTAAGTACACTCTTTCCGACCGGCCAATGGCGTCCAAGAGGAAGGCCCTGCAATGGGTATCGCACTGACCGACGACCATCGCGAACTCGCCGAGGTCGCCCGCGGGTTTCTCACCTCGCAGAAGGCCCGCGCAGCCGCGCGGTCGCTGCTGGATGCGCCCGAGGAGGCCAGGCCACCGTTCTGGCAGGGCCTCGTCGAGCTCGGCTGGCTGGGCCTGCACATCGACGAGGAGCACGGTGGCTCGGGATACGGGCTGCCCGAACTCGTAGTCGTCATCGACGAACTCGGTCGTGCGGTGGCGCCGGGGCCTTTCGTGCCGACCGTCATCGCGTCGGCGGTCATCGCCAAAGACGGCACCGCGGAGCAGAAGTCACGGCTGCTGCCCGGGCTGATCGACGGAACGGTCACGGCGGGAATCGGTCTGGGCGGCAACGTCAGCCTCAGTAACGGCGTGGCCGACGGTGACGCCGGCATCGTGCTGGGCGCCGGCCTCGGCGACCTGCTGCTGATCGCGGCCGGTGACGACGTACTGCTGTTGGACCGCGGTCGCTCCGGCGTCACGGTGGAGGTGCCGGAGAACCTGGATCCGACCCGCCGCTCTGGACGAGTCCGGTTGGAGAAGGTCAGCGTCAGTGACGATGACATTCTGAGCGGGGCGCACGACTCGGCGCTGGCGCGCGCCCGGACACTGCTGGCCGCCGAAGCGGTCGGCGGATCTGCCGACTGCGTCGACTCGGCGGTCGACTACGCCAAGGTGCGTCAGCAGTTCGGCCGAACCATCGCCACCTTCCAGGCGATCAAGCACCACTGCGCGAACATGTTGGTCGCCACGGAGTCGGGGATCGCCGCGGTGTGGGACGCCTCGCGTGCGGCATCCGAGGACGAGGACCAGTTCCGGCTTGCGGCTGCTTCGGCTGCGGCACTGGCCTTTCCGGCCTACGCGCGCAACGCGGAACTGAACATTCAGGTGCACGGCGGTATCGGTTTCACCTGGGAGCACGATGCGCATCTGCACCTGCGCCGCGCGCTGGTCACGACGGCACTTTTCGGCGGTGACGCACCCGCCGATGACGTGTTCGAGCGCACCGCCGCCGGTGTGGCCCGGGACAACAGCCTGGACCTGCCGCCCGAGGCCGAGGAAATGCGGGCCCGGATTCACGCGGACGTCGCCGAACTCGCCGCGCTGGACAAGCAGGCGCAGCGGGACAAGCTGATCGAGACCGGCTACGTGATGCCGCATTGGCCCAAGCCGTGGGGACTGGCCGCCGACGCGGTGGAGCAGTTGGTGATCGAGGAGGAGTTCCGTGCCGCGGGCATCAAACGCACCGACTACGGCATCACCGCCTGGGTGATCCTGACCCTGGTTCAACACGGAACACCTTGGCAGATCGAGCGATTCGTCGAAAAGGCGTTACGCAAAGACGAGATCTGGTGCCAGCTGTTCTCGGAGCCCGAGGCCGGGTCGGACGCCGCGTCGATCAGGACGAAGGCCACCCGGGTGGACGGTGGCTGGAAGATCAACGGCCAGAAGGTGTGGACCAGCGGGGCGCACTACTGCGCGCGCGGTCTGGCCACCGTGCGCACCGACCCAGAAGCGCCCAAGCACGCCGGCATCACCACGGTGATCGTGGACATGAAGGCTCCCGAGGTCGAGGTGCGACCGCTGCGTCAGATCACCGGCGGGTCGGACTTCAACGAGGTGTTCTTCAACGACCTGTTCGTACCCGACGAAGACGTGGTCGGCGAACCCAACACCGGCTGGACGGTGGCGAGGGCGACGCTGGGCAACGAGCGGGTCAGCATCGGCGGCAGCGGATCCTTCTACGCGGGTCTGGCGACGCAACTGGTTCAACAGGTCAAGGATCAGCCGGATCTGTTGGCGGGCGGGCGAACTCGGGTCGGCCGATACCTGGCCGAGGAGAATGTGCTGCGGCTGCTGAACCTGCGCCGCATAGCGCGCAGCGTCGAGGGAGCGGGCCCGGGCCCGGAAGGCAACGTCACCAAGCTGAAACTGTCCGACCACATGATCGAGGGCGGCGCGATCACGGCCGCGCTGGCCGGACCCGAAACCGCGCTGCACGACGGTGCCGGCGCGCTGGCGGGCCGATTGGTGATGAGCGCCCGAGCCATGGCCATCGCCGGCGGCACCTCAGAGGTCACCCGCAATCAGATCGCCGAGCGAATCCTCGGGATGCCGCGCGACCCGCTGATCAACTAGCGCAGCGCTGGGGCCGGCCGGGGGACCGCGGCGGCGAGCGACTGGCCGAGCCAGTCCGGTACGGCCCGGCGAGCATCGGTCGCTCCGTGGATGGCGACGTTGCCGTTGAGCATCGCCCGCGACCACGACACGTCGCCGCGCCAGATCTGGGTCAGGGTGAGCAGGCTGGTCTCGACGGTGGCGGCCACCTCGTAGCCGGGGTCGAAATCGCACACGTCGGGCACCCCCTCGGACACCACCAGCCACCAGTGAGCGGCTTTGCGGTCCACGTCAATCAGGTTGAACGCCAACGCTGTTCGCGCGCGTGGCCAGGCATCGACGGAGATCGTACGGCGGATGTCCCACATCAGCAGGTGCGGGTCCAGGTCGGCTTCGCCGAGCTCACCTATCCAGCGAATTCCCCAGGCGCCGAGCGCGCCCACGACTCCGGCGAGTTCCTGCCCGCACGGCGTCAGCGCGTACGAGGAGCGACCGTCGGTCTCGACGCGTTCGACAACACCCGCACGGGTCAGCGACTTGAGTCGCTTGGACAGCAGCGCCGGTGACATCTTCGGAAGCCCGCGCCGCAGATCGTTGAAATGCGCGCTGCCTCGGAGCAACTCACTCACCACGAGCAGGGTCCATCGTTCATCGAGCAACTCCATCGCCTTGGCGATCGGGCAGAACTGGCCATACGTCGACATCTCTCCAGTACACCGCCTGGCAGTGGAATTGACTAGTACAGATCGTGAACCACGGTGGGTTCAGATCCGACACTGGAAACGCCGTGCGGGCGCGCACGACGATGGCCCAATGACTACCAGAATTGACGACAACGCCGTGACCATCGATCACGGACTCGAAAGCAGGCACCGCGCGCTGTGGGCGCTGGGCGACTACGCAACCGTGGCAACCGAAGTGGTGTCGCCGCTGGGCCCGGTACTGGTGCAGGCGAGTGGGATCGGCGCGGGTGATCGGGTGCTCGACGTCGCCGCCGGTTCGGGCAACGTGGCGATTCCCGCCGCGCTCACCGGTGCGAATGTGACTGCCAGCGACCTGGTTCCGGAGCTGCTGGAGCGCGGTGCGGCGCTCGCCGCGAGGTGTCAACGTGCAGTGGCGTGAAGCCAATGCCGAAGCGCTGCCGTTCGGCGTCGCTGAGTTCGACGCGGTGCTCTCCTGCGTCGGGGTGATGTTCGCCCCGCACCATCAGCGCGCGGCCGACGAGATGGTCCGGGTCTGTCGGCCCGGCGGGACGATCGGGCTGATCAGCTGGACGCCGGAAGGCTTCATCGGCCAGATGTTCGCGACGATGAAGCCGTACGTGCCGGCGCCGCCGTCCGGTGTGCAGCCGCCGCCCAGATGGGGCGACGCAGATTACGTGCGGGCTCTGCTGGGCGATGGCGTCACCGACTTCGTCCGCGGAACGTCGCACGCTGACAGTGGACCGGTTCGTCGACGGGGTGGCGTTCCGCGACTTCTTCAAGGCCTACTACGGGCCGACGATCTCGGCGTACCGCGGCATCGCCGAGGCGCCGGAACGGGTCGCTGCGCTGGACGCCGAACTGGCGGAATTAGGCGACCGCTATCTGGCCGGATCGTCGACGATGGAGTGGGAGTACCTGCTGGTCACCGCTCGCAAGCGCTGATCAACGCAGCGGGCGCAAAGCGTGCTGCGCCACCCGGGCCGGGCTCCGGCAGGGCCTCGACGCGCATACCGCAGGTCACTGAATCAGGCTCACAGTCAACGATATTGGCGGCGACCTTCAGCCCGCTCTGCTCGTCGAGCTCGACCAGCGCGATGACGTAGGGCATCGCGATTTCCGGGTTGAACGCGTGGTAGTTGACCGTGTAGGTGAAGACCGTGCCCTGTCCGGAAACCGGCTTTGCGACCAGCGCAGCGCCGCAGTCGCGGCAGGTGCCGGCGGCGGGATGGACCCAGTGCGCGCAGTGGTCGCAGTGCTCGATCAGCAGCTGCGACGTCGCCTCGGTTGACACGGGCAATACAGTACACTCAATTCCCTTCGGGTTGGTCTAACGGACGGCGCAGATGAGCTACTTCGAAAAAGACGCGATCATTTCCGGCATCGGTATCTCCCGAATCGGCCGTCGCACCGGCATTCCCGGCTTCGAGCTCACGATGGAAGCGGTCCGCACCGCGATCGACGACGCCGGCTTGGCCGCCACCGATATCGACGGCATCGCCACCTTGGGTGACACGCCCGCCGCCGAGGTCAACGCCGCGCTGGGCATCGAGGCGTCCGACAGCGGGACGGGGTTCAGCACCGGCGGTCTGATGAACCCGGTGATCTCGGCGTGCCGTGCGGTCTCCGAAGGTCATGCGCGGCATGTGATCATCTACCGGACCATCCAGATGCTCGGCGGCACGGTCCTGGCGAAACAGGACGAGAACGCGCCCGCCCCGCCGATGGCGAAGATGTTCGACACGCCGGAAGGCGAGACGCCGCCGGTCGTCGGCCCGATGGACGATGTCGGCGATCTCGTTGCCGCGCAAGGGTATTCCGCGGCGAATTGGCTGGCGATGCACTGTCGCCGCCACATGGAGCTCTACGGGACCACCAAGGAGCAGCTGGGCTGGCTGGCGATCAACAGCAGACGCAACGCTGCGCTGAACCCCCGTGCGGTGTTTCGGGATCCGATAACGATGGCGGACTATCTGGGTGCGCGGCCGGTTTCCACACCGTTCGGGTTATTGGATTGCGACATCCCGATCGACGGATCGGTCGCGTTGGTGGTCTCGGCCGCCGACTACGCCAAGGACTGTCCGCACCGGGCCGTGAAAGTCGAAGCGGTCGGGGGCAGTAACGGCGAGGGCGGCTGGTTTCACCGCGCCGACTATCCGAAGATGGCGTCCGCCGACGCGGCGGCGCAGATGTGGTCGCGGACCGACCTGACGCCGGCCGATCTGAATCTCGCGGAACTCTACGACGGGTTCACCTTCCTCACCTTCGCCTGGCTGGAAGCCCTCGGCATCTGCGGTGACGGCGAGGCCGGTCCGTTCGTCGAAGGGGCCGAGCGGATCGCCCTGGACGGCGCACTGCCGCTGAACACCTACGGCGGCCAGCTTTCGGCCGGACGCATGCACGGCTACTGGCTACTGCACGAAGCGTGCCTGCAGTTGCGCGGCGAGGCGGGGGAGCGGCAGGTGCGCGAGAGGCCCGAGGTGGCCGTCGCTGCGGTCGGTGGCGGACCAATCGCCGGATGCTTGTTGCTGACGTGCTGAATCACTCTGTGCGGGCGTGCAGTTGAGCGGTGACGCGCGTGCGCGTGGGGGAGCCGGTGCGGCCGCTGAGCGCCGGCCCGATAAGCGGGCTTCGCAGATTGCCCGTCGCATCGAGGCCGACATCATCCGGCGCGGCTGGCCGGTCGGGCAGTCGCTGGGCTCAGAGCAGGCGCTGCAGCAGCGCTACCAGGTCAGCAGATCGGTGCTGAGGGAAGCCGTTCGACTCGTCGAGCATCACCGGGTCGCCCGCATGCGGCGCGGCCCGAACGGCGGCCTGCTGGTCTGCGAGCCGGACGCGGCGCCGGCCACCCACGCGATCATCATCTATCTGGAATATCTGGGCATCACGATCGACGACCTGCTGCAATGCCCGGCTGCTTTTCGAACCGCTGGCCGCATCGCGGTCCGCGCTGCGAATCGACGAAGCGGGTATCGACCGACTCCGCGCTGTGCTGCGTGCCGAAGAAGACCGGCAGCCCGATCCGGCGACGCCGAATGACGAGTTTCACGCCGCACTGGCGGAGCAGTCCAAAAATCCTGTGCTGCAACTGTTTATCGATATCCTCATTCGACTCACCGTCCGGTACGCCGAAGATTCGCGGGTGGATTCCGCCAGCGACGCCTTCGAGGCGATCGAGCGCCGGCACCGCGACCACTCAGCCATCGTCGCCGCCGTCACCGCCGGCGACGCGGCGCGCGCGATGACGCTGAGCGAACAACATGCGGCGTCGGTGACGAAGTGGCTGCACGACCACCATCGCCGCGGTCGCCGCACGCGGGCGCACCTCGCCAATCGCGAGGCGCCACAAGGCAAGCTGGCCGAAGTGCTGGCCGCCGCCATCCGCGACGACATCGCCGGCAGCGGATGGCAGGTGGGCGAGGTCTTCGGGACCGAGGTCGCGCTGCTGGAGCGCTACCAGGTGAGCCGGGCAGTACTTCGGGAAGCGGTGCGGCTGTTGGAGTATCACGCCGTCGCCACCACCCGGCGCGGCCCCGGCGGCGGGCTGGTGGTGGCAGAGCCCCAGGCGCAGGCCAGCATCGACACCATCGCGCTGTACCTCCAGTACCGCGAGCCCAGTCGCGAAGACCTGACCATGATTCGCGACGCCATCGAGATCGACAACGTCGCCAAGGTCGTCGCACGCCACGACGCACCCGAGGTGCGGGCGTTCCTCGACGAGCCAACGCCTGATGATCGAGCAGGCCGGCGATGATCCGCGCAAGGCCGGCGTCGAGGAGTTCCTGTTCCACGCCGGGTTGGCGAAGCTGGCCGGCAACGCCGTGCTGGAGTTGTTCCTGCGGATCCTGGTCGAGGTCTTCCGCCGGTACTGGGCCAGTACCGACCAGCCGGTCCCGAGCCACGCCGATCTCGTCGACGTCAGACACGCTCACCTGCGCATCATCGACGCGATCACGCACGGCGACGACAGTCTGGCCCGTCACCGCATCCGACGGCACCTGGACGCCGCCGCGTCCTGGTGGCTGTGACCTCGTCCGTGGATAAATGAAGTTGCACCGTCCGGCCATCAGCGTCTAACCTCGGCGATCGTGCATCATCTTCTCGTAGTAGCCAGCACCCGCAGCGGGGTCTGATCCAGACCGACCCCCCGCTGTGGGTCGGAAGCTACTACCCGTCGGTCACTCCTTCAGACCAGAGAAGACCGGCACATGACCATCACCCTCGCTCCATCCGAACCGTCGACACTCTTGTTCGACGGCATTCCGCTTCCGCGTGGACTTCGCGAAGACGCCGACACCATGTCGTGGAGCACCTTCACCGCCACCTACGCGCCGAGCGCCGGTCCGCTGCGCCTGGGGCAATGGCACTGCACCGACGCCGACCGTCCGGCTACCCGGCTGGGGCCCCGGACATTCCAGGCCACCCTGGCAGTCGGTGATCGCATCGAGACCGCCACCGCCACCGCGAACGGCCCGGTCGCCGCGCTGACCGCGATGCTCCACGAACACGGTGTCGCCGGTCGAGATGCTGCGCTTCCATCAGCTGAAGTCACGACGACACGACCGCGACCTTCATTCAGGGCACCGACGGTTGCCGGGCCGAGTGGGCGATGGGCTGCTCGGAGGATCCGACGCAGTCCGCCTTGTCGGCGGTCATCGCCTGCGCGAACCGGCTGTACGGCAGCTCCGGCTAAA
The DNA here is from genome assembly GCA_963755805.1 of uncultured Actinomycetota bacterium. Taxonomy (GTDB): domain Bacteria; phylum Actinomycetota; class Actinomycetes; order Mycobacteriales; family Mycobacteriaceae; genus Mycobacterium. The sequence goes on from CAVWLG010000004.1 coordinate 179,407, forward strand.
GCGGGCGCAACACGATCGGCATGCCGTCCATCGGGACGGGCATGCCGCGCGTAGTCCCATTTCGCCTGGTAGCCCGGGCGGGGCAACTCAAGCCGGTAACGGCGCAGCAGCCGGTGCAGGATCGTCTTGATCTCCAGCTGCCCGAACGTCATCCCGATGCACTTGTGCGCGCCGCCGCCGAACGGCGTGAACGCGTAACGGTGACGTTTGTGCTCGCTACGCGGCTCGGTGAACCGGTCGGGATCGAATTTCAGCGGATCCGTCCAGATCTCCGGCAGGCGATGGTTCATCCCGGGGTACGCGATGACGTTCGTGCCCGCGGGCAGGTAGTGGCCCAGCAACTCGGTGTCGCGCACAGTTCGGCGCATCGCCCACTGCACCGGTGTCACCAGCCGGATCGCCTCGTTCATCACCAGATCAAGCGACTCCAGCTTTTCCAGTGACTCGATGTCCAGCGGACCGTCGCCGAGCCGATCGGATTCGTCGCGGCAGCGTTCCTGCCACTCGGGATTGGCGGCCAGGTGGTAGGCCATCGTCGTCGAGGTCGACGTCGAGGTGTCATGCGCGGCCATCATCAGGAAGATCATGTGGTTGACGATGTCCTCGTCAGAGAAGCTGTTGCCGTCCTCATCCTCGGTGTGGCACAGGACAGTCAGTAGGTCGTTGCCCTCCTTGCCGCGGCGCTCCTTCACGCGCTCACGGAAGTAGTTCTCCAGCAGCTCACGGGCCTGCAGACCGCGCCACCAGGTGAACGGCGGCACGCTGCTGCGGATGATCGCGTTTCCGGCCCGGGTGGTGACGGTGAAGGCCTTGTTCACCTTGGTCACCAGCTCATGGTCGGTGCCGGGTTCGTGACCCATGAACACCATCGACGCGATGTCGAGGGTGAGCTCCTTCATTGCCGGGTAAAGCAGAAAACGTGGGTCGTTGGCCACCCAGTCGTTCGCCACGACCTGCGAGACGACCTGGTCCATCTGCTCGACATAGCCGACCAGCCGGGAGCGGATGAACGCTTCCTGCATGATCCGCCGATGGAACATGTGCTCTTCGAAATCGAGCAGCATCAGGCCGCGGTTGAAGAACGGCCCGATCACCGGCACCCAGCCCTGCTGCGAGTAGTCCTTGTTGCGGTTGGAGTAGACGACCTGGGCTGCGTCTGGGCCCAGCGCCGCGACGCCCGGCAGGACCGGTGAGTCACCGAATATGACCGGACCTTTGGTTTGGTACAGGAATAACAGGTAGTCCGGACCGCCCCGCAGCATCTCGATGATGTGGCCGAGGACCGGCAGGCCCCGATCGCCCATGACCGGCTTGAGCCCGCTGCCCGGCGGCGGATCCGCGAGCTTCCTCGGAGTCCAATTGGTGTTCAGCAGCCTCTGTTCGACGGCAGCCATGCCGGGAAAGTTGTTGAACGACGGGGTCAGCCGGCGCTTGGCCTGGTCGCGGAGGTACTCGGTGGTGCTGATGGTCGTCTTCAACTCTGAGGACACCTTCCTCTTAATGGGGCGTGCGGCCAAGGTGGATCGACGTGTGGCAGACGTCACTCTCTAGTCATCCTCAGGGGAAACTTGACGGCTGTCAAGTTTCCTTTTGTGTAGGGCGTAGTGCAAGGTCGTAGGGTGCGCATCGAGCAAGGGGGCGACCTGGTGACCGAGCAGGCTCCGGTTGCGCCGGTTCCCCGCCGCCGGGGTGATCGGCAGCGCCACGCCATCGTGCAGGCGGTGCGCGAATTGCTGGAGGTGAAGCCGTTCGCGCAGTTGTCGGTGAGCACCATCAGCGATCGCGCCGGGGTGGCCCGATCGGGGTTCTACTTCTACTTCGACTCCAAGTACGCCGTGCTGGCCCAGATCCTCACCGACGCCACCCGCGAACTCGAGGAGTTGACCGAGTACTTCGCGCCGCGCGGGGCCGACGAGTCGCCGGCGGCGTTCGCCACGCGGATGGTCGGCAGTGCGGCGGCCGTCTACGCCCACAACGACCCGGTGATGTCAGCGTGCAATGCCGCGCGCAACACCGACGCCGAGATTCGCGATCTGCTCGACCAACAGGTCGAAGGCGTGGTCCAGCAGATCATCGGCATCGTCAACGACGAGTTGCGGGCCGGCACCGCCCACCCGATCAGCGACGACATCCCCACGCTGGTGCGCACGCTGTCGGTCACCACCGCGCAGATGCTGTCCGGCGACAGCGCTTACCTGGGCGACGACGGCGACGTGCAGCGCGGCGTGCGGGTGCTCGAGGCGTTGTGGCTCAACGCGCTGTGGGGCGGCTCGGTTCAGGGCGATAGGTAGGTATCGTCACTGCCCATGTCGAAGAAGACGTTCGCGGGCAAGCGGTGTCTGATCACCGGCGCGGCCAGCGGCATCGGCCGCGCGACCGCGCTGCGGCTCGCGAGCCGAGGCGCCGAGCTGTATCTGACCGATCGCAACGCCGACGGTCTGGCCAGACGGTGGACGACGCTCGCGCGCTCGGTGCTCAGGTTCCCGAGTATCGGGCGCTGGACATCGCGAACCACGACGAGGTCGCGGCGTTCGCCGAGGCGATCCACGCCAACCATCCGAGCATGGACATCGTGATGAACATCGCCGGGGTGTCGGCCTGGGGGACCGTCGACCGGCTGTCCCACGAGCAGTGGGAAAAGATGATCTCGATCAACCTGATGGGTCCGATCCACGTCATCGAAAACTTTGTGCCCCCAATGGTGGCCGCGCGCAACGGCGGACACCTGGTGAACGTGTCCTCGGCGGCAGGCCTGATCGGCCTGCCGTGGCATGCCGCCTACAGCGCCAGCAAGTTCGGGCTGCGCGGGCTCTCCGAGGTGCTGCGGTTCGACTTGGCCCGGTATCGCATCGGGGTGTCGGTGGTGGTGCCCGGCGCGGTGCGGACCCCGTTGGTCGACACCGTCGAGATCGCCGGCGTCGACCGCGACGATCCGCAGGTGAGTCGCTGGGTCGACCGCTTCAGCGGGCACGCGGTGTCGCCGGAGAAAGCGGCCGACAAGATCCTGAGCCGGTGTCGCCAGGAATCGGTACCTGATTTACACCTCGGCCGACATCCGCGCCCTGTACGCGTTCAAACGCGTTGCGTGGTGGCCTTATAGCGTCGCGATGCGGCAAGTGAACGCGGTGTTCACCAAGGCCCTCAAGCCCGCGCCGGCCGTGCCTCGTCGACTGGGCGGCTCGGCATCTGCAATTCCAGCCGCACCCCCAGCAGTCGCACCGGACGGTCCAGCTCGAACAGATCCAACACCCGCAACGCCGCCGCGGCAATGACGCCGCCGTCGGTGGTGGGCTCGTCGAGTTTGCGGATCTTCGTCCGCGTGTAGAACGTGTTGGTGCGTACCGTCACGGCCACCCGGGTGACGATCCGTGAGGCGGCCACCACCTCGCTCAGCGCTTGTGTCGCCAATTCGGTTACCGCTGAATCCATTTCGGCTCGGTCGGTGAGGTCGTGCGGGAAGGTGACGACGTGGCTGCGGGAGCGCGGCACCCACGGCTCGGAGCTGATCGTGTCGTCTCCGCCGCCGTTGGCCAGCAGCAGCAACCACAGCCCGGTCCGTGGGCCGAATGCCGATGTGAGCAACTCGGCGTCGGTATGCGCCAACTGCCATACCGTCGTGATATCAAGGCCGGCAAGCTTTTTCGCCGTCTTGGGGCCAACGCCCCACAGCGCGTCGACGGGCCGGTCGCCCATCACGGTCATCCAGTTCGACTCGGTGAGCGTGTAGATGCCGGCCGGCTTGGCGAAGCCGGTCGCGACCTTGGCGCGCTGTTTGTTGTCGCTGATGCCGACCGAGCAGGACAAGCCGGTGGCCGACGAGATCACTGCGCGGATCTGCTCGGCCAGCGCGTGGGGATCGTCGACATCGGCGCCGAGGTACGCCTCATCCCATCCCCACACCTCGACGGGGTGGCCCAGGTCGCGCAGCAACGCCATCACCTGTTCGGAGGCGGCGTCATACGCCTCGGGATCGGACGGCAAGAACGTGGCGTCCGGGCAGCGCCGGGCCGCGGTGCGTAGCGGCATGCCCGCGTGCACACCGAATTCGCGGGCCTCATACGACGCGCAGGTGACCACTTTGCGGGCTTCGGCCGGGTCGCCGCTACCTCCGACAATGACGGGCAGCCCGACTAATTCGGGGTGGCGCTCCAGTTCGACCGACGCCAGGAACTGGTCGAGGTCGACGTGCAGGATCCAGCGCGGCTTCATCTGCCGCAGAGCTTGCGCGCCAGGCTTTCCCATGCATCGCCCAGTGCCTGCAGAGATTGGTCGCGTTCCGTCAGCTGGTGCTCGACGTAGTCGGCCTCCAACAACGCCAGTAGGGCATCGGTCTGGGCGTCCAGATCGCCTGCGGTGCCGGCGGCGGCCAGCAGCATCCGGACATGCGTGCGCAGCACCGTCGCCGCGGCGCCGTAGCGGGACTGCGGATCGCGGTTGGCGGCGACCAGCAGCTCGCGGTGGGTGTGGGCGAATCGCAGCCGGGCATGCCCGAATGCCAGCAGCCGATCCAGCGGCGGCGCATCGGGGCCCAGCGGCGGCGGGCCGAACATGAACGCTTGCTGGCTGGCTTGCTCGTCCTCGTCGAGCAGCACCATCATCAGACCGGCCCGGCTGCCGAATCGACGGAACACGGTGCCTTTACCGACGCCGGCGGCCCCGGCGATGTCGTCCATGGTGACCGCGTCGGCGCCACGCTCGTCGATCAGTCGCCGTGCCGCATCCAACAGCAGGACACGGTTACGCGCAGCGTCGCCGCGCTCCTGCGGTGCGGAAACCGGCAGGTCGCGAACCGGGTCGGCAGTGCTCACAAAATTACTGTAGCGTCATCGGAACAAAGCGGACCATAGTCCGGTTAAACCGATGCAAAGATGTATCTCAGCCGATGAAGGGAACTCAGATCATGCCGGACACCAAAGTGTTGGCGCTGGTGGGAAGCTTGCGCGCCGCGTCGATCAATCGGCAGATCGCCGAGCTGGCCGCGGAGGTGGCCCAGGACGGCGTCGCCGTCACGATCTTCGAAGGCCTCGGTGATCTGCCGTTCTACAACGAGGAGACGATCGACAATGAACGACGACGTCGCCGGCTACCGTCACCGCGCTTCGGGCCGCCGCCGCCGATGCGGATGCCGCCTTGGTTGTCACCCCGGAATACAACGGGAGTTACCCGGCCGTGATCAAGAACGCGATCGACTGGCTCTCCCGGCCGTTCGGCGATGGCGCACTCAAAGGCAAGCCGCTGGCCGTGATCGGGGGCTCCTTCGGCCAGTACGGCGGAGTGTGGTCGCACGACGACACCCGCAAGTCGTTCGGGATTGCCGGCCCGCGCGTGGTCGATGCGATCAAACTGTCGGTTCCGTTCAAGACGCTGAACGGGCAGCACCCGCGCGAGCATGCGGAAGTGTCCGCAAACGTGCGCGACGCGGTGGGCAAGTTGGCGGCCGAAGTCAGCTAATTTCTGCCAGCGCCTCAGCGGTTCGCGTGCCGCTGGGGCGCTTTGCTGTGCGCAGCCGGCCAACCCGGGTTGTCGGTGCCGGGTGGTAGATCTATTCGTATACCGCCGCGTGGCCATTTTGTGACCTGCGACACGCCGAAGACACGTCGGCGTGAGGGCTTACGACCAGGGAATTCCATGAATGTTTTTCAGAACATCTTGTATCTACACTTAATGTCGACCACTAGGTGTAGTGTTCCCGACACCGACAGACCCCAGGTTTACCTGGTCGGTCGGGACGCACCAGCCGGCAGCGAAAGCCAGCTGACGCGGACCGGCGAGACGGGAATTCTGCGGCGCGGCGGTTCGCTGAATAGCAGTACATGAGTAGTTGCCAGTCTTGCCCTTTTCCCACCGTTGACAGAGGGGTCGTACCGCCGATGAGCGTCACCGTCTACACCAAGCCAGCCTGCGTGCAGTGCAATGCCACCTACAAAGCGCTGGACAAGCTGGGCATCGCGTACGAGAAGGTGGACATCAGCCTCGACTCCGAGGCTCGTGACTACGTGATGGCCCTCGGTTACCTCCAGGCACCCGTCGTGGTGGCCGGCAACGAGCACTGGTCGGGCTTCCGGCCGGACCGGATCAAGTCGCTCACCGCTGCCGTTCTCAGCGCGTAGCCGACAACGCCGAACGACCGGAGGGGATCGTCGTGCCGTCCTGCAGCCTGGTGTATTTCTCCAGCGTCTCGGAGAACACCCACCGCTTCGTGCAGAAGCTGGGCATGCCGGCGACGCGGATCCCGCTGCACGGCCGCATCGAGGTCGACCAGCCGTACGTGCTGGTGTTGCCGACCTACGGCGGCGGCCGGCCGACGCCGAACATCAACGACGGCGGTTACGTCCCCAAACAGGTGATCGCTTTCTTGAACAATGAACACAACCGATCGTTGATCCGCGGCGTCATCGCCGCGGGCAACAACAACTTCGGTACCGAATTCGCCTATGCGGGCGACGTGGTGTCCCGCAAATGTGGTGTGCCCTACCTCTATCGCTTCGAACTGATGGGGACCCCGGACGACGTGGACGCCGTCCGCACCGGTCTCGCTGACTTCTGGAAGGAACAGACGTGCCAACAACCGTCGCTGCAGAGCCTGTAACCACCGGCACGCTTGCGTTGCCCGATGAAACGGACTATCACGCGCTGAATGCGATGCTGAATCTGTACGACGCCGACGGCAAGATTCAGTTCGAGAAGGACCACGAAGCCGCGCATCAGTACTTTCTGCAGCACGTCAACCAGAACACGGTCTTCTTCCACAATCAGGACGAGAAGCTCGACTACCTGATCAAAGAGAACTACTACGAGCGCGAGGTTCTCGACGACTACAGCCGCAACTTCGTCAAGACGCTGCTGGATCGCGCGTACGCCAAGAAGTTTCGGTTTCCGACCTTCCTCGGCGCGTTCAAGTACTACACCTCGTACACGCTGAAGACGTTCGACGGCAAGCGCTACCTCGAGCGTTTCGAGGACCGCGTCGTGATGGTGTCGCTGACCTTGGCGGCCGGTGACACTGCATTGGCCGAGAAGCTCGTCGACGAGATCATCGACGGCCGGTTCCAGCCGGCGACGCCGACGTTCCTCAACTCGGGCAAGAAGCAGCGTGGCGAACCGGTCAGCTGCTTCCTGCTGCGCATCGAAGACAACATGGAATCGATCGGCCGCTCGATCAACTCCGCGCTGCAGCTGTCCAAGCGCGGCGGGGGAGTCGCGCTGCTGCTGAGCAACATTCGCGAGCATGGCGCGCCGATCAAGAACATCGAAAACCAGTCATCGGGCGTCATCCCGATCATGAAGCTGCTCGAGGACTCGTTCTCCTACGCCAACCAGTTGGGCGCGCGCCAGGGCGCCGGCGCGGTGTATCTGCAGGCTCATCACCCCGACATCTACCGGTTCCTGGACACCAAACGGGAGAACGCCGACGAGAAGATCCGGATCAAGACGCTGAGCCTGGGCGTGGTGATCCCGGACATCACCTTCGAGTTGGCCAAGAACAACGAGGACATGTACCTGTTCTCGCCCTACGACGTCGAACGCGTCTACGGGGTGCCGTTCGCCGACATCTCGATCACCGAGAAGTACTACGAGATGGTCGACGACGCGCGCATCCGCAAGACCAAGATCAAGGCCCGCGAGTTCTTCCAGACGCTGGCCGAGCTCCAGTTCGAGTCGGGCTACCCGTACATCATGTTCGAGGACACGGTGAACCGGGCCAACCCGATCGAGGGCAAGATCACCCACTCCAACCTGTGCTCGGAGATCCTGCAGGTCTCCACCCCGTCGTTGTTCAACGACGACCTGTCGTATTCCAAAGTGGGCAAAGACATTTCGTGCAACCTCGGCTCGCTCAACATCGCCAAGGCGATGGACTCGCCGGACTTTGCCCAGACCATCGAGGTGTCGATCCGCGCGCTCACCGCGGTCAGCGACCAGACCCACATCTGGTCGGTACCGTCGATCGAGCAGGGCAACAACGATTCGCACGCCATCGGGTTGGGGCAGATGAACCTGCACGGTTACCTGGCCCGGGAGCGCGTCCTCTATGGCTCCGAAGAAGGCATCGACTTCACCAACATCTACTTCTATACGGTGCTGTATCACGCGCTGAAGGCATCGAATCGCATTGCGATCGAGCGCGGTCACGCCTTCGGCGGCTTCGAACGCTCGAAGTACAAGTCGGGAGAGTTCTTCGACAAGTACACCGAGCAGGCCTGGGAGCCCAAGACCGACAAGGTGAGTCAGCTTTTCGCCGACGCCGGCATCCGCATCCCGAACCAGGACGACTGGCGACGGCTCAAGGAGTCGGTACAGGCCCACGGGATCTACAACCAGAACCTGCAGGCGGTCCCGCCGACCGGATCGATCTCCTACATCAACCACTCGACGTCGTCGATCCACCCGGTCGCATCCAAGATCGAAATCCGCAAAGAAGGCAAGATCGGGCGGGCCTACTACCCGGCGCCGTATCTGACCAACGACAACCTGGAGTACTACCAGGATGCCTACGAAATCGGCTACGAGAAGATCATCGACACCTATGCCGCGGCAACTCAGCATGTGGACCAAGGGCTTTCGCTGACGCTGTTCTTCAAGGACACCGCGACCACCCGCGACGTCAACAAGGCGCAGATCTACGCCTGGCGCAAGGGCATCAAGACGCTGTACTACATCCGGTTGCGCCAGATGGCGCTGGAAGGCACCGAAGTCGAGGGCTGCGTCTCCTGCATGCTGTGACGCCTGGCGGTGGCGTCGAGTGGCCAGATAATGCACGCGAGCGGGCATTTTGGCGGCCACAACCGGCCACTCGACGGCATGGGCGCCGCCAGTCTGCCCAGGTCAGGTACTGCGCCGAGGTATGGTGTTCGACGTGGTCAGAATTCCCCGGCCGGCGCTTCCTCACCCCGGGCCCAAGCCTGCGGTGAAGGTCGACGCACGCAGCGAACGCTGGCGGGAGCACCGCAAGAAGGTGCGCGCCGAGATCGTTGAGGCGGCGTTCCGCGCCATCGACCGGCTCGGTCCGGACTTGAGCGTGCGCGAGATCGCCGAAGAGGCCGGCACCGCAAAACCCAAGATCTACCGGCATTTCACCGACAAGTCCGACCTGTTCCAGGCGATCGGGGTGCGTCTGCGCGACATGTTGTGGGCGGCGGTTTTGCCGTCGATCGACTTCGCCAACGACTCGGTCCGCGAGATCATCCATCGCACCGCAGAGGAGCACGTCAACCTGGTTGACGAACATCCCAACGTGTTGCGCTTCTTCATCCAGGGCCGCTTCCCTGAGCAATCGGAGACTGCGGCGCGGACGCTGAACGAAGGCCGCGAGATCACCCTGGCCATCGCAGAGATGTTCAACAACGAGCTGCGAGAGATGGAACTCGATCCCAGAGCCTTCGAGCTTGCGGCGTTCGCGGCCTACGGTTGCGCGGCGGCAGCCACCGATTGGTGGCTGGGTTCCGATGCGGGCAGTCCGCGCCGGATGCCGCACCCGCAGTTCGTCGAGCACCTGACCACGATCACGTTGGGCGTGATCAGCGGGACCGCGGAGATGCTCGGCATCAAGATGGACCCTGACCGGCCGATACATGACGTCATGCCGCACAGCTCCGCTGCCAGCTAGCATCGGCTGAACGCACATGAGTACTGCCGAGTCGACCATCCAATCCGACGCAGCGGCGCCGCCCGTTCGCACCCGCGCGGTCATCATCGGAACGGGGTTCGCCGGGCTCGGTATGGCGATCGCGCTCCAGCGCCAGGGTGTGGACTTCGTCATCGTGGAAAAAGCCGACGACGTCGGCGGGACCTGGCGGGACAACAGCTACCCCGGATGCGCTTGCGACGTGCCGTCGCACCTCTACTCGTTCTCCTTCGAGCCGAAAGCCACCTGGAGCAAGCTGTTCTCCCCGCAACCGGAGATCCTGGACTACCTCAGGGGCGTCACCGAAAAGTACGGCCTGCGCCGCTACATCCGGTTCGGCGAGAAGGTGAGCCGCGCACACTGGGACGACAGCGAATACCGCTGGCACGTATTCACCGAGTCGGGGGATGAGTACGTCGCTCAGTTCCTGATCTCAGGGGCCGGCGCGCTGCATATCCCGAGCATGCCCGGCATTGCGGGTATGGACGAATTCCTCGGCGCCGCTTTCCATTCCGCACAGTGGGACCATAGCGTCGACTTGACCGGGAAACGCGTCGCGATCATCGGCACCGGCGCCAGTGCCATTCAGATCTTGCCGGAGTTGGTCCACAGCGGCACCGGCGTTGCCGAGGTCAAGCTCTACCAGCGCACCCCGCCGTGGGTGGTACCGCGGCCGAACAGCCTGCTGCCCAACCTTGTTCGCAAAGCCTTCGCGGTGGTGCCCGGCCTGAGGCTGGCGTGCCGGTCAGGTATCTACTGGGGGCTCGAGGGTCTCGGGTTCGCGATGACGCAACGGCCGAGCTTGCTGCGTGCCGTCGAATTGGTCGGCAGGTGGAACATCCGCCGCAATGTCCGCGATAAAGACCTGCGCCGCCGGCTCACCCCGACCTACCGCGCCGGCTGCAAGCGAATCCTCTACTCCGGCAGTTATTACCAGGCAGTGGCCAATCCCAAGTCGACGTTGATCACCGACGCGGATCGACCGCATCACCGCCGACGGCATCGTCACCGACGACGGCGTCGAGCATCCCGCCGACGTCATCGTGTACGCCACCGGCTTCCACACCACCGACTCCTACACCTATGTCGACGTCAAGGGCCCGCGCGGCGAGGATCTGGTGGACCGCTGGAACCGAGAGGGAGTCGTCGCGCATCGCGGCATCGCGGTGGCCGACATGCCGAACCTGTTCTTCCTGCTTGGGCCCAACACCGGGCTGGGGCACACCTCGGTGGTGTTCATGATCGAGTCGCAGATCCACTACGTCGCCCAGGCGATCGCGGCGGTCGACAACGCGGGGGCACAAGCCTTGGCGCCCAGTCGTTCTGCACAGGACCGGTCCAATGCGGAACTGCAGAGCAAGCTGTCCGGCTCGGTGTGGAACACCGGCGGCTGCAGTAGCTGGTATCTCGACGAGCATGGCGTCAACCGGACGCTATGGAGCGGTATGACCTGGCAGTACTGGCGCGACACCCGCTCGCTGAAACTCGCTGAGTACAAGTTCTTCGGGGTGGGCACCGGCTCGCGCGCGGTGGCGAACGCTTAAGCGCTGCGCACTGCGCTCATGCCGAAGTCCAAGCAGCGCAATCGCTATGGCCAGCGGCGCAGCATGCTGACGAACAGATCCGCGGCCGCTTTCACACCGGCGTCGTCGTCGGTGGCCACCAGATCCAGCAGCAGGCCGCGGACGACGGCCATCCCCAGCCGTGCGAAGGCCCGGTCGACGGGGAAATCGGCGACGGCGTCGACTTCATCGAGCCAGCCGCTCACGGCGCCCGGAACCATGCGGTCGAACGGCTTCTCGCCCTGCGAAGCGCGGGCGTAGCACTCGAAAAAGAGCCGCTCGGCCCCTCGCAATTCGGGGCGACTGACGTCGGACCACATGGCCGCGAAATTGTCGGCCGGATCGGTCGGTAGATCGGGGAGAAGAGTCATCTGGCGTCGCTCGACCTCTTCGACGATGGCGACGAGCAGGTCCTCTCTGGATCCGAAGTGATGCAACAACATTCGATGGCTGGTGCCGACTGCCTCAGCCACCTCGCGCAGCGATCGGTGGCCGACGCCGCTGGCGGCGAACTCCTCGACCAGCTTGTCCAGTAGCTGACTGCGCCGGCTCTGATCAGGAGAGTTGGTCACTGCCGCGATGGATCTGCTCAGACCGGGTTTTGAGCCCTTGGGCTTCGAGTTCGAGGAAGCGCTTGGTCTTTTTGACCATCAACCGCGCGACCAGCGCGCCGAGAATGCCGCGCTGGTCGAGTTGCTGGCGCACCACGGTTCGCCCGTCGGACTGGGCGATGACATCGTGGCGAGCGCGCGCGAGCGCGCCGGGTGCCCTTTGCACCCACGTCCAGGACAGGCCAGGGTCGATTTCGGTCACCTTCCATGTCAGCTTCGACATGCCCGGCTGCTTAATCGAAAACCGTTTTCCGACAGCCAAGTTGGTGCCATCCCGGCCGACCAGGGACGTCACAGATTGCGGTCCATTCGGGCCAGCGTTCGACGTCGCTGAACACTTCCCACACCAACTTCGCCGGAGCGTCGATCTCGATGCTGTCTTCGGTAATCATGTACCAAATGGTACATCGACAAGACGCGGGTTTCCAAGGGTGAATACGTACTCGATCCCGGGTATCCGAACTCTCAGCGGTTGCCTGACGCGAAGTCCTGCGCGACACGCGAACACAACTTCTTGTGTTCCGTCGCCTTGTCGCACCCCAGGGGTAGTGTTTGTGACCTACGTAACGTCGACTATCCGTCCTGGTGAAGTGGGGTTCTGGTGACCGATGGAATGAAGCTGATCGACCGGGTATCCGCGATCAACTGGAACCGTCTGCAAGACGAGAAAGATGCCGAGGTCTGGGAGCGGCTGACCGGCAACTTCTGGCTGCCCGAGAAGGTGCCGGTATCCAACGACATCCCCTCCTGGGGGACGCTGACGCCCAACGAGAAGCAGCTGACCATGCGAGTGTTCACCGGCTTGACGCTGCTGGACACCATCCAGGGCACGGTCGGCGCCGTCAGCCTGATCCCCGACGCACTGACGCCGCACGAGGAAGCGGTGTACACCAATATCGCCTTCATGGAGTCGGTGCACGCCAAGAGCTACAGCTCGATCTTCTCGACACTGTGCTCGACCACCGAGATCGACGAGGCGTTCCGCTGGTCGGAGGAGAACCCGAACCTGCAGCGCAAGGCCGAGATCGTGATGCAGTACTACAAGGGCGACGAGCCGCTGAAGCGCAAGGTGGCCTCGACGCTGCTGGAGAGCTTCCTGTTCTACTCCGGGTTCTACCTACCGATGTACTGGTCGAGCCGGGCCAAGCTGACCAACACCGCCGACCTGATCCGGCTGATCATTCGCGACGAGGCCGTGCACGGCTACTACATCGGCTACAAGTACCAGAAGGGCCTGGCGCTCGAGGATGCGACGACGCAGGCCGAGCTCAAGGAGTACACCTACGACCTGCTCTACGAGCTTTACGAGAACGAGGCGGAGTACACCCAGGACCTCTACGACGAGGTCGGCCTGACCGAGGACGTCAAGAAGTTCCTGCGCTACAACGCCAACAAGGCGCTGATGAACCTGGGCTACGAGGCGCTGTTCCCGCGCGAGGAGACCGACGTCAACCCGGCGATCCTGTCGGCCCTGTCGCCGAACGCCGACGAGAACCACGACTTCTTCTCCGGCTCGGGTTCGTCGTACGTCATCGGCAAGGCGGTCAACACCGAAGACGAGGACTGGAACTTCTAGAGCCTGCCGCTCAACGGTGTTTTTTCGCCAGCGGTTATGACCTACGAACTGCTGCGATTCAGCGCGCGAGGAGGCGTTCCTTCTGGTCGTTGAATTCGTCGTCCGTCAGGAGCCCTGAGTCGCGTAGGTCGCCAAGTGCGATCAGTGCTTGAGCGAATTCGCGAATGTCCGCGGCGATTGCCGTGCCGTGGCCGCCCGGCGACGTGGGCGTCGGTGCGGGCCGGGAGCGGGAAATTGAGCTCGTGCGCTCCTGACATCCTGGGCTGGTGCCGCTGATGGCGCGGCTGACCATATTTGCCAGGGTCATTTCGCCGAAGAGGCTTCCGGAACTGCTGGCTGCCATGACCTCTGGGGCAGCGCCCAGGCTGGTGGCCGGCAACGTCAGCGCGGCAAGCCTGACCTCCGGGGCCGCGACAGTCCAGGCTTGTGGCACCGACAACTTTCCGACCGTTGAAGCCTGCCCTAGCGCTGCAGTCACCGATGGGACCTCCGCGCGACCCAACGCTGTCGCCAGCCCTGCCGGAGTGCCCGGGGTGGCATCTCCAAGCGGGAGGGACACGTAACCGGGAATTCCCAATTTGGCCGCGATTTGGTCTTCGGTACCTTTCAACGCCTCATCCCGGAGTTCATCGTCGTCGAACGATAAGTCGGTAAATAAGCCGGTGGTGTTCAACGGCGTCAGCCCAGCCTGGGCCACATTGGGCAAGAACAGCACGACGTCAATGAGGTTCGCCAGCGTGTTCAAAGGGTCGGTAACCGCCGCCGGCGATGTGAGCCCCTGCAATGCCGTGGAGGCGAGTTGGGACGTCGCCGGCTGCATGCTTGCCGCGGCCGACGTCCCGTTCGTGGTCTGCGGTGCCGGGGTGAACGCCGTCAGGGTTGTCGCGGATGCCGACGTGCCCGCGTAGCCGTACATCGCTGTGGCATCTTGTGCCCACATCTCGGCGTAGAGGGTTTCGGTGGCAGCGATAGCCGGACTGTTTTGCCCGAAAAGGTTAGTTGCCACTAGCGCCTGCAACAGCGCACGGTTGGCCTCGATCACCGGCGGGGGAACCATCGCCGCGAACGTCACCTCATAGGCCGCGGCAGCAGCTCTGGCTTGGACGGCTGTCTGTTCGGCCTGCCGGCAGTCGATCTCATCCACGCCACATAGGGTGCGGCTGCGGATGTCATCGCTGCTGATGCGGTGCCGAGCCAGGGCCCCGCGCTTAACTCCGAGATCACCGATCCGTATGAGGTTGCCGTCGAGTGCAACTCGGTGGCAAGCCCGTCCCAGGCGGCCGCGGCGGCCAACATAGGCGCCGACCCAGGGCCGTCATACATTCGCCCGGAGTTAACCTCCGGTGGCAAAAATGCGAAATCCATTGTCCCACAACCTCCTAATCGATGGCCGTTGCATCGTTAGCCGCGGTGGTCGGATTCGACCCGTGAGACCGAATCGAAGTGCTCTCGCGCGCCCATCGCTGCATAACTGCAGCTTGCGCCTCTATCAATCGATTACGGAGCCAAATATCTGGATCTCGAGCGCAAGTCGATCGAACAGAGCAGGGGCAACAGCACTCGACGGCGGTGAACAGCGACACGAGGACTGGACTTCTAGAGCCGCAGGGCGGAGCCTGACCCGTGGACAGACGGGCCGTGAACGCCGCGTGAATTGTGGCATTAGTCGGGCGCGAAAGTGGCGACGATGAGCCCTCAGCCATGACACTTGTCGGGTGGCGATAACACCAGCTTCTGCGGCCAGCTTCTTTCGTTCCGTCATCGCATGGCTGCAGGTCGGCTATCCCGAAGGCGTTCCCCCGCCGGACCGCATTGCGCTGCTGGCACTGCTGCGCAGCACACCGCTGAGCGAAGAAGAGATCACCGAGGTCGTCGACTCGATCGACGAGGAAGAGTTGTCGAACGGCGCCGTCGACCGTGATGTGATTGCGGACTTCATCTCCGACATGACGCACTACGACGCGGGCCCCGAGAACATCGCGCGGGTGGCGGCGAGGTTGGCCGCCGCCGGCTGGCCGCTGTCCGGAATCAACGACCAGGCCGGCACGACGGCGGCCTCGGGGGCTAGCTCACAGGGTTGATACGTCGATCACGAAGCGGTAGCGCACGTCGCTGGCCAGCACCCGCTCGTAGGCTTCGTTGACGTAATCCGCGTCGATGACCTCGATTTCGGGCAACGTGTTGTGCTCCGCGCAGAAGTCGAGCATCTCCTGGGTCTCGGCGATACCGCCGATGTTGGACCCGGACAAGCTGCGACGTGACAAAGCCAGCGAGAAGGCCGGCACCTCCATCGGGTGCTCGGGAATGCCCAACTCGACCAGCGTGCCATCGACATCGAGCAGGCCCAGGTAGGCGCTGAGGTCGAGGTTCGCCGAGACGGTGTTCAAAATGAGGTCGAAGCTGCTGCGCAATTTCTTGAAGGTGTCCCGGTCGGCGGTGGCGTAATAGTGCTTGGCGCCCAGTCGCAGACCGTCTTCCATTTTCTTCAGCGACTGCGACAACACTGTCACCTCGGCGCCCATCGCGGCACCAAGCTTGACGCCCATATGTCCGAGCCCACCCAAGCCGATGATCGCCAGCCGGGTGTCGGCCCCCGCCTTCCAGTGCCTTAAGGGTGAGAACAGGGTCACGCCCGCGCACAGGAGCGGCGCCGCTGCGTCCAGCGGCAGCGAGTCGGGGATGCGTACGACGAAGTTCTCGTTGACGACAACCGCCTGGCTGTACCCGCCTTGGGTAACCGTGCCGTCTTTGTCGATGGCGTTGTAGGTCATTGTCGCGCCGTTCTTGCAGTACTGCTCGAGTCCGGCCGCACAGCTGCTGCAGTGGCCGCAGGAGTTCACCATGCAGCCGACGCCGACGTGGTCGCCGACCTGGTGTTTGGTGACGTCGGAGCCGACGGCGGCGACGACGCCGGCGATTTCGTGGCCGGGCACCAACGGGTAGTTGGGCGTGCCCCACTCGGCCTTCACGGTGTGGATGTCGGAGTGGCAGATCCCGGCGAACTTGATGTCGATCGCGACGTCGTGCGGGCCGGGGTCGCGGCGCTCGATCGTGGTCTTGCTCAGGTGCCCCGTCTTATCGGTGGCGGCGTAAGCGGAAACAGTGCTCATCAGTAGTCCTCTTCAGTGCGCTTTGGTTTCGTATCGAATTCTAGTGAACGGCTACCAGCTTAGTATAGATAAGCTATGTACTTCGCTGGATGCGTCCAGCCTCACACCGTCGGCTAGTTGATCGGAGCGTTGAGCCAGCGCAGGTCATCGATGATGCCGCGGGCGGCGACCACGCCCCCGCCGGTCTGCCAGACCTCGTTGTTGACCACGAAGACCCGATTGTCGCGAGTGGCTGACAACTTGCGCCACGCGTCGCTGTCGAAGATGGCCGGGGCGCGGTCCTTGGCTTCTGGCGAATCGAACGATACGTAGATCACGTCGGCGTCGGCCGCCGAGAAATTCGCATTGCCCGCCAGGTCGTTGTCGGTGCTGCCCGCCTCGATGTAGGCCTTGTCGGTAAACCGTTGTGCCGCAGGGCGATCCACGCCAACTGCGGTCAATACGCTGCCGGGGAAGTTGTCGGCCCCGTAGATCCGCACCGCGTTCTCGGTGAACTGCACGACCGATGCCTGGTAGTGGGCGGCGTCGTGCGCGGCGCCGTCGTCGTGGGCCTTGGTGGTGAAGCGGTCGATCAGATCGCCCGCCGCGTCGGCTCGTGCGGTCGCCTGGGCCACCCCACGCAGGTTGTCCTGCCACGCCGCGCCGGGCGAGCCGGTGAACACCGTCGGCGCGACGGCGGCCAACGCCGGATACAGCTTCGGTGTCAGGGCTTGCGAGCCGAGGATCAGATCGGGCTTGGCGGCTTTGATCGCGCCGAGGTCGGGGTTGCTGCGGGTGCCCACGCTAGGCAGCTTGTGGATGACGGTGCCCAGGTACGACGGCTGATCCGACGAGCCGTCTGGCAGTGCGGCCCCGACGATGCGTGACTGGAGTCCCAATGCGCACAGCGCGTCGAGTTGGTCGCCGGAGAGCACGACAATGCGCTGCGGCTCATCGGGAACCTCGGCAGTGTCGGGCTGAACCCCGGCCGCGTTGTGGGCGGGTCGGGTTGACGGCCCGGCGTCGGGGGCGGCCGGTTCCGGAGCGCAGGACTCGTCGGGTCGGCGCTGGTTGCCCAACACGCCGGCGCCGGCGATCTGGGTGGTACTGGTGATCATCGAGGCCGATTGCGCGCCGCCGCCCCCGGCCGAATTGGAGCCGCAACCGCTGCAGACCGCGGCGCAGACAATTGCCGCGGCGGCAGCGGCGAGAGCGGGTCGGACACCCCTGAGCGGCACGGGTCCGACGTTAACATCTGGCCAGGTGAAGCCGACCCCAGCGAGCGCGCGGCGGGCCGGGTCAAAGTGTTCACCGGCTTATTACGACAGTTTGTAGGACCTGTCCGTCGGTGCGACCGCTGGACGGTTAGACTCAGGCAACACTGATCGTGGTTGCCTTGCTCGACGTTTGGAGGAGCTCTTGACTGCCGAAGCGCCCCCGCTGGGAGAACTCGAGGCCAGTCGCCCGTACCCGCCTCGCACAGGCCCCAAAGGCAACCTGATCTACAAGCTGATCACCACCACCGATCACAAGTTGATCGGCATCATGTACGTGGTCACCTGCTTCGTCTTCTTCTTCATCGGCGGTCTGCTGGCCCTGCTGATGCGGACCGAGTTGGCTGCTCCCGGGCTGCAGTTCCTGTCCAACGAGCAGTACAACCAGCTGTTCACCATGCACGGCACGATCATGCTGCTGTTCTATGCGACGCCCATCGTGTTCGGTTTCGCGAATCTGGTGCTGCCGTTGCAGATCGGCGCGCCCGACGTGGCATTCCCGCGACTGAACGCCTTCTCGTTCTGGCTGTTTCTGTTCGGTGCGCTGATCGGCATGGCCGGCTTCATCACACCCGGTGGCGCCGCCGACTTCGGATGGACCGCCTACACACCCCTGACCGACGCCATTCACTCACCCGGTGCGGGTGGCGACCTGTGGATCATGGGCCTGATCGTCGCCGGTCTGGGCACCATCCTCGGTGGGGTCAACATGATCACCACGGTCGTGTGCATGCGCGCGCCGGGCATGACGATGTTCCGGATGCCGATCTTCACCTGGAACATCCTGGTGACGTCGATCCTGGTGCTGCTGGCCTTCCCACTGCTGACCGCGGCGCTGTTCGGTCTCGCCGCCGACCGGCACCTGGGCGCCCACATCTACGACTCAGCCAACGGCGGAGTTCTGTTGTGGCAGCACCTGTTCTGGTTCTTCGGCCACCCCGAGGTGTACATCGTCGCGCTGCCGTTCTTCGGCATCGTCACCGAGATCTTCCCGGTGTTCTCCCGTAAGCCGATCTTCGGGTACACCACGCTGGTCTACGCCACGCTGTCGATCGCCGCGTTGTCGGTGGCGGTGTGGGCGCACCACATGTTCGCGACCGGCGCGGTGCTGCTGCCGTTCTTCTCGTTCATGACCTACCTGATCGCGGTGCCGACCGGGATCAAGTTCTTCAACTGGGTTGGCACGATGTGGAAGGGGCAGTTGACCTTCGAGACGCCGATGCTGTTCTCGATCGGCTTCTTGATCACCTTCTTGTTGGGTGGTCTGACCGGTGTGCTGCTGGCCAGTCCGCCGCTGGACTTCCACGTCACCGACAGCTACTTCGTCGTCGCGCACTTCCACTACGTGCTGTTCGGCACGATCGTGTTCGCCACCTTCGCCGGCGTCTACTTCTGGTTCCCGAAGATGACCGGCCGGCTGCTCGACGAGCGACTGGGCAAGCTGCACTTCTGGTTGACGTTCATCGGCTTCCACACGACGTTCCTGATCCAGCACTGGCTGGGCGACCTCGGAATGCCCCGTCGTTACGCCGACTATCTGCCGACCGACGGCTTCCAGCCCTACAACGTCGTGTCGACGATCGGCGCGTTCATCCTTGGCGTATCGATGATTCCGTTCGTCTGGAACGTCTTCAAGAGCTGGCGTTACGGCGAAGTGGTCACGGTCGACGACCCGTGGGGATACGGCAACTCGCTGGAATGGGCGACCAGTTGCCCGCCGCCGCGGCACAACTTCACCGAGCTGCCGCGCATCCGCTCCGAGCGCCCCGCGTTCGAGTTGCACTACCCGCACATGGTCGAGCGGATACGCGCCGAGGCTCACGTAGGCCGGTCGCACGGACCGTCGGACGGCGACGTCACCCGAGCCGACGACGTCCAAGTTCGTTCGTGATCGCTTCTCGCGGAGGCTATCTGGGGTGAGTACCCCCCGCAAGGTGTCGGCGTTGATCACTGTCACCGGTCACGACAAGCCTGGCGTGACGTCGGCGCTCTTCGAAGTCCTCTCGGGGCACAAAGTCGAGTTGCTCAACGTCGAGCAGGTGGTGATCAGAGCTCGGCTCACGCTGGGGGTACTGGTCACTGCGCCCGTGGAAGTCATTGAAGGCAAGGCTTTTCGGGACGAAGTCGAAGCAGCGGTCCACTCGGTGGGGCTGGACGTCAGCATCGAGCGCAGCGACGATCTGCGAATCATCCGGGAGCCCTCGACGCACACGATCATGGTGCTGGGCCGTCCGATCACCGCCGAGGCGTTCGGCGCCGTCGCGCGCGAGGTCGCGGCATTGGGCGTCAACATCGACCTCATCCGCGGCGTCTCCGATTATCCGGTCACGGGTCTGGAGCTGCGGGTCTCCGTGCCGCCCGGCGGCGGGGGACAACTGCAGGAGGTGCTGACGCGGGTAGCCGCCGACGTGGGTGTCGACGTCGCGTTGGAGGACTACAGCATCGCGCGTCGGGCCAAGCGGCTCATCGTGTTCGACGTCGACTCGACGCTGATTCAGCAGGAAGTCATCGAGATGCTCGCGGCGCGAGCGGGTGCCGAGGAGGCCGTCGCCGCGATCACCGACGCCGCCATGCGGGGTGAGCTGGATTTCGCCGAATCGCTGCACCAGCGGGTCGAAACGCTGGCGGGCCTGCCCGCCGAGGTACTCGAAGAGGTCGCCGACGACGTGGAGCTGACCGCCGGGGCGCGGACCACCATTCGCACGCTGCGCCGGCTGGGTTATCACGTGGGTGTGGTCTCCGGCGGTTTCCGGCAGGTCATCCAGCCGCTGGCGGACGAGCTGATGCTGGACTTCGTCGCCGCGAACGTGTTGGAGGTCGTCGACGGCAAGCTGACCGGGCGGGTGGTTGGCGAAATCGTCGACCGCGCCGGTAAAGCCAAGGCGCTGCGCGACTTTGCGAGTCAGGTCGGAGTCCCGATGGCGCAGACGGTCGCGGTTGGCGACGGCGCCAACGACATCGACATGCTGTCCGCGGCGGGGCTGGGCATCGCGTTCAACGCCAAGCCTGCGCTGCGCAAAGTCGCCGACGCGTCGCTGAGCCACCCCTACCTGGATACGGTGCTGTTCCTGCTCGGTGTGACGCGGGGCGAGATCGAGGCCGCGGACGCGCTCGACGGCGTGGTGAGCCGCGTCGAGATCGAGTAGCGATCGCAAGCGCGATCGCGGTTCGACCCGACAGGCGCGATGGCGTTGCGGTACGGCACGATGGTCGGGTGGCCGACGACACGAGTGACACAGTCGACCCGGACCTGCTGATCGACTTCACCGACGTGTCTCTGCGTCGCGACGGCCACACCTTGGTCGGGCCGGTGACCTGGTCGGTCGAGCTCGACGAACGCTGGGTGATCATCGGGGCCAACGGCGCCGGCAAGACATCGTTGCTGCGCATCGCCGCGGCTGCCGAGCATCCCACCTCCGGGGTGGCCTACGTGCTGGGGGAGCGGCTCGGCCGGGTCGACATGTCCGAGCTGCGCTCGCGGGTCGGCTTGAGCTCCTCAGCACTGGCGCAACGCATTCCGGGCAACGAGGTGGTCCGCGATCTGGTCGTCTCGGCCGGCTACGCGGTGCTGGGCCGTTGGCGGGAGCGCTACGAAGACATTGACTACCACCGCGCCGTCGACATGCTGGAGAGCCTGGGCGCCGAGCATCTTGCCGATCGCCGCTACGAGACACTGTCCGAGGGTGAGCGCAAGCGGATCTTGATCGCCCGCGCGCTGATGACCGACCCCGAGCTGCTGCTGCTCGACGAGCCCGCCGCCGGTCTCGACCTGGGTGGCCGCGAGGAGTTGGTGGCGCGGCTGGCCGACCTGGCCGCCGATCCCGATGCGCCCGCGTTGGTATTGGTCACCCACCACGTCGAAGAGATCCCGCCCGGCTTCAGCCACTGCATGCTGATGTCGGAGGGACAGATCGTCGCGGCGGGATTGCTGTCTGATGTGCTGACCGGAGGAAATCTGTCCGCGGCATTCGGCCAGTCGATCGATGTCGACGTGATCGACGGGCGCTACTTCGCCCGTCGCACCCGCACCCGCGCGGCACATCGGAGGCGCTCATGACTGACGACACGTTTGTACCCCTGCCGGTGCGGCCGGCCGCGACCGTGATGCTGTTGCGCGAGGAGGCCGGGGGCATCTCGGTCTTCCTGATGCGACGGCACCCCGGGATGGAATTCGCTGCCGGGACAGTGGTATTCCCCGGCGGCGGCGTCGATGACCGCGACCGCAACGCCGAGATCGCTTGGGCCGGCCCGCCGCCGCCGTGGTGGGGGGAGCGGTTCGGCACCGACACCGACCTGGCCGAGGCGCTGGTGTGCGCCGCCGCACGCGAGACCTTCGAGGAATGCGGCGTGTTGTTCGCCGGACCGGCCGGCGACCCGAATGGGATCGTCAGCGATGCGTCGGTTTATCGCGAGTCCCGGCAAGCGCTGGCCGATCGAACCCTGTCGTTCGCCGACTTCCTGAGACAGGAAAAACTGGTGCTGCGGGCCGATTTGCTGCGACCGTGGGCCAATTGGGTCACGCCCGAGCAGGAGCGCACCCGTCGCTACGACACCTACTTCTTTGTCGGAGTGCTGCCGAAGGGTCAGCGGGCCGACGGGGATAACACCGAGTCTGACCTTGCGGGGTGGAGCACGCCGCAGGCCGCGCTCGCGGAATTCGAGGCTGGGCGTTGCTTTTTGCTGCCGCCGACGTGGACGCAGCTGGACTCGCTGAACGGGCGCACAGTTGCCGAGATATTGGCCGTCGAGCGCCACATCGCGACGGTGCAACCGGACCTCGAAATCGATGGCGACAACTTGAATATCGAGTTCTTCGACTCCGATCGCTACCACCAGGCCCGCAAAGCCGGCGGCCTCGGGTGGCGAATTTGAGCGAGTTCGTCAGCGTCCACCTGGACCCAGGCCATCCGGGGGTCGGGACGCTGGTGCTCTCGCGGCCGCCGACCAACGCGCTGACCCGGCAGGTCTACCGGGAGATCGAGCAGGCCGCGGCAGAGGTGAGCGGCCATGACGGCATCGCTGCCGTCATCCTCTTCGGTGGCCACGAGATCTTCTCCGCGGGCGACGACATGCCACAGCTGCGCACGCTGACCTCGCCGGAAGCCGAGAGCTGGCTGCTCGTGCACCGGGCCGCCGTCGACGCGATCGCGGCGATCCCGAAGCCCACCGTCGCTGCGATCACCGGATATGCGCTCGGAGCCGGCCTGGGTCTGGCGCTGGCCGCCGACTGGCGGGTGAGCGGCGACAACGTCCGGTTAGGCGCGACGGAAATCCTGGCCGGCCTGGTTCCCGACGGCGAGGCTACGGCCCGCCTGGCCCGCATGGTCGGGGCCAGCAAGGCCAAAGAGCTGGTCTACAGCGGCCGGTTCTTCGACGCCGAAGAGGCCAAGGAGCTGGGGTTGATCGACGAGATGGTGGCCCCCGATGGCGTGTACGACGCCGCGGTGGCTTGGGCGAGCCGTTTCGTCGACGCGCCTCGCGCTGCGCTCGCCGCCGCAAAGGCCGGCATCGACGATCTTTACCGGCTGGCGCCGGCTGAGCGGCGGGATGCCGAACGCCGCCGCTACCTAGAGGTATTCGACGCACTCGCCGAGCGGTCCGCTCTAGAGGCGACTTAAAAAAATCTGAGAAAATCCTCTGCGCAGCGTAAGAGCCGGTCGGTACTATGAGCTGGCTCACATCGGGGTCGACGCGTGCGGAGGTCGAATTGATCTTCAGGACACAACGGCGCGGTCGCGTCATGGGTGCCGGTGCCACCGTCGCCGTGTTCGGGGTCGCGATGTTCAGTCCGCCGACCGCGCATGCCGACGACTTCGGTCTGGGCGACCTGATCGGCGACCTCATCGCGAGCGCAAGCACTGCCGAAGTTGGCACTCAGGCCGTCGATCAGGCACTGGCCGCGAGTGCGTCGGGCGCCGAAACCATCTCCGCGGCAGACCTTTTCCAGCAATACATCTACGACCCGCTGCACGCCAGCGTCGAGAGCTGGATCAACAGCCCGTTCGGTGAGCAGGTCGATCATCTCCTCAACACGGCGTCCGGGCAGTTCCTGATCGGCAACGGCGCCGACGGCACGGGGCCGCTGGACCCCAACGGCGGCGACGGCGGGTTGTGGTTCGGTGACGGCGGGAAAGGCTGGGACAGCGACGAAGCCGGCGTTGCCGGCGGCTCCGGCGGTGATGCCGTCGGCTTCTTCGGCAGCGGCGGGGAAGGGGGAATGGGCGGTACAGGCGCCGCGGGCGGCGACGGCGGGGACGCCGGCTCGCTGTTCGGTATCGGCGGTGACGGCGGCAATGCGGGCGCGGGCGCTACCGCAGCCGGCCTGCCCGCGCTCGGCGGGGCCGGCGGCAATGCCGGCGAGTTCGGCGAGCACGGCATGGTCGGCGACTACGGCACGCTGCCCGGGGGCCTCACCCCGACGGCCGACCCCGATGGGTCGCTGCCGTCGCTCGGGACGTCCGGCGGCTGGCTGACCAACAGCGACGGTCAGGTCGTCATGCTGCACGGGCTGAACGAGGTCTACAAGGTGGCGCCCGGTGACCCCTTGAGCAGCGGGTTCGGCGACGACGACGCGGCGTTTCTGGCCGAAAACGGTTTCAACGCAGTGCGGGTGGGCGTGATCTGGTCGGATCTGGAGCCCGCGCCCGGCGTCTTCGACACGACGTACCTCGAACTCGATCGAGAGCACCGTCCATACCCTGGGCAGCCACGGGATCTACAGCATCATCGACTTCCATCAGGACGCCTACAGCACGCGCATTCGGCGGCGAAGGTGCACCGGACTGGGCCGTGCAAACCGACGGGATGGCCAACCCCACGCTGCCCTTCCCGTTCAACGTGTTCTTCAACCCCGCAGAGCAGCAGGCCTGGGAGTCATTCTGGTCGAACGCCGACGCCCCCAACGGCATTGGTCTGGAGAACAACTACAGCCAGATGCTGGAGTACGTAGCCAATGCCTTCAACGGCAACTCCAACGTGGCCGGATTCGAGCTGATGAACGAGCCATCGCCGGGCATATCGTCGTTCCTGCCGACCCTGGTTGGCAGCCCGTTCTTCGACAGTCAGCAACTGACTCCGTTCTACGACCAGGGTGCCGATGCGATCCGGGCGGTCGACCCGACCACACCGATTTTCTTCGAACCCAACGTCCTGTCCAACGCGGGCCTGCCCACCGATCTGGGCCACGTGGACGCCACGAACACCGTGTTGTCGTTCCACGACTACTGCGAATTCGACCTCGGCCCGCTGGGGTGCATACCGGGTGTCAGCGGGATCGTCGGCAACGCCGAGAGCTACGCGCAGGCGCAAGGAATTCCGGCATTCATGACCGAGTTCGGCGCGACCAGCGACCAAGCGGCGATCCTGGGCCCGATGCAGGGCGCCGACCAGCATCTGATCGGGTGGACCGAGTGGGCCTATTCCAGCCAGGGCGACATCACCACCAGCGCGAGTCCGCCAGGTTCGGAGTCCCTGGTCTACAACCCGTTGGATCCGCCGACCGATGCCAACGTGAATACCGCCAACCTGGAGACTCTGGCTGAGCCGTACCCGCAGGCGATCTCGGGCACCCCGACCTCCTACTCGTTCGAGAACGGCACCCTCCAGTTCAGCTACTCCACCGAGGAGCCCGACGGGCTGAGCAGCTTCCCGCCCGGTTCGCAGACCAGCATCGTCATCCCGAGCGTCGAATTTCCGGACGGCTACCAGGTCAGCGTGACCGGTGGGGAAGTGATGACCGCAACCCCCGGGGAGCTGGTGATCATCTCGAGCGCCAACGCGAGCGCGGTCTCGGTCACGGTCAGCGCGGCCGGAACGTAACGAGAAGGCCCGTGAGCCGCTCGGTTAGGCTGGTCGACCATGACCAGTACCGACCCGGCGCCGCAGCCGCACGCCACCGCTGAGCAGGTCGAGGCCGCCCGCCACGACAGCAAGCTGGCCCAGGTGCTCTATCACGACTGGGAAGCGGAGAACTACGACGAGAAGTGGTCGATCTCCTATGACCAGCGCTGCATCGACTACGCCCGGGACTGCTTCAACAGCGTCGTCCCCGAGGACGAGATCCACCGCCTGCCCTACGAGAATGCCCTCGAGTTGGGCTGCGGCAGTGGCTTCTTTCTGCTGAACCTGATCCAGTCCGGGGTGGCGCGGCGTGGCTCGGTCACCGACCTCTCGCCCGGCATGGTCAAAGTCGCCACCCGCAACGGGCAGTCGCTGGGGCTCGAGATCGACGGCCGGGTCGCCGACGCCGAGCGCATCCCCTACGACGACGATTCGTTCGACCTGGTGGTCGGGCACGCTGTGCTGCATCACATTCCGGACGTCGAGCTGACGTTGCGTGAGGTGCTGCGCGTGCTGCGACCCGGCGGACGGTTCGTGTTCGCCGGTGAGCCGACCACCGTCGGCAACACCTACGCCCGCACGTTATCGACGTTGACGTGGCGGGTCGCCACCAACGTCACCAAGCTGCCCGGGCTGGACAGTTGGCGGCGTCCGCAAGCTGAGCTCGACGAGTCCTCGCGCGCCGCGGCGCTGGAATCCATCGTCGACCTGCACACCTTTTCCCCGGCCGAGCTGGAGGAAATGGCCCGGGCCGCCGGCTGCGTCGATGTCGATACCGCCACCGTCGAGTTCACCGCGGCGATGCTCGGCTGGCCGCTGCGGACCTTCGAGTACGCGGTGCCGCCGGGCAAGCTCGGCTGGGCGTGGGCGAACTTCGCGTTCACCAGCTGGAAGCTGTTGAGCTGGGCAGACGGTAACGTGTGGCGACACTTAGTGCCGAAGGGCTGGTTCTACAACGTCGAGATCACCGGGGTCAAGCCGTCCTGAATTTCGGTCTCGACGACGTCGCCTACCTGACGTCCGATGAGGGCTTGGCCGCGCTGGCCGTGGTCGAGGCTCTGCCGTTGACCGACCGCGTCGGCGAGATCGCGCGGCTACGAAAGCAATTCGGCGACCGGACACCGGTGTTGGTGGAGACAATATTGCTGCGTCGCCGTGGGGACGCAAAGCTTGCCGAGTTGCCCGGTGCCCGCGATTGGCTGTTCACCGACGAAGCGCTGCAGCAAGCCAGCGCCGCGCCGGTCGCGCTGCATCGGTCGAAGCGGTTGAGCGGCAAAGTGGTTCACGATGTGACCTGCTCGGTCGGGACCGAGATGGCTGCGCTGCGCGGCTCGGCGGCAGGGCTCGTCGGCAGTGACATCGACGCGGTGCGGCTGGCCATGGCGCGACACAATCTGGGTGACGCCGCCAACCTGTGCCGTGCCGACGCCCTGCATCCGGTTACCCGCGACACGGTCGTGGTGGCCGACCCGGCGCGTCGCAGCGGTGGTCGGCGGCGGTTCGATCCGCGCGACTACCAGCCCGCCCTCGACGATCTGATCGAGGTGTATCGGGGCCGGGACATGGTCGTGAAATGCGCGCCGGGAATCGATTTCGACGCCGTGACGCGGCTCGGGTTCGACGGTGAGATCGAGGTGACCTCGTACCGCGGCTCGGTGCGAGAAGCGTGTCTGTGGTCGTCGGGCCTGGCTGAGCCGGGTGTGCGCCGGCGGGCCAGCATTCTGGATCTGGGCGAAGCAGGTCACCGACGCCGATCCGGACGGGTGCGAGGTCCGGGGCGCGGGCCGGTGGATAATCGATCCGGACGGCGCGGTCGTACGGGCCGGTCTGGTGCGTCATTTCGCCGCGCGGCACGGGCTGTGGCAGCTCGACCCGAACATCGCCTACCTGTCCGGGGATCGATTGCCGGCTGGCGTCCGCGGGTTCGAAGTTCTCGAGCAGCTCGCATTCGACGAACGGCGCCTGCGCCAAGCCTTGGCGATGCTGGACTGCGGGGCGTTGGAGATCCTGATCCGCGGCGTTGATGTCGATCCCGACGCGCTGCGCCGGCGGTTGTCGTTGCGGGGTAGCCAGTCACTGACGGCCGTCATCACCAGGATCGGCCCGGGCACGGCGGCTCAGGGCATTGCGTTTGTCTGCCGACCGTCGCGCTGACGACCCGGGCCCTGCGGGAAAAATAGGGAAATCTCCCCATGAACTGGACCGAGGTCGGGCCGCAGACTGATGTCAGCGCGCCGGGGGTTGGCACAGCGCAGCGAAGCATCACCGGGACATGATGTGGCTGCTGTGGCTCTACCGCCCCCGGCCGCGCGACTACCGATGCACCGCGACCGCCGGCGCCACCGATTTCCGGGCGGGTTCTCGTTTAGACCGAAGCG
This sequence comes from uncultured Actinomycetota bacterium, assembly GCA_963755805.1. Taxonomy (GTDB): domain Bacteria; phylum Actinomycetota; class Actinomycetes; order Mycobacteriales; family Mycobacteriaceae; genus Mycobacterium. The sequence continues at coordinate 207,361 of CAVWLG010000004.1, forward strand.
CGAACCCGCCAGGAACCGGGCGCTCTTGGATTTGCCAGCAGCGTCAATAGCTATCTGTTCTCGGCCGGGCTCCGTCGGGACGTTAGTGCACGTGAGCGCGCTTTCCTCGCGACACCAGACCTCGAGCTTGCTAACTCGTGAACTTTTGTCAGGTAACCTGGTTTTAACAAAACAACTGGCTTACATTTGAGCTGCACATGAAGTAGACGAGGAATTCCACGCTGCCGACCAGGCCGTCGGCGAAAGGACGTTCATCGATGAACTCTCGTGGCATCACCCGACTGAGCCTGCTGGCTTCGGGCTTGGCGATCAGCGCGACGGTGGCCCTGACCCCGGATATCGCTACAGCCAGCGTCGTCAACGCCGCCTCAGGCACCTCGAACTCGTCATCCTCCGGCGCTCGCGAGCTGGCTGGGCAGCCGGGGAACAGTTGCGAACGAATCCGGAAGCCGGCATGTAACCGCCCTGGCCGACGGTCTACGCATCGCTAGTTCGCGTCATTCAGATTCGTAACGAGAAGTTCTTATACGGAGCCTCTTTCCGGGAGGCGCTTGCCGTTCTCCCCAACCCGTAGTTCAGTTCCGGACGGGGATCAAACCGTTCCAGACAATCGAACTCAACTTCCGGGGAGATGGCCGGTATCACTCAGTTTGATCTTGATCCCGGGCAGGTTCGTTTTGGGTCAAAACCATACCGGCCACCGCTCCTCACGAGCGAAAGCCTCCGGGATGGCTTACTGCCTGCGGACGGCGACACTAAAGGCTCGCTGTATTCGAGTGAAAAAGGGTTAAGGACTTTTTCTCCGGATTATCAGACTTTGTTCGAACAAAATTGACGCGCTGACCGCCGGTCAGGACTTCTGGGTAGACCTGGGCTCGGCGTTCGACCCTGCCGGTGCCGCTGCGGACGCCAGCAACTTCTGGACCGAGCTCGCGACACTGTTCTAAAGACCCGCCTGCCGGGTCGGCGGTCGCCGTAAGGGAGGACGGTGGCCGCTGACCTGGGCAGGCGCTCATCAGCGAGACGTTTGCAGTCCGTCGCGACGCGGGCCAGGTACGCTGGCGAGACGGCATTTCAGCCGTTCTTAGTCTGCGAGGACAAGTCCACCGATGCGCAACATCACGTCGGCCGCACTGATAGCGGCCGGAGCCCTACTGGGTTGGTCCGGCGGTGCCGTCGCGAGCGCGGACTCGGTGTGCACGAACTTCGGCGGCTCGCTCCAAGATGATCAAACGTGCAACGTGCACTCTTCATCGGCCACCTACACGTTGAACATGACGTTTCCGGTGGACTATCCCGACCAGGCGCTGTCGGATTTCCTCACGCAGAATCGAGACGGCTTCGTCAACGTCGCCCAGACGTCGTCGCAGACTTCCGGACCGCGCGAGGTGCCTTACCAAATGGAAGTCACCTCCGAGCAATACCATTCCGGTCAGCCGCCCGGCGGCACTCGAAGCGCCGTTCTCAAGGTCTTCGAAGATCTGGGTGGCCCGCGCCCGTCGACCTTCTACAAGGGCTTCAATTACGACGTCGCCGGGCAAAAGGCGATCACCTTCGACACACTTTTCGCGCCGAATACCAAGCCGCTCGATTCGATTTATCCCATCGTGCAACGCGAGGTGGGAAAGCAGACCGGACTGGGCGCCGCAATATCACCCGGCTCCGGTCTGGACTCTTCGCATTACCAAAACTTTGCAATCACCGACGAAGAGCTGATTTTCTACTTTGCGCCAGGTGAACTTCTGCCGTCATTGGCCGGGGCAAGCCAAGTTCACGTTCCGCGTAACGCCATTCCGCCGCTGGCCGTCAAGGGCTAAGCCGCTAGCTCGGCGCGAAGCTGTACACCTGGCCGTCGCTGGTAGCGGTGACGACACGGCGATCACGGCCGATCGAGACCCCGACGGGGTAACCGGTCGCCTCCGGCAGCGGGTAGCTGTTCCGCGTTCGGCCACTGCCCGGGTCGAAGACCAGCAGCGTCATTCCGCGCGCGCCCTCACCCGGTCCACCGGTCACCACGGCATAGCCGACCCCGCTGCCCGCCAGGCTGGACGTCGACAGCGGGCTGACATCATTTCGTCGCCAGACCTCCTGCGCATGGTCGCCGGCGTCTTTGAACGCGACCAGGCGGGTATCCGGTCCGCCGCCTGCCACGATCAGTCCGCCCGGTGTCACCGACGGGGGCGTCTGCGCCAGGAACTTCAGCGGGACCGACCATTTCGGCTTGCCGTCGGCGGCATGCAATGCCCACAACCGCTCGTCGCGCCCGTTGATGTAAATCGTGGAACCGTCGCTGGACATCACCGGGCTGGCTTGGACGCCGGCGGCGACGGCGTTGCTGGTCCATTCTCGGGTGAGCAGCGGATTCTGTCCGGGGTGGTATTTCAGCCCGACCAGAATCGGCGTCGGTGCGCCCGGTTCCCAGAGGCCGATCACCACCAACCCGCTCTCCTTGGCGAATGCAGGAGCGGCCGCGACCGGGCAGCCCTCTTTCGCCGGTCCACAATCGTCCAGTCCGCGGGTGAAGTCGCTCGGGTCGACGTTGTCGACCAGGTCCACCGAATTGCCGACCACCGTGCCGCGGTGGCCGTCGAAGACCTGCACCTGTCCCAGATGCGTGACCACCAACACGTGACCGTTTCCGAGAATCCTTGGCGTGGAAGGCATTCCCATCACCGGACGGCGCCAGCGAATCCACTGCGTGACGGGGAATGACACGATGGCGCCGGGCTGGCCGACATAGAGGTTGTCGAATCCGTCGAACAGAGGGCTGGAGTTACCGCCGCCCTGGTAGAGCCGTGTGCACCAGCGCTGCCGGCCGTTGTCGTCGTTCTCCCATTCCATCAGCGAACAGCCGCCGGGGGTCTGCGCGTTCGCGGCGAGCCAGTTGCGCGAGCTGAGCGCGACCGCCGATGCGAGCGAACCCTTGACCGAGCGGGTCCAGCGCAGGCTCAGTCGCTCGGCGCCGGCCGTCGCGCTGTAGCTGCTGTTGGCTGCGTCGCCGTATTGGGCAGGCCAACCCTCGGCCGGCACGGTGTCGACCCAGGCGTCGGTATTGCCGCAACCCGCTGCGACGGCTGCCAGAAGAACGACCGAGACCACCGATGACCAATGCCGCAGTGCACGGCGGGGAATCGGCCAGGACACGGTGGAGGTTTCCAATCCTTCCCGGAACGCGATGGCGCACGGCCATCAGCAGATATCGCGTACAGCCGAGGGTAACCTGTGCCGGCCCAGGTGGGACCGATTGCCTGGCGTGCCTCCTGGCCGCAGTTGCTGATGGTCCGGCTCCTCAGCCCGCCGTCCCGGCGCGCATCGTCGCCGGACTAGGCTCTCCGGCCATGACGAGCATGTGGGGAGCCCCGCTCCACCGTCGCTGGAGAGGCTCGAACCTGCGCGACCCACGTCAGGCCCGGTTCCTCACGCTGGCCTCACTGAAGTGGGTGTTGCGCAACCGCGCCTACACACCGTGGTACCTGGTGCGCTACTTCCGCCTGCTGAAATTCAAGCTGGCCAACCCGCACATCATCACCCGGGGCATGGTGTTCATCGGCAAGGGTGTCGAGATTCATGCGACACCGGAGCTGGCGCAGCTGGAAATCGGGCGCTGGGTGCACATCGGTGACAAGAACACCATCCGCGCACACGAGGGCTCGCTGCGATTTGGCGACAAAGTGGTCCTGGGCCGCGACAACGTCATCAACTGCTACCTCGACATCGAGCTCGGCGATTCGGTGCTGATGGCCGACTGGTGCTACATCTGCGATTTCGACCACCGGATGGACGACATCACCCTGCCGATCAAAGACCAGGGCATCGTCAAATCCCCGGTGCGGATCGGGCCCGACACCTGGGTCGGGGTGAAGGCGACGGTGCTGCGCGGCACTGCCATCGGCCGGGGCTGCGTGCTGGGGTCGCACGCGGTCGTCAGGGGTGAGGTGCCGGACTTCTCGATTGCGGTCGGAGCTCCGGCCAAGGTGGTCAAGAACCGACAGCTGGCGTGGGAGACCTCAGCGGCACAGCGGGCCGAACTGGCCGCGGCGCTGGCCGACATCGAGCGCAAAAAGGCTGCTCGCTGATCGCGCTGTCAGCTCATGCCCCGGTAGCGGCGCAGGGCTTCGCTGCGCTCCGCGGTGTGGTCGACCATCGGTTCGGGATAGCCGGCCGGACGCTCTCCTTTGGTCAGCGTGGCGTCGTTGGCCTCGGCGAGCTCGGCTACCCATCGGCGGACGTAATCGCCTGCAGGATCGAACTTCTCGGCCTGCCTGGCCGGGTTGAACACCCGGAAATACGGCGCGGCATCGGTGCCGCAGCCCGCTGACCACTGCCAGCCGTGCTGATTGCTGGCCATGTCACCGTCGACCAGCTGATCGAGGAACCAGCGAGCGCCCCACTGCCAGGGCAGGTGGAGGTCTTTGACCAGAAACGACGCGACGATCATCCGTACCCGATTGTGCATGAAACCGGTGTCCCGGAGCTGACGCATGCCCGCGTCGACGATCGGAAAGCCCGTTTTGCCGGCCTTCCACGCCTCAAAGCGCTTCTCGGCTTCGTTGCCCGAGTCGATTTCGATGGCATCGAAGTCGCGGTTCCAGTTCCACCACGCGCTCTCGGGCCAGTGATGCAGCACCGCCGCGTAGAAGTCACGAAAAGCCAACTCCCGCAAGTAAGCTCGCGCACCTGCACGGCGCTGGTCCAAGTCGGCGACCATAGTGCGTGGGTGAATTGTGCCGAACTTCAGATGAGCTGACATCCGGCTGGAGCCGTCATGGTCCGGCCGGTTGCGCTCATCGCTGTAGTCCTCGAGACCTTTGTCGACAAACTTCTTCCACTGGCGTCGCGCCGCGACCTCGCCCGCGGGCAGGTCGAGCTCGACGCCGGGGTCGGGTATATCCGCCGGTTTGGCTCGCTTGCCCAGTTCCTTGAGATCAACCCATCGCGCGGACTTGGCGCCCGAGCGGGCCGCCGAGCGCCACCCCATGTCGCGCCACCGGCCGAAAAATGGCGTGAACACCTTGTAGGGATCGCCGTCGTCTTTGGTCACCCGTCCCGGCGAGACCAGATACGGCGACCCTGTACCCACTAACGGCACGTCGCCGAGCGCCTCGCGCACCCGATCGTCGCGTCGTCGGCCATACGGCGAGAAGTCCTCCGAGACATGTACCGCCGGCGCCTGGATTTCCTTGACCAAGGCCGGAATTCGCTCTTCAGCCCGGCCCCTTGTGACCAGCAGCCGGCCATCCAGATCGTCGCGCAGCCGGCGAAGCGAATCGCATAAGAACTGCATCCGCCGAGCGCCCGACGATGCCTCCAATCGCGGGTCGAGCACGAAGCAGGCGAGCACGTCGTCGCTATCGGCGGCGGCCCGCAACAGCGGTGGAAGATCGCGCAGTCGCAGGTCGCGGCGGAACCACAACAGGGCGGGCATCAGTGGATCACCTGACTCATCGCCGATTGAGTACCCAGATATGCCCAGACATCAAAGTGGCAAAGGAGCACCACAACGGGTACGGCAACAATGCGATTCCGGCTCGCCGATCTGCCGCGACGGTCCGCCTGGTCAGATCGGCACTGCTGGCGGCCAGGACCGCCGCTCCGACTGCCGAGGCGCCCAGCTTCTGGTACTTGAAGAACAGCCAGCTCCACCCGGCATTGAGGATCAGGTTGGCGGCCAGCGCGAAAACATAATTGCGAGCCTCATCGTGCCGCCCCGCTGCGCGCAGGCGGTCGATCGCGGTCGCGGAGGTCACCGCGATATCGGCATAGAGCGTGGTCCACGCGATCGGAAACACCTCGTTGGGCGGCACGTACGGTGGCTTCTGCAGCCGGGAGTACCACCGGGTGATTCGTGGCTGGCTGGCCACGCTTCCAATGCCTGCCGTGGCGCCGACGGCGAGAGTCGTTGCGGCCAGTGTCTGCTTGTTCACGTGCAATCCCTTCGACTGACCAAGTATTTCAGTCAATTAAGTATTAATCAACTGAAGTAATGGCCGGATGCGGATAAGCTGGGTCCCGTCATGGGCCCCGAAGAGACCGAGGGCGGCCGAGCCGCACTGGAGCAGCAGATCTCCGCGTGTCTGCGCGTGATGACGGCCGAATCCGAACAGATCGGCCGGGCCTTCGCGGCGGTACATGACGTGCGGCCCACTGACTTTCGAGCGCTGTTGCACGTCATGGTGGCTGAGACGGCGGGGGAGCCGGTGACCTCGGGCGAACTGCGCCAGCGGATGGGACTTTCGGGTGCTGCCATCACCTATTTGGTTGACCGGATGATGGCGTCCGGCCACATCACTCGCCAATCCGACCCAACTGATCGACGAAAGGTGATCCTTCGCTACTCCGACTCCGGACTGGCGACCGCGCGGGCATTCTTCGCTCCGCTGGGGACCCACTCTCATGACGCGATGGCGGAGCTGCCTGACTCCGACCTGGAGGCGGCGGGCAGAGTGTTCACCGCGTTGGTCGAGGCGATGCGGCGTTATCAAGACGACCTCGCGTCGTTCAAACCGCCCGGACCATCAGCCGATTGAGCGACGTGGACGAGGGTGCTGTGCCAGCCGACGTGAACGGGATGACGACGCGCAAGCGACGTCATATCGACGTGTGCCTCGACGAACAGGTCGGCTATTCCGGGGTGACGACCGGTCTGGAGCGCTTTCGCCTCCCGTACAACGCGCTGACCCAGACCAGCCTGGCCCATATCGATCTGTCCACCCACTTTCTCGGCGCACCCCTGCGCGCCCCGGTATTGGTCGGCGCGATGACCGGCGGTGCCGAACTGTCGAAGACGATCAACAAGAATCTGGCCGAAGCCGCGCAACTGCTGGGCATCGGCATGATGCTGGGCTCGCAACGGATCATGCTGGACAGCGCGCTGGGTGAGCGGGCGGCATCTAGCTTCACCGTTCGCGATGTTGCGCCGGATGTGTTGCTGTTCGGCAATATTGGCCTCGCGCAGGTGACGGCGGCTGCCGTCAAAGATATTTCGAGAGCACTCGAACGAGTCGGCGCTAATGCTCTTGCGGTGCATACCAATCCACTGCAGGAGGCTGTCCAGCGAAACGGCGACAGCGATTTCTCCGGGTCGCTCGGCCGGCTGCGTGAGGTCGCGGCCGCGCTGGAGTATCCGATTCTGCTCAAGGAGGTCGGCCACGGAATCGGCGCGTCGGCCGTCGCCGAGTTAACCAGTCAGTCCGGCGAATTGCCGGTGGCTGCGATCGACGTGGCGGGGGCCGGCGGCACCTCGTGGTCACGGGTGGAGCAACTCGTCCGCTACGGCGAGATCCGCTTCCCGGACCTGGCCGACTGGGGAATACCCACGGCGCGGGCGATCGTCGAGGTGCGCGAGGCGTTGCCCGTCGTCCCACTGGTCGCCTCAGGTGGCATTCGCTCCGGCATGGACGCGGCCAAAGCGCTTGCGCTCGGTGCGGACGTGGTAGCGGTTGCCCGTCCGCTACTGTCCGCGGCGATCGAATCACCAGCGGCCGTGGTGGATTGGCTGCAGCGATTCATCGACGAGTTGCGGATCTGCCTGCACGGTGCCGGCGCGGTGGATCTGGTGGCACTGCGCCAGATCGGCGTGACGCCGAGCCAGTAGCTATGGTGCTCAGGCTTTTTCGAGCTAGACCAGATCGCGCGCTGGAGTGCGACGCGCGGGCGGTGCCGGCTTTTGCTGCACGACGAGATCGCCCTCGAACGACGACATCGCCGCGATCATCGCGCTGAACACCCGATGGGCGGCGGCCAGATCCTCATTGGGCAGGTCCGCGAGCGCGGCACGCAGATGGATGCCGAGCGGTGTGAAAAATCCGTACGCCAGTTCCATGCCGCTGGCCTCGTAGCGGAGCAGCGCCTTGCGTCGGTCCGCGGGATCCGATTCGCGCCTGATATGTCCGGCGTCGATCATCCGGTCGACCAGATAGGTGATCGCCGCCGGTGAGACGTCCATCCGCTGCCGCAGCTGGGCCATGGTCAGCGGCGTTCCCGCGGTCTCGGCGACCATGACGTGCAGGAGCGCGTGGAAGTCATTGCCGCTCACGGAGTGCTGGCGCGCAAAATGGCGACCTACCCGGTCGGACTGCGCCGTCACCGCCCGCATATCGGCCGACATCAGCTTTTCAAGCTGTGGCCTGCTGGGAGATGAGTTACTCGTGCCCCGCTTAGTCACCCGATCGCATCCTTTTTAGCGACTCCCGATCCACCGTATCGGATACCGGCCGGATCAGGGACGATACGCCAGGACCATACACAATGTCGCGACGACTCGCTGAGCCTTCCACCGGCTCGCTACTATGGGGAAGCCCAGATCTGGCCTGCGACAACGCGTTGTGCTACCTCTGCAATAGGGGTGTTGGAGTCTTGAGACATCAGCTTGAGCATGGCGAACGATTGGGCATCGTCAATATTGAACCGCTCCATCATCCTGCCCTTGGCCTGACCGATGACATCACGCGAAGCCAGAGCGGAGCGGAATTGCTGGTCGCGCCGCATCATGGTCCACACCAGAGCGGTGTGGGTGGCGAAAATCAAGCCCACATTGACTGACTCGTCGTCGAAGGCGTTGGCAACCTCCGCGTAGAAGCTGACGGACGCACTGGTCGCGCCTTCTTTGAACATTCCCAACGAAAGTATCGACCGGATAGGCGTTTCCTTGAGTGCCTCTCGGCGGTACAGCGGCCACCGATCGTCGTCGGCGAGGTTGTCAATACGGATGCTTTCCTGCAGCGCGCCCGCGCTGAGACCGGGTCCTTGCTGACAGCGGTTCTGGATTTCGTCGATCAGTACCGGATAACGATGAGTCGCGGCCACGGTTTGGCTCAGGCGCTTCCGCTGGCTAACCATGAGGCCCGCATACCGCGCTCCTGGGACCAGCTCGGCGGCGCCCTCAATCACCTCGCGGAGCAGTGCGGGGATGTCGCACGGCACGCGCTGGTGCAGCTCGGAGACCAGTTGTGTCACCCGCAGATACCGATTCGATCGGGAACTACGGTCTAGCTCCAGCGATTCAGGCATTTTCGCGCTGAGTGTGCTCACGACTTGCGGCGTTTCAATACATCCGGCTTGTGCACAGCGTCCGGGCCGGTCTTGTCACTGGTGATGCGGTATCCCTTGCGGAATTGACGGTCTGCCATTGGGTGGCCTCCCCCTGACCATGTCGCGGACCGAAGCCCGTTTGAACCTTCCTGCTGGGTGCCCGACTCCCGCTACACCCGCACATCTGACCTTCGGCTAGATATGACTATAAACTTAACTATTAATCTTGTGAATAAGATGCAAGGACGAAACTGGGTATACCCTCCGCGCGGTGTACGCACCGCCGCCCTGCAAATTTGATCCGCGAAGGAGTGAGCGATGCGGTGTGTCATCTTCGGTGCCACCGGTTACCTCGGTACGCGTCTCGTTCCCGAATTGCTGGCGGCCGGCCACGAGGTACGGGTGATGGCCCGGACGCCCGCCAAACTCGACGACGTGCCGTGGCGCGGAAATGTGGACGTGGTTGAGGGCGACGTCACCGACGCCGACAATGTGCGCCAAGCGCTGGACGGTCAGCAGGTTCTCTACTACCTGGTCCATTCGATGTTGGCCGCGGATTTCGTCAACGTCGACGCCCGCGGCGCATCGATCGTCGCGGATGCCGCGCAACAAGCCGGACTGTCGCGAATCGTGTATGTCGGCGGCATCATCCCCGACGAGCAAGAGTTGTCCGCCCATTTGGCGTCGCGCGCCGAAGTGGGCGAATTGCTCTCGAAGTCGGGCGTTCCCACCGTGGAATTGCGCGCGGCGGTCATCATCGGAGCGGGGTCGGCCAGCTTCGAGATGCTGCGTTACCTGACCGAGCGACTCCCGTTGATGGTTACCCCCAGGTGGCTGCGCACCCGAGTTCAGCCCATCGCCGTGCGCGACGTGTTGTATTACCTGACCAACGCGGCAGAGTTGCCCGCAGACGTGAGCCGGGCCTTCGATATCGGCGGACCCGAAACATTCACCTACACCGAGATGAGCGCCCGCTACGCGGCAATCTCAGGCTTGCGCAGACGCGTCGCAATCCCGGTGCCGGTACTGACTCCGCGGCTCTCGTCGCACTGGGTCAACCTGATCACCCCGTTGCCGCGATCGTTGGCATCGTCGCTGATGGACTCCTTGGAAAATGATGTGGTGTGCACCGAACACGACATCGCCGAGCACATTCCGGACCCCGATGGTGGACTGATGCATTACGAAGACGCGATCGAATTCGCGTTGGCGCGTGTCAGTGAGCCTCAGCTGCACACTCGATGGTCCCGGCTAGCCGCCGACGATTGCCCGGCGCAACCGTTGCCCACCGATCCGGAATGGGCCGGCGGATCGCTGCACGAGGAAGTGGTGGAACGACGAGTCGACACCGACACCGAAACGGTATGGCGGGCTTTCGAATCGATCGGCGCCGAGCGTGGTTTGTCGGCAACGCCGCCGTCGTGGGCGCTGCGTGGTTGGTTCGGCCTGCGGGCCCGCGCCGCCAAACGCAGACTGACGTCGTCTCAGCCGCACCACCTGCATTCCGGCGAAGCGCTGGACTGGTGGATCGTGGAGCAGATGGACCGCCCGCACCTGCTGCGGCTGCGCGCGAATGTTTCTCTGCCGGGCGGGCTGTGGCTCGAGCTGTCGGTACGCGATGACGGCGACGGCGGCTCGTGTTACCGTCAGCGCGCGCTGTTTCAGCCGTATGGCCTTGCTGGTGAGGCATGGTGGATCGCATCAACGCCGTTCCGTAGCGCGATCTTCGGCGGTATCGCTCGCGACATCACCTCGAGGGCAAACGGCGCTGTCGCCGCCACCCACGCATAATCCGCCCGGCGTGCCGCGAATTATGCTGTGCCGGAACGCAGTTGGTAGCGGCGTTCCGCGTAGGCGAGGTCGTCCTTCCATAGCCGCGAGGCCGCAACACGCATGAGCCCGGTGATCAGCGGGGCGGCATGGCGCGCCCGCTGGAAGCCGGTCCGGTCGGAGTGAGCGACAGTCGCCTCGATCACTGCTGTTCGCGGTAAATTGTCTGGGCCCAAACCGACCGGCGTGGCGTGAGTTTCGACCACGCTGCCCACACCCTCGCCGTCCACGATGCGCATCACGATGGTGCGTGCCTCGGGGCTGGTGAACTCGGCGACGGTGGGGACGCCGACGCGGCCGACGCGGAAGGTCACCGCGACCATGAAGCTGTCCACTTCTGCGGTAGGGGTGGTCAGCACCTCGAGCTGGGTGAACGAGTAGGGGTGATACCACGCGCCGTGCCACGGATCGAGGCGGTTGGCGATGATGTCGGACGGTTCGCATGTTCCGACCATCCTGGCGACGGCGTCCAGCGTGTCGCCGGCGGGCCGGGCCGGAATCACCGGCTGATCGAGCGGCTCCTCGCCGCCGACGCTGTCGAGCCGGACCCATGTCAGCACGCCGTCGTCGTAGCTGGGCAGTGCTCGCCAACCGAATTCGTCGGTGTCGCGGTCGAGGCACATCCCGTGCCATCGGCAGATCAGCGCGCCGTCGTGGACCGCGGCCGTCGCAAGGTCGGCGCCGAGATGGGGGCAGCTGCGCGGGCCGACGCACAGCCGGGATTGCTGATCGCGCCAGGCGACCAACTCGATGCCGGCGACGCGGGTGCCGAGTGGCCGCCCGCTGCGCACATCGCGGCTCGCGGCGAAGGCGTACCAGTTGCCCGTCGGTCGACGCTGCGATCGATCCAGTGCGGCGTCGATGACTGCCGGGGAGGCGTCGCGGTAAGTCGGACGCTGGCCCATCCAGGACCCCGGCGGGATCGGTTGCAGCGGCCAGTCTTTGGGCCAGCGGCGTCGCATGCTGTCGCTGATGTTCATGATCGCGAACGCCTTTCTCGGCCGGCGAGATAGCGCAGCAGCGCCGAGCGTCCCCGAGTGGGAACCGTGGACAACTCGTGGCCGGCGAGTCCCCATCGCTGCAGTATCTCGTTGGCGGCCGTCCAGCCGGTGGTAGCCGCACGCTCCATCAGCGCCACCGGCAGGTCGATGCGCACCCCGTCGCCGGCCAGCAGCAACCCCGGTTGCGGGGTGACGACGCTAGGCCGGTTTACGTAGGTGCCCGGCGCGAACAGTGGGCAATCGTGGTGACGCAGTGTGCGTTCGTGGACCACGCGCGCGCCGCCGGTCTCCGGGTACAGCTCGTGCAGACGATCGAGCATTGCGTCGTTTGGTTGCGCGGATTCGACCGCGTACGAATGTAATTCGACGACAGACCCGCCGGAACGCTGGGCCCACTCGGTGGCTTCGCGTTCGTAGCGTTCCAGGACGCTGATGTTGTCGACCGGTTCGTGGCCGGCGGTGCCGAGAAACGCGGCTCGGCCGCGGGCCACCGGCCGGTCGAGCCACAGTCGCTGCACCAAGAACGGCGGAGCCGTGCGCAGCCGCTTGATCCGCGCCCGCCACATGTCGTCGCAGAGCCCCGGTGATGCCTCGATGATCTGCTGCAGTCCACTGATATCGGTGGCCAGCACCACGGCATCGGCGTCCAACTGGTCGTCCGCGCTGGTCTGGACGCGAAATGTGTCGCTTCCGACGCTGCCGATGCTCGTCACCGAAACACCTTGATGGAAACGAACTCCCAGGCCTTCCAGGTACTGCTGCAGCGGATTCCACATAGCGGCGTCGTAGTTGGCGTTGGCGACGTCGAAGATAAGGCCCTCGTTGGAGCCGAGGAAGTAGATATGGAACATGGTGGCCAGCTCCGCGGCCGACAGATCCGCGGGGCCGGCGAAGAAGCTGCGGGAGAAGACCTCGAAGGCCAGATGCCGCGCTGCCTCGGGGAAATTGATGCTCTTCAGGAAGGTGTCGGCGTCGATGTGATCGAGGCGGTGAAAGATCTCGGGCAATGACACCGCGGCAAGCGGCGCTGCGGCACGCGCGTCGATCTTGGCCAGGTCGGTGAGCCGGAAAGTCGGGCTGCGCAAGGCAAATACGAGCGCGTTCCACGGCGGGGTGCGGGGTAGACCACGGAAGGTGTCCTGGCGGCCGGTGCCGTCGATGAGCGGGTAATCGTCGACCGCGGTCAACATGGACAGCGTCGGGTCGACGCGACCCAGCAGGGCCCGCAAGTTGTAGTACTGCCGGAAGAAGGCGTGGAAACCCCGGTTCATGGCGTATTCGGCGCCGTCGAAGCGTTCGGTCCACGCGCCGACCCGGCCGCCGAGGTACTCCTCGCGTTCGATGACGTCGACGGCGACGCCGCGTTCGGCCAATCCCGTTGCGGCAGCGAGGCCCGCGATTCCGCCACCGACGACGACGGCTCGCGGCTGTGACGCCAGCGCCTCGGCGCTGGGCAGGCCCCGCGGCGCCGGGAATGTGCGGCGGTGCCGGTCGGTCATGTGGGCGCGTTCCCGAGGAACGTGTGCGCGATGTTGGCTTCCCAGCCCGGCATGGTCTCGCTGCGTACCGCCGTGAAGCCGGCATCGCGCATCCGTTGCCGCAATCGTGTTGCGCCGTCGAAAGTCAACACGCTGCGCCACAGGTGCCGGTACAGCGTCGCGTCGCGGGTCCGCCACCAGCCGGACGGAATGATGATGCCCCAGGCCACCGCATGCCAGATCGCGGTGGCGATACGGGAATCGCGCACCGAGTAGTCATGCACCGCCAACGGGGCACCGGGTGCCAGCAGGCCGCGCAGCGCCCGCAACTGGGTGTCGGGGTCGGAGAGGTTGCGGATCAGGTAAGCGGCCAGAATCCCGTCGAACGGACCGACGATGCCGTTTTCCGCGAGGCCCTCCACCGGGGTGTGCACGAAGCGGACCGAGGAGGGCCACGATTTGGCCTGCGCCTCGTCGAGCATTCCGCGCGACGCGTCGATGGCTACGATCTCGGCTTGCGGGGCGACACTCAACAACGCAGCCGTCGATGCGCCGGTGCCGCATCCGGCGTCGAGTAGCCGCAGCCCTCGACCCTCGTCGGGCAGCTGCAATCGTTGGGCCGAAAGTCGAAGGTGGGCATGGTATCCCGGGCTCGATCCGACCAGCCGGTCGTATGCGTGCGCGCCGACGTCGAAAGCAGCGGGCACTTCAGCGCGGGGCAGGCCGGTGTTACTGAGGCTCACGTTGACGCTCCCATAGCAGCAGGACGGCGGTGACCAAGGCGAAGCCGAACAGGAAGTCTTCGATCGGGATGTCGAACGGAAACCGAATACCGCTGGTCTGCCGGTCGTCGTACACCACGATCGGTGCGCTCAGCTTGGTCAGCCAGCCGTCGGTCAGAATCTGGAATCCGATCACGATCAGCATCGACAGCCAGTAGGCCGGACGCCGAAAAAGACCGGTACGCAACACCGTCAGCTCGAGCGCGCCGACGCCCAGCGCCGACACCACGGCCGGCACGGTGTAACCCAAGCCGGTCATCGGCGCTTGCGCAGGCGCAGGATGGCGCTCACCGCGTTGTAGGTCAGCAAGGCGCACAGCGGAATCACGAGAAAGAACAGCACCTCCTCGATCGGCATGTGGAATGGGATGTACACACCGCTCACATAGGCCGGATTGTAGGTCCAGATGTGCGCGGCAATCGCGACTTCGTCCCACAGCACGAACACGGCGGCGACCGGTAGCACCGCGCGCGCGGCCCGCCACGCTTGGCGGTACACGCCGGGGCGAAAGATTTCCAGTGGCAGAGTGATCGCCAGGCACGCACCGAGCACGATCAGATATTGCCAGCGATCCATTACCCCGCACCAGATCTGCCGACCCCTGATGCGGCCGGGTGCGCCAGCCGCGCCCGCCAGGACCGCAACAGGCCGGCGCCGGCGACTTGCAGCCTTCGCCCGTTCCCTACGGTCGCGCGCTGACTGAACACCGCGAAGTCGCTGTCTTCGATGCGGTCCAGGATTTCCGAATACAACGTCAGTGCGGCCGCGACGCACGGCCGCGAACGCGGCTCCAGCAGCGCGACGCCGGCTGCGGCGTAACGGTAGACCTCACGGGCGATCTGGTGCTGATCGGCGAGCGCGTCCCGGACCCGCTGGTCGGTGCGCCGGTTGTGGTGGCACCACATCAGCACGTCGCGATCGACCTCATGGGCGGCTAGTTCGTCGGCGGGCAGGTAAACGCGTTGGCGCATCAGATCTTCGTCGATGTCGCGCAGGAAATTCGTCAACTGAAATGCCCTGCCCAGCGCCGCCGCATGCGGCGCGGCCTCGTCTCGGGCGGCGACGGTGCCCAGGATCGGAAGTACTTGCAGCCCAATCGCTTCCGCCGAACCCTTCATGTAGAGGTTGAGTGCCTCGCGGTCGGGATAGTCGGTGATCGTCAGGTCCATCCGCATGGATGTCAGGAAGTCGGCAAACAGCTCGTCGCTGATGTGGAAGCGCCGCGCGGTGTGCTCGACGGCCGCGAGCACGGGATTGTCCGGATGCTCCCGGTGGGCGAAGAACTCGTCGGACAGTTGCTGCAAGCGCGCCGACCGGATCTTGGCGTCCAGTGCCGGATCGAAATCGTCGAGAATGTCGTCGGCATAGCGGGCGAATCCATAGAGCGCATGGATCGGTGGACGCTGATCCGGCGCGAGCAGTCGGGTGGCCAGAAAGAACGTGCGGCCGTGCGCTGCATTGAGCGTGCGGCAACGCCGGTATGCGCCACGCAGATCCGGATCGTCGATACCGGCGGCGCTGAGCTCGGTGCGAATCATGACCGGCCCGCTTTCGCGACGACGGTACGATTCGATCCCTCTCCGATGCCGGTGACGCGGTCGGCGGCCAGTCGCCCGGAGATCATCGCGGTGGGCACGCCGACGCCGGGAACGGTCGACGATCCGGCCAGTACCGCATTGTCGGTGCCCCGCACAAGATTGGCCGGCCGGAACGGTCCGGTCTGGGCGAACGTATGAGCCAACGCGAACGGGGTGCCGGCGACCATGCCCTGAGCGGCCCAGTCCTCGGGGTTGACGACGTGCAGCACCTCGGCCCCGTCGCGGAAGCCCGGAATCAGCCGTGCGCCAACGGTATCGATGAGTTGTTCGGTGTAGCTGTCACCAATGTGCGACCAGTCGACGACGCCGCGGTCGAGGTTCGGCGCCGGGGCAAGGACATAGAACAGTTCGTGGTCCCGCGGGGCCAGGCTCGGGTCGCTGGCCGTCGGGCGGGTGACGAGCAGTGACGGATCCCGCATCAACCGGCCGTCCCGGATGATGTCGGTGAACGTCTGGTCCCATTCCTCGCCGAAGATGATGTTGTGGTGTGCCAGATGCATTATTCGTCGACGCCGACTGTCGGCGGCCGATGTGCGCGACGACCGCGGACGGTGCGGGTCGCAGGCGACCGAGGCGCCGTGGTTTGCGGCCCAGCAGCGAGTAGGTGGTGGGCAATTCGGTGGTCAACACCACGGCGTCGCAGGCGATGCGCTCGTCGGTATCGGTGAGCACGGCTGCGACGCGGTCGCCGTTGCGCTCCAGGCCCGTGACCGTCGCGCCGTAGACGAAGCGCACTCCGGCATCGGTGGCCGCGGCGGCCAGCGCGTCGGGCAGCGCCCGCATCCCGCCGCGCGGGAAGTAGACCCCGGAGATGGTGTCCATGTAGGCGATCACCGCGTAGACCGCCAGCGCCTGCCGCGGGGCGACACCGGCATACAGCGACTGGAAGGTGAAGACCCGCTGCAGTCGCGGGTCGGAGATGTAGCGATTGACCATGGTGTCCCACTTGCGGAATCCGCCGAGCGCCGTCAGTCGCGCCAGTTGCGGATTCACCAGTGACAGTGGGGAATCGAAGTTCTCGGAGATGAAACCGTTGAACTCGGTCTGGTACAACCGGGTCAGCCAGTCGCGCAGCTTCCGATAGCCCTCCGCCTGCTTGCCGCCGGCGAATTCGGCGACCGCGTCCGCCATCCGATCTGCGTCGCTGTGGACGTCGAGGCTGCTGCCGTCGGCGAACTGCGCGCGATACGCGGGATCAACTGGCATCAATTCCAGCCGGTCCGAACGGTTCTCGCCGACTGCTGCAAAAGCTTCGTCGATGATGTCGGGCATGGTGAGCACGGTCGGACCGGTATCGAGCTGATAGCCGCGAATGTCTGCGCGGCCAGCCCGCCCACCGGGCCAGCTCTCCCGCTCGACGACGGTCACTTCGCGACCGCGGCCGGCCAGGTGCAACGCCGCGGTCAGTCCCGCCAGCCCGGCGCCGACGACGACGACGCGGGTGTTTGGACCTTTGCACGCTGCGCATTACTCGGTTCGCTCCGTGCATACTGCGGCCATGTTCGTCAACGCGGCCCGCACCGGATCGCCGATCCGCAGCTGGTGGAGCTCGTCGAGCGCGGAGGTAACCCGGTCGCTGATGGTGTCCTCGATCCACTGCACAGCTCCGGTGGTGACGATCAACGTCCGCCAGCGGTTGATGGCGTCGTCGTCGAGGTCGCCGGTGTTCATCAGCTCGGTCAGCTGCCTGCGGGTCGGCTGGTCGGCCAGCTGGTGTGCGGCAATGACCACGCTGGTGGCCTTGCGTTCGACGAGGTCTTGTCCGTCGGGCTTCCCGGTCACCGCTTCGGCGCCAAACACCCCCAGGAGGTCGTCGCGCAACTGGAAGGCTTCGCCGATCGCTTCGCCGTAGCGGCCCAGGCCTGAAATCGTGCGATCGCTGCAGCCACTCATCGCCGCGCCGATCTCCAACGGCCGGCGCACGGTGTAGTTGCCCGATTTGCGTCGTGCCACCTCCAGGACCGTGTCCATCGACGGCAGGTCGCGGACATCGCTTGCCAGATCGGCGAATTGGCCCACCGCGAGTTCGGTGCGCATCGCGTCATAGCGCGGCCAGGCCTGCTGCAGACTCCGATACTCAACGCCGCTTTCCCGCAGCATCTGCTCGGCCCAGATCAGGCAGAGATCTCCGAGCAGGATCGCCGCTGATTCGCCGAATCGTTCTGCTGGACCGGACAGCTTGCGGTTCCGATGCCACTGACTGAATTGGATGTGCGCGGCGGGTCGACCGCGGCGCGACGATGCAGCGTCCATGACGTCGTCCTGCAGCAACGCGAATGCGTGCAGCAGTTCCAGTCCGGCGGACGCGAACAGCGCTTCGTCGCAGTCCGCGGAACCCGCGAGCCAGCCCAGATACATGTAGGTCGAGCGCAGGCACTTGCCGCCGGCCACGAAATCCAACAGGATGTCGCCGGCCACCTCCACGCCGGACTCGGCCAGTTCGGCGGTGCACCGACCGGAGACGAAGTCGCTGAGATGCGTGAGAACCTTGTGGCGCAACCCAATTCGCCATGCCTCGAACTTCGCAGGATCCGACCAGGATTGCTGATCCAGCTCAGCAGGCGCCGCGGCCGGTGCTAACCAGAGCGCACGCACCTCGCCCACTTAGGCCCCTCTCGAAGGATCGGGTCGCGACCAGCCGGTACGGCTCGGGACTCACGCGATATACCTCCCACGCGGCGAAGACAAACACGTTCGCCCTGCCGAAGCAAGGTTCGCTTCACTAGATTAAAGATTAACTTACTGAACATCTGGCTCGCTCGCCAGCGGGATGCCTCGCCTAGGGTGGGTGCATGACCCGCGCCGCCGACGATGCAGAGCGAATCGCGATGAGGAGGAGCGGCGCCAATGACCGCAGCGCAACATGAACGCGGCGCGCTGGTGGCCACGTTCCGCGAGGTGGGGCCGCACGCGCCGACCCTCTGCGAGGGCTGGAACACCACGGATCTCGCCGCTCACCTGGTCGTTCGCGAACGCCGTCTCGACGCCACGCTCGGGATAACGGTGCCATTCCTGGCCGGCTACACGGCCAAGGTCCAGGACAAAACCGCGACGTCGAACAGCTGGGACGCCCTGGTCGACCTGGTGGCATCCGGTCCGCCGATCTACTCGCCGTTCAAGCTGCTGGACCCCGTCGCCAACCTCGGCGAGATGTTCATTCATCACGAGGACGTGCGCCGAGCGGTCGACGGCTGGGAGCCACGGGTGCTCGACGAGGCGATCGCCAGGCAGCTGCGCCGTCAACTCGGGCTGATGAGCCGGATGATGTTGAGCAAGCTGCCCGCCCAGGTTGTTCTGGAGACGCCGGCCGGCGAGCGGATCGCCCGGGTCGGTCGCGGTGACACAGTCACGATCACCGGCGAACCGCAGGAGCTGTTGCTGTTCGTCGCGGGCCGCGACGCCGTGCGCGTCCGCTTCGACGGTGACGCGCAGGCCGTCGCCGCGGTGCGGGCGGCGCCTCGCGGTCTCTAACTAAGGTCTCTAACTCACGACCCAGCAGATGCCGCAGAGTCTGCTCCAGGTCAGGTCGGCGGAAGCGGTGGTCTGCCTGTAGCAGCCGCGCGGGCAGCACCCGCTGGTTGGCCAAGGCGAGTTCGCGCGCGCCCTGGTCGCCGAGGAGCACCTTGGGCCCCAGCGGCGGCACCGGCAGGAGCGCGGGCCGGCGCAGCACATGAGCCAGGACGTGGGTGTAGTCGATGTTGCGGACCGGTTCGGCGGCCACCGCGTTGACCGGCCCGGACAGCTCGCCTGATCCCACAGCGCGCGGTGGTAGATGTCGACGAGGTCGTCGATTCCGATCCACGAGAACCATTGCTGACCGCTGCCGAGCCGGCCGCCGAGTCCGGCGGCGAACAGCGGTCTGAGCAGGCGCAACGTCCCGCCGGCGGGAGACTGCACGATCCCGGTGCGCACCCGCACCACGCGGGTGCCGGCCTGCTCGGCCGGGGCCGTCGCGTCCTCCCAGTCGGCGACGACGTCGGCCAAGAACCCGTCGCCGCGCTCGCTGTCTTCGGTCAGGGACTCCTCGCCCCGGTCGTATCCGTAGTAGCCGATCGCCGATGCACTGACCAGCACCTTGGGTCCGTCGGTGGACTGTCGCGATCAGCTCGGCCAGCCGGCGAGTCGGCCCGATCCGGCTGTCGCGGATCGCGGTGCGGTGGTCGTCGGTGAATCGGCCTGCGATCGAGGCGCCCGCGAGGTGGATCACCGCGTCGATCCCGGCCAGCAGGTCAGGATTGGGATCATCCGGATTCCATTGCCGTTCATCAGGTTTGGTGGTCGAGTGCCGCACCAGGCGGACCACCCGGTGGCCGCCGGTGGACAGGAACGCGGCCAACTGCGCGCCGACGAGGCCGGAGGCACCGGTGATGGCGACGGTGAGCGGGGTCAACCCGTGGGCGGCCGCCGCCCGGTGCGCGGCGATGTCATCGGCCAACTGTTGGTGCCGGTAACGGAACATCGACCGCAGCGCGGCTGGCGGGGACCGGCGTCTCGACCCGGTCGATGACCCGCGTCCGCTCGCCGCTGACCTCTTCGAAGTCGTGGGTGTGCCGCCAGCGCACCGCAAGCTTGGCCGGCAACGACGCCAGGCCGTCGGCGCCGATGGCATCGACGAAGCGACGCGGCGGGTCGTAGCCGTCGGGTTGGTGATCGGCCACCCAGCGCAGACCGCCCGGTAGACCGAGTTCGGCGCGCCCGTTCTCCAGCGAATCGGCCTCGGCGATCAAGCGCATCGGCGACCACGGCGGCGTGAGCCGGGTGAACGCGCCGGGGCGGGCATGCCAGTCGAACACCTCGTAGATGGGTGCGTCGATCACGCTCGAATACTCAAGTCCCATGAGGCCGACGGTACCTGCGCTGTCCGTGAGATCGGCCGGACTACCGATCCGGCAGCGCGTGCTCGACGATGGGCAGCCGCGGCAGCGGTTGGCGTTCGGCACGCTTGGCTGCCAGGTACACCTGCGCGGTCTCGTCGGCCACGGTGTGCCAGTCGAAATCCGCGGTGAGGCGCTGCCGCGCGGCCTGCGCCCGGCGCTGCGCCGCCGCCGGATCGTCGAGCACCGCGATGACGGCCTTGGCCAGCCGCGCCACCTCGCGTGGCGGGCATGACATCCCGGTTTCGCCGTTGATCACCGCTTCACCGAGGCCGCCGATATTCGACGTCACCAACGGGGTGCCGGCGGCGGCGGCCTCCAGCGCCGCCAGCCCGAACGGCTCGTAGTGGCTGGGCAGCACCGCGGCATCGGCGCGATGCAGCGCGGCCAACAGGTCGTCGTGGTCCAGCCGGCCGACGAAGTGAGTTGCCTTGAGCACCCGGTGTTTACGGGCCTGCTCGACGAGCCAATCCTGCTGCGTGCCTTCGCCGGCGATGGTCAGGGTGGTGCCGGGGTGGGCCCGGCGGATCCGCGGCAGCGCGGCGATCGCCTCGTGCACGCCCTTCTCGTATTCCAGCCGGCCGACGTACAGCAGTTCCGGCGGACCGCTGCGCGGCTTGCGGCGGGCGAACGGCCACCGCGCCGCCTCGATGCCGTTGCGGATCACGGTGGTCTCGGCCAGCCCGGGCCCGAACAGCTCGGCGATCTCCTCGCTCATCGACGCTGAACACGTGATCAGCGAGTCGGATTCGCGCACCAGCCACGACTCGACCGCGTGCACCTGCCGGCTGATCGCTCCGGAGACCCATCCGGAATGCCGACCGGCCTCGGTCGCGTGGATCGTGGAAACCATTGGCACGTCGTAAAACTCCGCGAGCGCGATCGCCGGGTGGGCGACCAGCCAGTCGTGCGCGTGGACCACATCGGGCCGCCACGGGTCGTCGCTGCGCCGTCGCTTGAGCGAGAGTCCGGCGCGGACCATCGCGTGGCCCATCGCCAGCGTCCAGGCCATCATGTCGGTGCCGAAGGTGAACTCGTGCGGGTCTTGCGCAGCGGCGACAACCCGGACGTTCTCGTTGATTTCGTCCGACGACGGATGGGTGCTCGGGTCGGTGTCGGTCGGGCGCCGCGACAACACCACGACCTCGTGGCCGGCGGCGGCGAGCGCGGTCGACAGGTGATGGACATGGCGGCCCAGTCCGCCGATCACTACCGGCGGGTACTCCCACGACACCATCAGGATTTTCATCGCGGCAGCCTCCGGGCATCCAGGGCGCCGAACAAACCGTCGGCCCGATTCCAGCCATCGGCCAGGCGCTGTGCCACTTCGCGGCGTCCCGACGCCAACGCGCCGGCGATCTCGCGGGTGGCGTGGGCGTGCAGATGCGCCCGGTAACGGGCGTAGTCGGCGGCGGAGTCTTTGCTCACCATGAACGGCCAGTCGCTGGACACCGTGAGCAGGGTCTCGCGCAGGATCTGGTCGGCGATGTGGTCGCGGGGGATCGGCCCGTCCAGCGACGCGGTCTGGGCCAGCGCTTTGTCGACGGTCGACAGCGCGGTGTCGACGACCTCGGCGTTGAGCTGCACCAGATCGGTAACTTTGTCGCCGGACCAGACCTGCCAGTCTTTGCCGGAACCCCAAGAGCTGGGCGGCAATTCGACGGCGCTACCGACCAGGCCCGCACCGGCGGCGTCGCTCAGCGTGCCGACGCGCACCCCCGCCTCCGGCAGCGCCCGTAACACCCGTTCGAGCCATGCCGGCCCCTCGTACCACCAGTGGCCGAACAATTCGGTATCGAACGCGGCGACCACATGCGCGGGTCGCCCGATGCGCTCGGACTCGGACAACAGCCGGCGCCGTACCACTTCGACGAAATCTGCGACGTGGCTGTCGATTGCGTGATCGGCGCGCTCGGGGTCGTAGGGCGCTTTTTTCTCCGAGGGCACGTTGCGGCCGGTGACCCGGGCCGGCTTGAGGCCGGTGCGATGGTCGTAGGTGTGGAAGTCGCGGTAAGCCGCGTGACCGGGGTAGCCGGATTTGGGCGACCACACCCGGTAGCTCACCTGCAGATCACGCCCGAACGCGACGACGTCGGAGTCGCCGACCGGCCGGCCCAGCGCGGTGTCGCCGTGCAGCGACGGGCCGTCGACCATGAAGTGGCCAACCCCGGCGGCGGCGTAGTCATGTTCCATGCCCGGCGCGTACGCGCATTCGGGCGCCCAGATTCCAGTTGGCTTGTGCCCCAACCGCTGCCGGGCATCGGCCAGTCCTTCCCGCAGCGCGAATTCGCGGAGTCGCGGGTTCAGCAACGGCTGGAACGGGTGGGCCAGCGGACCCCCCAGCAGTTCGACGGTGCCCGCGTCGATCAGCCGCCGCAGCAACGGGCTGGCACCATGACGCCAGTAGGTGGTGAAATCCTCGAGCGCTTGCTCGGTTTCGGCCATCTCACGAATGCCGAAGGCCCGCAAAGCTTCCGGTGCCGATGCGGGGGAGCCGCCGGTGGAATCTCCGGGGCGCACGCTGGCGGCCTCCGCGGCGCGCAGGTGCCAGTTGGCCAGCCAATGATGCATCCCCTCAAGGCAATACGGGTCGTCGAGCTGCGCCATGACGACCGGGGTGACGCCCAGGGTGATCAGCCGGTGCCGATCCTCGTCGGCGAGTCGGCGCAAGACCCGCAGCAGGGGCAGGTAGGACGCCGCCCACGACTGGTAGAGCCACTCCTCGCCGACCGGCCAGCGGCCGTGATGCGCCAGCCACGGCAAATGGGTGTGCAGCACCAGGGTGAACAGCCCGGGCACCGGCTCCCTCGTCGGGATCATGTGCGCCGCTCCGCGATCGCGACCAGGTCCAGGCTGTCATCGATGTGTCGCGCTTCGACGGTGCCGGCCTCGACGATGTCGAAGTCCGCTGCGGCGACGGCGGCGACGTCGGCCAGCAGATCGGCCGGCCAGGGTGCATCGGCGACGGCGCGCGCGATCTGGGCGTCGATGATCGAGCCGCCGTGGCGGGCGTCCATCTCGAGGAGCCGTGGGCCATGAAAAACTCCGTACATGACGTCCGACGCGAAGCCGGCGTCGCGCAACAGCTCGGTCAGCTCCTCGGCGTTGAGCTCGCGGGTGTGAAACGGATTGATCGGGGTATCGCGGCCCGGCGAGAAAGTGATCCGGTTCGGTGTCGACATCATCAACAGGCCGGATGGACGCAGGACCCGTGCGCACTCGCGGACGAACTGTGGCTGATCCCACAAGTGCTCGATGACCTGGAAGTTGACCACGACATCGACCGACTGGTCGGGCAGCGGCAGCTCGGCGAGGTTGCCATGGATCACCTGCACCCGCGGATAGCGCGCCTGCACGTGTGCGACGGTCGCCTCGTCGTAATCCACGGCGGTCACCTGGCGTGCGACACCGGCGATCAGGTCGGCGCCATAGCCCTCACCGCAGCCCGCCTCGAGCACGTCGCGACCCGCGCAGCGCTGCGCCAACTGCTGGTAGACCACCTCATGGCGGCGAAACCAGTAGTTCTCCACGTCGAGGCCCGGGATGGTGCGTTCACCGGTCAACGGCAGGGCGGAGTCCGCGGGGGCGTGCGGAACGTCAGGGATGAATGCGCTCATTGCATAGGGAGGCTAACCCGTGGTGACGGGTTCGCGAATGCTTCACTACGGGTATTCGGTGTCCGAGGCAGGGCGCTGACCGCTGCCGCAAGGCACCGGGGGGACAGAACCTGCAGGACGACCCGCTATGGTGTGAGAGCGAACCGCACAAAGTTACCGGTCAGTAACATGCGGGTGCGGGGCGCAAAAGACGTGACATTTAGTCCTGCCGCTTCCGGCTGCAGGACTCACTCGAGGAGGACGAGCCACTCTCATGACGAACATCGTGGTCCTGATCAAGCAGGTCCCGGACACCTGGTCAGAGCGCAAACTCAAGGACGGCGACTGGACGCTGGACCGTGAGGCGGCCGATGCCGTGCTGGACGAGATCAACGAGCGCGCTGTCGAAGAAGCGCTGCTGATCCGCGAGAAGGAAGCCGCCGACGGCACCGAGGGGTCGGTCACCTTGCTGACCGCCGGCCCGGAGCGGGCCACCGAGGCGATCCGTAAGGCGCTGTCCATGGGTGCCGACAAGGCCGTTCACCTGCTCGACGACGGGCTGCACGGCTCGGACGTCGTCCAGACCGGCTGGGCGCTGGCGCGCGCGCTGGGCACCATCGAGGGCACCGAGCTGGTCATCGCCGGCAACGAGGCCACTGACGGAACGGGCGGCGCGGTGCCGGCCGTCATCGCCGAGTACCTGGGCCTGCCGCAGCTCACCCACCTGCGCAAGCTGTCGCTGGACGGCGACAAGATCACCGGCGAGCGCGAGACCGACGACGGTGTGTTCACCGTCGAGGCAACCCTGCCCGCCGTCGTGAGCGTCAACGAGAAGATCAACGAGCCGCGGTTCCCCTCCTTCAAAGGCATCATGGCCGCCAAGAAGAAGGAAGTCACCAAGCTCACACTGGCCGAGATCGGTGTCGAGGCCGACGAGGTCGGCCTGGCCAACGCAGGCTCCAAGGTACTGACGTCGACCCCCAAGCCGCCCAAGACTGCCGGTGAAAAAATCACCGATGAGGGCGAAGGCGGAAACGACATCGCCAAGTACCTGGTCGGCCAGAAGATCATCTGAGACGTCAACCTTTAACCGAAAGACACGGAATAACTCATGGCTGAAGTACTGGTGCTCGTCGAGCACGCTGAAGGCGCCCCCAAGAAGGTCACTTCCGAATTGATCACTGCGGCACGTGTTCTGGGCGAGCCGGCCGCTGTCGTAGTAGGTAAGCCCGGCACCGCCGAGCCGCTCATCGAGGGTCTGAAGTCGGCCGGTGCCGCCAAGATCTACGTCGCCGAATCCGACGCGGCGGAGAGCTACCTGATCACCCCGTCCGTCGACGTGCTTGCCTCGCTGGCCGAATCCGCCAGTCCGGCAGCCGTTTTGCTGGCCGCCAATGCCGACGGCAAGGAGATCGCGGGCCGGCTCGCCGCCCGGATCGGTTCGGGTCTGCTGGTCGACGTGGTCGACGTGCAAGCCGACAACAAGGCGGTGTGGTCCATCTTCGGTGGCGCCTTCACCGTCGAGGGCCAGGCCAACGGCGACACCCCGGTGATCACCTTGCGTCCCGGCGCTATCGACGCCGAGCCTTCTGACGGCGCGGGCGAGAAGGTCAAGGTCGACGTACCCGAGCCCGCCGAGAACGCCACCAAGATCACCAACCGCGAGCCCGCGGTCGCCGGTGACCGGCCGGAACTCACCGAAGCCACCATCGTGGTGTCCGGTGGTCGTGGTGTCGGCAGCGCCGACAAGTTCAGCGTGGTCGAGGAGCTGGCTGACTCGCTGGGTGCCGCGGTCGGCGCCTCGCGCGCCGCGGTGGACTCCGGTTACTACCCGGGTCAGTTCCAGGTGGGCCAGACCGGTAAGACGGTCTCCCCGCAGCTCTACATCGCGCTGGGCATCTCCGGGGCGATCCAGCACCGCGCCGGCATGCAGACCTCGAAGACGATCGTCGCGGTCAACAAGGACGAAGAGGCGCCGATCTTCGAGATCGCCGACTACGGCATTGTCGGCGACCTGTTCAAGGTCGCGCCGCAGCTCACCGAAGCGGTCAAGACCCGCAAGGGCTGATCACTCGCGAAGGCCCCCACACCTGCGGGTGTCGGGGGCCTTTTGCTTCGGACGACCCAGTGCGTTTCGGACCGCCCTGCGCGTTTCGGCCTAGCCTGGTGCGTGAGCGATCCCCAGCGGGAGCTGGCAACGGCGGCCGACGGTGACGGTCCCGCAGCCGGTCTCGCGAAGACCGCACTCGGCGGCGGATCGATCGCCACCCGGTTGCGGGCGGCGATCCTGGCGCTGGCGCGCCATCGCGGACCGGACTCCAGCATCTGCCCGTCGGACGCGGCCCGTGCTGTCGGCGGAGAGCAGTGGCGCGACCTGATGGACGACAGTCGCAGTACTGCTTTCGCGTTGGCGCGCGACGGCGACGTGGAAATCACCCAGCGCGGTGACGTCGTCGATCCACGGCGGCCGCCGCGCGGGCCCATCCGGATACGGATATCGCCAGCGTGACGGGCTCGGCAAGGTTTGAAATCGCGCTCAGCGGTGTACAGAGACTTGCTACTTCGGTCGAGGAAAGGCTCAATGATGAAGGCAATGGCGCCTGCCGCGTTCGTGATCGCCGCGCTCATGTTCAGTGGATGTTCTGCTTCGCAGATCATCAACACCGGTGGTGACACCAAGTGCAAAGACTTCACCACGCAGGACGAGAAGAAGCAGAACGACGAGATCAGCAAGATGCTGAAGGACAAGAGCGGCACTGACCCGGCGAACCTGCAGATCACCGCCACCCGGCTGTCGGCGGCAACCTACTGCCAGACGCTCGGCAAGCCGGACAGCAAGATCTCCGAAGCCCCGCACGGCTGAGTCGAAATCGGTTGCAAGCCGACGGCTCACTCGCCGTCGGCTTGCAACACCACCATCGCCCGCGCCGGCGACCCGGACGGCATTCGCCGGCCGGAGTCGGTTGCGGGTCTTCGATATTCGCCGCCCAGACTGCACGAGTCGACGACGGGCGTCCACGCCTTGCCGAACTCCTGCGGTGGCAGGGTGAATTCGATCGGCTCGTGGTGGGCGTTGAAGCACAGGAAAAACGAATCGTCGGTCACCCGCTGCCCACGGGCGTCGAGGTCGGGGATGCCCAAGCCCGTTCAAGTAGACCGCTACGGACTTGCCGAAGCCCGAACCCCAGTCCTCGTCGTCCATTTCGGAGCCGTCCGGCCGGAACCACGAGATATCGGGTTGTCCCTCGGCGCCTCGGCGGCGGACCGGCAGCCCGGTGAAGAATCGGCGACGCCGAAACACCGGATGCGCCGCCCGCAGGGCGGACACCGAACGGGTGAACTCGACCAGGTCGGCGTCGGACTTGTCCCAGTGCACCCAGGTGATCTCGTTGTCCTGGCAGAAGCCGTTGTTGTTGCCGCCCTGAGTGCGCCCGAGTTCGTCGCCGTGCGAGATCATCGGAACCCCCTGCGACAGCAGCGTCGTCGCGAGGAAGTTGCGCTGCTGGCGTGCGCGCAGCGCATTGATCTCGGGATCGTCGGTCGGACCTTCGACGCCGCAGTTCCACGATTGGTTGTTGCTCTCGCCGTCGTTATTGTCTTCGCCGTTGGCGTCGTTGTGTTTCTCGTTGTAGGACACCAGGTCCAGCAGCGTGAAACCGTCATGGGCGGTGACGAAGTTGATGGAGGCCACCGGGCGCCGCGCAGTGGACTCGTAGAGGTCGGCCGATCCGGTCAACCGGGACGCGAATTCACCCAGGGTCGCGGCCTCGCCGCGCCAGTAGTCGCGGACGGTATCGCGGTACTTGCCGTTCCACTCCGTCCATTGCGGTGGGAAATTACCGACCTGGTAGCCACCTGGGCCGACATCCCACGGCTCGGCGATCAGCTTGACCTGGCTGACGATCGGATCCTGTTGCACCAGTTCGAAAAAAGCCGACAGTCGGTCGACGTCGTAAAATTCACGGGCAAGGGTGGCTGCCAGGTCGAAGCGGAAACCATCGACATGCATCTCGGTGACCCAGTACCGCAACGAGTCCATGATCAGTTGCAGCGTGTGCGGATGGCCGACATGGAGAGTGTTGCCGGTTCCGGTGTAATCCATGTAGTACTGCTGATCGTCGTCGACCAGGCGGTAATACGCCGCGTTGTCGATGCCGCGCATCGACAAGGTGGGCCCCAGGTGGTTGCCCTCGGCGGTGTGGTTGTACACCACGTCGAGGATGACTTCGATGCCCTCGTCGTGCAGGGCGCGGACCATGGTCTTGAACTCCTGTACCTGACCGCCGGGCGTAGTGCTGGAGGTGTACTTGAAGTCGGGGGAGAAGAAGCCAATTGTGTTGTAGCCCCAGTAGTTTGACAGTCCCTTGTCCACCAGCGTGGAATCGTTCGCGAAGTGGTGTACGGGCATCAACTCGATGGCAGTGACGCCGAGGCTCTTGAGGTGCTCGATGATGGCCGGGTGGGCGATGCCGGCGTAAGTGCCGCGCATCCGCTCGGGAACGTCAGGGTGCAGCTGCGTCAGCCCCTTGACGTGCGTCTCGTAGATCACGGAGTCGGCGTACTCGTGGTCGGGCGGTCGGTCATTGCCCCAGTCGAAGAACGGGTTGATCACCACCGATTTGGGCATCTGCGACGCGGAATCGTCGTCGTTCCGGCTGTCCGGGTCGCCGAAGTTGTAGCTGAACAGCGCCTGATGCCACTCGAAGTTTCCGTCGATCGCCTTGGCATACGGGTCGATCAGCAGCTTGTTGGGGTTGCACCGGTGGCCGGCGGCCGGGTCGTAGGGCCCGTGCACGCGGTAGCCGTAGCGCTGACCCGGTTCGATGGTGGGCAGGAAGCCGTGCCAGACGAACCCATCCACTTCGTTGAGCGTCACTCGGGATTCGTTGCCGTCGGCGTCGAAGAGGCAGAGCTCCACCCTCTCGGCGACCTCGCTGAATACCGCGAAGTTGGTGCCCGACCCGTCATAGGTGGCGCCGAGCGGGTAGGCCTTGCCGGGCCACTGCTCGATGCGCGCCGACCGAGTCGACTCCGCGGTTTCTGTCACAGCGCTCACTTCCGTCTCCAGGGCCGCGAAGCCGCGACCCGACGCTGCAGATTACCCGCCGGGCGGCGACTCACACATTGTGTGAACCGGGGCACAATGGAGTGGTGAATCGTTGGCCGACGCCCGACAAGCCCGGACCCGGGCAGGAGTCGGTGTGGGACTATCCGCGCCCGCCGAGGCTCGAGGAGTTCGCCGGGTCGATCACCGTCGAGTTGGGCGGCCGAACGATCGCCTCCACGCACCCGCGCCTGGCGGGTGCTGGAGACCAGCCATCCGCCGACGTACTACCTCCCTGGCGCTGCGTTCGCCGACGGGGTGCTGCGCCGCGGTGACGGCGCTTCGTGGTGTGAATGGAAAGGGCAGGCAACGTATTACGACCTGGTGACCGAAGCGCGCGTGGCGCCGCAGGCGGCGTGGACCTACCTTCAGCCCAGTCCTGGTTTCGCGCCGCTGGCGGGTGCGATCGCCGTGATGGCCGCGGCCGTGGATCGTTGCACGGTCAACGGCGAGTTGGTGGCCCCGCAGCCGGGCGGCTTCTACGGCGGTTGGATCACTAGCTGGATTGTCGGCCCGTTCAAGGGAATTCCAGGATCCATGGGCTGGTGATGCACGACTACGGCCCGGCGGTCGATATTGCGTCGATTCGGCGTAACGCGATCGCGCAGACCGACAGGTAGGCGGCCGCCCACAACGGAGCGGCCATGCTCGCTCGCGCACCGCCGTCGGCCGGCTCGACCCGGTGATGAGTCGCCGGGATGCCGGCCACTTTCCACGCCCAGTGCCGGCCCGCTTCGAACTCGGTGACAGTGAACGGGGCGGCGAGGCCCAATGACGTACGCACGGTGCCGGTTACGCCCAATTCCAAGCGGGTGTGCGGGGGATCGAGCCGGGCCGCGCTGACCGTCGGGCCCCACTGCGGCCATGCGTCGAGGTCGACAAGTACGTTCCACACCACCGACGGCGGTGCAGCGATGAATCGGTCGACGGCAAGCATTACGGGGCCCGACCACCCAGGCTTCGTTGCTGTTCGACGACGTCGTCGAGATCTTTGAGTCGCCGCAAACCGGCCAGCGGCTGGTTCATCCGCTGGTTGTTCTCGAGGCGTGTGGCGTTGCGGTCCAGGAACCACCAATAGCCACCGGTGAACGGGCACGCACGATCACCCACCCGCTCGCTGGGGCGGTAGCGGCAATCACCGCAATAGTTGCTCATCCGGTTGATGTAGGCGCCACCGGAGGTATACGGCTTGGTCGCCATCAGCCCGCCGTCGGCGTGCTGGGACATGCCGATCACATTGGCGACCATCACCCATTCGTAGCCGTCGACGAAGCAGCGGTGAAACCAGTCGGTCATCGCGGCGGGGTTCCAGCCACGCTGCAGGGCGTAATTCGACAACACCATCAGCCGCGGAATGTGGTGCACCCAGCCGTGATCGCGGACCTGGGCGAGTACGTCCTTCAGGCAGTGCGCGTCGACGGCGTCGGCGTCCAACTCGGCGAACCATTTCGGCACGCGGGCGTGGGCGTCCAGCGCGTTACGGCGGCGGTAGCCCTTGCCGAAATGCCAATAGACATGCCAGATGTAGTCGCGCCAGCCGATCAGCTGCCGGATGTAACCCTCCACGCTGCCAATCGGTGCTTTGCCCGATCGGTAGGCGTCCTCGGCCGCGTAGGCGCAGTCCAGCGGGTCGAGCAGCCCCAGGTTCATCGGCGCCGACAAGAGGCTGTGCGCCATGAAGCGATCGCCACTGAGCATGGCGTCCTCGTGAGGGCCGAAGTGCGGCAGACGATCTCGTACGAACACCTCAAGAGCGGCTTGCGCTTCGGCCGCGGTGACGGCAAACTCGCGCGGGCCGTCGCGGCCGACGAAAGCCACCTCGCCATCGCGCTCCCAGCGGTCTAGATCCGCCCGAACCTGCTCGTCGATCTCGTCTTCGTCCGGCCGCCAGGGAGCCTTGATCCCGAGATCGCCACCGCCAGGCGCGGGCTCGCGGTTGTCGGCGTCGAAATTCCATCGGCCCTCGGCCGGCTGGTTACCGTCCATCAACAGGTCGAACCGCCGCCGCGCATCTCGGTAGAAGTTCTCCAACTTGAGCGTCCGATGGCGCTGCGCCCACTCATCGAATACTGCGCGGTCTGGTGCAGAATCCGCGGGCCGGCACCACGTCGACATCCGCTAGCGACCGGACGAATCGGTCGGCGGCCCATGAGGTGGGCTGGCACACACTGATTGGTTCATCGAGTTGATCAAGCGCCTCACGGTAGGTGCGCGTCTGCAGGAACGTCGCCTGGTCACCGAGCTCGGCCGCGCGATGGCGCAATGCCGACAGCACGAGGTGCGCCTTGCGGCGATGAAAGCGGCGCCGGGTGAACGCCGCCTGCGACTCGATCAGCAAGACCGGCTGGTCGGGTTCATCGAGGAAATGCGGCCCGAGCTGGTCGGCGAAGCACCAGCGCCGGGTGTCAGAACTCATAGTGTGTGCCATACCCTTGCTGCAGAATCCGAATCACTTTTCCGGGCCCAGCATGGATCGAGGAACGCGATGGTCAGACGCCGTGTCAGCACTGGGTGACGAGAAATTCGTGTCGCTGACAACGTTCAAGAAGGACGGCGGCGCCGTCGCAACGCCGATGTGGATTGGCCGCGACGGCGATCACCTCTTCTTCTGGACGCCGGTCGACAGTTGGAAGGCCAAGCGGGCCAACAACAATCCCCGAGTGACGCTGGTGCCGTGCAGCCGTGGCGGCAAGGTCCGCGAGGGCGCTACTCGCGGTTGAGGGGGTCGCGGAGGTGATCGCCGAGCCCGCGACCGTTGAGCGTCTGGCCGGGGTTATCCGCCGCAAGTATGGTGTCGAGTTCGTCATCGTGACGTTTATCGAGCGCATTCTCGCGCGCGGAAAGAAACCTCGCTTGATTCTGCGGATCGCGCTGGCTAGTTGATCTGGCCGCTGGACTCTCGAATGTCGAATCCCTCGAGCGAACCGGTTGTTCGCCAGGCATCCAGGATGTCGGCGTATTCGGTTGGGCTGCCGAAGAAGAAGCTGTCCCGGTTCAGCCGCGCGGTCGCCTGGCCTTCGCGGTTGTAATACCCGGGCGTGCACGACTCCCGTCGGCCGGCGATGACGCTGGAACGCTCGACGACGGTGTCGACCCAGGCGGCTTCGGCGTCCGCGGTGGCCTCCACCTCGGCGGCGTCATGCTGCAGCGCCCACGCGATGACCCAGGCGATGTGGCGGGATTGGGTGTCGATGAGGTACGGGAAATTCACTGTGAAGCCCGACTGGGCGATGCTTTCGATGAAGCAGTTCGGAAAACCGTTGACATGCAGGCCGTGCAGCGTGCGGACGCCGTCGGCCCATTTGTCGGTGAGGGTCAGCCCGCCGCGGCCGATGATATCGAAGCCGGTGCGCTGCGAGTAGCTGGTTCCGACTTCGAACCCGGTGGCGAAAATCAAACAGTCCAAGGGGTATTCGACACCGGCCACGATGACGCCCGCAGCGGTGATCTGCTCGACGCCGAGTCCGTGGGTGTCGACCAGGGTGACGTTGTCGCGGTTGAAAGCCTGTAGGTATTCGTCGTGGAAGCAT
Source organism: uncultured Actinomycetota bacterium (assembly GCA_963755805.1). Taxonomy (GTDB): domain Bacteria; phylum Actinomycetota; class Actinomycetes; order Mycobacteriales; family Mycobacteriaceae; genus Mycobacterium. The sequence continues at coordinate 240,184 of CAVWLG010000004.1, forward strand.
GGTCGCTTGCAGTAGTACCCGTACCAGGGTTTGAGCGCCTCGGCAGTCGCGGCGTCGGTGACGACGGCTTCGACGCGGGCCCGGATCTCCTCCATCTTGGCGAAGTCGGCCATCTCGGCGGCGTTCGGGCCGCCATCGTTGACGATCGGCATTTTCTTGGTGAGGCTGGTCCACGCGTCGTCGACCAGATCTTCATCGGATGACCCTCCGGCAGTGAGGATTTGGAAGTTCTCCATCCGTCGCTGTTGCCATCCCGGCTCCAGTGATGCGGCCCAGTCCGGTTCGGTTGGACGATTGGCTCGCACATCCACCGTCGACGGGGTGCGCTGAAAGACGAACAGCTGACCGGCCGCCTCGGCGAGTCTCGGCACACACTGGATGGCCGTTGCGCCGGTGCCGACGATTCCGACCCGCTTGTCGGACAGCGTGCCCAGGTCTGCGCCGGTGTATTCGTAGTCCCAGCGACTGGTGTGGAAGGTATGCCCGCTGAAGTCGGTAATACCCTCAATGCCAGGGAGTTTCGGCTTCTGCAGGTAGCCGTTGGCCATCGCGACGAATCGGGCCCGGATCTCGTCACCTCGATCGGTCGAGATCACCCAGCGGGAAGTCGCTGACTCCCAACGGATTTCCTGCACCTCGGTCTGCAGGCACGCATCGCGGTACAGGTCGTAGTGCTCAGCGATGCGGCGGCAGTGCGCCCAGATTTCGGGGCCCTTGGCGTATTTTTCGGTCGGGATGTAACCGAGCTCTTCGAGAAGGGGCATGTAGACGTAGGATTCGACGTCGCAGGCGATTCCGGGATAGCGATTCCAGTACCAGGTTCCGCCGACGTCGGTGGCCTTGTCGATCAACCGCACATTGTCGACGCCGAGCTGCTTGCACCGCGCCCCGATCAGCAGCCCGCCGAAGCCGGCACCGACGACTGCGACGTCGACGGAGTCGTTGATCGGGTCGCGGCTGAAGCCCGGGTCGGCCCACGGGTCGTCGCCGAACTTGCTGAATGCGCCGGTTATCTCCACGTATTGCGAAATGCCGTCGGTGCGTAGCCGGCGCTGGCGTTCCTCGGCGTACTTGCTCCGCAGCGCCGTCGGGATCGAATGGCCCTGCGCTGCTGCTGGAGGTCACGGCTGAACAGTCAATCAAGTTTGTGGGCCGGACGACGCCTAAATGCCGGCGATTGTTCAAATTGCCGCTGCGACATCGTCATCTACCGTGCACGGACACGTTACGGCTGCGATGCCATTTGGCTGAACAACAACGCAACGGTGGCGCATATGAGCATCCAGTCTGTACTCATACCTGCCGAGAAGGGGACGCGTTCGTCCGCCGAACCGCGGTATTCGTTGTTGCTGTCGACCGATCCCGACCATATCGAAGCTGCTCAGCGGCTGCGTCACGACGTGTTCAGTAGCGAGCCGGGCTATGCCCTCTCCGAACAGAGCGACGGCCTCGACGCCGATCGTTTCGACGAGCACTGCGACCACTTGATTGTTCGCGAGGAAAATTCCGGCGAGTTGGTGGGCTGCTACCGCATGCTGTCGCCGACCGGCGCCATCGCAGCCGGAGGGCTCTACACCGCAACGGAATTCGATATCCGGGCGCTGGACTCGCTGCGGCCGTCGCTGGTGGAGATGGGCCGCGCGGTGGTGCGCAACGACCACCGCAGCGGTGCCGTCGTGCTTCTGATGTGGGCCGGCATCCTGGCCTACCTCGACCACTGCGACTACGACTACGTCACCGGATGCGTATCGGTGCCAATCGTCGTGGACGGGGAACCAGACGGCACCCAGATCCGCGGCGTACGCGATTTCGTGTCGCGACGCCACGCCGCCCCGGCCGACTACCGGGTGCATCCGCGCCGGCCGGTGATCATCGACGGACGTCGGCTCGACGACATCGCGCCGCCCGCGCGGCCGGTGATACCGCCGCTGATGCGCGGCTACCTGCGGTTGGGAGCGCGAATTTGCGGTGAGCCGGCCCATGACCCCGACTTCGGCGTCGGGGATTTCCCGGCACTGCTGGACAAGCGCCAAGCCGACACCCGCTACCTGCGGCGACTCCGGTCGGTGTCGGCGGCCACCGAGGCAGCGGGCCGGGTGGCCTGATGAGCACTTCAGCGCCGCGTGACCACGCCTGGCTCCCGCGGGCGACCTGCGACACCGACTGCATCCGTGCTCGGCGGCTACCAGGCCACTCATCGGCTGATCGTGGCGCTGCGGGTCGCGCGGCGGATCACCCTGCTGGTGCTGTTGGCGCCCGCGCTGCCGCTGCTGGCGGGGGTGCTGCCCGGCTGGTCGAAATCACGGCAGATCTACTGTCGACTGCTGTTGTGTTGTCTGGGAGTCAAGATCACCGTCTCCGGCGGCCCGATCCGCAATCTGCCCGGTGTGCTGGTGGTCAGCGACCATACGTCCTGGCTGGACATCCTGACGATCGGCGCGGCGCTTCCGTCCAGTCGCTGGCGGGCATCGCCGCTGTCGTTTGTGGCCCGCGCCGACGTGGCCGCCACGTCCGCGGTGCGGATGATGGCCCGCATCGTCAAGGTCATCCCGATCGAACGCGCCAAGCTGCGTCAGCTGCCCGAGGTGGTGGCCACCGTCGCCGCCCGGCTCTACGCCGGTCACACGGTGGTGGCCTTCCCGGAAGGGACCACCTGGTGTGGGCGCTCCGGTCATTCCCACCAGGGGTCGGGGCCGTTCTATCCGGCCATGTTCCAGGCCGCCGTCGACACCGGCCGGCCCGTCCAACCGCTGCGGCTGCGCTACCAGCATCGGGACGGTCGAGTGTCGACTGTTCCGGCCTACATCGGCGACGACACGCTGTTGCGTTCGATCGGCCGACTGATGGTGGCCCGCCGCACGGTCGCGCGAATTTACGTCGAATCGTTGCAGCTGCCGGGCGACGATCGGCGGGAGTTGGCCCGGCGCTGCCAGGCCGCGATCCGCATCACGGCGATGCCGCACTCGGGCCACGGCCACGCGGTCGTCCGTGCTGGCGTCCTGACCACTACGACCGGCTCGGTATCCTGGGCAGGTCATGGTCTACCTGGATCACGCTGCCACCTCCCCGATGCACCCCGCTGCCATCGAGGCGATGACGGCCGTCCTGAGCACCGTCGGTAATGCCTCGTCGCTGCACGCCACCGGTCGCCTCGCGCGCCGGCGGATGGAGGAGGCCCGCGAGCTGATCGCGGCCAAACTCGGTGCCCGACCGTCTGAGGTGATCTTCACCGCCGGCGGCACCGAGAGCGACAACCTCGCCGTCAAGGGCATCTACTGGGCCCGCCGCGATGCCGAGCCGCGCCACCGCCGCATCATCACCACCGAAGTGGAACACCACGCCGTGCTGGACGCGGTCAACTGGCTCGCCGAGCACGAGGGCGCCGAGGTCACCTGGCTGCCGACGAGCGCGGACGGGTCAGTGTCCGCAGCGGCGCTCCGTGACGCTCTGCAGTGCCACGACGACGTCGCGCTGGTGACGGTGATGTGGGCCAACAACGAGGTCGGCACGATCATGCCGATCGACGAACTTGCCGCCGTGGCAGCTGAATTCGACATCCCCATGCACAGCGACGCGGTCCAGGCGGTCGGACAGCTGCCCGTCGACTTCGGCGCCAGCCAGCTGTCCGCGCTGAGTGTGGCCGCGCACAAGTTCGGTGGCCCGCCCGGCGCGGGCGCGCTGCTGCTTCGTCGCGATGTCAGCTGCACGCCGTTGTCGCACGGTGGCGGCCAGGAGCGTGACATTCGCTCTGGCACACCCGATGTCGCCGCCGCGGTCGGCATGGCCGCCGCGATAGCGCTCGCCGTCGACGGGCTGGAGTCCAACAGTGCGCGGCTACGATCTGCTGCGCGACCGGCTGATCGACGGTGTGCTGGCTGCGGTCGGGGACACTCGCCTCAACGGCGCCGCCGGCGCCCGCCGGCTGCCGGGCAACGCGCACTTCACCTTCGAAGGGTGCGAAGGTGATGCGCTGCTGATGTTGTTGGACGCCAACGGAATCGAGTGTTCCACCGGATCGGCGTGTACCGCCGGTGTGGCGCAGCCGTCGCATGTGCTGATCGCGATGGGCGCCGACGCTGCCAGTGCTCGCGGATCGCTGCGATTGTCCTTGGGGCACACCAGCGTCGACTCCGACGTCGACGCGGCGCTGCAGGTGATACCTGGGGCGGTGGCCCGCGCCCGGCAGGCGGCACTTGCCACCGCGGGGGTGTCCCGATGAAGGTGCTCGCGGCGATGAGCGGTGGCGTCGACTCGTCGGTCGCCGCGGCCCGAATGGTCGATGCGGGTCACGACGTGGTGGGCGTCCATCTGGCCCTTTCGCACGCCCCCGGCACGCTGCGCACCGGCTCACGCGGCTGCTGCTCCAAAGAAGACGCCGGCGACGCCCGGCGGGTCGCCGATGTCCTCGGAATCCCTTTCTACGTATGGGATTTCGCTGACAAGTTCAAAGAAGACGTGATCGACGACTTTGTGTCGTCCTATGCGCGCGGCGAAACCCCGAACCCGTGTGTGCGCTGCAATGAGCGGATCAAGTTCTCCGCGTTGGCCGCTCGCGCGCTGGCACTGGGTTTTGACGCAGTCGCCACCGGCCACTACGCCCGGCTCTCGGACGGGCGACTGCGCCGTGCCGTCGACTCCGACAAGGACCAGTCCTACGTACTTGCGGTGCTGACCGCCGGTCAACTGCGTCATGCCGCGTTCCCGATCGGGGACACCCCCAAGTCGCAGATCCGCGCCGAGGCGGCCCGTCGCGGCCTGTCGGTCGCCGAGAAGCCGGACAGCCACGACATCTGCTTCATCCCGTCCGGCGACACCCGCGCCTTCCTGGGTGAGCGCATCGGGGTGCGCCGCGGACCGGTGGTCGACCAGGGCGGCGCCGTACTGGCCACGCATGACGGCGTGCACGGTTTTACCATCGGCCAGCGCAAGGGGCTGGGCATCGCCGGCCCGGGGCCCGACGGCCAGCCGCGCTACGTCACCGCGATCGACGCCGAGACTGGCACCGTTCAGGTCGGCTCGGTGGCTGACCTGGAGATATGGCAGCTGACCGGCCATCAGCCGGTGTTCACCGCGGGCACCGCGCCCGACGGCGCTATCGACTGCGCGGTGCAGGTGCGCGCACACGGCGAAGCGGTGGATGCGGAAGCGCAGCCTGCCGGCGAGGAGCTGGCGGTCCGACTGCGCGCCCCGCTGCGCGGGGTGGCGCCGGGCCAGACTCTGGTGCTGTATCGCCGCGACCCGGACGGCGACGAGGTGCTCGGCAGCGCCACCATCGCCGCGGCGTCGTAGGGCTTCGCCGGCTATCCGGGCAGATTGGCGGCGATGTTCGAGATCACGATCGTCGACACCGAGTCCGGGAACCCGCAGTAGGTGACTTCGACCAACACCACCGACTTGAGCAGATAATCGCGCCCGCAGTCGCCGGGCCGGGTCTGCAGCGACCGGTCGTCGGCCTGCCAGGTGCCGACGAGGCCCAATCCCGGCTGAGCTGTCGGCGCAGCTGCGAACCGTTGTCACTAAAGCCCCGAACGCGCGGCGAGCGGTGTCCGCATCGCGATAGGCCGCGGCACCTTCCGAGATCAGGCCGCCGTGCGGTGGGTCTTGAAAGGTGGTCTTGTGGAACGCCTCGATATCAGGCCCGAAGGTCGCGGTTTCGGCGTAGACGAAGCGGCACTCCGGCGGCGCAGTATGGGCGAGCGTGTCGATGTCGACCGGGGAAGTGGCATCCATCGACGGGATGATCGTCAGGTGCTCGTCGCCGCCGGTGATCGCCTGCATGCGCGACTGATCGAGCAACACCCGTTCGACGTCGATGCCGGAAAGGTTGGGAGCGGCGCCGAATTCCGCAGCGACGGTACCGTCCACCACGCGGGTACATGCCGTGGCCAGCAGAGCCGCGGCACACAGCATCAGCCGTCGCGTCGTCATCTTGACCAGAGCGTAATCGGACTGACCTGCCCTGGCGCGGCGCGGGAGAAAACGCGATCGAATACGGTTCTCCGGTGAGCGTTTTCGCAACCGGCACCGGCATCGGGTCATGGCCCGGCACGGCGGCGCGGCCGGCAGCCGAAGTCGTCGTCGGCGAGTTGGGTGCTGCGATGGCGCATCTGGTCGAGTTGCCGGCCAGGGGAGTGGGCGCCGACATCATCGGGCGCGCCGGCGCGCTGATGATCGACATCGCCATCGACACCGTGCCGCGCGGTTACCGGCTGGTGGCCCGGCCCGGCGCGGTGACGCGACGGTCGGCCAGCCTGCTCGCCGAGGACATCGACGCGCTGGACGAGGCCTGGGAGCTCGCGGGGCTGCGGGGCAGCGGGCGACCGGTCAAGGTGCAGGCGCCCGGGCCGATCACGCTGGCCGCGGAGCTGGAGCTGTCCAACGGGCACCGGGCGATCACCGATCTGGGCGCGTTCACCGACATCGCCGCCTCGCTGGCCGAGGGGGTCGCCGCACACCGGGCGTCGGTGTCGCGCCGGCTCGATACGCCGGTGGTCGTGCAGTTCGACGAGCCGTCGCTGCCCGCCGCGGTTGCCGGCCGGCTGGCCGGTGTGACCTCGCTGAGCTCGGTGGCCGCCATCGAGGAGACGCTGGCCACCACGATGCTCGACATCTGCGCGGCCGCCGCCGGTGCGGAGGTGTCGGTGCACAGCTGCGGCTCATCGATTCCATGGAAAGTTCTGCAGGACAGTGCTATTAGCGCGGTCGCTGTTGACGTTGGAACGTTACAGGCGGCTGATCTGGACGCCGTCGGGGAATTCGTCGAATCGGGGCGGGTCGTCATGTTGGGAGTGGTGGCGTCCAGCGCGCCGGCCCACCGCCCTGCGCTGGAAGAGGTCGCCACCAGCGCGGCGGCCATCACCGACCGACTCGGTTTCCGACGGTCGGTGTTGCGCGACCGCATCGGCATCACCCCGGCATGTGGGCTGGCCGCGGCGAGTCCGGAGTGGGCCCGCACCGCTATCGACCTGGTCCGCCGCGTCGCCGAGGCTTTCGCCGACGATCCCGAAGCCGTCTAAAAGGCAACCAAATGGTTGCGTATTGCTGCTCGGCATGATTGGCTGATACGCAACCAGGAGGTTGCATATGGGTACGGATCGTATCGAGAAGCAGGTGGTGCTGCACGCGCCGCTGGACCGGGTCTGGCGGGCGATCAGCGACTCGCGGGAGTTCGGCTTGTGGTTCGGCGTCCGCGTCGACGGGCCATTCGTCGCCGGAACGTCGGTGACCGCAACCTTCACCGCGACCGTCGTCGACGAAGAGGTCGCGGAAATGCAGCGCCCGCACGCCGGGGCGAAAGCCACGTGGCAGGTCGTGGCAGTGGAACCGCCGCGACGATTCGCCTACCGCTGGCACCCCTTCGCGGTGGAGGCCCGCGTCGACTACGAAACGGAGCCCACGACGCTCGTCGAGTTCACGTTGACGGAGACACCGGACGGCGTGTTGCTCAGAATTGTCGAGTCCGGCTTCGACGCACTCCCCGAAACACGTCGCGCAACCGCGTTCGAGGTTAACAGCGAAGGCTGGTCCAAGCAGACCGAGTTGGTGCGCAAGTACCTGTCGGTGGAGCAGTGGGTGTGACCGCAACACTCGTTGCAGCGCCGCTATTCGACGCACTCGGAGACCCCAATCGGTTGCGCATCGTGACCCGATTGTGCGATGGCGGTCCGAGTTCGACTTCCGAAGTCACGCAAGCCGTTTCAATCACGCGTCAAGCGGCCACCAAACACCTCACGCTGCTGGAGGCCGCGGGACTGGTGGTCAGTAACCGACGCGGCCGCGAACGCATCTGGACGCTGCAGACTCAGCCGCTTGCCCAAGCGGGCGACTATCTCAATCAGCTGTCACGTCGCTGGGACGCCGCGATCGATCGGCTACGCACCTACGTCGAGGATTGAGCACTGCCTGAGGCGAGGCGGCTAGCGTTGCACGATGGCAACAGCACCACCCGATGTACAAGAAATGCTCGATGAATACGCCCTGCGAAAGCTCGTGCACGGTTACTGCCGCGCGGTAGATCGCGGCGACTTCGAGACCGTTCGCAGTCTTTATCACCATGACGCCGAAGACAGTCACGGATCTTTCTCATCGGGCTCCGTCGATACCTTTCTGCGCACCCTTGCCGAGACCCGGCCCTATATCCGTTCGATGCAACACCACATCACCACAACGAACTTCGCCATCAGCGGCGACATCGCGGAAGGTGAGATCTACAGCATCGCGACGCACTCGTTCGCCGCGCGCGATGGCGAAACCGAGGTCGTGGTGGGCGGGCGCTATCTGGATAAATATGAAAAACGCAACGGCACATGGAAATTCACGACGCGATGCATCGTCACCGACTGGGCGCACGTCAATGATCCGTCCACTGTCGACATCAGCCATCCGATAACCCGGGATACACCCCAGGGCCGTCCCGGGCCGGACGATCCCTCCCACGAATTCTTTTCGTTGCTGAGGCCATCGGGGCCGAGCTAGCGTCCGCGACGTCGTCCTCGAAACTCCTATACCCTGGCGGTCTCTGGGGAGGGACGAGGGATGAGCATGAATCGCAAAGCTGGAACTGGACGTCAGCGAGTGGTGCTGGCGAGTTGGCTCGCCGTGATCGGGCTGGCCGCGGCGGCGTTTGTTGTCCGCAGCCCCGTGATGCCGACCGCGCATGGGACGGCGGCGAGCGCACTTCCGACGCCGACGGTCGACGAACCGGCGAGCGGAGGTCCCAAGTCCGAGACCGCCGTTTTGGCCGGTGGCTGCTTCTGGGGTGTGCAGGGCGTTTTCCAGCACGTCAAAGGGCGTATCGGCGGCGCAATCCGGATACGCGGGCGGAGACGCGGCGACAGCTAATTACGACACCGTGAGCAGCGAGACCACCGGGCATGCCGAGTCGGTGCGCATCACCTACGACCCGACTCAGGTCACCTACGGGCAGCTGCTGCGGGTGTTTTTCGGCGTCGTTCAGGATCCGACCGAACTGAACTACCAGGGTCCCGACGTGGGCCCCTCCTACCGTTCGGTGATCTTCGCCCAGAACGACAGCCAACAGAAGATCGCAAACGCCTACATCGCGCAGCTGAACCAGGCGGGCGCGTTCCCGTCGCCGATCGTCACCACCGTGACGCCGGGGGCGAATTTCTACCCCGCCGAGGCGTACCACCAGGACTACCTCAACCTGCATCCCAACAACCCGTACATCGTCGCCAACGACCTGCCCAAGCTGGGCGCGCTGAAGGCGGACTTCCCGGAGCTGTACCGCGACTAGCCGTTCCTGAGCTGTCGGCCACCTCCGATAGCCTGCCAAGGTGAGTTCACCAGAGGCTGATCCCCCTGGGGCTGATCCCATTGGGCCCGAGGTGCGTCGTTCGTGGGCCGAGCTGGCCGACGAGGTGCGCGAACACCAGTTCCGCTACTACGTCCGTGACGCGCCGGTCATCTCCGACGCGGACTTCGACACGCTGCTGCGCCGTCTCGCCGCGCTCGAGGACGAGCATCCCGAGTTGCGCACACCCGACTCACCGACCCAACTCGTCGGCGGCGCCGGCTTCGCCACGGATTTCACCTCCGCCGAACATCTGGAGCGGATGCTGTCGCTGGACAACGTGTTCAGCGCCGAGGAATTCGACCTGTGGTCCGGCCGTGTCCGAGGCGAAGTGGGCGCGGACGTGCCGTATCTCTGTGAGCTCAAAATCGACGGCGTCGCTTTGGCTTTGGTCTACCGCAACGGCCGCCTGGTTCGGGCCGCGACCCGTGGCGACGGGCGCACCGGTGAGGACGTCACGCTCAACGCACGCAGCATCGACGACGTACCCGAGCGGCTGACGCCCAGCGACGAGCATCCCGTGCCCGACGTGCTCGAGGTGCGCGGCGAGGTGTTCTTCCGGCTCGCCGATTTCGAGGCGCTCAATGCCGCCCTCGTCGAGGACGGCAAGGCGCCGTTCGCCAACCCCCGCAACAGCGCGGCGGGCTCGCTGCGGCAGAAGGATCCGGCCGTGACGGCCCGTCGCAAACTCCGGATGATCTGCCACGGACTTGGGCAGGTGGAGGGCTACCGGCCGGACACCCTGCACGACGCCTACCTGGCGCTGGCCGCGTGGGGACTGCCGGTCTCCGACCACACCACCCGGGTGGAGAACGCGGCCGGCGCCCTCGAGCGGATCGCCTACTGGGGCGAGCACCGACACGACGTGGATCACGAAATCGACGGCGTGGTAGTCAAAGTCGACGACGTGACGCTGCAGCGCAGGCTCGGCTCGACCTCGCGCGCGCCGCGATGGGCGATCGCCTACAAGTACCCGCCGCAGGAAGTTCAGACCGAACTGCTCGATATCCGGGTCAATGTCGGCCGAACCGGACGGGTCACGCCGTTCGCGTTCATGACGCCGGTCACCGTCTCCGGATCGACGGTCGGCCTGGCCACCCTGCACAACGCCGCCGAGGTCAAACGCAAAGGCGTGCTGATCGGCGACACGGTGGTCATCCGTAAGGCCGGTGACGTGATTCCCGAGGTGCTCGGTCCCGTCGTCGACCTGCGTGACGGCTCAGAGCGTGAATTCGTCATGCCCACGACGTGTCCCGAGTGCGGCACGACGTTGGCGCCGGCGAAGGAGGGCGACGCCGACATTCGTTGTCCCAATTCCCGTTCCTGCCCCGCGCAGCTGCGGGAGCGGGTGTTCCACGTCGCCGGACGCGGGGCGTTCGACATCGAGGGGCTCGGCTACGAGGCGGCGATCGCGCTGCTGAAAGCACAGGTGATCGAAGACGAGGGTGATCTGTTCAGCCTCACCGAAGCGGACTTGTTGCGCACGGAGTTGTTCACCACCAAAGCAGGCACGTTGTCCGCCAACGGCAAACGCCTGCTGGCCAACTTGGACACCGCCAAGAAACAGCCGCTGTGGCGGGTCTTGGTGGCGTTGTCGATCCGGCACGTCGGGCCGACGGCGGCGCGGGCGTTGGCCACCGAGTTCGGCAGCCTGGATGCGATCACATCGGCGTCGACAGAACAGCTCGCCGCGGTTGAGGGCGTCGGCCCGACCATCGCCGACGCGGTGACCGAGTGGTTCACCGTTGACTGGCATTGCCAGATCGTCGACAAGTGGCGATCGGCCGAGGTGCGGATGGCCGACGTGCGCGACTCCAGCGTGCCGCGCACGCTGGAGGGTGTGACGATCGTGGTCACCGGGTCGCTGCCCGGTTTCTCGCGCGACGAAGCCAAAGAGGCGATCCTGACGCGCGGCGGCAAAGCCTCCGGTTCGGTGTCGAAGAAGACCGACTACGTGGTCGCCGGCGATTCTCCGGGCTCGAAGTACGACAAGGCAGTCGAACTCGGAGTGCCCGTGCTCGACGAGGACGGGTTTCGAAAGCTGTTGGCCGACGGTCCGTCTGAGTCAGGGGAGTAGCGGCAACCGCCACAGCGGGGTCTTCGGCTCCAGCAGCCACATCCGGACCACGGTGAACCTGATCAGTCGGAGTGCGCCGGTGATCAGGATCGCGGCCAGCGGGAGATCGCCCAGCGCGGCGGTCAGGATCGCGATCCGAAAGTCGTTGGCGCCGGCCGTCATCAGGTCGAACCAGGCATCGCAGATCAACAGCACGCCGGTCGCGAACGCGGTCAACAGCATCACCTGCCGGCGCAGCATCCCGAACACGACGGTTGCCGCCATCAAGCCAAGCAGTATCAGGTCGAATCCGACCCAGGTCGCCGTCCAGTCGTGCACCAGATAGTCATCGGGCAGCGCGAAAGCCAGATACACGACCCAGGGAATCAGCACCAACGTGCCGCCGGTCATGATCCCCAGCCAGCCCCACCGGATCCGGTGCAGTTGGGCGACCGGCAGGAGGTCCGACAGCGGACGCTCGAGGCGTTGGATCAACTGTCGCCGTTCGGCGGGGGACAGCGCTGCGATCTGGGCGTCGGATAGCGGGCTCACACGTGCATGCATACCCCGTTTGCGGAAATGCTCAGTGCAGCAGGGTCGCGACGATGCCGGCCAGGTAGCCGAGCCGGGCCACCTCCGACGGTCGGAAGGCTGGGCCGCCAGGTCTGCCGAGCACCACCGAGGTGTTCGGAGTGCCGAGCGGAGCCGCGATCAGCGTGGTGTCCAGGTCCCGCCAGACCTGCGGCACCCAATCCTCGGTGGCATCCAGCGCGATGGCGTGCTCGATGGGCATCCACGGCGCGGCGGTCAATCGCGTCTCCGGCGCGCCGGGACTGCCCGCAACGCGCTCGAACTCATCGTCGGACTTGCTCAGCACCGTGCACCAGTTGACCCGCAGCACCTGCGGCGCCTCGTCAACCAGCACCTGCAGTTTGGCGGCGGTGCTGCCCGCGGCGGCGACATGGTCGATGAGCGCCAACTCGCGATGCGCATCCAGTAGGCCGGTGTGTGGTCGCAGGCTGTCCACCCGCACGCCGTGCAGCGCTTCGGCCGCCGTAATGAGGGTGTCCGGCATGCCCCCGGCTGGTAGCTCGACCACGAGATCGTCGATGGCGTAGTCGGGTCCGCGCTCCACGACATCCAGCGAAAGGATGTCAGCGCCTACCGATCCCAGGGCCACGGCCAGCGAGCCGAGGCTTCCCGGTCGGTCGGCGAGCTGAACTCGCAGCAGATACGACGACACGCGGACACTGTTCCACAGCGGCGAGGCCTTGGCATGTCGGCGGGCGGCCCGGCGCGAGCCGTCACGTCGCCCGGCTAGGCTTTTCAGCCGTGTCTCAGATCTCCCGCGACGAGGTAGCCCATCTGGCCAAGCTGGCTCGGCTGGCGTTGACCGACGATGAGCTGGACAGCTACGCCGGTCAACTCGACGCCATCCTGACCCACGTCGGTCAGATCCAGGCCGTGGATGTCGCCGGCGTCGAGCCGACCGACAACCCGCTCAAGGCCGTCAACGTCACCCGCCCGGACCAGGTCGCGCCATGCCTGACCCAGGAAGAGGCGCTGGCCGCAGCGCCCGAAGCCCTCGATGGCCGCTTCGCGGTTCCGCAGATTCTCGGAGAAGCGGAATGACCGACATCATCCGTCAGGACGCCGCCACGCTGGCCGCGAAAATCGCCGCCAAGGAGCTGTCGTCAACCGAGGTCACGCAGGCGTTCCTGGACCAGATCGCGGCGACCGATCAGCAGTACAGCGCGTTCCTGCACGTCGCGGCGGATGCGGCGTTGTCGGCCGCAGCCGCCACGGACAAATCGCTGGCCGCCGGTGAGCAACCGGCGTCGGCTCTGGCCGGGGTCCCGCTGGCCCTCAAAGACGTCTTCACCAGCGTCGACATGCCGACCACCTGCGGGTCGAAGATCCTCGAAGGCTGGCGCTCGCCGTACGACGCCACCGTCACCGCGCGGCTGCGCGCGGCCGGCATCCCGATCCTGGGCAAGACCAATATGGACGAGTTCGCCATGGGCTCGTCGACGGAGAACTCGGCCTACGGGCCGACCCGTAATCCGTGGAACACCGACCGGGTGCCCGGCGGATCGGGAGGCGGCAGTGCCGCCGCGCTGGCGGCGTTCCAGGCGCCGCTGGCCATCGGCACCGACACCGGTGGATCGATCCGCCAACCGGCCGCGCTGACCGCGACCGTCGGAGTCAAACCCACCTACGGCACGGTGTCGCGCTACGGCCTGGTGGCCTGCGCGTCGTCGCTGGACCAAGGCGGACCCTGCGCACGCACAGTGCTGGACACCGCGCTGCTGCACCAGGTGATCGCCGGACACGACCCACGCGACTCGACCTCGATCCAGGCTGACGTGCCCGACGTCGTCGGCGCCGCGAAGCTCGGCGCCGCAGGCGATCTCAGCGGCGTGCGCGTCGGGGTGGTCAAGCAGCTGCGCGGCGAGGGTTACCAGCCCGGCGTGCTGGCGTCGTTCAACAAAGCTGTCGAGCAGCTGACCGCGCTCGGTGCCGACGTGTCCGAAGTCGACTGTCCCCATTTCGATCACGCGCTGGCCGCCTACTACCTGATCCTGCCGTCGGAGGTGTCGAGCAACCTGGCCCGCTTCGACGCGATGCGTTACGGGCTACGCGTCGGGGACGACGGCACCCACAGCGCCGAAGAAGTGATGGCGTTGACCCGGGCTGCCGGATTCGGGCCGGAAGTCAAGCGGCGCATCATGATTGGCACCTATGCGCTGTCGGCCGGCTACTACGACGCCTACTACAACCAGGCGCAGAAAGTGCGCACGCTGATCGCGCGCGACCTCGACACCGCCTACCAGTCGGTCGACGTGCTGGTGTCACCGACGACGCCGACGACGGCGTTCCCGTTGGGGGAGAAGGTCGACGACCCGTTGGCGATGTATCTGTTCGACCTGTGCACGCTGCCGCTGAACCTGGCCGGACACTGCGGAATGTCGGTGCCGTCCGGTCTGTCCGACGACGACAACCTGCCGGTCGGCCTGCAGATCATGGCGCCGGCGCTGGCCGACGACCGGCTCTACCGGGTGGGCGCTGCCTACGAGGCCGCTCGGGGAGCGCTGCCGTCGGCCATCTGATCGGCCGCCGCCAGGCGATCAGTCAGTACGACACGAGTGCGCCGAGCAACGCTTCCTCCAACGGGGCGCTTGGCGCGGCGACCGCGGACATCATCACGGCGTCGCCGAACGCACCCGCGCTCCCTGCTGCTGCTGCGACGGCTCCCTCGGGGCAAGATGAAGGCATGCGGATCGGAATTCTCACCGGCGGTGGCGACTGTCCCGGGCTCAACGCCGTCATCAGGGCCGTGGTGCGAACGAGCGACTCGCGATATGGGTCGTCGGTGGTCGGATTCCAGGACGGCTGGCGTGGCCTGCTGGAGAACCGGCGCATGCAGCTGGCCAACGACGACCGCAACGACCGGCTGCTGGCCAAGGGCGGAACGGTGCTGGGTACCGCCCGCGTCAATCCCGACAAGCTGCGGGCCGGTCTGGACCAGGTCAAGCAGACGCTGGATGACAACGGCATCGACGTGCTCATCCCGATCGGCGGCGAGGGTACTTTGACCGCCGCGCACTGGCTGTCCGAGGAGAACGTGCCCGTCGTCGGTGTGCCGAAGACCATCGACAACGACATCGATTGCACCGACGTGACTTTCGGCCACGACACCGCGTTGATGGTGGCCACGGACGCAATCGACCGGTTGCACAGCACGGCCGAGTCGCATCAGCGGGTGATGCTGGTCGAGGTGATGGGCCGGCACGCGGGCTGGATTGCGCTCAACTCCGGGTTGGCCTCTGGCGCGCACATGACTCTGATTCCCGAGCAGCCCTTCGACATCGACGAGGTGTGCCGTCTGGTCAAGCGACGCTTCCAGCGCGGTGACTCGCATTTCATCTGCGTGGTCGCCGAGGGCGCAAAGCCGGCCGAAGGCTCGATGAAGCTGGCCCAGGGCGGCACCGACGAGTTCGGTCACGAGCGGTTCACCGGCGTCGCCGCGCAACTGGCCATCGAAGTGGAAAAGCGAATCAACAAAGACGTCCGGGTAACCGTGCTCGGCCATGTTCAGCGCGGTGGTACACCGACCGCCTACGACCGCGTACTGGCGACCCGATTCGGCGTCAATGCGGCCGACGCCGCACACGCCGGCGAATACGGACAGATGGTGTCGCTGCGCGGCCAGGACATCGGCCGGGTGCCGCTGGCCGATGCGGTGCGTCAACTCAAACTCGTTCCGCAGAGCCGCTACGACGACGCGGCTGCCTTCTTCGGCTGATGATTCCCGGTGGCACCCATCACTCGGCACGCGCCGAAAAGATCCGTTACGTAACGGCTAGCGGTAACGTATCGAGCTGTGATCGCGCTACCTGAACTGCAGTTTGTGTGGCATCGACTTTCGCGGCCGCGCTGATGCGATCTACTGCTCGTCGGCTTGTCGACAAAAGGCGCACCGGGGACGAACCGCCCGCCGCATCGCGGCACTGGCCGAGCAGCAACGGTCGGGACCGCGCCGGCGTCCGACATTTGCGCAATCTGATGTTGCCGACACCATCAGGCGCGCTCAGCTCGAGCAGCGTCGAGCTCGCGAGCTGTGTCGCGAAGCGGCCGCTACCCAGCGCCACATACTGGCTTCGCAGCGGCGCACGGCGAGCCAGCGAGTGGCCCGGGCGCATCCTGAGGGTCGGCCGTAGTGCCGTCCGAGCTCGAGGGCCGCGCAGCCGAGGTCGAGCAGGCGTTCGCCGGTGCACCCCAGCGCGTCGGATGGTTCCGCTTCCACTTCGACGACCAACGCTGGGAGTGGTCGGAACAGGTGCAGCGCATGCACGGCTACGAGCCGGGCACCGTGACGCCGACGACGGAACTTGTTCTGGAGCACAAACACCCCAACGACCGGCGCGAAGTCAAGAAGACCATCGACGACATGCTGATCTCCCGTCGCCCGTTCAGCACCCGGCACCGCATCGTCGACACCCATGGCACCGTGCACCAGGTGGTGGTCGTCGGTGATCAGCTCACCGACCACCACGGCGCCGTCATCGGGACGCACGGCTACTACGTGGACATCACGCCGACGTCTGACCGGGCCCGCGAGGAGATCATCACCGCCCGGGTCGCGGAGATCACCGAACACCGCGCGGTGATCGAGCAGGCCAAAGGAATGCTGATGCTGGTGTACGGCCTGGACGAGGACGCCGCGTTCGACCTGTTGCGGTGGCGATCCCAGTCGGGCAACGTCAAGCTGCGACGGCTGGCGGAGATCGTCATCGAAAGCTTCCGAAACGCCCGCGACGATGCCATCACCTCCCGATCGGCATTCGACCACGCGTTGCTCAGCGGCGATGCGGATTCGGAACGGCGATGGAGCGGCCTCCTCGGCGGACAATTAGGATCGTCGTCATGACTTCTGTGGTGGGCGTTCCCAGTGCTCCCGGAGGCGAATTGCTCGACTACGACGACGTGCTTGCGCGTTACGAGCCGGTTCTCGGCTTGGAGGTGCACGTCGAACTCTCGACCGCCACCAAGATGTTCTGCGGCTGTGCCAACGAATTCGGCGCCGAGCCCAACACCCAGGTATGCCCGGTGTGCCTCGGCCTGCCGGGGTCGCTGCCGGTGCTCAACGAGGCCGCCGTCGAATCGGCGATCCGGATCGGGCTGGCGCTCAACTGCGATATCGCGCCGTGGGGCCGGTTTGCCCGGAAGAACTACTTCTACCCGGACCAGCCGAAGAACTACCAGATTTCGCAGTACGACGAGCCGATCGCGGTCAACGGCTACCTCGATGTCCCGCTCGACGACGGCAGCACATGGCGAATCGACATCGAGCGGGCCCACATGGAAGAAGACACCGGCAAGCTGACCCACCTGGGCAGCGACACCGGCCGGATTGCCGGGGCGACAACATCACTGGCCGACTTCAACCGGGCCGGCGTGCCGCTGATCGAAATCGTCACCAGGCCCATCGAAGGCACCGGCGAGCGGGCACCGGAGATCGCCCGCGCCTACGTCACCGCGCTGCGAGACCTGTTGCGCGCATTGGGAGTTTCCGACGTCCGGATGGACCAGGGTTCGTTGCGCTGCGATTCCAACGTGTCGTTGAAACCGATCGGTGCCACCGAGTTCGGCACTCGCAGCGAGACCAAGAACGTCAACTCGCTCAAGAGCGTCGAAGTCGCCGTCCGCTACGAGATGCGGCGCCAAGGCGCTGTTCTGGAGTCGGGTGGCCGAGTCATCCAGGAGACCAGGCACTTTCACGAGGACGGCTACACCAGCTCGGGTCGCACCAAGGAAACCGCCGAGGACTACCGCTACTTTCCCGAGCCGGACTTGGAGCCGGTCGCGCCCGACAGTGACCTCGTCGAGCGGCTACGTCAGACTATTCCTGAGCTACCGTGGTTGCGCCGCAAGCGGATTCAGCAAGACTGGGGCATCTCCGACGAGGTGATGCGCGACCTCGTCAACGCCGGTGCCGTCGATTTGGTCATCGCGACCGTCGATCAGGGCGCGTCCAGTGATCAAGCGAAGGCCTGGTGGGGCAACTTCCTGGTGCAAAAGGCCAACGAAGCCGGCATCGAGCTCGATGAATTGCCCATTACCCCAGCACAAGTCGCCGCGGTCGCGGCGCTCGTCGATGATGGCAAGCTGACCACCAAGATGGCCCGCCAGGTCGTCGAAGGCGTGCTGGCCGGCGAGGGTGAGCCCGACCAGGTCATGGCAGCTCGCGGATTGGCCGTGGTGCGCGACGATTCGTTGATCCAGGCCGCCGTCGACGAAGCGCTGGCCGCCAATCCCGATGTGGCCGAGAAGATTCGCGGCGGGAAAGTGCAGGCCGCCGGCGCGATCGTCGGTGCCGTGATGAAGGCGACCAAGGGGCAGGCCGACGCGGCGCAGGTGCGCGAACTGGTGCTCGCCGCCTGTAGCTAGTTGAACAACGCCGTCAGTTCGGTGAACAGATGGGCGAGCGGCTGACCCACGCCGTCCCAGCCGATGGACTCGGCGATCGCCTGATCCTGCAGGAACAACGACGCGATCGGCCCAACCGCGGTGGCGGGAACATCGAATGTGGCGCACGCGATGCTGCAGTCGCCCAGATGGTCGGAGAAGCCGATGCCGTTGATCAGCGAACCGGCCGGGCTGAGCAGCCCGCCCAAGTCGAAAAAGAGCGAGGCGTCGGTAGCCGGGGAGGTGGCGCCGAAGTCCGCGAGCAGCGTGTCCAGACTAATGTCGCCGTAGCCGTTGAGGAAGGCGTTGGTGACGTTGGCAGGCATGTCGGCCAAGTCGTTGAACGCGGTCGTGTAGTCGGGGGTCGCGCCGCCGAGTGCGGCCGTGATGGCGGTGACGTCGTCGTTGAGCTGGAGGATCGGACTCAGCGTGGTGCCGAAGCTGCCCCAGAGGATTCCGCTCAACGGCGATCCCGAGAAGGCCAGGTACGGCTCGATTTGGGATGCCAGATCGTCGCCGACCAGTAGTGGCAGGACGGGAATGTTGATCGTGGTGATCCCCAGGTCGACATTGAGCCCATTGGTCAGGTCCTCGAGAAAGCCGTCTTTGCCCGGCAAGGGGATGTCGAAGAGGTGGGTCCCCAAGGCGCGGATGCCGATCTCGCTCTGCGTTGGGTCGACAGACGTGTAGATGTAGGGCTCGGGGTCCGTGGGTAGGAAGGGGTTGATGGCTGCGTTGTACGCCGTCGTCAGGTCGGCGTCGAAGTTGCGGCTGCCATCCAGGTAAGCGGGCACGTTCGCGGCGAACTGTTGAATGTCCGCGAAGGTCGCGGGCGAGAGATGGTCGTAGATATCCGTGCCATTGGCGAGCGCGGTCTGCAGCACCTGGTCCCAGGAGACGTCGCCGGAGACGAGCTGCACGGCGCGGGTCTGCAGAGCGGGAAGGTCGGCTAGCGGTGCGACCGCCGGCGCGACGATCGCGCTGGCAGCTACCAGGGTGAAGGCGAATCCTGCGGTGGTCCACGGGCGAGCGGTGATGTCCATGTCTCTCCTGGTCGACCCCCCACGGGCAGCTAGATATTAACTGAGATCGCGCTGAGAATTGCATTAACGCCGAAGTCGGGTCTGGGTATGGTGGTCAGCGATGACGAGCGTCGGCGATCAGCTTCGCGAACAGACACTGGACACCGCGCTCGGCCGAATTCGGGTGCAAGTCGGGGGATCTGGCCCGCCGATCGTCTTCTGGCCGAGCCTGCTGATGACCGGCGACATGTGGCACGGCGTGGCCGGCAACCTCATCGCGCACCGACAGGTGATCCTGGTCGATCCGCCCGGGCAGGGCGGTAGCCAGTCGCTGACGGACTTCTTCAGCTTCGACGACTGCGCTCACTGTGTGGCCGACATCCTTGACGGCCTCGGCCTCGATAAGGCCCACTTCGTCGGCAACTCCTGGGGCGGCATGATCGGTGCGACCTTCGCCGCGACGTATCCCGAACGGATCGGGGGAGCGGTGCTGATGAATTGCACCGCCGGTCGCGCTAGCCTGCGCCAGAAAGTCGAGTTCGCGGTCCTGCTTCGGGTGGCGAAATGGACCGGCGGGATCGGATCGCTGCTGAATCGTTCTGTGCTGAAAGCTTTTTTGGGGCCGACCACCATGCGGGAGCGTCCTGACGTGGTGGCGCACGTGAGTAAGACGGTGCAGTCCGTCAACATCGCGTCGGCGTCGTGGGCGGTCAAGAGTGTGGTTCCGCGCCGACCCGACCAGCGGGCACTCCTGGGCCGCATTCAAACGCCGGTGATGGTCGTCGGCGGCGCTGAGGATGCGACGTTCCCGCCCCGCGACGCGATCGACATGGCCAAGGCCATCCCGAACGCATCCATTCGCGTTCTCGACGGGGTCGCTCATCTTGCCGGCCTGGAGAACCCGCCTCTGGTGAGCGCGCTGGTCGAACAATTCTTGTTCAGCGGCAGCGAAAGCGGTCCTGCCGCAACGTAGCTCCCGGGTTAGGTCTTGTCCTCGTTGGCCCGCGGGAAGCCGCCGCCCTGTGGGAACAGCGGGAACACCACATCGTCCAACTTCTCGGCGTCTCCGCTGGTCTTGTTGACCGTCGCGCCCCACACGTTGCCGTCCGGCGACATGCGTAGCGCCCACGCGTGTCCGTGCGTGTCCTGGCGTACAACATCTGGTGGACCGGTAACGGCGCCGGTGCCCTGCGCGAGGTGGACTGCCACCGTCTGCTTGATGTTGACCAGGTTGACCAGCACGGTGCCGTCCAACGCGGAGCAGCCGCCGACCCCGGGCCGGTCCGGCCACGTCCAGACCGTGGAAACCTTGGAGTCCTTGGTGATTCGCTGCAACCGGTCGGAGGTGGGCGTCCGGTCGACCACGAAGAGCGAGCCATCGACGGGATCGGTGCACATGCCACCGCCCACGCCGATGCCGCTCAGAGCCGTCGTCGGCGGTGCCTGGTTGATCGTGGTGGGCTGCTCGATGCGGATCACTTTGCCTGCCAGCGATGCCGGATCATTGGCCATCGCGGGGTTGCCCGCGTCGCCGGTCATGACGACCAACGTGGTCGGGCTGGTGAACAGCAGGGCGCCGGTATTTCCGCTGCCGCCCTTGGGAATTCCGGTCAGGATGTTCTTGGGGGTGTCGCCGTCGGCGACTCGGATGACGCGATTGTCGGTGGGGGTACTGATGTAGGCGTACATCAGCCGGTCCTGCGAGTACGTCGGCGAGAGCACGATGTCCATCAACCCGCCGTCACCGGCCGGGTCGACAGGGATGACGGTCTTGACCTTCGGCTCGGCGCTGACCGACACCTCTTTCACCGCGCCGGTCGTCCGCTCGGCGACCAGCGCCGACTTGCTGTCCGGTTGCATCAGCAAGCCGCTGGTGCTCTCCAGGCAGCCCTGCATCACCCCGGGCGCGGGACATTCCTTCGGGAACGGCTTGTCGGGCAGCGGTGGCGGAGGAGGCGGCGTCGAACTCGGCGCACCATGCCGCTCGGGCTCGGTGGTGAACGGCTGCGATTGCACATCGTTGAACTGGGCGCAACCAGCCAGAACGAACATCGCCGAGCAGAGCACAGGCATGCTGCGCCGCCCCGACCACCACAACCGCATAGCTGCCAGATTACGGATATGTCCGCGTGTGCGCCCGTGACGGGTACCGCGCGGCACCCGTATTTGCCCGCAAACACTGACGCGTGCATTGCGGCGCGCAAATCGCAACCGTGAAAGTGCCGCTCAAATCCCCGATTCGGCAGAATTTGCCCTTACCCTGGCACGGGTGAGCAGTCAACCGAATGACGCACATTGGCAACGACAGGACTCCTCGGCGGTGCCGACTCCGGCGCGGCCGGCGTCCGCGAGCCTGGTCGACCCTGAGGACGACCTGCCGTCAGACACCTATGCAGGCGATTTCGAGACCACGCTGATTCCGCACTACGACTCGGCTGACTCCGGCAGTGTCCGCTCGTCCAGCAGCGGAATCGGGCTGATCGGCGGCAGGCAGGAGCCATTGCCGTATCAGCCTCAGCCCACCGGTGAACATTCGATTTTCGCGCCCGACGGGATCGACGACGAGCATTACGACGACGTGGCGATTCGCGCCGCCAACCGTCGCGGCACCCAGGACCTTGGCCTGCTGATTCTTCGGATCGGCCTCGGTGCCGTCTTCGCCGCGCACGGACTGCAGAAGTTGTTCGGCTGGTGGGGCGGCCAGGGCCTGAGCGGATTCAAGAACCAACTGTCCGGCATCGGCTATCAGCACGCGGACATCCTCACGTACTGCGCCGCCGGCGGCGAGATCGCCGCGGGCGTCCTGCTGGTACTCGGACTGTTCACCCCGCTGGCGGCGGCAGGGGCGCTGGCCTATCTGACCAACAGCCTGCTCGCCGGCATGTCGGCCCAGCACAGCCCGCGCTCGTTCCCGTACTTCCTGCCCAACGGGCACGAATACGAGATCACGCTGATCGTGCTCTCTGTCGCCGTGATCCTGGCCGGACCGGGACGCTACGGCTTCGACGCGGGCCGCGGCTGGGCTCGCCGGCCGTTCATCGGGTCGTTTGCGGCCCTGGTGGTGGGTATCGGCGCCGGTGTCGGGCTGTGGATCTTGCTCAACGGCGCGAACCCGGTGAGCTAGTCCGCGTACGGGTTGGGGACTCGGCCGGCGCTGGCCCGGGTCAGCTGCGGCAGCGTCGCGAAAGTGACCGCCGGTAATCGCAACTGGCGTCCGTCCTTCAGCTGAGCGCGGGCCCACGAGCCCCTGCTGAATCGCAGGCCGTCGATGTCCTCCCAGCGCACCGATTGGCTGCCAAGCAGGGTGCGCACGGTGACCCCGGTGTCATCGGCCTGGGTCCGAAGTCGAACGACCAACGCCGACAACAGCACCGGGATGATCAGCAGCGGCGCGGTGACCGGCCAGGTCAAGACCGGTATGAGCAGACCGATTGCGAAGAAGCCGACCGCGAAGTGGGCCATCTGCGAAATCGTGATCACCACCGGCGGTGCGGGTGCTGCGTCCTGCGTCGAATCCGTGGCCATGCAAGCATCATGACATCGGGCCCTGACCTGGGTCGCCCCCGAGAATCGGGCAGCCACCGGGATTTGACGTTTGACCAGTACGGCGGCTACCGTTTGGGGCGATGAAAACTTTTGGAGAGCTCGTAGTAATCCGCCTGCGCGTTGGTGCCTGACTGATCAAGCCAGACCAACGCGCAACCCTCGTGCAGCCGCAGAGCTGACGGGGGTTTTTTGTTGCCCGCCAACTCTCCAGAGCAAACGCAGAACCAAGCAGTGACAAGAGGGACAGAGGACACCGTGAGCGCACCCACCAGATCGCACTCCGAGCCGCAGGCACCGGCTTCGAAGCCGGCGTCGCAGGATGTGGCCCGTATCGCCTCCGATGCGGTCAAGCCCGCCGCCAAACCGCCGACGGTTCGGCCGAAACATGTTGCGCCTGAGCAACTTACCGGTGCACAGTCGGTAATCCGATCACTGGAAGAGCTCGACGTCGAACTCATCTTCGGGATCCCCGGCGGTGCCGTGCTCCCGGTCTACGACCCACTGTTCGACTCCAAGAAGCTGCGGCATGTCCTGGTCCGCCACGAGCAGGGCGCCGGCCACGCGGCCAGCGGTTACGCGCACGCCACCGGCAAGGTCGGCGTGATGATGGCCACCTCTGGTCCCGGCGCCACCAACCTGGTGACCCCGCTGGCCGACGCGCAGATGGACTCCATCCCGGTGGTCGCGGTGACCGGCCAGGTCGGGCGCGCCCTGATCGGGACGGATGCCTTCCAGGAAGCCGACATCTCTGGCATCACCATGCCGATCACCAAGCACAACTTCCTGGTTCGCGACGGCGACGAGATTCCTCGGGTGCTGGCCGAGGCATTCCACATCGCCGCCAGCGGACGGCCGGGCGCGGTGCTGGTCGACATCCCGAAAGACGTGCTTGCAAGCGCCGTGCACGTTCAGCTGGCCGCCGCGGATGGATCTGCCCGGCTACAAGCCGAACACCAAGCCGCACAACCGCCAGATCCATGAGGCCGCCAAGCTGATCGCGGCCGCGCACAAGCCGGTGCTCTACGTCGGCGGCGGGGTCATCCGGGGCGAGGCCACCGAGCAGCTGCGCGAACTGGCCGAGCTGACCGGCATCCCGGTGGTTACCACGCTGATGGCGCGCGGCGCCTTCCCGGACAGCCACCGCCAGCACCTGGGCATGCCGGGCATGCACGGCACGGTCGCGGCGGTCGCCGGGCTGCAGCGCAGCGACCTGTTGATCGCGCTGGGCACCCGTTTCGATGACCGGGTGACCGGGCAGCTCGACTCGTTCGCACCAGAGGCCAAGGTCATTCACGCCGACATCGACCCTGCCGAGATCGGCAAGAACCGGCACGCCGACGTGCCGATCGTCGGTGACGTCAAGGCCGTCATCACCGAGCTGATCGCGGCCCTGCGCCACGATGATGCGCCGTCGAAGATCGACATCGCCGACTGGTGGACCTATCTCGACGACGTGAAGGCCACCTACCCGTTGAGCTACGGGCCGCAAAGCGACGGCAGCTTGAGCCCGGAGTACGTCATCGAGAAACTGGGCGAGATCGCCGGTCCCGACGCGGTGTACGTCGCGGGCGTCGGCCAGCACCAGATGTGGGCCGCACAGTTCGTCTCCTACGAAAAGCCGCGAACCTGGCTCAACTCGGGCGGTTTGGGCACCATGGGCTTCGCCGTCCCGGCGGCCATGGGCGCCAAGATGGCCCGGCCCGATGCCGAGGTGTGGGCGATCGACGGCGACGGCTGCTTCCAGATGACCAACCAGGAATTGGCTACCTGCGCGATCGAAGGCGCACCGATCAAGGTGGCGTTGATCAACAACGGCAACCTCGGCATGGTTCGCCAGTGGCAGACCCTGTTCTACGGACAGCGGTACTCACAGACCGACCTGGCCACCCACTCGCGACGGATCCCCGATTTCGTCAAGCTGGCTGAGGCACTGGGCTGTGTCGGATTACGTTGCGAGCGTGAGGAAGACGTCGTCGACGTGATCAATCAGGCTCGGGCGATCAACGACCGTCCGGTGGTCATCGACTTCATCGTCGGCGCCGACGCGCAGGTCTGGCCGATGGTGGCTGCCGGGACCTCGAACGACGAGATCCAGGCCGCTCGCGGCATCCGCCCGCTGTTCGACGATGGAATCGAAGGGCACGCCTGATGCGCGCCGGCGACGATGCAGAGCGTGTCGATGAGGAGGAGCGGCGCATATGACTACCGGAACGACGACCACGCACACCCTTTCGGTGTTGGTCGAGGACAAGCCCGGTGTGCTGGCCCGTGTCGCGGCGCTGTTCTCGCGGCGCGGGTTCAACATCGAGTCGCTCGCGGTCGGAGCTACCGAGCAGAAGGACATGTCGCGGATGACCATCGTCGTCTCCGCCGAGAGCACCCCGCTCGAGCAGATCACCAAGCAGCTCAACAAGCTGATCAACGTCATCAAGATCATCGAGCAGGACGACAACAATTCGGTGTCTCGTGAGCTGGCGCTGATCAAAGTCCGCGCCGACGCCGGAAGCCGCAGCCAGGTGATCGAAGCCGTGAACCTGTTCCGCGGCAAAGTGATCGACGTGTCGCCGGAATCGCTGACCATCGAGGCCACCGGTGACCGCGGCAAGCTGGAAGCGCTGCTGAAGGTGCTCGAGCCGTTCGGAATCCGCGAAATCGTCCAGTCCGGAGTGGTGTCGCTGTCGCGAGGACCACGCGCTATCGGTACCGCCAAATAACCCATTCAATTCGAAAAGCCAATAAAGAAGGAGACATTCACGTGGCTTTGGAGATGTTCTACGACGACGACGCCGACCTGTCGATCATTCAGGGCCGCAAGGTCGGTGTGATCGGTTACGGCAGCCAGGGGCACGCGCACTCGCTGAGCCTGCGCGACTCCGGTGTCGAGGTGCGTGTCGGCCTGAAGGAAGGCTCGAAGTCGCGGGCCAAGGTCGAGGAGCAGGGCCTGACCGTCGATACACCTGCCGAGGTGGCCAAGTGGGCCGACGTGATCATGCTGCTGGCACCCGACACGGCGCAGGCCGACATTTTCAAGAACGACATCGAGCCCAACCTGAAAGACGGTGACGCGCTGTTCTTCGGTCACGGGCTCAACATCCACTTCGACCTGATCAAGCCGCCGGGCAACGTCACCATCGCGATGGTCGCGCCGAAGGGCCCCGGCCACCTGGTGCGCCGTCAGTTCGTCGACGGCAAGGGTGTGCCCGCGCTGATCGCCGTCGACCAGGATCCGACCGGCACCGGCGAGGCGCTGGCGCTGTCCTACGCCAAGGCCATCGGTGGCACCCGCGCCGGCGTCATCAAGACCACCTTCAAGGACGAGACCGAGACCGACCTGTTCGGTGAGCAGGCCGTGTTGTGCGGTGGCACAGAGGAATTGGTGAAGACCGGTTTCGACGTGATGGTCGAGGCGGGCTACCCGCCGGAGATGGCCTACTTCGAGGTGCTGCACGAGCTCAAGCTGATCGTCGACCTGATGTACGAGGGCGGCATCGCTCGGATGAACTACTCGGTGTCCGACACCGCGGAGTTCGGTGGCTACCTGTCCGGCCCGCGTGTCATCGACGCCGACACCAAGGAGCGCATGCGCGCCATCCTGCGTGACATCCAGGACGGCACCTTCACCAAGAAGCTGGTTGCCAACGTCGAGGGCGGCAACAAAGAGCTCGAGGGTCTGCGTAAGGAGAACGCCGAGCACCCGATCGAGGTCACCGGCAAGAAGCTGCGGGACCTGATGAGCTGGGTCGACCGGCCGATCACCGAGACCGCCTAGCTCCAGCCTTCGTCGAAATCGACGTTAGCGCGACAAGTTTCGGCGTGTCGTCGCGTTAGCGTCGATTTGGCTTGTCCGGTGGGTCGACTCGGACCCCGAACACCGGCTGTCGCACCCCACCGTTACTGAATTCCGCGCACCACGGCCGGTGCCCGTGGTCGTCCGGCCAGACCACCTGGAGGGCCCGCAGATCGGGGCCGTATATCGAGAACGCGAATTTCAAGTGGGCGATTGGGTGTTGCACCTGAACGAAATCCAGCAAGAGCTCACCGCCGATCAGCATCCGCTCGCCCGGTATCGGCCTTCCACCGTCCACGAGATACTTAGCGACGGTGTTGAGCACGAGATTCGCCCGCTCTGGCGGCATCCCGGTCACCAACAGCTCGGGCAGGCCGCGTTCATGTAATCCGATCGTGTAGGCGAACGGCATGCGGTCGTGCTGGATGAACTGCACAATCCAGCCGTTCGCTTGGACCTTCTCGTAGATGAGCTCCAGCCATTCCTGCGTGGTGGAATCCGGGTGATCGCATTTCCAGCACATGGGTATTTCTCCTGTCGTCGCGCTTGCGGACAGGATTCACCCGGGTACCGACACTCATAGGCTCTGCGATCCGGCACAACCGCGACCATTAGAGTGGCCGCGTGAGCCTGCCTGTTGTTCTTATCGCCGACAAACTTGCCGAATCAACCGTCGAAGCCCTGGGCGACCAGGTCGAGGTGCGCTGGGTGGACGGTCCGGACCGCGAGAAGCTGCTCGCGGCGGTGCCCGAAGCCGACGCCCTTCTGGTCCGCTCGGCGACCACCGTCGACGCCGAGGTGCTCGACGCCGCGCCGAAACTGAAGATCGTCGCGCGCGCCGGCGTCGGGCTGGACAACGTGGACGTCAAGACCGCCACCGAACGCGGTGTGCTGGTGGTCAACGCGCCGACGTCGAACATCCACAGCGCCGCCGAGCACGCCTTGGCGCTGCTGCTGTCGGCGGCCCGCCAGATCCCCGCAGCCGACGCGTCGCTGCGCGAGCATGCCTGGAAGCGCTCGTCGTTCTCGGGCACCGAGATCTTCGGCAAGACCGTCGGAGTCGTCGGGCTGGGTCGCATCGGGCAGTTGGTCGCGCAGCGGCTGGCCGCTTTCGAGGCCCACATCGTGGCCTATGACCCTTATGTGTCGGCGGCGCGCGCGGCTCAACTCGGTATCGAGTTGCTGTCGCTCGAGGACCTGCTCGGACGCGCCGACTTCATCTCTGTGCACCTGCCGAAAACACCTGAGACCGCAGGGCTGATCGACAAAGCGGCGCTGGCGAAGACCAAGCCCGGCGTCATCATCGTCAACGCCGCCCGCGGTGGATTGATCGACGAGGCCGCGCTGGCCGAGGCCATCACCAGCGGGCACGTGCGCGCCGCCGGTCTCGACGTGTACTCCAAGGAGCCGTGCACCGACAGCCCGCTGTTCGAGCTGTCCCAAGCCGTGGTGACACCGCACCTCGGTGCATCGACCGAAGAAGCCCAGGATCGGGCCGGCACCGATGTGGCGGCCAGCGTCAAGCTCGCGCTGGCGGGGGAGTTCGTTCCCGACGCCGTCAACGTCGGCGGTGGAACGGTCAGCGAAGAAGTCTCGCCGTGGCTGGATCTGGTTCGCAAGCTCGGTCTGCTGGCCGGTGCCCTCACCGAGGAACTGCCGAATTCGCTGTCGGTGCAGGTTCGCGGTGAGCTGGCCGCCGAAGACGTTGAGGTGCTCCGCCTTTCGGCGCTGCGCGGACTGTTCTCGGCCGTCATCGAAGACCAGGTGACGTTCGTCAACGCCCCGGCCATCGCCGAAGAGCGGGGGGTGGCCGCCGACATCAGCACCGCGACCGAAAGCCCCAACCACCGCAGCGTCGTCGACGTACGCGCCGTGGCCGCCGATGGTTCGGTCGTCAACGTGGCCGGTGCGCTGTCCGGCCCGCAGCAGGTCGAAAAGATCGTGCAGATCAACGGACGCAACTTCGACCTGCGTGCACAGGGCATCTACCTCGTCATCAACTACGGCGATCAGCCTGGGGCACTGGGCAAGATCGGCACGCTGCTGGGCACCGCGGGAGTCAACATCCAGGCCGCTCAGCTGTCCGAGGACGCTGAGGGCCCGGGCGCGACGATCCTGCTGCGCGTCGACCGCGACATCCCCGCCGATGTCCGCACCGAGATCCGCTCCGCCGTAGCGGCCAACAAGCTCGAAGTGGTTGACCTGTCGTGAAACTCGCGATCATCCCGGGTGACGGGATCGGACCCGAGGTGATTGCCGAGGCGGTCAAGGTTCTCGACACGGTGCTGCCCGGGGTCGAGAAGACGCATTACGACTTGGGCGCCAAGCGATTTCACGCGACCGGCGAATTGCTGCCCGATTCGACGATCGCCGAACTTCGGGAACATGACGCCATCCTGTTGGGCGCGATCGGTGACCCGTCGGTAGCCAGCGGGGTGCTAGAACGAGGGTTGTTGCTAAGGCTGCGATTTGAGCTCGACCACCACGTCAACCTGCGCCCGGGCCGGCTGTACCCCGGTGTGAGCAGCCCGCTTGCCGGAAACCCGGACATCGACTTCGTGGTGGTCCGCGAGGGCACCGAAGGCCCCTACACCGGGACCGGCGGCGCGATCCGCGTGGGCACCCCGCACGAAGTGGCGACCGAGGTCAGCACCAACACCGCATTCGGGATCCGCCGTGTCGTGGAAGACGCCTTCGCGCGCGCCCAGCAACGTCGCAAGCATCTGACGCTGGTGCACAAGACGAACGTGCTGACGTTCGCCGGGTCGCTGTGGTCGCGGACCGTGGAGGAGGTGGGTGAGAAGTATCCCGGCGTCGAGGTGGCCTATCAGCACGTCGACGCCGCCACCATCCATCTGGTCACCGATCCCGGCCGCTTCGACGTGATCGTCACCGACAACCTGTTCGGCGACATCATCACCGACCTGGCCGCCGCGGTATGCGGTGGCATTGGATTGGCGGCCAGCGGAAACATCGACGCCACCCGTACCAACCCGTCGATGTTCGAGCCGGTGCACGGCAGCGCTCCCGACATCGCCGGGCCAGGGGATCGCCGATCCGACCGCCGCGATTATGTCGGTGGCGCTACTGCTTTCCCACGTCGGCGAAGACGCTGCCGCCGCGCGAGTGGACCGGGCCGTGGCTGCCCATCTGGCCAGTCGCCCGAGCGAAAAGCTATCCACCGCCGAAGTCGGCGAAAGGATTGCGTCCGCGCTCTGATCTCGAGGCCCGGTGGCAATGTCTTGGTCGGCACGATCGGCACTGCCAGCAGCGGGAAGATCCCGCACAGCGCGAACGCGAGGGGATAACCCGATCCGGCGATCAGATCGCCGAGCACCGGTGGCGCGCCGGCGGCCATCAGCCGCTGATAGGTGTTCTGCAAGCCCAGCGACCGGCCGCTCCAGAACGGTCCGGCGTATTCGGTGATCGCGGTGGACTCCAGACCGTTGTCGAGCGCCGACACGACAGCCACCGCGACCATCAGCGGCACTGCGATGAACAAGTGCAGATGATCGGCGAACGCCAACCCGGCCATGATCAGGACGCCCGCGCCGGCCATGATGCGGACCGGACGCAGCCGGGAACCGACCCGGTCCGACCACCTGCCGACCAAGATCCGGCCCAGCGCGCCGAGCACCTGCGACACCGTGACGACACAGCCCGCCGCGAAGATCGAACACCGGTAATTCGCGATCAGCCAGATCAGCATGAACGTCACGGTCAGTGTCTGCGGCACCATCAATAGCGCTGAGGTCGCGTGGATTCGGCGTAACACCCACGATCCGCGATAGGGGTTGGCCAGTTCCTGTTCGGAGGCGGCGCTGCGCTCTTTGCGTGGCGGATCCTTGATGGCCACGACACTGAGCACCGCCGCTGCCGCACACAGCACGGCCGGGAAGATCATGCCCGATACCGCTGATCGGCTGCGTTCGGCGAGTATCGGAATGACCAACGCGCCCAACGCAATTCCCAGCGGCTGCGCGGTCTGTCGGACGCCCATCGCCAAGCCTCGTTGCTCCGGCGGGAACCATCCGGAGACCAGCCGGCCGCCGGCCGAGTTGCAGCTGGCGGCCGCCATGCCGCCCACGAACAGCCAGGCCCCGAACGCAACCGTCGAGTGCGCGTTAGAGGCCGCGTAGGCGGCACCCGCCGTCAGCGCCGAACCGAGCGTCAACACGATCCGTTCGCCCACCCGGTCGAGCAGATAGCCCCACAGGATCAGCGTCGCCACCATGCCGAAACTCGGCATCGACGACAGCAGCCCCGCTTCGGCCAACTGTGCGCCCCGGTCTTCCTCCAGGGCAGGGATCAGGAACGCGACGCCGTTGATGAAGACGAAGGCGCTCGAGGTCACCAGGAGCGAGACGACGACGACTGACCAGCGCCGGCCCGCACTGAGTCCGACCGTGCCGGTCGCGTCCGTCGGCATTGAACAATGCTCGCATAGCAACGTGATTGACGGGGTCGAAGCCGCAACCGCTGCGCCGCTGCGCCGACCTTGATAGGCGCTCACTAAGCTAAGGCGAATGCGCCTTGCCCGAATTGCCAGTCCCGATGGCGTCGCGTTCGTCTCCATCGAGGGTGAGCACGACGACATGACCGTCCGCGAGATCGCCGAGCATCCTTTCGGCACCCCCACCTTCACAGGTCGCTCCTGGCCGTTGGCCGATGTGCGACTGCTGGCCCCGATCCTGGCCAGCAAGGTGGTCTGCATCGGAAAGAACTACGCCGACCACATCGCCGAGATGGGCGGCGCCGCACCGGCCGACCCGGTGATCTTCCTCAAACCCAACACGGCGATCATCGGACCGAACGTGCCGATTCGATTGCCGGCCAACGCATCGCCGGTGCACTTCGAGGGTGAGTTGGCGGCGGTCATCAGCCGGCCCTGTAAAGACGTCACGGCCGACCGCGCGGCCGAGAGCATCCTCGGCTACACGATCGCCAACGATGTGTCCGCGCGCGACCAACAGAAGTCCGACGGTCAGTGGACGCGGGCCAAGGGCCACGACACGTTCTGCCCCGTCGGACCGTGGATCGAGACCGACGTCGACCCGGCCGATCTGGAGCTGCGCACCGAGGTCAATGGCGAGGTCAAGCAGGACAGTCGGACGTCGCTGATGATCCACGACGTCGGGGCCATCGTCGAATGGATCTCAGGGGTGATGACCTTGCTGCCGGGCGACCTCATCCTGACCGGTACACCCGCGGGCGTGGGCCCCATCGTCGACGGTGACACCGTCAACATCACCATTTCGGGCATCGGGACGCTGTCGAATCCTGTTGTTCAAAAGCAGGATTCGTAAAGTAGTCGATCGGCCCGCAACTACCGCCGGCGTCGGCTGCACCGCGCGTCGCCAGGAGTTGGCTCCGGCGCACTACGTTCCGACCGTGTGCAGTCGGGCGCTGGTGAGAGGTGAGTTGTTTGTTTGGTAGTCTGCTCGTCGGCCCACAACGGCTGGCAGCACTGCCCGTACGACCGCTCAGCGGCTACTGGCGAGGCTCTGACCAGCGGTTTTAGGCAGCCGATGGGGTATGGTGTAATTGGCAACACAGCGGTTTCTGGTACCGCCATTCTAGGTTCGAGTCCTGGTACCCCAGCAATATTTTTCCAAAGTCGTTCCACCCCCGAGCGATTAGGTGGGCGTTAGGCAGTGAGCTATGCTGGCTGCTCGGATCGGTTCCGGCCCCGTCGTCTAGCGGCCTAGGACGCCGCCCTCTCACGGCGGTAGCGTGGGTTCGAATCCCATCGGGGCTACTCATCCTTCTCCAACCAGCTAGCGCGCCTGACGCGCTAGCTGTCAGCGGGCGCGGTCGAACCGCCGACCGGCATGTGCGGAATTCCGAGCTTGCGATGGTCCCAAGAACGGGTGCGCTGGGCGACGATGCGTACTGCGACTCGCTTGTTCATCATCATGTCGACCGCGGGCTTCACCTCTTCGGTGTAGGGCCCGGTGTAGCGCTCCCACACACTGACGCCGACACGAAAGATTGCGTCCGGGTCGTCAACGATCTCGGCGATGCCCTCGAAGGACACCCCGCGCAGGGAGTCGTAGGTGTCGCCGTCCTCGATCATGAAGCTCACACGCGGATCGCGCTTGACGTTGACGGCCTTCTGCGACTTGGCTTTGGTCTCCAGCCAGATCTCACCGTCGACCACGCCGTACCACATCGCGGTCAGGTGCGGCTGTCCGTCTGAACCGATGGTGGCCAGCGTGCCGGTACGGCTACTGGTGACGAAGTCGGTGATCTCTGCGCCGGACATGACGATCTGTGCACGCTGGTTCGTTCCCATGGCGACAGTGTCTCAGGTCACGAATCGCTGCCCGAACCGCGGGCAATGCGGGTGACTCACAACCGCCGAGTCAATGCGTCGGCGGCCGCCAGCAGATCCGCGGCCCAGCGTTCGCCCGGCCGACGGCCCATCCGATCGATGGGACCTGACACCGAGATGGCGGCGACTACCGAGCCGCCGGAATCGCGCACCGGTGCCGACACACTGGCCACCCCGGGCTCGCGTTCAGCGGCGCTTTGCGCCCAACCCCGTCGCCGTACTTCGGCCAGCGTGCGATCGCTGAATTTGGCGCCGGGCAACACCGCTGCCCGGGTGGCGTCATCGCTGTAGGCCAACAGCACCTTGGCGCCGGAACCGGCCGTCATCGGCAACCGTGCGCCGACCAGAACGGTATCGCGAAGGCCCGCAGGAGGTTCCATCGCGGCGATACAGATCCGTGAAGTGCCTTCGCGGCGGTACAACTGCACGCTCTCGCCGGTGATTTCACGCAGCCGGGGCAGAACCGTCGCGCTGGCCGCCAGTATCGGGTCGTTGACCTGAGCCGCCAATTCGCTGACCGCAGGTCCCAGGCGCCACCGTCCCTCGCCGTCGCGCGCAAGTAATCGGTGAACTTCCAGGCCGGCGGCCAACCGGTGAGCGGTGGCCCTGGGCAGTCCGGTTCGATCACACAATTCGGCTAGCCCGCAGGGTGATTCCGCGATTGTCTGCAGTACCCCCACGGCTTTGTCGAGAACGCCGATGCCGCTATCCTGTCTCACAGAGAGATACTAGCGTCTCGCATAGTGAGATCGACGAATTGGGATGAGCTCGTGACAAAAACTTCAGCCCACGACGCTGCGCGCCCGCGCACGCTCGCGGAAAAGGTGTGGGACGACCACCTGGTGGCATCGGGCAACGGCACCGAACCTGACTTGATCTACATCGATCTGCACCTGGTGCACGAAGTGACCAGTCCGCAGGCGTTCGATGGTCTGCGGCTGGCGGACCGGCCGGTGCACCGTCCCGATCTGACACTGGCCACCGAAGACCACAACGTGCCGACGATCGACATCGACAAGCCGATCGCTGATCCGGTGTCCCGCATCCAGGTGGAGACGCTTCGCCGGAATTGCGACGAATTCGGGATTCGGCTTTACCCGATGGGCGACATCGAACAGGGCATCGTCCATGTCGTCGGGCCGCAACTGGGTCTGACCCAGCCGGGCATGACAGTCGTGTGCGGTGACAGCCACACCTCGACGCACGGCGCATTCGGCGCAATCGCAATGGGCATCGGGACTTCCGAGGTGGAGCACGTCCTGGCCACCCAGACACTTGCGCTGCGGCCGTTCAAGACAATGGCCGTCAATGTCGATGGCCAATTGCCGGCCGGGGTGACCGCCAAAGACATCATCCTTGCCGTGATCGCCAAGATCGGAACCGGTGGCGGCCAGGGGCACGTCATCGAATACCGCGGCAGCGCCATCGAATCGCTGTCGATGGAAGCGCGGATGACGATCTGCAACATGAGCATCGAAGCCGGTGCCAGGGCGGGCATGGTGGCACCGGATGCCACCACCTACGAATTTCTGCGCGGCCGTCCGCATGCTCCCGCGGGTGACCAGTGGGATGCGGCGCAGGCGTATTGGGACCAACTGCGCACCGACGACGGTGCCGAGTTCGACACCGAGGTCTATCTGGACGCCGCGTCATTGACCCCGTTCGTGACGTGGGGGACCAACCCCGGCCAGGGCGTGCCGCTGGGGGCTGCTGTCCCTGATCCCGAGCTGATGACCGACGAGCACGAGCGACAGGCGGCCGAGAAAGCGCTGGCGTACATGGACCTTCGGCCCGGGTACGCCGATGCGGGAGATTGCGGTCGACACGGTGTTCGTCGGATCGTGCACCAATGGCCGCATCGAGGATCTGCGTGCGGTGGCCGAGATCCTGCGTGGCCGAAAAGTGGCCGACGGCGTGCGGATGCTGGTCGTGCCAGGGTCGATGCGGGTCCGTGCGCAGGCCGAAAGTGAAGGCCTGGGCCAGATCTTCACTGCCGCGGGCGCTGAGTGGCGTCAGGCCGGCTGCTCGATGTGTCTGGGCATGAACCCCGACCAGCTCGCACCGGGGGAGCGCTGCGCGGCAACGTCGAATCGCAATTTCGAAGGCCGCCAGGGCAAGGGCAGCCGTACGCATTTGGTGTCACCGGCGGTTGCTGCCGCCACCGCGGTGCGCGGAAAACTCTCCGCGCCGGACGACTTGAACTGATTGAGGGAGAAATCCAATGGACGCCTTTCACACCCACACCGGGATCGGAGTGCCGCTGCGGCGCTCCAATGTCGACACCGACCAGATCATTCCCGCGGTCTATTTGAAGCGAGTCACCCGAACAGGTTTCGACGATGGACTGTTCGCGGCATGGCGCAACGATCCGTCTTTCATCCTCAATCTCAGCCCATTCGACAGAGGTTCAGTACTGGTTGCCGGACCGGATTTCGGCACCGGATCTTCCCGCGAGCATGCGGTGTGGGCGCTTATGGACTACGGCTTCCGGGTGGTGATCTCGTCGCGGTTCGGTGACATTTTTCGCGGCAATGCGGGCAAGTCCGGTCTGTTAGCGGCCGAAGTTGCTCAAGATGATGTCGAACTTCTTTGGAAGCTCATCGAGAGCAGCCCCGGGCTGGAAATCACTGTGAATCTTCAAGATCGGAATGTGTCGGCGGGAACGGTGGTGGTGCCGTTCAAGATTGACGATTACACCGCATGGCGTCTGCTTGAAGGTCTCGACGACATAGCCCTTACGCTGCGGAAACGCGACGAGATCGAAGTCTTCGAGGCGGCCCGCCCGAACTGGAAGCCGAAGACTTTGCCGGTTGCCTAACGGCTCGATTGAGCCCGAATTCGTGGCGGCACAGGGCCGTATTCGACAGCTGCGCCACCTACCAAGCGCGGCAAGCGGATTGCGAAAAAATTCGCCATGAGCCATTGAAATTGCGCGTGGCTCTTGGAAATCAGGCACTTGAGGGTTTACCGTGTTTGCTAGTCGGTCCAACGAGGACCACTAGCTTCGGAGGATATGGATGGTCAACAAGGCAGAGCTCATCGATACACTCACTGAGAAATTGGGCTCGGACCGTCGGCACGCAACCGCGGCCGTCGAGAATTTTGTCGACACCGTCGTTCGCGCGGTGCAAAAAGGTGAGAGCGTCACAATTACCGGTTTCGGCGTGTTCGAGCAGCGCCGCCGCGCGGCCCGCGTGGCCCGCAACCCGCGTACCGGTGAGACGGTGAAGGTGAAGCCGACCTCGGTGCCGGCATTCCGGCCCGGCGCACAATTCAAAGCGGTTGTCTCTGGCGCACAGAAACTCCCATCGGAAGGACCAGCTGTGAAGCGTGGTGTCGTCGCTAGCGGTGGAGCGAAGAAGGCGGCCAAGAAAGCGCCCGCCAAGAAGGCGGCTGCGAAGAAGGTCGTGAAGAAGGCTCCGGCCAAGAAGGCGGCAGCGAAGAAGGTCGTCAAGAAGGCCGCTCCGGCCAAGAAGGCGGCAGCGAAGAAGGTCGTCAAGAAGGCTCCGGCCAAGAAGGCGGCAGTGAAGAAGGCTCCGGCCAAGAAGGCCGCAACCAAGCGTGCTCCGGCCAAGAAGGCTGCGGCCAAAAAGGCTCCGGCCAAGAAGGCAACGGCCCGTCGCGGTCGTCGCTAGGCACTAACCGCACCAAACGCAGATTCGCCGCGGAACCGGCTCTCCTGAGCCGCCCGCGGCGAATTTGCGTGTCAGGCCTCTACGTTGGAGGCCAGCGCGCTGCCGATGTGATCGGCAGCGATCAGCCGGCCGTCGGCCAGCGACAGCACCCAGGTACTGCCCTTACGGTTGCGGGACTTGTCCGGGCGTACTCCGTCGCGTTCGCACCACCAGGCGATCAGGTCTGGAATCACCTTGCCCTGAGTGCAAATCACCGGCGTGCGATGCGAATCCGCGATCTCTAGGACTCGGCGTCGAGCGCGCTTCGGGTTGTCTGCGTACGCCTCTTCGGTAAGGGCCGGCTCGTTGTTGATGGTGACGCCCAGCTCTTCGGCGAGCGGTTCCACCGTCTGATGGCAGCGCACGCGATCCGCGGCATACACATCGGTGGGACCGAAGGTCGCCAGCTGGGCGACGAGTGCTTCAGCCTGCGCCCGGCCCTTTTTGTCCAACGGCCGCATTTTGTCGTCGCCGGAAAATCGGGACTTGCTGCCCGCGGTGCCGTGCCGCACGATCAGAACCGATTTGGTATCCGCTGGTTGCTTGGCCCACCGCCGCAATATCTTTCGGTCGTAGGGATACGACACTTTCTTGATCGCGGCGGAGACTGACAGCCAGACGAGTTCGTCGACTTCGTTGTTGGGGGCGAAGCTGCCACCGAGATTGCGGGCCGACCAGTACTGCACCTTCTTGGTGCGTTGTTCGATCGGATAGCTCACCGATGCGATTCGACGGCCGAGCTGAACATGGTGTCCGGTCTCTTCGAACACCTCGCGCACAGCGGTCACCGGCTCGGTCTCGCCGGGGTCGACTTTTCCTTTGGGCAGCGACCAGTCGTCGTAGCGTGGACGATGAATCACGGCAACCTCGTCGGCGGATTCCGCGGTGCCCTGGTCGCCACAGCACACCGCCGGCGGCGAGAACGGTCTTACTCGCCGAGCGCCCCGACGAGGATTGTGTCGACACCTGCACTCCTGCAAATCAATTCGGGCCCGTTTGGACCCTGCGGCCAGAAGTTTGACTCGTCGTTAGGGGCTGCGGCGCTTTTCCATCAGCGACACCTGGTGATCGCGCACCGAGTGGCCCGCTTGCGGCGACGCCTTCCACTGGCCTTCCGGCCTCAATTCCCAGCAGCGCGTTGCGGGATCCAGCGCCGAGTCGAGGATGTCGTTGAGTTGAGCGGTCAGGCGGGGATCCTTGACCTGCACCAGAACTTCCACGCGGCGATCGAGGTTGCGGTGCATCATGTCGGCGCTGCCGATCCAGTATTCGTTGATGGCGCCGAAATTGAAGATTCGCGAGTGCTCTAGATATTGTCCGAGAATCGACCGCACGGTGATGTTTTCGGAGAAACCCTCGACGCCGGGGCGCAGCGCACAGATTCCGCGCACCACGACCTCGACGCGTACGCCGGCCTGCGACGCGCGATAGAGCGCATCGATGACCTGCTCGTCGACAAGGGAGTTCATCTTCAGCCGGATGTGCCCGTTACCGGTTTCCTTGTGCGCGGCGATCTCCCGGTTGACGCGCTCGGTGATGCCCACGCGAATACCGTGCGGTGCGACCAGAAGGTTGCGATAAGACAGTTTGCGTGAATAGCCCGTCAGCGTGTTGAACAGATCGGTCAGGTCCGCGCCGATGTCGGGATCGGCGGTCAGCAGGCCGATGTCCTCATACAGCCGGGCCGTCTTGCTGTTGTAGTTGCCGGTCCCGATGTGGCAGTAACGGCGGATGGTCGAACCTTCGCGCCGTACCACCAGACATGTCTTGCAGTGCGTTTTCAGGCCGACGAGGCCATAGGCGACGTGGACTCCCGCCTGCTCCAGTGCACGCGCCCACTTGATGTTGGCTTGTTCGTCGAACCGGGCCTTGATTTCCACCAACGCCACGACTTGCTTTCCCGCAGCGGCCGCTTCGATGAGCGACCGCACGA
Source organism: uncultured Actinomycetota bacterium (assembly GCA_963755805.1). Taxonomy (GTDB): domain Bacteria; phylum Actinomycetota; class Actinomycetes; order Mycobacteriales; family Mycobacteriaceae; genus Mycobacterium. The sequence goes on from CAVWLG010000004.1 coordinate 278,818, forward strand.
TCGGTGAATCGCCGGAGGTGCGGTACAGCGTCTGCTTGATCGCCAGCACGTTCGGGTCGGCGGCGGCCAGTTCGATGAATCGCTGCGTGCTCGTCGAAAACGATTCGTAGGGATGGTGCACCAGCACGTCACCTTCGCGCAGCGTCGCGAAAATACTCTTCGGCGTTTCCCGGTCGGCGAAAGCGGGGCTGGTCGCCGGAACGAACGCGGGATCCTTCAACGCCGGACGGTCGACGCCATAGATCTGCCAGAGCGAGGAGAGATCAAGCAGTCCTGGGACCTGGATGACATCGCCGGGGTGAACGTCGAGTTCCCGCAGTAGCAGCTCCAGCATGTGTTCGGTCATGTCGTCGGCCACCTCGAGGCGTACCGGCGATCCGAACCGACGCCGGGCAAGCTCGCGCTCCAGCGCCTGCAGCAGATCTTCGTCGCGGTCTTCGTCGACCTCGAAGTCAGCGTTGCGGGTGATGCGGAATGCATGGTGCTCAACGATTTCCATGCCGGGGAACAGCGCGGTCAGGAAGGCCGCGATCAGCTCCTCCATCGGCAAAAAGCGGACTTCCTTCTTGCCCGCCGACTGGTCCGCGCCCTCACGGTCGTCGAGTTCGACGAAGCGATCGACGTTGTCGGGCACCTTGACTCGCGCGAAGTGCTGGCCGTTGTCATCGGGCTGTTTGACCGTGACCGCGAGGTTCAGACTCAGGCCGCTGACGAACGGGAACGGGTGCGCGGGGTCCACGGCCAGTGGAGTCAGGACCGGAAACACCTGCTCGGTGAAGTAGGTCGAGAGCCGGTCGCGTTCGGCCGGATCCAGATCGGCCCACGTGACGATGTGAATGCCTTCGCCGGCCAGCCCCGGCTCCACCGAGTTGAGAAACACCTCGGCGTGCCGGGTCGCGATCGTCTGGGTCTGCTCGCCGATCCGGCGGAGTTGCTCGCGTGGGGTCAGTCCGTCCGCGGAGCGCACCGAAAGGCCCATCTCGTCGCGCCGCTTCAAGCCGGCGACGCGAACCATGTAGAACTCGTCAAGGTTGGAGGCAAAGATCGCCAGGAATTTCGCGCGCTCCAGCAACGCCATGCGACGTGTCTTCGGCGAGCGCGAGGACGCGCGAGTTGAAGTCCAGCCAGCTCAATTCGCGGTTGAGGTAGCGGTCCTCGGGGAGCGCGTTCTCGACGGCGGCGGCGGTGGTGGCAGGCGGTGCACCCGGCGCCGAATCGGTGGCTGGCCACTCGGTCGACTCGGCGACGCTGGTGTCCGGGGCATCAATGTCAGTCACGCTTGCGATCATTCCCCATCGGTGGGGGGTGCTGCCACCGACTGGGGACCGGACATTTGCCGTTGAGGCGCTGTTTACCCGTCGTTACCCCGCCTGGTGTTCCAATCCCTCGATCGCTCTCGTGGTCGCGGGCCCCATCCCCAGGCGGCGTGCGATTGCCAGATCCTCGGGGGTGTCGATGTCGCAGCGCAATCCCGGCCATGCGCCGGTGAGTTCGGCCGCGCCCGAATTGCGGTGCAGTGTGGATGAATTCAGCCCAAAACGCGGGTCGAGCGCGGCGCCGAAGGCGCAGAGCGCCGCGGTGCCCGTGCCGAGCCGGTCGGCGACGAAACTCCGGTGGTGCTGGCGTGCCTCGGCAATCGCCGCACCGAGTTCCCGGGTCTGCAATGCCGGCAGATCCCCTTGCAGGACAACAATATTCGAGAATGATTCGGATACCATCCGCTCGGCGGCGGCGATCGCGTTGTTCAGCGGATTCGGGTGACCGTCCGGCGTCGGATCGGCGAGCACTTCTGCGCCGAGTTCGATCGCCGCGGCGGCCGCGGTGTGATCGGGCGTGACGACGGTGATGAGGCCAACCGAGCTGACTCGCGCCGCGGCGCTGAGCGTGTCGACCAGCATTCCCAACACGATGTTCTCCCGGGCCGGTGCGCTGAACATCGGCGCGAGCCGGGTCTTGGCGGCGGCCAGACGCTTGACGGCGACGATCAGGCCGACATCGCCTTCGGCGTCGGCTCGGATGCGGCTCACCGCACCATCCTGCCAGTGCCGATCGCGGAGCGATCTGCATCGTCGCTGAGGTCGGTACGCTGAGCTACGGTGAAGCGCCGGGAGTTAGAGCAAACTGACGAGACGGGACCTAGTCGACCATGCCCACTACGACAGCAGTAATGGGTTCCGGCGCGTGGGGTACGGCGCTGGCCAAGCTGCTGGCCGACGCCGGCGGCGAGGTCGCTCTGTGGGCGCGGCGATCCGAGGTCGCCGAGCAGATCAACACCACCCGCCGTAACCCCGATTACTTGCCGGGCGTGAAGTTGCCGCCGGCCATCACAGCCACGACCGATCCGGAGGAAGCGCTCAGCGGGGTGACGACCGTACTGCTGGCCGTGCCCGCGCAGACGATGCGGACGAACCTTCAGCACTGGGCAGGCCTGCTCACGCCGGGCGCCACGCTGGTCAGCGCGGCCAAGGGCATCGAGCTGGGCACTTTGATGCGGATGAGCCAGGTCATCGTCGACGTGACGAGTGTCGATCCGTCGCAAGTCGCGGTGATATCCGGGCCGAACCTCGCCAGCGAGATCACCGCGGGACAACCCGCGGCCACCGTCATCGCCTGCCGCGATTCCGGCCGGGCGGTGGCCTTGCAGCGCATGTTGAACGCCGGTTACTTCCGGCCGTACACCAACGCCGATGTCATCGGCACCGAGATCGGTGGGGCGTGCAAGAACGTCATCGCGCTGGCATGCGGGATGGCGGCCGGCGTAGGTCTGGGCGAGAACACGGCGGCGGCGATCATCACCCGCGGTCTGGCCGAGATCATGCGGCTTGGCATCGCGGTCGGCGCCAAAGGCGCAACGCTGGCAGGCCTGGCCGGCGTCGGCGACCTGGTCGCCACCTGCACCTCGACCCACTCGCGCAACCGCACTTTCGGCGAGACTCTGGGAAGGGGCGAAACCCTGGAGTCTGCGCTGCGGGCGCGTGGCGGCCACGTCGTCGAAGGGGTGACCTCGTCGGAGTCGGTGCTGGCTTTGGCCTCGAGTTACGACGTCGAAATGCCCCTGACCGACGCCGTCCACCGGGTCTGCCACAAGGGGCTATCGGTCGATCAAGCGGTCGCTCTGCTGCTGGGCCGCAGCACCAAGCCGGAATGAGCTTGTAACCAGCACTGCTGCGCCAGACGGTAGCCTCTCTAGGTTGTGAACGCCCGCCTGTCATCCAGCACGCCCGGTCAGGGTCGTGTCCGGGTCGCCGTCGTCTTCGGCGGTCGCAGCAGCGAGCACGCTATTTCCTGCGTCTCGGCGGGCAGCATTTTGCGCAACCTCGACCCGGACAGGTTCGAGGTCGTCGCGGTCGGCATCACTCCGGAAGGCTCGTGGGTCCTCACCGACGGCGACCCCGATGCGCTGGCCATCGCCGGCCGGCAGTTGCCGGGCGTGAGTTCGGCGTCGGGCAGCGAGCTCGCGCTGACGGCCGACCCGCGCCGCGCTGGTCAACTGATCTCGCTGTCACCCGGCGGGGCGGAGGTGCTGGCCTCGGTCGACGTGGTCTTCCCGGTCCTGCACGGGCCCTACGGTGAAGACGGCACCATCCAGGGTTTGCTCGAGCTTGCCGGCGTGCCGTACGTCGGGGCCGGGGTGCTGGCCAGCGCGGCCGGGATGGACAAGGAGTTCACCAAGAAGCTGCTGGTAGCCGAAGGGCTGCCGATCGGCGACTACGCGGTGCTGCGGCCGTCGGAGTCCACGCTGGATGCCAAACAGCTTGACCGACTTGGCTTTCCGGCTTTCGTCAAGCCCGCGCGCGGCGGCTCGTCGATCGGAGTCAGCCGGGTAACCAGCCGCCATGAACTGCCCGATGCGATTGCTCATGCCCGCAAGCACGATCCCAAGGTGATCGTCGAGTCCGCGATCGTCGGTCGTGAATTGGAGTGCGGCGTGCTCGAATTCCCCGACGGCACAGTGCAAGCCAGCACCGTGGGCGAGATTCGGGTAGCCGGGGTCCGCGGGCGCGAAGACTCGTTCTACGACTTCGCGACCAAATATCTCGATGACGCCGCCGAACTCGACGTGCCTGCCAAAATCGACGACGACGACAGCGACTGCTGTGCGCGAGTTGGCAATTCGGGCGTTCAAGGCGATCGACGGCCGGGGTTTGGCACGGGTGGACTTCTTCCTCACCGAGGACGGACCGTTGATCAACGAGGTCAACACGATGCCCGGATTCACCACGATCTCGATGTATCCCCGGATGTGGGCGGCCAGCGGCGTGGACTATGAGACCTTGCTGGCGACCATGGTGGACACCGCACTGTCTCGCGGGACGGGTCTGAGTTAGTTGCCCGCGCCAATCACCCTCTCGACGGGTTGATCGGGTGGGCGGGCATGAGGCGGTCGATCAGCTCGGACAGCTGCTGGATCGGCGTCGGCCCCGACCCCTGCGGCAACGTCAGCGCCACATAGACCTCTCGATCCACCGTGTACCAGGTCGATCGCTGATCCTGGCTGACTTCGAACCACTGCACCTGGTCGACCACCTGGATCGGAGATCCGACAACGAAATCGGCCGGACGCTCGAGGCCACATCTCAGCACAACGGGATCCCCGGCGCCTGCGGGCTGCCAGGCGGCGGCGCCGACCGGAGCCGGCTGTACCACCTGAGCCCGGTTGTAGTCGCCCAGTCGCTGAGGCAGGGCGTCGGTCAACTTCCGGCAGGCCGGATCTTGCGCCTGCGGCGCAGGTACGGCGGCGATCACTGCCGGGGTCGTCCGGTGGCGGGTGGCCGCGATGGCCAGAATGACGCCGATGGTGCCGATTGCCACCACCAAAGCGGCGATCAGCGCTGCCCGCGGCGGGCCGTCGGTGTCGGCCCCCTCGGAAACGCCCATGTCTCACCCTCTGCTCGATCTCGGCGTTCTAGAACCTACCGTTGATCGCAAACGGCGATCGGCGAGGAGGCGGCGTGGCTAGCGGTGAGTCGGATCGCACGCTCGGCGAGGTGGGCGAATTCGAGGTGATCGACCGGCTGACCCGGGGCCGGCCCGCGTCGGGCGATGTCAGTCGTCGGACCGGGCGACGATGGAGCGGTGGTATCGGCCGGCGACGGCCGCGTGGTGGTGTCCACCGACATGCTCGTCGAGGGCCGCCATTTTCGGCTGGACTGGTCGACTCCGCACGACGTCGGCCGTAAAGCCGTGGCGCAGAACGCCGCCGATATCGAGGCGATGGGCGCGCGGGTCACGTCATTCGTCGTCGGCTTCGGTGCGCCGGCCGAAACCCCGACCGCCCAGGTCAACGCGCTGGCCGACGGGATGTGGGACGAGGCCGGCCGATTCGGCGCCGGGATCGTCGGGGGAGACCTGGTCGCCTGTCCGCAGTGGGTTGTGTCGGTGACGGTGCTCGGCGACTTGGCCGGCCGGGCGCCGGTGCTGAGGTCTGGCGCGCGGCCAGGATCGCGGATCGCCGTCGCCGGACAGCTTGGCTACTCTGCTGCCGGATACGCATTGTGGCACAGCGGTATTGATCACTTCGCCGAATTTCGGCAGCGTCACCTCGTGCCGCAACCGCCCTACGGCCAGGGTCGCGCAGCAGCCGAGGCCGGCGCGCAGGCGATGATCGACGTATCCGATGGACTGGTGGCCGACCTGCGGCACGTGGCCGAGGCGTCCGGTGTCGGCATCGATCTGAGCGCTCAGGCGCTGGACGCCGATCGCAGAATCTTGCTCGGTGCCGCCGAAGTCACGGGCATCGAGGCATCGACGTGGGTGCTCGGCGGGGGCGAGGACCATGCACTGGTTGCCGCGTTCCCCGGTCCAATTCCCGCGGGATGGCGGGTTATCGGACGAGGTGCTCGACGGTCCGGCGAGGGTACTCGTCGACGGTGTGGAGTGGCGCGGGTATGCGGGTTGGCAGTCATTTGATGCCGGTAGCGATGCGGGGCGCTGAGTGGCCCCGGAGGCCGGCAATCGGGCAGTAGGGTGACCCGGTGACCGTCTACGCGATCGCTCAATTGCGGTTCACCGACCGGGCCGCCTACGACCGGTACCAGGTGCGATTCATGGATGTGTTCGGCCAATACCGCGGCACGCTGCTGGCTGCCGACGAGCGGCCACAAGTCGTTGAGGGCCGCTGGGATCGGGAGAAGGTGGTTTTGATGTCTTTTCCCGACGAGGCGGAATTCCGCTCATGGTCGGAATCGAGTCAGTACCAAGATATTTCGAAGGACCGCGAGGCCGGGGCGGACTCGGTGGTGCTGTTGGTGAAGGGGTTGGCGTGACCGCCCGCCCACTGCGTGACCTCATCGACGACGGATGGGCCACCGCCTTGCAGCCGGTCGAGGAACAGGTCGCCACCATGGGCGAGTTCCTCCGAGAGGAAATCGCGGCCGGCCGCGGATACCTGCCTGCCGGAGAGAATGTGCTGCGCGCCTTCACGTTTCCCTTCGACAAGGTTCGAGTGCTGATCGTCGGCCAGGATCCCTACCCGACGCCCGGACATGCTGTCGGCCTGAGCTTCTCGGTGGCCCCGGACGTGCGACCGCTGCCGCGAAGCCTGGAGAACATCTTCAAAGAATATGCCAGCGACCTAGGCTTTCCTGCGCCGTCCACCGGCGACCTCACCCCGTGGGCGCAGCGCGGGGTGATGATGCTCAACCGAGTACTCACCGTGCAGCCGGGCAACGCGGCATCGCATCGCGGCAAGGGCTGGGAAGCGGTCACGGAGTGCGCGATTCGCGCTCTGGTGGATCGCGGCCAGCCGATGGTGGCCATTCTGTGGGGTCGCGACGCCTCGACGCTCAAGCCGATGCTGACCGGCAAAGATTGCCTGTCGATCGAATCACCCCATCCCTCACCGCTATCGGCATCACGCGGATTTTTCGGATCGCGTCCGTTCAGTCGCGCCAACGAGTTGCTGGCCCAGTTGGGCGCCGAACCCATCGACTGGCAGCTGCCGTAAAAGACGCTCAATCACCCAACGCCGCTGTGGGAGAATGGCGACACTGCAGTGGGAGGTGCTTGGTTCGTGACGCTGACGGTGGCGGATATCGATCGATGGAGCGCCGAGCAGGTGCGCGAGGTGTTCCACGCCGGCACCGCGCGTGGACAGGCCACCTTGGAGGCCTCGCGTCAGCTGAGCGCACTTGCTGTCTTCGACTCCTGGGAAGGCGCGACCGCCGAGGCGAGAAAGCGCGCCAACGCCTCGATTCGTCAAGACCTCGACAGCCATGGCAACGAGTCATTGACGGTGGCCCAAGCGGCGGGCAGCGCCGCCGACGGCATCGAACACGTGCAGGCCGAACTGCGCACGCTGCGCCACGATGCCGCGTCGTTGCACATGACGATCAACGCAACGGCCAACACGGTGGTCCCGGACTCGACATTCAACGGTCCGCCGATGGAAGCACTCATCGCCGAACGCCAATTGCAGCCTCGGCTGGATGCCATTGTGGCGCAGGCCAACACGGTCGATCAGCAGCTGGCGAGCGCGATCGACATGGCCGACGGTGACCTCCCCGTCCCGGTGACGTTCCCTGGATCGCCGCTAAGTGCCCCGCCCGCTGGTCACAACGCCGCGAGCGGTCAGTGGCAACTCGATTCGTCGCACGGCTACGACAGCCCCGTTCCCCCCAGGGGCCTTACACCCCGTGGCGACCGACGAACCTCTCCGAAAAGCTCGCGACGGGGCCGAGCACCGGCCTGCTCACCACGGACAACACCGGCCTGAAGGACACCGCGGACGGATTCGAGTCCAGCAGGGCTACAAGATCCGCATCAGCGGCGTCCAGGACACCGGGATCACCAGGATGGTCCAGGGTTCCGACGGCAAGTACTACCAGGCTCGTTGGACCGAGAACACGTACGAAATGCAGGCGACGAAGGTCGTTCAGGGCACCGGCGACTTGGGCGCGATCACCACCTATCCGCTCACCATGGCGTGGAAACCGGTGTCGCTCAACGAGATCATCGCGACTGCGGGCATGTATCCGGGTAAGACCTTTTATCTCCCCGACGGTTGCGGCAGCAGCATCCCGATCGTGAACGGGGTGCTACCGACGGCCACCGTTCCCGTGATGACGGCTCAGCGATGACCAAGAGATGACGCACCGCAGAGTGCTGCGACTGGTCAGCGGTCGGTGCCTTCGCCCTGACGATCGCCGTCTCGGTGTGGTTGCTGGTCACGACCCGGGGGCCAGGACAACGGATTGTGCTACCGCACAACAGATGTGGACGTTCTACCAGTCGCAGATGGCCTCAGAACGCTCAGCGGCGCTGGAGTCGGCCGGCGACAACGCCGGCACCGCCGTGAAGTACCAGAACATGATCGACGAATTACAGACCTACGCGGACCGGATCACCACGCCTGACATTCGGCGCCTGGCGAACCGGATGGTGACGATCAACCACGACATGTTCGAGCAGTGGAAGGCGTGGGTCGCGCAAAGTCTGGCTCGATCATCCGATCCAGCCACGCCGACCTCGTCGGACAAGCAGTTTGGTAATCAGTTCGCCGCCAATGCGCGAATACTGAAACTCGTACACGCCGAGCTCACCGCTGCGTGCCCGCACTAACCCGACGGATCGTCCCCGTCTTCGTCCCGAAATAGGCTGGTGTCGTCCTCGCGGTGTGGCCGGCCCCGGGGTGTGATGTCGAGATTGCCCGGCACCGCCTGCATCGAGTCGGGGTAGCGCGGATCGACGAAGGTGAGATCGCGGCCCCTGCGCTGCAGCGCGCGCGCCGCGACGTAGATGGCGGCGCAGGCCAATGCGAAAGCGACGATGATGCCTGCGACGGCAAGGACCTGCATGCCGAGGTCGAACGGTCTAGCCGCGGACGACCTTGCCGGCCTTGATGCACGAGGTGCAGACGTTGACGCGGTGCTTGTTGCCGCCCGGACGGTCGGCGACGCGCACGCTCTGAATGTTCGGGTCCCAGCGACGGCTGGTCCGGCGATGCGAGTGCGACACCGACTTGCCGAAGCCGGGGGCCTTCCCACAGATATCGCAGACGGCAGCCATACGTGAAACTCCTCAGACTCTGGGGCCAACGACCTTGAACAACTTTACGGGTGGCCCGGCGACCAGGAAAGAATAGCTGCCGCTGGGCAGAACTGCCAAAACGATCAACAAACGGCGGGTGTCATGGGACCGTGCGGTGTCATCGCGAGTGGATAGGCTGGCGCGCACCGATGGAGGCGCGGAGGAGGTGCGTTCGTGGATTCTGGCCCATGGGATCGGGGCTGCTGGCTGGGCCTGATCGCGCGCTGGACGCGTCGGCGCTGCGTGACTGGGCGCACACCGCCGTCGGTGACCTGATCACCCACATCGACGAGATCAACCGGCTCAATGTGTTCCCCGTCGCCGACGCCGACACCGGCGTCAACATGCTGTTCACCATGCGCTCAGCGCTGGCAGAGGCCAATACCGAGGCGAAATCCGCCGACGTCGTCAAAACGGCGGCGGCCCTGTCGTCCGGGGCACTCCACGGCGCGCGCGGCAATTCCGGGGTGATCCTGTCGCAGATTCTGCGTGGCATCGCCGACGTCACCGCGCATGCCTCCGCCGATTCCGGCGGCGAACTGCCCGACATCGACGCCACGCTGCTCGGCGCCGCGCTGCACCGCGGGGTCGACCTCGTCGTGGCCTCGATGGGTGGTCACGAGGTCAAGGGGACGATCGTCTCGGTGCTGAAAGCCGCCGGTGAAGCCGTCGAGAACGCCGCGAATGCGGGGGACGGGCTGCCCCAGGCGGTCACCGCCGCTGGTGACGCCGCGGTGGTCGCGCTGGAGAGAACCCCCGAGCAGCTGGACGTGCTCGGGGAGGCCGGCGTGGTCGACGCCGGCGGTCGCGGGCTGTTGGTCCTGCTCGACGCGCTGCGCTCGACGATCACCGGCCAGGCGCCCAGTCGCAAGGTGTACGAGCCGGCGCCGCGTCGGACTGCGCCTGAGCTCGCCGTACGGCCACCGGCGCCGCAATTCGAAGTGATGTACCTGCTGGGCGGTTGTGACGGCGACGAAGCCGAACAGCTGCGCGAGCGGCTGGACGAGCTCGGTGAATCGGTGGCCATCGCGACGTCCGGCGTCGTCGGCGGCTACTCGGTCCACGTGCACACCGACGACGCCGGCGCGGCGATCGAAGCGGGCCTGGCGTTCGGTGACCCGCGGCGGATCCAGATCTCGATGCTGAGCAGCGGTACCAGCGGGTTGCCGCCGGGCAGCTGGACGCGGGAGCGGGCGGTGCTCGCCGTCATCGACGGTGAGGGGGCGGCCGAATTGTTCGCCGATGAAGGTGCCTGCGTGCTGCGGCCCGATCCGCACGCCGAGGATCCGACGACGGTGATCACCGCTCAGCAGCTTCTGCGCGCCGTCGTCGATACCGGTGCCGCTCAGGTGATGGTGCTGCCCAACGGCTACGTGCTGGCCGAAGAACTGGTCGCCGGATGCACCGCGGCAATCGGGTGGGGCATCGACGTGGTGCCGCTGCCATCCGGATCGATGGTGCAGGGACTGGCCGCGCTGGCGGTGCATGAACCCGGCCGGCAAGCCGTCGACGACGGCTACACGATGGCCCGCGCCGCGGGCGGCGCCCGGCACGCAGTGGTCCGCGTCGCGACCGAGACGGCGTTGACGTGGGCGGGCACCTGCGAGCCGGGCAATGGGCTGGGCATCGCCGGCGACGAAGTCCTGATCGTGGCGCCCGACGTCTCGTCGGCCGCGACCGGCCTGATCGATCTGCTGCTGGGCGCCGGCGGTGAGCTGGTGACCGTGCTGGTCGGTGCCGGCATCGACGCGGACGCCGTCGAATCTGCGCTGCGCGCACACGTGCACGACCACCACGCGGGAAGTGAGCTCGCGATCTATCGGACCGGGCACCGTGGCGACGCGTTGCTGATCGGGGTCGAGTAGCCGATGGTGTCGCTCAGCGACCGCCTGGACTTCATCGTCGGCGCCAAGGCTGCGGGCCCGCTCGAGGAGGTGTTCGGCATCCAAACGGTCGACGACCTGTTGCGCCATTACCCGCGCAGTTATGTCGAGGGCGCGACCGTCCGCGGCGCCGACGATGAGCAACCAGCGGAGGGCGAGCACGTCACGCTCGTCGACGTCATCACCGACGCCGCGCTGCTATCGATCAAAAGTCGCCCCCGGGACAAGCTGTTTCGTGTCACCCTCGGCTCTGGCCGAGGCAAGGTCACCGCGACGTTCTTTCATCCGAAAAAGTGGATCACCGACCAGCTGTCCAAGGGCACCCGCGTCATGCTGTCCGGCGAAGTCGGCTACTTCCGTAACGCGATGCAGCTCACCCATCCCGACTTCCTGGTGCTGGACGCCGCCGACGGACGCAACCACGGCAGCCGGTCGCTGAAGATGATCGCCGACGCCTCCCAGGCGGTGAGCGGGGAAGTGCTGCAGGAGGCCTTCGAGCGCACCTTCTACCCGATCTATCCGGCCAGTGCGAAGTTGCAGAGCTGGGACATCTTCAACTGCGTTCGGCAGGTACTCGAGGTGCTCGATCCGGTAACCGATCCGCTGCCTGAGAAGCTCTGCGCTGCGCACCATCTGGCTTCCGAAGACGAGGCGCTGCGGGCGATCCACCTTGCCGAAAACGACGCTGATCGGCGGCGAGCCCGTGAACGGTTGGCTTTCGACGAGGCGGTGGGCCTGCAGTGGGCGCTGGTGAGCCGACGCCATGGCGAACTGGCCCAGTCCGGCCCGGTGGCGCCGTCCACTACGGCGGGCCTCCAGCAGGAACTGCTGCAGCGCTTGCCGTTCGAGTTGACCGCCGGTCAGCGCGAGGTGCTGGACGTGCTCTCCGGCGAGCTCGCGGCGACCCGGCCGATGAACCGGCTCCTGCAAGGCGAAGTGGGTTCGGGCAAAACGATCGTCTCGGTGTTGGCGATGCTGCAGATGGTCGACGCCGGCTATCAATGCGCCCTGTTGGCACCGACCGAAGTTCTTGCCGCACAGCATCTTCGGTCGATCGGCGATGTGCTCGGACCGCTGGCAATGGGCGGCCAGCTCGGGGGCGAGGACAACGCGACCAGGCTGGCGCTGCTGACCGGCTCGATGTCACAGGCGCAGAAGAAGCTGGTTCGCGCCGAGATCGCCGGCGGCGAGGTTGGGATCGTGGTCGGCACTCACGCGCTACTGCAAGACGCGGTCGAGTTCCACAAGCTCGGCATGGTGGTCGTCGACGAGCAGCACCGGTTCGGCGTAGAGCAACGAGACCAGTTGCGGGCCAAGGCGCCTGCCGGTATCACGCCGCATCTGCTGGTGATGACCGCGACGCCGATACCGAGGACCGTGGCGCTGACCGTCTTCGGCGATCTTGAAACGTCAACGCTGCGCGAGCTTCCGCGCGGCCGTCAGCCGATCACCACCACCGCGATCTTCGTCAACGACAAACCTGCCTGGCTGGACCGGGCCTGGCATCGCATCGTCGAGGAAGTGGGCGAAGGGCGGCAGGCTTACGTGGTGGCGCCGCGGATCGACGACTCCGAAAGTGCGGGGCAGAGCGATAAGGATCAAAGGCCCTCGGCGACAGTCGAAGAGCTCTATGCGCGGCTGGGTAGCGACCAACTGGCCGGTCTTCGGCTCGGCCTCATGCACGGGCGATTGAGCGGCGACGAGAAAGACGCCGTGATGGCGGCGTTTCGGGCCCGCGAAATCGACGTGCTGGTGTGCACCACGGTCATCGAAGTCGGCGTCGACGTCCCCAACGCGACCGTGATGCTCGTGATGGATGCCGACCGCTTCGGCATCAGCCAATTGCATCAGCTGCGTGGCCGCATCGGGAGAGGGGAGCACGCGAGCGTCTGCCTGCTGGCCAGTTGGATGACGCCGCATTCCCGTGCGGGCAGGAGGCTGAGCGCCGTTGCCGGAACGCTCGACGGCTTCGAGCTCGCCGACCTGGATCTGCGGGAACGCCGTGAGGGAGATGTGTTGGGCCGCAGCCAGTCCGGTCGCGCGATCACGCTTCAGCTGTTGTCGCTGATCGATCATCGAGAGATCATCGAAGCGGCGCGCGAATTCTGCGAGCAGGCCTACGACGACCCAACCGCGCATCCGGGCCTGGCGCTGCTGGGGGCACCGTTCGCCGGCCATGAGCGCATCGAATTCTTGGACAAGTCATGACCCGCGGAAGATGGCTGTGGCTGTCATCGATCGCAATTCTCGCTGTGCTGGTTGCCTACCAGGTGGTGGTCACGTCGGCGGGGGACCGCGACCGGGAGTTCGCGGCTCGTGCCGACATTCCGACCGTGCAGCCCGGAGTCGACGTGCTGGGTGGAATCGCGGTAGTGCCGTGGAGGGTTCGTCACTACGACTACCACCGCGCTGCGTTCGGTGAGGCCTGGACCGATGACAACGACGCACCCGGCGGGCACAACGGCTGCGATACCCGCGACGACATCCTCAATCGCGACCTGGTCGACAAGACCTACGTGTTCACCAAGCACTGTCCTGACGCGGTCGAGACCGGCACCTTGCACGACCCGTACACCAACGCCACCATCAACTTTCACCGCGGCGCCAAGGTCGGCGAGGCCGTGCAGATCGACCACATCGTGCCGCTGGCGCTGGCCTGGGACATGGGAGCTTCCGACTGGCCCGAGGCCCAGCGGATCCGCTTCGCCAACGATCCGGCGAATCTCCTTGCCGTACAGGGCCAGGCGAACCAGGACAAGGGCGATGACCAGCCCGCGCTGTGGATGCCGCCCAACGCCGCATTTCGTTGTCAGTACGCCATGCAATTCATCGCGGTGTCCCGCGGATACGGGCTTCCGGTCGATCTGGTGTCGAGCAACGTGTTGCGGCAGGCCGCAGCGACGTGCCCGACGGGTAGCTAGACGCCGGTGTAGGTCAGCGGATCCTCGCGGACCCGGGTGCCGTCGTTGAGCCCGTTCAGCGCCTCCATGTGGGCGGCGGTCAACTCGAAGTCGAAGACATCGAAATTGCCGGCGATCCGCTCGGGATTACCGGAGCGGGGGATCACCACATTGCCCAGTTGAATGCTCCACCGGATCAGCACCTGTGCTGGGGTGCGGCCGTATTCGCCGGCGATCGACGTCACGGTGGCGTTGTCCACCAGCCTGCCGACCGCCAATGGGCTGTAGGCCTCGGTGACGACGTTGTGCCGCGCGTTCACCTCGCGCAGCTCGGCCTGATTGAGCAACGGGTGCAACTCGATCTGGTTGACCGCGGGTGTGACGTAGGTCAGATCGATCACCGTCTCGAGATGCTCCTCGGGGTAGTTACACACCCCGATCGAGCGGGTGTGGCCGTTGCCGCGGGCCTGGATCAGGCCGCCGAAGGTGTCCACGTATTTACCCAGCTGCGGCTGCGGCCAGTGGACGAGAAAGAGGTCGACGTAGTCCAGTCCGAGCTTGTCCAGGCTGGTCTTGACGGCGTCTTGGGCGACATTGAATCCGTGGTCGGCGTTGGCGACTTTGGTGGTGATGAACAGCTCGGCGCGCGGGATTCCGGACGCCGCGATGGCCCGGCCGACAGCGGCTTCGTTGCCGTACACCGAGGCGGTGTCGATTAGCCGGTAGCCGATCTCGAGCGCCGTCGATACGGCGCGCTCGGTTTCTTCCTCGGTCAACTCGCCGACGCCGAGGCCGAGGATCGGCATCGTGTTTTCGTCGTTGAGCGCAATGGAGGGGACTGAAGATTCAGGGCCGCCCGACATCGTTCACCTACCTGTGAATTCGAAGGATCGTGGATCAGGACCGAGCCGGTTTCCGTCATCGAGCGCGGAGATAGACGCTATGTCGTTCTCGCTCAATTCGAAGTCGAACACGTCGAAGTTGCTCGCAATCCGCTCGGGGTTTACCGACTTGGGGATGACGATGTTACCGAGCTGAAGATGCCATCGAATCAGAACCTGCGCCGGGGTGCGGTGCCGGGCCTCGGCAACGGCAGTGACGGCGGGGTCGTTCAGTAGCGATCCCTGCCCCAGCGGCCCCCAGGCTTCGGTCGCGATACCGAGGCGGGCGTGTAGCTCGCGCAGCTCGGTCTGCGGCAGCCGCGGATGCAGCTCGACCTGATTGACGGCGGGCACGATCCCGGTGGCGTCGACGAGTGCGTTGATGTGTTCGGGCTCGAAGTTGCTCACCCCGATCGACCGGATCCGGCCCTGGTCGCGGAGGTGGGCGAACGCCTTGAAGGTGTCGATGAACTTGTTCAGCTTGGGCATCGGCCAATGGACCAGGTAGAGGTCCAGGTAATCGATGCCCAACCGTTCCATGCTGACGTCGAAAGCGGCCAGTGTGCTGTCGTAGCCCTGCTCGGAATTCCAGAGCTTGGTGACCAAGTAAAGTTCGTCCCTGGGCACGCCGGATTCCGCGACCGCTCGACCGGTCTCGCGTTCGTTGCCGTAGACCGCCGCGGTGTCTATATGGCGGTATCCGGCTTGCAGGGCCGTGCTCACCGCTTGCTCGGCGTCGGACGGCGGGACTTTGAAAACGCCGAATCCGAGGGCAGGGATGGAATTACCGTCGTTCAGTGAGACCGAGGGACTCGAGGAGCTAGCCATGACACGAAGTCTGCCAGGCGCACCGGACTCCGCAGCTCGCGACCGGTGGCTGGGCCAGCCGACTGCAAAGCGTCGCCACCAAAGTCGGCGTCAAGGTGATTCCGTGGGTACCGACGCGCGCTGTGCGGCTGCTGACTGGCGGCCGTTCGGTCACGATCGACGGCAACACGCTTGATTCAACGTTGCAGCTGATGCTGTCGGCACAGCGCGCGGTCGGGCATCGAGGGTTTGTCGGTAGGTAACGACGTCGCGGCCTCTCGGGCTCTGATGCGAGAGAGCTTGCTCGGGTTCGCCGGCCCGCAGGTGCACGTCGGCGTCAGCGACCTATCGATTCCCGGACCTGCCGGACCGATCCCAGCCCGGCACTACCGTCCGGCGACATCGGGCCCGGCGCCCCTGGTTGTCTTCTACCACGGCGGTGGCTGGACGATTGGCGATCTTGACACCCACGACGCCTTTTGCCGGCTGACCTGCCGGGACGCCGATATCCACGTGCTGTCGGTCGACTACCGACTGGCCCCCGAGCACCCGGCACCGGCTGCGGTCGACGACGCCTACGCGGCGTTTCGATGGGCGTACGAACACACAGCCGACCTCGGGGCGATCCCCGGCAAGGTGGCAGTGGGCGGCGACAGCGCCGGCGGCAATCTGGCGGCCGTGGTGTCTCTGCTGGCGCGCGACGACGAAGGCCGGCAAGCCGGTGCTGCAGTGGCTGATCTACCCGCGAACCGACTTCACCGCCAAGACCAGGTCGTTGAGTCTGTTCGCCGAGGGTTTTCTGCTCACCAAAGCGGACATGGACTGGTTCGAGGACCAGTACCTGGACGGCTCGGACATCGAGCCGACAGATCCGCGGATCTCGCCGCTGCTGGCCGAGACACTGTCAGGGTTGCCGCCCGCGCTGATCGCGACCGCGGGCTTCGACCCGTTGCGTGACGAGGGTGACCAGATATGCGGCGGCATTGCGCGATGCCGGGACGCCCGTCGACTTGCGCTCAATAGGGTCCTTGACCCATGGCTTTGTCAACTTGTTCCCGTTGGGCGGCGGCAGCGCCGTCGCCACCACCGAGTTGGTTTCGGCTTTGCGGGCCCATCTCAGCCGCGTCTGACCTGGCAATAGCGACGCCGGTACGCTTAGACGCTATCGCCGACCGCACCGCGGTCGGGCAGCGAAGCCGACTATTTGGAAATGGTGACCTAACCCATGGGCGATAAAGCCGCCAAGTCAAACCGTCCAGCGAAATACGACCTGAACGCCGCCGGACGGCGACGAGACCTGCTTGTCAGGATCGGGCTCACCTCGATCGTGGTGCTGTTCGCCGTCGCGCTGGTCGGTTACATCGTGATTTCGCACGACAAGAAGACTGCCGCCGCGGGCGCGCGGTCGATCCGGGTGACGTCGAGCAAGCTGGTCACCAAGGACGGCACGCACGACCCGAAGGCCGCGGTCTCCTTCTACGAAGACTTCCTCTGCCCGGCCTGTGGGAACTTCGAGCGAGGATTCGGGCCCACGGTCTCGAAGCTGATCGACGGCGGCGAGATAGCCGCCGACTACTACATGACCGGCTTTCTCAGTAGGCCGCAGAACCAGCAGTACTCCTCGCGTGCCGCCAATGCCGCCTACTGCGTCGCGGACGAGTCGATCGACGCCTTCCGCCGATTCCATACCGCGTTGTACACCAAGGACATTCAGCCCGACGAGGGCGGGACGTCATTTCCCGACAACGCGAGGCTGATTGAATTGGCGCGCGAAGCCGGCGTGGTGGGCAAGGTGCCGGAGTGCATCAAGGCCGGCAAGTACATCCCGATGGTCGACGGGTTGGTGGCGTCGGCAGGCATTCACGCCACCCCGACGGTCCGCATCAACGGCCAGGACTACCAGTTTACGACGCCGGAAGCGTTCGTCGCCAAGATCAAAGAGATCGTCGGGGACGTGCCCGGAATCGACTCGGCTGCGACCCCAGCAGCGTCGTGATCGCCACGGCGTCAGCCAAACCGGATGGGCCGGTAGAACATTCGGCGACAGGTTCGCCAGTCCGATCGGCCATCTCATCGGCCAGCGCGTGGTGGGTCCTGATCGCGGGCGTGGCCGGCCTGATTGCCTCGGCCACGCTGACCATCGAGAAAATCGAACTGCTCCTCAACCCGTCGTACGTGCCGTCGTGCAACCTCAACCCGATCGTGTCGTGCGGTTCGGTGATGACGACGCCACAAGCATCGGCGTTCGGCTTCCCGAACTCGCTGATCGGTATCGCCGCGTTCGCGGTCGTCACTGTCACCGGCGTGCTGGCGGTGGCCAAAGTGCGACTGCCGCGCTGGTATTGGATCGGGATAACCCTGGGGACGCTTGCCGCGACCGGTTTTGTGCACTGGCTGATCCTGCAGAGCCTCTACCGCATTGGGGCGTTGTGTCCGTACTGCATGGTGGTGTGGGTGGCGACCATCTCGCTGCTGGTCGTGGTCGCCTCGATCGCGTTCGGGCCCAGCGGTGACGGCCGCGGCGGAGTCCTCGTGCGGGAGCTCCACCATTGGCGGTGGTCGATCGCCACGATCTGGTTCACCGCCGTCGTTCTGCTGATTGTGGTCCGATTCTGGGACTACTGGTCCACCCTGATCTGAACAACCTGCCCATCCGAAATACCGAAGAGGGACGTACGTGATCTCCAAAGTGCTGGTGGCCAATCGCGGCGAGATCGCCGTTCGGGCGTTCCGCGCCGCCTACGAGCTTGGCGTCGGCACCGTCGCTGTCTACCCGTACGAAGACCGAAACTCGTTGCACCGCTTGAAGGCCGACGAGTCTTATCAGATCGGCGAGATCGGCCACCCGGTCAGGGCGTACCTGTCCGTCAGCGAAATCGTCGACACCGCCCGCGCCGCGGGCGCCGACGCGGTGTACCCCGGGTATGGATTTCTTTCGGAGAACCCGCAGTTGGCCGCCGAGTGCGCGAAGAAGGGCATCACGTTCGTCGGCCCGAAGGCCGAGGTGCTTTCGCTGACCGGTAACAAGTCACGTGCTGTCGCCGCGGCTCGTGAAGCGGGTCTGCCGGTTCTGACGTCGTCGGCACCGTCATCCTCGGTAGACGAGCTGGTGTCCGCGTCGGCCGAGATGGAATTCCCGTTGTTCGTCAAGGCGGTCGCCGGCGGCGGTGGCCGAGGGATGCGCCGGGTCACCGACGCCGAGGCGTTGCCCGAAGCCATCGAGGCGGCCAGTCGCGAAGCCGAGTCGGCGTTCGGGGACCCCACTGTCTATCTCGAACAGGCCGTGCTCAACCCGCGCCACATCGAGGTGCAGATCCTGGCGGATACGCACGGCAACGTGATTCATCTCTACGAGCGGGACTGCAGTGTGCAGCGCCGCCACCAGAAGGTCGTCGAGGTGGCGCCCGCGCCGAACCTGCCTACCGAACTGCGGGACAAAATGTGCGCCGACGCGGTGGCCTTCGCTCGCCACATCAAATACAGCAACGCGGGCACGGTGGAGTTCCTGCTCGACGAGCGGGGCCATCACGTCTTCATCGAGATGAATCCCCGTATCCAGGTGGAGCACACCGTCACCGAGGAGATCACCGACGTCGACCTGGTCTCCAGCCAGCTGCGCATCGCGGGTGGCGAGACCCTCGACGATCTGGGCCTGCGGCAGGAGGACATTCACCCGCACGGCGCCGCGCTGCAATGCCGGATCACCACCGAAGACCCGGCCAACGGCTTCCGGCCGGACACCGGACGGATCACCACATACCGGAGCCCGGGTGGTGCGGGGATACGGCTTGACGGCGGAACCAACCTCGGCGCAGAGGTCAGTGCCCACTTCGACTCCATGCTGGTCAAGCTGACCTGCCGGGGCCGCGACTTCACCACCGCCGTGAAACGGGCTCGGCGGGCGATCGCGGAGTTCCGGATCCGTGGCGTGTCGACGAATATCCCCTTCCTGCAGGCAGTCCTGGATGATCCGGATTTCCAGGCCGGCCATGTCACCACCTCGTTTATCGAGGAACGCCCGGCGCTGCTCACCGCGCGATCATCGGCCGACCGCGGCACCAAGATTCTCAACTATCTGGCCGACGTGACCGTCAACAAGCCACACGGATCCCGACCGTCGGCGCTGTACCCGCAGGACAAGTTGCCCGATATCGATCTGACGAAGGCGCCGCCGGCCGGCTCCAAACAACTCCTGGTCGAGCTGGGGCCGGAAGGGTTCGCGCGCTGGCTGCGTGACTCATCGGGGGTTCGCGTCACCGATACGACCTTCCGGGACGCCCACCAGTCATTGTTGGCGACGCGGGTGCGCACCAGCGGACTGGGACTGGTTGCGCCTTACATCGCGCGGACCATGCCGCAGCTGCTGTCCGTCGAGTGTTGGGGCGGCGCTACCTACGACGTGGCGCTGCGGTTCCTCAAGGAAGACCCCTGGGAGCGACTGGCGGAGCTGCGCGAATTGATGCCGAACATCTGTCTGCAGATGCTGCTGCGGGGCCGCAATACCGTTGGCTACACGCCGTATCCGGAGTTGGTCACCTCCGCGTTCGTCGAAGAAGCCACCGCGACGGGGATTGATATCTTCCGGATCTTCGATGCGCTGAACAATCTTGAATCGATGCGCCCCGCGATCGACGCGGTACGCGAAACAGGTTCTGCGATAGCCGAAGTCGCGATGTGCTACACCGGCGACTTGTCCGATCCCGCCGAGAATCTCTACACCCTGGACTACTACCTGAATCTGGCCGAGCAGATCGTCGACGCTGGAGCGCATGTGCTGGCCATCAAGGACATGGCAGGCCTGCTGCGTCCGCAGGCGGCACGACAATTGGTCGGTGCGCTGCGCAGTCGCTTCGATCTGCCGGTGCACGTGCATACCCACGACACACCGGGCGGTCAGCTGGCCAGTTACGTCGCTGCCTGGCAGGCGGGCGCCGACGCGGTCGACGGCGCAGCGGCCCCGATGGCAGGAACCACCAGTCAGCCCGCATTGAGCTCGATCGTGGCGGCTGCCGCTAACACCGAGTACGACACTGGAATGTCACTCGCAGCGGTCTGCGCGCTGGAGCCGTACTGGGAGGCATTGCGAAAGGTCTATGCGCCCTTCGAATCCGGGCTTCCCGGACCGACCGGGCGGGTGTATCACCATGAGATCCCCGGCGGTCAATTGTCGAATCTTCGCCAACAAGCCATTGCGCTGGGGCTGGGGGACCGCTTCGAGGAAGTCGAAGAGGCCTACGCCGGCGCCGATCGGGTGCTGGGCAGGCTGATCAAGGTCACGCCGTCGTCGAAGGTGGTCGGCGACCTCGCGCTGGCACTGGTTGGCGCGGGCCTGAGCGCCGACGAGTTCGCTTCGCATCCAGAGCAATTCGACATCCCGGAGTCGGTGCTCGGCTTTCTGCGCGGTGATCTCGGCGATCCGGTGGGCGGCTGGCCGGAACCGTTGCGTTCGAAAGCTTTGGCCGGTCGCGGTGAATCCAAGCCTGTCGAGCAGCTGACCCCCGAGGACGAAACCGCGCTGGGGTTGCAGGGGCACAAACGCCAAGCCACTCTCAATCGTCTGTTATTTCCCGGCCCGACAACGGAATACGAGTCGCACTCGGAGACCTACGGCGACACGTCGCGGCTGTCGGCCAACCAGTTCTTTTACGGCCTCCGCCAAGGCGAGGAGCACCGGGTGCAGCTGGAGCCCGGTGTTGAGCTGCTGATCGGTTTGGAGGCGATCTCCGAACCCGACGAGCGCGGGATGCGCACGGTGATGTTCATCATCAATGGCCAGCTGCGGCCCGTGGAGGTGCGAGACCGCAGCATTGCCAGCGAGGTTCCTGCCGCGGAGAAGGCCGACCGGGGTAATTCGAACCACGTCGCCGCTCCGTTCGCCGGGGTCGTGACCGTCGGGATTTCCGTCGGTGACAAGGTGAGCGCCGGTCAGACCATTGCCACGATCGAGGCGATGAAGATGGAGGCGCCGATCACCGCTCCCACCGACGGAACGGTGGAGCGCGTGGCCGTATCGGACACAGCGCAGGTCGAAGGTGGCGATTTGCTGGTGGTGCTCGCCTGACCCGCATCGTTGGGGGCGTCGCCGGGGGACGGCGTATCGCTGTCCCGCCGCACGGAACCCGGCCGACGACCGATCGGGTGCGCGAATCGCTGTTCAACATCGTGACCGCGCGGCTGGATCTGACTGGCCTGTCGGTGCTCGACCTGTATGCGGGCTCGGGCGGATTGGGCCTGGAGGCGTTGTCGCGCGGAGCGAGCTCGGCGTTGTTCGTCGAGTCGGATCGCCGCGCAGCGGCGGTGCTGGAACGCAACATCGCCACGATCGGCCTGACCGGCGCGACCCTGCGACGCGGGCAGGTGGCCGCAGTGATTGCGGCCGGAACCGCCGCACCGGTTGATCTTGTGTTAGCCGATCCGCCCTACGAGGTCGACGGGAGCGAAGTCGAGGCGCTACTCATCGCACTGTCGGTCAACGGCTGGGTGCGTGACGGAAGCGTCGCCGTGGTGGAGCGTGCAGCCGGCGGTCCACCACTGAATTGGCCCGACGGCTGGGACTGCTGGCAGCCGCGGATTTACGGCGACACCCGCTTGGAGCTGGCCGAACGCCTCTGAGTCTGCGTGTACCGTCTTCGGACATGACCGCCGGCGACGATGCAGAGCGAAGCGATGAGGAGGAGCGGCGCATATGAGCGGCGCTGTTTGCCCGGGTTCTTTCGATCCGGTGACGTTGGGCCACATCGACGTCTTTGAACGAGCGGCGGCTCAGTTCGACGAAGTGGTGGTGGCCATCCTGATCAACCCTGCCAAGAAGGGCATGTTCGATATCGACGAGCGGATCGCGATGATCGAAGAGTCGACGATTCACCTGCCCAACTTGCGCGTGGAGTCGGGGCAAGGTTTGGTGGTCGACTTTGTCAGGTCCCGCGGGATGACGGCCATCGTCAAGGGCCTTCGAACCGGCACCGACTTCGAATATGAGCTGCAGATGGCGCAGATGAACAAACACGTGGCCGGGGTCGACACGTTCTTCGTGGCGACCACCGCGCGGTACTCGTTCGTGTCGTCATCGCTGGCCAAAGAAGTCGCAATGATGGGTGGCGACGTGACCGAACTGCTGCCCGATCCGGTGAACCGTCGGTTAGCCGAAAAGCTGCGCTCGGCGAAGGGGCAGTAAATCATCAGCGCGACCGGGCGAAAGCCACGGCCGCGCTGATGATGTGGTTACCTCAGCTCTCGGCGAGCGCGCCGTGCAGGGACTGCTTCGCCTCGGTGATCGCCGTCAGAACTTTCGCCCGCGCTTCGGCGAGCTTTTCCTTCTGAGCGTCGGTGCCCGACCAGTGGATGGTCCGCGCCAGCCCGGCCAGCTCGAACAGACCCCACCGAATCTTGGCGACGTCTTTGAACTTACCGGCCTGAGCGAGGCGCGCATGGATGCTCTCGCTGCTGACGCCCTTCCACTGCAACACGTTTCGGCCCAGCTCGGACAGGGTGGCTACGCCGTCGCTGACCGTCACAAAACCACGGCCGGCCAGCTTGCCAATCGCAAGCTCGACGATCTCCTGCGGCGGCGCAAACGCACCGTCGGTCGCCTCAGAAACACGCTGAACGATCTGCTCGGCGTTTGCCGGCCCATCGAGCAGCAGTGCCGCGGTGCCGACGACCACCCGCTTGTGGCGCCCACCGAATCCGTGTCCGCCGGGTCCGCCATGGCCGCCCCAGCCCTGACCGCCGAAACCGGGTCCGCCCGCACCGGGCCCGCCGAATCCGGGTCCGCCGCCGGCACCAAATCCGGGGCCGCCGACACCGGGTCCGCCCCAACCCGGTCCACCAGAAAATCCTCCACCAAACATCGTTGTTCTCCTTCGCGTGACGGCGACGAGCCGGTCGGCCCGAACGCCACATTGCATATCTAGTTCCTTGATACCGAAGGGCCGCAGAGGTGTCAAGAAACTTGATATCGCTGAGAGAAAAGCGGAAGCCCGCCGTCCAGCTGGTGCGCCGACGCGTGCGCTATTGCGCCGCCGGGCCGCGTACTTCCATGTCAGCATGGGAGAGATGAGCGAATTCGACGATCAGCCGTTGGGTTTTCTGGTGCGCGGGTTGATGGCCCGACTGCGCCCCCACGCGGTGCAAGCCCTGCGACCGCTCGGGCTTGGGCTACCCGAATTCGTGTGCATGCGCATCTTGGACGACGACCCCGGCCGCACCAGCGCCGAGCTCGCGCGCCACACCCATGTCACCGCACAAGCGATGAACCAGGTATTGCAGGGGCTGCAAGAGATAGGCCTGGTGACCCGGCCCGCGACGGCATCATCGGGCCGCGCGCTGCCGGCTCAGCTCACTCGCAAAGGCAAGGCGTTGCTCAAGCGAGCCGAGGGCGCCGTCGCAACATCGGACGAACAGCTACTAGCTCACCTGAGCCCCGCCGATCGCCGCCAGCTCAAGCGTCTGCTGTATCGCGCGGGCAATCCATCCATCGAAGACGGTTCGGTGTGCGCCCATGGTGAGACGGCTCGGCTCGATTAGCCTCGCGGACAATGCGTTACGCGTTTCCGCTCTCGCCAGACTCCCACGCTCGATAAAGCTCCATGCGGGAACGAACTTTGAGTTTGCGGTAGATGCGGCTCAGATTGACTTCGACGGTCTTGGGGCTGATGAACAGTGCCGCGGCGATGTCGCGGTTCGTCATGCCCGACACGGCCAGCTCGGCAACACGCCGTTCGGCAGGAGTCAGTGCTTGGCCGCCCTGTTTACCCGAGATGCCGCGGGCCAGTTCGCTTTTCGCGCGCTCAGCCCACAGCTCGGTGCCGAGATCTTTGAAGGTCTGCAGCGCCGCGCGAAGCGTGGCCGCGCTGGCTTCCCGCTGGCGCTGACGGCGCTGGAGTTGCCCGAGCAGCAACTGGGTGCGGGCCCGCTCGAAGGGCATCGGAATGCGCTGGTGTTCGGCCATCGCACGCTCGGCCATGCCGGTGGCGGCAGTCGAGCTCGCCGCGTGCGGCCAGTACCATGGCGCGGCAGCGTAATGCCGTGGCAAGCATCCAAGCGCGGTCGAGCCGACGGCCGTTGCGTTCCAGGGTGTCGACGAGTGGCTCGGCGTCATCGAGGCGACCCACGCCGACCATCGCTTCGACGGCTTCGGGAAGGTAAGACGCAGCGATGATCTCGGTCGCGTCGGGATAAGCCTGCGCCATGGGCAGCAGCGGCGCGACGGAATCCAGGGCGGCCTGATAGTTACCGCAGGATACTTCCAGGAACGCCCGCAAGGTGATTGGCCATTCGCCCAATCGCGCAGAGCTGCAACGCTGTGCGGCCGCGATCGCCTCGCCCAAATCGCGGCGACTCTCGTCAACGCGGCCCTGGTAGGCGGATACGGCGGCCCTGAGTGTCAGCGCGATGAACATCGGAAAGTCGCCGCCTAGCTGCGATGCGCGATCGATGGTTTGGTCGGCAGTGAGTGCAGCGCCGGCAAGGTCGCCACGCCAAATGTCGATGAGGGCGAGATGGAACGCGGTGAAGATCAGGTCGTGTTCTGCGCCGATGCTGACGCACTGTTGACTGATCGCCGCCATCGCTTCGCGGGCGACATCAAGATCGCCCGTCCAGGCACGCAGCAGCGTCAGTTGAACGCTCGGACGAAAAGCCAACGGGATTGGCCGGTCGGTGTCTGCAAGGTCGACGGCACGTTCGAGCGCATCCGCGTCAAAACCACGCCCACCCATGAAGTCTGACATCGCGCGCATGCCCAGCGCTGAACTGATCAGGTCTGGCACGGCCAAGCGTTCGGCTTCGTCCACTGCGAATTGCAAACGGCTATATGCCTGTTCGAGCTGCCCGCTGTTCAGCAACGCGTACGCCAGAGCTGATCAGAATCCTTACTCGCAACGCCTCGTCGGAGCTGCAATCGAGCACTCCTTTTTCCAGCAACTGAGCCGCTTCCGAGAAGCTGTCGTCGCCGAGCCGGACCAACCCGAGTTGATGTAGTGCCTCCGCGCGGATCGGGCCCGACGGCAGCTCGTCAACCGCGCTCTGAAGAAGTTGACGAGCACGGCCGGCATCGCCGGCGGCGAAGAAGTGGGCTGCGCAGAGTATTCGGCGAGGTGGGTCGTCGGCGCCCAGGCCGATTGCCAAATCGAGCAGTTCGGCAGCCGCCGCCGGCGCGCCTCGCGCGTGCGCCATCTCGGCCGCGGTGTCGAGCGCTTCGATCGTTGCCGGTTCACCGGTAGCGTCCGAGAGCGCCAAGTGCCGTGCCCTGAGTTCGGGTTCAGAAACGAGTTCGGCCAGCCGCCGGTGCATGGCGCGACGGCGCCGCGGCTGGGCTTCGCTGTAGACCCCGTGGGCCAGGATCGGATGGGTGAACGAAATTCGGTTGCCGTCGATGGCGACTACCGACTGAGTTTCGGCCTCAGTCAGCACTTCCAGTACGCTTTCGGCGCTACTGTCGGTGACCTGAGCCAGCAGACTCATCGTCGGATGCGACACGCTGGCCATTGCCAGCAGCACCTCTTGGGCGTCAGCGCGGTATTCGCGCGATCCGCGAACTCACCAACTCACTGAGGCTACCGGGCATTGGCAAAGCGCCGGTGCCGGCGTCGGTGTCGATCTCGCGCGCGAGTTCCAAGGCGAAAAGCGGATTGCCGCCCGAGATCTGATGGATGCGCAGGAGCTGCGGTCGCGGCACCGAGGCATTCAGCCGTACCGTCAGCACTCGATGCAGCTCTCCAATGGTCAAAGGCTGCAAGCGGATTCGCCGAACAGCGTCGGGATGAGGAAGCTCGATCCGCGCCGCCACGTCGGCGCTGCGAGTCGTGCAGATCAACCCCGCGCCGCGCGGCAATCGGCGCGCGGCGAAGGCAACCACGTTGGCACTGGAGACATCGATCCATTGCACGTCGTCGATCGCGACCAACACAAAACCCTCAGACCGGGTGGCCAGCCGATTGAGCACTGCCACAAACGCAGCGGCCACCGCGCGCCCATCGCTCGCTGCTGCTTCCTCGGCGCGACGCAACAAAGCCGCGTCCAAACTCTGCCGCTGGGGAGCGGGTAAATCAGCCCAGACCGATTCTTCGATGTCTGTCAGAAGGTCGGCCAGTGCCGCATAGGCCAGCACGGACTCGGCTCTTGCGGCACGACTTGCCAGCACCGTGAACCCGCGCTCGCGTGCTCGGTCCACAGCGTCGAGCCACAAGGTCGTCTTCCCGATTCCCAGATCGCCCTCGATGACCAGGCCCGCGGGCGCACTGGGCACGCCGTCCAGAAAGTCGGCAACAGCCTGCTCGTCGGCCTGGCGACTCACAGCCCGCATCGCCATACCCCTGCCCGTCACCTCTGCGCTGACACCGGCCGGCACCGGTCGCGTCGCCCCCCACAGGCCCCTGAACTCGGGCGGCATTCTCTATCGCTCTTTGCGCACCATGATAGGTGAAAGCTGTGAATCCGGCATGAGTTAGCTTGAGCAGTCCTGTGCGGCCGAGCCGACGCGGGCGTCAGCAGTGATGGTCGTGGCTGTGCCCGTGCTCGGCATCGGGGGACCCGCCCATCGCGCGGAGCATGGGGATGCCGCCGGTAATCACGAAGCGGGCGACCAGAAGAGCCGCAAGCGCGAGAAAGACGATGTTCAGCCAAGTCGTGTAGTTCCACGAGATGCCGGCTTCCATCACCGTGGCATTGCGCTGCGACGGAATGAGACCTGCTGTGCCGAAGATGATTTCGACGAGGTAGCCGGCGATCGACCATGGCCGCATAGAAGGTGCCCAGCAGCCTCAGCATCATCGCGGTGCCGTAGTACTTCCGGTAGATGTTCAGGATCGGCAGGATGAGCAGATCGGCGAAGATGAAAGCGACGACGCCGCCGAAGCTGATGCCGCCGTTCCACAACACGGCGGCCAGCGGCACATTGCCGATCGAGCAGACGAACGAGGCGATCGCCACGATGGGTCCCACGATCGGACCCCATACCGCTGACAACGTGGGGTGGTCAGTGAAAAAGAAGTGCTGCCAGAAGGATTCGGGCACCCACGCCCCGATGGCGCCGGCGATCAACAGCCCGATCACCAGATCGCGGAGTATCGCGGCCCACTCCATCACGAAGACGTGGGAGACCGAGGTCAAGCCGTCCCGTGAGAGCAGTCGTCGCAGGAACGAGCCTTCGCCCTGGACCGACATGTCCATGGCCGCATGGCCTTCCATCGAACCGGCCAGTCCTTGGTCGGCCTGCGTGCGGGCCGCGTCGACGAGTCGCGAGCGCACGAAGAGCCGGAACAGCACTGCCAGAACCACGATCATCAGTGGGCCACCGACAAACTCCGCGGCGGTGAACTGCCAGCCCATCAGCAGGGCCAGGATGATGCCCAATTCCACGACCAGGTTCGTCGAGCCGATTTCGAAAGCCATGGCGGCGGTGAAATTGGCGCCTTTGCGGAACAGCGACCGGGCCAGCGCGACCGCCGCATAGGAGCACGACGACGATGCGGCGCCCAGCCCGGCTGCGACCGCCAGCGTTCGGGGCCGATCATCACCGAGCAGCGCCACGATGGTCGAGCGGCGCACGAGAGCCTGCACGACGGCGGACAGCGTGAAACCCAGGATCAAAGCCCACAGGATTTCCCACGTCATGGACCCGGACAGCGCCAACGCGTGTTCCAGCGCATGTGCCATGGCACCTCCAACCGAATACCCCTATGGGGTATTCCCATCATCCCCGCGGTCGGACCGGCCCGCATCTCAGGCCGGTCCGGGATTGCCGCCGGAGTGCGAGAGTCGACATAATTACGTCAAGTGTGCAGGTATTGGGACTGTTCTGAGACCTAAAAAGCCCGACACACCGAGCCTGGCAACGCAGTCACAGAAGCAACACCAGGCACACTGGTAACAACAACGAAGCCGGGAGGGTGTTGCCGTGTACCGAGTTTTTGAGGCGCTCGATGAACTGGGCGCCATTGTCGAGGAAGCTCGTGGCGTCCCCATGACCGCGGGTTGCGTCGTCCCTCGGGGTGACGTACTCGAATTGATCGACGACATCAAGGACGCGATCCCGGGCGAGCTGGACGACGCCCAGGACGTGCTCGATGCCCGCGACTCGCTGTTGCACGAGGCGAAAGCGCACGCGGACGCCACGGTGTCATCGGCGACCACCGAGTCGGATTCGTTGCTCAACCACTCCCGCTCGGAAGCCGACCGCATCTTGGCCGACGCGAAGGCGCAGGCCGACCGGATGGTCGGCGAAGCCCGTCAGCACAGCGAACGGATGGTCGGGGAGGCGCGCGAAGAGGCGTCTCGCATCGCAGCGGCCGCCAAGCGCGAGTACGAGGCCGCCACCGGTCGGGCGAAGTCGGAGGCCGACCGTCTCGTCGAAAACGGCAACATCTCCTACGAGAAAGCCGTTCAAGAGGGCATCAAAGAGCAGCAACGCCTGGTGTCTCAGACCGAGGTTGTGCAATCGGCCACCGCCGAGTCGGCTCGGCTGATCGACAACGCGCACGTAGAAGCAGACCGGCTGCGCGGCGAGTGCGACATTTACGTCGACAGCAAACTCGCCGAGTTCGAGGAGCACCTCAACACCACCCTCCGTTCGGTCAACCGCGGCCGCCATCAGTTACGGACGGCGGCGGGCGTACACGACTACGCGCAGCGGTAGCTCTCCTACCGGCGGCACGAGGTCGCTGGTAGCGCCCGTAGAATTGCGGACATGGCGCGGCAGCGTAGCCCCTCGGCACACCCACGTTCGGGCTCGCCGCTCGTCGTCGACATAGCTCGGCTGGGGCGACGTCCCGGAGCGATGTTCCCTCTGCATGAGACGGTGGCGAATCCCGCGCGCATCGGCCTGGACCTGGTCGGCATCGCCGCCGGTGCGCCCATGGACCTCGACTTCCGGGTGGAGTCGGTGTCCGAAGGCGTGCTGGTGAGCGGGACCGTGTCGGCGCCGATCACGGGCGAATGTGCGCGGTGCCTGACGCCGTTCCAGGAGCACATCGAGGTGGACGTGACCGAGCTGTTCGCCTATCCGGACAGCCTCACCGAAGCCACCACAGAGGACGACGAAGTCGGGCGCGTTATCGCCGACACCGTCGACCTGGAACAGCCGATCATCGATGCCGTCGGCCTGGAGCTGTCGTTTTCGCCGGCGTGTCGGGAAGACTGTCCGGGGCTGTGCCCCACGTGCGGCGTCGCGCTGGCCACCGCCGAGCCGGGTCATCACCACGACGAGATCGACCCGCGCTGGGCGAAACTGACGACGATGCTGGGATCTGACGGCGACGGAACCGGCGATGAGTGATCTGCTCGACGCGCTCGAGGTCGAGCTGCCCGACGAGCTGCTGACCCTGGCGCTGACGCATCGCAGCTATGCGTACGAGCATGGCGGACTTCCCACCAACGAGCGCCTGGAGTTCCTCGGCGACGCCGTGCTGGGGCTGACGGTGACCGACGAGCTGTACCACCGTCACCCGCAACGCCCGGAAAGTGATCTGGCCAAAATGCGCGCCGGCGTGGTCAACACCCAGGCGCTGGCCGAGGTTGCGCGGTCGCTGACTGATCAAGGACTCGGTGCGCACCTGCTACTGGGGCGCGGCGAATTGAAATCCGGTGGCACGGAAAAATCCAGCATCCTCGCCGACGGCCTCGAATCCCTGCTCGGCGCCATTTATTTGCACAGCGGCATCGAGGTCGCGCGGCGGGTCATCCTGCGGTTGTTCAGCGAATTGCTGGATACCGGCGAGCTGGGGCTATTGGACTGGAAGACCAGCTTGCAGGAGTTGGCTGCGGCCCGCGGCCTCGGCGCGGTGGCCTATCAGGTGGCCGCCACCGGGCCGGACCACAAGCGCGAGTTCACCGCGGTCGTCGTCGTGATGGACAACCGGTACGGGTCCGGAATCGGCCGGACCAAGAAAGAAGCCGAGCAGAAGGCCGCCGAGAAGGCGTGCCAGGCGCTGAACCAGTTAGACGGTGCCGCAACCGGGGAGACTGCCGGCTAGATGCCCGAACTACCCGAGGTCGAGGTGGTGCGGCGCGGACTGCAGGCTCACGTGGTGGGCAAGACCATCACCGCTGTCCGCGTGCATCACCCCCGCGCCGTCCGCCGCCACGAGGCCGGCCCCGCCGACCTGACGGCGAGGCTGCTCGACGCGCGGATCACCGGCAGCGATCGGCGCGGCAAGTATCTGTGGCTCACCCTGGACGGACCGAGCGGCGACGAGCAGGCGCTGGTCGTGCATCTCGGTATGAGCGGGCAGATGCTTCTCGGAGAAGTCCCCAACGCCGGGCATCTGCGCATAGCCGCGCTGCTCGACGACGGCACCACGCTGAGCTTCGTCGACCAGCGGACGTTCGGCGGCTGGCTGCTGGCCGACCTGGTCACCGTTGACGGCAGCGTGGTCCCGGCGCCCGTCGCGCATGTGGCGCGTGACCCGCTGGACCCGCGCTTCGACCTCGACGCGGTGGTAAAAGTGTTGCGGCGCAAGCATTCCGAGATCAAGCGCCAACTGCTCGACCAGACCGTGGTGTCGGGGATCGGCAACATCTACGCCGACGAGGCGCTGTGGCGGGCCAAGGTCAACGGTGCTCGGCTGGCCGAGGCGCTGACCCGCAGACAGCTGACCACGCTGCTGGAATCCGCCGCCGAGGTGATGCGCGACGCGCTGGCGCAGGGCGGCACGTCGTTCGACTCGCTCTATGTCAACGTCAACGGCCAATCCGGCTACTTCGACCGCTCGCTGAACGTCTATGGCCGCGAAGGCAAAGCCTGCAAGCGCTGCGGCGCGGTGATCCGCCGCGACAAATTCATGAACCGGTCGTCGTTCTACTGCCCGCGCTGCCAGCCGCGGCCGCGAAGCTAGGTTCGTCGACGCGTCGACGATGCGCCGGTTAAGCCGATCCGGTACAAATGAACAATGACGGATCTGTGGGTCGAGCGCACCGGAGTGCGTCGCTATACCGGCCATAGCTCGCGCGGCGCGGAGGTGCTCGTCGGCTCCGAGGACGTCGACGGCGTCTTCACGCCGGGCGAGCTGATGAAGATCGCGCTGGCGGCCTGCAGCGGAATGAGCAGCGACCAGCCGCTGGCCCGCCGGCTCGGCGACGACTACCAGGCGACGGTCCGGGTGTCCGGGCCGGCCGACCGCGAGCAAGAGCGCTATCCGCTGCTCGAAGAGACGCTCGAGGTCGACTTGTCGGGGCTGACCGAGGAAGAGGCGGAGCGACTGCGAGTCGTCGTCAACCGCGCCATCGACCAGGTCTGCACGGTCGGTCGCACACTGAAATCCGGGACGAAGGTCACTTTCGAGATCGCCAACCGTGCCCGATCCTGACGTCCGGCTGACCGCCTGGGTGCACGGCCGGGTCCAGGGCGTCGGCTTTCGCTGGTGGACCCGGTCGCGCGCGTTGGAGCTGGGCTTGACCGGCTACGCCACCAACCAGCCCCGACGGGCGCGTGCAGGTGGTCGCGCAGGGACCCGTGACGCCTGTGAACAGCTGCTACGACTGCTGCAGAGCGGGGACACACCGGGCCACGTCGACAACGTGGTCGTCGACTGGTCGCCGCGTCGGCGAAGCCATCGAGCGGCTTCGTCCGAGCGGTAGGCTGGCACGCCGTGCACCTCAAGAGTCTGACGCTGAAGGGCTTCAAGTCCTTCGCCTCGCCGACGACTCTGCGTTTCGAGCCGGGCATCACCTGCGTCGTCGGACCCAACGGCTCCGGCAAGTCCAACGTCGTCGACGCGCTGGCCTGGGTGATGGGCGAGCAGGGCGCCAAGACGCTGCGCGGCGGCAAGATGGAGGACGTCATCTTCGCCGGCACGTCGTCGCGCGCGCCGCTGGGCCGCGCCGAGGTGACGGTCACCATCGACAACTCCGACAACGCGCTGCCGATCGAGTACTCCGAGGTGTCGATCACCCGGCGGATGTTCCGCGACGGCGCGGGCGAGTACGAAATCAACGGCAGCAGTTGCCGTCTGATGGACGTCCAGGAACTGCTGAGCGACTCCGGTATCGGCCGCGAAATGCACGTCATCGTCGGCCAGGGCAGGCTCGCCGAGATCCTGGAGTCGCGGCCCGAGGACCGGCGGGCGTTCATCGAAGAGGCCGCCGGCGTGCTCAAGCACCGCAAGCGCAAGGAGAAAGCGGTCCGCAAGCTCGAGTCGATGTCGGCCAACCTGGCCCGGCTGACCGACCTGACCACCGAGCTGCGCCGCCAGCTCAAACCGCTGGGCCGCCAGGCCGAGATGGCGCGCCGCGCCCAGACCATCCAGGCCGACCTGCGCGACGCCCGGCTGCGGCTGGCCGCCGACGACCTGGTCACCCGGCAGGCCGAGTTCGACGGCGTCGGCGGCGCCGAGGCGACGCTGCGCCGCGAGCACGACGAGGCCGTCGGCCCGGCTGGCGGTCGCCACCGACGAGCTGGCCGCCCACGAAGACGGCCGTCGCCGACGCTGTCCGATCGCGCCGAGCGGGCGCAGCAGACCTGGTTTCGGCTGTCGGCGCTGGCCGAACGGGTCAGCGCCACCGTGCGGATCGCCAGCGAGCGCGCCCAGCAGCTGGAGGCCGACACCGACGTCGACGCGGCGGCCCCGACCCCGACGCACTGGACGCCCAGGCCGAGGAGGTCGCCGCGCACGAGCGGCAGCTGCTGGCCGAGCTGGCCGAAGCCCGGAGCCCGGCTCGACGCCGCCCGCGCCGAGCTGGCTGAGCGCGAGCGGTCGCCGCCGAGGCCGAGCAGCGCCCACGTGGCGGCGGTGCGCGCCGAAGCCGACCGCCGCGAGGGCCTGGCGCGGCTGGCCGGCCAGGTGGAGACGATGCGCGCCCGGGTCGAGTCGATCGACGACGGGTCGCCCGGCTCTCCGAGCGGCATCGAGGAAGCCGCCGCCCGGGCCCAGCAGGCCAAGGCCGAGTTCGAGACCGTGCAGGGCCGGGTCGGCGAACTCGACCAGGGCGAGGTCGGTCTCGACGAGCATCACGACCGCACGGTGGCTGCGCTGCGGTCTGGCCGACGAGCGGGTCGCCGAACTGCTGGCCGCCGAGCGCGGCGCGGAGCGTCAGGTGGCGTCGCTGCTGGCCCGCATCGACGCGCTGTCGGTCGGGCTCGAGCGCAAGGACGGCGCCGCGTGGCTGACTGAAAACCGCAGCGGCGCAGGACTTTTCGGTTCGATCGCCAAGCTGGTCAAGGTGCAGTCGGGCTACGAGGCGGCGCTGGCCGCGGTGCTCGGTGCGGCCGCCGACGCGGTGGCCGCCGACAGCTTCGGCGCGGCCGCGGTCGGCGGTGGCCGCGCTCAAGGAGGCCGACGGCGGCCGGGCCGCGATCGTGCTGGGCGACTGGCCGACGCCACGATGCACGGCGCAGGCGGGCGCGCTGCCCGACGGCGCGCGCTGGGCCGCTGGATCTCGTCGAGGCGCCGGCGCGGCTGCGCGGCGCGATGACCGCGATGCTGTCCGGTGTCGCCGTGGTCGGCGACCTCAGCGCGCGCTGGACCTCGTCGCCGCTCGCCCCCGGCTGCGCGCGGTCACCCCCGACGGCGACCTGGTCGGGCGCCGGCTGGGTCAGCGGAGGGTCGGACCGCAAGCCGCGCACGCTGGAGATCACCTCCGAAATCGACAAGGCGCGCACCGAACTCGCCGCCGCCGAGACGCAGGCGGGCGAACTGCGGCGCGGCGTTGTCCGGGGCGACTGGCCGAGCAGGCCGCCCGCCAGGATGCCGCCGAGCAGGCGCTGGCGGCGCTCAACGAGTCCGACGCGGCCATCTCGGCGATCTACGAGCAGCTCGGCCGGCTCGGCCAGGACGCGCGCGCGGCCGACGAGGAATGGCGCCGGCTGATGCGCCAGCGCGACGAGCTGGAGGCCGGCCGCGCGCAGACGGTCGAGGAACTCGGCGAACTCGAGAACCGGCTGCGCAACGCGCAGCAGGGCCAGACCGTTCGCCGAGCGAACCCGCCGAGGCCGGCAGCGATCGCCGCGGCCGCCGAAGCTGCCCGCGGCGTCGAGGTGGAGGCCCGGCTGGCGGTGCGCACCGCCGAGGAACGCGCGAATGCCGTTCGCGGACGGGCGGATTCGCTGCGCCGCGCGGCCGCCGCCGAACGTGAGGCCCGGGTGCGCGCGGAGCGGGCGCGCGCCGCGCGCGAGCATGCCGCCGCGGTGGCGGCCGCGGTCGCCGAGTCCGGCCGGCAGGTTGCCGCGCGGCTGGCCGAGGTGGTCGGCGGCGGCGTCGCGGACCCGCGACGAGCTGGCCGCCGAGCGCCAGCAGCGGCCGGTCGCGATGGCCGCGGTGCGCGAGGAGGTCGACACGCTGAACGCCCGGATCGCCGCGCTCACCGAGTCGCTGCACCGCGACGAGGTCGGCCAAGGCGCAGGCGGCGATGCGCATCGAGCAGCTCGAGCAGCACGTGCTCGAGCAGTTCGGCATGGCGCCCGACGATCTGGTCGCCGAGTACGGGCCGGAGGTGCCGCTGCCGCCGTCGGAACTGGAGATGGCCGAATACGAGCAGGCCCGCGAGCGCGGCGAGCAGGTCACCGCGCCGGCGCCGATGCCGTTCGACCGGCCCACCCAGGAACGCCGCGCCAAACGGGCCGAACGGGAACTGGCCGAGCTGGGCCGGGTCAATCCCGCTGGCGCTGGAGGAGTTCGCCGCGCTCGAGGAGCGCTACAACTTCCTGTCCACCCAGCTCGAGGACGTCAAGGGCGCGCGCAAGGATCTGCTCGACGTCGTCGCCGACGTCGACGCCCGCATCCTGCAGGTGTTCGCCGAGGCCTACGCCGACGTGGAACGCGAGTTCGGCGAGGTGTTCGCGACACTGTTCCCCGGCGGCGAGGGCCGGCTGCTGCTCACCGACCCCGACGACATGCTGACCACCGGCATCGAGGTCGAGGCCCGGCCGCCGGGCAAGAAGGTCAAGCGGCTCTCGCTGCTGTCCGGTGGCGAGAAGTCGCTGACCGCGGTGGCGATGCTGGTGGCGATCTTCCGGGCCCGCCCGTCGCCGTTCTACGTGATGGACGAGGTCGAGGCCGCGCTCGACGACGTCAACCTGCGCCGGCTGATCGGGCTGTTCGAGCAGCTGCGGGACAAGTCGCAGCTGATCGTCATCACCCACCAGAAGCCGACGATGGAGATCGCCGACGCGCTGTACGGCGTCACCATGCAGGGCGACGGCATCACCACGGTGATCTCGCAGCGGATGCGCGGCCAGGAACTGGTCAGCCACCACCGCTGGTAACGGCTCCCCAGCCTGGGCGACACCTTGCCGGGAAGGTCTATGGATCGCGATAGCGGTCATCGCCGCTCTGGTCGTCGCCGCGCTGATCTTCGGCTTGGTTCGTTACCGGCGCAGGCGGATCAGCCTCCGACCCCGCCCGAGGCGAGCAGCCCAAGCTCGACCGCTCGGGCGGCTACACGGCGTCGTCGGGAATCACGTTCAGCCGCACCGATGACGCGCGACCGCGATCGACGACGACGGGGCTGCCCGCGGTCGGCGATGACGCCGCCGATCCGCGCGACGCGCCCAAACGGCCGATCTCGGATGTCCAGCTGCCCGAACCGGACGCGCGGCGCCCGTCGAGCCTGCGCCCGCGGTCCGAGCCGGCAGCCGCCGCGCCAGCCCGCGGCAGCCGGAACTCGGCGACAATCGCCCCCGCCGACGGCCGCCTCGAGCGGCTGCGCGGCCGGCTGGCCAGGTCGCAGAACGCCTCGGCAGGAGCGTGCTCGGTCTGCTCGGCGGCGGCGATCTCGACGAGGAGTCCTGGGAGGAGATCGAGGACACCCTTCTGATCGCCGATCTCGGGCCCGACCGTCACACCTCGGTGGTGGCGCAGCTGCGCAGCCAGCATGGCACCAGCGGCGTGCGCACCGGGGCCGATGCCCGCCCGGTGCTGCGCGAGGCCCTGATCGACGAACTGCACCCGATGACCGCTCGATCAAGGCGCTGCCCCACGACGACAAGCCGTCGGTACTGCTGGTGGTCGGGGTCAACGGCACCGGCAAGACGACCACCGTGGAAACTGGCGCGCGTCCTGGTTGCCGACGGCCGGCGCGTCGTGCTGGGCGCCGCCGACACGTTCCGGGCGCGGCCGCCGACCAGTTGCAGGCGTGGGGTTCCCGGGTGGGCGCCGAGGTGGTGCGGGGCCCCGAAGGCGCCGATCCCGCGTCGGTGGCCTTCGACGCGGTCGACAAGGGGATCGAGGCCGGCGCGGATGTGGTCGTGATCGACACCGCGGGACGCCTGCACACCAAGACCGGCCTGATGGACGAACTCGGCAAGGTCAAACGGGTGGTCAGTAAGCGGGCGGAGGTCGACGAGGTGCTGCTGGTGCTTGACGCGACGATCGGCCAGAACGGGCTGACGCAGGCGAAGGTGTTCGGCGAGGTCGTCGAGATCACCGGGGTGGTGCTGACCAAACTGGACGGGACGGCAAAGGGCGGCATCGTTTTTCGCGTGCAGGAGGAACTGGGCGTGCCCGTCAAACTGGTCGGGCTGGGCGAGGGGCCCGACGACCTGGCGCCGTTC
>CAVWLG010000005.1:0-202531 GCA_963755805.1 uncultured Actinomycetota bacterium
GTGATCGTGTCCAAAGCCCGCGGCGGCGATGACGATCCGAGCTTGGCCTTCCTTCCGGAGTATGCACGCCAGAAATTCACGAAATACCGCGGTGCGCTGCTGCATGCGGCGGAAGCCTGGCCGCCAGCGAGGTTCGGATCGCGTTCGGCACCGACGCCGGAATGTTTCCGCATCATGACAATTGGCGTGAGTTCCCGATGATGGTATCCACCGGAATCACCCCGCTGCGGGCTTTGCGAGCGGCGACCAGCGTGGCCGCCGAACTACTGCGCCTCGACGACCTCGGGGTGATCGCCGAGGGCAAGACCGCGGATCTGATCGCCATGCCCGGTGATCCCTTCACCGATATCGACGTCACCGGCCGGGTGGATTTCGTGATGAAAGCCGGTGTGGTCTACAAGGATCCGGCCGGCACCGATTCTCGAGTGTGACGCTGGCTTCACAAGCGGCGCTTCAGGTTCGTCGCCGAACAGAGCGGGCTCAGCTGCCCAGGCAGCCTGGGCCGAGGAGCGCCTTGAGGTCGCCCATCAGGGCCGGGGACATGGTCACCCGCAGCGATGCGTCCAGCTCGAGGGTGGTGATCCGGTCGCCGCTGAGCAGCCGCAGATGCACCTGCGACGTACCAGGGTGTTGCGCAAGTACCTGTTTGAGCGCACTGACCTTGTCGATGGTGCACTGCCGCGTCGGCAGGCTGACGGCGAGCGGGCGGTTCACTTGGGCATTGCTGAAGTCGGGCACCACCAGATCGTTGGCGATCAACGAAATCCGGTCATCGCGGATCGCGACCTTGGCGGTCACGATCACCACGGTGTCGTCGATGACCTCAGCGCCGAACGCGGAATAGGTATGCGGGAAGAACATCACCTCGATGCCACCGGTCAGATCTTCCAGTTGGGCTGACGCCCAGGGCATTCCGTTCTTGTTCACCCGTCGGTTCACCGACGCGAGGATGCCGCCGACCTTCACCATGGTCTCGTTGGCGACGTCGCCGTCGAGGATCGCCGGGATGGCGGTGTCGACCTGGGTGGCCAGCAGATGCGCGACCCCGTTGAGCGGATGCCCGGACACGTACAGGCCCAGCATCTCGCGCTCCAGCGCGAGCTTGTGCTTGTCGTCCCATTCCTCGTCGGGAACCCTGATGGTGAACACTGCATCGGCGCCCGCTCCCCC
This sequence comes from uncultured Actinomycetota bacterium, assembly GCA_963755805.1. GTDB lineage: Bacteria > Actinomycetota > Actinomycetes > Mycobacteriales > Mycobacteriaceae > Mycobacterium. The sequence continues at coordinate 1,171 of CAVWLG010000005.1, forward strand.
GTCATTCGGGTCGCCGCCGAACAGGTCGAACTGTCCCATCGCTTCGGCCTTTTTGGTGCCGAGCACCGACTCCACCGCGTCGGTGTGGACGAGGAACAGTCCCTTGCGGGGATGCTTCAGCGAGTCGAAGGCACCGGCCTTGATCAGCGACTCGGTGACTTTCTTGTTGCACGCCGCGATGTCGACTTTGTTGAGATAGTCGGAGAAGTCGGTGTACTTACCCTTCGCCGTGCGGGTATTGATCAGCGAGGCAACAACATTGGCGCCAACGTTGCGCACCGCGCCCAGCCCGTAGCGGATGTCGGTGCCCACCGAGGCGAAGTTCAGCCCGGACTCGTTGACGTCCGGTGGCAACACGGTGATACCGAGCTTGCGGCAGTCGGCCAGGTAGACCGCGGCCTTGTCTTTGTCATCACCGACCGAGGTGAGCAGACCGGCCATGTACTCGCCCGGGTAGTTCGCCTTCAAATACGCCGTCCAGTAGGAGACCAGGCCATAGCCGGCGGCGTGCGACTTGTTGAACGCGTAGTCGGCGAACGGCAGGATGGTGTCCCACAGCGCTTTGATCGCTTTGGCCGAGAATCCGTTGGCCTGCATGCCTTCTGAGAAGCCTTCGAATTCCTTCTCCAGCACTTCGCGCTTCTTCTTGCCCATCGCCTTGCGCAGAATGTCTGCTCGGGCGAGCGAGTACCCGGCCACCTTCTGCGCGATGCGCATGATCTGCTCCTGATACACGATCAGGCCGTACGTTTCGGCGAGGACCTCGCGCAGCGGTTCCTCGAGCTCAGGGTGAATCGGCTTGATCGCCTGCCGATTGTTCTTCCGGTCGGCGTAGTCGTTGTGGGCGTTCATGCCCATCGGGCCGGGGCGGTACAACGCCAGCACCGCGACGATGTCCTCGAACCCGGTGGGCTGCATCTTGCGCAGCAGGTCGCGCATCGGGCCCGCCGTCGAGCTGGAACACCCCCAGTGTCTCGCCGCGACCCAGCAATTCGAAGGTCGCCGGGTCGTCGAGCGCGAGCGATTCCAGGTCGAGATCGATCCCGCGGTTTTCTTTGATGTTGACCAGCGCGTCGCCGATGATCGTCAAGTTGCGCAGCCCGAGGAAGTCCATCTTCAGCAGGCCGATGGCCTCACACGATGGATAGTCCCAGCCGGTGATGATCGCGCCGTCCTGCGCCCGCTTCCACAGCGGGATCACGTCGGTCAGCGGCTCGCTGCTCATGATCACCGCACAGGCATGCACGCCGGAGTTACGGATCAGGCCCTCCAGACCGCGGGCGGTCTGATAGATCGTGCGCACATCGGGATCGGTGTCGATCAGACCGCGGATCTCGGCGGCCTCTTTGTAGCGTTCGTGGTTGGGGTCGGTGATGCCCGACAGCGGAATGTCTTTGGCCATGATCGCCGGCGGCAGCGCCTTGGTGATCCGGTCGGCGATCGCGAAACCCGGCTGACCGTAATGGATCCGGGCGGAATCCTTCAGCGCCGCTTTGGTTTTGATGGTGCCGAACGTGATGACCTGTGCGACCCGGTCCTGCCCCCACTTCTCGGCGGCGTAGCGCACCATCTCACCGCGTCGACGGTCGTCGAAGTCGATGTCGATATCGGGCATCGACGCGCGCTCGGGATTGAGGAACCGCTCGAACAGCAACCCGTGCTCGATCGGGTCGATGTCGGTGATGCCCAGCGCGTAGGCGACCAGCGAGCCGGCCGCCGAGCCACGCCCGGGCCCGACCCGGATGTCGACCGAACGTGCGTAGTTGATCAGGTCGGCGACGATGAGGAAGTAGGACGGAAAACCCTTGTCGCAGATGACTTCGATCTCGAAGGCGGCCCGCTCGGAGTAGCCGTCGGGCGTTGCGTCGGGGAATCGGCGTTGGAGGCCGGCCTCGACTTCGTGACGCAGCCAGGACGCCGGGTCGTGCCCGTCGGGCACCGGGAATACCGGCATCCGGTCGCGGGGCGCCCACACGTCGGCGTACGAGCTGACCCGCTCGGCGATCAGCAGGGTCGAGTCACAGGCGCCGGCGACCTCGCCGTCCCAGATCTCGCGCATCTCGGCGGCCGACTTGAGGTAGTAGCCGTCGCCGTCGAACTTGAACCGGGCGGGATCGGTGAGCGTCTTGCCCGTCTGCACACACAGCAGCGCCTCGTGATTGTGTGCGGCGTCGCGGGTGACGTAGTGGCAGTCATTGGTGGCCAGCGGCGGAATGTTGAGCGCGCGGCCGATTTCCAGCAGGCCTTCGCGCACCCGGCGCTCGATGGACAGGCCGTGGTCCATCAGCTCCAGAAAGTAGTTCTCGGGTCCGAAGATCTCCCGCCACTTGGCCGCCGACTCCAGCGCTTCGCGTTGATGGCCGAGCCGCAGCCGGGTCTGCACCTCCCCGGACGGGCAGCCGGTGGTGGCGATGATGCCGCTCGCGTGCTCGGCGATCAGCTCGGCGTCCATTCGCGACCACTTGCCCAGCTGGCCTTCGAAGGACGCCAGCGACGACAGCTTGAACAGATTGCGCAGGCCGGTGGCGTTCTCGGCGACCATCGTCATGTGGGTGTAGGAGCCACTGCCGGACACGTCGTCGCTCTTCTGGCCCGGGTCACCCCACAGAACGCGTTTGGTGTCGAAACGGGAGGCCGGCGCGATATAGGCCTCGATGCCGATGATCGGTTTGATACCGGCCGCGGTGGCCCCGGTGTAGAACTCGCTGGCACCGAACATGTTGCCGTGGTCGGTCATCCCGATCGCGGGCATCTGCAGGCGCGCCGCCTCGGCCAGCATCGGCGAGACCTTCGCGGCACCGTCCAACATCGAGTATTCGGTGTGGTTGTGCAGGTGCACGAACGACTTGCTCATAGGGACGCCAGTCTATGACCGGACACCGACGCGCACCCGGCGTGTCGCAGAGTGTGTCTTGCCGTTCTTCCGACTCACGAACGAATCGCCACGGTGCCGGGATCGCTTCTTGCGTGCCGGCCGTTCTGACGCACGCCCGGGCCGTCAGAGGCGCCGTTCGATGCTTCGGGCGCTGGTTCCGCGACGGGCGTGGCCGGCGGTTCTGCGCGCCGGCGCGGCGCGCGCGGCGGCGGCTTGGACGGCCACCAATTCCAGTCGCCGACGAGGACGGCGATCGCGGGCACCGTGATGGTGCGCACCAGGAAGGTGTCCAGCAACAGTCCGGTACCGATGATGAATCCGCACTGCACCAGGGTGCTGATGCTGGCGAACAGCATGCCGAACATCGACGCCGCGAAGATGACACCCGCAGCGGTGATCACGCCACCCGTCGAGCTGACCGTGTGGATGACGCCGGAACGGATCCCGTGCGGCGACTCTTCGCGCAGCCGCGAGATCAGCAGCAGGTTGTAGTCGGCGCCCATGGCGACCAGCACGATGAAGGTCAGCCCGGGAATGCTCCAGGTCAGCGGCTGGCCGAGGATGAACTGAAAGACGATCACGCCGACGCCGAGCGCCGATAAGTACGAAATCACCACGGAAGCAATCAAATACAGGGGCGCCACCACAGCGCGCAGGATCGCGACCAGAATCACGAAAACGATCAGGATCGTCATCGCGATGATGAGGTTGATGTCGTCCCCGTAATAGGCGCGGGTATCTCGCAGCATCGCCGTGACACCCGACGCCGAGATCGACGCCTCCTTCATCAGTGCGCGCGGGTGCGGGCCGCGGGCCGCGTCGGTGATCTCGCGAATCTGATTCATGGCCCCGGTGGCAAACGGGTTGAGTTTGGTCTGCACCAGATAACGGGCGGTGTGTCCGTCGGGCGAGATGAACGCCGTCAGCGCACTGTTCAGGCCGCCGCCGGTCTGCGAGGTGTCCTTGATCAACGCCTTGATTTCGTCGATCATCTGCTGAATCGCGTCCGCGTACTTGTGCGGATCTGTCGCCGGGGGCGCGCTGTCCTTCGCGGGCGGGCCGTCGTTGCTCAACGTGCGTATGTCATTGCGGGCGCTTTCCACGATGCGGCGGAATTCATGGGAGGCCGCCTCGATCGAGGGCTCATCGGGAAACGAGGAGAGCTGCTCGGCAAACTCGGACATCTTCTTCAGCGCTCCGCCGTCCCGGTCGGCGGTCGCGACCACGTCGAGCACCGTCACCGGTGCCGCGTTGACCGTATTGGCGATCTCCGCGATGTCAACCGACATGGCGAAGCCGAGTCCACGCACGGTGCTGATGAACGTCCCCGTGTCGTCGGCTTCTTTTTCCGGGGCCGGCGGGGCGGTCGGCAGAGTCACGCCGGGCGGCAGATTGAGGCTGCTGAGATCCGGTGTCATATCGACATTTCCGGAGCTGGACACGGAATACAACAGGGACGCCACATTGGGGAACCCTTCGGCCCCCTCGAGGTCTTTGTTGCCTGCCTTAGCGTCTTTGTCATCTTTTTCAGAGGCATTTCCGCCTTTGCCGATCGTGTCCGGCAGCGTGCCGTCCGCGGCGTGCTTCTTTTTGTCCGATTTGGCCGACGGCACCGGGGCTGGCCGGATCGCCGCGATATCGGGCATCTGACTGACCCGCTGCTCCATCTGCTTCAGCTCGACGAGGGCAGGACGCTTACGCAGATCTTGATCCGAGTGGACGACGAGGTATTCCGGAATGGTGGCGTTCAGCGGAAAGTGTTGCGCCAGCGTGTCGTATCCGACAGAGCTCTCGACGTCTGCCGGTAGGGTCTTACTGTCGTCGTAGTTGAATCGGGCAAACAACGCGCAACCCGCCAGGATGAGCAGGACGGTCAGGCTGCCCGCCAGATGGATCACCGGCTTGCGCACGATGCGCGTTCCGGTTATCCGCCAGAAGCGGCTGGTGATGTCGCGGCGCGGCTTGATCCAGCCGCGCCGGCCGGTGAGGACCATCAGGGCGGGCAGGAACGTCACGGCCGCAATAAGCGCCACCGCAATGGAAATGGCCAACGCCGGACCGATGTTTCTGAAGGCTCCCAATTGGGTGAAGATCATTCCCAGGAAGGTGACCGACACCGTGGCCGCCGACCCGGCGATGACTTTGCCGATCGACGTCAAGGCCTTGGCGACGGCTTCGTCCGAACTCAGGCCTTGCCGCAAATAGTCGTGATAGCGGCTCAGCAAGAAGACCGCATAGTCGATTCCGGCGCCGAACATCATTGTGGTCATCAAGGTGATCGTCTGGGTGGACACGCCCAACCCGAGTTCGGCGACGCCCGAAACGAAAGATCCCGCAACACTTACGGATACGCCGATGGTGATCAACGGCAGCATCATGGTGAAGAAGTTTCGATAGATGACGAACAGAATGATCAAAACCATGGTGACAACCGCGGCCTCGATCACATGCATGTCGCGAATACCGATGTACATCAGGTCATCGCCGGTGGCCGCCGGTCCGGTCAGGTGTGACGTCAACGTCGAGCCGGCCACGGATTTCTTGACGATGTCGGCGACCCGGCCGAACGCTTCATGCAGCTCCGGTGTGCCGACGCCGCCGGACAACACCATCGGCAGATACCAGGCTTTGTGATCCTTGCTGGTCATTGCATCGCGCAGCGCCGGCGTGTGGACGAAGTCCTGCAGCAAGACGATGTCGCGGGTATCGGGGCGCAGATTGGCAGCCAACGTGTGATAGGTGGTCAGGTCGGACGGATTCAGCCCGTTGTCGTCGGTCAAGACGACCAGCAGGACGTTCTCGTTCTCGGACCCGGACTGGTGATACGCCTCGGAGATCAGTTTCGTCGTCTGCAGCACCGGGGCGTCGGACGGCAGGATCGGGACCGGTCGCTTGGCGGCCATCTCGGTCAGCGGAGGAAATGTCACTGATAAAACGGCAGCCAGCGCCACCCAGAACCCGATGACCGCCCACGGCCAGCGTCGCACGACGACGCCGATCCAGCCGAACGTGCCCCTGCCGTCGGCGACCGTCGCTTTAAGAACCCCCCGTAACACCCGGTCAGGCTACTCCGGTTGGCTGTATCTGTCGGACCTTCGGGGGTAGTGAGTCGGGCGGGTCGCTATCCGTACAGCTCGACGAACTGCTTTAGCGATTTCTCGACGTCGCCCTTCACGGCGCGGGCCGCGGTCGCCCCCACCGGACCAAACAGCGCCCGGCCGCCGAGATCGAGCCGCACCCCCAGGTTCGACCCCGTTGTGGTGGGTGAGACGCTGAGCGTGACGGTGTACTTCGCGCCACCTTTGCCCGATCCCGACAGTGCGACCTGCTGTGGCGGGTCCCAGGTGGTGACCGTCCAGGTCACCCGGTTGCGGAAGCCCTTGGCGCGAGCGACGCCGACGATCTGAGTGCCCTCAGCCAGCTCGTCGGGAAGCTCGCTGCGCCATCCCTCGTGCATCGTCAGCCATTCGCCCAGCTGGGACAGGTCGGACACGTGGTCCCACATGTCCTGCGGGCTCATCGGCACATCGGCCGTGACGTCAACCTTGGCCATCAGTGGTTGGGCCCGCCGCGGAGACGGTTGCCGATCCGCAGGCCGGGCAGCAGCAGGGTGCGTGGCACGTAGCGGCCCCCCATGCTGACGGCTTTGGGCACGATTCCGGGCACCACGCTGCGCTTGCCGGCCAGCATGCCGCCGATCGCCTGCTCGGCGACGTCGTGCGGCGACACCTGAGCGATCGGAATGCTGAACCGCTCGGCGTTGGCGATCTCGCCCCACTCGGTCGGCACCGGGCCCGGACACAACACCGTCACCGACACGCCCGTTCCATGCAACTCCTCGTGGACCGCTTCGGAGAAGGTCTGCACGAAGGCCTTGGTCGCCGAATACACCGCCATGTAAGGCATCGGCTGGAAACCGGCGATCGAGGCGATGTTGAGCACCGCTCCGGCTCCGCGCTCGACCATGCCGGGCAGGGCGGCATGGGTCAGCTCCATCAGCGTCAGCGAATTCAGCACGACCTCTTCGCTTTCGCGTTCGACCGGCAGCGTCTGGAATACCCCGCTGGTGCCGAATCCGGCGCTGTTGCACAAACCGGCGATCGGCTCGTCACGCAACCGCCCGGACAGCTTTTCGCGGGATCCGGCATCGGACAGATCGAGGGCTTGCACCTCGACACCGACCGAATACTGAGCGCGCAGTTCGTCGGCGAGCTCGTCCATCCGTTCCTTGCGACGGGCGACCAGCAGCAGCGGGTAGCCGCGGTGGGCCAGCCCTTTGGCCAGTTCGGTGCCGATGCCGGACGAGGCGCCGGTGATGACGACGGTTGCCTGGCTGTTCGGTTTCGGAAGACTCATGATCGCCTCACCAGTGGATTCCGCGGGTGGCCCGCACGAATGTTTCGCTTCGGTTGTTGAAATCGTCTGTGCTGCTGTCGGATTGGTCGCCTTTTGCCGCGGTCGAGTCGCCGAACATAGTGAAGGCCCGGTTGCGCACCCGGTCCATCACCGCGGGGTTGACCGCGTCGACGACGGCGGCGAACTGGCCGAGCGGCGAGCTGGCCCGCCGGGGGCGTTGCACGATCGCATCGGTGATCACGCCGGCGGCCTGGTCCGGAGTCAGCGCCGGGAACTTGTCGTACATCTTGGTGGGGCTGATCATCGGCGTCCGAACCAGCGCCATGTGCACCGTGGTGAATTTGACGTCGTCTTCTACCACCTCGGCCTGCAGTGCGTCGCAAAGGCTGTCCAGCGCGGACTTGCTGGCGATGTATGCGCCGAACCGCGGCGCCCGGGTTTGCACGCCGACCGAGGAGACGTTGATGATCTGACCGAATCCGCGTTCCCGCATGCCCGGAATGAATTTGAGGATCAGCTGCACCGCGCCGAGGTAGTTCAGCTGCATGGTGCGCTGATAGTCGTGGATGCGGTCGTAGGACAGCGCCAGTGAACGACGGATCGAACGCCCGGCGTTGTTGATCAGCATGTCGACGCCGCCGAGGTCGGCCAGCACTTTGTCGGCCATCGCAGCGATGGCGTCCATGTCGGTCAGATCGCAGGCATAGACATGCGCGGTGCCTCCGCTGCTGCGGATGTCGTCGGCAACCTTGTCCAGGTTTTCCTGGGTGCGCGCGACGAGCACTACCTCGCCGCCGGCCTCGGCGATCTTCTTGGCCGCCGCTTCACCGATGCCCGACGAACCGCCGGTGATCAGCGTGATCGTGCCGTCGACAGCCTCGTGCAGGGTGCGGCCCTGTACCGCGTCGAGCAGATTGCGCAGGTAGAAGGGTCGGTATCGGCCGGCCGAGTTGGGAGTGTTGACCAGGTTGGACACGGCGGCGAACGGCTTCTCGACGAGACCTGTCAGATCCCCCAGATTCATAGATTTCTCGCTCCCCGGTGGTGATTGCGCTGGATTCACCACCGAGTCTGCTACACCGCTGGGGTTGAACAGGTGATTCTGTGGCAATCCGGTTGTTACGCCAAGTAATCGCGTGGTGATGGCGACCTAACGGTCGGGCAATGCCGGCATGGTCCGCTGTGTCCCATGGGAATGCTCACCCGATTTCGCCGGCCCGGCATCGCGTCGCTGTACGAGAAGATCGGCGGCCACGATGCCCTCGAAGTCGTTGTCGAGGATTTCTACTGCCGGGTACTCGACGACGACCTCCTAGCCGGTTTCTACGCCGGCGCGAACATGAGGTGTGTGAAGGCCCGTCAGGTCGAGTTCCTCGGCTCCGTGCTCGGGGGGCCCGGACCGTACACCGGCTCGTCGATGCGGCAGGTCCACGAAGGACGCGGCATCACCATGCATCACTTCGCCATGGTGGCTGCACACCTGGCCGACTCACTGTGCGCGGCCGGCCTGCACACCGACACCATCACCGACATCCTTCATGCGATCGCGCCACTGGCCGGGGAGATCGCCTCGGAGGACATCAAGGCGGTGGTCTGAGCACCGCCCCAAGCTTCGCCGAGCGTGCGTGTTTGCGAATAAGCGGCCTGGTTTATCGCGTGGCCGCACGCTCGGCGAACCCCCTTCGCACTCTCGGCAGATCTGCCAAATTTCCTGGCGGGGCTTAGATTGGAATTCATCGGCTCGTCTGGCGATGAATTCAGCAGAACGGAATCCCGGCCATGTTTTCCGTAGTCGTCCGCCACCTCCCCTACTCGGTGGCCGCCGTCGCCGTCATTGCCGCGGCGACGTTTTCGCCCTCCGTCGCGGCGGTGGCCGACCCTGGTCAGGATCAGAAGTTCTTCGATCTCCTCAATCAACAAGACATTCCGCCCGTCGACAACGACAACAGCCTGATCGACGTGGCCAAAAAGACGTGTTCAAGACTTGATGAGGGCATGTCGGTCGGCGACCTGGTGGAGCTGATCCGAAACAACGGATTCAACGAGAACCCGCTCACCCGCTTGCAAAACCAAGGCCGGATCACCAGGACCATCGATCGATTCATCAACGCCTCAGTGGAGGCTTACTGCCCGAGAAACAGGGGCAAGATCGCCTCCATCACCGCATACCAAGGGCGGCCTAGCGACGCTCGACTGATCGAGTTGGCGTCGTTCGTCGAACCGCTCCCCGTCAGGAGAAATCCCGCCGACGAAGCCGTTACCGGTTCCGGCGCTACCCCCGCCCGTACCGCAAGAAATCGAGCCCCCGCCGCAACAGCCGCCACCGCCGCCAACGCACCGTGTGCCACCCGCGCCGCCTCAGGCACCGGCACAACAACCGCGAGCCGCCGCCGGCCGAGGCGCCAGTGCCGGACCCCGGGCCTCCCGCCGAGGCACCCGCGCCCGCGCCTGGGCCGGGCGGCTCAGGAGCGGGCGGAGAAACGCCGGCAAGCCCGACGCCGGACCAGCCCGCGCCTCCAGGACACATCAGGCTCGCGCCTTGAGTCACTGACGTCGGCTAGCCGACAATGCAGCCATGGGCCGGACATTCGACGAACTGGTTGCCGAAGCTGCCACGGCACCGATCGACGGCTGGGATTTCTCCTGGCTCGACGGTCGCGCCACCGAGGAGCGTCCGTCGTGGGGCTACCAGCGACTGATGAGCCAGCGGCTGGCGACGGTGTCGGCGGGGCTGGACATCGACACCGGCGGCGGCGAGGTGCTAGCCGGGGCGCCGGCCTTCCCGCCGACGATGGTCGCCACCGAATCGTGGCCGCCGAACGCGGCGCTGGCCACCTCGCTGCTGCATCCGCGCGGAGTCGTCGTGGTGGCGACCCGCGACGAGCCGCGCCTGCCGTTCGCCGACGAGGCGTTCGACCTGGTGACCAGCCGGCACGCAACCGAGGTGCGGTGGGCGGAGATCTTGCGGGTGCTGCGCCCGGGCGGCAGTTACCTGGCGCAGCAGATCGGGCCCGCGACGATGAGGGAGCTGTTCGAATTCTTTCTGGGACCTCAGCCCGCCAAATGGATTGAGCTGCAACCGGATACCCAGGCCAAGCGGGCACAAGCCGCCGGTTTGCAGGTCGTCCAGATGCGGATGGAACGCCTGCGTGCAGAATTCTTCGACGTCGGCGCGGTGATCTATTTCCTGCGCAAGGTGATCTGGACCGTCCCGGACTTCAGCGTCGAGCGTTATCGCGAGCGGCTGCGCGCGATGCACGAGCAGATCGAGGCCGACGGCCCGTTCGTCGCACACTCGACGCGGCTGCTGGTCGAAGCCCGCAAGCCGTAGCGGCCGCCGCGCCTGGATGCAACGATCAGCGTATGAGCATGGCGGGAATGGGCCTGATGGGTGTGGTCGCGGGCGCGTCGACGGCAGGCATCTTGGGGGTCGTGAGATTGGTCGGCGACACTGGTTGCCGCGGATGGCTGCAAACTCTGAGCAGAAGCACCAGATGATCTCCAGCCTGCAATCTCGGCGGCACGAGACGGTCCAAAGCTGGCGGGCCGGCTTGGCGACTGCCCGGGACACCTATCGCCAATGGGCCGCCGGGCCGCGCGACCACGACCCGCCCAACGTCGTCGGCGATGAGTGGTTCGAGGGTCTGCGGCCGCACCTGCCCAGCACTGGCGAAACCGCCAGATTCCGCACCGCTCATGAGGTCAACTGCGACAACCCGACCGTGGCACTGCTGTCGCTGGAGATCGGCCGGATCGAACGAGAATGGGTCGAAGAGGCGAAGAGTTATCCACGCCGAGCGCGAAACTCAGCCTTCGGCCCGCAGCACGTCCAGCGCGTGCTGCAGATCCGCGGGGTACGGGCTGACGATCTCCATCTGCCGGCCGTCGCCGGGATGGGTGAACGCCAGCGACCGTGCATGCAGCCACTGGCGTTCCAGCCCAAGCTTTTTCGCGAGCTTGGGATCGGCGCCGTAGGTCAGGTCGCCGCAGCAGGGGTGGTGCAACGCGGCGAAGTGCACCCGAATCTGGTGTGTGCGGCCGGTTTCCAGATGCACGTCGAGCAGGCTGGCGGCGACGAAAGCCTCGACGGTGTCGTAGTGGGTCAGGCTGTGCCGGCCGTCGGAGGTGACGGCGAACTTCCAGTCGTGGCCGCGGTGGCGGCCGATCGGCGCGTCGATGGTGCCGCTGGACGGGTCCGGATGTCCTTGCACCAGCGCGTGATAACGCTTGTCGACCGTGCGCTCTTTGAACGCGCGCTTGAGCAGGGTGTAGGCCCGCTCGGAGATCGCGACCACCATCACCCCGGAGGTGCCGACGTCGAGTCGCTGGACGATGCCCTGCCGCTCGTGCACGCCGGAGGTGGTGATCCGGTAACCGGCCGCGGCCAGCCCGCCGAGCACCGTCGGCCCGGTCCAGCCCACCGAGGCGTGCGCGGCGACTCCGGCCGGCTTGTCGACGGCGACGATGTCGTCGTCGGAGTACAGGATCGTCATGCCCTCGATGTCGACGGGCGTGTTCTCCACCGGCGCCGGCGGCTCGGGCAACCGCACCTGCAGCCACGCCCCCGCTGTCAGCCGATCCGATTTGCCGGCCGGCGTTCCGTCCAGCTCGACGCCGCCGTCCTCGGCCATCGCCGCGGCCGCGGTGCGCGACACCCCGAGCAACCGCGCCACGCCCGCGTCGACACGCATGCCCGCGAGGCCTTCCGGCACCGGCATCGATCGATCGGTCATTGGGGCTCGTCGACGCCCTCGGCAGGCTCGTCGGCCGCATCGTTTCGCTCTGCATCGTCGTCGTCGCGCCGGCGGCCGACGGTGTCGAAGTCGAACCCGAGCGCGGACAGCGTGACCAACAGAATGGCCCCGCCGACCACCGACGGGTCGGCGACGTTGAACACCGGCCACCAGCCGATCGACAAGAAAGTCCACGACATGCCCACGCAGCGGTCCCGGCGCGCGGAAAAACCGATCGACCAGGTTTCCCATCGCGCCGCCCAGGATCATCCCCAGGCCGATGGCCCACCACGTCGACACCAGCCGGCGGCCCATCCAGAAGATGCCGACCACGACAGCACTGGCGATCAGCGTCAGCATCCAGGTGTAGCCGGTGGCCATCGAGAATGCGGCTCCGGAGTTGCGCACCAGCGTCCACGTCACCGTGTCGCCGATGATCGGCACCGGCTGGCCGGGCGTCAGCAGCTTGACTGCCAGCACTTTCGTGACGATATCCAGCATCAGCACGACGGCCGCGACCGACAACAACAGCGACTGCCGCCGCCGAGGAGTGTGCGGTGAGGCCTGCGGTGTCCGCGGCCGTATCGGCCTCGGTCACCGGATCCGCCGATCCTGTCGGTTGGTCAGTCACTCCCACATCATCCACTAGCGCCTGCGCGCCGACCCGCCGCGCCCGCCGTCGGCCATGATGCGGGATGATCGCACCATGAGTCGCGTCACCGTTATCGCCACCGGCGGGACCATCGCCACCACTGCTGACGCCGACGGCGTTCGGCGGCCGACACAAGGTGGCGCGCAGTTGACCGCGGGCCTGGATGTCGACGTCGTCGAGGTGATGTGCAAAGACAGTTCTGAGCTGGCTCCGGCCGATTGGGATGTGATCGCGGCGGCGGTACGGGCCGCGGCCGATGGCGGCGCCCGGGGCGTGGTCGTGACGCACGGCACCGACACACTCGAGGAGACGGCGCTGTGGCTCGATATCACCTATCCGGGCGGTGTTCCGGTGGTGCTTACCGGCGCGATGCGCAGCGCGGACGCACCCGACGCCGACGGGCCGGCAAACCTCCGGGACGCCATCGCCGGTGGCATCGGATCCCGCCGCCCATGAACTCGGTGTGCTGGTGTGTTTTGCCGGGCGGATGTTGCGGCCATGGGGTCTTCGCAAAGTTGCGGCCGAGGGACGGTTTCGCGGGCGATCTGCTGGGCACGGTCGACGAGCGGAGTGGTGCTCGAGCGGCCCGGGCAACGCGCGTTCCTGGCCGAGCTGAGTGCGGCAACCGCCCCGCGGGTCGACATCGTCGCGGCTTACCCGGGCAGTGACGCTGTCGCGATGGATGCCTGTGTAGCCGCCGGGGCCCGCGGCATCGTGCTCGAATCGCTGGGGGCGGGCAATGCCGGGGCCGCGGTGGTCGACGGAGTGCGGCGGCACTGCCGCAACGGCGTGCTGGTTGCGGTGTCAACCCGGGTGCCGGGAGGCGCGTCACCCCCGATTACGGCCCGGGCCGCGACCTCGCCGACGCGGGCGCGGTGATGGTCCCGTGGCTGCCGCCCAGCCAGACGCGAGTCCTGACGATAGCCGCGCTGGCAGCGGGGCTACCCCTGCGCGACGTCGTCGACCGACTGCTCTGACGCGGCTTCGGCGAGGGCCGCGAGGTAGTCGGGCCAGTCCAGACTGTCGAGCGGATTCGCGGGGGCGATGTCGGCGCTGTCGGAGGCGAACGTCCGCGCCGGGCCCGGGCCGCGTGCCGCGGGTCTCGAAGCGCACGGTGACCACGCCATGGCCCGCGCCCTGCACCCAGCCGTGGCCCAACTCGCGGTGGGTGACGTCATCTCCCACCCGCCAGCCCGCGTGCCTCGGGCACTGCGGCCGGCACGTCGGCTCGGCGCTCTGCCTCGCCGCTGTCGGCACCGAGCTCGGTGTCTGACACCGTCAACTCCAAATCCGGGAACAAGGAGTCCTGCCGCACACTGCTCAGGCCCGAAAAGCCAACGCCGAGAAGCCGAATCGGCCCGATCTGGCGCGGGTCGAGCAGCAGCCGCCGGGCCAGCGCCGCCAGCGCGGCGGCATCGGTGGTCGCATAGGGCAGGGTGGCCGAGCGGGTCAGCGTGCTCATGTCCGATTTCTTCAGCTTGACCGTGACCGTCCGGGCGCCGCGGCCGTCACGGCACAGCCGTTGATGGGCATGCTCGGCGATCGGTGCGATCGCGTCGCGCAGCTCCTCGAGGGTGGTCAGATCGACCGCGAAGGTGGACTCGGCGCTGATCTGTTTGGCCACTGCGCGTTCGGCCACCGGGCGGTCGTCGATCCCGCGGGCCAACCGGTGCAACGCCGGCCCGATCGTCGCACCCAGGATGTTGGCCACTTCGGTTTCACTCAACGCTGCCAGTTGTCCGATCGTGTCGATGCCCAGCCGATGCAGCTTCTCTTCGGCGACCGGGCCGATCCCCCACAGCTTGCGCACCGCCAGACCGTCCAGCAGCCGCGCCTCGTCGGCACGCCGGATCACCTCGATGCCATCAGGTTTGGCCAACCCGGAGGCGATCTTGGCGATCTGCTTGCCCGAGCCGGCGCCGACCGACGCGATCAGCCCGGTCTCGTCGAGCACCCGTTGCCGCAACTGCGCGCAGAACTCTTCGACCTCGGTCTCGGTTGCGCCGGCCAATTCCGCCGGCTCCCCGAACGCCTCGTCGAAGGAGAGCTGCTCGACGACGGGCAACACGGCGCGCACGGTGTGGAAGACCCGGCGGCTGGCGATGCTGTAGACCGCTCCGCGCGGCGGCAGCACGACCGCCGTCACACCGATCAACCGGCGCGCCTGGTGCATCGGCATCGCCGACCGCGCCCCGAACACCCGTGACTCGTAGCTGGCGCCGGCCACCACGCCACGTCCGCCCAACCCGCCGACCAGCACGGGCCGGTCTCGCAGGGTGGGCCGGGTGAGCTGCTCGACGGACGCGAAGAACGCGTCCATGTCGAGGTGCAGCACCCAGCGGGAATCCACAATCACCGATGCTATTGCGCTACCGTCTTCGACCATGGCGATGAACCTCTGCCATCGAGTTTTCTGCAGCTCCAGCCGCTACTTCACGTCAGTCGAAGACGGTCTGCTGCCGTGGGTGCTCGCGGAGGTGGACCTCGGCGAGAACGTGCTGGAAATCGGGCCGGGGTACGGCGCCAACATTCGGGTGCTGATCGACAGGGCGCCGCACTACACCGCCGTTGAGATCGACCATTCAATGGCCGAGCGGCTGCGCGAGAGCTACGGCCACCGTGCCCGCATCATCCACGGCGATGGCACCGCAACCGGTTTGCCGACCGGGGAGTTCACCGCCGTGGTGTGCTTCACCATGCTGCACCACATCCCGACCGTAGATCTGCAGGACCAGTTGTTCGCCGAGGCGTTCCGCGTGCTGCGCCCGGGCGGAGTGTTCGCCGGCAGTGACAGCGCCTCGTCGATCCCCTTCCGGGTCTTGCATTTCCACGACATCTGCAACCCGGTGTCACCCGAAGGGCTACCGAACCGGTTGCGGGCAAGCGGGTTCAGCGATGTAGCTGTCGATACCGGTCGGGGCAGTCTGCGCTGGCGGGCCGTCAAGCCTTAGCCTTGGCCGCTGCAGACACTGTCCCCGATTTTCACAGCCCCTGGTAGCGCCGAGGTTGGTGGTGTAGATGTCGGATCTATGTCGATCGAGGAGCTGCCCCACCAGATGCGGCACGTAGCAGAGTCATTCGGTATAGACGCCGACCGGTACGACCGGGCGCGGCCGGCCTACCCCGACGAGTTGATACGGCGCGTCGTAGCTGCAAGCCCCGGCACTGACTTCTTGGACGTCGGCTGCGGCACCGGCATCGGTGCGCGGCAATACCGGGCGTCCGGCATCAATGTGCTCGGCGTCGATGTGGACATCCGGATGGCCGAATTCGCCAGGCAGACCGGCATCGAGGTCGAGATCGGCAAATTCGAGGAGTGGGACTCCCGAGGCCGGTCGTTCGACGCGGTTGTCGCCGGGCAGGCCTGGCATTGGGTCGACCCGGTGCTCGGCGCCGCGAAGGCAGCGCAGGTGCTGCGGCCCCATGGGCTACTGGCGTTGTACTGGCACGTCTTCGAGCCACCCGCCGAGATCGCCGACCCGTTCGAGGAAGTCCTGAGCCACGTGGCTCCCGACGGACCGTTGAAGACCCCCGGTCTTGACCTTCAACAACGCAATCTCAGCCGGGCCGTGGACGGTATTCACACCGCCGGCGGCTTCGGCGAACCCGAGCAGTGGCGATTCGAATGGCAGCGGCACTACACCCGTGATGAATGGCTGGACCACCTGGCCACCACCGGTCAGCTCACCGTCCTTCCACCGGAGCAGCTGAATACGGTGCTGGACACCGTTGGGGCAGCTATTGATTCGCTCGGCGGTGACTTCACCATGCAGTACGTCACGTTGGCCACCGCTGCGATTCTCAGCTCTTCGAAATAGCGACCCGCACGCCGTCGCCGATCTCGGTGGCGTCGGTCGACTCACCGAACTCGAAGCTGGTGGCCAGGATCTCCCCGGCGATCAGATCGCGATGCGCAGCCGCCCACTCAGCCCGTTCCGCCGGTACTGACATCACAACGCTGATCCGATCGGACACATCGAGGCCGGCCGACTTGCGCAGCTCTTGCAATTCGCGGATGCGGTCCTTGGCCCAGCCCTCTGCCTCGAGCTCCGGAGTCAGCGTGGCGTCCAGTACCACCAGTCCAGCGCCGCCGGGCAGCGGCGCGGTGTACTCAGGTTCCGCCGCGACCAGCCGCGAGCTGTATTCCCCGGGCTGCAGCACCACCGCACCGGCGGTGAGCGTGCCGTCGGCGTTGACAACACCCTCTCCGGTCTTGACGGCCTTGATCGCGGCCTGCACGTCCTTGCCCAGTCGCGGCCCGGCGACCCTGGCGTTGACCGTGAGCTCGAAGCGACCGTAGCTGTCGATGTCGTCGGTCAGCTCAACCGTCTTGACGTTCAGCTCATCGGCGATCAGGTCGGTGAACGGCGCTAGCCGCTCCGGGTTCTCAACCGCCACAGTCAGTCTCGGCAATGGCAGCCGCACCCGCAGCTTCTTCGCTTTGCGCAGCGAAGACGCCACCGAGCAGACCTCACGCACCTGGTCCATCGCGTCGACCAGCGCGGCGTCCGCGGGCAGCTGATCGGGTGCCGGCCAATCGGACAGGTGTACCGAGCGCTCGCCGGTGATGCCGCGCCAGATGATCTCGGTCGTCATCGGCAGCAGCGGCGCCGCAAGCCGTGAAGTCACCTCGAGCACGGTGTGCAACGTGTCGATAGCGTCGGGGTCCTCTTCCCAGAACCGCGAACGCGACCGTCGCACATACCAGTTCGTCAGCGCCTCGGTGAACTGGCGCAACTGCTCGCAGGCCCCCGAGATGTCGCAACCGTCCATCGAGGCGGTCAGGTCGTCACGCAACACCGCCAGCTTGGCCAGGATGTAGCGGTCCAGCACGTGTCGCGAATCGGTGCGCCACGTACCGACTTTCGGCGCGTAGAGCGCCAAGAAGGTGTAGGCGTTCCAGAACGGCAGCAGTACCTGGCGCACCCCGTCACGGATGCCTTGCTCGGTCACGATCAGGTTGCCGCCGCGCAGGATCGGCGAAGCCATCAGGAACCAGCGCATCGCATCGGAGCCGTCGCGGTCGAATACCTCGCTCACGTCGGGATAATTGCGCAGCGACTTGCTCATCTTCTGGCCGTCGCTGCCCAACACGATGCCGTGCGCCACACAGGTTTTGAATGCCGGCCGGTCGAACAATGCAGTGGCCAGCACGTGCAGGGTGTAGAACCAGCCGCGGGTCTGCCCGATGTACTCGACGATGAAATCACCGGGGTAGTGCGTGTCGAACCAGTCGCGGTTCTCGAACGGGTAGTGCACCTGGGCATACGGCATCGAGCCGGAGTCAAACCACACATCGAACACGTCGGCGATACGCCGCATGGTCGACTGACCGGACGGGTCGTCGGGGTTGGGCCGGGTGAGCTCGTCGATGTAGGGCCGGTGCAGATTGTCCGGCCGGGTGCCGAAGTCGCGCTCCAATTCGTCGAGGCTGCCGTAGACATCGATCCGCGGGTAGGCCGGATCGTCGGAAACCCAGACCGGAATCGGGGTGCCCCAGTAACGATTTCGCGAGATCGACCAGTCGCGTGCACCCTGCAGCCACTTGCCGAACTGGCCGTCCTTGACGTGCTCGGGATACCAGGTGATCTGCTGGTTGAGTTCGACCATCCGGTCGCGGAAGTCGGTGACTTTGATGAACCAGGACGAAACCGCCTTGTAGATCAGCGGATTGCGGCACCGCCAGCAATGCGGGTAGGGGTGGTCGTAGGTCTCCTGGCGGATCAGCACCGCACCGTTGGCGGCGGCCGGACCGGTGTGGTTCTTCAGGTCGCGGATGATCAGCGGGTTGGCGTCGAAGACATGCTGGCCCCGGTAATCGGGGACGGTGGCGTCGAAACGGCCCTTGGAGTCGACGGGAGTCACCGGCACGATGCCGACCCGGTCAGCGGTCGCCTTATCGTCCTCGCCGTAAGCCGGTGCCAGGTGGACGATCCCGGTGCCGTCGTCGGTCGTCACGAAGTCGGCTTCCAACACTTGAAAAGCGTTGGGCGAGTCCATGAAATACGGGAACGGCGGGCGGTATCGCGCTGCCGACCAATTCGCCGCCGCGGTAGGTGCCCAGCACTTCTGGTTCTTCGCCGAATTCCCTTGCGTAGGAGGCCAGTCGGGCCTCGGCAAGGATGACGCGGTGCTCGCCGGCCCGAACCTGCACGTAGGTGACGTCGGGGTTGACCGCTACCGCCTGATTCGACGGCAAGGTCCACGGCGTCGTCGTCCACACCAGCAGGTGCGCGCCCGCGAGATCTCCTTCGGTAACCGCGAATCCGACCGTGAGGGCCGGATCCTGCCGGCTCTGGTAGACGTCGTCGTCCATCCGCAGTTCGTGATTGGACAGCGGAGTTTCGTCGCGCCAGCAGTACGGCAGCACCCGATAGCCCTCGTAGGCCAATCCCTTGTCCCACAGCTGCTTGAACGCCCAGATCACCGATTCCATGTAGGGCAGATCGAGCGTCTTGTAGTCGTGATCGAAATCGACCCACCGGGCCTGACGAGTGACGTAGGCGCGCCATTCGTCGGTGTAGCGCAGCACCGAGTCGCGGCAGGCGTCGTTGAATGCGGCGATACCCATTGCGTCGATCTGAGATTTGTCGGTGATGCCCAGCTGACGCTCGACCTCGAGTTCGGCCGGCAGTCCGTGGGTATCCCAGCCGAAGCGACGCTCGACCTTGAAGCCACGCATGGTGCGGTAGCGCGGGACGATGTCCTTGACGTAGCCGGTGAGCAGATGCCCATAGTGCGGGAGGCCATTGGCGAATGGCGGCCCGTCGTAGAACACGTATTCGGGGCCGTCCGCACGATGGGCGATGCTGGCCCGGAAGGTGTCGTCGCTCGCCCAGTAGTCGAGGACCTCGAGTTCCAGCGCCGGCAAGTCCGGTGCGCCGCCCGCCGGCTTGGGATAGGTGTTCTCGGTCACTGCGCGTCGTCTCCATGTGCCGGTGTCAGGCACGGGGACGACGTAGTGCTGTGTGCACTCGCGCCGCGGTACCACCCCGCTTGCCACACCTGAGTGTGGCCGCTCGTCATTCGGCTGTGACGGGCCAACCCGTTCGGTTCTACTGGGCCGGCAAAACTGCAGGTGCTGGCTGTTCTTCCGAAAGCTCCCCGGTGATGGCCGGATCGATGCTGCTGCTCAATTCTACGGCCCGGCGCAAACCTGGGCGGTCATGGCCCCGCTGAACGCCTAACCCTTGAAGTAGACGATTTGGAATGTCGTGGCCAGCAGATCTCCGGCTCGGCTCCACAGTTGCGCGTTCTGGTCGAAGAATCCGCGGTCGAACCGGTCGGCGCGGGCGGTCGCCAGAATGTAGTCGCCGCCGAGCGCGTCCAGATGCTGACTGTCGGCATGGAAGTAGGTGGTCATCGAGATGGTGCCGGCCGGGAGGACGCCCCGACGCAAATACACCCGCGGAAAGAAGATGTCGGACATCGCGGTAAGGCGCCGGAAAGTCGACGGGACGCTGGGCGGCGTCGCGCACCCACAGCGTGGTCGTCGACGACGACCCCGTCTCTACGGCGCCGCCGGAGAAGGAGCCCTCAGCAAAACGCATGTCGTACATGCCAATCCACACCGGCAGGTTCTCGCGACTGGCACGCGAGATCTGCTCCGGCGGCGAGCGCTTTCGGCGGCACCGCTTGGGTGTCGGACCAGGTATCGCGGCGGATGCCGAATATCGCGGTAGCCGTCGTCGCGACCGCACCGCCCTGGCTGAGCTCGACGATCCAATGCTGATTCGTGCGGTTGGTACGCGCGGCCCGACGGGAGATCTCGAACTCCCCATCGGCGATCGGCGCGGCGAAATTCACTGTCAGAGCGACGGGCTCACCGAGTCGGTCGGGATGCGATTCAATGGCGCGCAGCAAGACCGCAGCGGTGACCCCACCGAACGGGCCCACCATGTTCGCCCACTCCGGGTGCGTGCGCCCCCGGACGACGTCTGCGCTCACCACGTCGAGTTCAATCGCGCGGTCGAACGCGTGCAATTCGGGCATCGATACGACGTCTCCTGAGTTCGACTCCGCTACAGCAGCGGGTTCACGATACATCTGGCTCAACAAGCATCAAGACAGCGCATCGATCGTTAGACTGCGGCTGTGGCCTTCGATCCCGTCTTTGCTCGTGATGTGGTGCTGCCATTGGCGCAGGCCGCATACGCAGTGATGGACGGCAGCGCCGCCAGCCTGCCGGCCGGCTACAGCCAAACCAGTCTGATCCAGGCCGATGCCGTGATGCTGACCGCGATGACCAATCCGCATCCCGCGGTGATGGCGATGACGAAGAACACCGACATCTTCGGGCTGATGGGACGTAACGCGGCCAGCCGCACCGCATTTCTGTCGTTTCGCGGGACGTCCGATGTCGCGGAGTGGGTGGCCGATATCGATGCCGTGCCCGACGATTACCGCGCGATCAGCGGTTTCGGACAGGTGCACGCCGGCTTCCAGGACGTCTACGAACTCGTTCGCGCCAACATCGCCGCAAACCTGGCCACCGCCGCAGCCGGCTGCGATCAGATCTTGATCACCGGGCACAGCCTCGGTGCCGCGCTCGCCGTTCTCGCGGCACCCGATATCGCCCGCAACATGCCGCCGAACACGATCGAGCCTCGACTGATCACGTTTGCCGGACCCCGCGTCGGAGTGAGCGATTTCGCCGCAAGCTTCAACGCGCTCATCGAAAGCTGCTACCGCGTAGTGAATTTCCTCGACGTCGTGCCCTATCTACCGCCGGCTCCATACGTGCACGTGGGCGCGCAGATCTCGGTCGACAGTGGCGGGCAGGTGCAGATCGCGTGGCGGCACAGTCTGCCCGCCTATCAAAACGGATTATCGAGTTTCATCACGGCTCAGCAATAACGCCAGACTCCCGGCACCGAAGGGTGAAAGTCTTCGGGTGCCGGGAGCGTCAAGCGGTATTCAGGCACCGACCTCGATGACGCCTGCGCGCCACAGTGCGGCGTAGAGCTGACGCAGCGGAACGGACAGCAGCCGGGCAGCACCCTCGACCAGCGGGTCGCCGCCCGTCCGCGCAGAGTCGGACCGCTTGGAGGTCTTGGGCGCCGGCAGAGCCGTCGGGGTCGGGTCAGGGACAACCCTGAGCCGGGGCGCGGACGTCGCCGCCACTACTACTTCGTCGTACAGAACAGCGGTCATGATCGCCTCCTACGCAGAAAGTCAAACGGGCACAACGGGATCCGGGTGTCCGTCCAAAACGGCGTCGAGCAGATCTATCGCAGATCGCTCATGAAATGAGGCGGGATGCCAGGTGAGTCGTAGAAGGCTCAGTTGACAGCAATGCGCCGCAGGCCGGATCGGGACGAAACGGAGCCCGGATATCGATCCGGACTAGAACTGGAACTCATGCGTCCCTCACCTCCTCGCAGTCGCAGCACGTGCGGAATACCGCACATTTCACACGCAAGCAGGAATACAGAACCCGAAAATGCTCGGGAAGCCCGCACCCCACTCGTCAGAGTTTCGGCACTACACGCCGTATCCGGGCCTACCAAACAACTGTGGGCCGGAAGCCACTTGGGCTCAACCCTTAACCCGGGAGGAGCTGTCCTGACCCTGGGCGTCTCTCGACGTTCGGGGTCAGTGGCCTGTATCCGTGTAGACGCCTCACCTAACGAGGTGCTTACCGTGTCGACTATGCCCGAACATTCGGCCCGGGTCAATTCGCCACGCCGATCGTGCTGACCTGCCGTTATGGTTCCGTGACCGCGGTGCTGGCGTCGTCCGGGCGCAATCCCTTCATGACAAACGAGACAACGAAGTCGGCGGCCTCGGCGGCGGTGATGCCGTCGTCGGTGGTCAGGCGCCGGTGTGCAATCTCACCGATCAGCACAGTCAACGTGTAGGCCACCAGTCGCGAAGGCGCAGTCACCACTTCGCCTCGTTGCTGGGCGGCGACGATGAGGGCCTCGATGTCGCCGGTGAATCGCTCGTAGACGCCGGCCAGTCGCTTGTTGAACGCGTTGTCCTGTCGGTAGGCGTCGCGGAACAGCAGCTTGGTCGCGGCCCGGTCAGCGTCGAAGAATTCGAATGTCGCCTGCAAGGTGGCGCGAAATGGGGTCTCTGTGTACCCGAAGCTTGCGCCGCTCCCGGCCAGCGCGAGCGCGACACGGATCCGCAAGGCGTTCTCCTCGGCGGCGATCAGCGCCCGAAAAAGAGCTTCCTTGGAGTCGAAGTACTGGTATACGGCGTCAAAAGACAGAGCCGCCTCGTTGGCGACATCGGCGATCGAAGTGCCGTCAAAACCATTGCGCGCGAACACTTTCTTCGCTGCCGCCATGATCTCACCGCGGCGCCCGTCGGCTACCGCAGGCCCGGCGCTCCCCCGCCGGTCCGCGTCACCGGTCGACGAGCTCATCAAGCCGCCCGACCGTATCGATGAACTCCGAGACCATCGCCAGCACCACCGCCGAGGTCGGCTGAACCTTGTTCATCGAACCCACGACCTGACCGACGAAATAGGTCGCGAGCTCACGAGCGCTGGAATCTGCCTGGCCGGCGGCCCGATTGATGCGCCGCTGCGGGTCATCGATCAGCGCGGTTTGCAACGGCATTCCCAGCGGGTCGGGACTGTCGGCCCGTTCCCACTCGTCGGTCCACGCGGTGCGCAGCATGCGCGCGGGCTTGCCGGTCAAAGAACGCGACCGGACAGTGTCCGACGAGGTCGCGGCCAGAAACTTCTCCTTCACCACGGGCGGTGTCTCGGCTTCCTCCGTGGTCAGCCACACCGAACCGCACCACACACCCTCGGCACCCAACGCCAGCGACGCTGCGATCTGGCGGCCGCGGGCAATGCCGCCCGCCGCCAGCACCGGCACCGGAGCCACTGCGTCCACCACGTCAGGTACTAACACCATCGTCGCCACTTGGCCGGTGTGCCCACCGGCCTCGGTGCCCTGCGCGACGATAAGGTCGACGCCTGCCGCCGCGTGCTGCCGAGCATGCGCAGTGGTCCCGGCCAGCGCGGCCACCAGCACGTCGTTGTCGTGGGCCCGGGTGACCAGTTCCGGCGGCGGCGAACCGAGCGCGCTCGCGATCAGCCGGACGTGGTGGGCGAACACGACGTCGAGCAGCGGTTCGTAGCCCTTGGGTGAGATGTTGAGGCCACCGGATGGCTGCCGCTCCTCTGCGGTCGACGCCGGAATCCCGTAGCGGGACAGCAGATCGTCGACAAAGCGGCGGTGCTCCTCGGGCAATAACTCCCCGACCTGCTCGGAGTCGATCCCGCCCCGCTCTGCGCCGACGTACTTGGGCGGCAGCAGCAAGTCGACGCCGTACGGCTTACCCCCGGTCTGTTCCTCGATCCAGCTCAGCTCGGTCTCGAGCCGCTCCGGGCTGTGCGCGACGGCACCGAGAACGCCGAAACCACCCGCATTGGACACCGCGGCCACCACATCCCGGCAGTGGCTGAAAGCGCAGATCGGGAATTCCACACCGAGCATGTCGGCGACCCGTGTTCGCATTGCCGGAACGCTATGAGCTGCCGGTTAGCGTGTCAATCGGGCGGGGTCGGCGAACCCGAGGATGGTCTCAGCTGCCTCGCGGCCGTAACCCGTTGAGCGAGAACGACACGACGATGTCCGCAACTTCGTCGGCGGCCACGCCGTCGTCGGTGGTCAGTCGGCGATGAGCCAGCTGGCCGATCAGCGCGGCAAGGCTGAAGGCCAGCATCCGGGGCGGGGCGTTGATGACCGTCCCCAGCTGCTGGGCGACGATCATGTGTTTCTCGATGTCGTCGATGAACCGCTCATAGATGCTGCCGAGGTGCTTCTCGAACTGGTCGCCGAGCGCGTAGGCGTCACGCAGCAGGAGTTTGGTCACCGCCTTATCGGCCTCGAAGAACTCCAGAACGGCTTGAACCGTCACGCGAAGCGGCTCCCAGTCCTTACCAGGCCGATGGTCGCCCGGGGCCACCGCCGCCGCGATATGGGCCCTCAAGGCGTCGGCTTCTGCTGCCATCAACGCATGAAACAGCTCGTCCTTGGAGTCGAAATACCAGTAAACCGACCCGTAAGCCATTCCCGCTTCTTTGGCGATATGCGCAATAGTCGTCGCGTGAAAACCGTTGCGCGCGAACACTTTCTTCGATGCGAACATGATCTCGCCGCGCCGCCTCGACTTGTCTTCAGTGCTGACCGCGCGGCGCCTGCGGGTACCCGCACCGTCGGTCACCGGCCAAACCTCTCGCCGAGCTGCAATTCGTTGGCTGAGCCCGCAAGGTCGAAGACAGCGACCACCGAGCCCCGGCAATGACTGACTGAACGAATCGGAAACGTCGCGCCGAGCATTCCGGCCACCCTGGTTTGCATCGCAATGACGCTACGAAATAGCTGATTGGCGTGTCAATACGATTTCACAATTAGTGATTGATACGTCAATCACAGTTTTCGGATTAGTTGACTGACATGTCAATCATACTTCTTGTACTGAGAATCCCGCCTTTTAATTCCCGTGGGCAGTGCTGACTGGCACGCATACAACAAAGACACCGGTACGGCAACGATAAAACGCAACTGCACGCTGAAAAAGCGCGGCAAGCGAGGTTTGACTGAAGCCTTGCTGAGAATCCGTTAAGACTTCGTCCAATAGCTGCTGCTCGAGTTGACGGCCTTTCCCAATGGCATCACGATTGCCTAACGATCCCGCTCTCAGATGGGAGTGCTAGGACGATGTCGAATAACGTCCGTTAGATCGCAAGGCCCGCTGACGTGCGCGAAAGCCGGGTACCGAGCACCCTGCGGAACCGACGGCCCGAAGGGTCCTGAAGCAATCGGGACGAGTCCTACGCTCCGGCCCAAGCCCGGTGCAGCCCGACGATGCCATTGCTATAAGGGGGGGAATTGACAACGTTTGATGCCTTTACACACTCGTTTGACCGACACGTTGGCGGCTGTCTTCCTCCGCTGCTGCAACAATCACGCGGTAACCGCCGGTATTAATTCAAGAAGGCTTAGATACCTCACTCTCGAGTTGGCGAAACCCTTGAATAACATTACGATCGGGTTTATCTTCCTCTGATGTCGTAGGCATATCGAATAGTTACCCTGGTCCTCGGCTATGAGCTGCGGGAATACCACTTGCAGCACAGCCCGGGGCACCGCTGACGTAACCGCAGGCAGTCATTCCAGCAACCTCGGGTTCGCACTTTTAACCCGAGAAGGTAACGCACGCTCAAAAGCGGCGCGTTCCGTGTAGAAAGAGGGCGAATTGGCCACTACAGGGACGAAAATGACCTCGTCGACGTCCGCGGAATCAAACGGCCAAGTCCCGACGACTCCGGTCGCCGTCATCGGCATGTCCTGCCGGCTTCCCGGCGGTATCGAGTCGCCGGAACAGTTGTGGGAAGCGCTGCTGCGAGGCGACGACCTCGTGCGCGAGGTGCCCGCTGAGCGCTGGGATATGGACCAGTACTACGACCCCGAACCGGGTGTACCTGGTCGGTCGATTTCGAAGTGGGCCGCGTTCCTGGACGACCCGACGGGCTTTGACGCCGAGTTCTTCGGAATCGGCGACCGGGAAGCGCTGGCCAGCGACCCGCAGCACCGGGTGTTGCTGGAGACCGCATGGGAGGCCATGGAACACGCGGGTATTACTCCGCAACAGATCGCCGACACGCTGACCGGGGTATTCGTCGGACTTACCCACAACGACTATGCGTACCTTGCTGCGGACGCCCACGCATTGGAAGGCCCGTACGGCTTCTCCGGCACTAACTTCAGCCTGGGGTCGGGGCGGATCTCCTACACGTTGGGCATCCACGGTCCCGCGCTCACAGTGGACACCGCGTGCTCATCAGGATTGCTGGCAGTGCACCTGGCCTGCCGAAGCCTGCACGACGGGGAGAGCGATCTCGCCCTGGCTGCCGGCGCCTCGGTGAGCCTGGAGCCCCGCAAGTTCGCTGCGGGCTCCGCCGAAGGCATGCTGTCGCCGACCGGACGCTGCCACGCCTTCGACGCCGCAGCTGATGGATTCGTCGTGTGCGAGGGCAGCGCCGTGCTGTTGCTCAAGAGGTTGCCGGACGCATTGGCCGACGGTGACCGGGTGCTGGCCGTGTTGCGCGGAACAGCCGCTAACCAGGACGGCCACACCGTCAACATTTCGGTGCCCTCGGTCACCGCGCAGACAGCCGTTTATCAGGCAGCGCTGGCAGCGGCGGGCGTGGACGCCGCGTCGGTCGGCATGGTGGAGGCGCACGGCCCCGGCACGCCCATCGGCGACCCCATCGAATACGAAAGCCTCGCAAACGTCTACGGCATCGCCGGCCCTACCGCCCTGGCCTCGGTGAAGACGAATTTCGGACATGCCCAGTCCGCCTCGGGCCCACTCGGGCTGATCAAAGCCATACTGGCGGTCCAACATGGCGTCGTCCCACAGAATCTGCACTTCGAGCGTCTGCCCGACGCTCTCACCCAAATTCCGACCAAACTTTTTGTGCCGCAAGCCACGACCCCGTGGCCGACCAACGGCGGTCAGCCGCGACGGGCATCGGTGTCGTCCTACGGTTTCTCCGGAACCAATGTGCACGCGATCGTCGAACAGGCCCCAGCGCGGGCGGACGAGGACACCAGCGTGTCACCGATCGAGGGGGCGTTGCTGTTCCCGCTGTCGTCGACTTCCGCCGACGCATTGCGCAAGACAGCGCAGCGACTCGCAGACTGGGTAGAGGCACACACGCAGGACATCTCCGCCGCGGACCTCGGCTACACGCTTGCCCGTCGGCGTGCGCACCGCCCAGTCAGGACTTCGGTGACAGCGGGCAGTTTGCCGGAACTCACTGCGGCTCTGCGGGAGATCGCCGATGACGAGATCCCGTACCAACCGGCGGCGGGCCGGGACGATCACGGGCCGGTGTGGCTGTTCTCGGGGCAGGGCTCGCAGTGGGCCGCCATGGGTGCCCAATTGCTGGCTACCGAACCGGTGTTCGCCGCAACCATCGCTCAGATCGAACCCCTGATCGCAGCCGAGTCCGGATTCTCGGTGACGGAGGCCATTTCGGCAGCCGAGGTAGTGACCGGCATCGACCGGGTCCAGCCGACCATCTTCGCCATGCAGGTCGCGCTCGCCCACACGATGAAGTCCTACGGAGTGACGCCGGGCGCGGTCATCGGACACTCCATGGGAGAGGCCGCGGCCGCAGTCGTCGCAGAGGCGCTCTCACTCGAAGACGGCGTTCGCGTCATCTGCCGCCGGTCGCGGCTGATGCTGCGGGTGTCCGGCGCCGGCGCCATGGCATCGGTGGAACTGCCTGCACAGCAGGTGCTTTCCGAACTGATGGCACGTGGCATCAAGGACGTGGTAGTGGCCGTGGTGGCCTCTCCGAAGTCCACCGTGATCGGCGGGGCGACCGAGTCGGTCCGTGAGCTTGTCGCGGCCTGGGAAGAGCGCGAGATCATGGCGCGCGAGGTTGCCGTCGACGTCGCATCCCACTCACCACAGGTGGATCCGATCCTCGACGAGCTCGCCGAGGTACTCGTCGACCTGCAGCCGCGGGAGCCGGAAATTCCCTACTACTCGGCCACCCATTTCGATCCGCGTGATCTGCCGACTTGCGATGCCGACTACTGGGTCGAGAACCTGCGCTACACAGTGCGTTTCGCGTCGGCGGTGCAGGCCGCGCTCGAAGACGGCTTCCGGGTGTTCGCCGAGTTGTCACCGCACCCGCTGTTGACGCACGCGGTCGATCAGACGGCGAGCGGCCTGGATATGCGCGTGGCGGCCTTGGCCGGCATGCGGCGCGAGCAAGAAATACCGCATGGTCTGCGCGGCCTGCTGGGAGATCTGCACAACGCCGGTGCTGCGGTGGACTTTTCGTTGATGTATCCCAGCGGCTTGTTGATCGATGCGCCACTGCCGACGTGGACCCACCGTCAGTTCCTCTACGAACTCGACAGCAAGGATCTTCGGTCGCGGGGCGTCAACACGGTTGCGGTGCATCCGCTCCTTGGCTCACATGTGCGGCTGCTGGAGGAGCCTGAACGCCACGCTTGGGAAGCCGAGGTGGGCACCACGGCCCTGCCTTGGCTGGGCGACCACAAAATTCACGACATCGCGGTCCTCCCGGGTGCGGCCTATCTCGAGATGGCGCTGGCCGCGGCTCGGGCCATCCACGGTGAGACCGCTGTCGTGCGCGACGTCCGTTTCGAGCAGATGCTGTTGCTCGAAGCGACGACCCCTGTTGCTGCTAATGCGACGGTCCAATCGCCTGGCGTGGTCAAGTTCGCTGTCGAAGCTGAACAGGAAGGCGAAAAAGCACGGCGGGCCAGCGCGTTTCTTTACCCCGGGATCGAAGAGGACCAGCCGCCGACGCACGACATGGCCGCGCTGCTCGCCGAGCATCCGCAGCGTGTCGAGGGCGAGGCGCTGCGACAGCAGTTCGACAAGCGCGGTCTGCAATACGGTCCGGCCTTTGCCGGCCTGGCAGCCGTGTTGACCGCGGAAAGCGGGGGCGACACCGTGCTCGCCGAAGTCGGCCTGCCGCCCTCGATCCGGTCCCAACAGAGCGACTATGGCGTGCACCCGGCCCTGCTGGACGCGTGCTTCCAGTCGGTGGCGGCGCACCCCGCCATCCGCGCAGCGGGCATCGGCGGCTTGATGCTGCCGTTGGGCGTCCGGAGGTTGCAGACCTACGGCGAGGCCCGCGATATCCGCTATGCCTACTCGCGCGTGATCAGCGCCGACCCCACCTGGGTTGTGGCCGATCTCGAACTGCTCGACGAGCGTGGCGCGTTGGTGCTCGCTGTCGAAGGTCTGCAGATCGGCAGCGGCTCGTCCGAAAGCGCCAACCGGCAGCGGCTGCTCAACGAGCGTCTGCTGACGATCGAATGGCAGAAGCGTGAGCTACCCGAACCGAGCCAGACCGAGGCCGGCAACTGGCTGTTGGTCAGCACATCCACGGGTGCGGATATCACAGCCAACGCGCTCACAGATGCGTTGAAAGTCGATGGCGCACAACCGACGAACATGGTGTGGCCGCAGGAAGCTGACCACTCCGCGAACGCGCAGCAGATCGCCGAGCATCTTCGTGGCAGTTCATTCAGAGGCTTGGTGGTGCTCACGGGCCCGAAGAACGGCAACCCCGACGACGAGGCCGCAGAACGGGGCGGCGACTACGTGAGGCATCTGGTCCACGTCATCAAAGGGCTGTCCGAACATGACGGCGAGCCACCTCAGTTATTCGTGGTGACCCGCAACGCGCAGACGGTGCACGGCGACGAACGGGCCAACCTGGAGCAGGCGGGACTGCGCGGCTTGCTCCGGTCGGTCGGCAATGAGTATCCGGATTGGCGGGTCACGCAAATCGACCTCGACGACCGGACCGACGCCGAAAAGCTGGCACGCCAATTGCTCAGCGGTTCAGAGGAAGACGAGACCGCCTGGCGAGACGGCGACTGGTACACCGCGAGGTTGTTCCCTGGCCCGTTGCGGTCCGAAGAGCGATTCACCGCCCTGGCCGATCCCCAGCACGACGGCATGCGATTGCAGATCCGCACGCCTGGCGATCTCCAAACGATCGAGCTCACCGCGTTCGACCGCGTTGCGCCGGGACCGAGCGAGATCGAGGTCGCGGTCAGCGCCTCCAGCATCAACTTCGCCGATGTCCTGGTCACGTTCGGCCGATACCCGTCCTTCGAGGGACGGCTGCCGCAACTCGGCACCGACTTCGCCGGCGTGGTCACTGCAGTCGGCAGCGACGTGACGAGTCACCACGTGGGCGACCGCGTCGGCGGCATCTCCCCCAACGGTTGCTGGGGCACCTTCGTGACATGCGATGCCGACCTCGCTGCCACGCTGCCGGCCGGTCTGACCGACCAACAGGCGGCGGCGGTTACCACCGCGCACGCCACAGCCTGGTACGGCTTGCAGGACCTTGCCCGCATCGATCGTCGCGACAAGCTGCTCATCCACTCGGCAACCGGTGGTGTCGGGCAGGCGGCGATCGCCATCGCCCGGGCCGCGGGAGCCGAGATATTCGCCACTGCCGGTAACGAACAGCGTCGACAACTGCTGCGCGACTGGGGAATCGAGCATGTCTATGACTCACGCAGCGTCGACTTCGCCGAGCAGATCCGGCAGCGACACCGACGGCTACGGTGTCGATGTCGTGCTCAACTCGGTGACCGGTGCCGCACAGCGGGCTGGCATCGAATTGCTCGCCCTCGGAGGACGATTCATCGAGATCGGCAAGCGCGACATTTACGGCGACTCTCGACTGGGGCTGTTCCCGTTCCGCCGCAACCTCGCGTTCCATGGGGTCGACTTGGGACTGATGTCGCACAGTCATCCCGAGCGGTTCCACGACCTGCTGGACACGGTGTACAGGCTGACCGCCGAAGGCGTGCTCCCGATGCCGGAGACCACGCACTATCCCCTGACCGACGCGGCCACCGCCATTCGGGCGATGAGCAATGCCGAGCACACCGGCAAGCTGGTACTCGACGTGCCGCGGAACGAGCCGGTCCGGGTGGCGGTGCCACCAGACCTGGTCCGCGTCTACCGGCCCGACGGCTCGTACATCATCACCGGTGGTCTGGGTGGTCTCGGTTTGTTCCTCGCCGAGAAGCTGGCTGCCGCGGGCTGCGGCCGCATCGTCCTCAGTTCTCGCTCGCAACCCAGCGAAGACGCGAATGCGACCATCGAGATGATCCGGGCCACTGGCGCCGACATCGTCGTCGAATGCGGTGACATCGCCGAGCGTGCCACCGCGGACCGGTTGGTCGCCGCGGCGACCATCACGGGCCTGCCGCTGCGGGGGGTGTTGCACGCCGCCGCGGTGGTGGAGGATGCCACCCTCGCCAATATCACGGACGGGCTCATCGACCGTGACTGGCGGCCAAAGGCCAACGGCGCGTGGAACTTGCACGAAGCCACCCTCGACGGGCCATTGGACTGGTTCTGCTCGTTCTCCTCGGCGGCTGCCCTGATCGGTTCACCCGGGCAGGGGGCGTACGCCGCAGCCAACAGCTGGCTGGACGCCTTCACCCGTTGGCGCAAGTCTCAGGGTCTTGCCGGCGACCTCGATCGCGTGGGGTGCCTGGGGTCAGGTCGGCCGTGCGACCGCGCTGGCAGAGGACACGGACACCGCCATCGCGCCGGATGAGGGCGCGTACGCGTTCGAGTCGATGCTGCGTCACGACCGCGCCTACGCCGGCTACGCGCCGCTGATCGGCACGCCGTGGCTGACCACGTTCGCGCAGCGCAGCAAGTTCGCGGAGATGTTCAAGTCCGCGGGCTGCAGGCGCCAAGGGCTCGAGCAAGCTGCGGGCCGAGTTGAACGATTTGCCACTCGAGGAGTGGTCGGGCCGCATACGAAAATTGCTCTCCGAGCAGATCGGACTGCTGTTGCGGCGCTCGGTCGATCCGGACCGTCCGCTGTCGGAGTACGGACTGGACTCCCTCGGCACGCTCGAATTGCGCACCCGGGTCGAATCCGAGGTCGGCATCCGCATCAGCGCGCAGAACATCATCGACCACGGCACCGTACGGGCGTTGTCGCAATATCTCGCCGACGAGCTGGCGGCCTCGCAGACCGTCGCGGCGGTCGGGGCGGAGTAAACGGCCGTGGCTGATTCACGCTGTCACTCCCGTTGCGGTCGTCGGGATGGCGTGCCGGCTTCCCGGCGGCATCGACTCTCCCGACTCGTTGTGGGAGGCGCTGCTGCGCGGCGACGACCTGATCACCGAAATCCCCACCGGAGCGCTGGGATGCCGAGAGCCTCTACGACCCCGAACGAGGCGTGCCGGGTCGCTCGGTGACGCAAGTGGGGCGGATTTCTCGACGATGTCGCAGGCTTCGATGCGGAGTTCTTCGGGATCGGCGACCGCGAGGCGACTGCGATCGACCCGCAACACCGGTTGCTCCTCGAAACAGCCTGGGAGGCTGTGCAACACGCCGGGGTGGACCCGACGACACTGGCGGGCTCTGCGACAGGTGTCTTCGTGGGTCTGGCTCACGACGACTACACGCTGGTGACCGGCAGCGCGGGCGCCCTGGAGGAACCGTACGGATACACCGGTACCGCCTTCAGCATGGCGTCGGGACGCATCAGTTACACATTGGGCCTCAGCGGACCGGCCGTCACCGTCGACACGGCGTGCTCGTCGGGTCTGGTGACGGTGCACATGGCCTGCCGCAGCCTGCACCAGGGCGAAAGCGACCTCGCGCTTGGCCGGCGGCTGCATGTTGATGCTGGAGCCACGGGTCAACGCCTCGATGTCGGCGATCGGCATGCTGTCAGCGACGGGTCGTTGCCAGTCTTTCGACGTCAAGGCCAACGGGTTCGTTCGTTCCGAGGGCTGCGGCAATGGTGTTGCTCAAGCGCCTGCCGGATGCCGTGCGCGACGGCGACCGGATCCTGGCCGTAATCCGCGGCACCGCAACCAATCAGGACGGTCGCTCCGAAACGATCACGATGCCGTCGATGGATGCGCAGGTCGCGGCGTACCGGTCCGCACTGGACGCAGCCGGTGTGGACGCCGCCAGCATCGGCATGGTCGAGGCGCATGGCACCGGGACCCCGGTGGGTGACCCGATCGAGTACCGCGGTTTGGCGCAGGTTTACGGCACCGACGGCCCGTGCGCGCTGACATCGGTCAAGAGCAACGTGGGACATACCGAATCCGCCGCGGGCACAGTGGGACTCATCAAAGCGGTCCTGGCGCTGCAGCACGGCACGATCCCGCGGATGCTGCACTTCACCCAGCTCCCGAAGACTTGGCCCGGGTTGACACGCAATCTGTTTGTGCCGCAGGACGCTTACGCCGTGGCCCAGCGATGACAGCCATCCGCGACGGGCCGCAGTGTCGTCGTACGGGATGTCGGGTACCAATGCGCACGCCATCCTCGAACAGGCCCCTGATGCCTCGGCCGTCACCGCCGAACACAACGTTGTTGCGGTCGATTCAGCGATCACGAACCCCCCTCCTGTTCCCGGTGTCGTCCACATCGGTCGAGGCGTTGCGGCAAACGCGGACCGGCTGGCCGACTGGGTGGAGCGTAACGCGGACGACATCGCGTTGCGCGGATGCCGCATATACCCTGGCGCGTCGCCGTGCCCACGGGCCGGTGCGGACGGCGGTGTTGGCCAGCCGATGCGGCCAATTGGCCGCGGCGTTGCGGGAGGTCGCCGGAGATGATCTGCCGTATCAACCGACCGTAGGTAACGACGACCGAGGCCCGGTATGGGTGTTCTCCGGCCAGGGCTCGCAGTGGGCCGGCATGGGTGCCGAATTATTATGCCGGTGAAACGGTTTTCGCTGCGACCATCGCGCAGGTGGAGCCGCTGATCGCCGAGGAGTCCGGCTTCTCGATAACCGAGGCCATGACATCACCGGAGACGGTGACCGGCATCGATCGGGTCCAACCGACCATCTTCGCCATGCAGGTCGCGCTGGCCGCCACCATGAAGTCTTACGGGGTTGTCCCGGGCGCTGTCATCGGGCACTCCCTCGGTGAGGTCGCCGCCGCTGTCGTCGCCGGAGCGCTGACGCTCGAAGACGGCGTGCGAGTGATTTGCCGGCGGGCCAGACTGTGCCTGCGGCTGGCCGGAGGCGGCGCGATGGCATCGGTGGAACTTCCTGCACAGCAGGTGCTTTCACAGCTCGCGGACCGAGGAATCAACGACGTCGTGGTGGCAGTGGTGGCGTCCCCCACCTCCACCGTGATCGGTGGCGCCACCGAGCCGGTGCGCGAACTCGTCGCCGGATGGGAGCAACGCGAGATCATGGCCCGGGAGGTGGCAGTCGATGTGGCATCGCACTCGCCGCAAGTCGACCCGATCCTTGACGAGCTGACCGACGTTCTAACCGACCTCGACCCGATGTCTCCAACCGTGCCGTACTACTCGGCCACATCGATCGATCCGCGCGAAGAACCGTATTGCGATGCCGATTACTGGGTCGAAAACCTCAGACAGATGGTGCGATTCGGCGCGGCAGTGCAGGCCGCGCTGGAGGACGGTTTCCGAGTCTTTGCCGAGCTGTCACCGCACCCGCTGCTCACTCAGAGCCGTCGAGCAGACCGCCCAGGGCCTGGAGACACCCGTAGCCGCACTGGCCGGCATGCGCCGGCAGCAACCGTTGCCGCACGGGTTGCGCAGCCTGCTGGCCGACCTGCACGCCGCTGGAGCGGCGGTGGATTTCTCAAAGCTGTACCCCAGCGGACGCCTGGTGGATGCCCCATTACCCGCCTGGACTCACCGTCAGCTGATCCTGACGCCTCAGGACGCCCCCGCTCACGGCGGCAGCACCGTATCGGTCCATCCACTGCTGGGCCCGCATGTCCGGTTGCAGGAGGAGCCCGAGCGCCACGTGTGGCAAGCCGAGGTCGGCACCAAGGCCTCTCCGTGGTTGGCGGATCACCAGATCCATAGTGTTCCAGCGCTTCCCGGGGCGGCATACTGCGAAATGGCGCTGACCGCCGCGCGCGAAGTATTCGGCGAGGCGTCCGAAGTCCGCGACATCCGCTTCGAGCAAGATGCTATTACTTGACGCCGAAACGACCGTCTGGGCCGTCGCGTCTGTCGAAACACAAGCGGTCGCCGACTTTTCGGTGGAGGCCAACGAGGAGGGCACCACCACACGGTGGGCGTCCGCTGTCCTGCACGCCGTCGACGCGGACTACCGGCCGCCCGCCCATGACCTGAGCGCGTTGCAGAGTGCTCATCCGATCCGGATCGACGGGGCGCAGGTGCGCGAATCGTTCCACAGTCGCGGCATCCAATTCGGACCGGCCTTCACCGGTCTCATGGCCGTGCACACCGGCGACGGATCTGCCAGCACGGTCCTCGCCGAAATCAGCCTGCCGAGTGGGATTCGATCGAATCAAGGTGTGTTCGGCGTGCATCCGGCACTACTGGATGCGTGCTTCCAGTCCATCGCGGCTCACCCCAGCGCCCGACACATCGGTAACGGCGGGCTGCTGCTGCCGATGGGCGTACGGCAGTTACGCAGCTACGGCCTGGCCCGCGATGCTCGCTACTGCTACGCGCGGGTCACCGCGACCGCAACCGGACTGGACGCCGACCTCGAACTGATCGACGCGCACGGCGCTGTCCTGTTGACGGCGCGTGGGCTGCAGATGGGCACCGGCGCGTCGGCAAGCAGCAACCGCGAGCGACTACTCGGCGAAAGCTTGTTGACCATCGAATGGCTGCCCCAGGCGCTGCCCGCCTCCAACGACGAGCAGACCGGAAAGTGGTTATTGGTCAACACATCTGATGACGCAGATATGCTGGCGACCACGCTGACCGACACATTCAAACTGCACAATAAGGAAGTCACGTCGATGGCGTGGTCGATGCATACCGACCACCCTGCCAACACCGAACGATTCGCAAGCCACCTACGCGGGGACGAATTCGCCGGAGTGGTCGTCGTGACTGCACCGAGCGACGAAGCCGCGAACGAGCAGACCCTGGCCGAAGGCCGTGAGCAGGTTCGCCATCTGGTGCGCATCGCCCGGGAAATGACCGAACTGCCCGGGACGTCGCCACGCTTGTTCGTGGTGACCCGGAACGCGCAGTTCGTCACGCCGGATGCCGCAGTCAACCTCGAGCTGGCGGGCTTGCGTGGCTTGTTGCGGGTGATCGGTGCGGAAAACCCGCATCTGCGCGTCACCCATGTCGACCTCGACGAGTGCACCGACGCCGAGAAGTTGGCTCAAGAGTTGCTCAGCGGCTCGAATGAGGACGAGACGGCCTGGCGCGCCGGGCAGTGGTACGCGGCTCGCTTGCGTCCCAGTCCATTGCGCCCTGACGAGCGACACACAGCTGTCGTCGATCACGCGCAGGGCGGTGTGCGGTTGCGAGTCCGCATCCCCGGCGATCTCGAAACGATGGAACGTGTTGCCTTCGAGAGACTTCCGCCGGGTCCAGGGCAGATCGAGGTGGCGATCACAGCGTCCAGCCTGAACTTCGCCGATGTCCTGATGGCCATGGGTCGCTTCCCCACCATCGATGAACGGGAGCCCGAACTAGGTGTCGATTTTGTCGGAGTGGTAACCGCTGTGGGTGCGAACGTCACCGACCACCGGGTCGGTGACCGCGTGGGCGGCTTCTCCAGAAACGGTTGCTGGGCAACGTTCGTCACCTGCGACGCCCGAGTAGCGGTTGCGCTGCCGACAGGGCTGGCAGACCACCAGGCGGTGGCGGTGTCGACCGGCCACGCAACGGCCTGGTACGGGCTGCACGATCAGGCCAGGATTTCGGCCGGCGACCGAGTGCTGATCCACTCCGCCACCGGTGGCGTAGGTCAGGCCGCGGTGGCGATCGCCCGTGCCGCCGGCGCCGAGATCTTCGCCACCGCAGGTAGCGCTCAGCGTCGGGAATTGCTGCACCGCATGGGTATCGAGCACGTTTACGACTCGCGCAGTACCGACTTCGCCGAGCTGATTCGTCGTGACACCGACGGATACGGCGTCGACATCGTGCTTAACTCGCTGACCGGCACGGCCCAACGCGCGGGATTCGAATTGCTCGCCGACGGAGGACGATTCGTCGAGATCGGCAAGCGAGATGTCTACGCGAACGCACGGCTGGGCATGTACCCGTTCCGGCGGAACCTGACGTTCCATTACGTCGACCTGGCGCTGATGTCGGAGACGCACCCGCAGCGGATCGGGCGGCTGCTCGACACCGTCTTCCATCGCGTCGCCGACGGTGACTTGCCGCCCGCCGAGTACGCCCTGCATCAATTCGGCGAAGCTGCCACAGCTATCCGAGTGATGAGCGCGGCGGAGCACACCGGCAAACTCATCCTGGATATCCCCCGCACGGGAGCAAGCAAGGCGGTGCTGCCGCAGGAAGCGGCTCACGCATTCCGCAATGACGGCGCTTACCTGATCACCGGCGGACTGGGTGGTCTCGGTCTCTTCCTGGCGGAGAAGATGTCCGCCGCCGGTTGTGGCCGAATTGTCCTCACTTCGCGCTCGGAGCCAGATTCATTGGTCCAAGCCGCGATCGAGCGGATCCGTGCCACCGGCGCCGATATCGTGGTGGAGTGCGGTGACGTGGCGGCGCGCGAGACCGCCGACCGCCTTGTCGAGGCCGCGACCGCCACCGGGCTTCCGCTGCGCGGTGTGCTGCACGCGGCGGCGGTGGTCGAAGACGCGACGCTGAGCAACATCACCGATGACCTCATCGACCGTGACTGGGCGCCAAAGGTTTACGGCGCATGGAATCTCCATCATGCGACGGCAAACCAGCCGCTCGATTGGTTCTGCTCGTTCTCTTCAGCGGCAGCGCTACTCGGCTCGCGGGGGCAGGGCGCCTACGCTGCCGCCAACAGCTGGCTCGACGTCTTCACACACTGGCGACGAGCTCAGGGAATGCCGGCCTCCGCGATCGCATGGGGAGCATGGGACGAGATCGGCCGCGGCGCCGGATTGGCCGAAGCGGGCGAAACCACCATGATCGCGCCAGAAGACGGGGCGTTCGCGTTCCAGGCGTTGCTGCGCCACAACCGCGCGTACACCGGATACATCTCGATCACCGGAACACCGTGGTTGACCGCTCTTGCGCAGCGCAGCCGTTTCGCTGAAGCGCTCCAGCAGACCGACCAAAGCGCCACGGAGGCAGGTAGATTCCGCGGCCAACTCGTCGAGCTGCCAGCGGATGAGTGGCCAAACCGGATCCGCCGACTGGTCTCGGAGCAGGTAAGCCTGATCTTGCGGCGGAGCGTCGACCCGAATCGGTCGCTCGCCGAATACGGCTTGGACTCGCTGGGCAATCTCGAACTGCGCACCCGCATCGAGACCGAAACGGGAATCCGGATCAGCTCGTACCACATCACCACGGTTCGCGGCCTTGCCGGTCACTTGTGCAACGAGCTCGCAGATTTGGAGGCACTCCCGGCGTGACGACCAGCAGATACACATTTTCATATCCACCGACAACGGACTGGGGAGGCGAGAATGCTCGAAGTAGGGAAGGTAACGGTGAAGAGTGTGTACGACTGGGTTCCGGAACCTGGCTCAGTCGTCTCATGGGGGCCGACGCCGGCGACTGTCGCCAAAGCCCAAGAGGCGCCGGAAAATTCGACGCCGGCCAGCTACATGCAGGCCGAACACCTGCGCAGCTGGCTGGATTTCGCGGCCAAGGGCGTCGAGATGTCGCGTTTGTGCATCGCTACTTGGGAGATCCCTGGCGAGTGCGATGTTCGAGCCATGACGCATGTGATCAACGCCCATCTTCGGCGTCACGACACGTTTCACAGCTGGTTCGACTATCATCGACAGCGAAAACATCGTCCGGCGCACCATCGATAATCCCGCTGCGATCAAGTTCGTTGCCGACCAAGCATGGCGAGTTGACGCCGGCTGAATTGCAGAGCTCTGGCCATGGCCACGCCGGATCCGCTGCAGTGGGACAGCTTCCGCTTCATGATCATCCAGCACCCTGGCCACTTCACGTTCTGCCTCTCCATCGATCACGTCAACATCGATGCGGCCTACCCGAGCGTGTTGTTGCCCGAGATCGGCCTGATGTACGACGCTCTCGTAGGCGGCGGGGCGCCGATTGCGTTGCCGAAGGCCGGTAGCTATCTCGACTACTGCGACCGCCAGCATCAGTACCTTTCGTCTCTGACCAAAGAGTCTCCTGAGGTGAAGGCCTGGATCGAATACTTCGAAGGCAACTCCGGGTCGCTTCCCGAATGCCCCGTATCGCTGGGTGACGGATCCGGAATCTGCGACTTCATGAGCCTGACCCTGCTCGACCAGAAGCAGACACACGCATTCGAATCCGTCTGTGTGTCAGAGGGCGCCCGATTCAGCGGCGGTGTGTTCGCCTGCGCCGCGTTGATAGAGCGTGAACTCAACGGCGTCGACACGTATTACGGATACGTCGTCACCGACATCCGCTCTACACCGGAAGATTTCATGACATCGGGCTGGATAACCGGCTTCGTCCCGATCACGGTCCCGGTCAACCCGTCGTCGTTCGGCGAGACGGTGCGAGCCGCACAGGCGTCATTCGACTCCGGTCGAACGCTGGCGAAAGTTCCCATGGGCCGGGTATTGGAGTTGGCGCCCTGGTTGAAGCGGCCTGAGCAACGCGTGCCGCTGTTGTTCCACATCGACCTCGGCATCCCGCCGTTCTCTGCTCTCGTCACGGAGAAATTGGAGGGTCTTAATGCTCGCGTCTTCCAGGACGGCGGCGCTCCCGCCCAATTCGACATCCGGGTGACTCGGCTCCAGGATGAGACTCGCGCGGTCGTGCTGTTCCCGGATAATCCGGTCGCGCGCGAATCGGTCACTCAATTTCTGGCCCTACTGAAGTCGGTGTACGTGCGCGTCGCCGAGCGGCGCTACTCAGCTACGCCGGTGCGCGAAGTTGCGCTCACCCAGTCGGCCTGAGTGCAGCAGGGGTCACCCATGTGCAGCCGTCACTCATGAATTCACCCGCGGCTTAGCACATGTCACGGCGGACGGACGTGACTGAATCACCCGCGGCGACGGGCGTCTACCCGAAGCTTGGCAATCATCGTCACGCGCCATCCTGTTGTCGTCATCGGTCTGTGGATCGCGCTGGCGGCAGGGGTGTCTCTTGGGCTCCCTCCCCTGGCAGTGGTCATCGGGCAAAAGCAGGCGGCGATCATGCCGGACAATGCCCCGGTCATGGTCGCCACCCGCGAGATGATTGCGGCGTTCCACGACAAGGGAACTGACAACGTCGTCCTGGTCGTGCTCACCGATGACAAAGGTCTGACTTCCGCCGACGAGGGCACCTACCGAACGCTGGTCGACAAACTCCGTAAAGATACGACCAACGTCGTCTCGCAGCAGGATTTCTTGAGCTCGCCTGAAGTGCGAGAGGTGTTGTCCAGCAAAGACAATAAGGCCTGGTATCTACCGGTCAGCCTCAGCGGTCACGCAGGCTCGGCGGAAGGCCAGTTGGCGTACGTCAACGCCGCCAAGCTGATCAAGCAGACGGTGGCGGGTTCGACTCTGAGCCGCCCACCTGGCCGGACCGGCGGCGACAGCCGCAGACCTCACTGCGATCAGTGAGCGCGATCTGCATGTGATCGAGGCCGGCACCGGGATCATGGTGCTGCTGATCTTGTTGATCGTCTATCGAAATCCGCTCACCATGGTGATGCCTTTGATAACCATCGGCATTTCACTGGCGACAGCGCAGGGCGTTCTGGCCGGACTAGCCGAATTGGGTCTTGGCGTCTCGAGCCAAACCATGGTGTTCATGAGCGGCGTGATGTTCGGCGCTGGAACGGATTACGCTGTCTTTCTGATCAGCCGCTACCACGATTACGTGCGACTCGGCGAGGATTCGGACCAGGCGGTGAAGCTCGCGCTGGCCTCGATCGGCAAAGTCATAGCCGCCTCAGCGGCGACAGTGGCGGTCACTTTCCTGGCCATGGTCTTCACCACGCTGCCGGTGTTCTCTACGGTCGGCCCGGCGTTGTCGATTGCCGTCACTGTCGCGTTCATCGCCGCTATCACACTGCTGCCCGCCATCATGGTGCTCGCCGGGCGTCGAGGCTGGATCAAGCCGCGGCGCGAGCTGACTACGCGGTTCTGGCGAACGTCGGGTGTGCGCATTGTGCGCCGTCCCAGAATCCATTTGGCCGCAAGCCTGATGATTCTGGTTTTCCTGGCCGGCTGCTCGGCCTTTGCGCATTACAACTACGACGACCGCAAGACCTTGCCGAGTTCTGTCGAGAGCACCGCGGGGTACGAGGTGATGGCGCAACACTTCCCGTTAGACACCATCATTCCGCAGTACCTTTTCATCCAGTCGCCACGCGACATGCGGGATCCGAAAGTTCTGGCCGACTTGGAACAAATGGCTCAGCGAGTGAGTCAGCTGCCCGACGTCTCGATGGTGCGGGGCATCACCCGGCCTACCGGCGAATCGCTCGAGCAAGCCAGGTTGGCCTGGCAGGCGGGCGAAGTGGGTAACAAGCTCAATGACGCCTCGCAGCAGATCAACGGCCACACCAACGACCTCGATACGATGAGTGACGGTGCCAATCAACTGGCGAATGCGCTGGGCGACTTACGCAATCAGGTCGATCAGGCGCTGCCCACTATCAGCGGTCTCGTGGAGAGCCTGACGTTTCTGCAGAAGAATTTCGGCGGACAGAAGACTCTCAACCAGATCGACGATGCCGCCAAGTTGCTCTCCAACCTGCGCTCGCTGGGCCAGACCCTCGATCTGAACGTCGCAGACGTCAACAACATCGCCGGTATCGCCAGACCGATCCTGAACGCTCTTGACGCGACTCCCGTCTGCTCCCTGGACCCGAACTGCGTCAACGCTCGCAGTGAGCTGCAGCGCATCGCGGATGCGCATGACAGTGGGGCCCTGACGAATGTCGCGGACCTATCCAAGCAGCTTGAATCAACCCAGGGCACAGATACTCTGGAGGCGACCACCGGGAAGTTGCGGGAACTGATCGGCAAGGTCAACAGCGCCTCGCAGTTGCTGGGCGGGGGCGGCCTGTCATCAAGGCTGGCGACCCTGCAGGATGGCGCCAAACAGCTCGCCGAAGGCAGCCGGAAGCTCGCCGATGCGGTCGAATTACTCGTCGGTCAGACCAAGAAGATGGGCGCGGGCCTCAACGATGCCTCAGGTTTCCTGATGGCGATGAGATCCGATGCCACGACACCACCGATGGCGGGCTTTTACATCCCGCCGCAAGTGTTCAGCCGAGACGACTTCAAGAAAGCGGCCGGAATCTTCATTTCTCCTGACGGGCATGGGGCACGGTATTTGGTGCAGACCAAACTGAATCCGTTCAGCATCGCCGCCATGGATCAAGTGAACGCGATTCTCGACACCGCCCGTCAAGCTCAACCGAACACGACGCTGACTGACGCGAAAGTGTCGATGGCCGGGATATCGGTGGGACTTCGGGATACTCGTGACTACTACAACAAAGACTTCAACTTCATCATCGTCACAACCGTCGTCATCGTCTTCTTGATTCTGATCGGTCTGCTGCGAGCGATCATCGCCCCGTTGTACCTGATCTGCTCGGTGATCGTGTCGTACTCTGTCGGCGCTCGGCATCGGTGCGATCGTGTTTCAGTTCATCCTCGGCCAAGAACTTCATTGGACGGTTCCTGGACTGACATTCATCATTCTGGTGGCAGTCGGCGCCGATTACAATCTGTTGCTGATCTCGCGAATACGCGATGAGTCACCGCACGGCATCCGGGTCGGTGTGATCCGCACTGTCGGATCGACGGGCGGCGTAATCACCGCAGCCGGGCTCATTTTCGCGGCATCGATGTTCGGCCTGTTGTTCGCCAGCATCACCATGATGGTCCAGGCCGGCTTTGTCCTCGGTATGGGGATTCTCCTGGACACATTCTTGGTACGCACCGTGACGGTGCCGGCAATCGCCACTCTGGTCGGAAAAGCGAACTGGTGGCCGTCTACAACCGCAGCAATACAAGCGCAAGGCCGGGCGCCCGCGTAACCGCTTGGCGCAGATGCACAAAGTGCTGACACCGAAGTTCCTCGTCAAGCGCCGACCGGCGACGCCGCCTACCGCAGATGCACCGCAGTCAGTGGCCGACGACGTCGTGCCTCCCGACAGCGCGGCGCCACCACCCCCGAGCGGCAAACCATCGCTCGGCGCCAGCAGTCCGCAAGACACTGAACGACAGCCGGCAGTGCTGGCAGCCGCGCCAGGTTGGCCTGTCGAAAGGGGTCTCGACCGATGAGATTTGCGCTGGCTATCCATGGCAGCCGCGGCGACGTCGAGCCCTTCGCCGCAGTGGGGCGCGAGCTTGCTGGACCGAGGTCACGAAGTACGAATGGCAGTTCCGCCCAACATGCTTGGGTTCGTCGAGTCAGCCGGCCTCGACGCGGTTGCCTACGGGCCGAGCTCGGACGCAGTCAACGACGAGGATTTCATCCGGAACGTCTGGAACGTCTCCACTCCGGTCAAAGTGGTGCGGGCGAGCAAGCACTACCTCGGCGAGGTCTGGACGGAGATGGGCGACACCTTGACTTCGTTGGCAGATGGAACCGACCTGCTGATGACGGGGATGATCCAGCAGGGGCTTGCGGTCAACGTCGCTGAATATCACCGGATTCCGCTAGCGGAGTTGCATTGCTTCCCGGTACGAGTCAACGGTCAAATTCTTCCGTCCCTGCCGTCGCCGCTGACCCGCGCGGGCATCTCCGCGCTGTGGTGGGCGCACTGGCGCATCACCAGACGAGCCGAGGACAGTCAACGGCGGCGGCTGGGGTTGTCCAACGCGACCGGGCCCTCGACGCGGCGCATCATGGATCGAGGATCGCTCGAGATACAGGCGTACGACCAGCTATTCTTTCCCGGCCTGGCTGCGGAGTGGATGCAATGGAGTGATCAACGACCTTTTGTCGGCGCTCTGACCATGGAGATGCCGACCGATGCCGACGAAGGCATCTCGGCG
Organism: uncultured Actinomycetota bacterium; assembly: GCA_963755805.1. Classification (GTDB taxonomy): domain Bacteria; phylum Actinomycetota; class Actinomycetes; order Mycobacteriales; family Mycobacteriaceae; genus Mycobacterium. The sequence goes on from CAVWLG010000005.1 coordinate 45,201, forward strand.
TGGTGCGCCGCCGGAACACCGCCAATCTATTTCGGCTTCGGCAGCATGCCGGTCAAGTCGTTCGGCGCGACGGTAGAGATGATCAGCGCTGCCTGTGCGGCATTGGGCGAGCGGGCCCTTATCTATATCGGTGCCAACAACATTGGCGACACGTGGGATACCGACCGTATCAAGATCACCGGTGCGATGAATCACGCGACGATTTTTCCGGCCTGCCGGGCTGTCGTTCATCACGGGGGTGCCGGCACCACGGCCACCGGTATGCGCGCCGGTGTCCCGACGCTGATTCTGTGGGTGACCGCTGATCAGCCGATCTGGGCGGCGGAGGTCAAACGCCTGGGAGTCGGCTCTGCCCGGCGTTTTTCGAGCACCACGAAGGAGTCGCTGGTCGCCGAGCTTCGACGCATCCTGGCCCCGCGCTACCTCACCCGAGCCCGCGAAATGGCGGCCCAGATGATGGAGCCCGGCGAAAGCGTCACTGCCACGGCCGATCTACTGGAAAAGACCGCTTCCCAAGGGCGGACCAACTGATGGGCACCGTAGTCGTGGTAGCGCTGGCAATGGCGACCGACCCGATGCGGCTCGGCGTCACTCTGCTTTTGATCTCCCGACGCAGGCCCATTCTCAACCTGTTCGTCTACTGGCTCGGCGTCATGTTCGTGGGTGTCTCATCCGGCGTCATGGTACTGACGGTGCTGCGTGACTTCGCGCCGACGCTACTGCGCAATCTCAGCCTGCTGGCGGCAAACCCAGCGGTGCGGCACGTGCAGGTCGTCGTCGGCCTGCTCTTGCTGCTTCTGGCCGCGCTCGTTTCCTCGGGTATGCCGGTCCGTCAGCGGTTCGGACTTCGCGTGCCGGTGCCGGGCGTAGTGCCGGTGCCGGTGGGGATCGGTGACGATCCCTCATCGCTGCTGCTGCAACCGATTGCGCCGACCGGAATGTCGCTGTGGATGGGCCGCGCCAAGAGCATGTTCAAAGGCGAATCTCTGTGGGTCGCGCTTGCCGCCGGATTAGGGCAAGGCCCCGCGCCACCCGAGTACCTGGTTGCGCTGGTAGCCATATTGGCGTCGAGGGCCAACATCGAAACGCAGATCGGCCTCGCCGTCATGTTCAACCTCATCATGCTCGGCGTCTGCGAACTCACCCTGATCAGCTACCTTGCAATGCCGACGAAAACCGAAGCGATCGTTGGACGTCTCCACGGATGGGTTGGCGCTCATCGCCGCCGAATCATCTCTCTGATCGTCGGAGTCGTGGCAGTGTGCTTGATCGTCACCGGCAGCAGCTGAGATCCAATGCACCACTCAATCGGCTGGCAACCGTGACCAGACAGGGAGGATTATCGACTGATAACGCGCCGGAGATACGCTGTGCGCCAGCAACCGCATGGGCACTCGGGTCAACCGATCCGACAGTGGCATGAGGTCGCGCAATTTATGGATTGCGGTGTCGCTCGGAAACTTCACGACGGTCTCGCCAGATCTCGCACCCACAAAATACAGATCGAAATGGGTTGGCAGATACCAGAACTTCCATTGACTGAAGATCGACGACAGTCCTAATTCTTCGAAATCGGTGGCCGCCAGGTTGCGATAGTAGTCCAGCCCAAGCGACTGGGTACCGGGCGAATCGGTCTTATCGGTGCGCGCGGTTCCGTGCTCTGGCCGGCCCAGCGACGCGCAACTGAACGCGACCAGGCCACCAGGGCGGGTCATGCGCGCCATGTTGAGGAAAGTATCTTGCCAGTGCGGATCGTGCTCAAAGCACTCGCCGGAGATCGTGATGTCGTAAGTTCCGTCCGGGTAACTGATTTCGTGCCCGAAGCTGACCAGATCGACCCCGGGGCCTTCTTTGAGGTCCACACCGGTGTACTCACCGGCAGTCGCGAACAGACTGCGTAAGCTGCCGTTCACATCGTATGAGCCGATCTCCAATATCTTGGCCCCCGCGATGAGCGAACGATTAGCGTCCGCGACGGCCGTAAAGAATCCGCGCTGTTCCGGGTGACTCATCACTTGAATATTACGGCACCCACGCGAAGAATGACGTGGGTTGCCGTTGAGGATGAGCGCAGTCCGCGATAGCGTTGAACGACTACATCAGCACTGCACGCGGTGCCCAATGTGCTTGCTGCGGCAGGCCAATGCGTAGCCGGGATCACTGTGATTTTCGAGAACCAGGTTCGTCCGAGCCTAGATGCGAGGCGCCATGGTCATCTCTGATCCAAGGTCGAAAACTTTCAGAACGATCCACATCATCGAGTGGGATGTTCTGGAGCCGGTTCCGGCCCTCCCCGCCGACGCGACCCGCGACATCGGAAGTGCCCCAGTCCAGATGCTTGTTCGGCTGGGGACAGAGCCGCTCGGATACGTCGACTTCGAGGTCGAGGAAGAAACTGCGTTTGCGCCCGCCGCGGCAACTTCGGCGTTGCACGCGTTCAAGTCTCAAATTGATGCCCGGCTCGCCGGAAGCGGCCTGCCGACCATCACCGAAATTCCCGCGACCGGATTGCCGCTCGACGCAAGTCGGTTGGCGTTTGTGATCGAACGCCAAGATCTGCTTCAGGATGCGCCCGCTATCTCGGTGGTGCTGTGCACCAGAGACCGTCCACAGCGGGTCGCGGAATGCGTGCGGCGGCTTGTCGCCCAGGAGTATCCGGCCTACGAAATCGTTGTCGTCGACAACGTGCCTGTTGACCCGGACGCCGTCCCAACGGTATTGGCAACAATCGACGCGTCCGTGCCGGTGCGTTACGTGGTGGAACCACGGGGGGGTCTGTCGTGGGCGCGCAATGCCGGCTGGAACGCCGCGACCGCAGACATCGTCGCATTTCTGGATGACGACGAGGTGCCCGACAAGCATTGGCTGGCGGAGTTGATCCGCGGTTTCGCAGCGAGGCCAGATGTCGGCTGCGTCACTGGGATGGTCTTGCCGGCGGAATTGCGAACCGAACCGCAACAATGGTTCGAGGGACTCGGCGGATTCCGGCAAGGGCGCGGCTTCGTTCAGGAAGTCTTCGACCCCGGACATCCGCAGCACCCTATCTACCCATTTCCGCCGTTCGGCGCGGGCGCCAACATGGCATTCCGGCGGGATGTGCTGGCCGACATCGAAGGTTTCGACGTGTCGCTGGGCGCAGGCACGCCTGCTAAAGCATCAGAAGAGACGCTCGCTTTCGCCCGCACCCGACTGGCCGATCACACAATCGTTTATCAGCCGACAGCACTGGTTTCTCATTATCACCGAGAAACCCTGGCCGAGTTGAAGACTCAGCTACACAACTACAGTATCGGCACGACCGCGCATTACACAGCGCTTATCGTGTGGAAGCCAAGCTTACTGCTCAGCCTGCTGCGTCTGCTCCCACGCGCAGTCAAAGACAATCTGCCATGGAAAGATCCCGTCCGTGCGGCCACCATGCGCAACTCTCCACCTGCGCTGGTGATCACGCAGTTTGTGGGCATGTTGAAAGGCCCGCTCGCCTACGTCAAAAGCTCCCGTCTGCAACGACGCGCGCAAGCTGCTATGAGCTGAACGAACCCAGAATCGTCTCAGCCGCGGTCGCAAGCACGTCGGCTTCGTAATTGCCCAGGAATATGCCGATTCCCAGGTCGGCCGCAATCGGCAAACCAATGGCGTCAACCGGATTGGACAAGTTATCCAGAAAGAGGCTGGCGTCGTACGCCGGCAAACTGGTCAACAGAGCGTTCAAGATATCTGCCGTCGGGAGCAACGTGCTGTAGGCGGTCTGCAGGTCACTTGTAATCACATCGGTCAGATCTGTGAGAGTTCCTGCCGGATCGCTGACCAGATTTTGCAATTCGGCCGCGAGATCGGGCAATGAACTCGTCGTTCCCGACGACGCATCCGTCAGCGAGCTGATCGACAGGTCGACCGGATTCGGTCCGGTGCCGGTGAAGTCCCCGATGAAGTCCTGAATACCCTGCTCGGCGCCGCTGAGTAGCAGGCCGGGCATTTTCTCGATCTCATCGAGGTCGGGAAATACGCCAAAGGTTGTGGCTACGTTCGCCGGGTCGGTCGAATAGCCGTATTCCGGGTCGCCGTATCCCAGGTTCACCAGATAGGTCAGATCGGGTTGCAGCAGATCGGCAATGGGATTGCCGACAACCGGAATGTCGCGGACGGGGTCGAGTAAAGGCAGGTCGTCGACGGGGATCAGATAGTAGGTGGTGTCCGTCGATCCAGACGTGGCCAGTTGGACAGCGTCCGCGAGATCCGCCGGCGTCAGGGTCAGATAATCGCCGTGAACGACATTGATACCCTCAATTGCGTTGAGGTCGGACAAGATATCGAGCGGGTATTTAGGAAAGTCCGCATAGCCGTCGTACTCGAGCGTGTAGATAGTCGTCGTGAAGTCATCCGCCGGCGTGGCCCCGTAGAAGTCGATCCCAAGGCTTGGCAGACTCAGGCCGTCGAATCGCTCGAAGATTCCACCGTTGGGGTTCATCAAGTCCCCGATGAGCACAAAGCTCGCGTTGGCCGAAGGGTCCGAGTGCTCCAGCTGCTCCATCTCTAACGAGGCGATCACAGCGCTTTGCGAGGCGCCGAAGATGTCGACCGGGTTACCGGCGCTGAGTTGCGACGCGATCTCGTTGTCGAGGATTCCAACTCCCTGAGACACCGAGGTGCCCAGAGTTTCCTGGTAGATGCCGGTCACCGGATAAAACTGCTCGGGCGTGTAAAGAGCTTGGGGGGCGACGTCCGAAAACGTTGGCTGCCCAGCGAAATTCGCTACTGACGGGAAGTAGAGCGACTGCAGCGTGTCGATGAGATCTTGCGAGGGTGTCGGCAAGCCGCTGCCACCCATCACGTAGAACGGCACATCGTCTGTGTCTCCGTGCGCGACGGACGGCCCCATGAGCGAAGGTAGCGACAGCAGCCCGGCACCGGTACCCGCGAGCAGAGCAGCGCATAGACGGCGGACGTTGAAACTGGTCATCGTGACCTCCAAAGATCGTGTGTGCGTCCGCTGGCCTCAGCTCGCCGGCTTATTGGAACTGGTGGGCCGTGAAGGTTTTGCGGGCGTCGACTCGGCCCATCATGGGGCGCACCCAAGATCCCCGGGGAAATCTCCTGCGCCACCTACGGCCGTGCAGATCTCGCAACCCGCGCACCTTTTCATAGTTCGCCCGCCACTCGTAACGCCGCTTGCCGAAGTTGGCGACGGCGGTCTTATGCCCGAAGTGGTTGATATAAGCCAATTCTGTGACATACAAGCCGAACCCCGCATCCCTGGCGCGCAATGCAAGATCCAGGTCGACGCCCCAGCCGTATCTCCGAAATGTCTGCAGATCCAAACCGCCGATGGCCCGCCAGCACTTCCGCGACAAGACGAGCGCGGTCCCCTCGATGACGGGCACCTGTCGATACCGTTGGATCGGCGTGTAATCGGCAGCGTCCGGCTTTTCATCTGACTCCGCGGACGGGAAGCCGTGATCGATGACCGGCGCGACGATTCCCGCATCGTCCGGAAGGCGTTGGTCGACCAACGCCTCGACAAAACCCTTCGAAATACGCGTGTCATTGTTCAGCGTCATCGCATGCGAATAGCCTTCGGAGAACGCGATTCGGAATCCGCAGTCACTCCCCCCCGCCCAGCCCAGATTTCTTCCGGGCGTCACGATCCGCTCGTTGCCGAGTGCGGGGTAATCTCCTCGGTTGTCGACGATCAGGTAGTCGGCACCCTCGCGCTCCAGGTCCTGCACGAGGGCGTGGGTCAAGTCATGGTGTCCGTAGACGGGCACTGTAATCAACAGCGACACACCCTGATTGTGCATCTGCTCCCCCGTATCCACTTGCTGCTATCGCCCCATATTCTGATCGCGACATCTAGGGAATTGATCTGGTCAGTCGCGGCCTGGGCCGTCCTATCCTGTTGGTGATCCTGGCTTTCAGCCGCATCGCCGGTTTCTCGACGACAAACCAGCTCAATGCCGCGAATGGCAAAGTCGCCAGCGTCGCGATGATGGCGAACACCAGCGGGTTCAGCGGGCCGAACCCCGCGATGACCATTACCTGCTGGATGGGGCAGGCATAGATGTACGTGCCGTAGGACAGGTCGGTGCGCAAGTTGAGTCGCTTGTGATGGATCAGCGCACCGGAAACAATAACCACGTACGCGAGCGGAATAGCGCCGACCACGCGGTAATCGGGTAACAGATTTGCCAGCAGCACGACGGCCGCGCTGACTGCGACGAGCAACCACCGCGCTGGAATCTTGTCACGGAATCGATGCATCAGGCCGCCGGCCGCGAACATTGCGGCAAGGCGCGCCAGTCGTTCCGTGACGGTCCCCCCGTCGAGCGGGCATGGAGTCAGTACCGACCAGAGCAGTGCCAGCGCAAAGGCAACGGGGAACAGCCACCGGCGACCGAGGAGTCGGCTCAGTCCGAGAACGGCCACCGCGATGTAGAGCAGTACCTCGTATTGCAGCGTCCACAGCGATCCATTCCACATGCCCGGGAACGGGATTCCGGTCGGTGTTCCCGCGATATCGAACTGGACATATGCGACCGCACTGTTTCTCACGACGAATTGCAATGGTCCGCCGGACGATATCAACCGGCTGGCCGAACCGCCCTGAATCGCAACCCCGACCGGCGCGATGACAAACGCGGTGATGACCAGGCAGACCCAGAGTCCGGGCAGGATGCGAAGACCGCGCGCGAGAACGTAATCCCTCAGTCGCGGCTTGCCGAGCCAACTGGCGGGGATCAGAAACCCTGAGATCGCAAAGAATCCGTCGACAAAGCATTGGGTCGCAAACTGGTGCAGAGGAAATGCCGGCATAGGCCGGCCGGTGAGTACCAGCGAATGCCAGATGATCACGGCCAAGGCCAGCCCCAATCGCCACGCGTTCAACGCGTTGGCCCGCGGATCGAATACCTGCCCAAGCGTTTTGGGCAGCCCCCCGTCGCGCCGGTCGACGTCGGGCAACGTCGTTGACCCAGCCGAGACTCGAGGGCGTCCGGTCATAGAGGTGACCCCTAGACGTCCAGCCGCGCGAACTGGTCTTGCTGGTACTGCTCGACGCAAGCCCTGCGCCTCACTTTTCCGCTCGTGGTGATCGGAATCGACCCGGGCGGCACCAATACGAGATCCGCGATGCTCAGCCCGTGCGACGTCGAAATCGCCGAGGTGACGTCGTTTTTGACGCTGGCGAACTTCTGAAATAGATCCTCGCCGACCTCGCGTCGGTCCTTGAGTTCGGCGATGGCGACCAGCTTCTCGATCCCGTCATCAGGGACCGCTATCGCCACACAGCGACCCCGCGTGATCACCTGGATCGTTGCCTCGATGTCGTCGGGAGAGTGGTTGCGTCCGTAGACAATCAGAAGGTCCTTGATCCGCCCGATGATGAACAATTCGCCTTCGTGGAAAAAGCCCAGGTCTCCGGTTCGAAGCCACGGACCCTCGGGAGTACCCGGTGACGGACTCGATAGCTTTGCCCCGAACGTGTACTCGGACTCGTTCGGCTTGCGCCAGTAACCGGTAGCGACGTTGTCGCCGTGAACCCAGATTTCACCGACGGTTTCCGGCGAACATTCCAGCTTGGTATCGGGGTCGACAATCCGGAGGATCGGCGAGCGTGGCACGCCGTAGCTGACAAGCGCTGTGCCGTTTGGGCTTTCGCATCGGATCGCCCGCCCGCCAGTCAGGCCATCGGAATCGAAGTGAACGACCTGCGGCACGTCCCCCGGCTTGCGGGTCACCATGTACACCGTCGCTTCGGCCATCCCGTAGGAGGGCCGAAGCGCCTTGGCGGGGAAATTGAACGGGGCAAACCTATCGGCGAAGCGCTTCAGCGTTGCGGGCTGCACTCGCTCGCTACCGTTGATGATGCCGAGAACGTTGCTCAGATCGCAGCCGGCCAGTTCCTCGTCGGACGCTTTGCGGGCCGCCACTTCAAAGGCGAAATTCGGCCCCGCCGAAAAGGCGTGGCTGTTGCTCGCAAGCAACTGCAGCCACCGCGCGGGACGCGCCAGAAACGACACCGGGCTGGTGAGCACGGCGTGCAGGCCTGCCAACAGCGGCACGCACACTCCGACAAGCAAACCCATGTCGTGGTAGAAGGGCAGCCACGATACGAAGGTGGTATCCGGCGGAGGAACGGCCCCGTGCTCGGCGAAATAGTCGGACATCATCTGCTCGAAATTGGCCATCAGGTTCCGGGAGGTGATCTCGACGCCGGCCGGTGCACGAGTCGATCCGGATGTGTACTGCAAATAGGCGGTGTCAGAGCGCGTGTCACGCCCCGGCCGAAACCCGTTCCGAACATCCAGGTCTACCAAGTCGACCTCGACGAGTGAGGGAGCAGGCCCCTCCGGCAGCGAAGTGATGTATTCGGCGACGCCGCCCGCGACAGCGGATGTCGTCAGAACGACAGCAGGTTCCGCATCGAGAAGTACCGACTTGACCCGTTCGTCGACGACACCACCGAGTGGGACCGACAGCGGAACTGGAATCAGCCCGGCCTGCAGCGCCCCGAAAAAAGCATCGATATAACTAAGTCCCTGCGGCGCCACAATGACTGCGCGATCTCCGGTCGAACCGTGACGTCGCACTTCCTGCGCAACGTTCAGTGAGCGCCGGTACAGCTGGGAATACGTGATCGTCTCTGAAACGCCGTCCCAATCCTGCTCGTAGTCAAAGTAAGTGAATGCCTTCTCATTGGCCTGAAGGCTGGCGCGTTCACGCAGAACGCTGGGAATGGACGGTTCGGCCACAAACGTCACCTTACCGCCGCAGGCGGCGCCCGCAATCGCTACACGAGATCCAAATGCGTTGTCCTACAATGACTGACGTATCAGTCAGTAGGTCGACCAGCCGTCACGATGGCGCCTGCCCGTCCGGTGGCCAGCTCACCACGTCATCCTCGAGTGGAATTTCCAGGCTCTGCAGGATCGATGCGATCATTCGCCAGGCGCTGATAGCGGTAACCAACTCCACGAGCACGGCTTGATCCGCGCCGAACTCCTGCCTGCACGCCGCCCAGCTTTCCGCGCTCACGCTACCCATCCGCACCACATCGTCGGTGGCGGACAATACGGCGCGCTCGGCCGATCCGAACTCTGCCCGGGACTGCCAATCCCGCACGCCGGCCAGATCGTCGGCGCTCACCCCGAGACCTTGCGCGACGCGCCAGTGTTGTGACCACTCGTATTCACACGCCGTGAGCCAGGCAATCCGCATGATCGCCAATTCGCGCAATCGTTTATCCAGCTTGCCCTGCCACAGCATTCGCGCGAGCAGATCGTTGAGACCGGATGCCAGTTTGGGATGGTTCAGCAGTACCCGAAAAATGGCGAGCTCGGCCATGTAATCCGGGACGCCCGCCTCGTCCGCAGCGGCCTTCGCCTCGTCCAGTGGAAGACGGGGAACGCGGGCTTCTCGGTCAGGCGTCACACTCATACTCCCAAACCCGTTACCCGGCAACGGCTCCCGCTTCGGCGAACTGCGAACCGAAGTCGGCCACCCGCTCGAAACCGTCTCTGCGCGCCGCGGCGGCACCCCGTCTGCACAACGCGCTGGTCGCGACGAGCCCGGCGTGGTCGACGGCCACGAACGGCGTGAGCAACCGGTTGTGAACGAACCCGATCGCCAGGCCGGTGTCCGGGTCGGCCCACCCGACGGATCCGCCGAGACCGACATGCCCGAATCCTGGCACCACATCCAACGGCAGGCGGTGGTATCCGAGGTGAAACGCCAACGGGATCACCAAGTTGCCGTCCGGCCGGAGACTGCGCCGGCCACTCAATCCGGCGGTCACTTCCGGCGAGAGGAACTGGGTGCCGTCGATCCGGCCGCCGTTGGCGATCGCGCCGTACATGCGCGCCAGACCGCGCGCCGTCGCCACCCCGTTGGCCGCCGGGATCTCCGCGTCCAACAACGGGATGTCGCCCTGGGCAGCAGCTTTCACGCCCGGGAAGTACATCGAGCTGAAACCCGCGGCCCGTGGGATCGCGGCGATCATCGGTGCGACCGCGTTGAACACCGGATTCTGGAATGCGGTCTGCGGCATGATGATCTGCGCAGCCTGGGTCGGGGCGCTGGCCGGAGGACGTCCCAGATGCAATCCGTCGGTGCCCAGCGGCTCGGCCAACTCGGTGCGGATCAACTCGCGCATGCCCTTACCGGTAACCGACCGCGCCAGACCGGACAGCAACCAGCCGTAGGTCAGCGCGTGGTACGCCGATTTCCCGAACGAGTAGCCCGGGCGCGCCGCCGCAAGACGGCGCTCCATGCAGTTCGTGGTTGAGCAGGTCTTCCCTGCTGGCGCCGCGCAACGCCGACAGCCCGGCCTGGTGCCGCATCAACTGCCGGACCGTGATGTCCGCTTTTCCGTTGGCGCCGAACTCCGGCCAGTACTGGGCAACCGGAACGTCATAGTCGATCAGGCCGCGGTCGACGAGGCGGTGGATGACAGTGGAAGCCATGCCCTTGGTCGCGGAGAACACCATGGTGGCCGAATCCGCCGACCAGGGCACCCGACCGCGCCGATCCGCGTAGCCGGTCCACACGTCGACGACAGGTTCCCCGTCGAGGTAGACCGCCAGTGCCCCGCCGCCGAATCGGCGGCCGTGGAACGTGCTGGCGAAGCTGCGCACCGCGCAGGCAAAATGGGGATCGGCTGCGCCGTGAACACCGCGCGGCAGCACCGACCGGCGATTGCCCACCACTTCGAGGGTCATACCGTCGAATGTACCGTTACATCTTGCCGAGAACTTGGAATTTACCCTTCCGTTATTGACGCGAGCTCCAAAATTTGCTGAGCTGCCAATGCGGGCGTCAATTCGCCAGTAAGAACCTGGCGTTCTATGTCGGCTCGACCTTTGCGGACCGCGCGGTTGGACAGCACTCTGTCCAGCACGGTGTCGCGGACCATCTGCCATGTCCAATCGACCTGTTGGGCCCGCCGCCGCGCCTCGAAGTCACCTGCCTCGGTGAGCACGTCCCGATGCCGCTCGACGGTGTCCCACAACTCCTCCAGCCCAGTGCCTTCCAGCGCGCTCATGGTGAGAACCGGTGGACGCCAGAGAGTTTCGCGAGGATAGATCAGCCGGATTGCTCCGGACAACTCGCGGGCGGCTTTGCGGGCCTCCGTCAGATGATTGCCGTCGGCCTTGTTCACCACGACGATGTCGGCGAGCTCGAGCACGCCTTTCTTGATGCCCTGCAGCTGATCGCCGGTGCGCGCAAGGGTCAGGAAGACGAAGGTGTCGACCATGTTGGACACCGCGACCTCGGACTGGCCGACTCCGACCGTCTCCACCAGGATCACGTCGAAGCCGGCCGCCTCCAGCAGCACGATGGTCTCTCGGGTGGCTTTGGCAACGCCACCGAGCGTGCCCGATGTCGGTGACGGGCGAATGTAGGCGTCGGGATGTGTTGCCAGTTGCGGCATTCGGGTTTTATCACCGAGAATCGATCCGCCGGTGCGGGTCGACGACGGGTCGACGGCGAGCACGGCGACCCGATGGCCGCGACCGATCAGGTACATGCCGAGCGCTTCGATGGCGGTCGACTTGCCGACTCCCGGCACCCCGGTGATACCGACGTGCAGGGCGTTGCCGGCCGCCGGCATGAGCTCGAGCAGCAATTGCTGTGCGCGGTCGCGATGATCGACGCGGGTCGACTCGACGAGCGTGATCGCCCGCGGCAGGGCCGCCCGGTCGCCGTTGCGCACCGCCGCGGCGAGTTTGTCGATGCTGCCGCCGTTGTCATTCGCCATGTAGCTAGAGGGTGTATCCGAGGCGCTCGGCCAGCTTGTGCAGCAGATCGATTGCGGCGTCGGCGATGACGGTGCCGGGCGGGAAGATCGCCGTGGCGCCCGCTTCGTATAACTCGTCGAAGTCGCCGGGCGGGATGACGCCGCCGACGACCACCATGATGTCGGAGCGACCCACATCGGCCAGCGCGTCGCGGAGTGCGGGTACCAGCGTCAGGTGGCCTGCTGCCAGGGAGGACACCCCGACGACGTGCACGTCGTTGTCCGCGGCCTGACGGGCGACCTCGTCCGGCGTGGAGAACAGAGCACCAACGTCGACGTCGAATCCGATGTCGGCGAACGCCGTTGCGATCACCTTCTGTCCCCGGTCGTGGCCGTCCTGCCCCATCTTGGCGACCAGGATCCGTGGTCGCCGGCCGTCGGCCTCGGCGAACTTCTCGACAAGTTCGGTTGCATCAGAGAAGGAAGTCATGTTTCCGCCTCCAGCTTCGTCCCGGTAGACCCCGGCGATGGTACGGATCTCGGCCTTATGACGGCCGTAGACCTTCTCCAGCGCGTCGGAGATCTCGCCGACGGTGGCCTTCGTCCGGGCCGCGGCGATGGCCAGTGCCATCAGGTTATTGCCCAGCCCGTCGTCACCGGCACGGCCGTGCGCCGCGGCCGCCCGGGACAGCTCGTCCAGGGCCGCCTCGACGGCAGCCTGATCCCGATCTGCCCGCAGCTGTTCGAGTTTGGCCAGTTGCTCGGTCCTCACCCGGCTGTTCTCGACCTTGAGAACCTCGACCTCTTGATCCTCTTCGACCTGATACTTGTTGATCCCGATCACCGGCTGGGTGCCGGAGTCGATGCGGGCCTGGGTGCGTGCGGCCGCTTCTTCGATGCGCAGTTTGGGAATGCCTTCGTTGATGGCCTGGGCCATGCCGCCCGCCTCGGCGACCTCGGCGATGTGGGCACGCGCACGCTGCGCGAGTTGATAGGTCAGCCATTCGACGTAATACGAGCCGGCCCAGGGGTCGATCGGCCGGGTGGTGCCGGACTCCTGCTGCAGGAGAAGCTGCGTGTTGCGGGCGATGCGGGCCGAGAAGTCGGTGGGCAGTGCGAGCGCCTCGTCGAGGGCATTGGTGTGCAGCGACTGGGTGTGGCCCTGCGTTGCGGCCATCGCCTCGATACACGTTCGCGCGACGTTGTTGAACGCATCCTGAGCGGTCAGCGACCAGCCGGAGGTCTGCGAATGTGTGCGCAGCGAAAGCGATTTCGCGCTCTTGGGGTTGAACTCCGCGACCAGCTCACTCCACAGCAGCCGGCCGGCCCGCAGCTTGGCCACCTCCATGAAGAAGTTCATCCCGATGCCCCAGAAGAAGGACAGCCGGGGTGCGAACTTGTCGATGTCGAGCTCGGCGTCCAGACCGGCCCTGATGTAGTCGACACCGTCGGCAAGCGTGTAGGCGAGCTCCAAATCCGCTGTGGCACCGGCTTCTTGGATGTGATAGCCGGAGATGGAGATGGAGTTGAACTTCGGCATCTTCGCGCTGGTGTAGGCGAAGATGTCGGAGATGATCCGCATCGACGGCTTAGGCGGATAGATGTAGGTGTTGCGCACCATGAATTCTTTGAGGATGTCGTTCTGGATGGTGCCGGCCAGCTTCTCCGGCGGCACTCCCTGCTCCTCGGCGGCTACCACGTACAGAGCCAGGATCGGCAGCACGGCGCCGTTCATGGTCATCGACACCGATACCGTCGACAGGTCGATGCCGTCGAACAACTGACGCATATCGAGGATGGAATCGATGGCGACACCGGCCATTCCGACGTCCCCCTGAACGCGGGGATGGTCGGAGTCATAACCGCGGTGGGTGGCGAGGTCGAAGGCCACCGACAGACCTTTTTGTCCGGCGGCCAGGTTGCGCCGGTAGAACGCGTTGGACTCGGCCGCCGTGGAGAACCCGGCGTACTGCCGGATCGTCCAGGGCTGGTTGACGTACATCGTCGGATAGGGCCCGCGGACGAAGGGCGGCTCACCCGGGAAGGTGTTCAGCGGGTATCCGTCGGACTCGACGGCGGCGCGGTCGGCGGCGATGTAGACCGGTTTGACATCGATGTCTTCCGGGGTGTGCCACACCAGTTGATCGGGCGTGTACCAGTGCGCGGCCGCGGCCGCCGCAACGTGCTTTTCGACCGCGTCTTCGGTCGGTTGCGAGACGCTGCGATCGCTGTGCAGCGGGACGTCGGAGAAGCTGCCGACGACAGGCGTGGTGGTCGTCATGGTCGCTAGGCCCCCAACCGGTCAAGGAGATCCGAAAGAGCTTCCACCGCATTGATCTTCGCGGTCAGGAACTCATCGGGTTGGTGATCCGCCTCGGTCACCGCTTTCTGCGGACCGGCCAGACAGACATGCGACACCCCAGCGTTGTGAGCCGCCTCGACAACCGCGGATGCCTCGGCGCCATACCGGCTGTCGGTGCCGCACAGCACAGCCACAGCCGGTGACCCCGCGTCGGAGACTGCTTTGGCGACACCGTCGGCATCGACGGTCCCCGGGTTGACCGCTTCGATGCCGCCGGATGCCAACAGGTTTGACGCAAACGTCGTACGGATGTTGTGTTCGGCCAGCGGTCCCAGCGGCAGCAGCAGCGCCTGCGGACGCGACCCGGTGCTGGCGAGGTAGGCATCGGAACGGTCGCGCAGCGCTTCGAACTGCGCTGCATAGCGAATCAGCTTGCCCGCCGCGAGCGGTGAATACGCCGAATCAGTCTGCGGCAGTGCCGGTTCGGTGAGATTCGGATATTCGTTCACACCGGTGATCGCGGTCTTGCGATGCGCGACGTCATCATTGCGCCGGGCGGCGATCTCGGCGATCTGTTCCGCGATGTAATCACGCGCATCGACGAATCCGCCGCGTTGCTCGACGGTTTGGAAGCTCTCCCAAGCCTGGTTTGCCAGCTGGTCGGTGAGTTCCTCGACGAACCACGACCCGCCGGCGGGATCCAGGATGCGGCCGACGTGCGACTCCTCGAGCAGCAGTAGCTGGATATTGCGGGCCATCCGGCGCGCGAAACTGGTGGCCATGCCGGGGAAGCCGCCCTCGATCGCGACATCGAACGGGAAGACCAGAACGGTGTCGGCGCCCCCGACGCCGGCGCCGAACGCGGCCAGCGTCGTTCGCAGCATGTTCACCCAGGGATCGCGCTGGGTCATCATCGGCAGTGATGTCTCGGCATGCACGACGGCGGCACCTCTGTCCGGCTCGCCGACAACCTCCGCGATTCGCGCCCACAGCCGACGAAGCGCCCTGACCTTGGCGATCGTCAAGAACTGGTCGTCGTCGGCCGCCAGCCGGAAACTGATCTGCGACAAGGCCTTGGCCACCGGCAAGCCGGACTCGGTGAGCACGCGCAGGTAGGCCACCGCGGCGGCAATGCTGCCAGCGAGTTCCCACGTCGCGTTGGCGCCGAGATTGTGGAACGCCGGCCCGTCGACGGTGATCGCCCGCACCCCGTGGTCGTCGGCCACCTTGGCAGCCATGCTGACGACCTCCTCGAGCGGCGGGGCCGGCCGGTCGCTGATCGCCGCAGTGAGTGGGTCTGCTCCGAGGTCGATCGACAGCAGTGGGCGCTGGTCCGGCTCAACCCGACTCACCAATTCGAGCAAGGCGACGCCGGCGGCCCGGTAATCGGCGCCGGCGTCGAGAATCACCGGCGCCATGCTCAGGTAGACGCCGTCGAATACCTTCTCCAGCTGTGCCGGCAATACACCGGACTCCCCTACTCGGACCAGCAGTGCGCTGACGCCTTCGGCCAGCGCAGCCAGCACCGCAGAATTGACGTCGTCCGCCGCCACCCCGGCAACCCGGTTGGCCGGAATGGCCTCGGCGACCTTCCAGCCGGACTTGACGTCGCGCAATGCATCGGCACCGCGCAGGAACGGCCACTCGCCAGGCAGCGGCGGCTCGGGCAGCTCGTCGAGCGCGGTGTAGAGCGCCCGGATCGCGACGGCCTCGTAGGTCGGTGTTTCCAGCATCTGCTCGGGCTCAGGCCCGAGCGCCTCTATTTCACTGACCTCTTGCTTCTTGCTCTTGGCCAGGACCCCGGCTACCGCCGTGCGCCAGCGAGCGCGACCCTTCGCCAGGTCGGCAGGTTCAGCGGACACATCGACTGACACCGGCGGCTCCTTGTCCAGCACGTGACATCCCGACACTGGTCTGTCACCCGACAACCAGGCTAAATGATGCTAGTCAGTGTCGCGGCACACACTGCTGCGACCGGGCTTGACGAGCCATGACGCCCTTCAGGTAAGGAGTACCTTACTAAGGTAGACCGGCTAACGTTAGGGTGATCATGCGTACTCGACCGCAGGGCGCACGCGATCAATCCGACTCGGTGATCGTGCTTGCGCAGCTGCTGCCCGGAAACAGTGCCACAGTGCTGGGTACGATCGCGCAGGCCAATCCGCTCATAGCGAAGCGCTTGGGACAGTTAGGTTTTCGGGCAAAGGCTCACGTTGACGTCATCCGTCGGGCACCGCTGGGCGATCCGACCATATATCGGGTTCACGACACTGAGCTGTGCCTGCGCCGCCGCGAGGCGCAGCTCATCGAAGTGCTTCCCGAGGCGGACCGATGACGGCATGCCATGACGTCGAAGGCTCCGCGGTTGCCGTCGCCGGCACCCGTCGGGTGGCGTTGGTCGGCAGTCCCAATGCCGGCAAGACCAGCGTCTTCAACCATCTGACCGGGTTACGCGCCAAGACCGGTAACTACCCGGGCGTCACCGTGGGACGCAGCGTCGGCACCACCAACGTCGACGGCGTCGCGATTGCCGTCGAGGACTTGCCCGGCACCTACAGCCTCGACCCGATCAGCCCTGACGAGCAGGTGGTCACCGATCTGCTCACCGGCAACTACCCCGGCGTCGATCCGCCCGACGCACTGGTGTTGGTCGCCGATGCCACCACGCTGCGCCGGTCGATCCTGTTGATCGGCCAGGTGCTGAGGCTCGATCTGCCGTGCCTGCTGGCGCTGACCATGGGTGACGAGCTGACCGTCCGAGGCGGGCGCATCGACGTCGAGGCGTTGTCGACGGCGCTGGGCATTCCGGTGACCGCAGTCGTCGCGCATCGCGGGTCGGGCATCGACGGCCTGCGGGCGCAGCTGGCGTCCTTCGATCGGTGGCAACGACCGCCGGTCCTTCCGCCGCCCGGCCAGGAAGCCATCGACGCCTGGGGCCAGTCAGTGCTCGATGCCGCTGATTACGCTGCGCCGCAACCGGATCGGCGTACCCGTCGGATCGACCGGGTGCTGCTGCACCCGTTGTGGGGCACGATCACCTTCTTCGCGGTGATGTTCTGGTTCTTTCAGGTCCTGTTCACTGCCGCCACGCCGTTGCGCGACGGCATCGGCCACGCGATTGACCTGGCTGGGCGTTCAGGTCGCTGAACACGTCGGAAATTCCGTCGTCCGTGGTCTGCTCAGCCAAGGCATCATCGGCGGGGTCGGTACCGTGCTGCAGTTCATTCCGCAGATTGTGTTGTTGTTCTGCCTGCTCGCATTCCTGGAGAACGTCGGTTACATGTCGCGGGCCGCTTTCTTGATGGACCGCGTGATGGCCAAGACCGGGCTGGAAGGCCGCGCCTTCGTCGCGATGCTCTCGTCGTATGCCTGCGCGATCCCGGGCATCATGGCTACCCGGACGCTCCCGTCGTCGAAAGACCGGATCGCCACCATCGTCACGGCACCGCTGATGACCTGCTCGGCGCGGCTGCCGGTCTATACGTTGCTGGTCGGACTGCTGGTCGCGCCGCAAACACACTGGTGGGGGTTCAGCGCCCAGGGCGTCACCATGTTTCTGCTCTACCTGGGTGGCGGGCTCTCCGCGCTGATCGCCGCATTGGTGGTCAAGTCGACAATCCTGCGTGGCGATCTGCTGCCGTTCACCATGGAGCTTCCGCCCTATCGGCTCCCGTCCCCGCAAGCGATGCTGGTCGCGATGTGGAGCGCCACCAGCATGTTTCTGCGCAAAGCCGGAACAATCATCCTGGCCACCTCGCTGGTGTTGTGGGCACTGCTCAATCTTCCCGTTCGGGAGGCGCAGACCCGCGGCCTGTCCACGACCGATGCCACCGCGTACGTGATGAATCACAGCTATGCCGCCGACGTGGGTCGTGCTGTCGCACCGGTGTTTTCGCCGCTGGGCTTCGACTGGCGCACCGACATCGCATTGGTCGGCTCGCTGTCAGCCCGCGAAGTGTTCGTCTCGACGCTGGGTCAGGTGGCGGCGGCCACAGATCCGGAAGCTCCGCAGCAAGCGCTGGCCACCATGACCGACGACCACGGCAGTCGAATCTTTACCGCGCCCACGGTGATTGCGCTGATGGTCTATTTCATGTTCGCGCTGCAGTGCATGTCGACGATCGCGGTGATGCGCAGGGAAACCAACACCTGGCGATGGCCCGCGTTCGCCTTCGGCTACATGTTCGTCCTTGCCTGGGTGATGGCGTTCGTCGCACGCTCGGTCGCGATAGGGCTGGGCGCATGATTCCCATCCACGCCACCGCCACGGCGAACCCGCAGCAACTGCGCTGGGTGGCTGCCGCTGACCGATTGCCGGCCCGCGGCTTGGTACGTCAGGCACCGGGACGTCTCGGAACCCTGCTCGGCGACGCCGTGATCGACCAGATTGAGGTTCGCCCCGCCGATGTCGTCATCACGCTGCACGCCGGCAGAAGCTGGCGCGAATGGGGCGACGACGTTCGCCAAGCGCTGTGCGACGCTTTGCTGGATCCGGCGGGCTGGAACGTCGACGCGGCTGACGACGCCGCCGGTCTGGCGGCGATTGCCGCCGAACTACTCGCCGGACCAATCGGCGCGCTCGCCGCATCCCATGGCGGCTCGATCGAGTTGGTGTCGGTCGATGGCGACAACGTAAAGGTGCGATTGTCCGGCGCATGCCACGGCTGCCCGGCGGCCGCCGCCACCCTGCATGACAAGCTGCAGCACGAGCTGCGCCGACAATGGGGCCGCAACGTGTCCGTAGACACTGAAAATGATTCCGCGACAGTGCCATTGGGCAGAAAGCTGCTGTCGTTATTCGTCCGTTGACGGTCCTGATCGCCAGCGCCGTAGGCTGAGTCGCGTGGAGCGGCCCGCCATCACCCGAATCGCTGACCCGCTGCGACCGCTGAGCACGCTGGTGGTCGCCACCGCTCGTCAGCTGTCCACCCGTCGATTGGTCCTGACCACCGCGGTGTCGGTCGCCCTGGTCGCCGTCGCGCTGCTGGTCCGGTTGCCGACAGCGGTGGAGTTGAGGGACTGGTCGACGTCGATGGGTCCGTGGTTTCCGCTGGCCTTTCTGGCCGCCCACATCGTGGTGACCGTGCTGCCGTTTCCGCGCACGGCGTTCACGCTGGCTGCCGGGTTGTTGTTCGGGCCGGTGCTTGGGGTGACGCTCGCGGTGGCCGCCAGCACGGCCAGCGCGGTGATCGCGCTGGAGTTGGTTCGGGCGGCGGGCTGGCAACTCAGCCGTTTGGTCCGCCACCAGGCCGTCGAGATGGTGGACGCCCGGCTGCGCGATCGCGGGTGGGTTGCGGTCATGTCGCTGCGGCTGATTCCGGCGGTGCCGTTCGCGCCGCTGAACTACGCCGTGGGCGCGTCGGCGGTTCGGGTACTGCCGTACACGCTGGCAACCGTCGTGGGCGTGCTGCCCGGAACGGCGGCGGTGGTGATCCTGGGCGACGCGCTCACCGGCCACGTCAGCCCGCTGCTGTTTCTGGTGTCGCTGTGCATCGGCCTGGTCGGAATCGCGTTGTTGGCGTACGAGATTCGTCTACACCGTCGGCATCACAACGCGGCAGTGACCGACATCGACGACCCAGCCGAAAGAGCAATCCGCGGCTGATCGACTTGGGTTCGGCCGACACCTGGACCTGCGTATTTCGCTCCTCGCAATAGCCGCAACTCACGTATAGAATTGGTGGTTACCACATTCGAGAAGGCAATACGGTGACATATCGCCGTTGGTATTTCCGCGTAGCCGGCTAGGCAGCTAGTAACCAGCGTGGTGACAGCCTGGGGAGGCACCCGCATATGAACCTGAAACGCTTAGCCGCCGCGGCGGCAATCGCCGCCGGCGTCGGCATGTCAACGCTGACTAGCGGGATAGGGCTCGTCAGCGCCGCCCCGTCTGACCCGCCTCCGGGAGTTCCGGCCGTCCAGCCGGATCCTGGTGGGCCGGCGCCGGGCATTCCGGCCGAAAAATGCTGGCGGTACGGGCGATCCGGGGGTGGAAACCCCCGAGGCGGCGGCGGCCAGCCGGGTTTCCTGCCGCCGTGTCCCGGCCATTTCTGATCAAGTGATCGTCGGCTTAGCCGACTCGGCACTACACGCCAGCACTTGGCCTGCCCTTACTCGGCAAAGCGCTCTGTGCGCGCGACAGGTGGGTATAGCCCGGAATTTGGGTATTCAGCAAACTGGGATTCCTGCGCAGCGCGGCGAAGGTGATTCCAGCGTTGAAAAATCGGGGAGGAAACGAACACCATGGACATCTTGCACATCACCAGGACAGCATTAGTCACCGTCGGCATCGGCGCAGCAGCACTAGCATTCGGCGTAGGACCCGTCAGTGCGGTCCCGCTGGATCCGCCCCCGTCTCCGGCACCGGGCGGACCCGCGATGGGGCCGGCCATGTCTCCGCCGCCAACACCAAACATCCCCCGTCCTGGCGTCGGTCCCGGCGGAGCGCACGGCGGCCAGAACCAGACAAAGGCACCCGGATCCTGATTGCGCCAAAGACGCACTGACTGAGCCGGATTCGTGTCTAGCGGCGTATGCGCGCCGCGGGGAGCAGAGCTAGTCGAAGCCCTCCACCAATTCGCGGGCCTCTTGCTCGGTCTCGACCGTGGGCGGCGATCCGGGAAGCCGCTTGCCGGCGACCTCGGGCGTGAACGCCAGGGTCACGATGCCGACCAGTCCGGCCACGATCAACATGTACGCCGGCACCATGAGGTTGCCGGTGCCGGACACCAACGCCTGAGCAATCAGCGGCGTCGTCCCGCCGAAAGCCGATATCGAGACGTTGTAGGAGATGGCCAGTGCTCCGTTGCGAACATTGGTCGGAAACAGCGCCGGCATCGTGGCAGGCGAGGTGCTGTCGAAGCACAGTTCCATCAGACCGATCAGCAGCACGCCGAGGAAGATCAGCGGGTAGCCGCCGCCGTCCCGGATAAGCAGGAAAGCCGGGATCGACGCCACGATCAACAGCACGCATCCCGTCCGCATGATGGGTTTCACCCCGATGCGGTCGGACAGCGCAGCGACGAACACCAGCAGGATCGCCAGGATGGTCAACGTCCCGGTGATCATCGCCAAACCGGCTGTAGTGACCGAGGTGGACGAAGACCTTCAAATAGGTCGGCAGGTACCCGGTCAGCATGTAGTCGGCGGCGTTGGACGTGTAGACCAAGGCCGCGCAGATCAGCATCGGCCTCCATTGCTCGGCGATGGTCTGGCGGTAGCCCTGCGGCTCCTCGCCGGCCGCTTCGGCGTTCTGCTGTGCTTCCTGGAAGGCCGGCGACTCCTCGAGTCGCATCCGCATGAATATCGCGACGATGCCCAGTGGCGCGCTCAGCAGTAGCGGCACCCGCCATCCCCAGGTCAGCCAGTCGTGATTGGGCAGCCAGGCCTGCAGCGCCGTCACCATCAAGCCCGCGGCGATGAACCCGCCGAGATTGCCCAGCGGCAAGAACCCGACGATCATTCCTCGTTTGCGGTCTGGCGCCTGCTCGACGACGTAGGTCATCGCGCCGACGTATTCGCCGCCAGTGGACAGCCCCTGGAAGACCCGACCGACGACGAGCAGGATCGGCGCCCAGATACCGATGGCGCTGTACGCCGGCAGCAGCCCCGTCCCCGTCGTGCCTATCGTCATCATCACGATGGTGATCATCAGCACCCGCTTGCGCCCGATCCGATCACCGAGTGGGCCGAAGATGAACCCGCCGAGGGGACGCACGACGAACGCCGCTGCCAGCGTGCTGAACGTGGCGATCAGGTGGACCGAGCTGACGCTGTCGCCGGGATAAAAGACCTGCGCAATGGTGGTGGCGATGTAGCCGTAGACGCCGAAGTCGTACCACTCCATGAAGTTGCCGATGGACGCGCCCTTGATGGACTGACGCGTCATCTCGGGGTCGGCAACCTGGATCTGGTCAAGGGTCCACCTGCGCCGGCGTCCTCGACCGAGGCCGGGAAGCCGGCGTGCGGTGTTCATCAGCTGCTCAGGTACCCACTACCTGCCGATTTGAACGCGATCGTGATTTACCCCGCATCTAGCGCTGATCGGGTCCCTTCGCCGTAAGGACGGCGTACGTGGCCAGAAACGACGCGGCCGGAATGACATTGACGATGCGGTCGCGGACCCGCAGGTGGGCACCGACGGCGAGCACGAAGTACAACGTCAGCATGGCCGTGGTCAGCCCGCGCCAACCCCGGAAACCGGCTGGCGGAAACCAGTCCGACCGCCGAGGCCGCCTTGGAAACCGGCAGCAGCCACCGGATGTCCTGCGGAACACCAAGGGTATCAAGGGTTTTCGCAATCGGCGCGATCGGGATCGCGCATGCCACCGCATCGACGGCCTGGAATGCGGCCAGTCCCGCGTAGGTTTTCGGCGATGTCAGAGCGCCCACGTCACTGCCTAAGCTCGTGCTGGGGCGGTAGCGGGGCGTCGACCGGGTTGCGGGCGTCTGCCTCAGCCTTGGCCACCGCCTGCAGCAGGGCCGGGTCGGTCTCGGTAGAGAACCAGTCGGCCACGTCCGAGTCGTCCTCGGGCTTGGGCGGGGTGCTGTCGACGGGTGACGGCACGAAACGGAACACCCCGTCATCGCCCGGAGCCCCGAGCAACTTGGTGAAGCCCTGCAACGCGGTGTTGAAGTCGCTGGGAATCACCCACACCTTGTTGGCGTCGCCCTCGGCGATTTTCGGCAGGGTCTGCAAGTACTGGTAGGCCAGCATCTCCGGAGTCGGTCGGCCGGCCTTGATGGCCGCGAAAGTCTTCTCGATCGCCTTGGCCTGTCCCTGCGCCTGCAGGTAGGCCGCGGCCCGCTCACCCTGCGCCCGCAGCATCCGGGATTGCCGATCGGCTTCGGCGGCAAGGATCGCGGCCTGCTTGGCGCCTTCGGCGGCCAGAATCTGCGACTGCTTCTCGCCCTCGGCCTGCGTGATCGAGGCCTGCCGCATTCCCTCAGCGGTCAAGATCACGGCGCGCTTCTCCCGGTCGGCCTTCATCTGCTTCTCCATCGAGGCCTGGATCGACGGCGGCGGGTCGATGCTGCGCAGCTCCACCCGCGCCACCCGCAGCCCCCAACGTCCGGTGGCCTCGTCGAGCACGCCGCGCAACTTGGTGTTGATCTGGTCGCGCGAGGTCAGCGTCTGCTCCAGCGTCATGCCGCCGACGACGTTGCGCAGCGTGGTGGTGGTCAGCTGCTCGACACCGACGATGTAGTTGCTGATCTCGTAGACGGCCGCCTGCGGAACGGTGACCTGGAAATACACCACGGTGTCGATGTTCAGGGTCAGGTTGTCCTCGGTGATCACCGGCTGCGGCGGGAACGACACCACCCGTTCGCGCAGGTCCACCCGGGCGCGGACCCGGTCGATGAACGGGATCAGCAGGGTCAGCTGCCCGCTGATCGTGCGGCTGTAGCGACCCAGCCGTTCGATCACCGCCGCTTCGGCCTGCGGGATCAGCGTCACCGACTTGGCCACCACGATGATTGCGAACACCACCAATACGGCGAACAACAACAACCCGGCACTAGCAGCCATGAGATTCTCCTAATTGCTTCAGAGGATTACGGAGATCCAGACCACCGCAGTGGCCCCATCGATATGCATGACGGTGACGCGTTCGCCGGGTTCGAACTCGTCACCCTCATTCAATGGTCTCGCGGTCCATACTTGACCGTCGACTTTGACCTGGCCCTCGTCGCGGGCCACGCGATCGAGCACCAGCGCGCTTTTACCTTCCAGCGCCTTGATGCCCGTCGACAGGCTTTCCGGCGGGGTCAGACGCCGCCGCAGCGTCGGGTCGGACCAGCGCCAGCAGCAGCACGGAAACCACCAGGAACACCGCGCCGTCAGCCCAGATCGGCAGGTCGAGCAGCCAGCTGGATCCGGCCGCGGCCAGCGCGCCACCACCCAGCATGAGCAGGAACATGTCGCCGGTGAGCGCCTCGGTGCCGGCCAGCCCCAACGCGACGATGAGCCAGATCACAGCCGCAGACATGCCGTCAGGATATCGCGTGCCGGGCCCTGCCCACGGCGAACAACTAGACTGCCAATCCATGTGGTGCCCAAGCGCAACGCTCTCGGTCTGGGCCAATGCCTGGCTGGCCGGCCAGGCCGCGCCCGATGACGTCCTCGACGCGTTATCCTGTTGGGCACCAACACAATCCGTCACCGCCTATGACGCCGTCGCGGCGGGGCACACCGGGCTTCCATGGCCGGATATCCATGACGCGGGCGCAGTTTCGCTGCTCCAGACGCTGCGGATGGCCGCCGGACGGTCGTCAACGGGCACACCGTCGATCACGGTGGTGCTGCCGATTCCCGGCGATGTCCGGGGGCTGCCGCCGGGCACCCAGTTCGGGCGCGACGCGATAGCTGCGGGTGAGGCGGTGATCGTCACCCACCCGGACGATCCCGGCAAGGCCGTCGGGCTGGTGCCCGAATTCGACTACGACGAGTCCGACGACGAACTCGAGGTACCCGAACTGGCCGCGCTGTCGTGGACGGTGTACTCCCTGCCGGACGCCCCGGTGATCGACCACATCGAGTTGGGCGAGGCCGAGTACGACTTGCGTCTGGCAGTGCGATCCGCCGCCGACGCCCTGACCACGATCGGGCTCGGCTCTGCCGGCGTCGACGTCGACGATCCGCGTGGAATGGTCGAGCAGTTGCTGGAATCCGGTCGGCACCACCAGGTTCCGGAGCCGGCGCCGTCGCGGGCGTTGCGGGTGCTGGAGAACGCCGCGCACGTCGACGCGATCATCGCGGTCAGCGCCGGGCTGAGCAGAATCGGCACCCAGTCACTGTCGGAGGCACAGATCGCCACCGACGCGCTGCGGCCGTTGGCCGCCGTCGTGCGATCGGCGAGAATGGCTGCGCTCACCGCGATTCTGCACGCTGCCTGGCAGCGCTAGTCGCTGGCCGGCTAACTCGGCCAGACCTCAGCGGCGCAGTGCGGCGGACGGCACGGCTCGCCATTGATGCCGGCCGTGCAGCCGGGTACCGGGTCGGGTCCGCTCACTCGTGCGGGCGCACGGCCTTGTCGAAGTTCGTCGATCAGGTCCACCGCGAGCCGGGCGAACCGAGGGTCGGCGTTGGGCGTGCTCACCCGGGCGAGCGCGACGCCGGCCGCATCGGTTTGCTCCCGTAGCTCAGTGTCCAGGTCCCACACCACCTCGATGTGGTCGGCGACGAACCCGATCGGGCAGACGATGACGGCCTTGGTGCCGGCCTCGGTGAGGGCGGCGACGTGGTCGGCCACGTCCGGTTCCAGCCACGGCACCTGCGGCGGGCCCGACCGTGACTGCCAGACCACGTCGTAGTCGTCGTACCCGGCGGCCGACGCGACAAGCTGTGCGGCGTAACGCACTTGGCGGCTGTACAGCTTGGGCCCGAGGCGGTCGTCGGCGCCGACCGGCACCGAGTGCGCGGTGAAGATCAGCCGGGCATCCTCGGGCACGGTGTCCGCCGCGGCGAGGACGTTGTCGACGAACATCTCGACGAAGAGCGGGTGGTCGAAGTAGCGCCGCAGTTTGACCAGTTCGGGCGCCTCGGGGCCGGCCGCGCGCCGGGCCCGGTCGAGATCCTCGGAATATTGCGTGCAGCCCGAGTATCCACTCCACGCAGACGTGGTGAATACCGCTGCGCGCCGAATGCCGTTGTCGCGCATGGTCGCGACCGCGTCTTCGACGTACGGCTCCCAGTTGCGGTTGCCGAAGTAGACCGGGATGTCCAACTCATCCTGCAGTGTGGCGATCAGGTCCCGGTTGATCCGGTTGATCGGCGACACCCCGCCGAAGTGCAGGTAGTGCTGCGCTACGTCGTCGAGCCGTTCCGGTGGCACGTTGCGGCCGCGGGTGACGTTCTCCAGGAACGGCCGCACCTGCTCCGGCCCTTCCGGCCCGCCGAAGGACAGTAGCAGGACCGCGTCAAAATGCATGTAATCCATAGCAATCCGCTTACAGCAACTGCGTGCTGGCGCCGCCGTCGGCGTAGATGATCGACCCGGTGGTGGCCGGCAGCCACTCGGACAACAGGGCACACACCGTCTTGGCCACCGGCGTCGGGTCTTTCATGTTCCACCCGATCGGGGCCCGCTGGTCCCAGCCCTCTTCGAGCAACTGCATCTGGGCACCCGCTTCGTCGCCGAGTGCGCCACCGACGATGGCGCTCATCGCCAACGTCCGAACCGGTCCTGCGGCAACAAGGTTCGACCGCACGCCGTACTTGCCGGCTTCGCGTGCAACGAATCGGTTGACCGACTCCAGCGCGCTCTTGGCCACCGTCATCCAGTTGTACGCCGGCATCGCCCGCGTCGGGTCGAAGTCCATTCCGACGATGGAGCCACCGGGATTGATGATCGGCAGCAGCGCCTTGGCCAGCGAGGCGTACGAATACGCCGAAATGTGAATGCCTTTGGAGACGTCCTCGTAGGGCGCGTCGAAGAACGGGTTGATGCCCATCCCGGTCTGCGGCATGAAGCCGATGGAATGCACGACGCCGTCGAGTTTGTTGCCCTCACCGATCTCGGCCGTCACGCGCTCGGCCAGCGTGTCGAGGTGCTTTTCGTCTTGCACGTTGAGTTCGATCAGCGGCGCTTTCTCCGGCAGCCGGTCGGCGATGCGCTGGATCAGCCGCAGCCGGTCGAATCCGGTCAGCACCAGTTGGGCGCCCTCTTCCTGGGCCACCTTGGCGATGTGAAACGCGATCGACGCGTCCGTGATGATCCCGCTGACCAGGATCCGTTTACCTTCGAGCAGTCCTGCCATGTCCGTCCTAATTCTTCAGTTCTTCTGGATCATTCAGTGGCCCATGCCCATGCCGCCGTCGACCGGGATGACCGCACCGGAGATG
Organism: uncultured Actinomycetota bacterium; assembly: GCA_963755805.1. GTDB lineage: Bacteria > Actinomycetota > Actinomycetes > Mycobacteriales > Mycobacteriaceae > Mycobacterium. The sequence goes on from CAVWLG010000005.1 coordinate 72,078, forward strand.
TAACTCGCATCCTCCGATGCCAGGAAGCTGACCACCCCGGCGACCTCGGCGGCGGTACCGACCCGCTTCGCCGGGATGAAATCCAGCGCGCCCTCCTGGATCCGTTCGTCCAGCGAGCGCGTCATGTCGGTGTCGATGTAGCCCGGGGCGACCACGTTGGCCGTCACGTTGGCCTTGGACAGCTCTCGGGAGATCGAGCGGGCCATGCCGATCACGCCGGCCTTGGAGGCCGCATAGTTGGCCTGGTTGCCGATGCCCCAGGTACCCGAGACCGAACCGATGAAGATCAAGCGGCCGAACCGCTTCCGCTGCATGCTGCGCGAGGCCCGCTGGACCACCCGAAACGCCCCGGTGAGGTTGGCGTCGATGACCTTTTCGAATCGCTCCTCGGTCATCCGGATGAGGAATGCGTCCGCGGAGACGCCGGCATTGGACACCACGACTTCGACCGGGCCCTGGTGCTCCTCGACCGCCGTGAAGGCGCGATCGACGGCGTCGTTGTCGGTGACGTCACACTCGACTCCGAACAGCCCCTCGGGCGCTCCGGATCCGCGGTGTGTGACGGCGACCTTGTGGCCGTCGGCGGCCAGCCGCTGCGCAATCGCCAACCCGATCCCCCGGTTTCCGCCGGTGACCAGGACCGAACGAGAGACAAATGCAGGCTTTCCGCCGTCGGTGGCTACGTCAGTCACCCCGACAACCTATCGCTTGACCGCAGCATCGCCGAAATCGCCCGGCGTTGGTGTGCAACGGAACTAGGCCGGCAGCCGCCGGTTGATCAGCAGTGCTGCCAGCCCGGCCAAGGCCAGCACCAGCGAACCCAGCCGGAGCCAGCCGACGCTGGCATCGCCCCTGATCGTCTCGTAGCCGATCTGCTCCTGCAACGAGGCGTAGACCTGCTTGAGCTCCTGCAGGTTCGAGGCGTCGTAGTGGCTGCCGTTGGAGAGTTCGGCGACCTTCTTCATGGTGCTGTCATCGACCGGAACCGGCTGGCGCTGACCGTTGATCTCCACGAAGCCGTACGGGGTGCCGAACGATATCGTCGAGATCGGCACACCCTGGTCCTTGGCGGTACGAGCCGCGGTGAACGCCCCCTTCGGGTTGTCCGGGTTCGTCGGCATCGTCTCCTTACCGTCGGAGAACAGCACGATACGAGCCGGCGGCGGGGTGTCGCCGCCGCCGATCACCGCACCGACGGTGGCAATGGCCTGCAACGCAGTGAAGATGCCCTCGCCGGTGGCGGTGCGGTCGGCGAACTGCAGCTTGTCCAGCGCGGCTTTGGTCGAGTCGCGGTTGGTGGTCGGCTGGACGAGCACGGTCGAGGTCCCCGCGTAGGCGATCAGACCGAGGTTGATGCCCGGGGTCAGCTCGCCGGCGAACTCCTTGGCCGCCACTTCGGCCGCGGCCATCCGGTTGGGTTCGACGTCGGTGGCCCGCATGGACTGCGAGACGTCGATGACGAGCATGACGACCGCGCGGTTACGCGGAATCCGGACATCGTGGGTCGGGCCGGCCATCGCGACCGTGAAGAGCAGCAGCGACGCCACCAGCAGGATCGCCGACAGGTGACGCCACCGAGTGGGTTGTTTGGGCGCAACGCTTTCCAGCAGCTCCATGTTGGCGAACCGCAGCATGCGTCGCTGGCGGGCCACCTGAGCGATGACGTAGAGCGCAGCCAGAGCCAGGATCACCAGCAGGAAAAGGAAGAACCACGCGTGAGCGAACCCGGAGAGCGTCATCGGCCCGAGTAACGGCAATGTCATAGCAGACCCGTCTTGCTGTTAAGGCCCGCCGCGGAGAAAGCGCGAGTCACTGGCGCCCCGCCAGTGCACCGCGTCGGCGGGATTCGACGAAACGGACGATGTCGGCGATCCAATCTCGATCGGTTCGCAGCGACAGCAGCGGTGCCCCGCAGCTGCGCAGGGTGCGGGCCACGTCGGCGCGATGCGCCGCGGCAGCCTTGGCGAAGTCGTCGCGCAGCTGCTCGTCGATGGTGAATTCGCGGGAGCGCCCGGACTCGGCGTCCTGCAGAAGCACATCGCCGACGTCCGGCAGCTCGACGTCGCGGGGGTCGAGGATCTCGATGCCGAGCACCTCGTGGCGGGCGGCGATCGCCCGCATCGGCCGCGTCCAGTTGATCGGTCCGAGGAAGTCGCTGATGACCACCGCCATCCCGCGGCGGCGTTCCGGACGGCGCAGCGCGTCGATGGCCAACGACAGATCACCACGCACGCCGACCGGAGCTTTCGGCATGGTCGCGATGGTGCGTAACAGCGTCTGCTCATGCTGACGCCCAGAGCGGGCTGGTACGCGAGTTACCCTCTCGCCGTTGGCAATCACCGCACCGAGCCGATTTCCCCCGCCGCTGTTGAGGAACGTGATGGCAGCCGCGGCGGCCACCGCCAGGTCGCGCTTCTCGCAGATGGCTGTGCCGAAGTCCAGGCTCGCCGACAGGTCGACCACCAACCAGGTTTCCAGTTCGCGGTCGGCGATCATCTGCCGCACGTGCGGGTGGCTGGTGCGCGCGGTGACCGCCCAGTCCATCCGGCGCACGTCGTCGCCGGGCTGATACTCGCGCGACTCCCCCGGCTCCGATCCCGGACCCGGGATCAGGCCGAGGTGGTCGCCGTGCAGCACACCGTCGAGCTTGCGTTTAACCGTGAGCTCGAGGGTCCGCAGCGCCGCCGACAGCTTGGGGTCGTCGATGTTGCCGCGCTGCATCGACGGCGGACGGTTGGCCGCAGACGGGTCCGCTGCGGAATTGCTATCGGTCACCGACCGCTAGCCGCACCCGCGGCCTGCATCGCCGGAGGCACCGAATGACCTTGTTGGGGAACGGCATTCACCTGCGGCATCCCGATCGTCTGCAGCACCCGGTTGATGACGATCTCCGAGGAGATTTCGTCGGCCAGCGCGTCATAGGTGAGCACCAACCGGTGCCGGAGCACGTCCGGGATCACCTCGACGATGTCTTGCGGGATCACGTAGTCGCGGCCACGGACCAGCGCCAGCGAACGCGAGGCCGCGATGATGCCCAGCGAGGCACGCGGCGAGGCGCCGAACGAGATCCAGCTCTTGACGTCGTTCATCCCGAGTTGCTCGGGGTGACGGGTGGCGGTGACGACCCGTACGACGTAGTCGACCAGCGCGTGGTGCACGAAGTTGTTCGCGGCGAGGTCCTGCAGCCGCAGCAGGTCACCGGTGTCCAGGATCTGCTTGGGCTCCGGCGGCTTCACGCCCATCCGGTAGATGATCTCGCGCTCTTCCTCGGGCGACGGGTAGGTGACGTTGATCTTGAACAGGAAGCGGTCCCGCTGCGCCTCGGGCAGTGGGTAGACGCCCTCGTGCTCGATGGGGTTCTGGGTGGCCATCACCAGGAACGGGTTGGGCAACGGGAATCTCTTGCCGCCGATCGACACCTGGCGCTCCTGCATGACCTCCAGCAGAGCCGACTGCACCTTGGCCGGTGCACGGTTGATCTCGTCGGCGAGCAGGAAGTTGGCGACCACCGGGCCGAGTTCGGTGTCGAACTCCTCTTTGCCCTGCCGGTAGATGCGGGTACCGATGATGTCGGTGGGCACCAGGTCGGGGGTGAACTGGATGCGGGCGAACGTTCCGCCGACCACCTTCGCGAAGGTCTCCACGGCCAGGGTCTTGGCGACACCGGGCACACCCTCGAGGAGCACGTGGCCCTTGGAGAGCAGGCCGACAAGCATCCGCTCGACGAGCTGATCCTGGCCGACGATGATTCGTTTGACCTCGAAGATCGCCCGCTCCAAGGTGTGCACCTCGGCCGCCAGGCCGTTACCGCCACCGCCGGGAGCCGCGTGCGCAGGTGCCGTTGAAGCGCTGCCCGGACCCGAGTAACCGCTGGTGCCCGGCGGCGGCCCGCCTGCTGATGTCATCGATTACCCTCCACGGCTCAACCTTCCAAAACTCAATCACACACGACTGCTCGCACCACGAACATCGCGGGGCAGCGGCGTGCCCTGGTTCAACTATTCCAGGCCAGTTGGGATCCGTCGACGTGGCCGTCCCGCCGCGCCCACCCGGGGCACGTCTCAGTACTCGATGATCCGGGTCAGAAGCGGCGTCATGCCACCCTTGCGGACCGGGCTGATCGTCGACTTTGCCAGCGCTGCCCGACGCCTCCAGCATCTGGCCGTTGCCCAGATAGATGGTGACGTGCTGGCCGCCGCCCGGGCCGTAGAAGATCAGGTCGCCGCGCTTGGCCTGCGACGGCGGGATGTGCCGACCGGCCTTGTACTGATCGCCGGAGAACCTGGGCAGCAGCACGCCGACCCCGGCGAAGCTGTAGCGAACCAGGCCCGAGCAGTCGAACCCGACGATGTTGGCGCCGGAGTCGATGCCCTTGCTCGGCGCGTTGGGGGTACCGCCGCCCCACGAATACGGCACACCCATCTGCGAGGAACCCCGCCGGATCACATATTCGACGGCCTGCCGGCCGTAGACCCGCGGTATCCCATTGGCGCCGGTGCTGGGCGGACTACCACCCAGGTTGATTCCAAGGCCGCTGAGGAATTGCTGTCCCAGGCCGAGCGTCGTCTGGGTGGCCTGGGCGGTGGCCTGCAGCGACTGGTTGGCCATGGCCACCGGGTCGCCCGGCGCGCCCGCGCTGATCGTCGGCGGCAGTGTGGGGTCCCACGCCCCGTCCTCCGCGTTGGCGGGAGCCGCTAGCCCGATCAGCAGGGTGAGGGCGGCCAGCACCGGCCAGACCAGCCTGGTCCGGCGCACACCGTGAGAGTCGGTAAACCCGTGGCGCATAGATCCTTTCAACGCGTCAGTACTCGATGTAGCGGACTACGAAAGGCGTCATGCCGCTGGTGCGAACCGGCGCGATCCGGACCTTCAGTCCGACGTCGGGAGCCTCGAGCATCTGACCCTGACCCAGATAGAGCGTCACGTGCTGGCTACCGCCGGGGCCGTAGAAGATCACGTCACCGCGGCGCATCTGCGAGGCCGGGATCTTTCGGCCCAGGTCGTACTGCGCGCCCGAGTAGTGCGGCAACTTGATGCCCACGCCGGCGAACGCGTAGAGAATCAGGCCGGAGCAGTCGAAGCCGGTAGTGCCCGAGCCGGAACCGATTCCCTTACCCGGGCCGGCCGCGGTGCCACCACCCCACGAATACGGGACACCGATCTGCGAGCCGGCGCGGCGGATCACGTACTCGGATGCCTGCCGACCGTAAACCCGCGGGATCTTGCCGTTGGTGAAACCTGATGGCGTCGGCGCCAATCCCAACTGCTGCAAGAAGCTGCGGCCCATGTTGGAGGTGACCTCCGACGAGGTCGACATCGTCCCGAGGACCTTGTTGAGAATCGCGACCGGGTCACCGGGCACGTTGGCGCTGGGCACCTGCGGCAGCGTGGGGTCCCACGCGCCGTCCCAGTTGGCACCGTTGCCCTGCGGCCGGTTGGGCGAGCCCGGCGCCGCCGGGTCCCATCGGTCTCCGGGGGACGACGCCGCCCGCTGTCCGGCATCCGGTCCGCCCGCGGATGCCGACCAATTGCGGGCGGCGTCGAGTCTTGATTGGGCCGCGTTACGTTCGTCGGCCAGTCGAGTGACTTCTTGCTGCTGCTCGCCGAACTTGCGCTGGGCGTCGGTCAGCGCCGCCACCGCCGCGTTCTGGCTGGATTGCGCGTCCCCAACGGCCTTGTCGGCCTTCTGCTTGGCCAGCCGCGCGGTGGATTCCTTGTTCAGTTGCTCTGTGCGGGCGCGCTGCAGGTTGTCCATCACCTGCTGCGAACTGGTGGCCAGGGTCTGGCCGGCGGCCGCGGTCGCGATCATGTCGTCGGGGTTCTTGGCCGTGAGGTAACTGTCCGACGGGCCGTTGACGTAGCTGGCTACCGCGAAACGGTCGAACCGCTTCTGCGCGGCGGCAATTGCGACATCGGCATCCTTGACCGAATGCTGGCTGGTTTCGACATCATGTTGTGCGGCCGCCGCGTTGTCGCGCGCCGTCTCGACATCGACGACCGCCTTGTTGACGCTTTCTTCCTCGGTCTGGATCTGCGCGTTGAGATCCTGCAGGCGCTGATTGGCCTGGGCCACATCGGCGATCAGCTTGGCCATCGAGTCCGGGTCGGCGTTGGCCAGACCGGGCGTGCCCAGGAGCAGCGCCACGCTGAGCACCGCCGGGCCGAGCCGGAGGGTGAACGGTGTCGCCAATCGGAAAGACGAGCCGCGGCAGTTGCGTCTCATTCGACTCGGGTCTCCTTGGCTCAACGCGGGGCGGGCGGCGCTGGAAATTCGGACCCCAGTTATCACTGGAAGCACGAATAAACCAAATGCATCCTCTGCACCGTAAGTCACATCTGACCCAGTGGAAACTTATGTCACAAATTACAAGTCTGTTCTTCTGAGAACTGTGACCCTACGGTGACATCACTAATTTGCCCGCGTTTGCGGTGAGGGCGTCGACGCTATGCGACACACGCGGAATAACGCCCGTTAGGCGGGGTGATCGGCGCCTTCTGCGGCGGCCTTGGCGCTCTCGGTCGACGTTGCTGAACGCTTGCCGCGTAATTGCATGAACCGGGCTCCGACAACGGCCGCCAGTACCCCGATCAGCACAACGATCGTGAATGGCGTCCAGGGGAACTGCGGCGTCTCGAGTTGATGCAGGAAATTCTGCGCGGAAACCACCGTATTGCCGGTCTTGGCGTGGTCTTCGCCGATCTCCAGAGTCGCGCGCGGAAAGTGGGTGCTGTACGTGCCGACGAAGTTCGGGCTCAGAACCAGCACGGTCGCGTCGGGATGTTGGGAGCCGATCACCGTCGCGATGTCCCGCAGCGGGGTGTCGTTCGGCGGGTTGTGGTCGAGCACCACGATCTTCAGATCGATGTTGTGCTCGTGAGCTTGGTTGATCAGGTCGAGCAGCGCCGGCGTGACGGCCGGCGGCGCGCTGATGTTCCCCGCGCTGACCTGTTGCTGGACGACGGCCAGGCAGTCGTCGGGCTTGGTCGCCGGATCGAGACCGATGGTGCCGCAGATTTCGCCCGGTATGTAGAGCGGTGCGTGCGGGGTAGTCACGGATGGAACGGTACCGCCTCGACGACGCCGGCGTTACAACAGGTGGTCGGGGAAAAAGAAAAGGAAGTTTTCGGGTCCGGCGCAATGCAGGACAAGCGTACTGTTAGACTCGTGAGTGCCCGTCGACACGGCCCGTCGGCGAGCAGAACGAGCGAAGATCGCAAGCGCGGCATAGCCGGGCGCAGCGGGTCGCCGCCGACAAATAGATCTCGGGAGTTGATGTGAGCAGCAAAGATTCGGTGAATTCATTCGGAGCCCACGACACCTTGAAGGTCGGCGGGGACAGTTACGAGATCTATCGGTTAGACGCGGTTCCGGGTATAGAGAAGCTTCCCTACAGCCTGAAAGTGCTCGCCGAAAACCTGCTGCGTAACGAAGACGGCAGCAACATCACCAAGGACCACATCGAGGCGATCGCCCAGTGGGATCCCAAGGCCGAGCCGAGCATCGAAATCCAGTACACGCCCGCCCGCGTCGTCATGCAGGACTTCACCGGTGTGCCGTGCATCGTCGACCTCGCCACCATGCGTGAGGCCGTCGCCGAATTGGGCGGCGACGCGGAGAAGGTCAACCCGTTGGCGCCGGCGGACCTGGTGATCGACCACTCGGTGATCGCCGACTTGTTCGGCACGGCCGACGCGTTCGAGCGCAACGTCGAGATCGAATACGAGCGCAACGGTGAGCGCTACCAGTTCTTGCGCTGGGGGCAGGGCGCCTTCGACGACTTCAAGGTGGTGCCGCCCGGCACCGGCATCGTGCACCAGGTCAACATCGAATACCTGGCGAGCGTGGTGATGACCCGCGACGGGGTGGCCTACCCCGACACCTGTGTGGGCACCGACTCGCACACCACGATGGTCAACGGACTGGGCGTGCTCGGCTGGGGCGTCGGCGGCATCGAGGCCGAGGCCGCGATGCTCGGCCAACCGGTGTCGATGCTGATCCCCCGCGTCGTCGGCTTCAAGCTCACCGGCGAGATCCAGCCGGCGGTCACCGCCACCGATGTGGTGCTGACCGTCACCGAGATGCTGCGCAAGCACGGTGTGGTCGGCAAGTTCGTCGAGTTCTACGGCGAGGGCGTGGCCGAGGTGCCGCTGGCCAACCGCGCCACCCTGGGCAACATGAGCCCCGAATTCGGTTCCACCGCAGCGATTTTCCCGATCGACGAAGAGACCATCGCGTACCTGAAGTTCACCGGCCGCAGCGACGAGGAGTTGGCTCTGGTCGAGGCCTACGCCAAAGAGCAGGGCTTGTGGCACGACCCGAAGCACGAGCCGAAGTTCTCGGAGTACATCGAGCTCGACCTGTCCGAGGTGGTGCCGTCGATCGCGGGGCCGAAGCGCCCGCAGGACCGAATCGCGTTGTCGGACGCCAAGTCCTCGTTCCGCAAGACCATTCCGAGCTACGTCGGCGACGACCCGGACAAGAAGGACTACTCCAAGCTGGACGAGGAGCTCGACGAGACGTTCCCGGCCAGCGACCCCGGTCAGGTGGCTAATGGACACGCCGACGACCGCCCCGCCGGTGCTGTCGGCCGCCGCGCATGCGAAGGGCCGGGTGAGCAATCCGGTGGACGTGAAGTCCGATGAGCGCGGCGAATTCGTGCTCGACCACGGCGCGGTGGTGATCGCCGCCATCACCTCGTGCACCAACACCTCTAACCCCCAGGTGATGCTGGGCGCGGCGCTGCTGGCGCGCAACGCCGTCGAAAAGGGACTCGCCACCAAGCCATGGGTGAAGACCACGATGGCGCCGGGCTCGCAGGTGGTCAACGACTACTACGAGAAGTCCGGCCTGTGGCCCTACCTCGAGAAGCTCGGCTTCTACCTGGTCGGCTACGGATGCACGACCTGCATCGGCAACTCCGGCCCACTGCCCGAAGAGATTTCGAAGGCGATCAACGACAACGACCTTTCGGTGACCGCGGTGCTGTCGGGCAACCGGAACTTCGAGGGCCGCATCAATCCCGGACGTGAAGATGAACTACCTGGCGTCGCCGCCACTGGTGATCGCCTACGCGCTGGCCGGCACGATGGACTTCGACTTCAACGAGGACCCGCTGGGCTCGGATAAAGACGGCAACGACGTCTATCCTCAAAGACATCTGGCCGTCGCAGAAGGACGTCTCGGACACCATCGCGTCGGCGATCAACCAGGAGATGTTCACCAAGAACTATGCCGATGTGTTCAAGGGCGACGAGCGCTGGCGCGACCTGCCGACGCCGAGCGGTAACACCTTCGAGTGGGCCGAGGACTCGACGTATGTGCGCAAGCCACCGTACTTCGAGGGGATGTCGGCAGAACCCGAGCCGGTGAGCGACATCAGCGGCGCCCGGGTGCTCGCTCTGCTCGGCGATTCGGTGACCACCGACCACATCTCCCCCGCAAGCAGCATCAAGCCGGGGACGCCGGCGGCGCAGTACCTCGAGGAACACGGAGTGGAGCGCAAGGACTTCAACTCCTTCGGTTCGCGGCGCGGTAACCACGAGGTGATGATCCGTGGCACGTTCGCCAACATCCGGCTGCAAGCAACGAACTGCTCGACGACGTCTCGGGCGGCTATACCCGCGACTTCACCCAGGATGACGCCCCGCAGGCATTCATCTACGACGCCGCGCAAAACTATGCGGCACAAGACATTCCGCTGGTCGTCCTGGGCGGCAAGGAGTACGGGTCCGGTTCGTCACGCGACTGGGCGGCCAAGGGCACGTCACTGCTGGGAGTCCGTGCGGTGATCACCGAATCGTTCGAACGCATCCACCGATCCAACCTGATCGGCATGGGCGTGATCCCGCTGCAGTTCCCGGAGGGCAAGTCGGCCGGGGATCTGGGTCTGGACGGCACCGAGGTCTTCGACATCACCGGCATCGAGGAGCTCAACAACGGCAAGACGCCGAAGACGGTTCACGTCAAGGCCACCAAAGATGGTGGCAAAGTCGATCGAATTCGACGCCGTGGTGCGCATCGACACCCCGGGTGAAGCCGACTACTACCGCAACGGCGGCATCTTGCAGTACGTGTTGCGCAACATGCTGAAGGCTAGTAGACGGAGAGCGCACCGTGCCCAAGGTCAGCCAGGACCATCTGGAGGCCCGGCGCCGTCAGATCCTTGACGGCGCCCGCGGCTGCTTCGCTGAGTTCGGCTACGACGGAGCAACAGTGCGCCGCCTCGAGCAGGCGATCGGCTTGTCGCGGGGTGCGATCTTCCATCACTTCCGCGACAAGGACACGCTGTTCTTCGAGTTGGCGCACGAGGACGCCGAGCGGATGGCCGACGTCGCCTCCCGCGAAGGTCTGGTCCAGGTGATGCGCGACATGCTGGCGGCGCCCGAGCAGTTCGATTGGCTCGCAACACGATTGGAGATCGCGCGAAAGCTGCGCCACGAGCCGGAGTTCAACAAGGAATGGACCGACCGGTCAGCGGAGTTGGCGGCGGCGACAATCGAGCGCCTGCGTCGGCAGAAGCTGGCCGGCCGGGTTCGCGACGACATCCCCAGTGAGGTGTTGCAGTGCTACCTGGACCTGGTTCTCGACGGGCTGGTGGCCAAGGTGGCCTCCGGTGAAGACACTCAGTTGCTCACCGCTGTCCTCGATCTGGTCGAGGGTTCGGTCCGGCAGAGCTAGCTCGTCGCGGAACTAGTGCGCGTTCTGGTGCGGTGGTTGGGCCCGCCGCGACTGCGCATCGTGGTGCCGGACTCCCGCAGCATGCTGTGGATCGATCCGTACGACCTGCCGGTCGACCCGACCAGCGTACGAATGCTGGCTCCGCCCTCATAGGCATTGCGCAACTCGCGCAGCACCTGATCGCGCGGCTTTTTCGACTTCCTCATCGGCCCCTCCCCGGTTGAACTCGGATCCCCAAAGCACAAAGAGTAAGAAGCCGGGTCGGCTGGCGGGCCGAATTGACTAAATCCTCTGCTACAGCGCGAAGATTGGGGCGCAGCGGTCAGGCGAGCTCGATGAGATCCCGGTACTCGTCGGACCAATGGTCTTCGGTTCCGTCGGGCAGCAGCACGACGCGTTGCGGGTCGAGCGCCTCTGCGGCACCCGGGTCGTGGGTGACCAGCACGACCGCGCCGGCGTAGCTGCGCAGCGCGTCCAGAACCTGTTCGCGCGACGCCGGATCGAGGTTGTTGGTCGGCTCGTCGAGTAGCAACACGTTGGCCGTGGAAGCCACCAGGCCGGCTAGCGCCAGCCGGGTCTTCTCACCGCCGGACAGCGTGCCGGCCGGTTGGTCGAGTTGGCTACCGCTGAACATGAACGCACCCAGCAGACCGCGCAGCTCTTGCTCGCCGGAGTCGGGCGCGGCATGGCGAATGTTCTCCCACACGGTCGCGGCGTCGTCGAGCGTGTCGTGCTCCTGCGCGAAATAGCCGATTTTCAAACCATGTCCGGGCTCGATCGTCCCGGCATCCGGCTGCTCGACGCCGGCCAGCAGCCGCAGCAGCGTCGTCTTGCCGGCGCCGTTGAGCCCGAGTACCACCACCCGCGAACCGCGGTCGATGGCCAGATCCACCCCGGTGAAGATCTCCAGCGAGCCGTAGTTCTTCGTCAGCCCGGAGGCGGTCAGCGGTGTGCGTCCGCACGCACGAGGGCGTGGGAAATTTGATCCTGGCCACCTTGTCGGCCACCCGCTCCTCGTCGAGTGCGGCCATCATCCGGTCGGCGCGGCGCAGCATGTTCTGTGCCGCAACGGCTTTGGTCGCTTTGGCGCCCATCTTGGCGGCCTGGGTACGCAGCGCGGTGGCCTTGCGTTCTCGGCGTTGGCGCGTTCGCGACGCCGGCGCTGCTCGTCGGTGGCGCGGGCATCGAGGTACTTCTGCCAGCCCATGTTGTAGACGTCGGCCTCGCCGCGGACCGCGTCGAGGAACCAGACCCGGTTGACGACGTCGGCCAGCAGGTCGACGTTGTGGCTGATGACCACCAGGCCACCGGTGTGGTTGCGCAGGAAGTCCCGCAGCCAGCCGACCGAGTCGGCGTCGAGGTGGTTGGTCGGCTCGTCGAGCAGCAGCGTGGTGGCAGACCCGGCACCGGTATCGGATGCGGCGAACAGGATCCGGGCCAACTCCACCCGGCGGCGCTGGCCGCCGGACAGGGTGCGCAACTGCTGGGTCAGGACGCGGTCGGGTAGTCCGAGGCTCGCGCAGATGCGGCCCGCTTCGCTTTCGGCGCCGTAGCCGCCGAGCGCGGCGAAGCGCTCTTCGAGCTCGCCGTAGCGACGGATCGCACGATCTCGCGCGGCGTCGTCGGCGACTTCGGCCATCAGCGCCTGCTGCTTCTCCAGATCGGTGAGCAGGGTGTCCAGACCGCGCGCCGACAGCACCCGGTCGCGGGCGAGCACGTCGAGGTCGCCTTCTTTGGGATCCTGCGGCAGATAACCGATCTCGCTGGTGCGGGTGACGGCTCCCGCGTACGGCTCCCCCTCGCCCGCCAGGATGCGCAGCGTCGTGGTCTTGCCGGCGCCGTTGCGCCCGACGAGCCCGATTCGGTCGCCCGGCTGTATCCGCAGGGCCGGCCCGTCGGCGTAGAGGAGCGTGCGCGCACCTGCGCGGACCTCGAGGTCCGTAGCCGTGATCACGGTCACTCTCCTTGCGCGGATTTATTGTTTGTCGTCGGTGAACACCGGCGGGCGCTGCTCGGCGCGCGCGGCAACCGCTTCTTCGAAGTTGCCGGTGAGCAGGCGGACGAAGAGCTGTCCAAGACCTTCGGCCTGCATGTGCCCTTCCAGGCTAGCGGCGTCCAGTCCACTCCATAGCGTGCGCTTGGTCAACTCGACGCCCGGCCGGGAGAACGCGGCGATGCGTTCGGCCATGTCGTAGCAGGTCTCCAGCAGCTGGTCCTCGGGGACTTGCCGGGAGACCAGCCCGATGCGCTCGGCCTCTTCGGCGTCGACGTCGCGACCGGTCAGCATGATCTCGAATGCCCGCGACGAACCGATGGCCCGCGGTAGCAGGTAGCTCAACCCGAGCTCGCTGGCGGTCAGCCCGTTGTTGATGCCCGCGGCCCGGAAATACGCTCCGTGCGCCGCAACGCGGATGTCGGCGGCCAGTGCCAGGCACAGCCCGCCGCCGATCGCGGCGCCATTCACCGCGGCGATCACCGGCTGGTGCAGCCGTCGCAGAGCGAGGATGACGTCATCGAGAATCGCCATCGAGCGCAGCGCATAAGTGGGCCGGGTGAGGTCCTGGACGTGCGGAACCGAGCCGGCCGACTTGTGATCGGCACCCGAGGAGAACCCTTTGCCGGCGCCGGTCAGCACCACAACCCGCACAGAGTTGTCGTAGGTGATGCTCTTCCAGCACCTCTTTGAACGGGACCATGACGTCGAACGCCATGGAGTTCATCCGCTCCGGACGATTCAGGGTCACCAGGGCGACGTGCGGACGCGGATGCTCGACGAGGACCATGCTCACCGTTGAACGGTAACGCCTGCGCTGACGGCGCGAAGTCAGCTCAGGACTGGTCGTCCTCTTGCGTCGCGACCGCCGCGTCGACGTCGAAAGTCCTTGACCTGCTGAACCAGGTCTTCCAACGCGGCGGGCGGCAGCGCGCCGGCCTGGTTGAAGACCAGCTTGCCCTTTTTGAAGGCCATCAGCGTGGGGATGGACCGGATCTGCGCGGCCGCGGCAAGCTCCTGCTCGGCTTCGGTGTCCACCTTGGCGTGCACCACGTCGGGGTGCTTGTCGGCGGACGCGGCGAAGGTCGGGCGCGAACTGGCGGCACGGTCCGCACCAGGATGCCCAGAAGTCGACGAGCACGATGTCGTTGCCGTTGATCGTTTCGTTGAACTGCGCGGCGGTGAGTTCTTGGGTAGTCACGTCCTGCTCAACGCTGCGACCTGCCGCAGTGTTCCCCCGTTCAGGTCGGGTGGTCGTAGTCGCCGCGACCCGCACGATGAGCCGATCGGGGTCTCCACCGCGCGCGTTAAAATGTCCGCTGCAGCGGGTACCCGCCATCGTTAATGATCGCGATCGGAGAAACATCGATGTCCGTCACCTCGCCGGGTCCCCCACGGATTTGGTTGCTCAATCCCTGCTAGTGGCAGCGGCATTACCGCTTTGTCAATCGCAGCGTGCGGCACATCGAACAACCAGAACGCCACCCAGCCCGGCACTGCGGCAAGCCAACCGAGCTCCGCGCCCAAGCCACCGCCGCCACCACCGCCGGTGCCGCAAGGACCACATCGAGGGCTTGGTCAGATCGGTGTCAGGTAACGCGATCCAGCTCACCCAGCGGGACCGGAGCGCGGCGACGGTCGACTTCACCCCACAGACGATGGTCACCGAGCTCAGCTCCGCTGCGCTGACCGACGTGAAACCCGGCAGTTGCGTCGACGTCAAGTCCGGGCCGCAGAGCGCATCGCCCGGCGGTGCGATCACTGCGGAATCCGTGGAGATCAGCCCGGCGGTAGCCAACATGTGCCCGCCGCCACCGGGGCGGCGCCGCGGCTTACGGCACGGTGGACTCCGTGGCGGGCAACGACATCAAGGTCACCACCGTTGATCCCACCGGCAAAACAACGCATAGCACCGTGAGCGTCATCAACACGACCACCTACACCAAGCACGCCGTTACCAATGCCCAAGCGGTCCAGAATGGTAAGTGCATGGCTGCGCAGGGAACCAAGGACGGCAGTGTGCTGCGCGCTGCGACGATCGACCTCGAACCGTGTCCGCCGATGGGTGGCCCGCACCACCATTTCCACCTCCCATGGTGGCTGCATCCCCGTCACCATTAAGACCAAACGCGCTTCGTTCAACCACTTTCGCGCGGGCTAGCCGGATACACAGCTGGTTCATAATCGTGCGCTGGCCGGCACTCAGCTCTGCCGCCGATCGTGAGAGATGTTGCTTGGCCGGCCGGCGCGGCGCGGCTGTCATGTGGAAAGGATCTTCGATGTCTGTCACTTCCCCACCCGCCCGGCTGAGCCGATTGGCGATCGTGACGCTCACAGGCGCCACCGCGCTATCCATCGCCGCGTGTGGCGCTTCCAACGAAGCGAAGCCCACCTCGGCGAATCCGACCAGCAGCGCCGCCCCCACCTCGTCGCCGCCGTCGGCATCGGGCAAAGGCAAGGACTGGGTGAACGGGCTGATCGACTCCGTGTCGGGCAGCACGATCCAGGTCAGCCAGCGGTCCGGCACCGCCACAGTCGACTTCACGCCGTCGACAGCGGTCTCCGAGACCACCCCGGCTCAGCTGACCGACATCACCGCGGGTAGCTGCGTGAGCGTCCGTCCCGACCGCCGTGGCGCGTCGGCAGAGGGCGGCGCGATCACCGCCCGGTCCGTGCGGGTGAGCGCCGCCGTCGACGGGCAAGTGCCCCGCGCCCACGCACCCGGCGGGCGAAGGCTCTCATCACCAGCCGCCGCGCGGGCAGGTCGCCTCAGTCACCGGCAACACCATCACGCTGAATAGCACTGATGCGCAGGGCAATCCGTCGCAGACCAGCGTGAGTGTCACCGACACCACCACATACACCAAGCAAACGACGACCGACGCGCACGCGATTGCTCAGGGTAAATGCATTGCGGCGCACGGCACCCGGGATGGTGGCGGCGCGTTGCAGGCGACGAACATCAGCGTGCAGCAGGCCGACAACGGCAGCTGCCCGGAGCCGGGCGGAAAGCACCATCGGCACTAGCCGGCTGCCCGATCAGTACGACCGCGGCAACCCGAGGCTGTGCTGGGCAACATGATTGAGGATCATCTCGCGGCTGATCGGCACGGTCTTGAACAACCGGACGAACTCATACATGTTGGCCAGCGCGACCTCTCTGGTGAAGCCGGCGCCGCCATGCACCTCGATGGCCTGATCGAGGCAGCGGATGGCGGCGTCGGCGGACAGGAACTTGGCCATGTTGCTCTGCTCGCCGGCGTCGGTCCCGGCGTCGTATCCGGCGGCGGCATGGCGTGTCATCAGCCGCGCAGCCTCGAGGCCGATCTTGGCTTCCGCCAACGGATGCGCGAGGCCCTGGTGGGCCCCGATCGGCACCTGCCACACCCGACGCTCGCATGCATACGCGACCGCTTTGTCGAGCGCGTAGCGGCTCACGCCATTGCAGATTGCCGCAATGATGACCCGTTCTGGGTTCATCCCGTCGAAGGCGACCCGCAGGCCGTTGCCCTCGCCGCCGACCAGCCGGTCCGCCGGGACCGCCACGTCGTCGAAGAAGACCGTGAACGATTTGTCGGTGATCTCGAATGTCATCGGGATGCGGTGCATCTCGATGCCGGGCGTGTCACGGTCGACGAGGAACAGCGAAAGCTGTGCGCGGCCTTGGGCGTCGGTGCCGGTGCGGGTGACGACGAGCAGGGCGTCGGCCTGGTCGGCGGCCGTGATGTAGGTCTTCTGTCCGCTGATGAAGTACTTGTCGCCGTCGCGGTGTGCGGTGGTGGCGAGCTGATGGCTGTTGGACCCGGCGTCGGGTTCGGTGATCGCGAACGCGATCTTCGTCGTTCCCGCCGCCATCGGCGTCAGCCACTGCTGCTTCTGCTCGTGGGTCGCGTGCCTGGCCAGCAGGCTGCCGACTATTCCGGGTGAGATCATCAGCATGATCTGCGGGCAGCCTGCCGCGGCGGCCTCTTCAGCGACGACGTTCAGCGCGCTCAATCCCATTCCGCCGCCGCCGTATTCCTCCGGCAGGTTGACGCCGACGAATCCACCAGCCGCCAGGGCGTTCCACAGCTCGGTGGGATGCTCCAGCGTTTCGCTGCACCGGGTGAAGTATTCGTTGCCGAATTCGGCGACGATCCCGTGCACCGACTGACGCAGCTCGGCTTCTTCGGTATCGGTGAGGATCATCGGAAGTCCATCCAGTGTCCGTGTGGGGTGAAGCCGAGGAGGAACGGGATCTCGATGCGGCAGATCGGGCCCACGGTGATGTCGTCGGTGTCGAAAATGGCGTATTCGCCGAGGTTTTCGGTCCACCGCGAGATCGGCACCATCAGGTATCCGTCGCCTTCTGGCGCATCGGGGGTACGCGGCACGAAGGTCGGCTCCATCACCAGCGAGGGCCGCTCGTGGCGTAGCCGGTACCGTTGCTCGTCGCCGCTGTAACGGTCCCGCACGACCAGGCTGTGCATCCGCATGCCAGTGCCGTTGGCGTCGCCGCCGATCAGGTATCCCCACCGCTGTCCGTGCCCGTAGAACCGTTCGTCGACCTTGGGTAGCTCGCAGGGCTGGTCATCGAGCAGCTCGGACTTCACGCTTCCGGCGTTCAGGTCGACCGTCCAGCGCCCGAGTGTGCTGCGGGCCAGGTTGAAGAACAGTTGAACGTCTTCGCCTTGGAATCCGTCGATGTCCAACGGGAACGGCGGTCGTTCGAAGATCGGGGCTTCCAAGGTCAGGGTGTCGCCGTCGACGTCGGCGGCCAGCGTGTGCATCACGTACTGCTGTTCGATGTCCGCTGTGATCCAGCGGATCTCGCCGTTCTCGATATCGTCACGAGGTATCAGCGCCAGCGTGATCGGCAGCTCCGGCTGCCAGCCTTGCACCGACTGCCCGCGCTCGATCCGGTCCGGGTCGAACGCGAAACCCTGGAACGGCAGCACCATCCAGTCCTTCGTCAGCCACATGTCGTGTACTTCCGAGGTGTACGGCGCATCCCAGAGTTCGCGGGATGCGACCGTACCGTCCGGTTGCACCACGTGCACGGTGACGTAGGGCTGGTGGTTGCTGTAGGCCCAGCCGTACAGCGTGCCGCTGGCGCTGTCCCATTTCGGATGTGCGGTGAATGCCGCATCACCGTAGCCGGCCCGGTCGAAGATGCCGCGGGACAACTGCGGTGACCATGACACCACGCCGCGGGTCTGCAAAGTGATCGGATCCAGCGCCACCGGTGGGCTGCCCTGTTCGCCCGACGCGAGGATCTCCCCCGCGAACGGGAAGCAGTTGATGTTGTTGGCGCCCTGCGGAATTCCGCGGGTGTACTCGTCGGGCACGGCGGCGCCGAACCCGATGTTGCGCCAATCGGTCCAGTCACCGTCGGACCAGGAGAACATTCCCCGCTGATGCTTGTCCTCGAGGAGATATTTGGGTGTGCGGACCCAGCGATTACGGAAGTCGGCGCGGCCGTTGTCGAGAGTGAGCCCCTGAACCATGCCGTCCATCGCCAGCAGCCCATTGCCGCCTTGACGGGTGGGCCGCTTGAACGTCGGACCGACCCGGTAGAAGCCGCCGGCCAGGTCCTTCGGGATTTCGCCGAAGGTGGTCACACAGTCTTCGACGGTCGCCTCGAACCGCATCGGTCGGAAGGCTCCGGTGAGCACGGCAGTATCGGGGACATTGACCATGGTCACTTAGTATACTAAGTCGTATGACCTTGGCCAACCCCTCGTCACCTGCCCGCTTACCCGATGTGGTCGCCGGGACCCTGCGCCGGCGGATTCTGTCCGGCGAACTCGCGCCGGGCGACTGCCTGCCCACCGAGGGTGAATTGGTCAGTCAACTCGGAGTCAGCCGTGAGACGGTCCGGATGGCGCTTCGACTGCTGGACGCCGAGGGGCTCACCACGACCAGCCAGGGCCGCAGCGGCGTGCGTATCCGCCACCCCGAACCCGAGCGGGTCGCGCGCTCATTGGTGCAGCTGTTCACCCTTACCGGCGCGACGTGGGGCGATCTGTTGACCTTTCGCATCATGCTCGAACCCGCGGCCGCGGCCCATGTCGCCGAGCACGCGACCAAGCCGCAGCGGGAACGTATCGTCGCCGTCGCCGAGGGTGGCATCGCCCCGGACGGTACGGGCTATCACGAATTCCACGAGCTTCTGGTGCAAGCCAGCGGAAATCCGCTTCTCACAACGGTTTTGGCTGCTGTCGAGCAGGCGGTGCGCTGGGCTGCCGCCGAGCAGGACATCACTCAGTACGACCGCGACGAGGCCGCCAAGTCGCATCGCGCGATCGCCGCCGCCATCTCCGCGAAGAATCCTCAGAAGGCGCAGCGCCGGATGGAACAACATCTCGCGGCCGCCCTGCGGCACGTCGAAGCGTCGGGACTGCGTGCGGCGCCGATGATCCCACCGTCACGGTGGCGGGGCGAGAACGACGACCTGCCGTGGCGCTGAGGCGCCGTTACTTCTTGCCGCGCCAAGCGCGTTCGAACGGCAGTCGCCACGAGCGTGGGGCGATCAGCGGATGGACCGCGTTGGGTCCCCATGAGTCGATGTCGTAACTACGTACCGGTGGCGGGTCCTCGAGCAGCGGCGCCGAGACCTCCCAGAGCCGTTCGATGCCCTCCGCGGTGTTGTACAACGTGCGGTCGCCGCGCATCGCGTCCAGAATCAGCCGCTCGTAGGCCTCGAGGACGTCGCCGGCATGGCCGCTCTCTTCCATGGTGAACTGCAGGCTGAGCTTGTCCAGCTTCATGCCCGGCCCCGGCCGCTTGCCGTAGAACGACAGCGACATCTTGGACACGTCGGCGAGGTCGAAAGTCAGGTGATCCGGACCCTTTTGTCCCACACCGGATCCCGGCGGGAACATGCTTCGCGGCGGCTCGTGGAAAGCGATCGAGATGATGCGCTGGCCTTCGGCCAAACCCTTGCCGGTGCGCAGGAAGAACGGAACGCCCGCCCAGCGCCAGTTGTCGATCTCGCATTTGAGCGCGATGAACGTCTCGGTGTCCGACTCCGGCGACACGCCGGGCATGTCGCGGTAGCCGCGGTATTGCCCGCGGACCACGTGGGCGGTGTCGAGCAGGCGCATCGAGCGAAACACCTTGTTCTTCTCGCTGCTGATCGCGTCCGACGCCAACTCGGTGGGTGGTTCCATCGCCACGAACGCCAAGATCTGGAACAGGTGGGTGACGACCATGTCTTTGAATGCGCCGACGGATTCGTAGAACTGGGCCCGGTTCTCGACGGTGAGCCGCTCGGGAACATCGATCTGAATGTGATCGATGAACTGGCGGTTCCAGATCGGCTCGAACAGTCCGTTGGCGAACCGGAAGGCGAGAATGTTCTGCGCGGCTTCCTTGCCGAGGAAGTGGTCGATCCGGAAGATCTGTTCCTCGTCGAATCGCTCGTGGATCGCCTTGTTGAGTTCCCGCGCGCTGTCCAGGTCGACACCGAACGGCTTCTCCATGATGACCCGCGAGTTCTCCGCCAGGTCCGCCTTGTGCAGGGTGTCCATCACGGCCATCACCGCTTTGGGCGGGACGCTCAGGTAGTGCAGCAAATGCGCTTCGCCACCGAGCACCTCAGTCTGCTCGGCTACCGCGCTCGCCAGCGCTTCCGGACCACTCTGCTGGGGAACGAAGGTCAAATTGGCGATGAACTGCTCGAAGAGCTCGTCGGAGACCTCGTGATGAGCGAACTCCTTACAGGCTTTATGCGCCTGCTTGCGGAACGCGTCGGTATCGATCTCGTCGAGCGACGTTCCGATGACCCGCATCTCGGGAGCAAGCTTCGAACACGACAGGTGAAGCAGACCCGGCAACAGCTTGCGCTGCGCCAAATCGCCTGTGGCGCCGAACATTACGACGACATGCGGAGGCACTTTAGTTCCGGCCGGCGTGGGCCGCTGGAGGTGTCACGGCATCCGTCACATTCTCGATGGTAGCCAAGGCTGCGTGGTTTTAAACCCCATGCGAGTGAACACAAAGGTACTAGCCCGGCAAGACGACGACGGCCGGAGGCGCGCAGGTGACCGCGGCCCCGTGGCCTCTGTCACTGACCGTCAATTACCTACCGGGCCGTCAGGCGGAACCTGGTACCAGCCTCGCTCGTCCCCGTACCGCCAGCCGCAGGGCGTGACCTGAAACTTCGTACCGTCATCGCCGCCGTACCCCGCGCACTTCGGCCCCTTCGGGTCAGGTCCGGGTGCCGGGGCAGGGTCTGCATTAGCCACCCCGGTGCCCAGCAGCGCGGTAGCTGCGCAGAACGCGGCGATAACCAACTTCTTCTTCAACATGCGATCTCCACTCTGGCTCTGACTGGTGTCCCAATTCTGCGGGAGATCTCCGGCTCGCGCGACACGAAGACGAGCGACAGCCGACGGCTTAACAGGACGTTTACAGCAGGTCAGACGGTGAAGCCCAGCGCGCGCAGCTGATCGCGGCCGTCATCGGTGATCTTGTCCGGGCCCCACGGTGGATTCCATACCCAGTTGATCCGCAACTCGTCGACCAGACCCGCACCGATCAGCGCGTTACGCGACTGGTCTTCGATGACGTCGGTCAGCGGGCAGGCCGGCGACGTCAGTGTCATGTCGACCAGCGCGACGGTGCCCTCCTCCGCCTCCTCGAGGTTCACGCCGTAGACCAGTCCCAGGTCGACGACGTTGATGCCCAGTTCGGGGTCGACGACATCGCGCATCGCCTCTTCGATGTCACCGAGCAATTCGTTGTCCGGTGCCGCAATCTCACTCACCTTGTGACCTCCTCCACCTCGTGACTCGCCTGGGCCAGCGCATCCTTGAACGCCATCCAGCCCAGCAGTGCGCATTTGACCCGGGCCGGGTATTTCGCGACGCCGGCGAACGCCACGCCGTCGCCCAGCACGTCTTCGTCGCCCTCGATATTTCCGCGCGAGGACACCATCTCGTTGAACGCGGTGACGGTCTTCAACGCCTGCCCGACGCTCTGGCCGATCACCTGCTCGGTGAGGACCGACGTGGCGGCCTGGCTGATCGAGCAGCCCTGCCCGTCATAGGAGACGTCGTCGACCGTCTCCCCGTCGTCCGACAGCGCCACCCGCAGCGTGATCTCGTCGCCGCAGATCGGGTTCTTGTGATAGACCTCCGCGCCGAACGGCTCGCGCAGACCGCGGTGCTGCGGATGCTTGTAGTGATCGAGGATCACTTCCTGATACATCTGCTCAAGACGCATGACGGCTCACGCCCTGCCGAAGAAATCGATGGCGCGGCGGACGCCGGCGACCAGCCGGTCGACCTCGTCCATGCGTGTTGTAGATCGCGAACGATGCGCGCGCGGTGGCCGCGACCTCGAACCGGCGGTGCAGTGGCATTGCGCAGTGATGGCCGACCCGAACGGCGACCCCGTCGTCGTCGAGCACCTGGCCGACATCGTGCGCGTGCACGCCGTCGACCACGAAAGACACTGGCGAGCCGCGGTTCTCCAAGGTCGTTGGGCCGATGATCCGCACCTCGTCGATACCGGACAGCCCGTCGATCGCGGCGGCGACCAGTTCGCGCTCGTGGGCTTCGACGGTCGGCATGCCGATCGCGCCGAGGTAGCGCGCCGCCGCGCCCAGGCCGACGACCTGGGAGGTCATCGGCGTGCCGGCCTCGAAGCGCTGCGGCGGCGCGGCGTAGGTCGATGGCGTCCATGCGTCACCGTTTCGATCATCGAGCCGCCGGTGATGAACGGCGGCAGCGCGTCGAGCAACTCGGCGCGGCGCGTAGAGCACGCCGATTCCGTTGGGGCCCAGCATCTTATGCCCGGAGAACGCGCCGAAATCGACATCGAGGGCGTGGAAGTCGACCGGCTGATGCGGCACCGACTGGCAGGCATCCAGCACGGTCAAGGCGCCGACGGCCTTGGCCCGCTGCGACCAGCTCGGCAACCGGGGCCACTGCGCCGGTCACGTTCGAATGATGGCTGAAGGCAACGACTTTGACGTTGTCGTCGAGCTGCAGCGAATCCAGGTCGATGCGACCGTCGTCGGTGACGCCATACCAGCGCAGCGTGGCACCGGTACGGCGGGCCAGCTCCTGCCACGGAACGAGGTTGGCGTGGTGCTCGAGCTCGGTGACGACAATGACGTCACCCGGCCCGACGGCACGGTCGAAGCGGTTGTCCCCCAGCACATAGGACACCAGGTTGAGCGATTCGGTGGCGTTCTTGGTGAACACCAGCTCCTCGGACCCGGCACCGACGAACGCAGCGATGTCGGCGCGGCCCTGCTCGTAGGCGTCGGTGGCTTCTTCCATCAGCTGGTGCGCGCCGCGGTGCACCCCGCCGTTGGAGGTGAGCAGGAATTCCCGCTCGGCGTCGAGAACCTGGCAGCGGACGCTGCGACGTCGCTCCGGAATCCAGGTACGCCAGCTGATTTCCGCCCCGCATGACGCGGCGCAGGATCGGGAAGTCGGCCCGGATCGCGGCGAGATCCAGCGCCGTCGAACGAGTGGCCGAAACCGTCATGTCAGGCCCCCGAGGCGGCCGTCCGCGGCGATCGCAAGCGCGGCGAAGCCGGGCGCAGCGGGTCGCCGCTGTCAGTATGGGCGAAGCGCTCGTAGCCGTTTTCTTCGAGCTCGTCGGCCAACTCCGGGCCGCCCGATTCGACGATCCGGCCGCCGACGAAGACGTGCACGAACTGCGGGCGGATGTACCGCAGGATGCGGGTGTAGTGCGTGATCAGCAGGACGCCGCCGTGCTCGGCCTCGGCGTACCGGTTGACGCCCTCGCTGACCACCCGCAGCGCGTCGACGTCCAGACCGGAGTCGGTCTCGTCGAGGATCGCGATCTTGGGCTTGAGCAGGCCCAGTTGCAGGATCTCGTGGCGCTTCTTCTCACCACCGGAGAAGCCTTCGTTGACACTGCGCTCGCCGAAGGCCTGGTCGATGTCCAGGTCCTGCATGGCGGCCTTGACCTCTTTGACCCAGTGCCGCAGCTTCGGCGCCTCGCCGCGGACCGCGGTCGCCGCCGAGCGCAGGAAGTTCGACATCGACACACCGGGGACCTCGACCGGGTACTGCATGGCCAGGAACAGGCCGGCTCGGGCGCGCTCGTCGACGCTCATCTCGAGGACGTCCGCGCCGTCGAGCGTGATCGACCCGGAGGTGACGGTGTACTTGGGATGGCCGGCGATGGCGTAGGACAGCGTCGACTTGCCGGACCCGTTCGGGCCCATCACCGCGTGGGTCTCCCCGGAGCGCACGGTCAGGTTGACGCCCTTGAGGATCGGCACTTCCTCACCCTCGGGGGTGAACACCGAGGCGTGCAGGTCTTTGATTTCCAAAGTGGTCATGGTCAGTTACTTCTCGTATTCAATGACCCAGCAGTGATCGCTAGTTCTCGTTCAATGGCTTCGGTCAGGCGCTCGCGCACGGCGGGGACGGCGATCTTCGCGATGATCTCGTTGAAGAAGCCGCGCACCACCAAGCGGCGGGCCTGTGCTTCCGGGATGCCGCGGGCACGCAGGTAGAACAACTGCTCGTCGTCGAATCTTCCGGTGGCACTGGCATGTCCGGCGCCGGCAATCTCGCCGGTCTCGATCTCGAGGTTGGGCACCGAGTCGGCGCGGGCACCGTCGGTCAGCACCAGGTTGCGGTTGACCTCGAAGGTGTCCGTTCCTTCGGCCTCGGCGCGGATCAGTACGTCGCCGATCCAGACCGTGTGCGCATCCGGCTTGTCGGAATCCGGATCACCTTGCAGCGCACCCTTGTACAGCACGTCGGACTTGCAGTTCGGCTGTGAGTGGTCGACCAACAGCCGGGCCTCGAAGTGCTGACCGTCGTCGGCGAAATAGGTGCCGAGCAGCTGCGCGTCGCCACCGGGGTCCGTCGAAGCGCACGGTCGCCGTCGTGCGGACCACATCGCCGCCCAACGTGACGTTGACGTGTCCAAGCACCGCATCTTTGCCGAGGCGGGCGTGATGGGAGCTGACGTGCACCGTGTCGTCGGCCCAGTCCGCGATCCAGATGACGCCTACGCCCGCCGAATCGCCGACGATGATCTCGACGTTGTCGGCGTAGGTGCCGCTGCCGCGCAGGTCGACCACGACGATCGCCCGCGAGAGTTCCTCGACGCGGATCTGCAGGTGCCCATAGGCCACCGCGCCCTCACCGGGTCCGGTGATGGCGACCTCGATCGGCTCGGCCACCTCGGTGTCCCGCGCGACAGTCACGATCGTCGCCGAGTTGAATGACGAGAAAGCTTGAGCAGCAACACGATCGGCGGGCACACCGCCCTGACCGAGCCGCTTGTCACCACGCCGTACCGATTCGACGGTGACGCCCGGCCGCTCGGTGACCTCGATCGTCGCGGTTCCGGTCGCCGGGGCGGAGCCGTCGTGCAGCCCACGCAGCCGCTTGAGCGGGGTGAAACGCCACAGCTCGTCGCGGCCACCGGGAACCTCGAACGCGTTGACGTCGAACGAGGAGAACAGCTCGCCCTTGTTGGCAGCGGCGAGGGCTGAACCCTCAACCGCTTCAGTCAATCCCGTCACTAGCCGACCGAGCCTTCCATCTGCAGCTCGATCAGCCGGTTGAGCTCGAGGGCGTATTCCATCGGCAGTTCCTTGGCGATCGGCTCGACGAAGCCGCGCACCACCATCGCCATCGCTTCGTCTTCGGTCAGCCCGCGGCTCATCAGATAGAACAGCTGGGTGTCGCTGACCTTGGACACGGTGGCCTCGTGGCCCATCGTCACGTCGTCCTCGCGGATGTCGACGTACGGGTAGGTGTCACTGCGGCTGATCGTATCCACCAGCAGCGCATCGCATTTCACGCTGGAACGCGATCCGTGCGAGCCCTTGTTCACCTGGACCAGCCCACGGTAAGAGGTGCGACCGCCACCGCGGGCGACCGACTTGGACACGATGTTGCTCGACGTGTTGGGCGCCAGGTGCAGCATCTTGGCGCCGGTGTCCTGGTGCTGACCCTCGCCGGCGAACGCGACCGAAAGCACTTCGCCCTTGGCGTATTCGCCGGTCATCCAGACCGCCGGGTACTTCATCGTGACCTTGGACCCGATGTTGCCGTCGACCCATTCCATGGTGGCGCCGGCCTCGGCCCGGGCCCGCTTGGTGACCAGGTTGTAGACGTTGTTGGACCAGTTCTGGATGGTCGTGTAACGGCAACGGCCGCCGGGCTTCACGATGATCTCCACGACCGCGGAGTGCAGCGAGTCGCTCTTGTAGATCGGCGCGGTACAGCCCTCGACGTAGTGCACGTAGGCGCCCTCGTCGACGATGATCAGCGTCCGCTCGAACTGGCCCATGTTCTCGGTGTTGATCCGGAAGTAGGCCTGCAGCGGGATGTCGACGTGCACGCCCGGTGGGACGTAGATGAACGATCCCCCACTCCAGACGGCGGAGTTCAGCGCGGAGAACTTGTTGTCGCCGGCCGGGATCACCGTGCCGAAGTACTTCTGGAAGAGCTCGGGATGCTCACGCAGCCCGGAGTCGGTGTCCAGGAAGATGACGCCCAGGGCCTCGAGATCCTCACGGATCGAGTGGTAGACCACCTCTGACTCGTATTGCGCCGCAACGCCGGAGACCAGTCGCTGCTTCTCCGCCTCGGGGATGCCGAGCCTGTCGTAGGTGTTCTTGATGTCCGCAGGCAGGTCGTCCCAGGTGGCGGCCTGCTTCTCGCTGGACCGCACGAAGTACTTGATGTTGTCGAAGTGGATCCCTTCGAGATCGGATCCCCAGTTCGGCATCGGCTTGCGTTCGAAGATGCGCAGCGCCTTCAGCCGGTGCTCCAGCATCCACTCCGGCTCGTTCTTCTTGCCCGAGATGTCGCGCACGACCGCCTCGGACAGCCCGCGCTGCGCGCTGGCGCCGGCCACGTCGGAGTCCGACCAGCCGTAGCCGTAGCGGCCCAGCGAGGCGATCGTCTCCTCCTGGGTCAGCGTCTCGGCGGGCAGAGCCGTCTTGGCGACTTCCGGGGTGAGAGTCATAGCGACACTCCTTTGGTGCTCGTGGTGGCTTCGGCGCGGGCTGTGCGCCGAAGTTCAATCGGTGTGGCTTCAGCAGCGGCGAGCGGAACGTGGGTAGTGCAGGCGCAATCGCCATTGACGATTGTCGCCAAGCGCTGCACGTGGGTACCCAGTACCTCCGCTATCGCCTGCCGCTCGGTTTCGCACAATTCCGGGAACTCCTCGGCGACGTGCGACACCGGGCAATGATGCTGACAGATTTGCACACCGTGGATCGGACCCCCCACCTGCGTGGTGGTCGCGACGTAACCGGCTTTGGACAATGCACCGGCGATTCGCTCGGCGGTGGCTTCGATCTCTTCGTCGGCGTCCGAACTCGGCCGCCTCGACACCGGACAGGATCGTGTCGATGCGCTGCCGCGCGAAGCGGCGGACCGCCTCTTCGCCGCCGATCTCCCGCAGTTGGCGCATCGCGGCCGAGGCCAGGTCGTCGTAGCTGTGGTCCAGCTTCGCGCGGCCGGTCGCGGTGAGCCGGTATCGCTTGGCCGGGCGTCCCCGCCCGGCTTGCTGCCATGGCGCGGCGGGCGCCGACTCGGCTTCACCCATGTCGATCAGCACGTCGAGGTGGCGTCGCACGCCGGCTGCGGACAACCCGAGTTGTTCGCCGATCTGCCCGGCGGTGATAGACCCGGACTCCAACAGCAACCGGATGACGGCGCTGCGGGTCTGACCGTCATGCGTCGCCGCAGCAGCTGCTGCTTCGGCGACGGGGACGGAGGGCGGGAATTTCACAACACCAGTGTGACGCAATTCCGGGGGCGGGTCCAGCAAGGCTACCCTCTGCCGCGGTTGCGCTGGTCACACCTGACCAGTTCGGCAGGGCCCCGGGGGCGGCTGGGCACATGGCGGCGACCCGCTGCGCCCGGCTCCGCCGCGCTGGCGATCGCCGCTACGCTGCTGTGATGGCAGACCGCCACCACTCGCTGAGTTCGTCGATCGCCAGCCTGCACGGCGACGAGCAGGCGGTGGGCCAACCCCTGAACAACTCCGAGCAGGTCGCGCTTCGTCGCACTCGGGTGTTCGGCGCTACCGGCACTGTCCTGATGGGCATCGGCGCACTCGGCGCCGGAGCCCGGCCGGTGGTCCAGGACCCGACGTTCGGGGTCCGGCTGCTCAACCTCCCGTCGCGGATCCAGACGGTATCGCTGACGATGACCACCACCGGCGCGGTGATGATGGCCCTGGCCTGGCTGATGCTGGGCCGGTTCGCGCTGGGCAAGCGGCGGATGTCGCGGGGCGACCTGGACCGCACGCTGCTGCTGTGGGTGCTGCCGCTGCTGATCGCGCCCCCGATGTTCAGCAAGGACGTCTACTCCTACCTGGCACAGAGCCGGATCTGCTGGCTGGGCCTCGACCCGTACCGGGTGGGCCCGGCGACCGGCCTGGGCCTCGGCCACGTCTTCACGCTGTCGGTGCCCAGCCTGTGGCGGGAGACCCCGGCGCCCTACGGGCCGCTGTTCCTGTGGATGGGCCGCGGCATTTCCGCGTTGACCGGTGAGAACATCGTCGCCGCGGTGCTGTGTCATCGGCTGGTGGTCCTGCTCGGCGTCGGCCTGATCGTCTGGGCCACACCGCGACTGGCGCGACGCTGCGGGGTGGCGGAAGTCAGCGCGCTGTGGCTGGGGGCGGCCAACCCGCTGCTGATCATGCATCTGGTCGCGGGCATCCACAACGAGGCACCGATGCTGGGGCTGATGCTGGCCGGCACCGAATTCGCGCTGCGTGGTGTCGACTCAACGCGCCCGCTGTGGCCTCGGCCGTGGCCGCGGGCCAGTGGCGACCGGGCGGACTGGACGCCGCTGGGCATGCTGCTGATCGGGGCGATCTTGATCGTGCTGTCGTCGCAGATCAAACTGCCGTCGCTGCTGGCACTGGGCTTCGTCACGATGGCGCTGGCCCAGCGATATGGCGGAGGCCTCAAGGCGTTCTTGCTGACCGGCACCTTGATGGCGGCGTTGTCGCTGGCGGTGATGGCGGCCGTCGGCTCGGCCAGCCGGCTGGGATTCGGCTGGATCTACACCCTCGGGACGGCCAACGTGGTGCGCAGTTGGATGTCGCCACCGACGCTGATCGCGCTGGGCACCGGGCAGGTCGGGATCCTGCTGGGTCTGGGCGATCACACCACCGCCGTGTTGTCGCTGACCCGTGGCATCGGTGTCTTGATCATCGGCGTCCTGGTCGCCTGGCTGCTGCTGTCAGTCCTGCGCGGCCGGTTGCACCCGGTCGGTGGCCTCGGCGTCGCGCTCGGTGGGACGGTGTTGCTTTTCCCGGTGGTGCAGCCCTGGTACCTGCTGTGGGCGATCATCCCGTTGGCGGCGTGGGCCACCCGGCCTGGCTTCCGGCTCGCGGTGATCATCGTGACGATCGTCGTGGGCATCTTCGGCCCGACGGCCAACGGCGACCGGTTCGCGTTGTTCCAGATCGTGGACGCGACGGTGGCCAGCACAGTTGTGGTGCTGCTGCTGATCGTGATCACCTACGACCGCCTGCCGTGGCGCCCGCTGCTCGCCGAGGAGCTCACCACCGACGCGGCGAAGGACGATCCGCCGCCGCCCTCCGACGAGACCCCGCAACCTGATCCGCTGCCCGGCGCTTACGCTCAATCGTCGTGAGCTCAGCATCTGATACCCCCGTGCGGCTCCGCGGGGTGTGCAAGAAGTACGGCTCGGGTGCTGCCGCGACCACCGCCGTTTCCCAGCTCGACCTCGAGGTGCACACCGCGGAGGTGCTGGCGTTGCTCGGCCCCAACGGCGCCGGCAAGACCACGACGGTGGAGATGTGCGAAGGATTCGTCCGCCCCGATGCCGGCACCATCGAGGTGCTCGGGCTCGATCCGATCGCCGACAACGCGCGGCTGCGGCCTCGCATCGGTGTGATGCTGCAGGGCGGCGGCGGCTATCCCGCGGCCCGGGCCGGCGAGATGCTGAAGCTGGTGGCCTCCTACGCCGCCGACCCGCTCGACCCGCAGTGGCTGCTGGACACGCTGGGCCTGACCGAAGCGGCCCGAACCACGTATCGACGACTCTCCGGTGGCCAACAGCAGCGGCTCGCGCTGGCCTGCGCGTTGGTCGGCCGGCCCGAGTTGGTCTTCCTCGACGAACCCACCGCAGGTATGGACGCGCAGGCCCGAATTCTGGTGTGGGAGTTGATCGATGCGCTGCGCCGCGACGGCGTGACGGTGGTGCTGACCACCCACCAGCTCAAAGAAGCCGAGGAACTCGCCGACCGGCTGGTCATCATCGACCACGGGGTGACGGTGGCATCCGGAACGCCGGCAGAGTTGACTCGCAGCGGAGCCAAAGGCCAACTCCGGTTCAGCGCTCCCCCGCGCCTCGACCTGTCGCTGCTGGTGTCGGCGCTGCCCGAGAACTATCAGGCGTCCGAAGCGACGCCGGGCGAGTATCTGGTGGAGGGCAACGTCGATCCGCAGGTGCTGGCCACGGTCACGGCGTGGTGCGCCCAGATCGACGTGCTGGCCACCGATCTGCGGGTGGAGCAGCGCAGCCTGGAGGACGTGTTCCTCGAGTTGACCGGCCGGGAGTTGCGATCGTGACCGAAAGTCATTTTGCTGCAGGGACATTCGCCCCCAACCCGCGGCCCGCGGCGGTGCCCAAGATGCTGGCGGCGCAGTTCGGCCTGGAGCTGAAGCTCCTGCTGCGCAACGGCGAGCAGCTGTTGCTGACGATGTTCATCCCGATCACCCTGCTGATCGGTT
Organism: uncultured Actinomycetota bacterium; assembly: GCA_963755805.1. GTDB lineage: Bacteria > Actinomycetota > Actinomycetes > Mycobacteriales > Mycobacteriaceae > Mycobacterium. The sequence continues at coordinate 102,465 of CAVWLG010000005.1, forward strand.
TGACGCTGCTGCCGTTCGGATCGTTCGGCGACCACCGCGCCGCCACGTTCGTCCCGGCGATCATGGCGTTGGCGGTGATCTCGACCGCGTTCACCGGCCAGGCGATCGCGGTCGCGTTCGACCGCCGCTACGGTGCTCTCAAACGACTGGGCGCGACGGCGTTACCGGTATGGGGCATCATCGCCGGCAAATCGGCGGCGGTCGTCACCGTCGTGTTCCTGCAGTCGATCATTCTGGGCGCCATCGGTTTTGCGCTCGGTTGGCGACCGCATCCGCTGGGCCTGGCGCTCGGCGCGGCGGTGATCGCGCTGGGCACCGCGGTGTTCGCGGCGCTCGGCCTGCTACTCGGGGGCACCTTGCGCGCCGAGATCGTGCTGGCGGTGGCCAACCTGTTGTGGTTCGTCTTCGCCGGACTCGGCGCGTTGACCGTCGAATCCGGCATGGTCGGGTCCGCGGTCAAGTGGGCGGCGCGGCTGACCCCGGCCGGCGCGCTGACCGAATCGCTGTCTCGCGCAATGAGCCTGTCGGTGGACTGGTTCGGTGTGCTGGTGCTGCTCGGGTGGGGCACGCTGGCCGGCCTGGCCGCACTGCGCTGGTTCCGGTTCACCTGAGGTCGAAGGTGAAGCCGGCGTCACGCTCGCGGGCAATCGCGCTCACCTAGCCCTACTACGCGACGTAGTTGCCATTGCCCTACGATCGGGCGATGCCTGTCGGGCAATCATTGCGGCGTTTCTCGCGGCCCAGCCTTCGCGTGCAGCGGATCATCGCGGCGGCGGTGATCGTGACCCAAGGTGGCATCGCCGTCACCGGGGCGATCGTCCGTGTCACCGCTTCGGGGCTGGGCTGCCCGACCTGGCCGCAGTGCTTTCCGGGCAGCTTCACTCCGGTCGCCGTCTCCGAGGTCCCTCGGATCCACCAGGCCGTCGAATTCGGCAATCGCATGATCACGTTCGCCGTGGTGCTCACCGCGGCGTTGGCGGTGCTGGCGGTCATCCGCGCCCACCGCCGCGGCGAAGTGTTGTTCTACGCCTGGCTGATGCCGGCGTCGACGGTGTTACAGGCGGTGATCGGCGGCATCACCGTGCGGACCGGGCTGCTGTGGTGGACGGTGGCCATCCACCTGCTGACCTCGATGACGATGGTCTGGCTCGCGGTGTTGCTCTACGTCAAGGTCGGCGAGCCCGACAGCGGCGTGGTCCGGGACCAAGTCGTCAAGCCGCTGCGACTGCTCACCGCACTGAGTGCGGTGACGCTGGCCGCGGTGCTGGTGGCCGGGACCTTGGTCACCGCCGCGGGCCCGCACGCCGGTGACACCAGCCCGAACCGGACCGTGCCGCGGCTGCGCATCGAGATCACCACGCTGGTGCACGCGCACACGTCGCTGTTGGTTGCCTACCTGGCGCTGCTGGTCGGGCTCGGGTTCGGGCTGCTGGCCGTGCACGCGCCGCGCCCGGTGCTGGTCCGACTGGTCGTTCTGCTGGTGGCGGTGTTCGGCCAAGCCGCGGTGGGGACCGTGCAATTCTTCACCGGGGTTCCCGCGGCGCTGGTCGCGGTTCACGTCGCCGGAGCGGCGACATGCACGGCAGCCACCGCCGCGCTATGGGCCTCGATGCGAGAGCGGGCCCAGCCCCAACCGGTCGAGGGCTGACTCGACACACAGCGCGAACTGACGTTGCGCGTCGTCGCGGGCATCGCCCTCGAGCAGCCGCCAACCCAGCGACGGGCCAACCAGATTCAGCTCCACCAACTCCGCGTCACCGGTTTCTTCGATCACATCCGCGCGGGCGTACAGCAGCTCCTCGACGCCGATCCCGATGTGGTCGGCGGCCGCCTGCAAGGGCGGCCTGACCGACGTCCCACAGTTCGAAATCGGCATCGATCGGCGCATTCTCGACGAATGCGTGGGACTTGGACGCCGCCGAGAAACACCAACGCGGTTCGCACCGCGGCGGCTGAGGGACGACGGCCTCGCAGTACCGGCACTCCTGCACGGCCAAGGTCGCGCAGATGGCGCCGGCCGGTGTTCCACGCGACGACCTCGGGAGCGTTGAGCAAGTTGGGCACTCGCCTGGTCCACGCCAAAAACTCTGGCTGATCGCTGCTGTCCCGCAGGATCACCAGATCGGCGTCGAGCGTGCGCGGGTCGTCCCAGGCCAGCCAGTGCGCGTGCAGGCCACGCTTGCGCAACGCAGCCACCAGACCGGCGTCGTCGCCGTCCGCGGAACCGGCCAGCACGATCCGGGGATGGCGAATGTCGGGGCGGGCCAACTTCATGCGGACTCCATGCTTGCGGATGATAGTCACCATGCACGCAATCGAAGTCGCCGAAATCGGCGGTCCGGAAGTCCTGAGCTACGTCGAGAAGCCACAGCCGTCTCCTGGACCGGGTGAGGTGCTGATCGAAGCCGAGGCCATCGGCGTCAACTTCATCGACACCTATTTCCGCTCCGGCACCTACCCGCGCGAGTTGCCGTTCGTGCTGGGCACTGAAGTCGCCGGGACGGTGGCCGCCGTCGGCGACGGCGTGACGCAGCTGAGCGTCGGTGACCGGGTAGCGACCGCCGCAGCCTCTGGCGCATACGCCGAATTCAGCACCGCGCCAGCAGAATTCGTCGCACACGTACCGTCTGTTGTCGGCCTGGACGTGGCCGCTTCAGCGCTGCTGAAGGGCTTGACGGCGCACTACCTGATCACCTCGGTGTATGCCGTGCAGTCCGGCGACGCCGTGCTGGTGCACGCCGGTGCCGGCGGAGTGGGACTGATTCTGACGCAGTGGTTGACGCATCGCGGCGCTCGGGTGATCACGACGGTGTCGACACCGGAGAAGGCCGAGCGGTCGCGGCAGGCCGGCGCCACCGACGTCCTGGACTACCCGGGCGACGACGCGGCTGAGTTCGGCGGGCGGATTCGCGAGTTGACCGCGGGCGCCGGTGTGGCGGTGGTGTACGACGGTGTCGGGGCGAGCACCTTCGACGCCAGCCTGGCCAGCCTGGCCGTGCGGGGAACCCTGGCGTTGTTCGGCGCATCCAGCGGACCGGTTCCGCCTTTCGACCCGCAACGTCTCAACGCGGCCGGATCGGTGTACCTGACTCGTCCCTCGTTGGCTCATTTCACCCGCACCGGCGAGGAATTCGCTTGGCGCTCAGGAGAATTGTTCGACGCGATCGCCGACGGCTCGCTGAGTGTGACAGTGAGCGGCAGCTATCCGTTGGCCGACGCCGCGCAAGCGCACCGCGACCTACAGGGCCGCCAGACCATCGGATCGATCGTGCTTACGCCGTAGCGGTGGTTAGCCGCCCCACTTGGCGCCTTCGGCCGAGTCGCGGGCCAGCATCGAAGTGGTGTTGTTCTCATGCGTGCCCGCCATCGCCCGATACGACAGCACCAACTGCTCCAACGCCTGATTCCACTGCGCCTGCCACGCCTGGTAACTCACCCCGGTGTCACCCTGCCACGCCGACTGCAACGCAGCCTGCTCCGCAGAAATATCGGCACCCAAACTCTGAATCGTGCCCGCATACCCAGCCATATCCGCCGAATGCGCCAGCATCGCCGGGTAGTTGTACATGATCTGCGACATCACAAACCCTTTCGACTTAGATTCGGTCGGCTCAGAAGCCCGGATAGCTGCTCGCCGCAGCACTGTCCGCGGCCACATACGTGCCCGCCGCATCACCCAAGTTGGCCTGAGCGATATCCAGCAGCGAATTCACCTTCGCCGCCGCCGCCACAAACCGGGCATGCGCAGCCTGAAACGCCGCCGCACCATCACCGACGAAAAACGCCTGCGACGACATCGCTTCCTGCTCAGCCTGACCAATCGTCGACCGCATCAACCCCGCCTTGGCACCAAACGCCGACTGCGACGCCACCAACTGCGGAATGTGAGCATCCAACAAACTCATCCCAAAAATCCTCTCCTCGTCCGATTACCGTTGCCACACAGAGACATTCAGTTGCCACTCCCCTCACCTGGCGGCACTTCCGTCGACCAGGTGTTGGGCAGCATCGGCATTGTCGGCCCGCTTCCGAAACCGTCGTCAGTAAGCGTAGCCAATCCGGTCGCCTGTTCACCGCTCTTCGACACGGTGCCGGAGAATCCCAGCGGCCCGGCGCCGTGATTCGACGCCGCCGTCGAAGCACTCCAGTCCGGGTTGACATCGACGTTCATGTCGGCGAATTCGTCGGCGTGGTCGCGATGCATCGCGCGCCGGCGCCGGCGCGCCGGCTTTTTGGCCGCGGCGGCGACCGCCGCAGCGGCGGCCTCGGGCGACTTCGACGCACCGCGCGACGTCGGCTCCTGCGTCTTGGCTTTCGCGCTCAGCGACGACCCGATTGTCGGACCACCCACGACATAGGGAGGCGTGAACCCCGGCCCGGCGGCAGGTGGCGCCGGTGCGGTCGGCGGCGGGGCGGCCGGAGCGCTTGCGGCGGACGTTGGAGTGGGCGACGGGGCCGGAGCGCTGGGCGCCACCGACGACGCGAGGACAGCGGGTGCCGGCGCACTTACCGGAAACAGGACCGGCGCGGCGACGGATCGAGGGGAAGCATCGGGATCACCGGCTGCGCCAGTGCCGCCAGCCCGGCCAACCCCGCGCCACCGGCCGCCAAGCGGCGTCAGCGCGGGGGCAAAGGCGACGAACAGCGCCGGGTTCTCTGACAGGAAACTCGTGACTTCCAGGATGTGGGTGGGAAAGTCGAACAGCTGCCAGCTGACGAACCACTGGAAAGCCTGTACCGGGTTCGTCTGCAGAAGCTGCCCGAAATACTGGAAGTCCTCGGTGAGTTCGAGGGCTCGCGCGACCCAGAAGGACGCCTGGCCGGGGTTGGTGTAGGTGTCGTAGGTCGCTCCGTTGAGCAGGCCTTGCGCGGGTTGCCAGTTATAGCCGAAGTTCTGCAAGCCATTGCGCGATAGCGTCATCGAAGGGCGTGTCGACCGTCGGGTCGTGCGCAAGTTGCTCGTCGCCGATCCCTAACTGCTGCAGGAACTGCTGCAGCCACTGCGGGATATTCAGCGGGTTGTCGGCGTTGATTCCGCTGTCCGAGCTCGTACTGTCCGCGGGTTGGGCGCCGTTGGATTTCAGAATCGGCGGCGCAGCGTCGGTGGCCGGCGTCGCTGCGACCGCGGTGTCGGCGACCGCTTGGTAGGTGCTCATCGTCGTGGCGGCCTGCACCCACATCCGCACGTAGTCGGCCTCATTGACCGCGATCGGAATCGTGTTGATGCCAAAGAAATTCGTCGCCTGCAGCACCCCGTGCACCACGTGATTGGTGGCCAGCTCCGGCATGGTGGGCATCGCCGCCAGAGCGGCGGTGTACGCAGCGGCGGCGGTCTCGTGCTGTGCGGCGGCTGCGGCACTGTCGGCGCTGGCCTTGGCCAGCCAGGCCAGATACGGCACATACGCCGACACGAACGACTCCGCGCTCGGCCCCTGCCAGGCCCCGGCTTGTACCTCGGCCAGCACCGAGCTGAGTTCTTCGGCCACCGAGGTGTATTCGGCGCTCAGCGAATTCCACGCCCCCGCAGCCTCCAGCAGCGAGCTGGGCCCAGGACCACTGCTCAACAACGTCGAGTGCACCTCGGGCGGCGCTGCCATATAGATGGGCGCCGTCATCGTCAGCCCCAGACGCCGTGATACGACCCCGCCGCGGCGGCATCGGCTGCGGCATACGTTGCGCCCGACTCGGCAACCCCGACACCGGAACGGCCAAGCTCCTCGGCGCCTTGGGCGGCAGCCGCTGCGTGCTGGCCACCGCGGAGACTGAATCCGGCCGCGGTCTGCAACGACACTGGATCGGCGGCGGCGGGAACCACGGCGGTGATCAGCGGCGCCGAACCCGCTTGCGCCGACGCCAGCCGCGCGGTCAGGGCTTCGATGCGCGCGCTGGCAGCCGCTAGGCCTTCTGGTACGACGCGCAATGTCATGACAGCCCTCCGGATACCGTGATGAACATGATTTTCATTAACATTTCTAGCACAGCGGGCAGGGATTGGAAACTCGACGGGCCGACGCGATTCCGCCCATAGCGCTACGAGCGCTAGGCGCGGGACGCCAGCTGTCGATAGCCAGACTCGGCGAAGCGCTGGGCGGCATCTCTTATCTCGCCGGTAACCGGTCGGCGCTCCGGATCGTCTCCCGAAAAATGTTGCGCTTCGGCATCTTTCGAATAGAACGTGGACTGCTCGGTCATGCGTTCGACGGCCGCGGCGTCGATCTCGATGCCGAAGTGCGGTGCCACCCGCTGCCATACCGCGGTCGGGCAATTCGGCGTGGTCGATGCAGAGCCGCCGAGCGGGGCCGGTGGCGGCCGAGAACAACATCGCGCCGAGCGCGCGGGCGGCGAATTCGGCTCGCGTCATGGTCGACACCGTCGCCGGGTCGATGCCGAACTGCCGCGCGGTCTGCGGGGGCGGTACCTGGTGTCCGAGCCAGCCCGGCGGAGTGGCCAGCAGCGAGGCGACCACCGACGCCGGGTCGCGCTGAACCCAGACCCACGGCGTATCCGGAAAGGCGGCGGTCAGGATTTCCTGGCGGCGGATGTTCCAGCTGGTGCACTTGAGCACCAGCTGGCGTTCGTCGCCGTGGCGGCGCCGGCCCAGCGCCCGCACCAACAGGCGCACCACCTGGACCAGCGTTGCCCCGTCCACTCGTTGTGGGTCGAGGCCCAAAAGCGCGTTCAGCGGCGAAGGCTCGGCGATGACGACAACCCCCGGAACGGTGGCAAGCAGCCGTGATACGACCGTCGAGCCGCACCGCGAAAAGTGAAAGACCATGCCGGCCGGGTCAAGTGACGGCTCGATCGTCGAGGGCCAGCAGCGCCTCGAGTCCGGTTCTGACGAGCGGCTGGGCCCGCGGACCGGTGGCCCAGCGCGCAACGGTCTGGTCGAAGAACGGCTCGACGAAACGCTCGGCCGAGAGATCGGCCCAGTCGACGGTCGGGGTGGGCCCGGAGAAGTCGAATCGGATCGGCGTCCACCGGGCGAGGTCGGCGACTTCCATCAGTCGTCCGGTAGCCGGATCAGGAAACCTTGCATGATCAGGGTTCTGGCAAGTTCGAGGCGCTGCGCCTCGGACAGCTCCGGCAGATCGCTAATCCGAAAGGGCGCAGTACTTTTCGCGAGGAACTGCAGGGCGCTCTTGTGGTCAGGGGCGACATTCACCACGGACTGGGCAAAGTGCAACGCCACTGCATCGGCATTCTCGGTCACCCGCGAGTACAGCGGTTGGTACTTGACCACGCGGGTCTGGTCGTCGATCGCGACAGCGTCTGAGATCCCGGTGCCGAGCGGTTTGCATTGGCCGCGCCTGACCAGGTCAGCTTCCAGCGAATCGAGGCCTTCGGCAATGGCTTCCGGTTGTTCCAGGGCTTCGGCGATCCCGTGCACGAGGGCCCCCAGACCCGACCGCACGTCTGGATCCGACAAGAAACGCGGCGGCAGTTGAGTGTGGACGCGGTCATCGGAGTTGTTCAGGGCGTTCAGCGCTCGGGTGGCAAGCATGAAGAGCGTGGGCGCGTGCAGGCCGACCGTCAGGTGCACCGACAGCTCCGACGTTGATTCGGCGGCGTGCACACGCCCGCGTGGCACATAGAGCACATCGCCGGCCTCCAGGCGCACGTCGACGGGGGCAGGGAGACCGGCGGTGGACATCGCCTCGTGGCGCCACATCTCGTGCGGCGCCACGTCAACGCCCTCGTAGATATGCCAGATCTTGGATCCCTGAAGTTGCACGATCAGCGCGTCGTGGTCGTCGGAATGTGCGGCGAAGCCTTGCGATTCCGGTGGCGTGAAATACGCGTTGACCTGGGTCGCGAAGTTGAGCTCGACGTCGATGGAGTGCGACAACGCGGCGATCGCGGGCGCATACCGCTGAACGCTGTCCAGCACGATGGTGTAGCCGTCGGCAAAGTCCCGGCCGATGGCCGCGGCGTCGAAACCGCCATCAGCGAGCCGGTAGACGTACTGATCTTTTCGCTCGCTCTCGCGAACCAGGCTGACCAGCGACAGGTGCGGCCGAAACAACGCGAGTAGATCGTCGACCGAGTCCGCGTCTTCGCGGAGGTTGTCCACATAGTCAGCACGATCTCGGCTGACGTGGTGGTGGGTAATCCCCCAGATCTCGCCGAGAAAGTCGTCGACGGTGAGCGGGTCGAGCAACCAGCCCAACGAAAAAGGTTGCGCCATCAGCTGTTCTCGGATTCGTTCAGCGGAGCCAGAAATCCGCTGACGATCAGGGTCCGGGCGAGATCTGTCTGCTGGTCGGAGCGCAATCCCGGCAGCTCACCGACACGAAAGGGCTCGACGCTGTGCGCAATAAAACGCATCGCGTCTTCGTGGTCGGCAGCGGCGTTGATCGACAAGCTGGCGAACTGCAATGTCACACCGTCGGCGATGGTCTTGACCCGCGCATACAGCGGTTGGTACTTCACCACCCAAGTCTGCCCGTCGATGGCGTTGGCGCCGGTTATTTTTCCGACGGGGGGACATGTGCCGCGGCGTACCAGGACATCCGCCAACAAGCCGACGCCATCAGTCGTGTTCTCCGCCTGCTTCCACTTCGCCGAGCTGATCCGCGTTCCAGGTGCCCGGCACCATCGGCAGCACCGCGCCGCCGCCGAAGTCGTCATCGTCGAGGGTAGCCAAACCCGCTGCAGCCGAGAGCCCTTTTGCGTGCTGTGCCGGCGAAACCCAACGGCCCGGCGCCGCGATCGGACGTCGCCGTCGATCCGACCCGGGGCTCAGCCCAGTCTGGATCGACATTGATATTCATTTCCATAAACTCGTGAGCGTACCCGCGCATGCCCGCCCGTCGGCGTCGCCTCGACCGGTGGCGATCGCGGGCAGCCGCGGCAGCCGCCGCGGCCGCTGCGAACGGCTCCGCGGCTTTGTTCTTGTCGCCCGCGCCGGCGCTGCTGGCCATGCCCGAACCCGACCCGATCCCGGGCGGGCCTACCGCGTACGGCGGGACAAAGCCCGGACCCGCCGCGGGCGGAGGCGGCGTCGTCGGCACGGACGTCGCGACGGTGCTGGCCGGGGCCGGAGGCGCTGAGCGCAGGCGCTGCCGTCGGCGCACTCGGCGCGCCGATCGCGACGGGACTGCTGGTCGCGGCGGGCAGCGTCGAGGCCTGGGGTGCCGGCGCCGGAACCTCGGCAGGCAATGTGCGCGGCCTCGGGCGCAATCGCCGGCCAACCCGGCCAGGCCCGCGACGCCTCCCGCCAATCCGATCGGCGCGATCAGCGGAAGCGCGTACACCTCTGGGAACGCACTGAGGAACTCCCCGACATGGCCCACCTCGTCGGTCACCAGTCCCCCGATGTCCGCCGATAGCTGCGTCAGGCCTTGAGCCGGGTTCTGTCCGATCAGCGTGATGTCTCGCTGCAGGGTCTGGGTGATCTCGGTGATGCGATTGACGTACCAACTCAAGGTGTAGGGGTCGCCGGAGTCGTCGTCGATGATGTGCAGTGTCGAGCTGTCACCGGAATCGCTGTCGGCAGGCTGGGCGCTGGTGGAATTCACGATCTGCGGTGCCGCATCGGTCTGCGGCGCCGCGGCCAACGCCGTGGTCGAAACCGCCTGATAGGTGGTCATGGTGGCGGCCGCCTGGACCCACATCCGCACGTAGTCGGCCTCGTTGAGTGCAATCGGAATCGTGTTGATGCCAAAGAAATTCGTCGCCGTCAACACCCCGTGCACCACGTGGTTGGTGGCCAACTCCGGCAGGGTCGGCATCGTGGCCAACGCGGTCGTGTACGCGGCCGCCGCCGTCTCGTGCTGGGTGGCCTCGGCGGCGCTCTTGGCGCTGGCCTGCATCAGCCACGCCAAGTAGGGCACGTGCGCAGCCACGTACCGCTCGGCGCTCGGGCCTTGCCACGCACCGGCCTGCACTGCCGCCAGCACGTCGCTGAGTTCGTCGGCGACTGAGGCGTATTCGCCGCTCAACGAACTCCACGCGCTCGCCGCGGCCAGTAGAGACCCCGGTCCCGGCCCGCTGCTCAGCAACGCCGAATGCACCTCCGGCGGCGCGGCCATCCACACCGGCGCCGTCATGACCTCATACCCGAGGCAAATCCGGCACCTATCGAAAGTCACGTCAAAAGTCAATACGACGCGGTGTCGTAGAACAAGACGGGATACAGGTAAGGGGTATCTGCCGCGCAGCACTACTTTTCGCTCGGCGCCCAGGTGTTCGGCAACATCGGCATCGCTCGGCCCGCCACCGAACTCGTCCTCAGACAGCGTCGCAAGCCCGGTCGCCCGCTCGCTGCCCTTGGTCGACCGTTCCGGAGAATCCGAGCGCGCCCGCGCCGCGATCCGACTCTGCCGTCGGCACGGTCCATTCCGGCTCGACATCGACGTTCATGTCCATGAATTCGTGGGCGTGCGAATGCAGGCGCGCGCGCTGCCGTCGCCGCGTCCGGATCCGGTCTGTCGCGCCGGCGGCGACCGCTGCGGCTGCCGCGGGTGCTTTCGAGGCGCCACGCGACGTCGGCTCCTGGGTCTTGGCCTGCGCACTCAGCGCCGACGCCAGCGAGGCACCGCCGACCGCGTACGGGGGCGAGAAGCCCGGCCCGCCTCCCGGCGGTGCGCCGCCGGGTGCGCTGACGGTGCTCGGCGCGGGAACGCTGGACACTGCCGGTGCGTGGCCGCCGCTGGTTCCGATGCTGCCGATCGTCGACGCCGACGGCGTTGCGCTCACCGGCGCGGGCGTGACCGGCATGGCCGGCAGCGCGACCGGCGGGACGGGCGCACCCGCGATGCCTGCTATCCCGGCGAGGCCGGCCAGCCCGGCGAATCCCGCCCCGAAGGCCGCGGGGATGGCGAACGGCAGCAGGAACGGTGCCGCCTGCACCAAAGGCCAGAACAGGACCACCGTGTGAAAGACCGTCCAGCCGAGAGCGGAGGCCAGCGCAGGTGACAGGCCGGGGATCGCCGACTGCAGCGCGTTGGCCACACCGCTGGCGAACGGAAAGGCGGGAAACGGCCAGCCATCCGGGTAGATCAACTCGCCCAGCGGTTGGGCGAAACCCTGGGTGTAGTATCTTCAGCAACGCGGCCAACTGGTCCTGCCACGACGTGTCCGCGGCGGTTGCCGCCGCTTGCTGCGGTGTAGCAGCGGCTTGCGTTGTCGCAGAGGATGTTTGGCCGCCGGCCGTCAGGATCTGCGGCGCGGGCTCGGCGGTCGGGACCGCGGCGAGCGCCGATCCGGCGACGGCCTGATAGGTGCTCATCGTGGTGGCCGCCTGGACCCACATGCGCACATAGTCGGCCTCGTTCAGCGCGATCGGGATGGTGTTGATGCCAAAGAAATTCGTCGCCGTCAGCACACCGTGCACCACGTGGTTGGTGGCCAACTCCGGCACGGTCGGCATCGCGGCCAGCGCCCCGGTGTAGGCCGCGGCCGCGGTCTCGTGTTGCGCGGCGGCGGCCGCACTGTCGGCGCTGGCCTGCGTCAACCAGGCCAGATACGGGGCGTGGGCGGCGACGTACTGCTCGGCGCTGGGGCCCTGCCAGGCGCCGGACTGCACGCCGGCCAGAACGGCGGTCAGCTCGTCGGCGACGTCGGCGTATTCGGTGCTCAGCGCCGACCATGCCCCGGCGGCCGTCAGCAGTGATCCCGGACCGGGGCCGCTGCTGAGCAATGTCGAATGCACCTCGGGCGGCAACGCCATCCAGATCGGCGCGGTCATGAAGCGCCGCCGAAACCGTGCGTGCAGTCAGCCGTCGAAGAGGTCACGACGGAATTGAAAACTACGTCGCGTCGTAGTCGCAAGACCCCGTCGGGGTATGGGGTATTCGCAGGTCGGGGACCTCGTAGTGTCGCGTCAGACCTTCAGCAGCGTCGGCAGCGCCAGCGCCGAATCGAGCGCCAGCGCGCAGAACACGACGGCCAGATAATTGTTCGACTGCAGGAACAACCGCAGCGGTTTGACCGGCTCTCCGCGACGCACGCCGGCGTAGAGCTGATGAGCCATCGCGAGGAACCAGACGCCGGCCACTGCGGCCACCGCGGTGTACAGCCAGCCGGCAGCCAGCGCCAGCGCCAATGTCGCGGCCACGGTCAGCCAGGTGTAGATAACGATCTGCTTGGTGACCTGGCGTTCCGTCGCGACGGCCGGCAGCATCGGGATCCCGGCCGCCTGGTAGTCCTCCTTGTAGCGCATAGCCAGCGCCCAGGTGTGCGGCGGTGTCCAGAAGAAGATGATCGCGAACATGACCAGGGCCGGCCAGGCAATCGTTCCGGTGACCGCGGACCAGGCGATCATCACGGGCATACAGCCGGCCGCACCGCCCCACACCACGTTCTGCGAGGTGCGGCGCTTGAGCAGCAACGTGTAGACGAAGACGTAGAACGCGATCGTGCCCACCGCGAGCAGACCCGACAGCAAATTCGTCGTCCACCACAGCCAGACGAACGACGCGACGCTCAGCGCCAGCCCGAACACCAGCGCGTGGGAGGTCGGCACGGCCGCACGGGCCAGCGGACGTCGCGCAGTCCGCTTCATCAACTTGTCGATGTCGGCGTCAGCCACACAGTTCAACGTGTTGGCCCCACCGGCGGCCAGCATCCCGCCGATCAACGTGTTGAGGATCAGCAACGGCTGAACGCTGCCACGATGGGCGAGCAGCATCGCCGGAATCGCGGTGACCAGCAACAGCTCGATGACCCGCGGCTTGGTGAGCGCCAAATAAGCCAGCACAACGGTGCTGACTCGGCTCGGCGCAACGCGCTCGCGAATGCTCACGCAATGACTCCTCGGATCACAGCAGCGCGCAGCTTCTACTACGCACGATGGTAGACCGGACAACTTGCCCAGCATGCACCGCACGGCCTATCGACAGCCAATCGGCAGACGCCGAGACGCAACGAACCGTTGACGGTGCCTGAACAGTCGGGAAGAGAAACAGCCTTTGACACGCACGCGACGTTCCGGCATTAGGGTGGAACAGGATCAATCTGCCGACCCCGAGGACTTCAGTTCGTGACCACACTCGAAGACATCTCGACCCTGACCCAACCGCACCACCCGGATGACTGGACCGAGCTCGATTCGGCCGCGGTCGACACTGTCCGGGTGCTGGCCGCCGACGCGGTCCAGAAAGTGGGCAACGGCCATCCCGGGACCGCGATGAGCCTTGCGCCGCTTGCGTACACGCTTTTCCAGCGGGCGATGCAGCACGACCCGAGCGACCCGCACTGGCTGGGCCGCGACCGGTTCGTCCTGTCGTGCGGGCACAGCAGCCTGACCCTGTATCTGCAGCTTTACCTCGGCGGTTTCGGGCTCGAGCTGTCCGACATCGAGGCGTTGCGTACCTGGGGATCCAAAACACCCGGGCACCCCGAGTTCCGGCACACCAAAGGCGTGGAGATCACCACCGGACCGCTGGGCCAGGGCCTGGCGTCCGCGGTGGGCTTCGCGATGGCGGCGCGCTACGAGCGCGGTCTGTTCGACCCGGACGCCCCCGAGGGGACCAGCCCGTTCGACCACCACATCTACGTGATCGCCTCGGACGGCGACATCGAAGAGGGCGTGACCTCGGAGGCATCGTCGCTGGCCGCCGTGCAGCAGCTTGGCAATCTGATCGTGTTCTACGACCACAACGAGATCTCGATCGAGGACGACACCAACATCGCGTTGTCCGAGGACACCGCGGCCCGCTACGAGGCGTACGGCTGGCACGTGCAGCACGTCGAGGGCGGCGAGAACGTCGTCGCCATCGAAGAGGCCATCGCTAACGCCAAGGCGGTCACCGACAAGCCGTCGTTCATCTCGGTGCGGACGATCATCGGCTATCCGGCGCCGAAGTTGATGAACACCGGCAAGGCGCACGGGTCGGCCCTCGGTGACGAAGAAGTTGCGGCGGTCAAGGAGGCGCTCGGCTTCGACCCGGAGAAGAAGTTCGAGGTCCGCGACGAGGTCATCGCCCACACCCGCGAGCTGGTGCAGCGCGGCAAGGACGCCCACGAGACGTGGAACGCCGACTTCGAGGCGTGGGCCAAGCGCGAGCCCGAGCGCAAGAAGCTGCTGGACCGGTTGACGGCCGAGGAGTTGCCCGACGGCTGGGACGCCGACATCCCGCACTGGGAGCCAGGCGACAAAGACCTTGCCACCCGCGCGGCGTCCGGCAAGGTGCTGAACGCGGTCGGCCCGAAGCTGCCCGAGTTGTGGGGCGGCTCGGCCGACTTGGCGGGCAGCAACAACACCACCATGGACAACGTCAAATCCTTTGGTCCGCCGTCGATTTCGACGAAGGACTACACCGCGGACTGGTACGGCCGAACCCTGCACTTCGGGATTCGCGAACACGCGATGGGTTCGATCCTGTCCGGCATCGTGCTGCACGGTCCGACCCGCGCCTACGGCGGTACGTTCTTGCAGTTCTCCGACTACATGCGCCCGGCGGTGCGACTGGCCGCGCTGATGGACATCGACACCATCTACGTCTGGACGCACGACTCGATCGGGCTCGGCGAAGACGGGCCGACCCACCAGCCGATCGAGCACCTCGCGGCATTGCGGGCCATCCCCCATCTGTCGGTGGTGCGCCCCGCCGACGCCAACGAGACCGCCTACGCGTGGCGCTCGGTGCTGGCCCGCGGCAACGGCAGCGGTCCGGTCGGCCTGATCCTGACCCGCCAGGGCGTGCCGATCCTCGAAGGCACCAATTACGAAGGTGTGACCAAGGGTGGATACATCCTGGGCGACGCCGGCGGAGACGCAGCCCGATGTGGTGCTGATCGCCACCGGCTCCGAGGTTCAGCTCGCCGTCGAGGCGCAGAAGTTGTTGGCGGACAAGGACATTGTCGCGCGGGTTATCTCCATGCCATGTGTCGAATGGTTCGAGTCCCAGTCCGAGGAATACCGCAACAGCGTGCTGCCGCCGTCGGTGTCGGCCCGGGTCGCGGTCGAGGCCGGCATCGCGCAGAGCTGGCACAAGCTGGTCGGCGACACCGGTGAGATTGTTTCGCTCGAGCATTACGGGGAATCCGCCGATGCAAAGACCTTGTTCCGCGAATTCGGCTTCACTCCGGAAGCCGTCGTCGACGCCGCTGAACGAACAATAGACAACTAAGCAAAGGGTAATTCGATGACTCAGAATCCCAATCTCGCCGCTCTGTCCGCCGCAGGCGTATCGGTCTGGCTGGACGACCTGTCCCGCGAGCGCCTGCAAACCGGCAACCTGCAAGAGCTGATCGACACCAAGAGCATCGTCGGTGTCACCACCAACCCGTCGATCTTCCAGGCTGCGCTGTCGCACGGCGATGCCTATGACGGCCAGGTGGCCGAACTGGCCGAGCGCGGCGCCGACGTCGACGCGACGATCCGTACGGTCACCACCGACGACGTCCGCAACGCCGCTGACGTGCTGAAGCCGCAGTGGGAGGCGTCCGACGGCGTTGACGGCCGGGTCTCGATCGAGGTCGACCCGCGGCTGGCGCACGACGCGGACAAGACCGCTAAGCAGGCCATCGAGCTGTGGAAGATCGTCGACCGGCCCAACGTTCTGATCAAGATCCCAGCTACCGAGAAGGGCCTGCCTGCGATCAGCGCGACTCTGGCAGAGGGAATTTCGGTCAACGTCACGCTGATCTTCTCCGTCGAGCGGCACCGCGCAGTGATGGACGCATACCTCGAGGGGCTCGAAAAGGCCAAGCAGGCCGGACATGATCTGTCCAAAATCCATTCGGTCGCTTCGTTTTTCGTGTCACGAGTCGACACCGAGATCGACAAGCGGTTGGAGAAGATCGGCTCGGACGATGCGAAGGCCTTGCTGGGCAAAGCCGGCGTGGCCAACGCCCGGCTGGCATACGCGGCCTACCAGGAGGTACTTCGTCGGCGGCGACCGCTTTACGAAGCTGGAGGCCGACGGGGCGCGGGTTCAGCGTCCGCTGTGGGCGTCGACCGGCGTGAAGAACCCCGACTACTCCGACACGCTCTACGTCACCGAGCTGGTCGCGCCGAACACGGTGAACACCATGCCGGAGAAGACGATTGACGCCGTCGCCGATCACGGCGAGGTGACCGGCGACACGGTCACCGGCACAGCCGGCCTCGCCCAGGAGGTCTTCGACAAGCTGTCGAAGCGATCGGCATCGATCTGACCGACGTGTTCTTGGTGCTGGAGAACGAAGGCGTCGAGAAGTTCGAAGCGTCGTGGAAGGAACTCCTCGACGCAACGCAGGAACAGCTCAACAGCGCCTCCAAATGAGCCCTGCCAACACTCGGACAAGCGCCGAGACTTGGCAGAACCCATTGCGGGACAAGCGCGATAAGCGTTTGCCTCGGATAGCCGGCCCCTGCGCGGTCGTGATCTTCGGCGTCACCGGGGATCTGGCCCGCAAAAAGGTCGTGCCGGCGATCTACGACTTGGCCAACCGCGGCCTGCTGCCCCCGACTTTCTCCCTGGTTGGATTCGGCCGCCGGGATTGGGACGACCAAGCCTTTGCCGACGAAGTGCTCCAACTGGTCAAAGACCATTCCCGTACGCCTTTTCGGCAGGTGATCTGGGATCGGTTGGCCGAAGGATGCCGCTTCGTCAAAGGTGCCTTCGACGATGACGAGGCGTTCGCGCGGCTGGCTGAGACGCTGGACAAGCTCGACGCCGAACGTGGCACCGCCGGCAATCATGCCTTCTACCTGGCGATCCCGCCGAAGAGCTTTCCCGCGGTGTGCGAGCAGTTGCACGGCGCAGGATTAGCCGATCCTCAGGAGGGCAGTTGGCGCCGGGTGGTGATCGAAAAGCCATTCGGCCACGATCTGGACAGCGCACGCGAACTCAACCGCGTGGTCAACAGTGTCTTTCCCGAAGAGTCGGTGTTCCGCATCGACCACTATCTGGGTAAGGAGACGGTCCAGAACATCCTGGCACTGCGGTTCGCCAACCAGTTGTTCGACCCGATCTGGAATGCGCACTACGTCGACCACGTGCAGATCACCATGGCCGAAGACATCGGTCTGGGCGGACGCGGTGGCTATTACGACGGCATCGGCGCAGCGCGCGACGTGATCCAGAACCACCTGATGCAATTGCTGGCTTTGACCGCGATGGAAGAGCCGGTGAGTTTCCATCCCAAAGAGCTACAGACCGAGAAGATCAAAGTGCTGTCGGCGACGCACCTCGCGCAGCCGCTCGACGAGACCACATCGCGCGGCCAATACACCGCCGGTTGGCAAGGCGGGGAGCACGTGGTCGGGTTGCTCGACGAGGACGGGTTCTCCAAGAAGTCCACCACCGAGACGTTCGCTGCCATCACGGTGGAAGTTGATACTCGCCGTTGGGCCGGCGTGCCGTTTTACCTGCGCACCGGAAAACGTCTGGGCCGCAGAGTGACCGAGATCGCGTGGTGTTCAAGCGGGCACCCCATCTGCCGTTCGACGCAACGATGACCGACGAATTGGGCGCCAACGCGTTGGTGATCCGGGTGCAGCCGGACGAAGGCGTGACTTTGCGGTTCGGTTCCAAGGTGCCGGGCAGCATGGAAGTGCGCGACGTCAACATGGACTTCTCTTATGGCTCAGCGTTCGCCGAGGAGTCTCCCGAGGCCTATGAGCGGCTCATCCTGGACATGCTGCTCGGCGAACCCTCGTTGTTCCCGGTCAACGATGAGGTTGAATTAGCTTGGGGGGTATTGGATCCCGTGCTTGATTATTGGGCCGAGCACGGTAAGCCCGATCCATACGAGGCGGGTACGTGGGGTCCGGCGTCGGCGTTCGAGATGTTGCGCCGCACCGGCCGGGAATGGCGGCGACCGTGATCCGCGCCGGTGACGATGCAGGCGGTCCTGAGGAGGAACGGCGCCAATGATCCTCGATCTGACGGAAACCACCACCACCGAGATCAACAAGAAGCTCGACCAATTGCGCGAAGAAGTCGGCGCGAAGACGCTGAGCCGGGTGTTGACATTGGTCATCGCAACCGACAACGACACGTTGCTCGAGGAGTCCATCGACGCCGCCAACGCGGCCAGCCATGAGCACCCGAGCAGGGTGATCGCGGTGACGAGCGGCCACACGGACGCCACCGAACCGCATCTGGATGCACAACTGCGGGTCGGCGGTGACAGCAGCGCCGGCGAGGTCGTGGTGCTGCGGCTGTCCGGGCCGCTCGCGGAGCACCGAAGCAGCGTCGTCGTGCCGTTCCTGCTGCCCGATATCCCGGTGGTGGTGTGGTGGCCATGCGAGGCACCGGCCGCGCCCGCTCAGGATCCCCTGGGCCAGTTGGCACTTCGGCGCATCACCGACGCGACCAACGGGAAAGATCCGCTCGCAGCGATCAAGAGCAGGCTCGACTGGCTACACGCCCGGTGACACCGATCTCGCCTGGAGTCGCATCACCTACTGGCGGGCGCTACTCGCCTCCGCGATCGACCAGCCCCCGCACGAGCCGATCACGTCGGCGCTGGTGTCTGGGCTGGAGACCGAGCCCGCCCTGGACGTTCTTGCGGGCTGGTTGGCCACCCGCATCGACGGTCCGGTACGACGCGCGGTCGGCGACCTCAAAGTCGAACTGGTCCGTAAGAGCGAGACGGTGACACTCAGCCGACCGCAGGACGGCTTGACCGCGACGTTGAGCCGCACGGCCAAGCCAGACGCGCTTGTTCCGTTGCCGCGCAGGGAGACTCGCGAGTGCCTGGCCGAAGACCTGCGACGACTGGATGCGGACGCGATCTACGCCTCGGCATTGGAGGGCATCGATCAGGTGGAGTACGTATGAGTGCAAGCGACGATCAACAGAGCAGTGCGATGAAAGGGCCAAGAGGAGCGGCACCGATGAGTGAGAGAGAAACGTTCGACGACAGCGACGGACTGGTGGCCGCGGCAGGCGAACGGCTGATCGGCGTCGTCGAGGCTGCGATCGCTGCGCGCGGCAAGGCGCAGATCGTGTTGACCGGAGGTGGCAACGGCAACAAGCTGTTGCGTTTCCTCGCTGCGCAGACCGGGCGGGTCGACTGGGCCAAGGTGCACCTGTTCTGGGGCGACGACCGATACGTCGCCGAGGATGACGACGAACGCAACGACAAGCAGGCCCGCGAGGCTCTGCTGGATCACGTCGACATCCCTGCCCGCAATGTGCACGCCATGCCGGCGGCCGACGGAGAGTTCGGCAACGACCTGTCCGCCGCCGCTCTGGCGTACGAGCAGATCCTGGCCGCGAATGCCGAGCCGGGCGATCTGGCGCCGAATTTCGACATCCATCTGCTGGGCGTCGGACCCGAGGGCCATATCAATTCGCTGTTTCCCGATACCCCGGCCGTGCGCGAGACAACGCGATTGGTGGTCGATGTCGAGGATTCACCCAAACCGCCGCCGCAACGAATCACCCTGACGCTGCCGGCAATTCAGCGTTCGAGCGAGGTCTGGTTGCTGGTGTCGGGCGCCGAGAAGGCCGAGGCGGTCGCCGCCGCGGTGGGTGGTGCCGACCCGGTATCGATTCCGGCGGCCGGCGCGATCGGCCGCGAGCACACCGTCTGGTTCCTCGATTCCGGGGCCGCCAGCGAGCTGCCCGGTTAGCCTGACCGCCGCTCAGCTTGGCCGTCGGTGTAGCCGCGCTGGTATTCCTGTAGCCGTCGAATGATGTCGGGCGGGGTCGCGCGACTGATTACCGCGGCACAGCGGTGGTCGTCATTTCGCCAATGCATATCCGATCAGATGGATATCCGGTTCCCGAGGTTCCGTCGACCGCCATAATGAGCGGCATGGCAGACAAAAGCGACGGCGATCGCCCGCCGCGACAGCGGATCAAGGCCCTCGCCCATGCGGCATGAACGCCGATGTCACCGTCAAGCAGCTGGACGACGTGCTGGACGGACTGGGCGACAGCCTGACCGACCTCAACAAAACGCTCACCAACCTGAACACCGCGGTCGACCGCCTCGACGGCGGCTGGACCACTTCGAGGCCACCCTGGGCCGGATCGATGACCTGATGGGCCGGTTGGTCACACTCGTCGCGCCAGTCGAGGCCATCGTCGAGCGCATCGACTACATGGTCGGCGTCGGCGAGATCGTGATGTCGCCGCTGTCGGTCACCGAACACGCAATCCGCAACGCATTCAACGCCTTACGCAATCGCGGTAGCCGCTAGACCGTGCCGCATCCCCGACCGGTTCCCGATCCGCCGTACGCCGAGGGCACCGGCCTGCCGTGGGATGTCTCGGTCACCGACGCCGTCGCCGCCATCGCGGCGGCCCGCACCCGCCACGGCGACACATTCGCCCTGCGCAGCGGCGACGATCACTACCTGTTCACGTTCTCCCCTGCCGGTGTCGAATCGTTCTACGGGCTACCCGAGGACAAGGCCAGCAAGGGTGTCGCGGATTACCTGATGCTGCGGCGCAAGCTTCCCGACGAGATCTTCCAGGGGCGTCGCATCCTGCCGAGCACGTTGTTTCGGCGCGACGACGTCGCCGGTTATCTGACCAATCTGGATCGGGCGCTCGACGCAGACGATCGACGAGTTGGGCTCGTCGGGCTCCGTGGACGTCTTCGCACTGACCCGCAGACTCGGCCACCGGATGGGCCTGGCCTCCTGGGCGGGGCCGGGTTCCGCCAGGGGCGAGAAGTTCGAGCGCCTGGTGCGGGCATTCGACACCTTGGACGGCTCGGATGCTTTCGTACATCCTGACGCGATGGCGGCGGTCGCCGCGTCGGGGAAGCGGGCCGAGCGTGCCGCCCTCGACGAGGTGGCCGAGATCATCGCCGACGCCGTGCACCACCCGGCGGGTGATGACGGCCTTGTTCGGCAGGATCGTCGATGAATGGCGAAGCGACTTGGAAGACAACCGGATTCGTGGCATCGCCCTGGATGTCGCGCTGATTCACATCGCGTCGATGTCGAATCTGGCTGCCGCTTTGGGGTGGGCGCTGGTCGATCTGCTCGAGCATCCGGGGCATCTGACGCGGGTCGTCGCCGATGCGGATTTGGCGCAGCGATGCGCGCTGGAGTCAACCCGACTGGCCCAACGGTCGATCATGGCGCGCACCGTGTTGTCGCCGGTCAACCTCGATACCGGCGACGTGAGCTACCAGGTGCCACCCGGGTGGACCATTGCGACGCTGCTACCGCTGCTCAACACCTCCGCGGCGCCCGGGCTCGAGCGATGGGATCCCGATCGCTGGACCCGGCATCGGCTGACCGACGAAAAGTCGCTCCCGTCACCGATGTTGGTGACGGCATTCGGGCACGGACGGCATTCCTGTCCGGCGCAGCCCTTTTCGCTGTCAGCCATGACCGCCACCATGACGCGGTTGCTCGGCAACTATCAGATGACTCCGGAATGGACCACGCACCCGCGCCCGGTGCCGGCCCAGATCGGCGGCGTGGCGCGAGCGGATGGACCGTGTCTGCTCAGCTACACGGCAGTCTGAACCGGCAGCTGCAGATACGACGCGCGGCTCCCGCCGCAGATGCGTACTGGTCTAGCCACCACACCAGGTATGTAGCAGCGCTGCGGTTTGAGTTGCGGCTCGCAGTATCTGGGTGGTGCCGTGACTGAGTGCATCACGCGCCTCGGCGATCCGCTCACGAGCCTGGTCGAGAAGGTCGGAGCCGATGCAGACCGGCTGATCAGGTAGCTGCGGCGGTGGCGGCCGGCTCATCGACGCTTCAAAGGCCGACGGATCGCTGGGCACAGCCGGCTGATGAAGGAACGGCGCGGCGAGTATCTCCTCGGTCGCACGTATTTTGATCGCGCACCTGCGGTATTCCTCACCGACCCAGCCGATCACGTCGCCGGCGATGCCAAACTGCGCGGCATCGTCATCGGTAATGCCTTCGACATGACCGAATTTGGCGAAATGCGCGAACTGATGGGCGACACTGTCGAAACACCCCGCGGCGAGTTCGAGCCGAAGGGCGTCAAGATCGGGTGTCAGGGACATGTCGGTCGCCCCGTGCTCTAACCGCTGTTGCGCAGCGCGCTGGCCAGACCATTCATCGTCAACAGGATCCCGCGCTGCACCAGTTCGTCGTCGTCACCGGAGCGGTAACGCCGCAGCAACTCGACCTGCAGGTGATTCAGCGGCTCCAGATACGGGAAGCGGTTGAACACCGAACGGGCCAACGCCGGGTTATCGGCGAGCAGGTTGTCCTGGCCGGTAATCAGCTTGTGCGCGTTGATGCTTCGCTGGTGCTCAGCAGCGATCTTGTCGAATACCCGCCGCCGCAGTGATTCGTCTTCGACGAGTTCGGCGTAACGGGCCGCCAGGCCGAGGTCGGTTTTGGAAAGGACCTGCGCCATGTTCGACAGCACGGTCTGGAAGAACGGCCAACGCTCATACAGTTCGCGCAGTGTTTCCAGGCGCCCTTCGCCGCCGGCGATCCACTCCTCGATCGCCGTGCCGGTCCCATACCAGCCCGGCAGCATCACCCGCGACTGGCTCCAGGCCATCACCCAGGGAATTGCGCGCAGGTCGGAGATCGACGACGTCTGCTTGCGCGACGTCGGCCGGCTGCCGACGTTGAGCGCACCGATCTCGCTGACCGGGGTGGACTGCAGGAAGTACTCCACGAAACCGTCTGTCTCATGGACTAATTCGGAGTATGCACGCTGGGCCCGGTCGGCCAGCTCGTCGAGAATTTCGTAGGCCGGGCCGGCAGCGTCGCCGAATCCCTCGACGTCGAGCAGGGTCGACTCCAGGGTCGCCGCCAGCAAGGTCTCCAGATTGCGCTGGGCGATGATCGGCTCGGCGTATTTGGCGGCGATCACCTCGCCTTGCTCGGTCAGCCGAAGGGAGCCATTCACTGCGCCCGGCGGCTGAGCGAGGATGGCTTCGTAACTGGGCCCTCCTCCGCGGCCCACGGTGCCGCCGCGGCCATGGAAGAGCCGCAACCGAATTCCGGTTTTACGTGCCGATTCGACGAGGTCGAGTTCGGCGCGGTAGAGCGCCCAGTTGGCGGTCAGGTAACCGCCGTCTTTATTGGAGTCGGAGTAGCCGAGCATCACCTCTTGGCTGTCACCGCGGGCGCGGGCGATGCTTTGGTAGACCGGAAGATCAAGTGCTGCTTCGAGAATCGATGCGCCGCGACGCAAATCGTCGATGGTCTCGAAGAGTGGGACGATGCCGATCGGACAGTAGGGCTCGTCGGCGGACGCGTCGATCAGTCCGGATTCCTTCAGCAGGATGCCCGCTTCGAGCAGATCGGAGACGGAACGACACATCGAGATGATGTAGTTGGGCACCGCGGGCGGACCGTAGATATCGACCGCGCGCGCGGCGGCGGAGATGATGGCGAGTTCTTTGCTGAGCCAGTTCCGACAGCTGCTCACGGTCGCCGATCAGCGGCCGTCGGGTGCCCAGTTCCTCGGCAAGGATGTTGACGCGTTCATCTTCGCTCAGCGAGAGGTAATCGGGGTGCACTCCGGCCCAGGCGAGTAGCTCGGCGACCACTTCTTCGTGGACGTCGGAGTTCTGCCGCAGATCCAGGCCGGAGAGGTGAAAACCGAAGACGCGCAAGGCTTCCCGCAGCCGCGCTAGCCGATCGTCGGCCAGCAGCCTGCTGCCGTTCGCGCGCAGTGAGGCGTCGACGGTATCGAGATCGGCCAGCATCTCCCCCGGCGTCGAGTACGGCGGCAGGCCGAGGTCGAGGAGATTGTCCGGCTCGTTCGTCCAGAATCTGTGCTGCGGTGGCGGTGAGCCGGCCGTGAATGACGCGCAATGCGCGGCGGTACGGCTCGTCGCCGCGGGCCGGCTCGTCGCAGTCCTCGGCCAGCGCTGCTCAGTTCGTCGGTCACGGCGACCAATCGCGACGACATCGACAGTTCCTGCTCCAGCGCACTCAGCTCGGCGGTGTAGTGGTTCAGCGCGGTGTAGGCGGCGCTGCCGGTGGCCAGTCGTACTACGTCCGCGGTGACGTTGGGGTTGCCGTCACGGTCGCCGCCGATCCACGAGCCGGGCCGCAGGATCGGTTCGGGCAATAGGTCGGCGTCGGGCCAGCGACTGCGCAACGCGTCGCGAACGCCGGCGTTGACTTTGGGCACCACATCGAAAAACGCTGTCGAGTAATACCGCAACCCGACCGCGATTTCGTCGGAGATCTGCAGGCGGGACAGCCGCACCAACGCCGTCTGCCACAGCATCAGCACTTGGCGGCGGAGTTCGGTTTCGATGTCGCCGCCGTCGTCGGTCTCGGTGTGGCCCTGCGCGTGCAGCCGCATCAGCTGGGTGATCCGGTGCTGGGTATCGAACACCGTGCGGCGGCGGGTTTCGGTCGGATGGGCGGTGATCACCGGCGAGACCAGCGCGCCGGTCAGCGCCTCGGCCACGGTGGCCGAATCCAGATCCGCCGCATCCAGCTTCTGGTAGGTGGCGGCCAGGCTGCTGTCCTGTGGTGGGTCACCCGCCTCGACGTGGATGGCGCGGCGGCGTTCCCGGTGGATGTCTTCGGCGACGTTGGCCAGCAGCGCGAAGTGACTGAACGCCCGGATCACCGGGATTGCCCGGTGGATGTCGATGCCGTCGAAAATCTGCGCCACCTCGGCGCGCTCGATCTCCGAGCGACGCACCCGGAACGACGCGATGCGGGCCCGCTCCACCAGGTCGAAGACCTCGTCACCGTTCTGCTCGCGAACGGTGTCGCCGAGGATGGCACCGAGTAACCGGATGTCGTCACGCATCGGCTCGGTCGCTTCGCGACCTATTCGGGTGCGTTGTACCGCGCCGAAGGGCTCGAGCGAGTCGGGTGCTTCAGCCATACCTACCAGTATCAGGGTGGTTGGCTGTCTTCGCCCTTCGTGGGGTCAGGCGTTGTATTTGATGCGCAGCGCCATACCGACGATGGCGACCAGCCAGATGCCGACGACGAACAAGGTCAGTCGGTCGAGGTTTTTCTCCACCACCGTCGACCCGGACAGGCTGGACTGCACGCCACCACCGAACAGCGTCGACAGACCGCCACCCTTGGCGCGGTGCAACAGCACCAACAAGACCACCAGGATGCTGGTGACCACCAAGGTGATCTGCAGAGCCAATTCCATGGGCGACACCTTAGCGGGCCTGCGTCGCAGCCGTGGACCGGCTTCGGCCCAGGATCGGCTGGACGACCGGGTCGAGCCAGTCCTCGACGTCTGCCCGGAGGGAGCCGCCGAGCCGACGGCCATGATCGCCGAGGCGGCGACTGCGGTGACTCCACCGCCGAGTCCAAACAGCAGACGGAGCCGGGCCGTTCCCGGGCGTTGTGGGGCGCGCCGACGTGCCATGACCAACTCTCGGGGCTTTGATGAAGCGCTGACCAAAAGAACCTGTGGTGTTATCAGGTTGCGTTAAGCAAGCAGTTATCCGCGCATCAGGCGCATGAATGCGTAGCGAACTCAAAAGTTTTGCCAGCTAGCCAAACTTCGCGAAATGGCCAAGTCTGCAATGCTTTTCAGCGACACGCGGCAAATCGCACTGAAAAGCGTTTCACATGAGCGCTACGACGTCAGCGGACCCCAATAGGTCGTGTCTTTTGCATAGTCGAAGTACGCCTCGTGCGAGAGGAACGGAATGTAGCCGCTGTCGATCGAGCTGCCCGAAATTACCGTGGGGGATTGACCCGCGCCCACCACGTAGGAGTAAAGCGGCGTGGTGCTACCAGCCTGGTAGACCGAGATGGTGTCGCCCTCCAGGTTGCCCGAACCGGCGATAGATGACGGGATGGTGCCGTATACGCCGCCGGTGTCGAGGTCGTTGGTCACCACTCCGCTGCCGATCGCCGTCGCGCCTCGCGTCACCGTTTCGGTGAGGCCAGCCACGCTCGGCGATCCGGTGAGCAGAGTGCCGCCGGTCAGCGGGTCGCTACCGCCCACAATCAAATTCTTGTCAGTCCCGACCAGGTCGACCAACACTCCGCCATAACTCTCGAACGGACTGGTGGTCGGCCCGGCCGTCTCCGGACCGATGCCGAGAATGCCACTTACGCCGTTATCGCTCAGGAAGCCCTGGAACGCATTGTTGGTGAAGTAGCTCAGGAAGTTCGACGGGTCGTACGAGTAGACCTCGATGTTGACCGGCCCGTCGGTCGTCAGACCGTCCGCGTAGGAGATCGGGACGTTATAGGTCAGGTAGTAGTACTCCACACCACCGCTGTAGCCGCTGATACCGCTGCTGTCGGGGGCGCCAAGCTTGAACAGGTCCAACAGCGCGTTGAAACTGTTCGACGTGTCGAGGTCGGTGTAGGGGATGACCACGCCGCTCGAACCGGTGTCGACCAGCAGCGGCTCCGAGGTGGTGCCGCCGTTGATTAAGGCTTGGACCGCCGGCTCAGTCAAAGGCTGGCCCGCCGCGCCCACCAGCGTCACCGGCAGGTCGTACGGGGCGCTCGACGCGGCGGGCTCAGCCGCAGCTGCGACGGCCGCCGCCGGCTCTGCGCTGGGCAGCGCGAAATCAAACGAAGTGTTCAGGCTGGCGAGCAGGCTGTCGGTCCAGCTGGTCAGGTCCGCGCGGCGGAGGGATCGAAAACCGCGAGCGAGTCCGTGAAAGACGTCAGGATCGGCTGGATGATCGGGTCAAGCAAGTCCTCGAAGTCGGCCTTCGCGGGAGCGGCCGAGCCGGTAGCCATCGCCGCCGCGGCAACAAATGCGCCAACGCCCGCCCACAACCACACCGACGGACCGGCCGTACTGTATGAGCGCTTTTTACCGTTCCGACCAGCCATTAGTCGCCTTCCCCCGGAGGACGTGGAGCTACTACAAGCAAAACTTAACGAACCTGTGTTTCTGCCAGGTTTCCTTAAGCTAAGCGTGACCTCACCGAGACCGCAACCCGTATTGCCGACTGTTCTACGGCAGCGGTCCGCCGGCCGCGATCGCCGACAGCGTCGCGAACTGCTCGGCGTCCAGCGACGCGCCACCGACCAGGGCGCCGTCCACGTCTTCCTGCGCGACGATGTCCGCGATGTTCTTGGCATTCACCGAGCCGCCGTAGAGCACCCGGACGGTGTCGGCGATCTGCGGGGACGCCAGCGAGCTCAGCTCCTTGCGGACCGCCGCGCACACTTCCTGCGCGTCGCCGGCGCTGGCCACCCGCCCGGTGCCGATCGCCCAAACCGGCTCGTAGGCGATAACGGTCTGGCCGATCTGCTCGGCCGACAACCCGGCCAGCGAGCCGCGCAGCTGATTCTGGCAGTGGCCGACGTGCTCCCCGGCTTCCCGGACTTCCAGGTGCTCACCGATGCAGACGATCGGCGTCAGTTCGTGCTTGAGGGCCGCGGCGGCTTTGGCGGCCACCAGCGCGTCGTCCTCGTTGTGATAGGTACGCCGCTCGGAGTGCCCGACCACGGCGTAGTGGCAACCCAGCTTGGCCAGGAACGCCCCGCTGATCTCGCCGGTGTAGGCACCGGAGTCGTGCTGCGAGATGTCCTGAGCGCCGTAAGTGAGTCGCAGCTTGTCGCCGTCGACCAGTGTCTGCACGCTGCGCAGGTCGGTGAACGGCGGAATGACCGCGACATCAACCTTGTCGAAGTACTTGTCGGGCAACGAGAATGCGATTTTTTGCACCAGGGCGATGGCCTCGAAGTGGTTGAGGTTCATCTTCCAGTTGCCGGCAATCAGCGGCTTGCGACTCATCGTCGTCCTTTGCTCAGGTATTCAATACTTCGAGGCCGGGCAGCGTCTTGCCCTCAAGGTATTCCAGCGATGCCCCGCCGCCGGTGGAAATGTGCGAGAAGCCGTCGTCGGGCAGACCCAGCGCCCGCACCGCGGCGGCCGAGTCGCCACCGCCCACCACGCTGAATGCGCCCTTGGCTGTCGCTGCGGCGATCACTTCGGCCACGCCCTTGGTGCCCGCGGCGAATGCCGGGAACTCGAAGACCCCCATCGGGCCGTTCCAGAAGATGGTCTCCGCGTTGCTCAGCAGTTTGGTAAACCGGATAACCGGTCCCCGGGCCGATGTCCAGGCCCATCTTACCGTCCGGAATCGCATCGGCAGCAACAACTTTCGACGGCGAATCGGCCGCGAAATTGTCGGCCACCACGATGTCGACCGGCAACCGGATGACGTCGGCGTAGGTGTCGAGTAGTTGCCGGCAGGTGTCGATCATCTCGGTCTGCAGCAGGGACGTTCCCACCGAAAGTCCCATCGCGGCAAGGAACGTGTAGCACATGCCGCCGCCGATCACGATGCTGTCGGCTTTGGTGGCCAACTGCTCGATCACGCCGAGCTTGTCGGAAACTTTGGATCCGCCGAGGATCACCGCGTACGGCCGCTTCGTCGAATCGGTCAGGCGCTCGAGCACACCAACCTCTTCGGCCACCAACGTGCCGGCGTAGTGCGGCAGCAGCGTCGCGACGTCGTAGACCGAAGCCTGCTTGCGGTGCACCACCCCGAACCCGTCGGATACGAAAGCGCCTGTGCTTCCGACCAATTCGGCAAGCTCTTTGGCAAGCGCCAACCGCTCCGCGTCGTCCTTGCTGGTTTCCCGCGGATCGAAGCGGATGTTCTCCAGCAGCAGAACGTCCCCGTCGCTCAGGCTTCCGGCCCGGGCCCGAGCGTCGGCTCCGACGACGTCGTCGGCCAGCTGCACGTCCTTGCCCAGTTGCTCACCCAGCGCGGCGGCGACCGGCGCCAGCGACAGCGCTCGGATCGGGCTCGCCCTTGGGGCGGCCCAGATGCGCGGTCACCACCACTTTGGCGCCGGCGTCGGCCAGCGCCTTGATCGTCGGCACCGACGCGATGATCCGACCCGGGTCGGTGATGAGCCAGCCGTCGTTGAGCGGCACGTTCAGGTCGGAGCGCACGAGCACGCCGCGACCCGAAACTCCCTGCGCGAGAAGATCGTCCAGGTTGCGGATAGCCACGGCTACAGGGACTTGCCGACCAGCGCGACCAGGTCGACGAGCCGGTTGGAGTAGCCCCACTCGTTGTCGTACCAGGACACCACCTTGGCCTGGTTGTCGATCACCTTGGTCAGCCCGGAGTCGAAGATCGAGCTGTGCGGGTCGGTGACGATGTCGCTGGAGACGATCGGGGCGTCGTAGTACTTGAGGATGCCCTTCATCGGGCCGTCGGCGGCGGCCTTCATCGCGGCGTTGATCTCCGCGGCGGTGCCCGACTTGGCCAGTTCAACGGTGAGGTCGGTGACCGAGCCGGTGGGGATCGGCACCCGCAGCGCGTAGCCGTCCAGCTTGCCCTTGAGTTCGGGCAGCACCAGACCGATCGCCTTGGCGGCGCCGGTCGAGGTCGGCACGATGTTCAGCGCCGCGGCCCGGGCCCGGCGCAGGTCCTTGTGCGGACCGTCCTGCAGGTTCTGGTCCTGGGTGTACGCGTGGATGGTGGTCATCAGGCCCTTGACGATGCCGAACTCGTCGTTGAGCACCTTGGCGATCGGTCCGAGGCAGTTCGTCGTGCACGACGCGTTGGAGATGATGTTCTGGCTGCCGTCGTACTTGTCGTCGTTGACGCCCAGCACGATGGTGATGTCTTCGTCGGTGGCAGGCGCGGAGATGATCACCTTTTTGGCGCCGGCATCCAAGTGGCCCTTGGCTTTCGCCGCGTTGGTGAAGATGCCGGTGGACTCGACGACGACGTCGACACCGAGGTCGCCCCACGGCAATGCCGCCGGGCCCTCTTTGACCTCCAGCGCCTTGATCTTGTGGTCGCCGACGACGATGGTGTCCTCGCCTTCGAGGCTGACGTCGTAGGGCAGCCGGCCCAGGATCGAGTCGAACTTCAGCAGATGCGCCAGCGTCGCGTTGTCGGTCAGGTCGTTCGCCGCGACCAACTCGATGTCGGTGTCGGCGCCCGCGGCCTGCTGCAGCCAGCAGGGCCCGGTAGAAGTTACGCCCGATTCGACCGAAGCCGTTGATGCCTACCCGGACCGTCACGTGTCTCTCCTTCGATGGCTGACGCAATGCTCGTCGCCAGCCTAGTAGCTGCGGCAATGCGCTAGCGAATTCGGTGGTTTAGGTCACGCAGATCGGGCCGTTCACCGCGTTGCGACGGGGTGGACAGGCAGTTCGTCGCCGGGCTCGGGCCAGGGCTGGCGGGCCAGCATGTCGTCGACGGCGACGTAGCCCTCCTCGATCAAGCCGGTCTTGGCGTCGACGATGCGGTACCACTGCTTTTTGGTCTGGATCGGCTGACCTTCCAGGATGATCACCCGCAGATCGCCCTCGTCCAAGCTGGCAGCGCCGCTGCACCGCCTCCACCAGCTGCTCGTTGTGCAGGTGACCTTCGCCGAAGTTCCAGCCGATCAGCGGCCCGGCGACGGTCTCGCCTTCTCGTAGCGCGTAGTCCGCCTCATCGGCGTCCCTTCCCAGGGCCCGTGGCACCAGTCCGTTGAGCGCGCGACCGTGGACATGCATGGAGCGGAAGGCGCGAGCTTTGTCGCTGATGATCTCGGCGGTGTTCGCGTCGTATAGCCGGGCAATCTGTTTGGCGGTCAGCGCGGAGCTTTTGATGACGCCGGCTTCGATCTTGTCCTCCACGCCCGCGCGGAAGCACCAGACACTTGATGCCCAGTTGCCCGCGTAATAACGCAACGCCGGCAGGAATGAAATCTGTTGCGGGAACATGTTTCCCACGACCGGGATCACGGCGAGCGCCGCCATCAGGATCGCCAGCAGCAGCGGCGAACTCAGGTCGTAGATCACGATGTTGCTGTAGTGCCCGAACAGGTAGAACAACGAGAAGATGAAGAAGATGTTCCACTCCAGGGGAACACCCATCGGCAGGTTGGAAATGATGTTGAGGTGGAAGATCACCATGAAGGCGATCAGGGCCCACCGCCACGGGTGATTGCCGGCGGCGAACACCAGGATCGCCGGCACGATGAGTTCCGCCGTGGTGCCGCCGACGTGGGCCATCACCTTCGGAATCCAGGTGGGGCGAAGGTCGTTGACCGGGTCGCGATAAAGCCTGCGCTTCAACCAGTTGAACGCCTTGCCGCGCAGCAGCGCATTGTTGCTCGTCATCGCCGCTACGACATACGGGAAATGGTGATTGAGCTTGGAAGTCGCGGCACCCCACCATAATCCGAGCATGACGATCTTGAACGCGGCGATCTGGTCGGTGAACGGGAAGAAGAAGATCACCAGTTTCAGCCAGTAATGCTCACCGCGGGCGGCCAAGAAGACCGTCTTGTCGCGCAGGCCCAGCAGCGCCAGGGCGACGATCGTCGGCAGCAGCAGCAGTGGGTCGATCAAGCCCGACGTCGCCGCTGCCGGTGACCGACCCGCCGTGCCCGGGAGCGAGCAGCGCCCAGACGCCGGAGCCAAGCACGATCGCGTACAGAGCGACGTCGAAGATCGTGCGGGTGTCTCCGCGAGTGAACGGAACCTCGTTCGGCCAGGGCGGCAGCCGAATTGTCTTGGGCCGCAGCCAGTACAGGAACCCACCGATCGGCGGCCAGAATCGCGCGGTGAGCGGTCCCGACCCGCAGCCCAGGCCCAGGACCTCGAACAGCAGCGTGAAGACGATGAGTTTCTGATAGACGATCGGCTGCGTCCACCACACCGCGATGTCGGCCAACCCACCCAGACCTGGGGTCAGCGAGATGACCGCGGCCGCGCCCGCGGCGTAGGCGGCCATCTTGAACACGTACAGCAGGTAGATCGCCGACGGGGTGCCGAAGCCGTGCTCGACCCAGTGCCGGGTCACCACCTGCATCCGGTCGGCCGCCGACCGGGTGTGCCAGGTCTCGGGGTCGACGTCCGGAAGATCCGGGGTGATGAATCCCATCACGGCCTCGTTTCAGGTCTGCCACCGTTGGCGAGACCAATCTAGCGGGATTGCCAAGCCTGTCTTGAGAATTGCTGTGAGTGTCCGCTTATCGTCGGCTCGAGGCGACCGCGAGCCTCGGCCGCTAGGCGTCTTCCAGCAGATCCGGGGTCACCGCGGACTCGGTGTCCGGAATTCCGTCGACCTTGGCCTTGCGGTCGGCCATCGACAGCAGTCGCCGAATACGCCCGGCCACAGCATCTTTCGTCATCGGCGGGTCGGCCAGCCGGCCCAACTCCTCCAGCGACGCCTGCCGGTGTTCGACGCGCAGCTTGCCTGCTGCGGAAAGATGATCAGGGACGGTGTCGCCCAGGATTTCCAGCGCACGTTCCACCCGGGCGGCGGCGGCGACCGCGGCGCGTGCCGACCGACGCAGATTGGCGTCGTCGAAGTTGGCCAGCCGGTTGGCCGTCGCCCGAACCTCGCGGCGCATCCGCCGCTCTTCCCAGATCAGCCGGGTGTCCTGGGCGCCCATCCGGGTGAGCAGCGCTCCGATGGCTTCGCCGTCGCGCACGACCACCCGGTCGGCGCCGCGAACCTCCCGCGCCTTGGCGCTGATGCCGAGCCGGCGAGCCGCGCCCACCAGCGCCAGCGCAGCCTCCGGGCCGGGGCAGCTGACCTCCAGCGCCGACGAGCGACCCGGCTCGGTGAGCGAACCGTGTGCCAAGAAGGCGCCGCGCCAGGCGGCTTCGGCGTCGCCGATGCTGCCCCCGACGACCTGGGCCGGCAAGCCACGCACCGGCCGACCACGCAGATCGAGCAACCCGGTCTGGCGGGCCAACGCCTCGCCGTCGTTGGCAACGCGCAACACGTAGCGCGTCGTCTTGCGAATTCCGCTGGCGGACAACACATGTACGACTGCGTTGTAGCCGTACAGATCGAAGATGTCCTTGCGTAGCCGCCGCGCAATGCTGCCCAAGTCCACTTCGGCTTCGACGACCACCCGGCCGGCCACGATGTGCAGCCCGCCGGCGAATCGCAGCAGCGCCGTCACTTCAGCGCGCCTCGCGCTCACCGCAGTCACCACCAGGCGGCTCAACTCGTCTTTGACTTCGGCCGTCATCGCCACGCGTCGTCACCCCTCGGTCCGTTGCGACCCGGTCCATCGGTGCCGGTTCGCTGACGTTCTTGCTCGATCGCCAATGCGTCGGTGGACGTCGCAGCTGGCGGCGGCCGACCGGTGATCGCGCACGCCCACTCCGTCCAGCGCCGCGGCCAGTTTGCCCGGGTCATGTAAAGGTGTACCAGGCCTGGCCACGTCGGCGAATTGAACCTCGGCGTTAAGCAGAGTTGCGGTCCGCCGCAGCTGCTCACGCTCCCGCTCGCTCGGCACCCGCTCGGCGTCGATGATCACGTCGTGAACGGTGAAACCCGGCGCGTGCTGGGCAAGTACATGCAGATGGCGCTCGACCGAGAACCCGGCCGTCTCCCCCGGTTCGGCCACCAGATTGAGCACCAGCGCACGACGGGCCGTGGTCGCCTGCAGCGCCGCGGCCAATCCGGGCACCAGCACGTGCGGGAGCACGCTGGTGAACCACGAGCCGGGACCCAGCACCACCAGATCGGCGGACATGATCGCGTCGACGGCCTGACGGGTGGCAGGCGGATCTCCGGGCAGCAGTCGGACCCGGCGGACCTTGCCCGGTGTGGTCGCGATCGCCACCTGTCCGCGGATCGCCCGGAACATCCGCGGGTCGGTTTCCAGGCCCGGACACGTCGGCCTCGATCTGCAGTGCGATCGGGCACATCGGCAGCACCCGGCCCCGCACGCCCAGAATCCGGCCGACCTCGTCGAGCGCGGCAACTGGATCGTCGAGCACCTCGCTGATGCCGGCCAGCAGCAGGTTGCCGATCGGGTGCCCCGACAGGGCGCCGCTTCCGCCGAACCGGTGCTGCAAGATGGTCGCCCACAGTCGGCCCTGCGGGCTGTCAGAAGCCAACGCCGCCAACGCCATTCGCAGATCGCCCGGCGGCACCACGTCGAGCTCGCTGCGCAAGCGCCCCGACGACCCGCCGTCATCGGCGACGGTGACGATCGCCGTCACGTGCGGAGTCAGTCGCCGGGCAGCCGACAGCGTGGCATACAAGCCGTGCCCTCCGCCCAGGGCGACGATCCGCCGACTCATTCGCGGCCCAGATCCCGGTGCAGTACCCGCACCGTCAGCTGCTTGTCGGGCTCAAGCAGTCGCGCTAACGCCTCGGCAATGGCGACGCTGCGGTGTTTACCACCGGTGCAGCCGATCGCCACAGTCATATAGCGCTTCCCCTCCCTGTGGTAGCCGTCGACAATCAGGGACAGCAACCGATGGTATGTCTCCAAGAACTCCGCCGCGCCGGTCTGGCCAAGCACGTAGTCACGGACCTCGGGATGTTGACCGGTGAGCGGGCGTAGCTCGTCGACCCAGTGCGGATTGGGCAGGAATCGGACGTCCATCACGGTGTCGGCGTCCATCGGCAGACCGTATTTGAAGCCGAAGGACTCGACGGTGACGCGGTCTGCGCTACCGTCTCGCC
Organism: uncultured Actinomycetota bacterium; assembly: GCA_963755805.1. Classification (GTDB taxonomy): domain Bacteria; phylum Actinomycetota; class Actinomycetes; order Mycobacteriales; family Mycobacteriaceae; genus Mycobacterium. Next base: position 136,674 of record CAVWLG010000005.1, read on the forward strand.
ACCGAAGGCGCGTTCGATGCTCTCCCGTAGCTCGCGCACCGCGAGCGTCGAGGTGTCGATGACCAGGTCGGCGGTCGCGCGAACCGGAGCGAGCATCTCGCGCTCGGCGGCAATACCTTCGGCCAACGTCTGCTCACCCTGCAGCGGGTGGCTGCGGCGGTTCTGTTCGTAGCGGCGCACCAACATGTCGTCGGAGGCCTCCATGAACAGCACCTGCGGGGTGATGTTGCGAGTGGCCAGGTCGTTGCGCACCCAGTCCAGGTCGCCGGTGAACCCGCGCGAACGTACGTCCATCACGATGGCCAGCTGCGTGATCCGGGATCCCGCGTCCAGGCCGAGGTCGACCATCCGGGTGATCAACTGAGGCGGCAGGTTGTCGGCGACATACCAGCCGAGGTCCTCGAGCACCTTGGCCGCAGTGCCACGACCGGCACCGGACAGACCGGTGACCAGAACCACGTCGATACCGGATTCGCTTGTGGCAGCGTGACTGTCAGCCTGCTCCAGCGACCCAGCTTGATTCGACCCGTCCATCCCCTCGCCTGTCATCCCGATGCCCGTTCCGCGATCCGGTCTTGCTCGGCGGTGTCCGTTCCAGCGTCGTTCGATCCGGCGGCGTCGCCCCGCAGACGCGTCGAGCACGGCCGTGGCCGTCGCAACCCCGATGCCCGGAACGGAAGTGATCTCGTCGACCGTAGCCTCCCTGAGCCGGGCCAGTGAGCCGAAATGAGCAACCAGTGCCTTGCGGCGATGTTCGCCCAGTCCGGGTACCGAGTCCAGCGCCGACGCGGTCATCCGCTTGGACCGCTTGCTGCGGTGGTAGTTGATCGCGAACCGGTGCGCTTCGTCGCGCACCCGCTGCAGCAGATACAGCCCCTCACTGTTGCGCGGCAGGATGATCGGGTCGGGCTCCGAGGGCACCCACACCTCTTCGAGCCGCTTGGCCAAGCCGATCACCGCGACGTCGGTGACGCCCAACTCCTCCAGAACCGCGCTGGCGGCATTGACCTGCGGAGCGCCGCCGTCGACGACGTACAGGTTGGGCGGATAGGCGAATCGGCGCGATTTACCTTCGGGTGACAGGACTTTCGAGTCCTCTTGGTCCTGGATGTGCCGAATGAAACGACGGCGGGTGACCTCGGCGATCGACGCGACGTCGTCAGAGCGACCGTGGCCGGCCGCTTCCCGAATGCCGAAATGGCGGTAATCGGACTTGCGCGGCAACCCGTCTTCGAACACCACCAGCGACCCCACCACGTCAGTGCCCTGCACGTGGCTGATGTCGACACACTCGATCCGCAGTGGCGCGTCAGCCAAACCGAGCGCCTCTTGAATATTCTGCAGCGCAGCGGATCTGGCGGTGAAGTCGCCGGCGCGCTTCAGCTTGTGCTGCTGCAACGCGTCTTTGGCGTTGCGCTGGACGGTCTCCGCCAGGTCCCGCTTGTCGCCGCGGCGCGGTACCCGCAAATTCACCCGCGATCCGCGCAGTCCGGACAGCCAGGTGGTCAGCTCCTCGGCGTTCGGTGGCAGGCACGGAACCAGAACCTCGCGAGGCACCGGGTTGGTGGATTCATCCGCCGCGCCGCCGAGTTCGGCCTGATCGCCGTAGAACTGAGTCAGGAATTGCTCGACCAGCTGCGCCTCGCCGGAATCACCGGGATCGCCGGGCTTTTCGACGATCCAGCCGCGCTGCCCGCGAACCCGCCCGCCGCGGACATGGAACACCTGGACGGCGGCCTCGAGATCGTCGTCGGCGAAGGCCATCACGTCAGCGTCGGTACCGTCACCGAGCACCACCGCTTGCTTCTCCATGGCCCGTCTTCAGCGCACCCAGGTCGTCGCGTAGTCGTGCGGCGCGCTCGAAACTCAGTTCGTCGGACGCGACGTGCATCTGCTGCTCCAGCCCGCGGGCGAACCTGTCGGTCTTGCCGGACAGGAAATCGCAGAAGTCCATGCACGATCTGTCGATGTTGTTCGGCGCTGACCCGCCCGACGCATGGGGCCGAACATTTGTCGATGTAGCCCAGCAGGCAAGGGCGATCGATTTGGTTGTGCCGCTTGAACACTCCCGCCGAGCAGGTTCGCGCCGGGAAAACCCGGGTCAGCAGATCCAGGGTCTCCCGGATGGCCCAGGCATGCGAATAGGGCCCGAAATAGCGGACGCCTTTCCGGCGCGGGCCGCGGTAGACCATCAGCCGCGGGTATTCCTCGTTGAGGGTGACCGCGAGCACCGGGTAGGACTTGTCGTCGCGGTAGCGGACGTTGAACCGAGGGTCGAACTCCTTGATCCAGTTGTATTCCAGCTGCAGCGCCTCGACCTCGGTGTTGACCACCGTCCACTCCACCTTGGCAGCGGTTGTCACCATCTGCCGAGTGCGCGGATGCAAGCTCGCGATGTCAGCGAAGTAGGAGTTCAGCCGGCTGCGCAGGCTCTTTGCCTTGCCGACGTAGATCACCCGGCCGTGCGGGTCGCTGAACCGGTACACGCCAGGCTGGACCGGGATGGACCCGGGAGCAGGGCGGTAGGTCGCGGGATCAGCCACGGTATCTAAGGCTAGTCGCGCCAGCCGACGCCGACGACGTGTACTCGAGGCGCAGCGACGTGCAGGCGGCGTTCGAGGCGACGCTCCACCTCGACACGGTGCGCGCGGCGCTGCCTGGGCGTGCGGGTGCGGGTCGGCATCTTCATCTCGTGTTTGCTCCATTGCGTCGGGCAGCTGCTTGGACATTTCAGGGAATGCTCTTAGCTGCACAAACGTGTCTCGACACCCATCGCGCACCATAGACTTCTGCGATGTTCTCGGAGACGCGGTACGCGATGAACGGGGACTTGCGCGTCGCCTACCGCGCGTCACCCCCTGGCGCTCGTGACATCGTGTTCGTCCCGAACTGGTTCACAAACTGCGAGGTGGCTCCGGACCTACCACCCGCTCAAGGTTGGGTGGAGGCGATGACATCGCTCGGGCGACTGATCTTCTTCGACCAGCCGGGCACGGGAGCATCCGATCCTGTCACCCCGGGCGCGCTGCCGACCTTGGAGCAATGGGCCGACAGCACCACCGCGGTGTTGGACGATCTCGGGAGTAGCGAAGCGGTCCTCCTCGCAATGGGCGGTGCGTTCGCGACTGCGACCCTGTTCGCGGCAACGCATCCGTCCCGCACAACCGCGTTGGTCGCTCTTGAGAGCTTCGCCGCGGATCCGTTCGCCAACCGCAATACGGGACCCACCCGCGAGGAACTCACTGCAGCCATGGTCTCCATGTGGGGGACGGGGCAGTGGGAACGCCTCATCAATCCGGACATGCCGTGGAACGAGGAGATCCGGGCAACCTGGGCCCGATTCGAACGCCTTGCGGCTAGCCCTGGGACCGTCGAACTGATGTTGCCGGTGTCGCAAACGGACGTTAGGGCACTCCTTCCGACAATCCGCGTACCAACCCTCGTCGTCCACCACACCCACGACACGATGGTCGAGCCCGAGTGGGGCAAGTACATCGCTGACCACATATCGGGTGCGAAATATGTTGAACTGCCAGGGCGCAACCTGTTTCATTTCGTGGAACCTTGGCGCGAGTCTTTCCAGGCGATCGCCGAGTTCCTCACCGGTCATCAGGCAGAGGTTGCTGATGACCGGGTTCTGGCCACGGTGCTGTTCACCGACATAGTGGATTCGACGCGCCAGGCCGCGGAGATGGGTGACCGTGACTGGCATGCGTTGCTTGATGCCCACGACGCGGTGGTGCGGTCGCAGTTGGCTCGGTTTCGTGGCCGCGAGGTGAGCACGTCAGGCGATAGCTTCCTGGCGATGTTCGACGGCCCGCAGCGAGCGATCCGGTGCGCTATGGCAATTCGTGACGCGGTGCAGGCGCTGGGCATTGAGGTGCGCGCCGGGTTGCACACCGGCGAGTGCGAGGTCCGCGGCGATGACATCGGCGGGATCGCGGTGCACATCGGTGCGCGCGTGAGCGCACTGGCCGGCTCGAACGAGGTGCTCGTGTCCAGCACGCTTCGCGACCTTGTGATCGGGTCAGGACTCGAGTTCGACGACCGCGGGACCCACCAGTTGAAAGGCGTGCCTGGCGAGTGGCGGCTGTCTGCCGTCACCTCTGCGTAGAGCGCTTCGGAGCCTCAGAACGGCGGCGGGTCATCGTCGCGCGCCGCGCGAGCATCGGCTGATACGCACGTTGCCGGGCAATCCCGATCGTTGCGATTGCGGTTGCGCTCGGCGGTAATTCGCTGTCGATCGCTGCTGGGCGCGAGTGCGCCGCCGAGTCGGCATCATGGCCGTGCGTTCACCGCAGCGAGTCGATCGGGTGTCGTTGTCGGCGCGGGCAATTCACCGGTCGGCACAATCAGCGACTCGGAAACAGCAACGCACTGCCCGGCATGGTGACGTAGGTGTGCCCGTCGGGGAGGAGCCAAATCACGGTACCGTCCGGCAGCTGTTTGTCGCGCCAGCCCCCGAATGTCTTCAGCAAGTGATGTTTTCGACAAAGCGCCTTCAGGTTCGACGCGTGTGTCCACCCACCATCGTGGTAAGCGATCGTATGGTCCACGTCGCAATCGAAGGCCGGGTGGTCACAGCCCGGGGCCCGGCACGTCACGTCGCGGGATCGCACAAAGGCGGCGAGCTTGGCCGACGGGACGTAGCGTGGCTCGGGCTCATCCGCAGGCGGAATCAGTGGCTGCAGATGGGCACTTTTGCCCAGTTCGGCGACCATCTCCGCGGTTATCAGGCCTTCAATACCAAGCACCACGCCCGGCGTCCGACCACTGCCGTCCACGCTGGCTTGATCAGCGACCACATGAATCACAACATTGCTTTTGCTCGCCCGCGCCGCAGCATCGCAAGCGGTGGATCCACAGCCACACACCAGCGCATCTGCACCGGCGGTCAAGGCGCCCAACGCATCCGCCCGTCGCTGCTCGCGCGAGCGAGGGTCGCCGTCGCATACCGTCTTCGCCAACTCATCCAGCCGAAGGTCAAGGGCGCGTCCGGCGGCGGCCAGCACGGTTCCCGTGACGAACGCGATTCCCGTTTCGTCGGTGACGACGTCGACGAAACGATCCCGGATTGCCTCCTTCGCCCGCCGTACCGCATCGCGATCAACGGTCGCGACCACCCGATCGACTTCGGCGGCCAACCGACCGCGTGTCAGCGACGCGTACCGGGAAAGCCGTGCCGCGAGAACTGTGTCAACTCGCGCCAGCACATCGGTATCGGTGATCAAATCTGTCCGGAACACGATCGTTTGAAAGGCGCGGTAGTCGATGTCTCCCGCTTGAAATACCTTGCCCACCTGCGGTAGTCGATCTCGCAGGGCCACCGCATAACGCAAGTAGCTCGAGCCCATCCCGGTGCTGCATTTCAGCGCGGCAGCCACCTGGGCCGCGACAGCGTCCCAGGTGTCCATGGCGAAGTCAGCCTGCTCCCCCGAATCCCGCAGGCGCACCGTGAACAATTCGCCGACCGCAACCAATCGCCGCGCGGCCGCCTGAGCCTCCGATCGCCCCGCCTCCCGGATGCGGTCCAGCAGCGCCGCCGACTCCGGGGTGGGCCGCGAGGCGTAGTACAACTCGAACATACATTCGATTGTAGATGGACCCACCGACAATTCAGTGCGATGCGAGGTCAGGTCGGTAGCGCGCGAGCAGACTCCGGACGGTGTCCATCGCGGCCACGGCGCGGTCTTTGTCGACGGACTGGATGGCCATCAGCGGGACGTACTCGTCGTCGGGCAGGTCGATGCGCGCCCAGCGGGCACCGACGGGAAACGACACGCCGACGAGGTCGGCCCAGGGCACCAGTCGGTCGCTGAGCACGTTGCGCACCGACAGCCCGGCCGCGCCGACCCGCAACCGCGGCCGCGCGAACAGCAGCACGAGTCCCGCGAGAACGACGCCGAGTACCGCCATTGCAATCTGATCGGAGGTTTGGAAGATCACGCCGGTGGATCCGATCTTGAGGAGCAGGCCGATCACCACGTGCGCGACGACGAGAACAACCGCCACGGCATACGCCACATAAGGCGTCAGGTGGGGCCGAAGTTGGGCATCCCAGGTGTCCTGATCGGGTTTGGCGGTCACGACTTTCCGCGTAGCTGGCGCAGAGTCAGTGCGGTGCTCAGCGCCGCTGCCGTCGCCTGGCCGCCATTGTCCTCCGCGGAGTCCGGTAGTCCCGCTCGGTCGAGGGCCTGCGCTTCGTCGTTGGTGGTCAGTACACCGTTGGCCACCGGGGTGGACTCGTCCAGCGAAACCCGGGTCAGCCCTTGGGTTACCGCGTCGCACACGTAATCGAAATGCGGTGTCTGCCCGCGGATCACCACACCCAGCGCGACGACGGCGTCGTGGTCACGGGCCACAGCCTGCGCGACCACCGGAATCTCGATCGCACCGCGTACCCGCACGACCGTGGGGTTTTCGACACCCCAGTCGTCGGCGATGCGCTGGGCACCGGCTCAGCAGCGCATCGCAGATCTGGCTGTGCCAGGTGCTCACCACGATTGCCAACGTGAGTGCGGAAGCGTCCTGTGACGCGATGTCGGGTACACCGGCACCGCTCATATACGCCACTCCTCAGTCACAGCGCACCGCCGAATTCACCTGGCAGATTCATGGATTCGTGATAGTCGTCCAGCCCGACCAGGTCGTGACCCATCCGGTCGCGCTTGGTCATCAGGTAGCGGATGTTCTCCGCGTTGACCCGCACCGGCAACGGCACCCGCTCGAGGATGTGCAGGCCGTAGCCGTCCAGGCCGACCCGCTTCGCGGGGTTGTTGGTCAGCAGTCGCATGGAGCGGACTCCAAGGTCGACCAGGATCTGGGCGCCGGTGCCGTAATCCCTTGCGTCAGCAGGTAATCCGAGCTTGAGGTTCGCGTCGACAGTGTCATCGCCGGCGTCCTGTAGCTGGTAGGCCTGCAGTTTGTGCATCAGGCCGATGCCGCGTCCTTCGTGTCCGCGCATGTAGAGCACGACACCTCGGCCCTCGCGAGCGACCATCGCCATCGCGGCGTCCAGTTGCGGGCCGCAGTCGCAGCGGCGTGAACCGAACACGTCGCCGGTCAGACATTCGGAGTGGACGCGGACCAGTACGTCGTCGCCGTCGTAGTTGGGTCCGGCAATCTCGCCGCGGACCAGCGCCACGTGCTCGACGTCTTCGTAGATGCTGCTGTAACCGACCGCACGGAATTCGCCGTGCCGGGTCGGGATGCGGGCCTCGGCGATCCGCTCGATGTGCTTCTCGTGCTTGCGGCGGTACTCGATCAGGTCGGCGATGGCGATCAGGGCCAGGCCGTGCTCGTCGGCAAAGACCCGCAGCTCGTCGGTCTGCGCCATCGCGCCTTCGTCTTTTTGGCTGACGACCTCACAGATCGCCCCGGCCGGCGACAGGCCGGCCATCCGGGCGAGGTCGACGGCGGCTTCGGTGTGGCCGGGGCGGCGCAGCACGCCACCGTCCTTGGCGCGCAACGGAACTACGTGACCGGGCCGGGTGAAATCCTCGGCGACACTGTCCGAGTCGGAAAGCAGTCGCATGGTCGTCGCGCGGTCTGACGCCGAAATACCAGTGCCCACACCATTTTTCGCGTCGACCGTGACCGTGTAAGCGGTACCGTGCTTGTCCTGGTTGACCGCATACATCGGCAGTAGGCCGAGTCGGTCGCAGATCTCCCCGTCCAGCGGCACACACAGGTAGCCCGACGTGTAGCGCACCATGAACGCGACCAACTCCGGGGTCGCCTTCTCGGCCGCGAAGATGAGGTCGCCCTCGTTTTCCCGGTCCTCGTCGTCCACGACGACGACAGCCTTGCCCGCCGCGATGTCGGCGATCGCGCGCTCGACCGAGTCCAACCTCGTCATCGCAGCCACCTAGTCAGAGAAACACACCTGACCTTCTCAGGTGTTGTGTCCAGTATGAACCACCACGTCGCCGTAGTTATTGCCACCGCTCACTGACCGGACACCTTCGTCAGGGCGACTCGCCGCGGGCAAATCCGCAAAAGATTTCCAGAGCAGGCTCGTAGCTGATTCATAGCTAGCCTATCTAGCGTTCAGCACGTGGGGGCAAGCGTCCGCTGAATACCCGACTAGACAGGTGAAGGACCATGAAACTGAAGCAACTGATGGCCGGAGCGACCATCGCCGGCGCCCTCGGCGCCGCCGCTCTGGGGGTGGGCACCGGTATCGCCAGCGCTGCACCCGGGCCGCAACCTGGTGGCCATAACGCACCCGCGGTCAACCACGCCGCACCGCAGGACCCCGGTGGCGGCCACGGTCCCGGCGGGCCCGGTGGCCCCGGTGGCGGTGGACCCGGCGGACCGGGTGGTCCCGGGCCGGGCGGGCCTGGCGGTCACGGACCGGGTGGACCGGTGGTCCCGTGGACCGGGTGGTCCCGGCGACCACGGACCTGGCGGTCCAGGTCGGGCCCGGCGATCACGGACCCGGCGGCCCCGGCGATCACGGACCTGGTGGACCGGGTGGTCACGGACCCGGCGGACCGGGTGGTCCCGGCGCTGCATGGCACGGTGACGACCACCGCGGTTACTTCCACGGGGCTCCGTGGGGTGACGGTCCCGCACCTTGGGGCGCCGGCGAGCCGCCGCATCCCAACTGGGGCCGGCCGCTTCCGCCGCCAGGAGGGCGTTGGAACGACGGACCGATCAATTACTACGGCTACAACGAGAACCCGATCTGGAACCCGGGCTTCAACCAGTGGGGCTTCGACTTCTTCGGAGTTTGGATCCCGCTGTAAAGACTCACCTCACCAGACGCCCGCTTCGCCGATCGGCGGAGCGGGCGTTGCCCTTTTCGCACCCCGGCGGCTTTCCGCCGAGTAACGGTTTACCGACAGCTCAGTGCAGTTTGAGCGGCAAACCGTAAATTTCCGCAGCGTCGCCGACGTGCGGCGTTACTGTTGTTGACATGGCGACGTTGCCTGCAAAGCGGTTCGTGCGCGCCCTGGCCGTTGGCCTGGTGCTCGTCGGCGCCGCACTTGCCGGCCCCGCTCCACTGGGTGGCGCGCACGTTGGTACGCCGGCGTTCGAGGCGCCACCGCCGCCGCCGGACCCCGTGCCCGTCATCGACAAACCCGCGAACCCGGGACCAACAGAAGCCGCGCCACCGCGGCATCGTCGCCATATCGACGGCGATCCTGTGCTGCAGCAGATGAGGCGCCGGCGTCGTCGCACGCCTATTTGTGCGTGATCAGTCGCTCGACGTATTTCGCGATGACGTCCACTTCCAGGTTCACCTGAGTTCCGGCTTCGGCCGGACCCAATGTGGTCAGCTCGCGGGTGGTCGGGATCAGCGATACCTCGAACCAGTCGTCGCCGAGCGCGGAGACCGTCAGCGATATGCCGTCGACCGTGATCGAACCCTTTTCCACCACATAGCGGGCCAGTTCGACAGGCAATCCGATCCGGACGACTTCCCAGTGCTCGGCGGGTGAGCGGCTCAGGATCTGGCCGGTGCCGTCGACATGGCCTTGCACGATGTGCCCGCCAAGGCGGCTGTTCAGAGCCGCGGCGCGCTCGAGGTTGACCGGACTCCCCGCGACCAGCCGGCCCAAACTGGACCGGCTCAGCGTCTCGCCCATCACGTCGGCGGTGAATTGGCCGCCGGGCAGTACCTCGACGACGGTCAGACACACCCCGTTGACAGCGATCGAATCGCCGTGACCGGCATCGGAGGTGACCACCGGACCCTGAATGGTGAAGCGAGCGGAATCTCCCAGCTCATCCTTGCCGACGACCTCACCCAGCTCTTCAACGATTCCGGTGAACACCGTCTCAGGCTAATGAGTCTCGCTCCCCTGCGCGAAGTCCCGGTCACCTTGCGCTTCGTCGTCCCGTCTGCGCGACCCGCTACGCTGCAAGTTATGCAGACGCGTCGCCCAATCCTCGCCGTTCTCGCCGCACTCTCGATCGCCGCCGCTCTGATCAGCGGCTGCTCATCGTCCAAGCCTTCCGGTGGTGCGCTGCCGGACGCGGCGACCTTGATCAAGGAATCCATCCAGAGCACCAAGAACGTCAAGAGTGTGCACCTGGCCCTGTCCGTCAACGGCAAGATCAAAGGCCTCCCGGTCAAATCCTTGACCGGCGACCTGACCACCACGCCACAAACCGCAGCTCAGGGAAACGCGAGCATCGTCTTCGGCGGCTCGGACATCGACGCGCCGTTCGTGGTGATCGACGGAACCCTCTACGGAGCGCTCACGCCCGGACAGTGGGACAGCTTCGGCAAGGCCTCCGACCTCTACGACCCGTCCACGATCCTCAGTACCGACGTCGGTCTGGCCAACGTGTTGACCAATCTCAGCAACCCGAAGGCCGAGTCGCGGGAAAACGTCGGCGGCCAGACCACCATCAAGATCACCGGAACGGTCTCGGCGGACGCCGTGAACGGCATCATGCCCCGGCTGAAGGCAACGCAGCCGCTGCCCTCGACCGTGTGGATCGAAGAAAACGGTGACCACCAGCTGGTGCAGACCCAACTGGAGCAGAGCCCGGGCAATTCGCTTCAGCTGACGCTGTCGAACTGGAACGCGCCGGTTCAGGTCACCAAGCCCCCCGTGGCCCCGGGCTCGTGACGGCACCCCAACCGCATCATGCGGGGCGCGTCGTCGCGATCAGCGCCGGCAGCCTGGCCGTCCTGCTCGGAGCCCTCGACACCTATGTCGTCGTCACGATCATGCGCGACATCATCGGCACCATCGGGATCCCGGTCAACCACCTGCAGCGGATCACCCCGATCATCACCTGGTATCTGCTGGGCTACATCGCCGCGATGCCGTTGCTGGGCCGGGCATCTGACCGATTCGGGCGCAAACTGCTGCTCCAAGTCAGCCTGGCCACCTTCCTGATCGGCTCGGTGATCACGGCGCTGTCCACCGATCTGGATGTCCTGGTGGTCGGCCGCACCATCCAGGGCGTGGCCAGCGGCGCTCTGCTGCCGGTAACGCTCGCACTGGGCGCCGACTTGTGGGCCCAGCGCAACCGCGCGGGAGTGCTCGGCGGGATCGGTGCCGCGCAGGAGCTGGGCAGTGTGCTCGGTCCGCTCTACGGAATCTTCATCGTCTGGCTGACCAGTCGCTGGCAGGACGTGTTCTGGATCAACGTGCCGCTGGCGCTGGCCGCAATGGTGATGATCCACTTCAGCCTGCCGTCGCGGGACCGCAAGCGCCGAGCCGGAAAAGATCGACATCGTCGGCGGACTGCTGTTGGCGGTCACCCTGGGTCTGGCGGTCACCGGTCTGTACAACGCCAATCCCGACGGCAAGCACGCGCTGCCCAGTTATGGAGCACCGCTGGTCATCGGCGCCGTCGTATTCGCGGTGCTTTTCTTTGTGTGGGAACGGTTCTCGCGGACCAAGCTGATCGAACCCGCCGGCGTGCACTTCCGGCCGTTCCTGTCCGCGCTCGGCTCGTCGCTGTGTGCCGGTGCCGCGTTGATGGTGACGCTGGTCGACGTGGAACTCTTCGCCCAGGGCGTGCTCGGCAAGGACCAGGATCAGGCCGCGATCATGCTGCTGTGGTTCCTGGCTGCGCTGCCGATCGGCGCGCTGGTGGGTGGCGCGATCGCGACCAAGATCGGCGACCGCGCGGTGGCCTTCGTCGGGCTGCTCGATCGCCGCGGGTGGCTACTGGTTCATCTCGAAGTGGTCGATCAACCTGCTGGACCGAGCACCACAACATCTTCGGCCTCTCGCTGCCGGCCTTGCACACCGACCTGGCCGTCGCCGGCATCGGACTGGGTCTGGTGATCGCGCCACTGACGTCCGCCAGCTTGCGAGTGGTGCCGTCGGCACAGCACGGCATCGCCTCCGCGGCAGTGGTGGTGGCGCGTATGACGGGCATGCTGATCGGCGTGGCCGCCTTGAGTGCGTGGGGCTTCTACCGGCTGCCGCAACTGGTCGCCAAGTTGGCGTCGCAGCTTCCGAGGGATGCCAGCCTCGCTGAGCGGGTCTTGCATCAGGCCACCCTGTACCGCGAAGCCTTCGCCGGCATGTACGGCGAGATCTTCAAAGTCACCGTCGTGGTGTGCGTGGTCGGTGCCCTGTTGGGCCTGTTGATCGGCAGCCGAAGCGTGCACGCCGACGAGCCCGAGGAACTCGACGCCGAGCCCGTCGCGCCCCGGCTCTAGCCGCTCATCCCTTTCGCAGGGACGTGATGGCGTTGATCCAATCGGCGTTGGACAAGACGTAGAACGCGACCTCGCCCGACCGTAATTGCACGATCAGGTGCGAACGGCCGCCGCGCACAGACGTTTTGAACACCTTCGCCTCGCGGACGCCGACGATCTCGGCAACCGGAATGTCAATGAGCTTGCCGGTCACAGTGACAAAGATCAGCCGCCGCTCAGTGAGCGCGATGGTCCCGTTGTTGTTGACGACGGGATAGCCCGGGGCGGTTGCACCGCGGTACACACCCTTCTCCGGTAAACGGATCGCGGTCTCGGACTCGATGGCCGCCGCGAGCTTGGCCGACGCGGCGCGGGCCTTGCGCCGCCACCGCACGATGATCGGTATCCAGATCAGCGCCTGGACCGCGGCGATTCCCAGAACCAGCAGCGCAACGAATCCGACGATGTTCCAAGCGTTGTGCACGGTGCCCTCCAGCGGCTACGGCGAGCGCGGCTGAGTCTTGACGTCGAATTCGACGTTGTCGCCGTCGACCTTGGTGATGCGCATATGCGCGACGTACGGCCCCTCGGGGCCGGTGAAGCCGCAGTCGAACTGGCCGCCGACGGTTGCTTTCACCCCCGACGGACAGTGCACATCGATCGGCTTGAATCCCGTTTGCCGGGATACAACATCGACAACCGATCGCGCGGCGCCGTCGGGTTTGACGGTCGCGCCACAACCGGTCAGGTGCAGTGTCGCAGCGCCGACAAAGACACCGACGCCACACCTCAGACCCAGGTCACGTCTCTTCATCAGGGCCTCAGTATGGATGACAGCCTCAGCTATTCACAGTCTTTTCGCAGGCGATACCACTGGCGTGGTTCAACCAGCACGCGGCGCCAACTTCGGCCATGTATCGTTTTGACCGCTAGCAACGGTCAGTTACTTCGCTCGTGGTTGGGGACATGGTCGAATACCAGCTGTCCGGCGCGGTAGGGGCGCGCGTCGGGGGGGCAGTAGCGCCTCTGGGCGGCCCCAAACAGCGCTGCGTCTTGGCCGTGCTGTTGGCCAACCACGGAACGGTGGTCAGCGTCGATCGGCTCATCGATGCCGTGTGGGATGACAAGCCCCCGCCAAAAGCCCTGGCCTCGCTGCGGGCCTACGTCACGAATCTGCGCCGCATCCTGCCGCTGTCGACGGATACCGCGTCACCGGCGAAAATGCGGCTGGCCTCTCGTGCTTACGGCTACCAGCTCACTCTGCTGGACGACGATTCTGTCGATCTGCATCGGTTTGAAGCACTGGTCAAAGACGGTCGCACCGCACTCGTCCGCGGCGCGGCGGCGGACGCCTTCGAGAAACTCAGCACAGCGCTGACGCTGTGGCGAGGCGACCCATTCGGCGAGTTCACCCATCGCGACTTCGCACACGCCGATGCGACGCGCTATATCGCGTTGCGCCACACCGCGATTGAGGCCCGGTTCGATGCGGGTCTGCAGTCCGGCGACGGTGGCGATCTCGTTCCCGAAATCGAGGCCGCCATCGCATCCGACCCGACCGAGGAACGGCTGTGGGGCCATTTGATGGTCGGGCTGTACCGGGCCGGCCGCAGCTCCGACGCGGTCCGCGCCTTCGACCGCGCGCGGGCGGCGCTGGATCGTGAACTCGGTACGGCACCCGGCGACGGGCTGCAAACCCTCTACCGCAAGATCTGCGACAAATCCACCGATCTGCATTTCACACCTCCGGCCGCACGCGCCGGCCGTCTCCCCCGGACCTGACCCGCACGGACGGATACCGTTCGTCGGGCGAGCTTCGGAACTGGACACCATTACCGCCGCGCTGAGCAGCGCCCGCGCGAGATCAGGCAGCCTGATCCTGCTCACCGGCGAAAGCGGAATCGGTAAAACTGCTCTTGCACAAGCTGTTTCGACGCAAGCAAGGCAGACCGGGATGGCGGTCGCATGGGCCGCGCACCCCCCTGGCATCCGGCTGCCACTGATGTGGACGTGGATTCAGCTCTTACGCCGACTCGGCGACGAACTCGGCCAGCCCGGCCGGAACGCGGTGCGCCGCGTCGCACCCGGCGTGGTCGACGCGCTCGTCCCCGAATGGACGGACCAGGACACCGTCAGCTCGGGGGTTCGCGCGGCCGCGACCGGTTTCGCGCTCATCGAGGGCGTGGTGGCCGCCTTGTGCGAGCTGTCGAAGCATTCGCCCACTGCTGCTTGTTCTCGACGATCTTCACCTCGCCGACTCCCCGTCCGGCAACGCGTTGTCCGTCCTGAGCACGCAACTCGGCCGCGTTCCGATCCAGGTGATTGCAAACTGGACCTATTTCGGCAGCGGCCGACCGGTCAACCGATCCACCCTCGAGCGGCTGGTCCGACTGGAGGCCGCGCGATCGATCCACCTCGACGGTATCGGACCCGACGCGGCTGCCGCGCTCGTCGACGCGCTGGCCGGAACCGCGACCAAGGGCGAAGTGTCGCAGTATGTGTGGAACCGCACCAGCGGAAACCCCTTGTACATCCGGGAACTCGTCTCCGTCCTGGCTGCCCACAACCGACTGCATGACGCGTCCGACGGGCACACCGACGATGTGTCGCGCAGGTCTCGCCGGCATGGTCGGCCAGCGGCTGAGCCGCCTCGACCGACCCAGCCGGCGGGCTCTGGCCGCCGCCGCGGTGATCGGCGCGGAGTTCGACATCGCCGACCTCGCCGATGTCGTCGACCTGTCCGTGTCGACCGTCCGAGCCCGGCTGCGACCCGCCTACGAAACCGGACTCCTGGATGAGGTGGCCGACCGGCCGGGCTGCTACCGGTTCGGCCACGGCCTGCTGCACGACGCCGTTCTGGCGCAGGTTCCCGGCGCCGAACGGGCCGGCGGTACATGCGGCGATCGCCGCCAACAGCGCCGCCGGCGTCGCCACCGCCGCTTACGAGGACGTCATCTCCATCGCCGACCACGCATGGCGGGCCGGCACCGAGCTCAATCCCGAGACCGCACTGGAGATTTACGAAATCGCGATCCAGCGCGCCCTCAGCCGTTCGGCGTACGACGACATCGCCATCCTCGCCGAACATGCGCTGCAGGTATGCCGCAGACTTCCGCCCAAACCCGAACCGCTGCAACGCCAGGCCACGCTATGGCTGCATCTGGCCGGTGCTCACGCGATCCTCGACGGCCAGAACAGCCCGGCCGCCGCCGACGGCCGTCCAACGCGCGTTCGAGATCGGCGAACACGCCAGCGGTCGGCATTACCACGGCGCGGTCGCGATGCAGTGCTACATGCTCTGTGTGCGTGGACGTCTCGACGAAGCGCAGGCTCTGGCCAGCGGGCTGGCCGCGCAATACGCCGCGTCCGGTGACCCCGATATCGGCGTATCGAGTCACTTCGTCACGGTCATGCTGCACACGCTGCGCGGCGAGCTCGACGCGCAGGAGGCAGCCGCCGGAACCATGATGGCGCGCTTTCCCCCACCCGAGACCGTCGCCGACCCGTTGGTGTTCTTCCATCCGCGGGTGTACTGCTGGCTGGCGCTGGGCAGGGCGCTGCGCGGAGACCGGGCCGGCGCTCAGCGGCAACGCCTGATCGCGCTGGAACTGGCGCAGAGCCGGCGGGCGCACTTCGATGTCCTCGCCGCCAAGCTGGTGACGGTTGGAAATCGACGCGATCCTGGGCGTCACCGACGGCACCGTCGCCGCGGCCGAGGACGTGTATCAGGAGATGCTCGCCGCCGGCTCTCCGCAATGGGCGGCATGCGCCCTGATGATCGGCGTGTGGGCGCAGACGCTTTCGGGGGCCGGTGGCGATCCCGCGGTCGCGTTCGAGGCGTTCGACGATTACACCCGCGACGGCAGCGTGGTGATGACGCCGTTCTTCCTGGGGTTGCTCGCTGAGATCGAAAATCACCACGGCCGCGTCGATCACGCGCAGCAACTGCTTGCCCGGGCCCGGGCGGTGGGCGACGCCACCGGCGAACACGTCTGGGACGAGCATCTGGCGCGCCGGGCCGCGGTTGGCGCGGCCAGCAATAGGTAGTCCGAGTCTCGCCGCTCCAATCAGGATCCAATTCAGCCTGGCTAGCCTCGCGGCTTACGACTGCGCCTACAGACAGCCGGGAAAAGGAGATTGGCCGATGACCACCAGCGAACCGCCGCCGCCGGAGCGCGGCCTGACTCGCGCCGAGCGGGGCCGCGACGTCAGTGCGGCTCAGGCCGAGGCCGAAGCGGAGACATCAACGGGCCGCCGGCTTTTGCTATCGATGAGCCCACGTTTCGTCCTGTCCCAGGCCGATGGCTACCCGATCGTGATCAAGCAGTTTCTGCAGTTCTGCCTGATCCTCATCTACCCGGCCTGGGTCTGTGGAGTTCTGGTCTCGGCGGCGGTCTACTACGCGTTGTATTCGGTTCTGTGGGTGGTCTTTTGGCCCGTCCGCGCGTGGATGAAGAAAAACCGGCCCGAGGACTACGCCGCGAGCCAACTGAAATAGTGCGACGTCTTCTACGCCCGGCCCGAGCGCAGGTCACCGTATCGCCATCAGTCGTCTCACCACGTCAATCGATCGACGTGCGGGTGAACACGCCCAAACCCATCCGCGACGTGACGTCGGCACGAATCGAGTTGGGCTATAACAACTTCTTTCGCTACCGGTGGGCCGGACACGCCGATGCGGCGGCGACCGCCGCGACCAACGCGATGTGGTTGACCGAGGATGTCGGCACCACCTACGGCACCGATCGCAACACGAAGGAATGGATCGGCATCCTCACGGCCGAATTACCCACGCCGACATCCGAATTCACGGAAGGATCGGCTACGTTTCGGATCCCGTCCTGGGCGCCGCCGTCGTCATCGCAGATCGCCGGCTGGTCGTGCCGTCTGGTCGTGCAGCGTCGAGGGGTCGATATCGACGAAGCCGCCGAATTCACCGTGGTCGCCGGCATGGACGACGCCCCGGCCGACATCGGGGTGCTGGAACAAGTCACCGGTAGTGCCGCATCCCGGCTCGACATCGAGTTGCCGCGGGCGGTATTCCGGGCCGGCGAGACGATCGAGGGCGCGGTCGTCGTCACACCGAGCCGGGATCTGCCCGTCGGGCGACGTCCGGGTGCGGTGGCAGTGGCAGCGGGACTCCCATCCACGCACTCGCACACCGGGATTCGATGAAGTGGTCAACGGGCGGACCCTGCAGCTCGAAAAACACGTGACACTGCGCGAAGGCACACCGGTGCGACTGCCGTTCCAGACGGAGCTGCCCGTGGACGCGCCTCCCACCGCGAGCGCCGTCAACTCGTCGATGCGCTGGTTTGTCAGCGCGACAATGTTCTACGCCGGATTCAGCAGTCCCGGTACAGAATCCGTACGACTGCCCATTGCAGTGGTCAACGCCGTCGAGGCGACGTAGCCGCTTCTCAGTCGCGCAAGATTCGGCCCTGGGCGTCTGGCACTTTGCCGGTCAGAATCATGATGGCATCGATCAACGGCCAGAGCCCGCCGATGCCGCAGGTCAACCACGTGACAGCGATCTGCGCGATACCCATTCCGGTATAGCCGAGGTAGAACCGGCCGAGACCGATGGATCCGAAGAAAATGCCCAACAGGCCCGCGGTGACTTTGCTTCGGTCCGAGAGCGGACGGCCGTAGGCATCCACGGCCGTGGGCCAACCCGGTCGGCGCCGGGTACCCGGCGGCGGCGGCGGGTATCCGCCGGCGGCGGCGGGTATGCCGGCGGCCGGTAGGGGAAATCCTCGTCCGGGTAAGGGTATTCGGGCGTTGTCATATCAGGGAAGCCGGCCTGCCTGGTTGTATGCGCCTTGCAGTTGCGTCATCTGGGGTTGGTCTTGCCCGCTGTGGCGGCGCGCGAGGACGCGGCGGATGCCGATGACGCTGAACACCACCACGCCGATCAGCGCCAGAGACGCGTAGATGCAGAACGCGATCGCCAACACGGTCATCAGCACTTCGACCACCGCGACGACGGCACCCAGGGCCAAAAAGCCCATGGAGAACCCTAGAACCGTGAACACGGTTAGCGGGTCACGCAGGCTTTGGCGCCGTTCATCACGCCATCGCGGTACGCGTCGACGCGAACCGAACCATGCCCTTGGCGCTGGACGTCACCGGAACCGCGGAAGACGATCAGCGCGGTGATCCCCTTGTCGAGGTCACCCGGTGACATCTTGAAGCCGCTCTCCGGTCGGTCCTCGAGCAAAATGCTGGCCGCCCACGCGCCGGCCATGCAGTCGCGCACGCAGCGACGTGAGCTTGTTGCTCGCGTCCTGACCGCCGTGCGACAGCACCGCCAAGTCCGTACTGGGTCGCGATCAGCGTGGCGACCGCGAAATCGCCGCCTTGGTCATAGATCTGGGGCATCGCCTTCACCGCGTCGAACCCGACGTAGTCCTCCGGGACGCAGTAGAAGAGCACGTAATCACTGGTGGGCTGGCCGCCGCAGGTGGGCGCCTCGGCCGGGTTGAACGCCTTGGCGGGCTGTAGCGGCGTCCAGGGCTGCCCGGTCAGTTTCGGGTAGACCTGCGACCAGTAGTCCTCCAGGTCGGTGGGCACGCCGGTGATGATGTCCTCGTAAGGTGCGTTGCCCCCGCTCTCCACGTCGGCCGCACTGTTGAACGGAATCTCGACCACCGGCGGATCGCCCACCTTGTAGCCCTTGCAGGCCCCCGGGCCGTTGTCGAACCCGGTCTGAAATGAGTTCACCCGGTCGAAGCCACTGCCGTGCGCCTGCGGGTCACGCTTCTCGGTGCCCGGTTCGTCGCGCAGGAACAGGAAACCGGCCAGCGCGTTGTCGAGATCGTCGGCGCTGGGCTTGAAGGCGTCGCTCTTGGACGCGTGCGCCGCCCAGGCTCCGGCGAAGCAGTCCGCCTGGATCTCCTTGACCACCGTCGGGCCCTGGAAGTTGGCCCGGGCCTGGATCGCGTGGCCCCATTCGTGGGCCAGCACGACCGGAATGACGAAGTCGCCGAAACGCTTTCGCAAATCGGGCAGCAACTGCTCGATGTCCCAGGCGACGTCGTCGGCTTTCGAGCAGTAGAACGCGTTACCCGAGATGTCGGAGGCCGCAGTCGCACACGGCGCGAACTGTCCGGACGACGGCTTGACCGCGTAGAAGCCGCCCTTCACCGGTGTGTAGTCGTGGCCGTACAGCTTGGGGAACTCGCTACCCCAGTACGTCTGCAGATCGGCGATCGCCTTGACGACGATCTTGTTCACCGGGTCGGAAGCATCGCCGTGGATCTGCACCGAATCTGCCGCGCTCTTGGTGCTGGCCGTCGGCGACGACGACTTGCCCGCGCTGCAGCCGGCGCACGCCAGCATTATCGCCGCAGCAAACACTGCGACGCGCAAATACCGATTAGTTGCTGGCATCAGCCGCCCTTCTATAGCCACCATTTATGCATGTTGGCGCGGAGACCATACGCACAGGTGTTTGGAAATTTATTGGAAAACGTTTGCGTCTATTATTTTGCTTGGTCATCGACCTTGAAATCGAAGTGCACATCGCCGGCGTCAACGTCGGTGACCGTCACCGTGACGCCGTATGTCTGGCCGCCGTCCTTGAGGTCGCAGCGCAGCGTCGAGCCCGGCGTGCCTTTCAGGTTGTCGGGGCACGTCACGGAGTCCGGCTTCTGCCCGACCTTCTGGGTGAGCCCCTCGCTGACCTTGCTGGCGACCAGGTTTTTGTCGACCGTTTCCACCATGTCGAACTCGACGTCGTCGCCCTTCACGCTGGTAGCGGTGACGTTGACGTTGTAGTCCTGCCCCTTGATCTTCATCCCGCAGTTCAGCTGCGCCCCGACCTGGCCTTTCAGCCCGTCCGGGCAGGTGACCGAATCCGGCTTGTTGCCCTGCGCGTCGGTCATCTTGGTGGTGATCTGCTTGGCGATGTCGTCCTTGCTCACCATCTTCGGGCCGCTTGAGCAGGCCGAGACGCCGATCAGGGTGCCTGCAATTGCACCGGCGACAAATAAAGTCCGGGAAAACGAGTGAGCCATGTCCGCCTTTCAGGCATCTGAGATAGATGAATCGGCGAAGTATTGCATGCGAAAGGAGTGCTTTGCATTGCAATAAATGTAAAATATTAGGTTAACTGGGACCGCCAAAACTGAATAATTATCGGCACCGAGCAGCCGTGTATCAGCTACGGTGCCAGCAACCCCGGAAGTGTTTCGCACCCCATGGCGGGACAGACGGGTTACTCGACAAGGAGCGCATTGATGAAAACCCCGATGATCGCGGTAGCGGGCGTGACGGCAGCCACCGTGCTGGTGGGTCTGTCGGTGACTGGCTGCAGCAGCAAGTCGGACAAACCGGCTGCAACGTCGTCGTCAGCGTCGGCCACCGCCAAGAGTTCCGCCAGCTCGGAACCGACCTCGTCGGACACCGCGTCGGGTGGTTACGCCAAGCTGCTGATCAAGCCCGAAGACATCGCGCTCCCCGGTGACACCTTCAGCGTGGCGCCCCCGACCGAGAACCCGAACGGAAAAGCCGGTGTCGCAGCAGTTTTCAGCAACCAGGGCGACACCCGTGAGATCGGCGACACCATCATGATCCTGCCGGACTCGGCCGGCGCCGCGACCGCACTTGGATGGTGCGAAGTCGGCGCTCGGCAGCGCAGTGACCGGCGGCGACCCGCAGCCGGCCGCGGTCGGCGAGGGCGGAACGATCGTGCAGGGCGCCTCGCCGGACGGCTCGAAGTCGGTGACGGTGCTGATCTTCACCGAGGGCAAAGCCTTTGTCACGCTTGAGTTTGACGGCAAGCCGGACGACGCGGTGCCGCCCGCGTTCGCCACTGACATCGGCCAGAAGCAAGACGCCGCGATCAAGAGCGGTCTGGCCGGCTGATCAGCTTGGTGCCGCGATTCCGGGACGGCGCTCTGCGCCTATCGCGGCACCAAGCTCAGCACCAGGTCCGGCCGATGAACGGAAAACCCGGCAGCTGACCTGAAGGCGGAGGACGATAGCACCGTGACCCAGGGCGATGAGCCTGTCATCGCGACCCGCCGGCAGTGCCGCGGGGGGTGTTGTCGTCGCGGTCTACGGCTTCGTCGTCTACGGCCTCTTCCTGCTCGTATTCCTGTACCTGATCGGATTTGTCGCCAATGCCGACGTCACGGTCGGTGGTGTCGCGCTGGTCGGCAAGAGTATCGATCGCGGCGGCGGCGACGGCGCCGCCACGGTCGACGACGTTGGTCATCGATGCGGCGCTGCTCATGCTGTTCGGTGTGCAGCACAGTCGTCATGGCACGGCCCGCCTTCAAGCGCTGGTGGACCCGCGTCGTCCCGCCCAGTGCAGAACGATCCACCTACGTCCTTGCCACCAACGTGTGTCTGATCGTTCTCTTCGTCGCGTGGCACCCCGTCACCGTCGATGTGTGGCATGTGACCACCCAGCCCTGGCGAGCCCTGCTGATCGCCGTCAGCGCCGTCGGTTGGCTCATGGTGCTGGTCAGTACCTTTCTCATCGATCATTTCGATCTGTTCGGTCTGCGTCAGGTGTTCGCGCGGTTGACCGGCCGGCGTCCCGCCGAGCATGAGTTCTCGACGCCCTTCCTCTACCGCATGGTCAGGCACCCGATATACACCGGCTTCATCATCGCGTTTTGGGCTACGCCCTCAATGACGTTGGGGCACTTGATTTTTGCAGCCACTATGACGGCATACATCCTGCTGGCAGTGCAGTTCGAGGAACGCGACCTGATCAACATCTTCGGGGATCGATACCGCGACTACCGTCGCCGCGTGCCGATGCTCATCCCGGGCCTGGGCGGTCATTCCTGAGCGCGGAACTCACGCGGCACCAAGCTCAGCAACAGGTCCGGCCCGACTCGCTCGACGCCGTCGTAGCGCCAGCGCAGGGCCCGGGCGATGCTCGGTACCCCGACGTCGTCGACCGCGGTGATCGGTCCGCCGAGCAGGATCGGCGCGACGTAGGCCAAAATGCGGTCGATCACCCCGGCCCGCAGAAACGCCCCGGCAAGCGTCGGGCCACCTTCGAGCAACACGTCGGTGCGATCGGACAACGCTTTGAGCACTTCGGCCGGTTCGTGCGTCCGAATCACCATCGTGCGCGAGTCGTCGTTGAGAACCTTTGCCTCCGAAGGTATGTCGCGCATCCCGACCACCACGCGCATTGGCTGACGGTCCGCGAGGCTGCCGTCGGCCAGCCGGGCGGTCAACGTCGGATTGTCGACGAGCACCGTGCCGGTGCCCACCACTATCGCGTCGGCAGTTGCGCGCCGACGGTGCACGTCGGCTCGGGCGGCGTCGCTGGTGATCCATTGGCTCGAGCCGTCCGCGGCGGCGCTGCGGCCATCGATGCTGGTGGCGTATTTCCACGTCACGTGCGGCAGGCCGGTGCGCTGCTTGTGCAGCCATTCGCGCAACGGTCCGGCGGTGACCAGGTCGGCCTGCACATCGCCGATGACGTCCACACCGGCCGCCGCCAACCGCGCCGCGCCCCCGGCCGCAGTCGGATTCGGGTCACTGACCGCGTAGACCACCGACGCGATGCCCGCAGCGATCAGCGCATCGACGCACGGCGGCGTCTTGCCGTCGTGGTTGCAGGGTTCCAGGGTGACTACCGCGGTTCCACCAGCCGCCAGTCGTCCCGCCCGGCGCAACGCCATCACCTCGGCGTGGGCGCTGCCCGTCCGCTGGGTGCCGCCGACGCCGACGACGCGGCCGTCACGGTCCAGGATGACCGCGCCGACCGGCGGATTCGGATACGTCTTTCCCTTGACCAGATCGGCTTGCTCGACGGCCAACTGCATGGCGGCCTCATGGCCGACGAGCCGGCGTCAGCTCATCGGCGCAGATGCGGTGACACGGCACCGGCCTGCCGCCGCAATGCCTCGACCGCTGCGGCCGGGTCATCGGCGCCGTAGACGGCCGATCCGGCGACGAAGCAGTCGACCCCGGCCTCAGCGGCCTGCTCGATCGTGTCGGCGTTGATCCCGCCGTCGATCTCGACCAGGATCGTCAACTCGCCGGAGTCGACGAGCTTTCGCACCGCGCGCACCTTGCTCAGCACTTCGGGGATGAATTTCTGGCCGCCGAAACCGGGTTCGACGGACATCACCAGAAACGTGTCGAAGTCCTTGAGGATGTCCAGGTAGGGGTCCAGCGGCGTGCCGGGCTTGATGCTCAGCCCGGCCTTTGCGCCGGCGGCGCGGATGTCGCGCGCCACGCTGACCGGGTTGTCGGTGGCCTCGGCGTGGAACGTGACGTTGTAGGCGCCGGCTTCGGCGTACGGCGGCGCCCAGCGGTCGGGATCGTCGATCATCAGGTGGCAGTCCATCGGAATGTCGCTGGCGGCCAACAGGCTTTCCACCACCGGCAGCCCGAGCGTGAGGTTCGGCACGAAATGCGCGTCCATCACGTCGACGTGCAACCAGTCCGCGCCTTCGACGTCGGCGGCCGCGTCGGCAAGCCGGGCGAAATCGGCGGCCAGTATCGAAGGTGCGATCAGCGGCCGGTCGGTCTTGCCTGACATGAACGTCACCTTACTGGGGACTAGCCGTCCAGCTTGATCAGAGCTGCGGCGAACATGGCGTCGGTGCCCTGGCGGTGCGGCCACAGCTGAACGTAAGGGCCCTCGCCCAGATCGGTGGCCGGCTCGAACAGCGGCCGGGTATCCAACGCGGACACCGGGTACCGGCGAAGCGCGTCAGCGACCACTCCGACCGTCTCGGCCAGATGCGGCGAGCAGGTCGCGTACAGAATCACGCCACCTGGCCGGGTCAGCGCGATCGCGGCGGCCAGCAATTCGCGCTGCAGCCGGGTCAGCGCCGGCACGTCGGCGGGCTGACGCCGCCAGCGCGCATCGGGGCGCCGCCGCAACGCGCCGAGACCGGTGCACGGTGCGTCGACCAGCACCCGGTCGAATCCCGGGTCGAGGCCGCTGCTGCGCCCGTCGACCCGCAACACGTCGACCGGTAGTCCGCCGGTGTTCTGGACGACGAGGTCGGCGCGATGCTCGGCGGGCTCCACCGCGGTGACCCGGGCACCCGACCCGGCAGCCAGCGCGGCCAGTAGCGCAGTCTTTCCACCGGGGCCGGCGCACAGGTCCAGCCATCGGCCCGCATCGTCGGCGACCGGCGCCAGAGTGAGTGCGCGAGCGACCAATTGGCTGCCTTCGTCCTGGACCAGCGCCTGGCCGTCGCGCACCGCCGCTATCGTTCGCGGGGTCGCCGGCGTTCAGGTACACGGCGTACGGCGAGAATCGGCCCACGCTGCCGTCGACGGCCGCGGCCAGGTCTTCGGCGGTCAGCACGCCGGGCCGGGCCGCAAGGTGCACCTGGGGGCGTGCATCGTCGGCGGCGAGCGCCGCGCCGAGTTCGCCGGCGGCGGCGCCCAGCGCGTCGACGAATGACTGTGCGACCCAACGCGGGTGGGCATGCAGGAACGCGGCGTTGCCCACCGGGTCGACCGAGCGGTCGGGCGCCAACTCGTCGAGCCACGATTGCTCGTCGCGGGTGCTGATCTTGCGCAGCACACCGTTGACGAAACCTGCTCGCGCCGAATCGAATTCGATGGCAGCCTGCTCGACCGTGGTCGAGACGGCGGCATGTGCGTCGACGCGGGTGCGCAGCAGTTGATAGGTCCCGAGCCGCAACAGGTCGAGCAGTACCGGGTCGATGGTGTCTGGCGACCGGTCGGCGGCCGCGCCGATGATGGCGTCCAGCAGTCCCCGAACCCGGCTGCTCCCGTAGGTCAACTCGGTGGCGAATGCCGCATCGCGTCCGCTGATTCCGCGCTCGCGCAACAGAACTGGCAACAGCAGGTTGGGGTAGGCGTCGCGCTCGCGCACGGCCTGTAGTACATCCAACGCAGCGCGACGAGCGGGGTCCAGCGGTTTGCGCCGCTGCGGCCGCGCCGAGCGTTGCGGAGTGCGAGCAGCCGGCCGGCCGCCGCGCGGTTTGTCCTGCGGCGGGCTCATGAGGCGCGCACCGACGCGTCGAGGCGGGCTCCCCTGGCCCAGTCGACGGCGTTCATCAGCTTCTTCCCCGGCGCCTGAACCTGGCCGAGCCGCACCGCCTGCGACGCGGTGCCAACCCGCACGCTGCGACGATCGACGTGAATCTCGCCGGGTGCCAACGGTTTTGGCAGGCTCTGCCCGTCGGTGTCGAGATACACCGGCCCAAGTTTGACCCGCAGGTCGCCGATCAGGGTCCATGCCCCCGGATTCGGCGTGACGGCCCGGATGCGCCGCTCGACGACTTCGGCCGGCAGGTCCCAGCGCACCTGCGCCTGCTCGACGGTGATCTTCGGTGCGACACTGATGCCGTCGGCCGGCTGCGGAACCGGCGTGAGCGCCCCATCGGCGATGCCGTCGAGCGTTGCCGACAGCAACCCGGCCCCCGAAATCGCCAGCCGGTCAAGCAAATCCCCGGCGGTGTCGATCGGGCGCACCGCCTCGGTGACGACTCCGTAGACCGGCCCGGAGTCCAGGCCGGATTCGATCTGGAACGTCGTCGCGCCGGTGACGGTGTCGCCCGCGGCGATCGCCGCCTGCACCGGAGCCGCTCCGCGCCAGGCGGGCAGCAGCGAGAAGTGCAGGTTCACCCATCCGCGCGCCGGCACCGCCAGCAAGTCGTCACGCAGCAGCGCGCCGAAGGCCACCACCGGGCAGCAGTCCGGGCTCAGCTCCGACAGCTCGGCGACGAACTCGGCGGAGTTCGGGCCGCTCCGGTCGCAGCACCGGGATGCCCTGCTCCAGAGCCAGGCGGGCGACCGGTGACGGCTTGGGTTTGCCGTGCCGGCCCGACGCGGCATCGGGCCGGGTGAGCACCGCGATCACCTCGTGGCGCGGTGAGTCGATCAGACTCTGTAGCGCGGGCAGCGCGGGTTCGGGGGTTCCGGCAAAGACAAGACGCACCGGCACAGTGTAGGAAGTAGGCGCGGCAAACGATCGAACTAGCTGGCTGAGGAGCGCGCGATGACGTTGACCACGATCTCGGGACTTCCCGCCCACGTGCTGCTCGTGCACGCGCTGGTGGTGTTGGTGCCGTTGACGGCGCTGCTGGAAATTCTGTGCGCGCTGTGGCCGGCAGCGCGGCGGCGGCTGGTGTGGCTGGTACTCGCCTTCGCCGTTATCACGACCGTGCTGACGCCGATCACCGCGAATGCCGGCGAATGGCTCTACGACAAGGAACGCCATCACCGCGACATCTTGAACACCCACGCCGAGCGCGGTGAGTGGATGATCTACTTCTCGGTCGCGCTGCTCGTCGTCGCCGTGGTGTTGGCGCTGCTGCACCGGCGCGAAGGCCGAGCGACCCAACCCGGGTCCGTCGTCCGCGTGCTGGTGGCCGTCGTCGCGATCGTCGCGGGGGTGGCGTCCATCGTCCAGGTGGTCCGGATCGGCGACTCCGGCGCCCAGTCAGTGTGGGGGAATGAACTGACCAAGTCGGACAAGCCCTAGCTAGGCTGGGGTGAATTTGCTCAGGTCGTAGATGTCGAGGCTTTTTTCGATATCGGCAACTCTGTCCACCACCCCTTGGAAGCCGGCCTGACCGAACCGCCGGTGCTCCTCGTCTTCGAAGGTTTCCGCGAGCTCGCTGAACTCCTTGGGCGCCAGCACATCCCGCAACGCCGGGAATACGACAGTGTCTTCGCGCGCCTCGTGCGGCTCATACATCCGGATGAAAGCAGACATGTCCTGCACCAACGCTTCTCGCGCCGGGTGGATCGAGCGCAGTCGCGCCGGCGGTCGCACTGAGCATTCGATCTGTGAGCGCGCGGCCACGCTGGTGCTGAGTACGCAACACACTGGTGATATCGGTTAGGCGCCCTGCCTGTTCCAACTTGGGGAAGACGTATAGCTCTTCGAGGTGTTCGTGGTAGTCCTCGATGAAACTTCGGATGATGCCTGCGCTGGCATTCAGCGCGTGCGATGCATCCAGCTCGTCAGCCTGCAGGCGGCGGATGCCTTCTCGATAAATCAGCAGGATGCGCTTGAGCACGCCATGCTCGCGCATTAGATCCTCGGGTGGCGTAACTGGCACATCCAGTGCGTCGGGTGCGCCAGCCTGAGTTGGGCCTAGACTTGGGTGGCGTGCTGCCGCACGCCGACAGCGCGATCACGCTGGCTGCGGATATCGAGATTCCGAGGAGGTGCCGACGGCGGTCGCGGTACCGGTGCGCATCGGGTGCTGTCGTCGGCGACTGAGCCTACCGTGTTGATTGGGCTTAGGACGCAGTATGCGAAACAGCGCGTTGTTGCGACAGTGCATGACAAGTAGCTGCGGCGAATCGTTGCCGGCCCGCGCGAAAGCGGCATTCCATCTCCAACGGATTCAGTGTCCGGCATCGAATTCGATGGGCAGCGCTGTCGGGCCGGTGATCCCCATCAGTGGCTTCCAGGGGGCCGGGCCGGTGCGGCGCGGGTTGGGCATCCGGCGTGTGATGACAGTCAGGGCTTCGGCGAGTTCGGCTCTGGCCAGATGTGCTCCCAGACAGTAGTGGATGCCGCCGCCGAACGTGAGCATGCTGGCCGGCCCCTCGCGGGTGATGTCGAGGCGGTCGGGATCGTCATAGACGCCGGGATCGCGGTTGGCGGCGGCGGTATTGACCATCAGGTGCGTGCCGGCAGGCACCGTCACTCCTTCGAGTTCGACATCCTCGATGGGTTGGCGAATCGTGCCGAAAATGACCGGGTTGTAGCGCATGAGCTCTTCGACTGCCTGCGGTGCGAGTTCGGGATGCGCCGCCAGCAGGTCCCATTGCTCAGGGTGATCGCACAGAGTCTGCACGGCGGCGCTCAACTGATTGCGCGTGGTGTCGGTGCCCGCCATCAACAGGCCTTCCGAGAGCATGACTAACTCATCGGCAGTGAGCCGATCCCCGTCATCTTCGGCGCGAATCAGCTCGGAGACCAGGTCGTCGGTGAGGCTGTGGCGCCGCCTGGAAATCATGTCCTCGATATAGGCGTCGAGTTCGCCGAAGGCCGTCATGATGACCGGAGTGTCGTTGGCAACGTTCCAGCTGAGGAGCTTGAAAATGTCGTCAGCCCAGCCAGAGAACAGCTGCGAGTCATGGCGTGGGGCGCCGAGCAACCCGCTGATGACCGCAATCGGATACTCCCGCGCGATGTCGGCGACCACGTCGCAGCGCCCTGTGCTGGTGACCGGATCGACTAGTTCGGTGATGACCCCGGCGATCGTGGATTTCAGTCGGGCGGTCGACCGTGGCGTGAACGCCTTGGCGACGAGCCGACGCAGGCGATTGTGATCGGCGCCGTCCCGACTCAACAGGCCTGCGGTGGCCTTGTCCCAGACCGGGCCGCTGGTAATGCCTTGTGCCGCTAGCGCGAGCCCCTTCGGCATGCGAAACCGCTTATCGCGCAGAACTTTCCGAACAAGCTCGTAGCTCAACACTTCCGGTCCGTGCGGGCCAAGCCCAATCGGCCGCTGCAGGCGGGCCTGACGAATGAGCTGATGCGCTTCGTCGGGATTGGTTGCGTGTTCATACGCGACAAGCGGTAGTCCGGCCGCTAGGGCGGTGGGGCTGTTGTTGCCGATGGCGTCGACGGTCATGGTGGCCTCCTCGGATTCGACAAGTCGACTATCCGAGGTCGCGAGGTCAAGACCATCGGTCAGAACGCGTAGATCTGCGCGGTCAGGGGTCGTAGATAGGAGGTTTCGCTCACGCGTTCCTGCGCCGCCCGCCGGTAGCGGCCGCGGGTCCAATCGCGCAATAGGGGCCCACCACAGCTAGTTGGTGATCGTCGTCTTTTCGTCGATCGTGATCGTCGCGGGCAGCGCCTGCTCGACCTGATCGGGCAGGCAGTCTGCGTTGAGCTCCAGCAGGTAGATGTTGTCGTTGCCGTTGATCACGACGACCTTGTCCGCCACCGCCTGTTCCTGGCCGTCTTGCGTCCAGGTGCCGCCCAACTGGTAGGCGGGAGAACCGCCCAGGTTGTCTTCGTTGCCGTCGCCCATTTGCTTGAAGCCGGGCAGGTTTTTCGTTGCGCCGCCCGCGAGTTCGATCAGCTTCTGCGGGTCCACATCGCCGTCGAGCTTGGACAGCGTCGCCACGATGCTGGGGGGGTATTTGGCAGCCTCCGGCCCGTTGTCGACGATGGCCCAGTAGGCCGTCGCCGGGGTGTCGGGTCCGGCGTCGGCCCAGCCATCCGGGATCGGAAAGTTGATCGTGGGCGCACCGGGATCACCGCGGTGGACCGGCGTCGCGGTGATCTTGCTGTCGTTGAAGTAGCTCGCGATGGACGGGTTCGGGCCGTCGGCGACGATCCGCTGCGCCACTTTCGGCTGCGGTTTCTGCGCGGTCGACGAGGTGGCTGCGCTTCCCGTGGCGGACGTCTTGCTCGCCGCATTGTTGCTGCTCGGCGAGGAACTGCACCCGGCCAAGCCGATGGCTACCGCGACGATCGCGATCGCCGCACCGCTGCGTGCTGCTGTCCGCTTCATTGCAACTAGCTCCTGTCGATCGGGCTTCGCCACGGGACAAATGATCGGCGCTTTCCCGACTCAGCCTAGAACGCCCTGTTCGCCGGCTGCGATCTACGCGTTTTCGCCGATGTTTCCGGTTTGCGGCGACCGCATGCTGACTAGCATGAGCGAATTCGATCCACGCGTGGACACGCCCCTGGTGGACTGGAGCGAAGTAGGCGTGAGCGGACTATTACCGACGGGCACCGTGACGTTGCTCTTGGCGGACGTCGAGGGCTCCACGCGGCTGTGGGAGACCCAGCCCGACGAGATGACCGCGGCCATGGCGCGGATGAATCAGGTCGTGTCAGACACCATCGCCGCGCACGACGGAGTGCGACCCGTCGAACAGGGCGAGGGCGACAGCTTCGTGGCGGCCTTCGCTCGCGCCTCCGACGCGGTGGCGTGCGCCCTGGAGTTGCAGCGCGCCCCGCTGGCCCCGATCCGGCTGCGCATCGGTATCCACACCGGTGAAATCCAACTGCGCGACGAAGGCAACTACGCCGGCCCGACCATCAACCGCACCGCGCGGCTGCGCGACCTCGGCCACGGCGGCCAGACCCTGCTGTCGGGCGCCACCGAGGCGATGGTCCTCGACCGGCTTCCCGACGACGTGTGGCTGTCCGATCTGGGCACCCACCCGCTGCGTGATCTCCCCCGCCCCGAGCGGGTGATGCAACTATGCCATCCAGATCTGGTCAACGACTTTCCCCCGCTGCGCGTCGCTAAAGCCGTTATATCCCAACGTCTTCCAGTGCAGTTCACCAGCTTTGTCGGACGCGAAGCAGATATCGCCCAGGTACGGGATCTGGTGACCCAGAACCGGTTGGTGACGTTGACCGGCGCCGGCGGAGTAGGCAAGACCGGCATGGCGATTCAGATCGCGGGCCAGCTTTCCGGCGAGTTCGCCGATGGCGTCTGGTACGTGGATCTGGCGCCGATCACCGACCCCGATCTGGTGCCGATCACGACTGCCCGCGCGCTGGGCCTACCCGACCAACCCGGCCGCTCCACGATGGACACATTGCGTCCGGTTCGTCGCCGACCGGCGGATGCTGGTGGTGCTGGACAACTGCGAGCATCTGCTGGATGCCAGCGCCGACGCTGATGGTGGCATTACTCGAAGCCGGTCCGAGGTTGACCCTGCTGACGACCAGCCGAGAGCCGATCGGCGTGGCCGGTGAGCTGAGTTGGCGGGTGCCGTCGTTGCCATTGGCCGACAAGGCAATCGAGCTGTTCGTCGATCGGGCCCGCCGCGCCCGACCGGACTTCGTCGTCGACGACGACAATGCCGCGACGGTGACGGAGATTTGCCGTCGCCTCGACGGGGTGCCGCTGGCGATCGAATTGGCGGCCGCCCGGGTGCGGGCGCTGTCGTTGACAGAGATTCTCGACAGCCTGCACGACCGGTTCCGGCTGTTGACCGGCGGTGCGCGTACCGCGGTGCGCCGCCAGCAGACCTTGCGCGCCTCGGTCGATTGGTCACACGCGCTGCTGACCGAACCCGAGCGGGTGCTGTTTCGTCGGCTGGCGGTGTTCATGGGTGGCTTCGACCTCGACGCGGCGCAAAGCGTCTGTGGCGGTGGCGATGTCGAGCGCTATCAGGTGCTGGATCAACTCGCCTTACTGGTGGACAAGTCGCTGGTGGTGGCCGACGAGCAGTGGGAGCCGAACGCGCTACCGGCTCTTGGAGACGATGCGCCAATACGCCCTGGAGAAGCTGGGCGAGTCCGGCGAGGCCGACGTCGTGCGCACGCGCCACCGCGATTACTACACCGCGCTGGCGGCCAAGCTCGACGCGCCGGCAGGCACGTGATTATGAGCAGCGCCTCGAGCAGGCCGAAATCGAGATCGACAACCTACGCGCCGCATTCAGGTGGAGCCACGAAAATTCCGACATCGAGCTGGCGCTGGAGCTGGCGTCGTCGCTGCAGCCGCTGTGGCTCGCGCGGGGCCGCCTCCGGGAAGGC
Source organism: uncultured Actinomycetota bacterium (assembly GCA_963755805.1). Lineage (GTDB taxonomy): Bacteria > Actinomycetota > Actinomycetes > Mycobacteriales > Mycobacteriaceae > Mycobacterium. The sequence continues at coordinate 168,236 of CAVWLG010000005.1, forward strand.
CTGACCTGGTTCGACACCGCCCTGGCCGACGACAACACGCACGCGCGCTGAGGTGGCGGCCGCGGTGCGCGCGCGAGCGCTAGCCGATCAGCGCCAGCTCGGCCTATGGGCCGGCGCTGCCGACAGCCTCGGAACAGGCGCAGCAGGCCCTGGCGATCGCCCGCGAGATCGACGACCCGGCCTGCTGGCGCGGGCGCTGACCGCCTGCGGCTACATCGCCGCCTACTTCGACACCGAGCTGGCCACGGCCATACTTGGCCGAGGCGATCGAGCTGGCCCGGCGAGTTGGCGACCCGTGGAGGCTCAGCCAGATCCTCGCCGCGCAAGCCGTCGAGGCACTCGTGACGGGCGACCCGATCGCGGTGCGCGCAGCCGCCGAAGAAGGACGCGATCTCGCCGACGCGATCGGTGACCGGTTCGACGCGCGCCGGTGCCGCTGGTACCTCGGACTCGCGCAGATGATTCAGCGGTGATCTGGCCGGAGCGGTCGCACAATTCGCTGCGGTGGCCGCCGAGGCCGAGGCAGCTCACGATGAGGTCTGGAGAGCGGATAGCCTCGTGTTCCTGAGGCATCGCGCTGGCGTATCCAGGGCGACATCGCGGCGGCCCGGGCCGCCGCCGACGCGGCCGTCGAGGCCACCGCCGAGCTGGGCGGGCTCAAAGCGGCGTCGCCTACTGCGCGCTTGGCTGTCGCGGCTCTCGCCGCCGGCGATGCTGCGGCGGCGCAGGATGCGACGCGCGGCGGCCTGGCCGTACATGAGTGCCCTGCCCCAGACCGCGGCGATGCAGCGCGCCCATACAGTGCGCTAGGCCGCACTCGCGAGCGGGGATCTGATCGCTGCCCGCCGCTGGGCCGACGAGGCTGTCTCGACGTCGGCCGGCTTGATCTGACGATCGCGCTGACCACACGCGCCAGCGTGGCGATCGCGGCAGGGTGAGCCGGACCAGGCCGAGCGCGACGCCCACGACGCGCTGGCATGCGCCGCCGAAGTCGAGGCGTACCTGCTCATCCCCGACATCCTCGAGTGCCTCGCGCGTTCTGGCCGGCATGGCACGGCAGTCACCGCGAAGCCGCCCGACTCTTCGGCGCGGCAGACGGCATCCGGCAGCGTATGGGCGCAGTCCGCTTCAAGGTCTGGGACGCCGGCTACGAGGCATCAGTCGCCGCTCTGCGAGATGCGATGGGCGAGAATGACTTTGACTCGGCATGGGCCGAGGGCGCGGCGCTGTCCACCGAGGAGGCGATCGCCTACGCGCAGCGCGGCCGCGGCCAACGCAAGCGACCCACCAGCGGCTGGGCGTCACTCACGCCGACCGAGCTGGACGTCGTACGACTCGTCAGCGAAGGCCTGAGCAATAACGACGTCGCCACAAGGCTTTTCGTCTCACCACGCACCGTGCAAACCCACCTCACCCACGTCTACACCAAACTCGGTCTGACCTCGCGCGTGCAACTCGTCCAGGAGGCGGCGCGGCACACCTCACGCTGATCTCCGCTGGCTTGAGGTCCGCGCACGAACACGGGCATCGACCGGTTCGGCGGCGACGACGGTGAAGGGTGTGGCCAGGGGGAAGTCGCCCTTGAGCGATTCGATCCGGGCGGCGCGGACGATGGTGGCCAGCGCGAGAGTGGCTTCCAGCATGGCGAAGTGGTCGCCGATGCATGAGCGAGGTCCGCCGCCGAACGGCAGGTACTGCCAACGACTTCGGCCCTGCGATCGCTCCGGCAGGAATCGATCCGGGTCGAATGTCAGCGGGCGGTCCCACAGTTCGGGATCTCGGTGCATGGCGTAGAAACTGACCACCGCCATGGTGCCGGCCTCCAGCGCGGTAGCCGTCGACGGCCAAATCCTTGTTGAGCATGCGGGGCGTTCCGGCAGCGGGCGGGCACAGCCGGAGGGCCTCGTGCAGCACCCGCACGGTGTGGCCGAGCCGGGGCACGTCGTCAGGCGTCAGCGGCCGGTCGCCGAGTGCGCTGATCTCATCGAACATTCGGTCTTGGATTTCGGAGTGGCGGCCAAGCGCCCAGAGTGAGTACGCGAGAGTGGTCGACGTGGTGTCGTGGCCGGCGAGGATGAACAGCACCAGCTCGTGGCAGATCTCATCGTCCGAAAGTGGTTGGCCCGTTTGCGGATCGGCTGCGGTGATCAAGGCACGCACAAGAGGCGCATCCCGGTCGGGATCTTTTCGCACCGCGGCGAGGATCTCGGCGGCGAGCCGATGCAGCGTCGCATTGCCCTGACGTGCCCGCTGCTGGCCGGGGGTGGGCACCCATTGCGGCAGATTGAAGGGCCGGACTCCGCGGTCCGCGATCCATGAAAGGGCGGGTCGCAACGCCTGCCCGATGGCATCGGCCCGGGCGTCGAGGTCCATTCCGAGCACAGACCGGCCGAGCGCCCGCAAAGTCAGGGTGCGGCATTCGGTGTCCAGATCTAGCGTCGCCCCGTCGCGCCAGCCATCGACCACGGACTGCGCGGCCGCGGCCATGTGGCCGGCGTAGCGCCGGACCCGCAGTTTGGTGAACATCGGCTGAAGGGTTCGCCGCCGCGGCAACCATTCGCGGTGCGGCAGGACCAGCAGATTGCCACCCATCAGCCGGCGCAGCTGAATCGCGGTCGTCGTTTCGCCGCGATCGGCAATCTCGTCGGTGCGGCCCAGAACGTCGCGGGCCCCTTGCGGCGATGCGATCAACACCGCCGTCGGGAAAAACCATTTGGGCCCGAGCACGATTCGGGTAACGGGGCCGCCGGCGTCGAGCAACTCCTGGTGTCCGTCGATCAGAGACCGCACGGCCCTGAGCTGGTCCCGGTACGGCAGCGGATTCTTCGGCGCCAAGGGAAGTGTGGCGACATCGGTCGGTACAGGCGTTTGAAGCATGGCGGTCAACCTTTCTGGAAAGTCAACTGTGTCAACGCTCAGCCCCGGGGACCTCAGTAGTGCAATACCTAAATCCGCTGGGTCCGGCGGTGACTCGACTATCCGGCGCCACAGGCTCAGAAGTCGGCCAAGGCGCGTAGATCTGCGCCAGCGGGGTCGTATATTCCGTTGCCCGCAAATCTGCGCGTTTGCGCTGATGTTTTGCGGTTCGATCGGGTCGCATGCTGGCTAGCATGAGCGAAATCGATCCTCTTGCGGATGCACCGCTGGTGGACTGGAGCGAGCTGAGCGTGAGCGGGCTACTACCGACGGGCACCGTGACGTTGCTGCTGGCCGACGTCGAGGGCTCCACGCAGCTGTGGGAAACCCAACCCGAGGAGATGACGGCCGCGTTCGCGCGGCTGGATGCTGCACGATCGGATCTGATCGCCGCTCATGGTGGGATGCGACCGGTGGAGCAAGGTGAGGGCGACAGCTTCGTCGTTGCATTCGCGCGCGCCAGTGACGCGGTGTCCTGTGCGCTGGAACTGCAGCGTGCCCCGTTGGCGCCGATCCGGTTGCGCATCGGTGTGCATACCGGTGAGGTGCAGTTGCGCGATGAAGGCAATTACATCGGCCCCACCATCAACCGAACGGCGCGGCTGCGCGATCTCGGGCATGGCGGCCAGATCCTGTTGTCGGGCACGACCGATGCATTAGTTGTCGACATGCTCCCGCCCGACGCGTGGTTGACCGATCTCGGCGCTCATGAGTTGCGCGGTGTTCCCCGCCCTGAACGGGTCGTGCAACTGTGCCATCCGGATCTGTGTAACGAATTTCCGCCGTTACGGACGCTGAAAAATGTTGCAGTACAGCATCTCCCGAACGCATTGACGAGTTTCATTGGCCGTGAAGCGGAGCTGACTCAGATACACGAGATATTGAGCGGGAACCGGTTGGTGACGTTGACCGGTGCCGGTGGAGCGGGTAAAACCCGGCTGGCAATCCAGATCGCGGCCCAGCTCTCCGGCGAATTCGGCGACGGGGTGTGGTGTGTGGATCTGGCGCCGATCACCGACCCCGAGCTGGTGCCAGTCACGATGGCCCGCGCGCTCGGGCTGCCCGACCAACCCGGCCGCTCCACCATGGACACCCTGACCCGTTTTGTCGCCGACCGGCAGATGCTGGTGGTGCTGGACAACTGCGAACACCTACTGGATGCCAGCGCGGCACTGGTCAATGCGCTGCTCGCCATTGCTGCGGGATTGACGCTGTTAACCACCAGCCGTGAGCCGATCGGCGTGGCCGGCGAAGTGAGCTGGCGGGTGCCGTCGCTGTCGCTGGCCGACGAAGCCATCGATCTGTTCACCGATCGGGCTCGCCGCGCTCGCCCCGATTTCGTCGTCACCGACGACAACGCCGCAGTCGTGGCCGAAATCTGCGCGCGCCTCGACGGGTTGCCGCTGGCGATCGAGCTCGCCGCCGCACGGGTGCGTGCCTTGTCGCTGACCGAGATTCTTGGCAGCCTGCACGACCGGTTCCGGCTGTTGACCGGCGGTGCGCGCACCGCGGTGCGCCGCCAGCAGACCCTGCGCGCCTCAGTCGACTGGTCACACGCCCTGCTCACCGAACCCGAGCGGGTGCTGTTCCGCCGGCTCGCGGCGTTCATGGGTGGCTTCGACCTCGACGCCGCCCAAGCCGTCGCCGGCGGTGGTGGTGACGTGCAGCGTTATCAGGTGCTCGATCAGCTCAGCCTGCTGGTCGACAAATCGCTCGTGGTGGCCGACGACAGCCGGGGCCGCACCCGCTATCGGCTGTTGGAAACCGTGCGCCAGTACGCGCTGGAAAAACTCGGCGAGTCCGGAGAGGCGGACAGTGTGCGCGCACGCCACCGCGACCACTACACGGCGCTGGCGGTCCTGCTCGACGCCCCGGCAGGCAGCGATTATGAGCAGCGCATCAAGCAGACCGACATCGAGATCGACAACCTGCGCGCCGCATTCGGGTGGAGTCGGGAAAATTCCGACATAGAACTTGCGTTGACACTGGCGTCCTCGCTACAGCCGCTATGGCACCCGCGACGCATCCGGGAAGGGCTGGCCTGGTTCGACACCGTCCTGGCCCAGCTCGACGCGAAGCATCCTGACGTGACGCCCGCGTTGCGGGCGCGGGCGCTCGCCGACCGGGCCATGCTCGGTATCTTGGCGGGGAGTGCCGCCTGCCTGGATTGGGCTCAGGAAGCCCTGGCGCTTGCCCGTGAGGTCGATGACCCGGCTCTGCTGGTCCGGGCGCTCGCCTCCTGCGGCTACATCGCCAGCTACTTCGACGCGGAGCCAGCTCGGGCGTACTTCGCTGAGGCGATCGGCCCGGCCCGGGAACTGGGCGACCCATGGCGGCTCACCCCGATCCTCGCCGCGCAAGCCTTCGCCCTAGGCGCCGCGGGTAACCCATTCGCGAGCCGCGCGGCCGCCGAAGAGGGACGCGATCTCGCCGAGGCGATCGGTGACCGGCTCAACGCGCGCCGGTGCCGCGTGTATCTCGGAAGGGCACAGCTCTATCAGGGTGATCTGGCCGCAGCCGCAGCACAATTCGCCGCGGCGGGCGATGAGGCCCGAGGCACCTCGCGACGAGTTCTTTAGGACGGATAGCCGCGCGATGCTGGGCTGGGCGCTGGCCTACCAGGGTGACACCGCGGCGGCCCGGGCCGCCGCCGACGCGGCCGTCGAGGCCGCTGCCGGGGTTGGTGGGGTTTTGGCGGGCCTGGCCTACTGGGCGTTGGCGGTCGCGGCCCTGGCTGCCGGCGATGCTGCGACGGCGCTGGAGGCAACCCAGGCTGCCCGGCAGCACATGAGTTCATCGCCCCAGACGACGGCGGTGGGGCACATCAACTCAGCCCAGGCCGCCCTGGCGGGCGGGGATCTGGTCGCGGCCCGCCGCTTCGCCGACGACGCCGCGTCGACTGCGACTGGCATGTTCCTGTCGGAGGCGCTGACTGTTCGTGCGCGTGTGGCGATCGCTGAGGGTAAGCCAGACGGCGCTGAGCGTGACGCCCACGACGCGCTCGTGGGTGCCGCCGAGGTCGGGGCGTTCATATGCATCCCCGACATCCTGGAATGCCTCGGCACTCTTGCCGGCGAGGCCGACAGTCACCGCGAAGCCGCGCGACTGCTTGGCGCCGCAACGGCCATTCGGCAACGCATGGGCGCGGTGCGGTTCAAGGTCTGGGACGTCTGTTACGAAGCCTCGGTGGCGGCACTGCGAGATGCGCTGGGCGAGAGGGACTTTGACTCCGCGTGGACCGAGGGCACGGCGCTGTCGGTCCAGGAGGCGATCGCCTACGCGCAGCGAGGCCGCGGCCGACGCAAACGGCCCACCAGCGGTTGGGGCTCACTCACGCCGACCGAGCGCGACGTCGTACGGCTTGTCAGCGAAGGGCTGAGCAACAGCGATATCGCCACAAGGCTTTTCGTCTCACCACGCACCGTGCAGACCCACCTCACGCACGTCTACACCAAGCTCGGCCTGAGCTCCCGCGTGCAGCTCGCCCAGGAAGCCACCCGCCGCGGCTGATTAACCCGCTTGCTCACTGAGTTCGCGGCGATCGAAGCTGTCGTGGATCACCCGCCACGACGCGAATCCATCGCCTGCGACGTGCAGCACGATCTGCGGGTCGCAGGCGCATTCCTCGACGCGATGTGGCTGCAGATCGTCGATGGGGACGACATGGATTTCACGGGGTCCGATCCAGCCGGCCCACCAACGATCACCGGGACGGACGCAGCCCGTCTCGGCGCACTGGACGGGATCGATGATCACGCCGACCGCGGCCACGCGTCGATGAACTCGTCCATCACCGCGTGCCATTGCATGGCCCGGATCTCGTCGCCGGCGGCGCGGGCCTGGTTGAGGTGATCGCGCACGAAAACAAGGCAGCGGCCAATTCGTGTGGTGTCTGCGATCGTTGCCATATCTGACCTCCCTCGACACGGGAATGTAAGACCGGTAGGCGTCATTGGCGCTCGGCTGACACTCGCATCGTCGCACGGAAAGCGTGGACTTCGCTCACCGACACACGCTGCGCGGCCGAGTAGCGAGCTGTCATCTAGCCGATCTGCAGCGGGTCGATCTGCACCCGGACCGGCTCGTGAGTCTGCCGGGCGCTGACCACCGCGACGCCACGCCGCAACTCCGCGGCCAGCGCCAGGCCCTGCTCGCGGTCCACCCGCACCAGCATCCGGCTGACCGGCTCGTCGGCCGCCATACCGGGCGGTCGACGAGCGCCCGGCGGCAGCGGAACCGGGCCGAGCAGCTCGGCGGTGTCCGGCAGGCGGATCTCCTCGAGCAGCACCGTCACTGCTGCGCCGGCGCCGTCGAGCGCGGCCATGTGCACGCTCGGCGGCAGCGCGACCTCGGTACGGGCCGCCAGCTCGGCGTCCGCGTGGGCCACCGGATCCCAGCGAATCAGCGCCTGCACGGTCGGCACGGATGCCTCGGCGACGACGGCCACCACGCCGCCTGCGTCCCGAGATCGGACCAGCGACGCGGCGGCCATCCAGCGGCGCAGCGTGTCCTCGGCCGCGCGCAGATCCTGGCGACCCAACAGTGCCCAACTGTCCAGCAGCAGCGCCGCCCCGTACCCACCGGCCGCGCGCGGTTCGGCGCCTGGCGTGGCGACCACCAAGGCTGGGCGGTCATCGACTTCGGACACCATCGCCTCACCCGCGGAGGTGATCACCGGCGTGCCCGGAAACGCCCGGCCCAACTCCTCGGCCGTCCGTCGGGCACCCACGACGACGGCACGCACCGCGTCCGATCCGCAAGCGCCGCAGCGCAGCGCAGCATCCGCCCGGCCACACCAGCGGCACACCGGCGCTGTCCCCTGCCGGTCGTCCAGCGAGAGCGGGCCGGTGCAATGCCGGCAGCGGGCGATCGCCCGGCAACGTGCGCACGCCAAGCGACGGAACGTAGCCGCGCCGCGGCACCTGCACCAACACCGGCGCCTCGGCCTGCAACGCGGTGCGGGCGGCGCGCAGCGCCACCGACGGCAGCCGCGCAGTGCGCGCCGCCGGATCGCGTTCCTCGGCGTACCCGCCGTCGTCGAGGGCCACCACCCGCGGGGTCCGCGCGCGCACCACCGCCCGCGCCGCAACCACGTCGTGCGCCCAGCCGCTGCGCACCAGCGCCTGGGCTTCGGCGGTTCGGGCATATCCCCCTATCATTGCGGCGCAACGCATTTGGTGTGCGCGCAGCATCGCCACCTCCCGCGCATGCGGATACGGGGCCCGCGGCTCGGCCAGGGTGTCGTCGCCGTCATCCCACACCATGACCAGACCGAGATCGCTCACCGGCGCGAACACCGCGCTGCGGGTGCCGATCACCAGCCGTGCGCTGCCCCGCAGCGCGGCCAGCCAGCGCCGGTAGCGCGCGGACGGACCCAGGCCCGCCGACAACGCGACCACACCTGCCTCGTCGAGCAGCGCCGTCGCGGCGCGCGACAACGTGTCCACGTCGCGCTGATCCGGAACGATCGCCAGCACCGCGCGACCGGTCTGCACGGTCTGCGCGGCCGCCTCGGCAAACCGGTCAGCCCACAATTCGCCGGGCAGCGCCTGCCACACCGCGCGGGCGGCGCGCGACTCGGCCAGCGCCGTCAGGAACTGACCGCCGCTGCCGTAGGCCTCCCACCCCGTTCCGGTCGACCTCGGCCACTGCGGAAAGCTCTGGCGGCGTCGGGTTTTCGCGCTCGACTTTGGCGTGCCGCGGCGGCACCGCCAAGCGCAGCACGTCGGCGCGGGTGCCGGCGTAACGCGCCGCGACGGCATCGACCAGTCGGCGGATCTCCGGGGTGAGCACCGCCTCGGCCGACACCACGCGGTCCAGCCAGGCCAGCTTGCCGACGTGGTCGGTGTCGGTGCGGCGTTCCAGGATGAACCCGTCGACCAGTCGGCCGTGGAAGCGCAGTCGCACCCGCACACCGGGCTGGGCGTCATCGGACTGCTCTTCGGACACCAGATAGTCGAACTCGCGGTCCAGGTGCGGCACCGAGAGCATCGGCAACACCCGAGCGATCGGCTCGAATGCGGCGGCCTGCCGGGTCCGCGTGGTCACTCGCCAGGTGTAGCAGAGGTGGTCGACACCCGACCGAAGAAGAAGCCTGCGGTGATCAGCACCTGCGCCGCCGCATACGTCCACCAGATCGGCACCGCCAGCGCCTCGGTGCCCAGTACGAATCGGCTGATCCCGATCATCGCGTCCGACCAGGCGAAGCTCACCGCACCGAACGCCGTCCACAGCGTCGGCAGCCGCGCCAGCAGCGCCGCCGACACCATGGCGACCAGCACCAGCATGTACACCGTGACCGGAATGGTCATACCGTCACGGCCCAGCTGCGGCCAGAACCACGTCAGAAGCCCCACGCACGCCGCGCACACCGACCGCGACGGCGATCAAGCGGGGACGCGACCGGCCCGAACCTCTCGCCAAGGGCAGCAGTGCGCCCAGAAAACACAAGTGCGCCAACAGAAACGCGCCCAACCCGAGCACGAATGACGCCGCCCACCAGGGAATGGCCAGCAGCACGTCGCCGACCGCCGAGAACAGCAGCGCCAACATCAGCCAGCGCCGTTCGCGGACAACCGGATGCGCGGCCGCCGCCAGGGCCAGCAACAGCGCCATCGACGCCTTGAACGCCGGCTGCGCGCCCCACTGCCCGGTCAGCTCGATCCCGGGCGGCGAACGCAGCGCCACAATGGTCAGGAACACGCCGTAGGCGATACCGGCCCAACCGGCGGCTACCCAGGCGCCGAACATGACCCGCGGTGCGTACGGTGTCTGCATGCCCAGCGTCGACGACCCCGGATCCGCCATCGATCCCATCCTGCAGAAGGTACTGGACGCGGTGCCGTTCCGGTTATCCGCCGACGACGGAGTGGACGCGGCTCGCCGCGCGCTGCGAGATCTGCCGCGGCGCAGCTTCCATCCCGAGCTTCGGGTAGAAGACCGCGCCATCGACGGGCCGGCCGGGCCGATCAACATCCGGATCTACTGGCCGCCAACCGATGACGCTGCTCCGCCAGTGGTGGTGTTCTTCCACGGCGGCGGCTTCGTCGTCGGCGACCTCGACACCCACGACGGAACGGCCCGTCAGCACGCCGTCGGCGCCTCGGCTGTGGTGGTGTCGGTCGAGTACCGGTTGGCGCCCGAGCATCCCTACCCCGCCGCGATCGACGACGCCTGGGCCGCAACGCAATGGGTCGCCGGACACGGCGACGAGATCGGCGCCGACGCCAGCCGACTGGCGGTAGCCGGCGACTCCGCAGGCGGCAACATCTCCGCCGTCATCGCGCAGCGGTCCCGCGACGAAGACAACGCAGCGCCAATTGCGTTCCAGCTGTTGTGGTATCCGGCCACGCTGTGGGATTCGACGCTGCCCTCGTTCAGCGAGAACTCCGGCGCGCCAGTCCTGGACAGCGCAGCCGTCGCCGCGTTCAGCCGCTACTACGCGGGCGAGATCGACCTGTTCAATCCCCCGGTCGGCATGGCGCCGGGCCGGGCCGCAAACCTGGCCGACCTGCCCCCCGCGTATATCGCTGTCGCCGGCCATGATCCGTTGCGCGACGACGGGAAGCGCTACGGCGAGTTGCTCGCCGCCGCCGGCGTTCCCGTCGAGGTGCACAACGCCGAGACGATGGTCCACGGATACCTCGGCTACGCCGGGGTGGTCCCCGCGGCGACCGAGGCAATGGACCGCGGGCTGTCCGCGCTGCGCGAGGCGCTGCACGTACGGTAGGTCCATGACGGAGCCGACCACCGCCCGACCGCAGATCGACCCGGCGCTGAAGGGCCTGGTCGACGCATTCCCGCTGACCTTCAAGGCGTCCGACGGCGTCGAGGTCGCCCGCGCCAAGCTGCGCCAGCTGCAAGCGCCGCCGGAGATGCTGCCGGATCTGCGCATCGAAAACCGCAGCGTCGGGCACGGCGACGTCACCGATGTCCCCGTCCGCATCTACTGGCCGGATGCCGAGCCCGGCGACCTGCCGATCGTCGTCTTCTACCACGGCGGCGGCTTCGCGCTGGGAGACCTCGACACCCACGACCCGGTCGCGCGTGCACACGCCGTCGGCGCCGACGCGATCGTGGTGTCCGTCGACTACCGGCTGGCCCCCGAGCACCCTTTCCCGGCCGGGCTGGACGACTCCTGGGCCGCCCTGCAATGGACCGCTGAGCACGCCGCCGAGTTGGGTGGCGACCCCGCCCGGATCGCCGTCGCCGGCGACTCGGCCGGCGGCAACTTCGCCGCGGTGATCGCCCAGCGGGCCCGCGACGAGGGCGGACCGGCGCTGGCGTTCCAGCTGCTCTGGTATCCGTCCATCACCGCCGACCTGTCGCTGCCGTCGTTCACCGAGAACGCCGATGCGCCAATCCTGAACCGCGAGGTCATCGACGCATTCCTGACCTGGTACGCCCCCGGGGTGGACATCAGCGACCCGAAGGCGCTGCCGGCCACGCTGGCGCCGTGCAACGCCTCCGACTTCTCCGGGCTGGCCCCGGCCTTCATCGGCAGCGCGGAGCACGATCCGCTGCGCGACGACGCCGCCCTGTACGCAGGGCTGCTGAACGCCGCCGGCGTGCCCGCCGAGCTGAGCAACGAGGGCAACCTGGTGCACGGCTACGTCAGCTTCGCGCTGATCATCCCGGCCGCCGCCGAGGCGACCAACCGTGGTCTGGCCGCCCTCAAAGCGGCGCTGCACTAGCTTCACTCCGCACCCGGAACGCGGTACCGTCGGTACCGACTAACCGGTTGGCGGTTCGCGAAGGAGGTACCGGTGAGCGGTGATCGGCCCGACTACCACTGCCTGATCGTCGGTGCGGGATTCTCCGGCATCGGCGCCGCGGTGAAACTCGATCAAGAAGGCTTCGGCGACTACCTCATCGTCGAGGCCGGCGACGAGGTCGGCGGAACCTGGTACTGGAACACCTATCCCGGTATCGCGGTGGACATTCCTTCGGCGTCGTATCAGTTCTCCTTCGAGCAGCGGCCGGACTGGTCGCGCACCTACGCGCGCGGCGGCGAACTGAAGGCATACGCCGAACACTGCACCGACAAGTACGGGATCCGGCCGAAGATCCGGTTCAACACCACGGTGCTCGCTGCCGAATTCGACGACGAGCGCTCGTTATGGCGGGTCCAGCTCGATCCGGGCGGAGAAGTCACCGCACGATTCGTGTACAACGCCAGCGGCGTTCTCACCGTGCCCAAGCCGCCCGACATCGACGGCGTCGACTCCTTCGGCGGCGCCGCCGTGCACACCGCCCGCTGGGACCACACCCTCGACCTGACCGGTAAACGGGTCGCCGTGATCGGCACCGGCGCCTCGGCGGTGCAGCTGGTCCCCCAAATTGCCCCACTTGTCAAAGAGCTCACCGTATTTCAGCGCACGCCGATCTGGTGTTTTCCCAAGTTCGACGTGCCGCTGCCCAAGCCGGCGCACTGGGCGCTACGGCTGCCCGGCGCCAAGACGCTGCAGCGGCTGATCACCCAGAGCTACGTCGAGGTGACCTTCCCGTTGCCTGCCCAGTATTTCACCGTGTACCCGCTGGCCAGATGGATGGAGTCACTTGGCCGCGCCTATCTGCGGCTGAAGGTGCGCGATCCCGCGGTGCGCAAACAGCTCACCCCGCAGTACGCGATCGGCTGCAAACGGCCCGGTTTCCACAACAGCTACCTGTCGACCTATAACCGCGACAACGTCCGACTCGTGACACAACCGATCGACAAAATCACGCCGTCGTCGGTGGCCACCACCGACGGCACGAACCACGAGATCGATGTGCTGGTGCTGGCCACCGGTTTCCACGTCTTCGACGCCGACAGCACCCCGACCTTCGCGGTCAGCGGAAGCGGCGGCCGTACGCTGCAACGGTTTTGGGAGGAGAATCGGGCACAGGCTTACGAGGGAAACTCCATTCCCGGCTTTCCTAATTTCTTTTCCACGATGGGCCCGTACGGATACGTCGGCTCGTCGTATTTCGCGTTGATCGAAGCGCAGACGCACCACATGGTGCGCTGCATGAAGCGGGCCCGACAGCGCGGCGCCACCCGCGTCGAGATCAGCGAAGAAGCCAACGCGCGCTACTTCGCCGAGCAGTTGAGCCGCCGGCACCGGCAGGTGTTCTGGCAGGACAGCTGCCAGGGCGCCAACAGCTACTACTTCGACAAGAACGGCGACGTGGCGCTGCGGCCCGCGACCACGTTCGAGGTCTATTGGCGCAGCCGTCGGTTCGACCTCGACGACTACCGGTTCACCGGTTAGCAGCGCTAATTCGCCGGCCGGACGGACTCCGCCGGATACGGGGTGCCTTCGGGATCGCGCCCGAAGTGCACCGTCGCGTTAGTCCACTCGAAATCGTCGCACACCCAAATCACCTGGCGGCCCTCGTGGTCCCTCGGCCCAGCCAAGTAGTGCAGGTATTCCTCGGTCCCATCGTCTTTCGTGACCCGCACACCGTCACCAAATTCGAGGTTCATTGCCGCAATGCTGCCATGACCGCGGGTGATCATCTGCGCATCTGCACATAGGGTGGTGGCGAGCAAACAGCCCACAGAGCAACGCCGGAGGTGCGGATGCGGACGATTGCCCGTGTGCTGCGCTGGCCGATTCTGCTGGTGCTCATCGTGATTGGCCTGCTGTGGCCACTGTTTCCATACGGCAGGTCCAGTGGTTCGACCGCTGATGACCCGGTCACGTTCAGCAACTATCGCGCCGATTACGTGATCGACACGGGCGGGCGAATGGAGGCAGTCGAAACCATCACCGCGGAGTTCCCTGGCGGTAGGCATGGCATATTCCGGTACTGGGACACCACCAACCAGAACAGTTCGCGGGAACGCCAGGTACCGACCGTCACCTCGGTGCTGATGGACGATCGGCCCATTCCGTACGCGTTGTCGGGGAAGGATGGGGACCGGTTCCGGGTGGCCAAGCTCGGCGACCCCGGCAACCACCTCGGCGCCGGCACCCACGTCTTCCAGATCCGCTACGTGATCGACGGTGTCCTCGATCCCGGTGCGACCGGGGCCGACAAGGCCTTCGCATCCGTCACCCGCGGCCCCGACGCCCCGACGGCCTTCTTCTGGAACGTGATCCCGCAGGGTTGGGACAACAGGATCGCCCACGCCGACATTTCGGTCACGCTCCCCGGACCGGTGACCAGAGTCGGCTGCTCCGTGGGCGCCGACGTCGGAACCGCCTGCCAGGACTTGGTTGTCGACGGCACTCGGGTGCAGCTGGCAGCCGCACACTTGGCACCGCGCACCCCGGTGACGCTGCGCGCAGCGGTTGACGTGCCGACCCCGGCGCACGCCACCCTCCCGTGGCCCCAGAAGTTCGACCGGGTCCTCGGACAGTCCGTGCCCGGGCTGCTGGCGGCCTTGGCGCTGACCCTTACCGCCGCGATCGGCGGGCTGCTGTTGTGGCGGTCCACCGTGGAACGGCCGCCCGAATCTCCGCTGCAGTACGCCCCGCCCGAGGGAATCGGGCCGGTGCAGTGCGAATACATCCGCACCGAGGCCGTCAGCCGCGACGCTCTCACTGCGACGCTGTTTTACCTGGCTGGGCGTGGCCTGATTTCGCTGACTCAGGCTGGTGGGGACACGTGGACCATTCGCGGCATCGCCGATGCCGATGCGTGGTCCCGTATCGATCCCGTCAGCCGCGTGGTGGGCGGCGCTCTGGAGGTCGACACCCGGGACTCCGAATTCGACGCCAACGGCACTGTCTCGGCCGGCACCAAGCTGAGCACAGCCAGGAATGCCTTGTCGGCGGCCGCCACCCAGTGGGCATTCTCCGAAGGGCTCATGGTCAAGAGGGGCTCAGAGCGCTGGGTGCAGTGGGCGGCCGCGGCCGCGCTGGTGCTGGCGCTACTGGGCTTCTGCGAGGCCTGGGGGTTTCCCGCGACTATCTGGGCCCTGCCGTTTGCGGCCTTCTTCATGACGACGTGTCGGACCTGGGGAGCGGGGGTGGGGACCCGCCGCACTCCGGCCGGTCGCGAATTGTGGTCGCGGGTAGAGGGGTTCCACCGCGTGGTGACCACGGATTTTCCGGAGACGCGATTCGACTTCGCGGCGCGCAAAGACCTTTACACCGCCTACATTTCGTTCGCGGTCGCCGCTGGGGCGGCCGCGCTATGGGCGCGCAAGTACCAAACCTCGATGGGGATGCCCCCGCCTCAGCCGGGCTGGTACCACTTGCCGTCGGGCATTTACGGCGACGGTGGCGTCAGTTTCGGCGGCACCGGTTTCGACAGTTTCGAGTCGGCACTGTCATCCTCGATCGGCGCCTACACCGCATCGCAGTCCTCGTCCGCCAGTGCCGGCAGTGGCGGCGGCGGCGGTGGCGGGGGCGGTGGCGGCGGCGGTGGATCTTGGTGACGATCATGCCAGCGACGGCAACGGCCACCGGTTAGCGCATGACGCGAAAAGCCCCCGCTCGCATTGCGTGACGGGGGCTTTTCGCGGTTAAAACTAGACGGCGCGTTGCAGGTCCTCGACCTTGTCCAGGCGCTCCCAGGGCAGATCGATATCGGTGCGGCCGAAGTGGCCGTACGCGGCGGTCGGGGCGTAGATCGGACGCAGCAGGTCCAGATCGCGAACGATCGCACCTGGCCGCAGGTCGAAGACTTCGGGCACGATCTTCTCGATCTTGACCGGGTCGACGGTGGCGGTGCCGAACGTCTCGATGAACAGGCCGACCGGGGCCGCCTTGCCGATGGCGTAGGCCACCTGAACCTCGACGCGCTCCGCGAGTCCGGCTGCGACGATGTTTTTGGCCACCCAGCGCATCGCGTACGCCGCCGACCGGTCCACCTTTGACGGGTCCTTGCCGGAGAACGCGCCGCCGCCATGGCGAGCCCATCCGCCGTAAGTGTCGACGATGATCTTGCGGCCGGTCAGGCCGGCGTCACCCATCGGTCCGCCGACGACGAACTTCCCGGTCGGGTTGACCAGCACCCGTGTCGACGAGGAGTCGAGCGTCGCATGCCCCAGCTCTTCGATGACGGTCGCGAGCACGTGCTTGCGGATGTCGGGGTCCAGCGTCTTGACGAGGTCGATGCCATCGGCGTGCTGGGTGGAGACCACGACGGTGTCCAGCCGGGTCGGGACGTTGTCCTCGTATTCGATGGTGACCTGCGTCTTGCCATCCGGCCGCAGGTAGTCCAGCGTGCCGTTCTTGCGGACCTCGGTCAGCTTCCGTGCCAACCGGTGGGCCAGCGCGATCGGCAGCGGCATCAACTCCGGGGTGTCGCTGATCGCGTAGCCGAACATCAAGCCCTGGTCGCCGGCACCCTGCGAGTCCAGCGGGTCCGCGGCACCCTCGACGCGCGTCTCGTGCGCGGTGTCCACGCCCTGGGCGATGTCGGGCGACTGCCGGCCGATACCGATGTTGACGCCACAGGTCTCGCCGTCGAAGCCCTTGTCCGAGTGGTCGTAGCCGATGTCGAGGATGCGCTCACGGACAGTGTTGGTGATGTCGGCGAAGGCCTCCTTGGCCGACGTAGTCACCTCACCGACGACGTGCACCTGCCCGGTTGTCACCAGCGTTTCGACGGCGACACGTGAGCGCGGGTCCCCCGCCAGCAGCGCGTCGAGCACCGAGTCGCTGATTGCGTCACAGATCTTGTCTGGATGCCCCTCGGTCACCGATTCGCTGGTGAACAACCGACCGTTTTCGCTCACACTCTCTCCCCTTCAAGGCACCTGAAAAAACGTTAGTTAGGCAAATTATATCGCCGGGCTGGTATATGTTACCGACCAGTCCACCGTGCTTTAGTGGCCGCGTCGCGTTTTAGGTGGCTTCCCCGGTACCGCGCTGCAGGAACGTTGCGATCGCGTCCACGATACGGCTGGCCATCAACGTCTTCGAGCCGGGCTGCAGCGCCGACTCGGTGCCGTCAGCCGCCAGCAGCCACCCGTCATTGTTGTCCACCTCGAACGCTTTGCCGTCACCGACGGCGTTGACCACCAGCAGGTCACATCCCTTGCGCCGCAACTTGGCCCGCGCATGAAACAGCACGTCACCGTTGGCGTCGCCGGTCTCGGCGGCGAAGCCGACGATGGCCCGCATGTTCGGCAGCTGCCCGGCGGTGCGGGCCTGCACGGTCGCCGCCAGCACATCGTCGTTGCGAATCAGGTCGATTGTCGGCGGCGCGTCGTCTTCGGTAGCGCCCTTTTTAATCTTGGCGGTTGCGACGTGCGTGGGCCGGAAGTCGGCGACGGCTGCCGCCATCGCCAGCACATGGACGTCGGGCGCGTGCTTGGACACCGCATCCCGAAGCTGCTGGGCCGTGCTGACGTGCACGACCTCCACACCGGCCGGCTCGATCAGCCCCGCGGTGTGCCCGGCGATCAGGGTGACCTCGGCGCCGCGCTGGGCGGCGACCCGTGCCAGCGCGTAGCCCTGCTTGCCGGAACTGCGGTTGCCGATGAAGCGGACCGGGTCGATCGGTTCGCGGGTGCCCCCGGCGGTGACGAGCAATCTGACACCGGCCAGGTCGTAGGGCATCGCGTCATGGCGGTCCAGCAGCAACTGGGCGAAGGTGGTGATCTCTTCGGCCTCGGGCAGCCGGCCTGCGCCACTGTCCTCTCCGGTCAGCCGCCCCGACGCCGGTTCGAGCACCACCGCGCCGCGGCGTCGAAGCGTGGCGACGTTCTCGATGGTGGCGGGGTGCTGCCACATCTCGGTGTGCATCGCCGGAGCGAACAGCACCGGACATCGCGCGGTGAGCAGCGTGGCGGTCAGTAGATCGTCGGCACGACCGTGGGTGGCACGCGCCAGCAGGTCGGCGGTGGCGGGAGCGACGACCACCAGGTCGGCGCCCTGGCCTATCGCGACATGCGGCACCCGCGGCACGTCCTCGAACACTCCGGTCTGGACGGGCTCGCCGGACAGCGCTTCGAAGGTGGCGGCCCCGACGAACCGCAGCGCGGATTCGGTGGGGATGACGCGGACCTGGTGGCCGGCCTCGGTGAGCTGACGGACGACGGTGGCGGCCTTGTATGCGGCGATGCCCCCAGCGACGCCGACGACGATCCGCTTGCGGTCCGTCCGCTTCTCACTCGAGAGGCTCATTACAGGCCCGCCTCGATCCCGCTATTCGCCTTCGGTGTGCTCGAGCAGGTCGCCGTGGATCTCGCGCATCGCGATCGACAGCGGCTTCTCCTGCAGGCCCGGCTCGACCAGCGGGCCGACGTATTCGAGGATGCCCTCGCCGAGCTGGTTGTAGTAGTCGTTGATCTGCCGGGCGCGCTTGGCCGCGTAGATCACCAGCGCGTACTTGCTGGACACCCGCGCGAGCAGCTCGTCGATGGGCGGGTTGGTGATACCTAGCGGCGTGTCGTAGGCGCCGATGCCACCTGCCGATGGGTCGAACTGGTCGGGGACGGCGGTCAACGAGGCGTCGGTCTGCGAACTACTCACGTAAATTTTTCTCCTGGCGGCCTGAGGCCATGTGGGACTCAATGGTGAAACGAGTCTGGTTGGAGGGTCACGCCGTTTTCGGCGCGGGTCCGACCAGCAATGATACCAATTCCGAGCACGCTGTTTCCAATTGCCGATTTACCACGACCTCGTCGAAGTCATCCTGGGCCGCTAATTCGGTGCGTGCGGTGGCAAGCCGGCGCTCGATCACCTCGGGTGTCTCGGTTCCGCGACCGATCAGTCGGGCTTCCAACGCCGCCCAGTTCGGCGGCGCCAGAAACACCGTAATCGCCTCCGGCATAGCCTGCTTCACCGCGCGGGCGCCAGCCAGGTCGACCTCGATGAGTACCGGGTGTCCGGCGGTGACAGCCTCGCGGACCGGGTCGGCCACTGTGCCCGATCGGTGCAGGCCACCGTGGATTTCCGCCCATTCCAGAAGCGAACCGTCGTCGATCAGCTGCTGGAAACGGTCCGTCGACACGAAGTGATAGTCGACCCCGTCGACCTCTCCGGGCCGAGGGGCCCGGGTGGTCGCCGAGACGCTGAAATGCAGATCTGAAATCCGCTCGCGAAGGCAGCGGACCAGTGTCGATTTGCCCACCGCGGACGGACCGGACAGCACGACAACGCGTCCCGTGCCGACCGGTCCCCCGTCGGTGCTCAACGACTCTCCCGGCAGAGGCCTAGGCGGTTGCCCGGCTCTACCTCAGGCCAATCGGCCTGCATTGTCGCCAGGCTCAGGCGGTGAAGTCGAACTTTTCCAGCAGAGCCTTGCGCTGGCGGTCGCCGAGGCCGCGCAGACGGCGCGTCGGGGCGATCTCCAGCTCAGTCATGATTTCCTGCGCCTTGACCTTGCCCACCTTCGGCAATGCCTCCAGCAACGCGGAAACCTTCATCTTGCCCAAGACCTCGTTGGTCTCGGCATCCTTCAGCACCTGCTTGAGATTGGTGCCGCCACGCTTGAGCCGGTCTTTGAGCTCGGCTCGGGCTCGCCGTGCGGCGGCAGCCTTCTCCAACGCTGCCGCGCGCTGCTCGTCGGTCAACTGGGGAAGGGCCACGATTCCTCCGTATCGATCAGCAACAGATTTCGATCTTCATTTGTCTCGGCTAGGTAGTCCAGCCAGCGGTGACGACCGTACCCACGCCTTCAGACGAAATCTAACCCGCCCCCCTGGTAGAAGCTACAAAGACGCAGCTTATGG
The DNA here is from genome assembly GCA_963755805.1 of uncultured Actinomycetota bacterium. Taxonomy (GTDB): domain Bacteria; phylum Actinomycetota; class Actinomycetes; order Mycobacteriales; family Mycobacteriaceae; genus Mycobacterium. Next base: position 187,770 of record CAVWLG010000005.1, read on the forward strand.
CGTCGAGAAGGCGTGGTTGGCCACGCGCGAACCGGCGCCCGGCAACCGCGGTTTCGCCGCCGTCGACCACTCGCTTTCGCCGCCGTTAAATTGCTTCTACCTGGGCTTTTGCCGGGCGCGACCCGATCGGCCGACGGACGCAAAACGCTTCACCTGACCGACTCGACACTGGTCAAAAAGCCGAATCTGGCCCGGTTGCGAAAGTTGCGGCGTGTCGCGCGTGTCGTCGCGAACAGGCGGTCCAGCCGGAAAGTGAACGACGCCGTGTCGTAGCTCGGTTCGGAACGACTCAGCCGGCCAGGTAGGCCACGGCGTCGCGCATTCGCTCCCCCGCCGCGCGCACCGCTGCGACGTCCGGTCCGGCCCGCAGCACGTCGCGCGACACCGCGGGCAGCAGTTGCCCGGGAACGGCCCCACCCAGGCCGCTGAGGGCATCGGGTTGCCCACCCTGGAAGCCGACACCGGGAACCAGGACCGGCCCGCCGAGCCCGCTGACGTCGGGCACCTCGGTCAATGTGGCGCCGACGACGACGCCCACCGTGCCAGCACCCAGGGCCCGGTTGGCCGCGGCAGCCTGGTCGACGATCAACTGCGCCACCGGGCGGCCGCCGGTCACGGCGCGCTGCACGCCGGCACCCTCCGGGTTGGACGTCGCCGCCAGCACGAACACCCCCCGACCGTGCTCTGCGGCGCTGTCCAGCAGCGGCTGGAGCGAGCCGAAACCCAGGTAGGGCGACGCTGTCACCGCGTCGGAGGCCAGCGGCGAGTCGCCGGTCCACGCGGCCGCGTAGGCGGCCATCGTCGATCCGATGTCACCGCGCTTGGCGTCGGCCAGCACCAGCACACCGGCGCCACGCAAGGCGGCGATGGTGCGTTCCAGCACGGAATAACCCGCGGCGCCGTAGGCCTCGAAGAACGCCACCTGAGGCTTGACGACGGCGAAATCTGCATACGCCGCCACACAGGTCTCGCAGAACGCCGCCAGGCCCTCGGGGCTGACCGGCAGACCCCAGGCCCTCAACAGCTCTGGATGCGGGTCGATGCCCAGACACAGTGGCCCCCGGCGGGAAACCGCGTCGGCCAGCCGGGCGCCGAACCCGGGCATGCCTACTTGCCGCCGCGGTTCAGCGCGCTGTGCAACTCCTGCAGCGAGCGCACACCGATATCGCCACGGATGGCGGCTTCGATGCCCTGGACGGCCGCCGACACTCCCTGGACCGTCGTGACACACGGGATGTTGACTCCGACTGCCGCCGAGCGGATTTCATAGCCATCGATGCGCGGGCCCGAGTTTCCGTAGGGCGTATTGAAGACCATGTCGACCTCGCCCGCGCGAATGGCATCGACAGCCGACATCTTCGGCCGGCCCGGCTGCGCCTCTTCGAAGTGCTTGCGAACCTCGTCGCACGGAATACCGTTGCGGCGCAGCATCTCCGCGGTGCCCTCAGTAGCCAGCACCCGGAAGCCCAGGTCGGCCAGCCGCTTGACCGGAAACACCAACGAGCGCTTGTCCCGGTTGGCCACCGAGACGAATATCGTCCCCGAGATCGGCAGCGATCCGTAGGCCGCGGTCTGGCTTTTCGCGAACGCGCTACCGAAGTCCCGGTCGATGCCCATCACCTCGCCGGTCGACTTCATCTCCGGGCCCAGCAGCGAGTCGACACCCGAGCCATCGGCCCGGCGGAACCGGTGGAACGGCAGCACCGCTTCCTTGACCGCGATCGGTGCGTCCGGTGCCGCGTTGCCGCCGTCGCCGACGGCAACCAGCAGGCCTTCGTCACGAAGCTGAGAGATCTTGGTGCCCAGCATGATCCGGGCGCAAGCCTTGGCCAGTGGTATCGCGGTCGCCTTGGAGACGAACGGCACGGTGCGGCTGGCGCGCGGGTTGGCCTCCAGCACGTAGAGCACATCGTCCTTCAGCGCGTACTGCACATTGAGCAGGCCCACCACCCCGATGCCATGCGCGATCGCCTCGGTCGCGTTGCGCACCTTCTCGATGTCGCTGCGGCCCAAGGTCACCGGTGGCAGCGCACACGCCGAGTCACCGGAGTGAATACCGGCTTCTTCGATGTGCTCCATGATGCCGCCGATGTAGACCTCGTCGCCGTCGCAGAGCGCGTCCACGTCGATCTCGATGGCGTCTTCGAGGAAGCGGTCCACCAGCACCGGGTGTTCGGGCGAGAGCTCGGTGGCCCGGGCGATGTAGCCCTGCAGCGTCTCGTCGTCGTAGACGATCTCCATGCCGCGACCGCCAAGGACGTACGACGGCCGAACCAGCACCGGATAGCCGATGTCGGCTGCGATCCGGCGCGCCTGCGCGAACGTGGTCGCCATGCCGTAGCGCGGCGCCGGCAGCCCCGCCGCCGCCAGCAGGTCACCGAACGCGCCGCGGTCCTCGGCCAGGTCGATGGCTTCGGGCGGGGTGCCGACGATCGGGACGCCCGCGTCGGCGAGCCGCTGTGCCAGCCCCAGCGGAGTCTGGCCGCCGAGTTGCACGATCACGCCCACCACGCCCGGCCCGCCGGCACCGGAGAGCTGCTCGGCGTGGAACACCTCCAGGACGTCCTCGAACGTCAACGGCTCGAAGTAGAGCCGGTCGGCGGTGTCGTAGTCGGTGGACACCGTCTCCGGGTTGCAGTTGACCATCACGGTCTCGAAACCGACCTCCGACAAGGTCGTCGCGGCGTGCACACAGCTGTAGTCGAATTCGATCCCTTGGCCGATCCGGTTCGGTCCCGAGCCCAGGATCAGCACCTTGGGCTTCTCGGTCTGCGGGGCCACCTCGGTTTCGGCGGAGGGGTCGAGTTCGTAGCTGCTGTAGTGGTACGGCGTCTTGGCCTCGAACTCCGCGGCGCAGGTGTCCACCGTCTTGTACACCGGGTGGATGCCGAGTCGCCGTCGTAGCGAGCGCACCCCGCCCTCGCCGGCCAATTCCGGCCGCAGCGCAGCGATTTGACGGTCCGACAGGCCGTTGTGCTTACACCTGCGCAGCAGCTCGACGTCGAGCACAGGGGCCTCGGTCACGTCGTGCCGCAACGTCAGGAGCTCGGCGATCTGGGCGACGAACCAGGGGTCGATTCCGGAGGCTTCGGCCACCCGGTCCACCGATGCGCCCAGTCGCAGCGCCAACTCGACGTCGTAGAGCCGACCCTCGGTGGGTGTCCGCAGCCGCTCCAGCGCATCCTCCGCGGTGCCGTCGGTGTCCGGCTTGGTCCAGAAGCCGGCCCGGCTGGTCTCCAGCGAGCGCATCACCTTGCCGAGCGCTTCGATGAAGTTGCGGCCCAACGACATTGCCTCGCCCACCGATTTCATCGTGGTGGTCAGCGTCGGGTCGGCGCCGGGAAACTTCTCGAACGCGAAGCGTGGCGCTTTGACTACCACGTAGTCGAGAGTGGGTTCGAAGCAGGCCGGGGTCTCTTTGGTGATGTCGTTGAGGATCTCGTCGAGGGTGTAGCCGACCGCTAACTTCGCGGCGATCTTCGCGATCGGGAAGCCGGTGGCCTTGGAGGCCAACGCACTTGACCGCGACACCCGGGGGTTCATCTCGATCACGACCAGCCGCCCGTCGTGCGGATCGACCGCGAACTGGATGTTGCAACCACCGGTGTCGACGCCTACCTCGCGCAGGATATCGATGCCAAGGTCGCGCATCCGCTGGTATTCCCGATCGGTGAGCGTCATCGCCGGTGCCACCGTCACCGAGTCGCCGGTGTGCACGCCCATCGGGTCGACGTTTTCGATCGAGCACACGACGACGACGTTGTCTTTGCTGTCGCGCATCAGCTCGAGCTCGAATTCCTTCCAGCCGTAGATCGATTCCTCGATCAGCACGTTGGCGCTCGGCGACGCGGCCAGACCGGCGCCGGCCATCCGGTCGACCTCTTCGGCGGTATGCGCCAGACCCGAGCCCAACCCGCCCATGGTGAACGAGGGCCGGACCACCACAGGCAGGCCGAGTTCGCCGACCGTCTCACGCACCTCGTCCATGGTGAAACAGACTCGGCTGCGGGCTGATTCGCCGCCGACCTTGGCAACGATGTCCTTGAACATCTGCCGGTCCTCGCCGCGCTGGATGGCGTTGAAGTCGGCACCGATCAGCTCGACGCCATGGCGCTCCAATGCGCCGTTCTCATACAGCGCGACCGCGGTGTTGAGCGCGGTCTGACCACCCAGGGTGGCCAGCAGCGCATCGATCTTGTTGCCCCGCTCCGCCTGCTGGACGATCACCTTCTCCACAAAGGCCGCAGTGATGGGCTCCACATAGGTGTGGTCGGCGTATTCCGGGTCGGTCATGATCGTCGCCGGGTTGGAGTTGACCAGGCTCACCTGGAGGCCTTCGGCACGCAGCACCCGGCAGGCCTGGGTCCCGGAATAGTCGAATTCGCAGGCCTGCCCGATGACGATCGGCCCAGAGCCGATCACCAGGACGTGCTTGAGGTCAGTCCGCCGTGGCATTACCCGTTTTCCCCTGTCATCAGGTCGACGAATTGGTCGAACAAGTACTCCGCATCGTGCGGCCCGGCCGCGGCCTCAGGATGATATTGCACCGAAAATGCCCGCCCATCAACCAGTTTCACGCCCTCGACGACTCCATCGTTGGCGCAGGTGTGGCTGACCACCGCCGCACCGAACGGTGTGTCGAACCGCTGCCCCGCCTCACCTTCGAGGGCGAACCCGTGATTCTGTGCGGTGACCGCGACCCGCCCGGTGGCGTGGTCCATCACCGGGATGTTGATGCCCCGGTGGCCGAAGGCCATCTTGTAAGTAGAAAGGCCCAGCGCGCGGCCAAAGATCTGATTGCCGAAACAGATGCCGAACAACGGGATTCCGGCGCCGAGCACCTCGCGGGTGACCGCGACGATGTGATCGGCCGTGGCCGGGTCTCCCGGGCCGTTGGACAGGAACACCCCGTCGGGCTTGAGTTCGGCAATCTGCTCGAACGACGCCGAGGAGGGCAGCACGCGGGTGCGCACTCCGCGCCGGGCGAAGTTGCGCGGGGTGTTGGTCTTGATGCCGAGGTCGATCGCGGCCACGGTGAATCGTTGCGGCCCTTCGGCTTCCACGATGTAGGCGTCTGGGGTGCTGACTTGTCCGGCCAGGTCAGCACCGAGCATCGGCTGCTGGCCGCGGACCCGTTCGGTCAGCTCTTCGGCTGAGGCGAGCGATTCGCCCGAGAACACGCCCGCCTTCATCGAGCCCCGGCTGCGCAGGTGACGGACCACCGCGCGGGTGTCGATGCCGGCGATGCCGACGATCTGCTGGCGGATCAGCTCGTCCTCCAGCGTGCCGCTGGCGCGCCAGTTCGACACCCGTGGTGACGGGTCCCGCACCGCGTAACCGGCGACCCAGATCTTGTCGCCCCGACTTTCACCGTCCTCACCGTTCCAGCCGGTGTTGCCGATCTGTGGGGCGGTCGCCACCACGATCTGCCGGTGATAGCTGGGGTCGGTCAACGTCTCTTGATACCCGGACATGCCGGTGGAAAACACCGCCTCGCCCAGCGTTTGGCCGATCGCGCCGAAGGCAGTCCCGGTGAATGTCCGGCCGTCGTCGAGAACCAGCATCGCCTTCACTAGCGCGACTCCTTCCGGCCAGCTCTGCAGCCATCCCTTGTATTCGTCGCGGTTGTCGGCGCGAAACCCGGTGTCGATCTTGACCCCTGACGGCAACCGCCACCGAATCGCCAGGATTCCGTCGCGGGCGGCGACCTTGCCGGCGATGACGTGCTCGGTACGGATGCCGGAGATCGACTCGATCGGAATCCAGATCGGCTGCGCGCGGATCCGCTGTACCAGGATGCCTTCGGGGTGGCGGGTCAGCACCGCCTTGCTGCGGTAGCCCAGGTCGCCGACCGTGATCCGCTGGCTCCAGGCAGGAGCCATGGTGCAACCGACATACACGCCGGGCGTGGTGATGGCCGCCGGGCCGGCCTGGCTCGGGATCTCGGGCAAGGTGCCGAGCAACTCGGCCTGGCGTTGTGCGCGTTTGCGCCAGCCACGCATCATCAACTGGATGATGAACGCGATCACCAGCGCCACCAACCCGGCCATGATCAGCGATGCGACCAGCGTCCCCGAGTTCATCAGCGCCGCTCCTCCTGACCTCTTTGGATCGCACTGCCCTGTTGATCGTCGCCGGCGCGATTCATGCCGGGCTCTTTCCGTCGCGTGCAGTGATCTTGCCGCGCAACAGGGTTGCGGTCACGACGGCCGGCAGCGTCATCGTCTCGTAGGGAGTGTTTGCCGACCGGCTGGCGAACTCTGCCCCGACGACGGTCCAGGTGGCGTCCGGGTCCACCACCGTCAGGTTGGCCGGCTCCCCGATCTCCAGCGGACGGCCCTGATCGGGCAGACGTGCGATGCGGGCCGGGTTCTCGCTCATCACCCGCGCGACATCACGCCAGTTCAGCAACCCGGGAATGACCATGGCCTGCACCACCGCCGACAATGCGGTCTGCAGACCGAGCATCCCAGGCAGCGCGGCGGCGAACTCGACGCACTTCTCGTGTTCGGCATGCGGCGCGTGATCAGTGGCCACGCAATCGATCACCCCGTCGACCAGCGCCTGCCGCAGCGCGACCGCGTCGGCGGCCTCGCGCAGCGGCGGGTTGACCCGGTTCACGCCGTCATAGCTGGCCAGGCGGCTGTCGTCGAGCAGCAGGTGATGCGGGGTCACTTCCGCCGTGATCGAAATACCTTGCCCCTTGGCCCATTTGATGAGCTCGACAGTGCCCGCGGTGGAGGCATGGCAGATGTGCACCCGGGCTCCGGCATCGCGGGCCAGCAGCGCGTCACGGGCCACGATCGACTCTTCGGCGGCCCTCGGCCAGCCGGACAGCCCCAGCCGGGCGGCGGTAGGTCCTTCGTGTGCGACCGCGCCGACGGTCAGCCGTGGCTCCTCGGCATGCTGTGCGATCAGTACACCCAGACCGGTCGCGTATTCCAGTGCGCGGCGCATGATCAGCGGATCGTCGACGCATTTGCCGTCGTCAGAGAACATCCGGACCTGGGCGGCGCCGGCGGCCATCATGCCCATCTCGGTGAGCTCTTTTCCGGCCAGACCCACGGTGACGGCGCCGACCGGGTGGACATCGACCAGACCGACCTGCTGGCCGCGATGCCACACGTGGTCGGTGACCACCGGGCTGTCGGCGACCGGGTTGGTGTTCGCCATCGCGAACACCGCCGTGAAACCGCCGAGGGCCGCTGCGGCCGAGCCGGTTTCGATGTTCTCGGCGTATTCGCGGCCGGGCTCACGCAGATGCGTGTGCAGATCGACGAATCCGGGAAGCAGCACCTGCCCGGTGGCGTCGATGACGTCTGAGGCCTTTTCGAATCCTCCGGATCCTGCAAGCCCCGCTCCGATGTCGGCGATCTGCCCGTCAGCGACCAGAACGTCGACCGGGTCGCCCTCGCCGTAAAGCCGCACCCCACGCAGCAACACGCTCATGCCACAATCACTTTCCCGCCGAGCCCTTCGGCGGGCGACTCGGTGCCCACCAGCAGATGGAACAGCACCGCCATCCGGACGTGAACACCATTGGAAACCTGTTGCAGCACAGCCGATTGGGTCGAGTCGGCCACCGACGACGATATCTCCATGCCGCGCAGCATCGGCCCGGGATGCAGCACGATCGCGTGACCCGGCAGCATCGCCTGGCGCCGGTCGGACAGCCCGTAGCGCACCGAATATTCGCGCGTAGAAGGAAAGAAGCCGCCGTTCATCCGTTCGGCCTGCACGCGCAACATCAGCACGGCGTCGGCGGCCGGCAGTTCGGCATCGAGGTCGTGCGAGACCGTCACCGGCCAGTCGGTAACCCCGACCGGCAACAGTGTCGGCGGCCCCACCAGCACTACCTCCGCGCCGAGGGTGGCCAGCAACATGACGTTGGACCGGGCGACCCGGCTGTGCAGGATGTCGCCGACGATGACGACCCGGCGACCCTCGATGCCGCCGAGCCGCTGCCGGATGGTCAGTGCGTCCAGCAGTGCCTGGGTCGGGTGCTCGTGGGTGCCGTCGCCGGCGTTGATCACCGACGGTCCGCCGTCGGTGACTCGGAGGTCCAGTCGGCAAGCCGTTGTGCCGCACCCGAAGCCGGGTGCCGGATGATCAGGGCGTCGGCGCCGGCCGCACGCAGGGTCAACGCAGTGTCACGCAGTGATTCGCCTTTACCCACCGACGATCCGGCGGCGCTGACGTTGATCACGTCCGCACTCATCCACTTGCCCGCGACTTCGAAGGACACCCGGGTGCGGGTGGAGTTCTCGTAGAACATCGTGATGACCGTCCGGCCGCGCAACGTCGGTAGCTTGCGGACCTCGCGCCCGACCAGCGCCTGGGCGAAGCGGTCGGCGTCGTCGAGGATCGCCGTCGCCTCGTCGCGGGACAGATCGCCGGCGGCCAGCAGGTGCCTGCTCATGGCGCGTCCTCCCGAGAGATGACCACAGCGTCGTGACCGTCCTGTTCGGCCAGCTGCACGTGGACGTTTTCGGTCCTCGAGGTCGGCACGTTCTTACCGACGTAGTCGGCACGCAGCGGCAGCTCTCGGTGGCCGCGGTCGACCAGCACCGCCAACTGGACTGCCCGCGGGCGGCCGACGTCGCGCAGCGCATCGAGCGCGGAGCGCACCGAGCGGCCGGAATACAGCACGTCGTCGACGAGGATCACCAGCGCGTCATCGATGCCGCCAGCCGGGATCGAGGTGTTCTCCAGCGGCCGCGGCGGCTTGGTCATCAGATCGTCGCGGTAGAGCGTGATATCCAGTCCGCCGTGCGGGACCTCGGCGCCGGAGAATTCGGCGATGTTGATCGCGAGCCGGTTGGCCAAAGTCACACCGCGGGTGGGGATCCCCAGCAACACCACCCGAGGTGCGTCGGCACCGTCCAGGGCGGTCTTTTCGATGATCTGATGCGCAATGCGCGAAATGGTTCGAGCCACATCGGCCGCCGACATCAGTTCGCGGCCGGTGGCGGCGTCACCCGCGGCACCCATGCGAGATCTTGACCTCCTTCTCCGCCTCTCTGGACGGATCGTTAAAGGATGTCGACTGCCGGGCAGCGTAGCATTCGCGGCTCACCCCGGGAAAATGACGGCGCATGTTCATCGCCAGAACCATCGAGACAGCCACCAGCGTTCCGCAAGGAATGGTCAGTAGCCTCATCCGCGTTCCACTCGGCCACCGCCGCCGAGCCTGTGGCAGTGTTTCCTTCGAAGACCGCAGCCAAATCGAGGATCGGATGAGCGACGAGCCCACCAGATCGACCCGGCCTCTGATCGGATTCCTCACCGGCGGCAACGCGCCGCCGATCGTGCCGGCACCGACAAACCGTGGCTGGATGTCAGCGACGCGTGGGGGCTGGGCGAATCGGTGCCTACCGCTGCTCATCGCCAATCAGAGTGGCTGGGAATTACGCACTCCGAGCGCGTTCACCGTGACATGGATGGGTGGGGACGACCCCGGGTCGCTGATGATCACGCCCGACCGCCGCGACCCTGGTCAGTTTCTGCCGGGGAGCAATTTCGGCTACGGCATTCTGACCTGGCATCTGCCGATGCTGTTTCGCACTCCGCCCGGCTATGACCTGCTGGTCCGCGGGCCGGCGAACCATCCCAAGGATGCCATCTCGCCGCTGGAGGGAATAGTCGAAACCGATTGGGCGAGTTCCGTTTTCAGCATGAACTGGAAGCTCACCCGCCAACTGATGCCGGTCCGGTTCGAGGTCGATGAGCCGATTTGCATGATCGTCCCGCAGCGCCGAACCGAACTGGAAGAGTTCACCCCCGAACTCAGGCCCATCGAGTCTGACGAAGATCTGCGCCGCAAGTATGAGTTCTTTCTTCGCTCACGCCAGGAGATGGGGCAAGCCCAGGCCGCGACGGACGCAAGCGCGGGCGAGCGAGTGCCGTGGCAAGGCGACTACACCCGGGGCAGCCATGCCGACGGCGACGCCGGGCCGGATCGATCACCGGACCCGCCGTGACCTCCGCCCGTTTGCTCGGCCACCGGAAGACCTAACCCGCTAGGTGTCAACGCAGCCGGTCGAGGTCGGACACAGGCTCCGGCGGTGGACGAGTGGCCGCCGCGGCGGACTCGCGGTATTCGTCGTCTACCTGCTCGCGGCCGTGGTCGTCACCCTGGGCGCCTGGCGCGGCCCGACGTCCGGCTGGGCCGGCAGCTGCTGCGACCAGGAACAGGCGATCTGGTATCTCGGCTGGATCCCGCACGCGCTGGCCCGTGGGCTCGATCCGTTCTTCACGACCCAGATCGGTTCGCCCGCCGGGGTGAACGTGATGTGGAGCCCCTCGATGCCGTTGCTGGGGATTCTCGGCTGGCTCCCGGCGAAGATCGGCGGCCCGATCTTCGGGTTCAACGTCCTTGTGGTCGTGGGCATTGCGCTCAGTGGACTCGCGGGGTGGCTGGCGATCCGCCGCTGGAGCGGTGACGGCGTCGGCCCGATCATCGGTGGCGCGGTGTACGCCTTCTCCCCCTACGTCGTCTCGCACGCGGCGCTGCATCTGAACCTGGCCACGGCCTGGGTCCCGCCACTACTTTTGATCGCGATCGATGAGATCCTCGTGACGCGCCGCCGACCGCCGTGGCAAGCGGGGGTGGCGCTGGGACTCCTCGGCGCCGCTCAACTGCTGATCAGCGAGGAGGTGCTCGCCACCAGCGTCGTGGCGGCCGCAGTCCTGGTGGGAGTCATGGCGCTCGCGCGCCGTGACGGGCCGCTCCGCCATATCGCGATCACCCGGCTCGTCCCGACGTGTGCGGCGGCCACCCTGACGTTCCTGCTGCTCGCGGGCTGGCCGTTGGCCGCGCAGTTCTTCGGACCGCAACGGGTCAGCCGGCAGGTGCAAGATCCCACGACCTTCTCGACAGACCTGCTGAACTTGGTCCTGCCGACGCGCTATCAGCTGATCGCGCCCGCGGCGGCGACTCGGATATCCAATGAATTCAGCGGCCTCTATCACGAGGCGACGGGGTACCTCGGCCTGCCGTTGCTCGTCCTCCTGGTCGTCGTGACAGTCCGCCTTTGGGACGATCTGCGGGTCCGTGTCGCCAGCGTCACCGGCCTGTTGATCCTCGTGCTGTCGCTGGGGCCGTGGCTCCACCTCGGCAAAGCGCCGTTGCACATCCCGCTTCCGTGGCTGGCGTTGGGGAAACTGCCGCTGCTCAAGCATGTGCTGCCGGGCCGCTTCACGGTTTTTGTCTGGTTGGCGGTGGCCGTTGTCGTCGCGATCGTCATCGCTCGGGCAACTCGCCTCGCCCCGCGGCCGGCGGCGCGATGGCTGCTGGCGGTGGGCGCGTCACTGATTCTGCTGCTTCCGGCTCCACTGGCCCGGGCGCCGTTCACGACGCCGGCCTTCTTCCGTACCTGGGCGAGCCACCACATCGGAGCCGACGAAACAGTGCTCGTCGCACCGTATTTCGCCAATGGGGGCGAGGCCGCCCCGATGGTGTGGGCCGCTGAAGCCGATTATGGCCTGCGGATGCCCGAGGCCTACGCGTACGTGCCGCAACCCAATGGCGGAACCTATTCTGGGCCGGCACAATCGCAGCTCACCTTCATCATGTTCGTGATTCAGCAGCGGGGCGCTTGGCTGGTGGCGCGCGGCGAGATACGGGCGCAGGTGGCTGCCGACCTCAAAGACGCCGACATACGCCACGTGATCGTCGGGCCCACAGAGCACTGGAGGCAGCTGCTCGCCTTCTTTCACGAAATACGGTGCGACGAGCACTGTTTCGTCAGCCCCGATGTGGTGGCTCGCCCAGTCGCGGAAGAAGGTCGGCGTCGCGAATGGCGCCCGGGCCAGCGGAGCCGGAAGCAGTAGAATCAGTGAGGCGCCCACCGCCAGCAGCCAACGCGCCGCCGGTCGCGGGGGGAGGCGAGTTGCCCGAGCGATGACGATCGCGGTGACAACGGCCACCGCCAACCAGACGAACACCGTGAAGCGGCCCGGCAGCACATGCTTGAGCAGCGGCAGTTTCCCCAACGCCAGCCACGGAAGCGGGATGTGCAGCGGCGCTTTGCCGATGTGGAGCCACGGCCCCAGCGACAGCACGAGGATCAACGCCCCGGTGAGGCTGGCGAAGCGGACCCGCAGATCGTCCCAAAGGCGGACGGTCACGACGACGAGGAGGATCCGCAGGGGTAGGCCGAGGTACCCCGTCGCCTCGTGATAGAAGCCGCTGAACTCATCGGACATCCGAGTCGCCGCTGCCGGCGCGATCAGCTGATAGCGCGTCGGCAGCACCAGGTTCAGCAGGTCTGTCGAGAAGGTTGTGGGATCTTGCACCTGTCGGCTGATCCGTTGCACATGCCCGAAGAACTGCGCACTAACACAACTCCCGCCGTAGCAGGAATGTCAGGGTCGCCGCCGCAAACGCCGGGACGAGTCGCGTGAGGCGGACGTGGGGCCCGTCACGGTGGGTGAAAGCCATGACTCCCCATGAGCACTCCGGCCGCCACGACGCTGGTGGCGAGCACCTCGAAAAAATAAGCAGTTGAGCGGCGCGGAGATATTGCCAGCGCCATCCCCGCTTGCCACGGCGGTCGGCGGCTGCGTCGCGAGGGGGTTGTGAAGCGATCAGGAGCAGTGGCGGAACCCAGGCTGTGGCCGGGGAGCTGCAGCGCCGCGTGCGAGACGACGTAGGGGGAGAAGGCGTACACCGCGCCACCCATGATCAGGACAAAGCCGTCACCGCTCCAGCGGCGGATCGCCACCACGCCGCAGAGTCCGCTGAGCACAATGCCCACGACCACAAGGACGTTGAACCCGAAGATCGGGCCACCGAGATTGCCGGGAGCCAGCGAGAATCCCCGAGCAGTGGCATCGAGGGGCTCGTCACATAAATTCACCCCGGCGGGCGAACCGAAGTTGTGGGTCGTGAAGGACAGGCGGGCACTGCGTGCAGGGTCCAGCCGAGATACCAGATCAGCCTGTTCCTCGGCGCGGCGAGCGGCCGGCCAGCCGGACGTCGGTCCGCGCCAAGCGCCCACGGTGACGACCACGGCCGCAAGTAGGTAGAGGGCGAACACCGCGACAGGCACCACAGCGACCACTCAGTTCGACCGGAGCCTGTGTCCGACCTCGACCGGCTGTGCCGACACCTAGGGGGGTACCTTGCGGTGACTGAACAAACGGGCGGAGGTCACAACGGGTCCGGTGATCGCCCGGCCCAGCGTTCGCCATCGGCATGGCTGCCCCAGGTGCAGTCGCCTTCCCGACGGCACCCGCTCTCCCGCGCTGGCGTCGGTCGCGGCTTGGGCTTTCCCCATCTCGTGGCGTGAGCGAAGGAAGAACTCATACTTCGGCGAAGTTTTCGTCAGACTCGATGGGCCTGAGTTCGGGGGTGAACTCTTCCAGTTCGGCTCGGCGCTGCGGGACGATCATGCAGATCGGCTCATCGACCTCGAAACGGACCGGCATGTGTGCGCGGGTGAGCTTCCAGTTCATGCTGAAAACGGAGCTGGCCCAATCGGTTTCGACGATCCCCTCCAACGGCGAGATGGCGTCCTTGGGTTGATTCGCCGGCCCGCGGACCAGCAGGTCGTAACCGGGCGGAGTGCGAAACAGGATAGGCAGATGCCAGGTCAGAATGCCGTAGCCGAAATTGCTCGCCGGCAGAAACTGACCAGGTCGCGCCGGTCGGGCGTGATCATCAGCGAACCGAGGTCGTCCCCACCCATCCACGTCGCGGTGAAAGCGCTCGGAGTGCGCAATTCCCAGCCACTCTGATTGGCGATGAGCAGCGGTAGACACCGGTTCGCCCAGCCCCCACGCGTCGCTGACATCCAGCCCCGGTTGGTCGGTGCCGGCACGACCGGCGGCGCGTTACCACCGATGGTGAATCCGATCAGAGGCCGAGCCTGCCCGTTGGCGCTCGTCATCCGGTCCTCGAGCGGGGGGACGCCAGTGCCGCCGCCAATTGAACCACCCGGCGTCACCACGGGGTGTCTCAGGCTGGCCCCACCGTTGATCAGTGCCAGCTTTACAACGGCGTGAGCCGCGGCCACTGCGGATAGCGGGATAACGATTTGCTTCGGTTAATATCATACCCAATATCCACTTGTACCCCAACAACCATACTTATGGTATGAAGGTTAAGTTCGAATACCGCTCGTCGGGGACGGCATCAAGCTTCGAGAAGGGACATCGCATGATTAACATGCGCTGGAGTCGCGAGCGCCAACAGAGCGGGCTCGCGGTGGGGTTCGGAGTTGCCGGGGTTGGCTGCTCCGCCACTCGGCGGGGTATCGGTGGCCCACGCCGATGATTACAGCACCATCGTCGCCGACATCCAGGGCGTCGAGGCCTAGGGCAGACTGACCTCGGCGACGCCGCCGCCGCGTTCGAGGCCGGCAACGTCGTGCAAGGTCTTGCGGACACCTTTAGCGGTCGGACGACACCACCCCGTCGCCAGAGGATGGCTCTGTTAGGCGGATCGGACGCGCTCACCGGGGCGGCCCTGCCCGGTTCGGGCTGGTCCGATTTCGACGACACCCTCATCGTCCGACGAACTGGAGCGACGCCCTCACCGACACGGCAACCCTGACATCGCTGGGCAATGATTTTTGACCGCCGCGTCCGACGCCTTCACTGGCGGAGATCCGTCGACGGGTTTGTCGGACCTTCTGATCGCAGGCGATTTCTTCGGGATCTTGGACCCACAGGAGTTGGCGCTCGGGGTTGGCGAGCATGTTCTCCGTCTGACCACCTGACGCGGCACCTCCGGCGCCGTCATCCCGATGAGGAAGTGC
>CAVWLG010000006.1:0-56423 GCA_963755805.1 uncultured Actinomycetota bacterium
ATACCGCGGTCGGTGACCGCGATCTCGATGTTGTCGCCACGGCGGCGCCGGCTGATCGACACCAGCGATCCGCGCGGCGAGTAGGCGATCGCGTTGGACACCAGGTTGGCCAGCGCGGTGACCAGCAGGGCCTGCTCACCGTGCATCTGCAGGCCACTGGCATCGTCGGTGCGCACCACGATGTCGGCATTGTCGGCGGGTACCTTGTGCCGCGAAATTGCTTCGGCGACAACGTCATCGACGTCGACGGCGCCCATGTCCGGCATGCGCTCGGCGCCTTGGAGCCGGGACAGCTCGATCAACTCGGTGACCATGCTTCCCAGCCGGGTGGCTTCGACGAGCACCTTCTCGCCGAACCGCCGCACGGTCTCGGGGTCGTCGGCAGAAGACAGCAAGGCCTCGGCGAGCACCGACATCGCACCAACCGGCGTCTTGAGCTCGTGGCTGACGTTGGCCACGAAGTCGCGACGCGTCGCCTCCATCCGGGCGTACTCGGAGTGGTCGTAGACGAAGACCACCGCGAACCGGCGATCTTCTTCGCTGAGCAGCCGCGCCTGCCCGTGCACCGACAGGCCCGCCCGCCCCGGTACCTGCCGCTTGCCCGGCAGCAGGTCGAACTCGACGTCAGCGCCGTCGGCCAGCGTCTTGCGGGCCGCTTTCCACGCCTCGTCGTCGAGCTGCCGCTCGCGGACCAGACCCAGTTCTTTTGCCCGGCCGTTGTGATAGACCACGTCGCGATGCCGGTCGACGACAGCGGCCCCCAGGGGCATCAGCGCGACGATGCGTTCGAGCATCTGCGCGACGGTGATTCCGGCCGCTTCGACCGTCACGCGTTGCCGTCGCTCGATCGCCCTCGGCGCCCAGCGGGCGCCGACGGTGACTCCCACGGCGAGGGCCGTAAGAAACAACACCCCGGCCAGTGACAGGGCCGAGAACACGGTCACGTGACGAGCTTACAAACGCGGTGAACGCCAACCCAGCAGCACAAGGCCAAAATCGGTCATGTCACACGCCAAGAGACAGGTGTTCGGGGGCCGTTCACCCGGTGTTTGCTCAGTTGCTGGCGAAAGCCCCTTATTTGGCGCCTTGGCTGGCCACCGCCGCCGCGCCGGCGGCCGCGGCGTCCGGGTCGAGGTAGCTGCCGCCGGTCACCAGCGGACGCATATCGGCGTCCAGGTCATAGCGCAAAGGAATTCCGGTCGGGATGTTCAGACCGGTCACGTCGTCGTCGGACATGCCGTCGAGGTATTTCACCAGGGCGCGCAGCGAATTGCCGTGCGCCGCAATCAGCACCGTCTTGCCAACCCGCAGGTCAGGGATGATGACGTCGGTGAAGTAGGGCAGGAACCGGGCCACCACGTCGGCCAGGCACTCGGTCAGCGGGCCGCCGCCGATGTCGACGTAGCGGGGGTCGGCGTCCTGGCTGTATTCGCTGCCCTTCTCGATCGGTGGGGGCGGGGTGTCGTAGCTACGCCGCCAGGTCATGAACTGTTCGTCGCCGTACTTATCTTTGATCTCGGCCTTGTCCAGGCCCTGCAGGGCGCCGTAGTGCCGTTCGTTGAGCCGCCAGGTGCGGTGCACCGGGATCCACAGCCGGTCGGCAGTGTCCAGGGCCAGGTGTGCGGTGCTGATCGCGCGACGCAGCAGCGAGGTGTACAGCACGTCGGGCAGCAGGTTGTGCTCGGCGAGCAGTTCGCCGCCACGGACGGCTTCGCCACGACCTTTGTCGGTCAGGTTGACGTCCACCCAGCCGGTGAACTGGTTACTGGCATTCCATTCGCTCTCACCGTGGCGGAGCAGAACTAGCGTCGCGGCAGCGTCTCCCATGCCCAAAAGTCTCTCACCTACCTACGTAGGTAGGGGTGGGCGAGGGTGTGGTGAGCGGGTGGGTTTGTGTGTGGGTGGTTGTGGTTGTGGTGGTATGGTGGTGTGTCGGTGTTGTGTGGGTTGGAGTGGTTTTGTGATTTCGGTGGTGTGTTTTGTATGTGAGTGGCACTAGGTGTGTGTCGGTCTCGGCTCTCGCTGTTAGAGCGTGAGTGGTTGTTGATGGGTATCTCGCGGGGTGAGTCGTTTCGTTGATGGCGCGTGGTTTGGGGTGTGCTTCTCGACAGTGATGCGCGAGATGGAGTAGAACGGCGTACGCGCACGGCGCCTGGCGGGTAACGGGTGTTCCACCGCTTGAGGGTCACCGGGGAGGGTGGGAGCGCAGATCGGGAAACGGTGACGTTGGCGAGCGCACGAGGAGTGCGGAGTAGACCAGCACGCTCGCGGGGTGTGGGGGTGAGGTGTGAGGTGGCGGGGCTCGCTGGGGTGTTGGCCGACTTGTGTGGCGGGAGTGCGGTGTGCCGAACGTGTTGAGGCGCTTTACGTGCGAGGACGCGGCGAGCTGCGCGGTGAGTTGACGACTGTCTGCGCGCAGGGCGAGCACTACGTGAGCCTCGCGCTGGTGCCGGCGTGCACAAGGGTAGGGGCCAGATGCCGGGCATGGTCAACATCTCGGAGCGGCGCGCCGAGGCCGACGATCGAGCCGTACGCGGGCACTGGGAAGGCGATCTCCTCAGCGGCAAAAACCAGGCCTCGCAGATCGGCACGCTCGTCGAGCGCTCCATCGGGTTCGTGCGGATCCTGCAACTGCTCGACACCGCTCTGCCGACGTTGTCGCTGACGCTATGATCGCTGCGATCAAGGAACTACCGCCCACATTGCGTCGTACGGTGACCTGGGACCAAGGCCACGAAATGGCGCAGCGCGCGTGGATCAGTATCGACGCGGGCATCGAGGTCTACTTCTGCGACCGACACTCTCCCTGGCAGCGGGGAAGCAACGAAAACACCAGGTTGCTACGCGAATACTTTCCAAAGGGAACAGATCTATCCGTGCACTCACCCGAGCACCTGGCCTACGTCGCAGACGAACTCAACGGTCGACATAGAAAACGATTCAACTGGGACAACTTCAACAACCGAGTCAACTAACTACTACTGTCTCGCCTTCGTCCTCGTCGTCTTCGATCAAATGCGCGAAGGCCTCGAGATTCTTCAGCGACTCACCGCGCGACACCCGCCATTCCCATTCCTTCTGGATCGACGAGCGAAAACCCAACTCCAGCAACGTATTGAAGTCGCTGTCGACCGCTTCGAGCACCTGCCCGAGCACGCGGTCGATCTCGGCGGCGTCCACCGACGACAACGCCATCCGGCCAACCAGGTAGATGTCGCCGACGTTGTCCAGCGTGTAGGCGACGCCGTACAGGCGGCGGTTGCGCTTGAGCAGGAATTTGTAGACGCCCTCGTGGTTTTCGTCGGGCTTGCGGCAGACGAAGGCCTCCACGCGCACCGAATGCTCGCCGATGCTCAGGATGGTGTTGGTCTTGAGCCGGCGCTCGCCGGGCAACTCGACGATCAGCCCGGGCAGGCCGCCGTGGGCACCTTCGTGTCGCGAGTAGGTCAGGTCATTGGTGTCGAGGGTGTCCTCGATCATTTGCTGAAGCTGGGTGATCGGCCGATCGCCGTTTCGCGCCCTCATAGTCGCCACTCCTCACCGGCTCGCCGGTCTTCACGCCTTGCGTCGCGACGGCCGCCGTCCGACCTGCGCCGCCCGCCGCGTCGACGGGAGGCCACGAACCGCGCGGCGGGCGGTGAAATCACCGATCGCGCGGCGGTAGCTGGCCAGCAGCGAGTCGACGGTGTTGTCCCAGGAGAACGCGGCCGCATGCTCGACCGCCGCGGGACCGAAAGTCTGCGGGCCGAGCCGCAACGTCTCGTCGATGGCGTGCGCCCACCGGTCTGCGTCGTGGCCGGCCACCAGCGTGCCGGTCACCCCGTCGCGCACCGCCACCGGCAGACCGCCGACGGCGGCTGCGGCCACCGGTGTCCCGCAGGCCTGCGCCTCCAGCGCCACCAGGCCGAACGACTCGGAGTAGCTCGGCACCGCAACCAGGTCGACGGCCTGGAACACGGTGGCGAGGTTTTCCCGCGATTGGGGAGGCAAGAACGTCACCCGGTCGGAGATACCCAATTCGGCCGCGAGCCGAACAAGCCCGTCCGGAATGGCCAGCCCGCTGCCCGACGGTCCGCCGACCACCACGACGTGCACCCGCGGGAGTTTGGCCGCTGCACGCAGCAACACGTCGGGACCTTTCAGCGGCTGGATACGCCCGACGAACGCGACCACGTCCTGATCCGCCGGCAGCCCCAGCTTGGCCCGCGCGGCGCGGCGGTCGCCGGGACGGAACACGTCCAAGTCGACGCCGGGATGCGCGATGTCGATCCGGGCCGGGTCGGCGTGATGCAGCGAAACCAGTTGCGCTGCTTCATCATCGGTGTTGGCGATCAACCGGTCAGCCTCGTCGACCACCTGCTGCTCGCCCACCGTACGCAGCGGCGGCTCCGGAGTATCACCCTCGGCCAGCGCGGCGTTCTTGACCGCGGCCAGCGTGTGCGCGGTGTGCACCAGCGGCACCGACCACCGGTCGCGGGCCAGCCACCCGACCTGACCGGACAGCCAGTAGTGCGAGTGCACGATGTCGTAGTAGCCCGGCTCGTGGGCAGCCTCGGCCCGCAGCACGCCGGCCGCGAACGCGCACAACTGGGTCGGCAGGTCGTACTTGTCCAGGCCTTCGAACGGCCCGGCCGCCACGTTGCGCACCAGCACACCGGGCGCCACCCGCGCGACGGGCGGATCGGTGGACGCCGTGGCCCGGGTGAAGATCTCCACCTCGACACCGCGGCGGGCCAGGTGCAGCGCGCTCTGCAGCACGTAGACATTCATCCCGCCGGCATCCCCCATGCCGGGCTGCGCAAGCGGCGACGTGTGCACCGCCAGCACCGCGACGCGACGCGGATCGGTCAGCTCTGAAGCGTCCGGCCGGGAGAAGTCAGTGAGGGCCACCCAGCCATCTTTGCAGCACCGGGTGGAGCCCCAGGTCAGGCGGGTGTCTCGACGTCAACCTCGTAGACGGGCAACGGCGGCGCGGCGCGGCGCATGGCGCCCAGCGGGTCGGAATACAGCCCGGCCAGCGACACGATGCCGGCGCCGGACTCCTGCACCCGGTTGCCGAAGGCGGTCACCCGAATGTCGCGCGCGGGCAGCACCAGGCGGGCCTTGTAGGCCTCCTCCACCCGCGCCATGCCCTCGGGATACTCGGTGAACGCCTGCCCGCCGACCACCAGGTCGTCGGGGTTGAGCAGATCACGCAGCAGCGCAACGGATTCGCCGAGCACCCGGGCCCGCTCGTCGAGCAGTTCCTGGGCCTGCTTGTTGCCGCTGCGGGCGATCTTCAGGACCTCGGTCACCGTGCCGCCGCCGGATGCGCCGCTGTGGGCCGGCAGGATGCGCAGCCGGCGCGCGGCGGCCAACACGGCCTCGTCGCTGACGGTCGACTCCAGCAACCCCGAGCCGCCGAGCAACTCCGACTGCGCGGGCAGGTTGGTGATCGTGCCCGGACCGCTGGCCGGGCTGTGCACCCGACCGTCGATCATCAGCGCGTAGCCGACCGTCTCGCGGGCGTAGACGTAGAGGCTGGTCGACGAGTTCGGCCCGAAGCGGCGCATACCGAGCAGCAGCTCCGCGGCCGCCATCGCGTCGACGTGCGAGGCCACCGAAACCGGCAGCTCCAGCGCCTCGGCGATCGTCGGGCCGACCGGCGCGTCCCGCCAGCCCAGCCGGGCGTGGTCGACATGGCCGCTGGCGGCGTCGACCGTTCCACCGATCGCGACGCCGACCCAAAGCGCCCGCCGGCGATGCCAACGCCGCAGGTAGCGGCGGGCGCCGTCGGCCAGCGCGGCCAGCGCGGGCCCCTGAGCGGTCCGCGGCGTCGGGGTTTCGACGGCGTCCAGGGTGCGGCCGAACAGGTCGGTGGCCACGATGCTGGTGGTCCGGGCGCCGACGTGGATGCCCAGCGTCAGGAACGGCTCGTGGTTGACCTCGACGGGCACCCGGGGACGCCCGATCGCGCCGGAGACGGCCAGGTCGGCGCGTTCCCGCAGGATTCCGGCGTCCAGCAGGGCGATGACCTGGCGGTTTACCGTCGCAATCGACAGCGAGGTGACCTGGGCGATGACGTCGCGGCCGATCGGGCCGCGCAGCCGCACAGCCCGGAACACCGATGACGCGGCGGCGTCAGAGAGCTGTAGCGAGGGCGCCACCACGCGGTGACGTCCGGGCCCTCGCCGGCGGGCGGCCGCGAGCGGGTTGTGCTGATGTGAGGTGAAAGTTGTTGAACGCATTGGTGTGTCCTTGTCCGAGTTCCGATGGCGGTCTGTAGCCGCACACCGTCGCGAGCGCTTTAGCGCTTAGCTCAGGCGCGGCTGGTTGCGCGGCGACAACACGCGCAGCCCGCGCAACAACACGCGGGTAGACAGCCGAACAAGGTGCTGGAGTACACAGAAGGAATTTAGCACGGTTACTAGAGTCGTTCAGATGGGTTCCTCTGATCCGCATTCGACGACATCTGACCACCCGAACGCCGGCCAACCCGTCGCCGTCGTCACCGGCGCCAGCGCGGGTATCGGCGAGGCGACCGCGAGAACCCTTGCGGCGCAAGGCTTCCATGTGGTCGCGGTGGCGCGCCGGGCCGACCGGATCAACGCGCTGGCCACCGAGATCGGCGGGACGGCGATTGTGGCCGACGTCACTGATGACGCGGCCGTGGAGGCGCTGGCCGGACAGCTGAGCCGGGTAGACGTGCTGGTCAACAACGCCGGCGGCGCCAAGGGCCTGGCGCCGGTGGCCGACGCTGATCTCGAGCATTGGCGCTGGATGTGGGAGACCAATGTGCTGGGCACGCTGCGGGTCACTCGCGCGCTGCTGCCCAAGCTGATCGACTCCGGCGACGGGCTGATCGTCACCGTCACGTCGATCGCGGCGATGGAGATCTACGACGGCGGCTCCGGCTACACCGCGGCCAAGCATGCGCAGGGCGCGCTGCACCGCACGCTGCGCGGCGAGCTACTCGGAAAACCGGTGCGGCTCACCGAGATTGCGCCCGGGGCGGTCGAGACGGAGTTCTCGCTGGTGCGCTTCGACGGCGATCAACAGCGCGCCGACGCCGTGTACCAGCGGGATCACGCCGTTGACGCCGGGCGACGTCGCCGAGGTGATCGGCTTCGTGGCGTCGCGGCCATCGCACGTCGACCTCGACCAGATCGTCATCCGGCCGCGCGATCAGGCGTCGGCCGGCCGGTTCAACCGCCGGGCCCCGCAGGGCTAGTCGACGTGGTCGGGGTGCCCGACAGCGTCGGCGCATCGCGCGGAGTGGCCGGAGCGCTGCGCGGAATCGACACCGGTGCCGGCTTGGCGTCACTCGGCGGCGGCAGCGCCGACATCCCCACCCAGGTGTTCCAGTCCACGGCCCAATCCCAGATGTCGCCGTCGGAGTAGGACAGCTCGATCCGGCTGCCGGTGACTTCTACCGGGTCACCGTAGATCGCGCTGCCGAAGTACTGCTCGGCGTCAGCCGTCGACAGGTTGACACAGCCGTTGGTGACGTTGCTGTTGCCCTGCGCGCCGGCGCTGTTCGGGTTGGCGTGGATGAACTCGCCGTTGTTGGAGATCCGCACCGCCCAGCGTTCGTGGACGTGGCTATAACCGGCGGCCGGGTTGGACATGTAGAAGTCGGAGTACTTCTCGCTGACCACGTGGATGCCGTTGCGGGTGACGTTGCGGGCTTTGTCGCCCTCGCCGTAGCTGCAGGGAAAGTCCATGATGACGCCCTCGTCGCGGACCACCTGGATGCGATGCGACGAGATCTCGGCCTTCACCACCTGGCGGCGGCCGATGTCGAATTTCAGGCTCATGTCCTGCTTGCCGTAGGCCCCGTCGCCGAAGGCCAGCCCGTAGAGCTTGGCGTCGACGTTGACCTTGGTGCCGGCCGGGTAGTACTCGCGGCTGCGCCAGTGCACCCGGGCGCCGCCGACTTCGTCGGGCAGCCACGCCCAGCTGCCCTCGACCGGCGGTTCGGTGGTGACCTTCAGCGCCCGCTCGACGGCGGCCTTGTCCGCGATCGGCGCGTCGAACTGGATGATGATCGGCGCCGCGATCCCGACGGTCTGGCCGTCGGCGAGCTGGAATCCGCCGTCGACGACTTTGGTGGGCGCGACGGTGGTGATCTCGCCCTTCACCGCGACGGGCTTGCCGTCGTGGCCCACCGCAGAGCCGCTCCAGGTGTACGTCGCGTCGTAACCGAGCGGCTCGGTGAGGGTGTAGAGCGTGCGGTCCCGGTTGAGGGCGCCGGCGACGACCTTGCCGTCCGAGTTGGTCAGCGCGACGTGCTGGAACCAGCCGTCGCGGACCTCGACGCTGATCGGCGCGGTCGGCAGGACCTTGGTGGCTTTTGTCGGCCGGCCGGAACGTCAGCGCGGCTTCTGCCGGCGGTTTGGCCTTCTCGGCCTGCTTGGTCGATCCGCCGACGCAGGCGGCCAACACGTTGGGCGCGAAGACGCCGACCGCCAGGGTCGCCAGAGCCCGGCGCCGGTTGACCGGCGAGACGCCGCGCGCTGTGCTCACGACATCAAGATACCGGCGGAAACAGCACTCCTCTTACGCGCAGGATCTACAGGGCGCAGCCGACCAGCACCGGTTCGGGCACCAATGTGACGCCAAACACGTCGCGCACGCCGTCGCGCACCGCGCGGGCCAGCGCCAGCACGTCGCCCGTGCCGGCCCCGCCGCGATTGGTCACGGCCAGCGCATGCTTGGTGGACAGCCGGCAGGGCGCGTCCTCGACCGCCGGGTAGCCCTTGCCGAAGCCGGCCTGCTCGACGAGCCAGCCCGCGGCCAGTTTGACGCCGTCGGGTGCCGGATAGTGCGGCACCGGGCGATCGGCCCGGTCGGCCAGATCTTGGTAAAACTGCGGTGTGACAACAGGATTGGTGAAAAAGGATCCGACGCTCCAGGTGTCGTGGTCGGCCTCGTCGAGCACCATGCCCTTGCCCTTCCGCAGTGCGAGCACAGCCTCGCGCACCGCAGCCGGGTCGACGCGCTCACCGGCCGTGGCGTTCAGTGCGGTCACCAGCTCGCCGTAACGCAGTGGCGCGCTGCGGCCGGAGGGGTCCAGCGCGAATTCCACCTCCAGGACGGTGGCCGCATCGGAATGCTTGAGCAGGCTGGTCCGATACCCGAAACCCAGTTCGTCGGCCGCTACCCAGCGCACCTGTCCACTGCGCTCGGTCCAGCATCCGAACCCGGGTGATGGTGTCGGCCACCTCGACCCCGTAGGCGCCGACGTTTTGCACCGGGGTGGCGCCCGCCGAGCCGGGAATCCCCGACAGGCACTCCAGCCCACCGAGCCCGGCGCCGATCGCCGCGACCACCACGTCGTCCCAGACCGCACCCGCCTCGGCCCGCAGAATGTTGCCTTCGACCCGAATATCGTTGGAGGCACAATCGGATTACGGTCAGATCAACCAACTCGTCGGCGATCACCACGTTCGAGCCGCCGGCCAGCACCAGCAGCGATTGCGGGCCCTGGGTGTCGAGATGACGCAGCGTCGCGACCACCTGCTCGGTGCTGGTGCAGGTGATGACCCGCGACGCGACCGGGCCGACGCGCAGCGTGGTCAACGGCGCCAGCGGCACGTTCTCGTCGACGCGCGCACCAGCGAAAAGCGTTCCGACCACGAGACGTAACGGTAGCCTGACCTGCTATGCCGCGTTCGTTCGACATGTCCACCGACTATGCGGCCAGCCGTCGAAGCGGTTCTGCAGGCTTTCAGCGACGAGCAGTACTGGCTGGCCCGGCTGGCCGATTCAGGGGCTGACGACGCGACGCTGGATTCGATGGACCTCGGTGGCCCGTCCGGCGGCGACGGCAGCATCGACGTGGTCACCACCCAAGTGCTGCGCGCGGATCGGATGCCGGCCGTGGTCACCCAGTTCCACCGCGGCGATCTGCGCATCCGCCGCGAAGAACGCTGGGAGCCGATCAGCAACGGCTCGGCGACCGCGACGGTCACCGGATCGATCCTGGACTCGCCGGCGTCGTTGACCGGCACCGCGGTGCTGGAACCCGAGTCGGGCGGCGCGCGGTTGAAGTTTCGGGCCACCGTCGAGGTCCGCATCCCGCTGGTCGGCGGCAAGTTGGAGAACTTCATCGGCAGCCAGCTGGTCGAGCTGCTGATCCGCGAGCAGCGCTTCACCACGACGTGGATCGGCGAAAACGCCTAAGCGCGGCTTTTCTGCGGCGTCGACGGCGCCGTTCAGCAGTTCGCCGATGACCCGCTTCAGCACCGGCGTCAGCAGCCAATCGAGGCCGGGGATCTTGGGCTTGGACGTCAGGTGCCAGCTGACCTCGGTTCCGGTGCCTGCCGGGCGCAGCGTCACCGTGCCGACGTGATCTCGGACCGGCGCACCGGAGACCATCTTGTAGGCGTAGCTGTTGGGCCGCTCGTAGCCGATGATCTCTTCGACGATCGCGGGTCCGACCGCCTCGATGCGTCGGATGGCGCCGACACCGTTGGGCGCGGGCGTTCCCTCGCGGTCCAGCGTGCTGCGGCGGGCCGCCTTCACGTAGTTCGCGATGCCGCGGTGATCGGTCAGCGAGTCGAACACCGCCTCGATCGGCGCCGTCGTGGTCCGCGTCAGGGTGAAGTCGACCATGGCCATGATTCTGGCACGGCCGTCGCTCTGGCTTGACTGGGGAGCGACCCGCCGCGCTTGCGATCACCCCTGGGTTGACCAGGGAGCGACCCCTAGGCTGACAACCATGCGCGTAGCGGTGGCACAGATCCTCAGTGGCACCGACCCGGCCGACAACCTGCAGCTCGTGCGGGACTACACCGGGCGGGCCGTCGACGCCGGCGCGTCGTTGGTGGTGTTCCCGGAAGCGACGATGTGCCGGTTCGGGGTTCCGCTGGCCCCGATCGCCGAGCCGGTCGACGGGCCCTGGGCCGACGGGGTGCGCCGGATCGCGGCCGACGCCGGCATCACGGTGGTGGCCGGCATGTTCACCCCGGCCGACGACGGACGGGTGCACAACACGCTGCTGGCCGTCGGCCGCGCAGGCACCGACGCCCACTACGACAAGATCCACCTCTACGACGCGTTCGGGTTCACCGAGTCGACCACCGTCGCGCCGGGCAACCAGCCCGTCGTCATCGACGTCGACGGTGTCGGGGTGGGGCTGACGACCTGCTACGACCTGCGCTTCCCCGAACTGTTCAGCACGCTGGCCCGCCGCGGCGCCCAGCTGATCGTGGTCAGCGCGTCGTGGGCCGCCGGCCCGGGGAAACTCGAGCAGTGGACGCTGCTGGCCCGCGCTCGCGCGCTGGATTCCACCAGCTTCGTCGTCGCGGCCGGGCAGGCCGACCCCGGCGAGCCGTTGGCCTCCAGCGCGCCGACCGGAGTCGGCGGCAGCCTGGTGGTGTCGCCGTTCGGCGCGGTGGTGGCCTCGGCCGGCGCCGACCCGCAGCTGCTGGTCGCCGACCTCGCGCTCGAGCAGGTGACGAAGGCCCGCGAGACAATCGCGGTGCTGCGCAACTCCACAGCGCTCGCTCATGCGGATAAGGCAGAATCGCCCAGATGACGAATCCGCAGGGGCCCCCACACCAGGACCCGTCGTCGCCCTGGTCTCGTCCCGGCGAGCCGAATTCGCCCACCCAGCCGGCGCCGCAGGCCGAGTACGCGTATCAGCCGCCGACTCCGCCGACATACCCGCCGCCCGCGCAGGAGTATCCGGCCGGCGCGACGTTTGATCAGCCGGCGCCGCAGGACACCGCCGAGCCCGCAAAAGCCAAGCGCCGCTTCCGCCTCCGCGGTGACCCCGTGTCGATCATCCTGGTGCTGGTCATCGTCGCGGCGCTGGGTATCGCCGGCCTGGTCGGCGGCGAACTCTATGCCCGCCACCGGGCGAACAGCGTCGTCGCCACCGCGACCTCAGTGCGTCATCCAGGACGGCGCCACCGTGTCGTTCGGCTCGAGCCCATTCCTGTTGCAGCACTTGACGGGTCACTACAACGACATCACGATCCACACCGCCGGAAACAACATCAAAAATGCCAAGGGCATGAAGGCCGACATCGAGATCGACGACGTCGATCTGCACGGCAACGCCGATTCCAAGGGCACCATCGGCAAGCTGGATGCCAACATCACCTGGACGTCGGAGGGTATCCAGGAGACCGTGCAGAATTCTCTGCCGTTCATCGGCGGCCTGGTCAGCAGCGTCACGACCGACCCCAGCGCCGGCACCATCGAGCTCACCGGGGCGATGGGCCTGGGCGGCGTCACCGTCAAACCGGTGGTCGCCGACGGCAAGCTGACGCTGCAGGTCTACAAGGTCAACGCGCTGGGTGTCCTCATCCCGCACGAGACCGCGCAGACCGCGCTGAACACCTTCACCTCGGCGCTGCTCAAGCAATATCCGCTGGGCATCCAGGCCGACAGCGTGCAGGTCACCAATGACGGTGTGACGGCGCACTTCTCGACGCACAACGCCTCGATCCCCCCGGGCGGGCAAGACCCCTGCTTCGCGCATGTCTAAGGCGGTCCGTCAATGACGAATCCACCTGGCCCCCCGAGCAACGAGCCGCCGGAGCGAGGCCGCCCGCCTCGGCCCGCCGGGCCGCCCAACCGCGGCTTCCCGCCGCGCCGTAGGCCCTTGCCGCCGTCGGAATCGCCGACGCGCCACATTCCGCAACCTGGCCGCCCGCCGCAGCCTTCGGCTCGTGACGTGCCGCGGCCGCAGCAGCCCGGTCGCCCCCCCGGCCGGCCGCAGCAGCCCGGCCCGCCGCCGCAACAAGGCCTGCCGCCCAACCCACGGCCGCAGCAGCCGGGTCCCCCACCCCGTCCACACGAACAATTGACCACCCGCATTCCGACAGCGACGCCGCCTCCGTCGCCGGCGGAGCCGAAGGAAACCGGCGGACGTCGTATTTTCGCCAACCGGACGTCGCTGTTGTTATTCCTGCTGATCGTGGCGCTGCTCGTCGTCGCGGTGCCGATCGGCGCCGAGCTATACGCTCGCCATCTCGCCGCCAGCAAGGTGGCCGACGCGGTGCAGTGCGAGGTGCAGGACAGCGCCAGCGTGTCCTTCGCCGTAGCCCCGCCGGTGCTGTGGCAGTACGCCACCGGCCATTACTCCGACATCTCGGCGCAGACCGCGGGCAACCAGGTGCGCTCGGCCAAGGGCATGAAGGTGAGCCTGGACATCCACGACATCAACCTGAACGGCGCCAACAACTCCAAGGGCACGATCGGGTCGCTGAAAGGCACCATCACCTGGTCCGCGGACGGCATCAAGCAGTCGATCCAAGACGCAGTCCCGGTGCTGGGCAAGTTTGTCGCCGGCAACGTTTCCACCAATCCTGGTGACGGCACCGTCACCTTGAAGGGATTGCTGGACAGCGCCACGGTGAAGCCGCAGATCGTCAACAACGGATTGTCGCTGCAGGTGGTCAGCATGAGCGCGCTGGGTTCCAGCATGTCGACCGACGACCGTCCAGAAGAACCTCGACGACCTCACCTCCAAGGCGACCCAGAACTATCCGCTCGGCATCCACGCCGACAGCGTCAAGGTCACGGACAGCGGGGTGGAGGCGACGTTCTCGGCCAGCAACGCCACCATCCCGGCATCGTCGTCGCAACCGCAGACCGGTCAGGACTGCTTCAGCGGAGTCTGAGGCCGAGCCGGGCAATTCAGCCCAGCGCGTCGAGCACCGCGCGGGTTCCCGACAACCCGAGCCGGGTAGCGCCGGCGTCGAGCATCGCGAGGGCGGACTCGGCCGTGCGGATGCCGCCGCTGGCTTTGACTCCCAGCCGACCGCCGACGGTGTCGGCCATCAGCGTGACGGCGTCCGGCGATGCGCCGCCGGCGGGATGGAAACCCGTTGAGGTCTTGACGAAGTCGGCGCCGGCATCCTCGGCGGCGCGGCAGACGGCGATCAGCGTCGTGCTCGTCGGCAAGGGTCAACAGCGCGGCCGATTCGACGATGACCTTGAGCACGGCGCCGGGGACAGCGGCGCGCACCGCAGCGATGTCCGCCTCGCACGGCGTCGAATGTCGCCGGCCAGCGCCGCGCCGACGTCGATCACCATGTCGACCTCCACCGCGCCCGCCGCGACGGCCAGCGCGGCTTCGCGCGCCTTGAGCTCGGAAAGATGTTTGCCAGAAGGGAATCCGGCGACCGCGGCGACCGGAACGCCGGCGTGGATAGCGTGCTGCCACCATCGACGGCGAGACGCAGACGGCGTAGGCGCCCAGCGCCGCGGCCTCCTCGGCGACGGCGGTGACCTCAGCAGGAGTGGCCTCCGGCTTGAGCAGGGTGTGGTCGACGAGGGCGGCGACCTGCGCGCGGGTCCACGACATCAGAACGGCTCCTGCGCGCCGCCGGGATTGCAGCCGTCAGCGACCATCGTCGCGTAGTCGACGACGGGCCGCCATGGCTCCAGATTCCAGCTGGTTTTGCCGGGCTGAGCCGCCTCGGCGAAATCCCAGTGGCAGCGGAATTGGTCGCGCATTCCTGGGCTGTCGGCCTGCGGCGCCAGCGCGAGCACCTCGGCCCACGCCTCGTCGGCCTCGGGGGTTGGAGACCCGAGACGTTTGGACGCCGCACGACCCGACGTCGTCGGATAGACCCGAAGACTGGATAGCTGGCTCCCCTCGGACCATTGCGCCCAGCGAACATGGTCGACGAAGGGCGGCGCGTAGGGAAATGCGTTCGGTCCCGGATCTGCCGACGCGGGCGAAACACCCGCCAGCGCGCCGAAGAGCGTCGCCGCGAGAATCAGAACTCGCATGGAACTATCGTGACTTACCTTGGATCTCAAGGAGTTTGGGCCGCACATCGACCAGGTAGACACCGGCCGCGCAGGCGCCGATCGTCGCGCCCAGCGCGCTGAGCATCATGGTCAGCGGGACAGAGACGCCCAAGATCAACAGCCACACCGGCTTGGTCATCTTGTCGGCCGCCGTGTAGGCATCGGTCCGCTGCATCGCCGCGTGCACGAAGGCGTAGAGCGCTGTCATCGCCACGGCGACCTGCAAGACCAACATGACGCTATTCACCAGACTCACCCGTTAAGCGTAAGCGGGCGCCACCAGAAACGTCGACTCCGAGTCACCCAAGCGGGCGACTCGGAGTCGAGTGGTCAGCCAGTCCGCGTTGCCCGAGCGGGCAACGCGGACCGCCGGATTACTTCTGGGTGACCTTCTTGGCCGGAGCCTTCTTGGCCGGAGCCTTCTTGGCGGGCGCCTTCTTGGCCGGGGCCTTCTTGGCGACAGCCTTCTGGGCCTTCTTGGCGGCCGCGTCGGTCTTCTTCGGCAGCTCGATGCCGACCAGCTTGGCGGCGCGCTCGCCGACCGCGCGGGTCTGCGAAGCAACGGTGCCCAGCGCTTCCTGGGTCAGCTCGACGGCCTGCTCGACGTAGCCCTCGGCACGCTCCGACACGTCGTCCAGACCGGACTGGCTGCGCAGGCGCTCCAGGGCGGCCTCGCCGCGCTCGACCAGCTCGTTGTAGCGCGAGGTCGCGGCCTCGACGTAGCCCTCGGCGGCGCTACGCAGCTCGTCGGCGGTGAACTTGTCGCGCAGGTCGCGCAGCTGCTCGGGCAGTTCCTCCTGCAGCTTGGTCAGGCGAGCACGGCTCTCCTCGACCCGGCTGCGGGTGTCGGTGCGGGTCTCCTCGGCACGGTCACGCAGCTCGGTGAGCAGGTCGTTGACCGTGGCCAGGGCCAGGTCAGCGGCACCCAGTGCGGCGAGCAGCGGAGCCTTCAGGTCATCGATGGACGGGTTGTTCTCTGCCATGGTGTTTCCTCTCGTCGTTCTCGTTGTACGTCAGGGGATTACGTCAGTTGTCCGGTTTTATGCAGGGGTGTTCTCCTCCCGGGCAGCCTCGTTTTGCTGAACGAAGGACGTGTAGATGTCGAGCAAGACCTGCTTTTGCCCTTCGGTGATCGTCGTGTCGGTGACGACTGCGTCACGGACCTCGCTCTTGGGTCCGGGCTCGAGCATCCCGGCCTGGACATAGAGCACCTCGGCGGAAACCCGCAATGCCTTGGCGAGTTGGTTGAGCACGCCGGCCGAAGGTTTGCGCAATCCGCGCTCGATCTGGCTGAGATACGGATTGCTGACGCCGGCTTTTTCCGCCAGCTGCCGCACCGAAACCTGTGCCGCTTCACGCTGCGCTTTGATGAAGCTGCCGATATCCGACGCAGCGGTCGTCACAACAGCAGCAAGGTTTTCTTCTTGCGGCATGGCGACTCCTCGCGTCAGCTGGTTTGTGCGAACGCGCCCACGGTAGCTAACAGGTGCTAGCTTTTGCAAGCACTGTTAGCAGGGCTCAGAAGAGTAGCTGCGCGATGGCGTAGATGACGAGCCCGGCCAGCGAGCCCACGACAGTGCCGTTGATCCGGATAAACTGCAGGTCACGACCCACATGCAGCTCTATTCGCCGGCTGGCCTCTTCCGCGTCCCAACGCTCGATGGTGTCGGTAATAATCGCTGTGATCTCCACCCCATACTGGGCGACCAAATGCTCGGCGCCCCGCACGATCCAGTTATCGACTTTGTCGCGTAATTCCGCGTCGTCGCGTAGCGATTCCCCGATCCGAACCACTGCGTCAGCAATGCGAGTGCGCAACGTGCTGGACGGATCGTCGACGCCTTCGAGCACCAACCGCTTGAGTGTTTTCCAGGCCGTCGCCGCGGCGTTGGTCACTTCTTCGCGCGACATCAACTGGTCCTTGACCGCCTCGGCCCGGGCGATCGTTGCGTCGTCGTTTTGCAAGTCGTCAGCGAACTCGAACAGGAACTTGGTCGCCGATCGGCGCAGTTCGTGTTCCGGGTTGCGGCGGACCTTGTCGGTGAAGTCCATCAACTCGCGATGGATCCGGTCGCCGACGAGCTGGTCAATGAATCGCGGCGACCAGGTCGGCGAATCCCGCTCGATCACCCGCTGAATCACCTCGCCGGCGTTCAGCGACCACTGAAACGCCCGGTCGGCGAGCAATTGGATCAGCGCTTCCTGGCGGTTCTCGCCGAGCAGCGTGGACAGCACCCGCCCGACCGGCGGTCCCCACTGCGGTTCGGCGATGCGCCGCACGATCATTCGGTCGATCACCAGCTGCACGTCTTCGTCGCGGAGCAGTTCGACCAGGACTCGCAGTACGGTGGCCGACTCGGCGGCGACCCGCTCTGCATGCGAGGTATCCGAGAGCCATTTGCCCAGCCGGCCCGGAATCTCCGCGTCGCGCAGCTTGGTGCCCACCACCTCCGGCGACAGGAAGTTCTCCCGCACGAAGGTGCCGAGGCTCTCGCCGAGTTGATCCTTCTTGCGCTTGATGATCGCGGTGTGCGGGATCGGGATGCCCAGCGGGTGGGTGAACAACGCGGTCACGGCGAACCAGTCCGCGAGCGCACCGACCATCCCGGCTTCCCCCGCGGCTCCCAGGTAGCCGACCCAGGTGGGGGCGGTGCCGCCGGCCTGCGCCCACCGGCAGCCGATAAATATCGCGGTGGCGCCGACCAGGAAGCCCAGCGCCACTACCTTCATCCGCCGTAGCCCCTGGCGCCGCTCCAGCGTCGGCTTGCGGGTCGGCCCCGGCGAAGGACTCGGCGATGGACGCCGACTTACTCGGCGATAGCGGCGCCGGGTCCGCGCGGTGCTTGGGTCCCGGAGCGGGTCTCCCGTTCAGTCCGACTGCCACTCCACCATCATCCGCTATCGACGTCGCTTATCGGTGACGACGACCGCGCCGGGACCTGCGACCGCGGTGGGCAAAATTGCGTGGTAACTGTTACCGGACCGACCGCGAAACAACGTTGTCTGAGGTACAGACAAGAAATCGCCGGAAATAAGCCGTACTATCGATAACGACGACAAGATAGGAACCGGCAATAGTGGCACAGGTCTTCGCTGCAGCGGTGAAAACCGACGGCCGTAAGCGACGTTGGCACCAGCACAAGGTGGAACGCCGCAATGAGCTGATCGATGGGACGATCGAGGCGATCCGTCGGCGTGGCCAGTACGTCAGCATGGACGAGATCGCCCACGAGATCGGCGTCTCCAAGACGGTGCTCTACCGCTATTTCGTCGACAAAAACGATCTGACCACTGCCGTGATGATGCGGTTCTCACAGATCACCCTGATCCCGAACATGGCCTCCGCGCTGTCGTCGAACCTGGACGGCTTCGAGCTGACCCGGGAAGTCATCAGGGTTTACGTCGAGACCGTCGCCAACGAACCGGAGCCTTACCGGTTCGTGATGGCCAACAACTCTGCCGGCAAGAACAAGGTGGTCGCCGATTCCGAGCGGATCATCGCTCGCATGCTGGCGGTGATGCTGCGCCGTCGCATGCGCCCCGAGGGGATGGATCTCGGCGGTGTGGAGCCTTGGGCGTACATGATCGTCGGCGGTGTCCAGCTGGCCACGCACTCCTGGCTGCTGGACCCGCAGAATGACCGCCGACGAGCTGATCGACTACCTGACGATGCTGAGCTGGAGCGCGCTGTGCGGGATAGCCGAGGTCGCCGGCTCGCTGGAGAAGTTCCGCGGCCAGCCGCATCCCTCGCCGATTGTGCCGCCGCTGATCGACTAGGCGACTAAGTTGCGGGCATGGCGCCCCGCGCCAGCGACGATGCAGTGATGCACGAGGAGTGGCGCCATGAGTAACGCAACGACGCGGTCTCGCTTCAGCTCTTGGGCGTACGCCCTGCGCACCACCAATCCCCCGCCGGACAGGCCGGTCGACGCGGTCACCCGATGGCTGGTCGTCACCCGTGCGGCGGTGCTGCCGATGACGCTGTTCGCCGGGCTCGTCGCCGCACTGCTCGCGGTGGGCCAACCCGGATTGGATTGGCGCTGGCTGACTCTCGCGATCGTCGGAATCCTGTTGGCGCACACCGCTAACAACCTGATGAACGATCTGTACGACACCCAGACCGGCCTCGACAGCGAAACCTATCCGCGCGCGCTCTACGCCCCGCACCCGGTGCTCTCGGGGTTGGTCAGCCGTCGCACCCTGCTCGTCGCGATCGGCCTGGTGAACCTGGCCGATCTGGCGATCCTGATCGTGCTGACCTGGGCGCGCGGTTGGCCGGTGGTGGCGTTCGCGCTGTCTGGGTTCCTGCTCAGCTTCGCCTACACCGCGCCGCCGCTGCGACTGAAGAAACGCGGCCTCGGCGAGCCGGACGTGTTCGTGGTCTGGGGCCCGCTGATGGTCTGCGGCACCTACTACTCCGCGGTCGGCCACGTCGGCTGGCCGGTGCTGCTCGCCTCGCTGCCCTACGGCCTGCTCTGCACGACAGTGTTGATGGGCAAGCACACCGACAAGATCCCCTACGACGAGCCGCTGGGCATTCGCACGCTGCCGGTGCTCTTCGGCGAAACCCGGGCCCGCGCGCTGACGCTGGCGATGATGGTCGGGTTCTACCTGCTGGTGCTCGCCGCGGTGCTGGTCAAGGCGATGCCGTGGCCGGCGCTACTCGTGGTGTTGGCGCTGCCCCGCCTGATCAAGGTGTGGCCGTATTTCCGCCGCCCGCCGCCCGACGAGCCGCCGGCCAACTTCCCGGTCTGGCCGCTGTGGTACGCGGCTCTGGCCTGGCTGCACGTCCGCCAAGCCGGGGCGCTGCTGGTGGCAGGCTTGGCGATCGGCGCTTTCGTGCCCGGGCTCAGGTGAGCCCGGTCGTCAGCTCTTCACCAGAGTGAATTGGCCGACCTCAGAGACGTTGCGCTGGAAGAAGTCCGAGCACCCGATCAGGTAACGCATGTAGCGGTCGTAGACCTCGACGGAGGTCGCCGCGATGGCTTCCTCGCGCGCCGCCTCCAGCTTGGTCGTCCAGGTGTCGAGCGTCCGGACGTAGTGCGGCGTCATCTTCTGCACGCGCTCGGTCGAGAAGCCCGCGTTGGCGGAGTACTCGATGACGTCCTGGTCGGAGGGAACCGCGCCGCCGGGAAAGATCTCCGCCGCGATGAACCTCATGAATCGAAGGTCGCTCATCGTGATCGGGATGCCCATCTCCGGCCAGCGCTTGAGCGGGTGACCCATGATCGTCTGCAGCACCATCCGGCCGTCGCCGGGCATGACGCGGTAGCAGAGATCGAAGAACGCCTTGTAGCGCGATTTGGGGAACGCCTCGAATGCCTCGATGCTGACGATCCGGTCGACCGGCTCGTCGAACTCTTCCCACCCGCGCAGCAGCACGCGTCGCGAGCGAGCGGCTGTCGACCTGATCGAGAATCTGCTGGCCCAGGGCGTGCTGGTTCTTGCTCAAGGTGAGCCCGATGACGTTCACGTCGTGCTGCTCGACGGCGCGCTTCATCATGGCGGCCCAGCCGCAGCCGACGTCGAGCAGTGTCATGCCGGGCTGCAGGTCCAGCTTGCCCAGCGCGAGGTCGATCTTGGCGATCTGCGCCTCTTCGAGCGTCATGTCATCGCGCTCGTAGTACGCGCAGCTGTAGGTGCGCGTCGGATCCTGGAACAGGCCGAAGAATTCGTTGGAGGTGTCGTAATGGGCTTGGACGTCCTCGTAGGCCGGCCGCAAATTCGACGACCCCTCCGACCCGCTGTCCGTCATCTGAGATGGGCCTTTCGCAGAAATCTCGTTCAGGTCGTTAGGTTCTGCTGTTGCGAACGATCTGTTATAACGCACTTTCACTGATTCGGCTACGCGGGCGATTTTTCGCAGGTGTATTGGCAGACGTCCGTGTAACCCTCGCGGAACAAGTCGGCGCAACCTTCCAAATACTTCAGGAAGCGCTCGTAGATCTCCTCGGACGTGATCGCGATGGCTTCGTCCTTCTTCGACTCCAGGTTGCTGGCCCAGGTGTCCAGCGTGCGCGCATAGTGCGGGCGCAGCGGCTGTTTCAGCGTCACCGAATATCCCGCCTTCTCCGCGGCGTCCTCGACCTGCGCGCTCAGCGGGAGGCGACCGCCGGGGTAGATCTCGTCCATGATGAATTTGATGAACCGCACCCGCGACATCGTCAACGGCAGCTTCCGCGCTTTGATCTCTTCGTCACTCGGAATGATGATCGTGTGCAGCATCATCACGCCGTCGTCGGGCATCAAGTTGAACGTCTTCTTGAAGTAGTCGTCGTACTTGTTGAAGCCGAAGTGTTCGAAAGCGCCAATGGACACCACGCGGTCGACCGGCTCGTTGAAGTCTTCCCACGGCTGTAGCCGCACTTCCATGTCGCGCTTGGTGTCGATGTTCGGGAACCGGTTCTGCTCGATGTGCTGCTTCTGGTTCTCCGAGAGCGTCAGGCCGATGACGTTGACGTCGTACTTCTCGACCGCGCGCTGGATGGTGGAGCCCCAACCGCAGCCGATGTCCAGCAGCGTCATGCCCGGGCTTGAGGCCGAGCTTGCCCAGCGACAGGTCGACCTTGGCCAGCTGCGCCTGCTCGAGCGTGTAGTCGTCCTTCTCGAAGTACGCACAGCTGTACGTCTGGGACGGGTCCTGCCACAGCGCGAAGAAGTCGTTGGAGATGTCGTAGTGGAACTGGACTTCTTTCTTGTCCGAGCCACGAGTCTGCGACGCAGACTTCGACAACCACTGGGACTGAGCACTGGGCGTTGCGCTTGAGGTATCTGACACCATTTGTCCTGAACAATCGGATTGGATGAGCATGTGAAAGCGTGCCGGTCGCTTGACACTGGGGTAGAGGTTACGCCCTACCCGCGGTGAAGCAACGTTAGCCGCTGACGCAAGTCTAATGTCGGCACCGGCATCTTCCGAAATCCGGCACCGACCGACGCTGCGGCGCGCGGCCTAGTAGGAGTAGAAGCCCTTGCCGGATTTTTTGCCGAGCTGGCCGGCCTCGACCATGCGCTGCAGCAGTGGCGGCGGCGCGTAGTGGGCGTCCTTCAGTTCGTCGTACATCGCCTCGGCGATCAGCTTCATCGTGTCGAGCCCGATCAGGTCGGAAAGCCGCAGCGGACCCATCGGATGTGACAGCCCGGCGACGATCGCGGTGTCGACGTCTTCCACCGACGCGACACCGGACTCGACCATCCGGATGGCCGACAACAGGTAGGGCACCAGCAGAGCGTTGACGACGAAGCCGGATCGGTCGCCACAGCGAACCACCTTCTTGCCGAGCACTTCGCTCGCGAAATGCTCGACGCGCGCCACGCGCCTCGTCGTCGGTGACCAGCGTGCTGATCAACTCGACGAGCGGTAGTACGGGTACCGGGTTGAAGAAGTGCAGACCGAGCACACGGCCCGGATTCTTCGTTGCCGCAGCGATTTTCATGATCGGGATGCTCGACGTGTTGGACGCGAGCACAGCGGCCGGGTCGGTGATGATCTCGTCGAGTTCGGCGAACACCTTCGCCTTCACGGCTTCGTTCTCGACGATCGCCTCGATGGTCAGCTGGCGGTCGGCGAGGTCGGACAGCTTGCTGGTGTAGCGCAGTCGCGCCAGCGTCGCGTCGCGCTCGTCGGCGGGCAGCTTGCCCTTGCTGACGGCCCGCTCGAGTGACGACTCGATCCGGGCCTTGCCCGCGGCGGCGAGCTCCTCGGTGGGCTCGAAGACCACCACGTCGGCTCCGGCCTTCGCCGACACCTCGGCGATGCCCGCACCCATCTGCCCGGCGCCGATAACTCCAACGCGCTCAATCGCATTGCTCACTGTCGAAAATGTCCTCTCGATATGCGTCAGGCCCCGCCCAGGGTTTCCGGGCGGGGCCTGCGCTGTCAAGCCGCGAGCTTGTGGCTACGGCCTGGTCTTAGTGGCTCCGGCTATCGGTTCCACTTCCTCCTCGCGGCCAAGAGGCCGCGCATCGTCAGTGGAACTGACCCTCTTCGGTCGAGCCCGCGAGCGCGGTGGTCGACGAGGTCGGGTCCACGGTGGTGGCGATCCGGTCGAAGTAGCCGGCGCCGACCTCGCGCTGGTGCTTGGTCGCGGTGTAGCCGCGCTCCTCGGCAGCGAACTCGCGCTCCTGCAGCTCGACGTAGGCGCTCATCTGGTTGCGGGCGTAGCCGTAGGCCAGATCGAACATCGAGTAGTTCAGGGCGTGGAAGCCGGCCAGCGTGATGAACTGGAACTTGAATCCCATCGCGCCGAGCTCCTTCTGGAACCGGGCGATGGTCGAGTCGTCCAGGTGCTTGCGCCAGTTGAACGACGGCGAGCAGTTGTAGGCCAACAGCTGGTCGGGGAACTCGCTCTTGACGCCCTCGGCGAAGCGGCGGGCCAGGTCGAGGTCCGGAGTACCGGTCTCCATCCAGATCAGGTCGGAGTACGGCGCGTAGGCCTTGGCGCGGGCGATGCAGGGCTCGAGGCCGTTCTTCACCCGGTAGAAGCCCTCGGAGGTGCGCTCACCGGTGACGAACGGACGGTCGCGCTCGTCGACGTCAGAGGTGATCAGCGTGGCGGCCTCGGCGTCGGTGCGGGCGATGACGACGGTCGGCACGTCGGCGACGTCGGCCGCCAGGCGAGCCGAGGTCAGGGTGCGGATGTGCTGCTGGGTCGGGATCAGCACCTTGCCACCGAGGTGTCCACACTTCTTCTCCGAGGCCAGCTGGTCCTCCCAGTGCGAACCGGCGACACCGGCCGCGATCATGGCCTTCTGCAGTTCGTAGACGTTGAGCGCGCCACCGAAGCCGGCCTCACCGTCAGCGACGATCGGGGCGAGCCAGTTTTCGATGGAGTTGTCGCCCTCGACCTTGGCGATCTGGTCGGCGCGCAGCAGCGCGTTGTTGATCCGGCGGACCACCTGCGGCACCGAGTTGGCCGGGTAGAGGCTCTGGTCCGGGTAGGTGTGGCCGGACAGGTTCGCGTCACCGGCGACCTGCCAACCGGACAGGTAGATGGCCTTCAGGCCGGCGCGCACCTGCTGGACGGCCATGTTGCCGGTCAGCGCGCCAAGCGCGTTGACGAACTCCAGGTCGTGCAGCTGGCTCCACAGCACCTCGGCGCCGCGGCGGGCCAGCGTGGACTCCTCGACGACCGAGCCCTGCAGGGCCACCACGTCGGCGGGGGTGTAGGTGCGGTTGATGCCCTTCCAGCGGGGGTTGGTGTCCCAGTCCTTCTGGATCTCTTCGGGGCTCTTCGGCGTGCCAACGCTCGACATAGCGTTCTCCTCAAATTTATTGATCTGAGGACCCGAGATTTCCAGCCTTGCTAAGGACCCCAGCATCATTGCTGACTTGCTAACACGAAGATGGCACAGGTCAGCGGCCCAGGTCCACCTATTTTGCGTGCCAATTTTGGCTAGGGCTCCGGCGCTTTTTGCAAAGCTTGCGAAGATCGCTGCCAACTGAAGCGGTTCAGCTGTTACCAGTCGGTAACTTAAATTCGCAGGTCAGGCCGGACGTTTGCATAACGCTCGTACGGTTAGAGCGGGAAGATCGCGGCGAGCGCTTTGACCTCGTCGCCGACCGCATATGTGAGCGTTCTAACAGTGCGATCCGAGAGGTTCTCGCCGAACCGATCGGTGGAGCCGGCCGGGTGCACGTGCGAGATGATCTCGAGCTTGTCGCCCAGCGCGACGGCGGCATCGTGCTCGATAGTCACCCGCAGCGGCGCCTTGAGCAGCTCCGGGTACGACGAGAGGTAGTCCTCGACGACGCTCCAATACACGGAGTTGTTCATGTGGTCGAAGAAGTCGATGTCGGTGAATCGGACCGGAAACTCGTGGATCTCCGCGGCGTCGTCTCGACTGCCCGCTTTGAGATAGGCCTTCCAGCGCAGCCGGTTGACGTCGGTGGTTTTCCCGAGGCCCGCGAGGAAGTCGTCGGCGATGCGTGCCGGCGTCTGGGTCTCCCGGTTGAAGTTGATCCAAAACGCTTCGGACTCCAACAGGCCGCCCTTGCGCTCCGTCGATGCGGACCCGCATCTCACACCACCGGTTCGACGTGCCCGAACACCACCGGCGCATCCGCAACATGTCGCCGAACTCGATCGGGCGGATCACATCGATCATCGTCCGGCGGACAATCCAGAGCGGATGGGTCTCCTCGAAGCCCATCTCGCGCAACTGATCCTGACCGACGTCCACGATGTGGCGGGCTGCGGAATCGAAGCGGAGTCGCCCGTCACGGTCGATGTCGGCGACGCGCAGCGGCCATTCCCGGTCGAAGACATCGGGATGCCCGTCGGGCACCGGCATCATCAGTTTGTCCAGGCTCACGGCTTCACTCCCCGCAACTCCTCAGGCTGGGTCTGACGCCTTGGCAACACGACATAATGCATGGTCGCCAGGCGGCCCAGCTTAGGGTCCCCGACCGAGAATGCTGCCAAACCACCTTGCCGCGCGCCAATTCTCGGCGCCCTGCAAATTTTGCTAACTGCGACTTCGCAACGCTAGTACGCTGGCCGAATGGCCAAGACATTCGTTGGCTCGCGCGTCCGGCAGCTCCGCAGCGAGCGCGGATTCAGTCAGGCCGCGCTGGCGCAGATGCTGGACATCTCCCCCAGCTACCTCAACCAGATCGAGCATGACGTCCGGCCGTTGACGGTCTCGGTGCTACTGCGCATCACCGAGGTGTTCGGTGTCGACGCCACGTTCTTCGCCTCGCAGGACGACACCCGGCTGCTCGCCGAATTGCGCGAGGTCACCCTCGACCACGATCTCGGCGTCGAGGTGGACCAGTCGGAACTGGCCGACGTGGTCAACGCGCACCCGGCGCTGGCCCGCGCCCTGGTCAACCTGCACCGGCGCTACCGGCTCACCACGACGCAGCTCGCGGCCGCCACCGAGGACCGGTTCTCCGACGGCAGCGGTAGCGGCTCGATCACGATGCCGCACGAGGAGGTCCGCGACTACTTCTACGAGCGGCAGAACTACCTGCACGAGCTGGACACGGCCGCCGAGGAGCTCACGGTACGGATGCGCATGCATCGCGCCGATCTGGTCCGCGACCTATCCGACCGGCTGACCTCGGTGCACGACGTCCGGATCAAGCGAATCGATTTGGGCGACAACGTACTTCACCGCTTCGACCCGCAAACCCGGACGTTGGAAATCGGCGGACACCTGCCGTCGGGCCAGTATGCGTTCAAGCTCGCCGCGGAGCTGGCCTACCTGGAGCACGGGGCCCTCATCGACCGGCTGGTCGACGAGGGCAGCTTCACCAGCGACGAGTCCCGCAAGCTCGCCCGGCTCGGGCTGGCCAACTACTTCGCCGCCGCGACCGTGCTGCCGTATCGGCAGTTCCACGAGATCGCCGAGAGCTTCCGCTACGACGTCGAGCGGCTGTCGGCGTTCTACGCGGTCAGCTACGAGACCATCGCCCACCGGCTGTCCACGCTGCAGCGACCATCGATGCGCGGCGTGCCGCTGTCATTCGTCCGCGTCGATCGCGCCGGCAACATGTCGAAACGCCAGTCCGCCACCGGTTTTCACTTTTCCTCGGCGGGCGGCACCTGTCCGCTGTGGAACGTCTACGAGACGTTCGCCAACCCGGGCAAGATCGGAGTGCAGATCGCTCAGATGCCGGATGGGCGCAGTTACATGTGGGTGGCCCGCACCATCGAGCGGCGTGCATCCCGGTATGGTCAGCCCGGAAAGACCTTCGCGATCGGGCTGGGCTGCGAACTCCGGCACGCCCATCGGCTCGTCTACTCGGAAGGACTCGACTTGTCGGGCGACCATCGCCACACCGATCGGCGCGGGCTGCCGGGTCTGCGAACGCGACACCTGCCCGCAGCGCGCATTCCCCGCGTTGGGTCGCGCACTCGATCTCGACGAACACCGCAGCACGGTCTCGCCCTACCTGGTGCAGCACTCATGAGCCAGCTCGCCGGCGACGATAAACAGGGCAGTGCGATCCCGCCAAAAACAGGAGGAGCGGCGATGACTAACCAGGTCGGCCGTATTCCGCCCGGGCGTTTCCGTGAACTGGGTCCGATCAATTGGGTGATCGCAAAGCTGGGCGCCCGGACGGTTCGCGCACCGGAGATGCACCTGTTCACGACGCTGGGTCAACGCAGGTTGTTGTTCTGGGCATTCGCGTTCTACGGTGCCCGACTGCTGCGAGGCCGGTTGCCGCAGGTCGACACCGAGCTGGTGATCCTGCGGGTCGCTCATCTGCGCGGCTCCGAGTACGAGTTACAGCATCACCGCTGGATAGGTCGGCGTCGCGGGCTCGACGACCAGACCCAGGAGTTGATCTTCGCCTGGCCGAACACGAACGGAAACGCCGGCGGGCTCACCGATCGCCAGCAGACGCTGCTGCGTGCCACCGACGAATTCATCCTGAACCGCTCAATCGGCGACCAGGTGTACCAGCAGCTGTCTCATCACCTCGATCGGCGTCAGCTGATCGAATTCTGTTTGCTGGCAGGCCAATACGACGGTCTGGCTGCGACGATGTCGGCCCTACAGATTCCGCTGGACCACCCGGGCGATCACAAGTAAGTGTCGGCCAGTACCAATACTGTCAGCAGCACCGGCAGAAGTGGCAACGCGAATGCGAACGCTGCCAAAGTGAGGTTCCCGCGAGCCCGCACCCGCCGTCCCCACAGCGCCGCGACGAGCGCGAGTACCGCCGAGACCGCCAACACGATCGGACCCCACTTGCCGGCCGTGGTCAGGAAATCTCCGATCGAGAAAGCGATCAACCACAGCACGTAACCGGCGAGAACACCGGCTAGCCCGGCCCAAATCGATTCGGCTCGTATCGCTTTGGATTTGACCATTTCGCTACTGTGCCTCCCGCCGTCGGGCGTCAGAAGTTGATCATGTGACCGGTCAGGCCGTGGAAGCACTCCTGCAGCGCCTCCGACATGGTCGGGTGGGTATGAACGTTGCGCGCCAGCTCGTTCGCGGTCAGGTCCCACTTCTGGGCCAGCGTCAACTCGGGCAGCAACTCCGAGACGTCATGGCCGACCAGGTGGCCGCCCAGCAGTTCCAGGTGTTTGGCGTCGGCGACGAGCTTGACGAACCCGCTCGGGTCACCCACGCCGTGCGCTTTGCCGTTGGCGGTGAACGGGAACTTGGCCACCACCACGTCGTAGCCCTCGTCGCGGGCCTGCTGCTCGGTGAGCCCGAAGCTCGCCACGTTCGGCTGACAGAAGGTCGCCCGCGGCAACATCCGGATATCGCCGAGCGCCAAAGTCTCTGCGCCGGCGATGGTTTCGGCTGCCACCACACCCTGCGCCTCAGCGACGTGGGCCAGCTGCAGCAGACCGGTGACATCGCCGATGGCGTAGACGTGGTCGACGTTGGTGCGCATGTACTCGGTGACCCCGATGGCCTTGCGGTCGGTCAGCGCGACGCCGACCTTGTCGAGGCCGAACCCGTCGACGTTGGGCGCAAAGCCGATGGCCTGCAACACTTTCTGCGCCTTTAGCTCTTCGGTCTTGCCGTCCTTGCTGACGGTCACGGTCACCACCGAGCCGTCGTCGGCGATCGACTCGACCTTGGTGCCGGTGAGGATCTTGACGCCAAGTTTTTTGTACTGCTTCTCGATTTCCTTGGAGACGTCGATGTCTTCGTTGGGCAGTGCGCGCGGCAGGAATTCGACGATGGTGACGTCGACGCCGTAGTTCTTCAGTACGTACGCGAACTCGATACCGATGGCCCCGGCGCCGGCGATGACGATCGACTCGGGCAGCTCGCGGGTCAGGATCAGCTCTTCGTAGGTGACCACGTTCTTCGACAGCGAGGTGCCGGGGACCAACCGGGTGCTGCTACCGGTGGCGATGACCACGTTGTCGAAAGTGACGCGTTCGGTGCCGCCCTCGTTGAGTTCGACGTCGAGGGTGCGGGCGTCGGCGAATTTGCCGTAGCCGTGAATTTCGGTGATCTTGTTCTTCTTCATCAGGAAGTGCACGCCGGCCACTCGGCCGTCGGCGACCTTGCGGCTGCGGTCGAAGGCGGCGCCGTAGTCGAAGGTCACCTCGCCGCTGATGCCGAAGGTCTTGGCTTCCTTGTTGAAGATGTGCGCGAGTTCGGCGTTACGCAGCAACGCCTTGGACGGGATGCAGCCGACATTGAGACAGACTCCGCCCCAATACTTCGGCTCAACGATGGCGGTATTCAGCCCCAGTTGCGCGGCGCGGATGGCCGCTACGTATCCGCCGGGTCCGGCTCCGAGGACGACAACGTCATAGTGGGTCACGGCAACCACCCTAACGGCCGCGCGCCGGGCATCAGGTGGCCAGCCATTGATCGATCCTGTCGTCGAAGCTGTCGGTGACGCGCAGCCTGCGACCCGGTGCGCGGGTGAGCCAGCCGCGGTCGAGGAACACGCTGGTGATCGCGGCGGGAAGCGCGCCGGCCAGATGCACCCGGCGGTCGGTCCAGTCGACGCACGAGCGGGCGAACACCCGCCGACTGGCCCGCAGCGCAGCGAGGTCGATGCACAGC
Source organism: uncultured Actinomycetota bacterium (assembly GCA_963755805.1). Taxonomy (GTDB): domain Bacteria; phylum Actinomycetota; class Actinomycetes; order Mycobacteriales; family Mycobacteriaceae; genus Mycobacterium. The sequence continues at coordinate 29,251 of CAVWLG010000006.1, forward strand.
TTTTCGACCAGGTGTTGCCCGCGGTCGGTGAGCTCGTGGTCGCGGTCGTCGAGTTGGCGGATGGCTCCGGCCGTCAGCAGCCGCTCCCGCATTTGCACGCCGCGGCGACCGGCCAGGTGGTCGTAACAGGTGCGGGCCTCGGACAGCTCGACCGCGGCGCGCTCCTGGTCGAGTGAGCGCACCGGGGCCGGCGGAGCAATGTGCGCAATGGCCTCCAGCACAGAGGCCACCTCCGGATTGACGATCTCGTGGTACCGGTGCCGGCCCTGGACACGGACTCGGATCAAACCGGCATCGGTCAGTTGGCGCAGATGCGCCGAGGCCGCCTTGGGCGGGAGGCCGGCCCGCCGTGCCAGCTCGCCGGCCGGCAGCGCCCGCCCGCCCGCCAGGGCCGCCAGCATGGCCGAGCGCACAGGGTCGTCGATCACGCTGACGATGGAGGTGAGGTTGCGATCAGCCGGCGTCTGGGAGGCCGAAACGTCGCTCACCCCGCCAGCCTTGCATAGCGGCAGTGCGGTTGCTCAGTACGGCAGAACGCCCGCCGCGCAGCGCCGCTGGCTGTGCTCGCAGTAGAACTTGCCGTAGACCGGCGCCGCGGCGACAACCGAGGCGAATACCGCCGAGAGCAGCGCGATCGCCAACACCGCCACCAGCGGCCGGTCGGGCACCATCGCCAGGATCAGGCCGGCGACCGTGCACACCACGACGTAGGCCAGCACGACGAAGACCACCGTCGTCTTGTGTTTTGAGGCGTCGTGGCTCCACCAATAAAACAGGCCGGCCCCGATTGCCCCGGCGGGAACCCAGACCGCGAGCAGCGTCAGGATGAACGTCCACCACTTCACATACTGGTACTGGCCGGCCGCATTGATCGCCGGAATCGCTTCGGACGGCGGCGCCTCGGTCTCGGTGTACGCGGTCGGCATGACGCCGCTTGCCGGTTCAGCGGCTGCCGGCTCCGACCGTCGGTGCCACCATCGGCGTCGGCGAGGCTGCGGCTCGGGCTCGATCAGCTCGGGTTCGGCTCGCTGGTGCATGCCGGTGTCGAAGGTCGGCTTGTATGGCTCGGTCAGCGGCATCGACTCGGTTTCGACGCGTTCGCGGTCAGCCACGGGTCACGACCTCGACCAGAGCGAGCACGCCGAAGTATCCCGGCGCCAACGCGAGGACAAACGCGCCCAACGCGGTCAGCCATCGGCGCCGGGCCATCAGAATCACCAGCAATCCAACGACGCTGGGAAATCCGACCACCAACGCGATCGCGATGTCGGGACGCATGCGGGCGTGGTCCACAGTCAGCGCGGCGGCGCCGCCCAACAGCCCGGCCGCGACACCGAGCAGCATCGCGCTGGTCAAAAGCCAGGGCCGCGGCAGCGGAATCACGCTTCAAAGATACTGCCGCGGCTGCCCGCTACGTGTTTAGCGGCGCGGCGCGCCCTGCGGGTACTGGGCACGCGTCGATGGCCGCTGCGACCACCGGCGCCCGCTCCCGCAGCCGCTCACCGCGCTCATAGTCGGCTCCGGTGATCAGCGCAGCCGCCGCCAGCTCTGAGTTCTCGCTCTCGGAGAAGGCCCGACCGCGGGACAGGAACCGTTTCCCCTCCGGCGCTTCCAGGCTGAACCCGCCGCCACGGCCCGGCACCACGTCGATGACAAGCTGGGTGTGCTTCCACGCTTGGAACTGTGGCCCCGAAATCCACACCGGCGCCCCGTCTTCCCCGGTGTCCAGCACACCGAGCAGCACGTCGCGGTCACCGACGATGAAGTCGCCGGCGGGGTAACACATCGGTGATGACCCGTCGCAGCAGCCGCCGGACTGATGAAACATCAACGGGCCGTGCTGTTCTCGCAGCTGACCGATTAGCTCGGCGGCGGCCGAGGTAATCACCACTCGGGGTAGCATCAGAAGAACCCTTGCGCCTTCTGCGAATACGACACCATCAGGTTCTTGGTCTGCTGGTAGTGGTCGAGCATCATCTTGTGGTTCTCCCGGCCGATGCCGGACTGCTTGTATCCGCCGAACGCGGCGTGCGCCGGGTAGACGTGGTAGCAGTTGACCCACACCCGACCGGCCTGGATGTCGCGGCCGGCCCGGTAAGCGGTGTTGCCGTCGCGGCTCCACACGCCCGCGCCGAGCCCGTAGAGGGTGTCGTTGGCGATCGAGATCGCGTCGTCGTAATCCTTGAACGACGCCACCGAGACCACCGGACCGAAAATCTCCTCCTGGAAGATCCGCATCTTGTTGTTGCCGGCGAAGATGGTGGGTTGCACGTAGAAGCCGCCGGACAGGTCTCCACCCAGCTCGGCACGCTCTCCGCCGGTGATGATCTTGGCGCCCTCGTCTTTGCCGATCTCGATGTAGGACAACACCTTTTCCAGCTGGTCGTTGGAGGCCTGTGAGCCGATCATCGTCTCGGTGTCCAGCGGATCGCCCTGCCGGACCGCTTTGGTACGGATGGCAACCAGTTCCAGGAACTCGTCGTAGATGTCGGCCTGCACCAGGCTGCGCGACGGGCAGGTGCACACCTCGCCCTGGTTGAGGGCGAACATGGTGAACCCTTCCAGCGCCTTGTCCTGGAAGTCGTCGTGTGCGGCCATCACATCGGAGAAGAAGATGTTGGGGCTCTTGCCGCCCAGCTCGAGGGTGACCGGGATCAGGTTCTGGCTGGCGTACTGCATGATCAGGCGGCCGGTGGTCGTTTCACCGGTGAATGACACCTTGGCGATCCGGTTGCTCGACGCCAGCGGCTTGCCGGCTTCGGCGCCGAAGCCGTTGACGACGTTGACCACGCCCGGCGGCAGCAGGTCGCCGATCAGCGACATCAGGTACATCACTGACGCCGGGGTCTGCTCGGCGGGTTTGAGTATCGCCGCGTTGCCGGCGGCCAGTGCGGGCGCCAACTTCCAGGCGGCCATCAGGATCGGGAAATTCCACGGGATGATCTGCCCGACAACGCCCAGCGGCTCGTGGAAGTGGTAGGCGACGGTGTCTTCGTCGATCTGGCTCAGCGACCCCTCCTGGGCGCGGATCGCGCCGGCGAAATACCGGAAATGGTCGGCAGCATTCGGGATGTCGGCGGCCAGCGTCTCGCGGATCGGTTTGCCGTTGTCCCAGACTTCGGCCAGCGCCAGCGCATCGCGGTTCTCGTCGATCCGGTCGGCGATCTTGTTCAAGATCGCGGCCCGCTCCGCCGGGGCGGTCTTGCCCCACGCCCGCGCCGCGCCGTGGGCGGCGTCGAGCGCCTTGTCGACGTCGGCCGCCTCCGATCGCGCCACCTCACAGAACGCCTGGCCGGTGACCGGCGTCAGATTCTCGAAGTACTTACCGCTGGCCGGCGCCACCCACTCGCCGCCGATGAAGTTGTCGTACCGCGATTCAAAGGACATCAGGGCCCCTTGGGAACCCGGTCGTGCGAAGACGGTCATAGCCGCTGCTCCTCCTCGTTCGACGGTGTTACACAGCTCACACTACCGTCGCGGTAACAATGGGAACCATGGCTGGTGTTCAGGCGGACGACCCGTATTTGTGGCTGGAAGACGTCCTCGGTGAGCGAGCAGCTGAATTGGGTGCGCGCCCGCAACGACCCGACGGTCGCCCAGTTCGCCGGTGAAGAATTCGAGCGGATGCGCACGGAGACCCTCGAGGTGCTCGACACCGATGCCCGCATCCCCTACGTGCGCCGTCGCGGCGACTACCTCTACAACTTCTGGCGCGACGCAGCCAACCCCCGCGGATTGTGGCGGCGGACCACGCTGGACAGCTACCGCAGCGACGCCACCGACTGGGACGTACTGATCGATGTAGATACGTTGGCTCGCGACGACGACGAGAACTGGGTCTGGTCGGGTGCCATCGTCATCGAGCCCGAATTCGACCGCGCCCTGGTCAATCTGTCCCGAGGCGGCGCAGACGCGGTCATCGTGCGCGAATTCGACCTGCAGACACGCGAATTCGTCGACGGCGGATTCGAGCTGCCAGAGGCCAAGACGCAGATCGGCTGGGAAGACCCAGACACTGTTCTGGTCGGCACCGACTTCGGGCCCGACTCGCTGACCGAATCCGGCTACCCACGCATCGTCAAGCGGTGGCGCCGCGGGACACCGGTGGACGGCGCGGACCTGGTCTTCGAGGGAGCACGCACCGACGTCAGCGTGGGCGGGTCGACCGATCGGACACCCGGTTTCGAGCGCACCTTCGTGTCCCGTTCGACCGACTTCTGGAACAGCGAGCGCTACGAACTGCGCGGTTCGGAACTGATCCACATCGACGTTCCCTCGAACGCGAGCAGCGTCTCGATTCACCGCGAATGGCTGCTGATCGAACCGCGCACCGACTGGACGTTCGGCACCACCACCTACCCCGCCGGCTCCCTGCTGGCGACCAACTACGACCAATTCCTCAGCGGGGGGCGCGAATTGAGCGTGGTCTTCGAGCCTGACGCGCACACCTGTCTGCACCAGTACGCCTGGACCCGCGACCGGCTGCTGCTGGTCACACTGGCCGACGTGGCCAGCCGGGTCGAGATCGTCACGCCGGGCAGCTGGGAACGCGCCCCGCTGGCGGGCATCCCGGCGGCAACCGAGAGCGTGATCGTCGCAGCCGACGACACCGGCGACGAATTCTTTCTCGACTCCAGCGGCTTCGACAGCCCGTCGCGTCTGTTGCGCGGTACCGGCAGCGAACCGCTTCAGCAGATCAAATCCGCGCCCGGCTTCTTCGACGCCGAAAACCTCTCCATCAAGCAATTTTTCGCGACGTCGAAGGACGGCACCGAGATTCCGTATTTCGTTGTCCGTCCCGGCGACGCGGAGGGTCCAGGCCCCACCCTGCTCTACGGCTACGGCGGATTCGAGAACTCTTACACCCCTGGCTACAGCCCGGTGATGGGCCGGCTGTGGCTGGCCCGCGGCGGCACCTACGTGTTGGCCAACATCCGCGGAGGCGGCGAGTACGGACCGCGCTGGCACACCCAGGCGATGCGCGAGGGGCGTCACCTGGTGGGCGAGGACTTCGCCGCAGTGGCAACCGATTTGGTGGATCGCGGCATCACCACGGTTCCGCAGCTCGGCGCGCAGGGCGGCAGCAACGGTGGGCTGCTGATGGGCATCATGCTGACGAAGTACCCGGAGTTGTTCGGTGCGCTGGTGTGCCAGGTTCCGTTGCTGGATATGCGCCGCTTCCATCTGCTGCTGGCGGGCGCGTCCTGGGTCGCCGAGTACGGCAATCCCGACGACCCGGCCGACTGGAAGTTCATCGCCGAATACTCGCCCTATCAGAATATTTCGGCCGACGCCGACTACCCACCGGTGCTGATCACCACGTCCACCCGCGACGATCGGGTGCATCCCGGACATGCCCGCAAGATGACCGCGGCGCTGGAGGCTGCGGGGCACCGGGTCTGGTACTACGAGAACATCGAGGGCGGCCACGCCGGCGCGGCCGACAACGCCCAGAGCGCGTTCAAAACGGCGCTGAGCCTTCGCGTTCCTGTGGCGAATGTTGGGCACTTGACAGTGAAAGTCATGAAGGTGTGGTGTTGTGCGATGCGCTTGCCGTACATGTTGTGTGCGACGGTCACCGCCGTCGCATTGCTGGCGGTGCCTGGTTGCGCGAAAGTGGTCACTGGTAGCGCAACCCGGGATCCTCACGCACCACGGCCCAAACCGAATGAATGCGATCAGGTTTCAGCTCCGCTGACGGCCATCGACTCGCGCGCTGCGGGCGAGCCGCAGCTGAAGATCCCGCAGCCGACCGGTTGGGAACGGGCCTCGATGCTCGACTCAGACGTCATCCGCTTCACGATGAGGAACAAGGACCTGTCGGACAACAACTTCATGCCCACGGCCGTGGTGACGCTGGAATCCGTACCCGACGGCAGTAGCGACAACCAAGCGATCTTCGACCAGGAGCGTGCCGCGTTGGTCGACCGTCTCGGCGCCACCGGCCTGAGCACGACGGAGACGACCCGCTGCGGCGACGAGGCGGAGTTGGTCGACTACGACGCCCCCAGCATGGGCCGGATTCCGCCGCGCAAAGCCAGAACGCTCATGGTGGCGGGCACCTTCCACGACAGCACTTTCGTGTCGACGGTGACGGTCCAGTCGACCGATGCGGGCAACAGCGTCTACGCCCGCGACGTCGACACCGTGCTGACCGGATTCCAAATGCTCCCTCCTGCAGTGGGTTAACGATGCCGACAACCGAATTCGAGACACTGCTCTACTCCGCGGCCGGTACGGTTGCGACCATCACACTGAACCGCCCCGACCAGCTCAACACCATCGTTCCGCCGATGCCCGACGAGATCGAGGCCGCCGTCGGCCTGGCCGAGCGGGATCCGGCGGTCAAGGTGATCGTGCTGCGGGGAGCCGGCCGGGCGTTCTCCGGTGGCTACGACTTCGGCGACGGCTTCCAGCAGTGGGGCGAGGCGATGAACACCGACGGGCACTGGGACCCCGGCAAGGACTTCGCCATGGTCAGCGCCCGCGAGACCGGTCCGACGCAGAAGTTCATGGCGATCTGGCGGGCCTCCAAGCCGGTGATCGCGCAGGTGCACGGCTGGTGTGTCGGTGGGGCAAGCGATTACGCGCTGTGCGCCGACCTCGTCATCGCCAGCGAGGATGCCGTGATCGGCACGCCGTACAGCCGGATGTGGGGCGCCTACCTGACCGGGATGTGGCTGTATCGGCTCAGCCTGGCGAAGGCCAAGTGGCATTCGCTGACCGGCCGGCCGCTGACCGGCGTGCAGGCCGCCGAGGTCGAGTTGATCAACGAAGCGGTCCCGTTCGAGCGGCTGGAAGCCCGAGTTGCCGAAATCGCCGCCGAGCTGTCTCGAATCCCGTTGTCGCAGTTGCAGGCTCAGAAGCTGATCGTCAATCAGGCCTACGAGAACATGGGCCTGTCATCGACCCAGACGCTGGGCGGCATCCTCGACGGATTGATGCGCAACACCCCGGAGGCGCTCGGCTTCATCCAGACGGCTGCGACCGATGGCGTGCGTGCCGCCGTCGAGCGCCGCGACGGCCCGTTCGGCGACTACAGCCAGGCCCCACCGGAGTTGCGGCCCGACCCCTCGCACATCATCACGCCCTGACCGGGCTATAGCCGAGTGCCGCGAGTTCGTAACGGCACCAACGGCAAAGCCACCAGCGGGAAGACCGCGCATACCGCAAACGCCAGCGGATATCCGGACGCCACGATCACCTCAGCGAAGAGTGGAGGTGCGGCGGCGACCACCAACCGCTCGAAGGTGTTCTGGGTGCCCAGCACCCAGCCGCTCCAGAACGGTCCGGCGAGCTCGGGAACCGTGGTGAACGGCAGGCCGTTGTCGCCGGCCATCGCCGAGGCGACGACCATCATCGGCACGGCGGCGAATCCCCAGCCCACGTTGTCGGTGAACGCGAGAACCATCATGACGACGGCGGTCACGACACGAGATGATCCGCAGCGGCCGCATCCGCGAGCCGATGCGGTCGGACCACCGGCCCGCCGCAATGCGGCCCAGCGCGCCGAGTATCTGCGAAAGGCCCACCAGCACACCGGCCCACACCATCGACAGGCCGTGCCTGCCGACGAACCAGACCAGCATGAACGTCAGCACCACGGGTTGGGGCACCATCAGCAGCGCCGACGCCAGGTGGATGCGCCACAACACCGGCCTGCGGTACAGGTCGCGCAGTTCCTGAAAGTCGACTTCGGTTCGGTCAGGCCGCGGTGGGTCGTGGACGCCGAGCGCACAGGCCACCGCCGCCACCGCGCACAGCACCGCCGGAAAGAGCAGCGCCAGCGACAGGTTCCGTTTGGCGAGCTCCGGGATGACCAGACGCGGCGACCGCGATGCCCAGCGGCTGCGCGGTCTGCCGGATGCCCATCACCTGCGCTCGTTGCCCCTCGGCGAACCAGCCCGTCACCAGGCGCCCGCTGGCGGCCAGGGAACTGGCGGCCGCCATGCCACCGAGGATGAGAAAGATCCCGACCGCCAGCATCGAGTCCGCGGACGCCGCGGCGAAGCCCGCCGCAGCGGTCATCGTCAAGCCCAGGGTGAGCACGATCCGCTCCCCCACCCGGTCCAGCAGGTACCCCCAGGGAATCAGCGTCAGCATCATGCCGAGATTCGGCATCGACGCCAGCAGAGCCGCTTCGACCAAGCTGGCGTGGTGCTTTCCGACCAGCGCGGGAATCAGGAAAGCAGCGCCGTTGATGAAGACGTTGGCGCACAGCGTCGCTGCCTGCGAGACACCCAGCATGGACCAGCGCCGAGCGGTGCTGGCCGATGCAACTTCGGTCGCTACTTCATCTTCGGTGGTCAGTTCGTCGACCTTCCAACGTCAGCGGGCGAGCAGCATCTGATCGACGCCCATCCGGCCCTGCTCGAAAGCGAGCCGTCCACCCGCCAGGTAGAGCCGCCACACTCGGGCGGCTTCCTCTCCGATCAGTTCCACCGCAGCGTCCCAGCGCTTTTCGAGGTTTGCGATCCATGCATCCGCAGTGCGCACGTAGTGTTCCCGCATGGCCTCGACCGAAATCAACGTCAGGCCGGAATCCTCCAGCAGCGCGACGGTCTCGCCGACCGGGCGCATGTGCATGTCAGGCGCGATGAACGATTCGATGAACGGTCCACCGCCGGGGTGGTTGCCGCGTCGCGACATCTGCTGAACCAGCACGCGGCCGCCGGGCCGCACGCTCCTGTGCAAGGTGCTCGCGTAGGTCGGGTAATTGCTTTCGCCCACATGCTCACCCATTTCGATGGACGCGACCGCGTCGAACGGCCCATCGGTCAGCGCCCGATAGTCTTGGACGCGGATCTCGACCCGATCGTTGAGTCCGCGCTCGCTGCGCGCCGTATCGATGTAGGACTTCTGCTCTCGCGAGAGGGTGAGGCCCACGACCTGAGCGCCGTAATGCACCGCGGCATGCAAACTTAAAGAGCCCCAACCACATCCGACGTCGAGTAGCCGCATGCCGGGCCGCTCGTGCAGGCCGATCTTGTGGCAGATCCGGTCCAGCTTGTCGGATTGGGCTTGCGCCAGCGTGGAATTGGCGTGCGACGATTCCCAATGGGCGCACGAGTAGGCCATCGAGGGGTCGAGAATCAGCCGGTAGAAATCATTCGACGCGTCGTAGTGATGGCTGATCGCCGCCTTGTCGCGGGACAGACTGTGCAGTCGACCGCGCATCCGGGCCTGAGTCGCGGGCGGGCGCAGTGGGGCACCGAAGGCGCCCAACCGCGCCGCGGCAACGCACAGGCGCCCCAGCGCTGCCGGAGACGGCTTGACTGGCCCCAGTCGGCGTTCGCCGATCTGCGACCACACGTGGCTCAGCGCGGCCCCCAGGTCGCCGTCGACGTCGATGTCGCCGCACACGTACGCCTGCGCGGCACCGAGTTCGTTTGGGCGCCAAACCATCCGGCGAAGCGCGTTCGGATTCCGCAGCCGCACCACCGGCGCGGACTCATCGCCTGCGACGCTGCCGTCCCAGGCGATGAGTCGGATGGGTAGCTCCCCGCCGATCAGCGGCTCGATGGCCGCCGCCAGCGCGGGAGCAACCGCGTTAGCCCTACTGGTTAGTGTGCCGACTCTCACTGTCCGGGTGGCATCAGCACTGTGTCGATCATGTACACCTGCGCGTTGGCGGTGGGCACGCCGCCACAGACCAAGCCGGCGTTGTTGACCTTGAGGCCGTTACCCGCACCGGTCACATTCACCGGTGCGCCCTGCACCGAGTTGTGCGATCCGTCGACCTGGTTGGGGCTCAGCTGGCCGGAAACGACATGGTAGGTGAGGATGCTTTTGAGCATGTCGGAGTTGGTCTTGAGCTGGTTGATGGTGTCGGCCGGCAGCTTGTTGAAGGCCGCGTCGGTCGGCGCGAACACGGTGAACTGGCCACTGTTGAGGGTGTCGACCAGGTTGACGTTGGGGTTGAGCTGGCCCGACAACGCCGCGGTCAAGGTGGTGAGCTCGGGGTTGTTCGATGCCGCCACCGCGACGGGGACCGTCGACATTCCGGTGACCGATGCGGGTCCGTCGGCGTGCATCGCCGCGTAGTCGGCGCAACCCGCGCCGATCAGGTTTGGTGCGGCCCCTGCGGGCGCTGAGTTGGCTACGACGAGACCGATGACTGTCGCGGCCATACCGGTCGCTGGGATGAGTTTGCTGTACATGTTCATGCTGGGTGATTCGGAGCCCGGCGGGTCACGGATTGGTATCAGCCGTAGGTGAAGGAAAACACCTGCACACCCTGACTGGGGCGGACCTGCAGTGATCCGCGGGTCACGTCCTTGCCGTCGGCGATCTGGTGGGCCTGCGGCGGCCCGTCGACGGGCAGCGTCGTCGTCTTTCCGTCGCGGGTCACAACGAGATTGCCGGTGCCGCCCACGACGATGTAGACGTTCTTGGCGCGGTAATTCAGCTCGATGCTCGACGCGTCGCCGTCGGCCGTCGCGCCCTGGTAATCCAGCTGCCACGGTCCCTGCAAGGCGAACGAATCGTCGGGCAGCTTCTGCGGCAGCGAGAAGACCGCTCGGCCTTCGTCGTACGTGCCGGTGCCGGCGTAGTTGACGACTTTGCCCACCCCGAAGTAGGTCTCGGGCGTGAGGCCGCCTTGCGGTGTGGTGTCGGGCGCGTCTACCGCCGGAGGCAGCGCAACTCCGTTGTGCGCGTTGCTGATCAGCTCGCGGATCAACTTCTCGGTGCCGTTGTAGTCGCCTTCACCGAACTTCGTGTGGCGTACGGTGCCGTTGGCGTCGATGAGATATTCGGCGGGCCAGTACTGGTTTCGGTAGTTCGTCCACGTCGAGTAGCTGTTGTCCAGCGCGACCGGATAGGTGATGCCGAGATCGGCGGCGCCCTTTTCGACGTTGCCGGTCACCTTTTCGAAGGCGTACTCGGGGGTGTGCACACCGATGACCTCAAAACCTTTGTCACGGTATGCCTGATACCAACCTTGGACGTGCGGGATGGCGCGCTGGCAGTTGATGCACGAGTACGCCCAGAAGTCGATCAATACCACCTTGCCGCGCAGCGAATGCAGGTCGATCGGCGCGTTACCGGGAGTGTTGAACCACGCGTTGATGCCCTTGAGGTCGGGCGCCTGGCCGCAACTCTGCAGTTTCTCCGACTGGTCGTAGCAATTCGCCAAATCCTTGTTCTGGTCGTTGACGATGCCGCCGAGTTGCTTTTGGAGGTCTTTGTTGTGGCCCAACTTGTCTTCGATCGAGTGGGTGTAGTCGGGGACGGCCCGCTGCAGCACTGCCGGCAGATTGAACACCAAGGCCACCGCCAACAGGATCGTCACAACCCCGGCCGTGATCCGGATCCCGCGCTGATGGCGCCGAAAGGCATTGACGCGCTGGGCAACCCGTTGTCCGGCCAGCGCGAAGAACAACAGCGGCACGGCCGTTCCCACGGCGAACGCCACGGTGAGGATGATGATCGGCAGGCCGATGTTCGCCGTCGCGCCCGCCACCACAATCGCTGCCAGGACCGGGCCGGCGCACGGCACGTACAGCACGCCCAAGGTCAGGCCGAGGCCAAATCCATTGGTGCGAGTAGCGATCTGCTTTTGCGGAATGCGAGCGAACGGGCGCTCCAGCACCTGCTCGAACCGCGGGAAGATCAAGCCCAGGCCGATCGCGACCAACGCGACCAACGCGACCCAGCGAATCGCATCCTGCGGCAGATGCAGCAGCGACAGCAACGCGGACCCGGCCAGGGTGACGATGCTGAAACTCAGCACCAGACCGCCGATCACCCGATATGGCCGCGAGACATCACGTTTCGGCCTGACCGCGACAGCGACCCCGCCGTCGCCCGGCTCTGCAGCGTCGTCTTTTCCTTGCGTACCGGAGAAGAAGATCACCGGCAACACCGGGAGGATGCACGGCGAAATGCCCGTGATCAGGCCTCCGACCAGACCGATCAGCGCAATAGACACCATGCCCATTATTCGCCACCGGAACGATCTTGGACTGGTAGGTCCCCCTCAAAGGCGATAAGGCAGCCCGGCGAACCGGACTGCCTTATCTCGCGACGATCGAGACCGCTACTTAGCTGGGGGGAACCAGCACAGTGTCGATCATGTAGACCGTCGCGTTGGCGGTGTGCACCCCTCCGCACACCAAACCTGCGTCGTTGACCTTGAGGTCGTTGCCCTGGCCGGCCACAGTCACTTCGGCGCCCTGCAGCGTCTTGTGCGCGCCGTCGACCTTGGCCGGACTCTCCTGGCCTTGAACGACGTGGAAAGTCAAGATGCTCTTCAGCTTCTCGGCATTCGTCTTGAGCTCGTCGATCGTCGCCGGCGGCAGCTTGTCGAATGCGGCGTTGGTCGGAGCGAACACGGTGTACTGGCCGTTGTTCAGCGTGTCGACCAGGTTCACCTGCGGGTTCAGCTTCCCCGAGAGCGCGGCGGTCAGAGTCGACAGCAGCGGGTTGTTGGACGCCGCCGTCGCGACCGGGTCTTGCGACATTCCGGTCACCGAGGCCGGACCGGTCGGGTGCAGCGCCGCGTAGTCAGCGCAGCCAGAGCCGATCAGGTCGGACGCGGGAGCGGCAGGCGCACCCGTCATCGCGGGGGCCGCACTGCTGGTCGCCGAGCTCGCAGCTGGTCTGCTGCCCGGAGTCGGATTTGTTACTCGAACACGCCGAGAAGCCCACAGCGGCAAGCGCTGCCAGGCCTATCGCAAATGTCTTGGTGTGTACGTCCTTCATTCCGCTTTGGCTCCTTTGTCAAAGGCGGCGGTCCCCGCCGCGCTTAGGGGTCGTACATCCCGTCATTCGGAGCAGCGGCCGCCGTGGACGGCCCGCGAAGGTGACATCCGTCACGGGCGTCCACTCGCGCCCCTGCTCCGAATACCTCACGTGCCTAAGACAGAAGGTCGGTCGATCGCCGTTGTCGGCAGCGGTGTAGCCGGTCTGACCGCTGCGTTTCGTCCTGTCCGGTCGTGACCGCGTCACCCTCTACGAGACCGACTCCCGCCTGGGCGGTCACGCACATACCCACGCGATCGACCGCGGCGACGGCACCGTCATCGGTGTCGATTCGGCCTTCCTCGTCCACAACGACCGCACCTATCCGACGCTGTGCCGCTTGTTCGACGAGCTTGGGGTCCGTACTCAGGAATCCGACATGTCGATGTCGGTGCGCGCAGAAGCCAGCGGTCTGGAGTACGCCGGGGCGCTCGGCGCGCGCGGACTTTTCGCGTCGTGGCACTCGGCCCGTCCCCGCTATCTGCGAATGCTGTTTGAGATCAGCCGGTTTCACCGCGCGGCGCGCCGGGTGCTCAGCGACTGCGGTGATGCCGACGACCTGGAGACCCTGGACTAATTCCTGCAAAGGCACCGATTCTCGGCGTTTTTCGTCGCGCACTTCATCACGCCGTTGGTGGCGGCGGTGTGGTCCTGCAGCAGCAGTGACGCGCTGCGCTATCCGGCGCGCTACCTGTTCGTGTTCCTCGACCACCACGGGATGCTGTCGGTCTTCGGCTCCCCGACGTGGCGCACGGTCACCGGAGGTTCGGCGCATTACGTGCAGGCCGTCGCCGAACGTCTGCACGAGGTCCGCCCCGGAAATCCCGTGCGCGCGCTGCGCCGGCTGGCCGACGGCGTGCAAATCCAGGCCGGCAACGCGCGGCTCCGCGAACGTTCGACGCCGTGGTGGTGGCCGTCCATCCCGATCAGGCGCTCGCGCTCCTCGACGCTCCCTCTCGCCAGGAGCGGGCTGTGCTCGGCGCGATTACGTACTCGACCAATCACGCGCAGTTGCACACCGACGAGTCCGTCCTGCCCCGACGCCGGAACGCCCGCGCATCGTGGAACTACCTGATCCGGCCGAATGACGACCACGTGCTGGTGACCTACGACATCAGCAGGCTGATGCGCATCGACGCCGACCGTCGCTTCCTGGTGACACTCGGCGGCCACGATCGGGTCGATCCGGCATCGGTGATCGCCGAGATGTCCTACGCCCATCCGCTCTACACTCCGAAATCCGTTGTCGCGCAGCGCTTACTGCCGACGCTGGACGACGACCGCGTGGTGTTCGCGGGCGCCTACCACGGCTGGGGATTCCACGAGGACGGCGCCGCGTCCGGGCTTCGGGCAGCTCAACGGCTGGGCGCCGACTGGCCGGCACGTTCAGCACGCACGGAGGCACTGGCATGCTGACTCCGGCGATCTACCACACCACGATCACCCACGACCGGCAGGCGCCGGTGCGGCACTCCTTCGAATACCGCAGCTACAGCTGGTATGTCGACCTCGACGAGCTGCCATCGCTGCCTTGGTGGTTGCGGCCGTTCGCCCGTTTCGACGCGCGCGACCATCTTGCCGGCCATCCGGGTCAGTCGCTTCGCGACCGGGTGGACGCGTACCTGGCCGACCACGACGCGGTACTGCCCGGCGGTCGCATCACCGCCTTGCTGCAGGCACGCGTGCTCGGTTACGTCTTCAACCCGATCACCGTCTTCTGGTGCCACGATCGTGAGGGAGTGCTGCGGCACGTCATCGCCGAAGTGCACAACACCTACGGGCAACGCCACGCCTACTTGATGCCGCCGGCGAACAAACCGGTGCCGGTCACCAAAAAGCTCTACGTGTCACCCTTCAACCGGGTCAGTGGCCACTACCAGGTGTTGGCGCCGCGCCCGGACAAGCACCTGGACGTGGTGGTGTCGCTGCACGACGGCAGCAAGCCGGCCTTCGTCGCGACGACTGCGCGGCACCCACCGGCCTGCGACGCTGCGTCACGTCACCCGTATGCAGATCGTGTCTCCGCTGGCGCCGCTGCTGGTGGCATTGCGCATCCGCATCCAGGGACATCGCGTTGTGGCTGCGCGGGTGCCGGTGGTGCCACGAACGCCGCGATCGAGCCAAAAGCCTTCGCCAGCAATAGATTCCGAGCGTTGGCCGGCAATTGCCAAGCGTGCCGTCCGGACCCCGCGCCGCCGCATCGGCGATCGTCGCCGAGCGGTTGCTGCGCAGCGTCGCCGGCCGGCTTCCGCTGAAATTCGTCTACCCCGACGGCACGGCGATCGGCGCCGGCGATGCGGCGGCACCGACGTTGAGAATCAACCAACCGGACCGGCTGGCTCGCCGGATCGGACGGCACGGGCTGATCGGCTTCGGCGAGTCCTACATGGCCGGCGAGTGGGAATCGGACGATCTCACCGGGGTGCTGACCGTGCTTGCGCGGGACATGGCCACTCTGGTGCCGTCCGCATTGCAACGCCTGCGACCGATCGTCCTTGCCTCCCAACCATATTCGGCGAAACGAAGCCGCCGGGACGACCGCCGCGCCGATTGCCGCGCACTACGACTTGCCGAGCGACCTGTTCAGCGAGTTCCTCGACGAAACCATGACGTATTCGAGCGCGCAGTTCGATCACCTGCCTGCCGCGTGGCCCGATCTCGCCGATGCGCAACGACGAAAGATCGACCGACTGCTCGACACGGCGAATGTAGGTCCCGGCAGCCACGTGCTCGAGATCGGCACCGGATGGGGCGAACTCGCCATCCGCGCGGCCGCGCGCGGTGCCGACGTCCGCTCGCTGACCCTTTCGGAGCGCCAGATGCGGTTGGCCCGGAAGCGGGTGGCGGCGGCGGGACTGTCCGATCGGGTGCAGATCGACTTGCGCGACTACCGCGATGTCGGCGGCAACTACGACGCGGTGATCTCCGTCGAGATGATCGAGGCGATCGGATTCCACGCGTGGCCGGAGTACTTCCGCACGATCGATCAGCTATTGCGGCCCAATGGGCGATTTGCCATGCAGGCCATCACCATGCCGCACGACCGGATGCTGGCATCGCGAAAGACCCACACCTGGATCCAGAAGTACATTTTCCCGGCCGGGTTGATTCCGTCGACCACCGCAATCTCCGAGATCACCTCGCGACACACCGCTTTGCGGACCGTGGACATGGTGTCGATGCGCGCAGACTACGCAGAGACGTTGCGGCTGTGGCGGGAGCAGTTCCTGCAGCGCCGCAGGACGTTATCGCACATGGGTTTCGATGAGGTGTTCTCGAGAATGTGGGAGCTGTACCTGGCCTACTCGGAGGCCGGATTCCGGTCGGGATATCTCGATGTCTATCAGTGGACATTCGCAAGTGAGGCGCAGCAGCCATGATGGTCGACTTCGCGATCGTTTCCGGGGCGTCGGCCGCGGCGCTGGTCGTCGTGTTCGCGGTCACCTTCGGCATCGCCCGGCGTATCGGCCGCTACAACGTCGTCGACGTGGCCTGGGGGCTGGGCTTCATCGCCGTCGCGGTCGTCGCCGCGATTCTCGGCCACGGCGACCCGACGCGACGGTGGCTGTTGTTGGCACTGGTCGCGATCTGGGCGTTGCGGCTCAGTGGATACATCCACCGGCGGTCTGCGGGCAAGGGCGAAGATCCGCGTTACGCCGATCTGCTGCGCGACGCCGGCATCGGCGAAGTCATTCGCAAAGTTTTCGTCGTGCAGGGCTTCGCGATCTGGTTCATCTCGCTGCCGGTGCAGCTCTCCGCGGTCAGCGGCCCGACCCCTCGAGCGTTGCTGGCGGTCACCGCGGCCGGCATCCTGGTGTGGCTGGCCGGTCTCGGCTTCGAAGCCGTCGGCGACCGTCAACTGCGGGTGTTCAAAGCCGACCCGGCACACAGCGGCGTGGTGATGGACCGCGGGCTGTGGGCGTGGACCCGTCACCCCAATTACTTCGGCGATGCCACCGTCTGGTGGGGCCTGTGGTTGGTCACGATCGCCGGTTGGCGGTCACTGACGACGGTGCTGTCGCCGGCATTGATGACCTACTTCCTGGTTTGGGTCACCGGCGCCCGCCTCACCGAGAAGTACATGAAAGGCCGCCCAGGCTTCGCCGAATACCAGCAACGGACATCGTTTTTCATTCCACGTCCGCCCCGATCGGCACGAAAATGACGACTCTCGTCGCGGAATCGCTAGGCTACCGACCGATGACCGAATCGAGGCATGGCAGCGATCTGGACGCATTGCTGCTCCAGGTGGCGCGCCGCGACACTGATGCGTTTGCTGCGCTCTACGACCAAACCAGGTCACGGGTCTACGGACTGGTCGTGCGGGTGCTGCGGGACGCCGGGTATAGCGAAGAGACCACCCAGGAGATCTACCTGGAAGTGTGGCGGAACGCGGCCGCGTATGACTCCAACAGAGGCTCGGCGCTGTCCTGGCTGATGACCATGGCGCACCGCCGCGCCATCGACCGGGTCCGCTCTGAGCAGGCAACAGGTCAGCGCGAGTCACGCTACGGCGCAGCTACCGTCGAACGATCCGTCGATCTTGTCGCCGATTCGGCGATCGCCGCAGACGAGCGGCGGCGGGTGGCCGACTGCCTGGACTCGTTGACCGATGTGCAGCGGCAGTGCATCGACATGGCCTACTACGGCGGATTGACCTACGCCGAGGTGTCGCAGCGGTTGTCGGCCAACCTGTCGACGATCAAATCGCGGATGCGTGACGCATTGCGCGGTCTGCGTGGATGCCTGGGGGTGTCATGACCGAGCCGACCGGATTCGACCTCCTCGAGCTGGCGACGCCGTACGCGCTGCACGCCATCTCCGACACCGAACGCGCGACCGTCGACCGGCAACTCGCCGCGGCCGCGACACCTGTCGCCAATGCGTTCCGGGCCGAGGTGCGTGCGATCCACGAGACGATGGCGCTGGTGTCCGCGGTGACCGCCGCCGAACCACCGGCGCAGTTGCGGGCCGCCGTTGTTGCCGCCGCCCAGTCAGAGCAGCCACGTCAACTTCGTTGGCGCACACTCGTTGCTGGCCGCAGCGGCCGCGATCATCGTGGGATTGGCCGCGTTCGGGGTCGGCGTCGCGCTGCGACCTGCGCCGTCGCCCAACATGACCGAGCAGATCATGGCCGCACCCGACAAGCGGACGGTTTCCGGTCAGCTGGCCGGCGGGACAGCGACGGTGGTCTTCTCCCGGGGCATGAACGCCGGTGTGCTGACGCTGAACAACGTGCCACCGCCCTCGCAGGGCACCGTGTACGAAATGTGGCTGATCGACGACAAGGGCCCGACCTCCGCGGGCACGATGGACCCCGCGTCCGTCACACCGACGACCACGCACGTGCTGCACGACTCGGCAAGTCCGGCATGCTGGCGTTCACCGTCGAACCCGGAAGCGGTTCGCCGAAGCCGACCGGGTCGATCATCGCCAAACTGCCGTTGGGCTAGCCTGTCCGCAACGGGGGGAACTGGCGTGACAACGATCGACACGGATTATCTTGGTCGTCGGTGCGGGCGCGATGGGAATGGCGTTCACCGACACTCTGGTGACCGAGACCGAAGCGCAGGTGGTGATCGTCGACCGCGGGCATTCGCCGGGCGGCCACTGGAATCGCGCGTATCCGTTCGTCCGCCTGCACCAGCCGTCGGCCTACTACGGCGTCAACTCCCGCGGACTGGGTAGCGACAGCATCGACCAACTCGGCTGGAACGAAGGGCTCTACGAGCTGGCCACCGTCGGCGAAATCTGCGCCTACTTCGAAAAGGTGATGCACCAGGACCTGCTGCCCAGCGGGCAGGTGTCCTACTTCCCGATGGCCGAGTATCTGGGCGAGGGCCGTTTTCGCGGGCTGGCCGGCGGCGACCACACCGTCAATGTCCGCAAGCGGATCGTCGACGCGACATATCTGCAGACCACGGTGCCGTCGATGCGCCCGCCGGCCTATGACGTCGCCTCTCGCGTCGACTGCGTGCCGCCCAACGACTTGCCGGCCTTCGCGGTCGGCCGCGAGCGCTTCGTCATCGTCGGCGCCGGCAAGACCGGTATCGATGCGTGTTTGTGGTTGCTGCGCAACGGTATTCCGCCCGAGCGGCTGACCTGGATCATGCCGCGCGATTCGTGGCTGATGGATCGCGCCAACATCCAGCCCGGCCTGCAATTCCTGGAGCGGTTCCAGGCCGGATTCGCCCAGCGACTGGGCGCGATCGCGGCCGCCACCGACGTGGCCGACCTGTTCGAGCGCTTGGAGGAGTGCGGCAATCTGCTGCGCCTGGACTCGTCGGTGCAGCCGACGATGTATCGCTGCGCGAACGTGACGACGACCGAACTGGAGCAGCTGCGGCGGATCGGCGACGTCGTGCGGCTGGGACGCGTGCAGCGCATCGAACCCGGCAAGGTGGTGCTCGACGACGGCGAGATCTCGGTCGACGGCTCGGCGTTGTACGTCGATTGCAGCGCCGACGGTCTTGGAAAAGAAGCCGGCAGCAACGGTTTTCGACGGCGACCGGATCACGCTGCAGAGCATTCGGGGCTGCCAGCAGGTCTTCAGCTCCGGCATGATCGCCCACGTCGAGGCTGCCTACGGTGACGACGAGGCGCGAAATCAGTTGTGCCAGCCGGTGCCTCACCCCAACACCGACGTCGACTGGCTGACCACGACGCTCGCCGAGCAGCGCAACCAGATCAGCTGGTTCTCCGACGCCGAGCTGATGGACTGGCTGGGCGAGGCGCGGCTGGACCTGATGCGGCACATGTACGCCCCGCTGATCGGCAAGCCGCAGGAAGTGCGCGACAAGGTGTTCGGCATGATCACCGCAGGACTGACTTCGGCCAACGAAAAGCTGGATGCCCTATTGGCCGAACATGTTTCAGCTTCTCCGCAGGCCGCCAAGGCCGGCAACTAGCACGCCGAGCAGCACCAGCACGCCACCCGCGGCCAGCGTCACGTCGAGCCAGTCATGCAGGCTGGCCTGGGCCTGTCCGACCATGACATCGGCGATCCCGCGGATGCCGCCGGTGGTGTTGTTCAGCGTGTCGTTGAGCGGGTAACGAGCCAGTTCGATAGCGATCCACCCCGCGGCGCCGACCAGCAGCGCGGAGATTCCGAGGCCGGCCAGTGCCCTGCCGCGGCTGCGCGCCGCGGCGAATGTCAGCAGTGCGAAGACGCCCGTCAACACGACCACGCCGATGCTCGCCCAGCGACCCCAGGTTGCCAGCGGCCGTAACTCGCCTGGCCGCAACACCTTCGGCGTCGATACCGTGACCGGAACCCGGACCGTCTCGGGCACCTTGACGTTGTAACCGGCCAACATCTGCTCGAACGCGGTGTCCTTGAGCATGCCCGCAAGGTCGACAACCCACTGGTCACCCTCGGACTGCGTGTGGGCGCCGGTGAACATCCAGTCGTGCGCCAGCCGGTTGGCGTCGGCGAACTGCGCCGGAAAGTCGGGGCCGGCGGTGTAGCCGGCCGCCACCGCATGCACGTTCGCCGAGTCGACGTGGTGGTTGCTCTGGTTGATCAGAACCGTTGCCCTGGTAGCCAGTTCAGCCGCCACCGCCGCCTGCAACGCCTTTTCCCCGGCCGCTTTGCGCGCCATCGCCGTGTAGCCGTTCACGTCGACGACATGGGTCTGCGTCCACACCGTCGGCACGGCGACAGCCAGCGTAACCGTGGCGCACAGCCACAGCAGCGCCGCGAGCGCGAATCGCACTACTTGGCGGTGCGCCGCGGGCGCGACAGCGCCATCTTGGTCATCAGCTTGTTCGTCCGCCGCAGCGCCTTGAGCGAATTGTGGTAGTAATTGCCGCCCGCACCGACATTGGTGCGCGGCGTCACGACTGTCTCGACCCGACAGAACTTGCGCAACCCGTCGGCGCCACCGAACCGCGCGCCGATACCTGATGTCTTCCAGCCGCCCATCGGGGCCGTCGTGCACATCAGGTTGGTGATCACGTCGTTGATGTTGACCGCTCCGCAATCAAGTTGCAGTGCAACGTTTTTGGCCCGGTCGAAGTCGCGGGAGAACACCGAGGCGCTCAAGCCCGTATCGGACTGTCGTTGGCCAGCCGGACCGCTTCGGAGACCGAACCGACCTTCATGATCGGCAGCGTCGGGCCGAAGGTCTCCTCGGTCATACATGCCATCGAGTGGTCGACGTCGACCAGCACGGTGGGCGGGTAGAAGCTGCCCGAGGTGGTGGTGCGCTGGCCGCCGGTCAGTGCGCGCGCCCCGGCCGCCACGGCCTCGCGGACGTGGCGTTCGGTGACCGCCAGTTGCTGCTCGTCGATCAGCGCCCCGACAGTATTCCCTTCGCCGGCACCGACCTGCAGCGACTGGACGTCGCGCACCACGGCTTTGACGAACTGGTCGTAAACCGAGTCCAGTACGTAGACCCGCTCCACCGAGACACAGGTCTGCCCGGCGTTGAACATCGCCCCCCAGACCGCGGCGTGCGCAGCGAGGTCGATGTCGGCGTCGTCGAGAACGATCATCGGGTCCTTACCGCCGAGTTCCAGGCTGACCGGTGTCAGCCTGCGGGCGGCGCGTTCCATGACTTTGCTTCCGGTGGCGCTGGATCCGGTGAACTGCAGGTAGTCGACGTTGTCGACGACGGCCTCCGACACCGCCCGGGCACCCTGGGCCAGCTCGAACACCTCGGGTCCACCGGATTCCTGCCAGCCTCGGCGCAGCACCTCGGCGGTCAACGGAGTGCGCTCGGACGGCTTCAGCAGCACCGCGCAGCCCGCAGCCAGCGCGCCGAGGCCATCCATCAGCGCGTTGGCCACCGGGTAGTTCCACGGCGCGATGATGCCGACGACTGCCCGCGGCCGGTAATGCAGGGTGATCTTCTTGATCGCCATGAAAGGCAGTGCAGCCGGCCGCTTTTCGGGCGCCAGCGCCTTCTCCGCCGTCTTGATGTAGTACGAGATGATCATGATCAGCATCGGCACCTCTTGGGCCGCGTCGACCGCGGACTTGCCGGTTTCGGAGATCAGCAGTTCTTCGATCTCGCCGCGGTGGTCGGCCAGCCACACCGCGAACCGGGCCAGCACCTTGTTGCGGCCCGTGGCTCCGCGCCGCTCCCACTCGTGCTGAGCCGCGCGCAGCCCGGCGACGATGGTGGGCACGTCCGCGGCGTCGGTCCACTGCACCTGCCCGGCGACGGCGCCGGTCGCGGGGTTCGTGATGGTGCCGGTGCCGGTGAAGTCGGGTTCGGTCACGGGGAGTAGCGGGAGTGATCGTGGTCATGCCGGCCATCGTAGACGCGCCAGTGCCGTGGTTCGCACCCTCGACAGGTGTCAAGTTCATTGGCCGGCCGATGAGTTTCTACCTGGGCAGGCAGTCTTATCTCCATGACCGTGTTGATGGACGGAATCACGTTTGGTGAATCGCCCCGCTGGCACGACGGGCGGGTCTGGTTCTCCGATTGGGGCGCGCATCAGGTGATCGCGCTCGATCCCCAGGACGGCCATGAGGTCGTGGTCAGCGTCGAGTCGTTTCCGATGTGCATCGACTTTTTGCCCGACGGGCGGTTGCTCGTCGTGGATTCGGCACAGCGGCGCGTACTTCGTCGCGAACTCGACGGCTCGATGGTTGCCCATGCCGACTTGTCAGCCGATCTCGGAAAAACCGTGGAATGACATCGTGGTGGACACGCGCGGCAACGCTTACGTCAACACCATCGGCTTCGATTTCCCCGGTGGGGAGCCGGCGCCTGGAAGCGTCGTACTGGTCACGCCATCCGGGGCCGTCCGCAAGGTCGCAGACGATCTCGCCTTCCCCAATGGCATGGCGATCACCGCCGACGGCGAGACTTTGATCGTGGCCGAGTCTTATGGCAATCGGCTCACGGCTTACGACATCGGTCACACCGGCGACCTGACAAGACGGCGGACGTGGGCGGAGACGGCAGGAGATCACCCCGACGGCATCTGCATCGACGCCGACGGGGCCGTCTGGTACGCCGACGTGGGAAACCGGCACTGCGTGCGGGTGCGCGAGGGCGGCGAGGTTCTTGACACGGTCGAACTCGATCGAGGCGCGTTCGCCTGCATTCTCAGCCGCGGCGATCAGCAGCCACAGCTCTATGTCGTGTGCCAGGAGTGGGGCGGGCCGGAGCCACCATCAGAGCCGACCGGGCAGATCGTCGTGTTCCCTGCCCCGGCGCCTGGCGCGGGGAAGCCTAGGAGCTTCAGGCGGGTCGGGCGCGATGCCGAGGAGGTAGGCGGCCTGGCCGAGGTGCTGGGCGCAGTCGTCGATGATGCTGACGATGCGGGCGCTGGCGGTCACCGGCGGATCCCAGTTGCGGTCGACGATGCGCGCCAAGTCCTCGCCCGTGACACCGGCGACGAACTCAAGCGTCAGCTCGTGGACCGCGTGGTAGTAGCCGGCCAGCAGTTCGGCCGGCGCCTGCACCTTGGCGACCTCGTTCGGGCCATGGCCGTAGCCGGTGTCGTTGCGCGGCAGATCGAGCCCGAAGCGGTCGACCCATCCACCGGTATTCCACACCTGCTCGACACCGGCGATCGGCGCGAGCTGGAAGTCCTGCACCCGCGCGCTGTGCCAGATCAACCAGGCGATGCTGTTTGCGCTCGGCGAGGGCGGTAGTTGGCCTGGTCGTCGGTCAGTCCATCGGTCAACTCGTCGACATGCTCGATCAGCCGAGTGAACGCGTCGCGCAACAACTCTCGAACCGCGGAGTCAGACATACCCGTCGACCCTACGCGTGGCAGACGGCTTCGACATTGTTGTCGACCGAAGCTCTGCGACGAAGGCTGTCTGAGCAACCCTACGTAGAACTCAGGTCCCTTTAAGAAAGTACGTGCAATGGACACCGATCCAGCAGACGTGAACACAGAGATAGTCGGAGGCTTCACCACCGAGGATCAAGGGTTGGAGATCGGCGTGGAGGTCGCGTTGGGCGACGGCCACAGGCCCAGCGGGCGACTCAAGATCAGCGAGTCGGCCGAATGGAGTGACGTTCGGGAGTTAGTCGGGCCGCTGACTAGCAACGACCTCACCGCACTTAGCGAAATTCTGACTGTCGCTGCATGGAAACTCCGAGAGCTTGAACGTGAGCACGAGCTTTTAGGTGGTAGAAGCTGAGGAGCCAGTCGCGCACGCCGGCGTCTAGCTATTACAAAGGGCTGAACAGATTCCGTGCAAATTGGATTATGCCATCGGCCGGGGTCTACGATTCGAGTATGATGACGCATACGACCTGATCATCCGCAACGGCACCATCGTCGACGGGCTGGGCGGTGAGCCGTTCATCGGCGACGTCGCCGTCCAGGACGGCGTGATCGCCGCGGTCGGCCACGTCAGCGGATCCGGCGGCGAAGCGGGAGATCGACGCGACCGGCCTGCTGATCACGCCCGGCTTCGTCGACCTGCACACGCACTACGACGGCCAGTCCATCTGGTCGGAGCGGTTGACGCCGTCATCGGCGCACGGGGTGACCACCGTGGTGATGGGCAACTGCGGCGTCGGCTTCGCGCCGTGCCGCCAGGAAGACCACGACGTGCTGGTCGACGTGATGGCCGGGGTCGAGGACATTCCCGGTGTGGTGATGACCGACGGCCTGCCGTGGAACTGGGAGACCTTCCCGCAGTACATGGATGCCCTCGAGGCGGGCAAGCGGGATATCGACGTGGCGGCTTATCTCCCGCATTCGCCGCTGCGGGTCTACGTGATGGGCGAGCGCGGCGCCAACCGGGAGCCGGCCACCGCCGAGGACCTGTCCAGGATGCGCGAGCTGGCCAAGGAGGCCATCGAGGTCGGCGCGCTGGGTTTCGCGTCGTCGCGGCTGACCATCCACAAGACCGAGAGCGGTTCGCCGATCCCCAGCTACGACGCGGCGCGCGAGGAGATCGAGGAGATCGCCCGCGGTGTCGTCGACGGCGGCGGCGGGCTGCTGCAATTCGTGCCCGACATTCCCGCGGGCGGCTACCAGCCAGTGCTGCAGACGGTGTTCGACGTGGCCGAGGACGTCGGGCTGCCGGTGACGTTCACGCTCGTCGTCGGCAACGCCGGTGACCCGACCTGGCCGGACGCCATCACCATGATCGAGAAAGCCAACGCCGCCGGCGGGGATGTCACCGCCCAGTTGCTGCCGCGTCCGATCGGGCTGATCATCGGGCTGCAGCTGACCGCCAACCCGTTCGTGCTGTATCCCAGCTACCAGGAGATCGCACATCTGCCGCTGGCCGAACGCGTCGCCGAGATGCGCAAGCCGGAGGTGCGCGCCCGCATCCTGGCCGACAAACCGGGCCACGGGCACCCGATCTTGTACGTGGCGCAGATGTGGGACTGGATCTTCCCGCTGGACGACAACCCCAACTACGAGCCCGACCCCGCCGACAGCATCGGCGCGCGGGCCCGGGCCCTCGGAATCAATCCGATGGAAGAGGCCTACGACCGGCTGCTCGACGACGATGGTCACGCCATGCTGCTAGTCGCGACCAGCAACCTGGAGAACAAATCGCTGGACACCGTCGGCGAACTCCTGCATCGCGAAGACGTGGTGCTCGGTCTGGGCGACGGCGGCGCGCACTACGGAATGATCTGCGACGCAAGCTATTCGACATACTTCTTGACGCACTGGGCGCGCGACCGCAAGTCCGGCCGGTTCGAGGTGTCCGAGGCAGTCCGCCGCCTCACCACGGTGCCGGCCCGCGTTGCGGGGCTCGCCGACCGCGGCCGGATCGCGGTGGGCTACAAGGCCGACCTCAACGTCATCGACCACGCGGCGCTGAGAATCCACAAGCCGATGATCACCTACGACCTGCCCGCCGGCGGGCGCCGACTCGACCAGACCGCCGAGGGCTATGTGGCCACGATCGTCACCGGCGAGGTGATCGCCGAGAACGGTGTGCCGACCGATGCGCGGCCGGGCAAGCTGATCCGCGGCCGCCAGCCGGTGCCTGCCTGATACTTGCGCCCAGTGTGCAGATCTAAATGCGAAAAGGTCGAAATCACGCCCACTAGCCTGCACACTCGGCGGCTAGATCGGACAGCCCGCCGCCCTGAGCTTGCTGCGCACCCGTTCGATGATTACCTCGGCCTGGACAGCATCTCGGCACTAACCCTGACGACCGCCCATCCCATCGCTTCGAGCATCGCGATGCGATCGATATCCCACGACCGCTGATATCGGTCGGACCAGTGTTGGACGCCGTCGTACTCGACAGCGACCCGCCATTCCCGCCAGCCCATGTCGACCCTGATCCGCGCAATACCGGACTCGTCGGTGAACTCGATTTGCGTCTCGGGCGGCGGCAGTCCCGCCGCCGACCAGCAGCAAGCGCACCCGGCTCTCTTGCGGGGACTCCGCGCCGCCATCAACCAGCTTCAACACTGACCGCAGCCGTCGGATACCCCGGATACCCGGCCTGGTGTCAGCGAGGGCGACGACGTCGGCGACCTTGAAGTTGGTCGCGTGCGACAACGCGTCCAAGATGGGGATCGAACGGTTCGCCGACAACGATCGTCCGATGTCGAACGCGGTCCGCTCCGGAGTGGTGATCCGAATCCCGTTACGAACGCGACTTCTCGGGCATCCAGATCGTACGAACGGACCACAATGCCCGGTGGCGCATGTCGATTGGCGACGGCGCAATTCTGCGGGTCCACCCGCATCTAGCCATTCGTGCCCAGAACGGCCGCGGCAGAAAGTCCCGTCATCGTCGCATCGCCACCGGACCAAACCAGGCCGCGCGAGCTCGGGTGAGCGCGGTCAGCGTCGCCTCCTTCGACAAGTAGACGTTGCGGTAGAGAGCCCGGTAATCCCGCTGCAGCCGCCAAGCCGAGATCTCGCCCCGCCGCACGGCCTGCCGCCCGAGAAATGGCCAGTCGTCCGCGCTCATGACCGAAATCTTCGACCACTGGCAGTCGAAGCCGCGCCCCGTTATGCACAGGCGTCGACTGTGCAGGACCTGCTCGCGGAAATGGCGTAATGCCGCACACAACCTGCACAGTCGGCGCGAAACGTTGGGGTATTACCCGGACAGCGCGTCGAACAGTGCGGCCAACTGGTCCGGCGACACCGCGGTGTTGCACTTGCCGCGCAGGTCGAGCAGCGGCTGGGCGATGCCCTTCAACTCCAGCGCCTGGCCGGGGTGACTGATGAAATACCCGCGGACCGACGACTTCGCCTCGGCAGGCGGTTGATTGACCGCAGCGGTCAGCACGTTGTTGGCATCCGGGTGGACGTCGAGGTATCCGCTCGCCGAGTTCAGCACCCCGCTGGCGGTGGCAGCCACACCGCTGGCCGAGCACGGATCAGGGACGGCGCCGGCGGTCGGCGCAACCATCAGGCAAAGAACGCAGCCGGGATCACTCCAAAAAGCATGTGTCGTAATGATTTTCCCATGATGTCGTCCCTTCATCCCTAACTGTTCGAACGGTCAGTACATCAGTTACCCA
>CAVWLG010000007.1:0-29637 GCA_963755805.1 uncultured Actinomycetota bacterium
CCGGTGGCTGTGGACCCGGTGAACGACACCATGTCAACCCGAGGATCTTTGGCCAGCAACGCACCCACGCTGTGGTCGCTGGAGGTGATGATGTTGACCACACCCGGCGGGAAATCGGTCTGCCCGGTGATGATTTCGCCAAGCACCGCCGCACACCACGGCGTGTCCGGGGCCGGCTTGAGCACGATGGTGTTGCCGGCGGCGAGCGCGGGGCCCAGCTTCGCGAGGTTGATCTGATGCGGGAAATTCCACGGGGTGACCGCGCCGACGACGCCGACCGCCTCCCGTGCGACCGTGCGGCGGGTCGGAATCCCCATCGGCGATGCCTCACCGAGATCGGAGTTCCACTGGTACGACTCGGCGGTGTCGGCAGCGAAACTCAAATCGCCGACAGGGCCTTCCAATTGCGCCGCAGCGGTGAGCATCCGGGGCGCACCCACCTCGGCGATGGTGATCTCGCGCAGTTCCTCGACGTGCTCGCGCATCGCGTCGCGCAGCTGGCGGATGCAACGGATCCGGAGCTCGGTGTCGCGCGACCAATCGGTGTCATCGAAGGCCCGCCGGGCCGCCTCGATAGCGTGGCCCATGTCGTCGGCTCCGGCATCAGCGGCGACGCCCAGGACTTCCTCGGTGGCCGGATTGATCGTGGGGAACGTGCCCTGAGTGCCGCTCGTCAGCTTGCCGTCGATGAGCAGCGCGCTCACTCCGTCGGCCAACAACGCCATCTTTGCCTCCGCGCCTGGTTGAGTGGACACCTGTCCGGAATAGTCGGATCGAACATAGCCGCCGATGCCCACGATGTGCAAGAGCCGGTGTTTTGCCGTTGCGTCTCGGAGGGGAATAGCAGTGTTCAGGAGCTTTTCTTCGTTTCAGGCTTGCCAGCTGTGGGACAGTTCGGATAACTTGGACATGTGTCCAGCGACCCTGTGATCGCGATCACTCCTGCTGCGGGCGGTCCGGCACGGGACGTGCCGCGCAACCGCCGTCAAGAAGAGACGTTTCGGAAGGTGCTCGTCGCGGGCATGGAGCTTCTCCGCGAGAAGTCCTATTCCGACCTCACCGTGCGCGCCGTGGCTGCCCGCGCCAAGGTGGCGCCCGCGACCGCGTACACCTACTTTTCATCGAAGAATCATCTGATCGCCGAGGTGTACCTGGACCTGGTGCAGCAGGTCCCCTACTTCACCGACGTCAACGAACCCATGCCGACTCGAGTCGACAAGGCGCTGCGCAACCTCGCCTTGGTGGTCGCCGACGAACCCGAAGTCGCCGCGGCGTGCACGACGGCGTTGCTGGGCGGCGGCGGGGATCCGGCGGTCCGGTCGGTGCGCGACCGGATCGGCGCCGAGATCCACCGGCGCATCACCTCAGCCATTGGCCCCGACTCCGACCCTCGCACGGTGTCGGTGCTGGAGATGGCGTTCTTCGGCGCGCTGGTCAACGCCGCCAGCGGCGCCTACACCTATCACCAGATCGCCGACCATCTCGCCTACGCGGTCGGCCTCATTCTCAAAACGGGGGAAAACCGATGACCACTCAGATCGACGAGCCACTGCTCGACCCGTACGACTACGACTTCCACGAGGACCCGTATCCGTACTATCAGCGGCTGCGCGACGAGGCCCCGTTGTACCGCAATGAGGAACTTGGCTTCTGGGCGCTGTCCCGGCACGCCGACGTGCACCAGGGCTTTCGCAACAGCACCACGTTGTCCAATCGCTTCGGCGTCTCGCTGGATCCCGCGTCCAGGGGACCGCATGCTTCCAAGACCATGTCGTTTCTGGCCATGGACGACCCGGCGCACCTGCGGCTCCGCACGCTGGTTTCGAAAGGCTTCACGCCCAGGCGGATTCGTGAGCTCGAGCCCCGCGTGACCGAGATCGCGACGCAGCACTTGGACGTCATGCTGGAGAAGGCAACATCCGGAGCGGTCGACTACGTCGACGAGTTCGCCGGAAAGCTTCCGATGGATGTCATTTCAGAACTGATGGGAGTCCCCGACCCCGATCGCGACCAGGTGCGAGCCTGGGCCGACGGCGTTATGCACCGCGATGAAGGGGTCACTGACGTGCCGGCCGCGGCGATCGAGGCGTCGCTCAACCTGATCGTCTACTACCAGGAGATGGTCGCCGAACGCCGCAAGCAGCCGACCGACGACTTGACGACGGCGTTGCTGGAGGCCGAGATCGACGGTGACCGGTTGACCGACGACGAGATCCTCGGGTTCATGTTCCTGATGGTGATCGCCGGCAACGAGACCACCACCAAACTTCTTGCCAACGCGGCATTTTGGGGTCACGTAAACCCAGATCAGCTCACTTCGGTCTATGCCGACCCCTCGCGGGTGCCGCTGTGGGTGGAGGAGACCTTGCGCTACGACACCTCCAGCCAGATCCTGGCCCGCACGGTGGCCGGAGAGCTCACCCTCTACGACACCACGATCCCGGACGGCGACGTTCTGTTGTTGCTGCCGGGCTCGGGTCACCGCGACGAGCGTGTGTTCGACCGCCCGGAGGACTTCGTCATCGGACGCGACATCGGCTCCAAGCTACTGAGTTTCGGTAGCGGTGCACATTTCTGCCTGGGCGCACACCTGGCCCGGATGGAGGCTCGGGTGGCGCTTACCGAATTGTTCCAACGGATCAAGGGCTACCAGGTCGACGAAGACAATTCAGTTCGTGTGCATTCCAGTAACGTGCGCGGGTTCGCACGCCTACCGATGACCTTGGAGGTCCGCTAAATGCCCCGCTTTGCCCCGCTTCCCGAACGCCGTCCGGCCATTGTTGCCGGCGCATCCTCCGGCATTGGGGAAGCCACCGCCATCGAGCTCGCGGCGCACGGCTTCCCGGTCGCGCTCGGTGCCCGCCGCGTCGAGAAGCTCGATGACATCGTCGGCAAGATCAACGCCGATGGCGGTGAGGCGGTCGGATTCCACCTTGACGTCACCGACCCGAACTCGGTCAAATCCTTTGTCGCACAGTCGGTCGATGCGCTTGGTGACATCGAGGTGCTGGTCGCCGGCGCGGGTGACACCTACTTCGGCAAGCTCGCTGAGATCGCCACCGACGAGTTCGACTCGCAGCTGCAGATCCACCTCATCGGGGCGAACCGGCTGGCCACGGCGGTGCTGCCCGGCATGATCGACCGTCAGCGCGGCGACCTGATCTTCGTCGGCTCCGACGTCGCACTGCGCCAGCGCCCGCACATGGGCGCCTACGGTGCGGCCAAGGCTGCGCTGCTCGCGATGGTCAACAACTTCCAGATGGAACTCGAAGGCACTGGCGTGCGAGCGTCGATCGTGCACCCCGGTCCGACGAAGACGTCGATGGGCTGGAGCCTGCCGGCCGAGAAGATCGGTCCCGCACTTGAGGATTGGGCCAAATGGGGCCAGGCGCGGCACGACTACTTCCTGCGTGCGGCGGACCTCGGACGTGCCATCACGTTCGTCGCCGAGACACCGCGCGGAGGCTTCATCGCGAACATGGAACTCCAACCCGAGGCTCCGCTGGCCGACAAGACGGACCGGCAGAAGCTTGCTCTCGGCGAAGAAGGGATGCCGTCATGACTTCGCAATACGACGATGCGGCGCGCAACGGGCGCCGAGGAGGAGTGAGCAGATGACAACAGCAGCAACCGTGCCCCGGGTGTCGGGCGGCGAGGAAGAACACGGGCACCTCGAGGAATTCCGCACCGACCCCATCGGTTTGATGCAGCGCATCCGCGACGAGTGCGGCGATGTCGGGTGGTTCCAGCTCGTCGACAAGCACGTCATCTTCCTCTCCGGCGCCGAGGCCAACGAATTCTTCTTCCGCGCCGCAGACGAAGATCTCGACCAGGCCGAGGCGTATCCGTTCATGACACCGATTTTCGGCGAGGGCGTGGTGTTCGACGCCAGCCCCGAGCGGCGCAAAGAGATGCTGCACAACTCGGCGCTGCGCGGCGAGCAGATGAAGGGCCACGCCGCCACCATCGAGGGCGAAGTCAAGAAGATGATCGCCAACTGGGGTGAGGAAGGTGAGATCGAACTGCTCGACTTCTTCTCCGAGTTGACCATTTACACGTCGACGGCCTGCCTGATCGGCCTGAAATTTCGGGAGCAACTCGATCACCGGTTCGCCGATTACTACCACGAATTGGAGCGCGGCACCGACCCGCTGTGCTATGTCGACCCGTACCTGCCCATCGAGAGCTTCAAGCGCCGCGACGAAGCGCGCGTGAAACTGGTTGCACTGGTTCAGGAAATCATGAATCAGCGGATCGCCAACCCTCCCACCGACAAGTCGCGACCGCGACATGCTCGACGTGCTCGTGTCGATCAAGGACGAAGACGGCACTCCGCGCTTCTCCGCCGACGAGGTCACCGGCATGTTCATCTCGCTGATGTTCGCCGGCCACCACACCAGCTCCGGCACGTCGGCGTGGACGCTGATCGAATTGATCCGCCACACCGACGTCTACGCCGAGGTGCTCACCGAACTCGACGACCTGTACGCCGACGGCCAGGAAGTCAGTTTCCATGCCCTGCGCTCGATTCCCAAGCTGGACAACGTCGTCAAGGAAACGCTGCGGCTACACCCGCCGCTGATCATCTTGATGCGGGTCGCCAAGGGTGAATTCGAGGTTGCGGGCTTTCCGATCCACGACGGCGATTTCGTGGCCGCATCCCCGGCGATCTCCAACCGGATTCCCGAGGACTTCCCGGATCCTGACGCGTTCAAGCCGGACCGCTACAACAAGCCCGAGCAGGCCGACACCGTCAACAGGTGGACCTGGATTCCGTTCGGCGCCGGTCGGCATCGTTGCGTAGGAGCGGCTTTCGCGCAGATGCAGATCAAAGCAATCTTCTCGGTCCTGTTACGGGAATACGATTTCGAGATGGCGCAGGCCGCCGACAGCTACCACAACGATCATTCCAAAATGGTCGTGCAGCTGGCGAGCCCGGCCAAGGTCCGTTACCGCAAGCGCCAGGACTGAAGGAACCTCATGGGTTTTCGCGTCGAAGTCGACCTGGACTTGTGCCAGGGCCATGCGATGTGCGAGCTGGAGGCACCCGACTACTTCCGGGTCCCCAAACGCGGAAAAGTCGAGATCCTCGATCCCGAGCCGCCCGACGAGGCCCGCGACGAAGTCGAGCGGGCGGTCGAAATGTGCCCCACTCAAGCGCTACTCATCAAAGAAGATTAGGGAGATTGACAATGACGTCATCACATTCACGCGAAAAGCTCGAGGCCTGGGTCGACAGCTGGCTGCAGGCCAATAAGGACTGCGAAAAGGCCGGCGACTGGAAGCCGTTGGGTGACTTCTACGCACCCGAAGCCACCTACGGCTGGAACATCGGCCCCAAGGAAGACGTGATGTGCGTCGGGGTCGACGAGATCCGCGACGTCGCGCTCGGCCTGGAGATGGAGGGGCTGGAGAACTGGGTGTACGAGTACCAAAAAGTCCTCATCGACGAGAAGCAAGGCGAGATCGTCGGCTTCTGGAAGCAGATCGTCAATAAGACCGACGGCAGCCAGGACGAGATCTATGGCATCGGCGGCAGCTGGTTCCGGCTTACCGCCGGTGAAGACGGGCCGCCGCTCATCGAATGGCAGCGCGACTTCTTCGACTTCGGTCACGTCGCGAAGATGTTCGGGAATCTGATCGAGTCGGGCGACCTGAGCACCGGGATGCAGAACCGCATCCAACGCAGCGTGGCCGGCGAGAAGTTGCCTGGTTACTACCCGTTGGGCCAGGCGCCGGTACCCATCTGGTGAACCACATCCGGCTCCGCTGGTGACCAGGATCACCCGCTGACCTACACTCAACCAAGCGGTTGCTTGCGTGGAGCTGGGCCGTTCTCAACCGATGTTCAACGACGAAAGCAGGTTCACGATGAAGACCAAAGGCGCGCTGATCTGGGAGTTCAATCAGCCCTGGTCGATCGAGGAAATTGAGATCGGCGACCCGCACAAGGACGAAGTCAAAATCCAGATGGAAGCGGCGGGCATGTGCCACTCCGACCACCATCTGGTCACCGGCGGCATCCCGATGGGCGGCTTCCCGGTTCTCGGCGGCCACGAGGGTGCCGGCATCGTCACCGAAGTCGGCCCAGGCGTCGAGGACTTCGCGCCGGGCGACCACGTGGTGCTGTCGTTCATCCCGTCCTGTGGACACTGCCCGAGCTGTCAGGCCGGCATGCGCAACCTGTGCGACCTCGGCGCGGGCCTTCTCGGCGGCGCCGCGGTTTCCGACGGCACCTTCCGCATCCAAGCCCGGGGCGAGAACGTCTTCCCGATGACCCTGCTGGGCACGTTCTCGCCCTACATGGTCGTGCACAAGAGCTCCGTGGTGAAGATCGACGAGTCAGTGCCCTTCGAGGTTGCCGCGCTGGTCGGCTGCGGTGTCACCACCGGTTACGGCTCGTCGGTTCGCACCGCCGACATCCGGCCCGGAGAGGACGTCGCGATCGTCGGCATCGGCGGGGTCGGCATGGCGGCGCTGCAAGGTGCGGTCACCGCTGGTGCCCGCAACGTCTTCGCCATCGACCCGGTCGAGTGGAAGCGCGACCAGGCCCTCAAGTTCGGTGCGACGCATGTCTACCCGGACATCTTCGCCGCGATGGGCGGCATCCAGGAAGTCACGCACGGTCTGATGGCCCACAAAGTCGTGGTCACGGTCGGCGAGCTGCTCGGGGCCGACGTGGAAAACTACATGATCTTGACCGCCAAGGGCGGCACCTGCGTGCTGACCGCCATCGGCAGCCTGCTGGACAACAACGTCAACCTGAACCTGGCGATGTTGACCCTGATGCAGAAGACCATCAAGGGCACCATCTTTGGTGGCGGTAACCCGCAGTTCGACATTCCTCAGCTGTTGTCGATGTACAAAGCCGGCAAGCTGAACCTCGACGACATGATCACCCGCCAGTACAAGCTGGAGCAGATCAACGACGGCTACAAGGACATGCTGGACGGCAAGAACATCCGCGGCGTGATCCGTTACACCGACGCCGACCGGTAACCGTCATGTCGCAGGAAACCGCCGAAAAGTCCCCCGCGCTGGCCGCTTCCCAGTCATCGTGGCGCTGCGTCCAGGCCCATGACCGGGAGGGCTGGCTGGCCTTGATGGCCGACGACGTCGTGGTCGAGGATCCGATCGGCAAGTCGGTGACCAACCCCGGGGGCACCGGCGTGCGGGGCAAGGACGGCGTCGCGGAGTTCTACGACACCAATATCTCCGCCAACAATTTGCGGATCACCTGCGAGGAGACGTTTCCGTCCAGCGACCCGAACGAGGTCGCTCATATCTTGGTGCTGGACAGCAAGTTTGACAACGGAATCACCAGCAGTGTGCGAGGCGTGTTCACCTACCGCGTCAACGACGCGGGCCTGATCGCGAACATGCGCGGCTACTGGAACCTCGACATGATGACCTTCGGCAACCAGGAGTGACGTCACTGCTCGCCGACCGCGGCGCGGTCGTGGTCGGCGGGTCACGGGGTATGCCTAGACATTCGCCACGCAACATATGCTGAATCGGTGCCCACCATCTTCAGCAGAATCATCAGCGGCGAGCTGCCAGGCCGGTTCGTGTACGAGGACGACGAGGTCGTCGCGTTCTTGACCATCGAGCCGATGACCCCGGGACACACGCTGGTGGTGCCGCGCGCGGAAATCGATCAGTGGCAGAGCATCGAGGCGGCGGTGTTCGGCCGGATCATGTCGGTTGCCCAGTTGGTGGGCAAAGCGGTGACCAAGGCGTTCGACGCGGACCGGGCCGGGGTGATCATCGCCGGTCTGGAGGTGCCGCATCTCCACGTGCATGTCTTCCCGGCGAAGAGCCTGAGCGATTTCGGCTTCGCCAACGTCGACCGCAACCCGTCCCCGGAATCCCTGGACGAGGCGCAGACGAAAATCAAAGCGGCGCTTGCCGAGTTAACGCACTGAATCGGCGTGGGCGGCCACGTCGGCGATGCGCGGGAGGCTGACGTGGAAGCGGCAGCCGTTCCCGGGCGACGTCGTCACTGCAACGCTGCCGCCGTGTGCGCGGACGAGCGAGTCGACGATCGACAGTCCCAGACCCGAACCACCGCTGCTGCGTGCCCGCGACGAGTCCGCGCGATAGAACCGTTCGAAGACGCGCTGCGCGTCCTGCTCCTCCATGCCGGGCCCGTCGTCGATGACTTCGAGAACCGCGTCGCCGTCCTTCGTGCCGACCCGCACCGCAATCTCAGCGGTGTCCGGGGTGTACTGGACCGCGTTGACCATCAGGTTACTGAGCACCTGGCGCAACCGGGCCTCGTCGCCGAGAACTTGCGGAATCCCCGGCCCCTCAACCACATCCACGGTGATCTTGCGCTGCGGCGCAATGGCGCGGGTGTCATGCACCGCGTCGGCCGCCAGCGCCAGCAGATCCACCCGCTGGCTTTCCAGGGGGCGCTGAGCGTCCAAACGCGCCAACAACAGCAGATCTTCGACCAGCAGACCCATCCGGCGTGACTCACTCTCGATCCGCGACATGGTCTGGTCGATATCACTCACTGCACCTTGCCGATACAACTCGGCGAACCCTCGAATAGTGGTCAAGCGGGGTTCTCAACTCATGGCTGGCGTCGGTGATGAACCTTCGCATCCGCTCCTCGGAACTGCGCGCCAACCCCGCCGAGGACTCCGACGAAGCCAGCGCCGCCTGGATCTGCGCCAGCATCCCGTTCAGCGCCAAGGACAACTGGCCGACCTCGGTCCGTGGATCACGTTCGGGCACACGGCGATCCAGCTGACCCGAGGCGATCGCCGCGGCAGTCTGTTCGACCTCCATCAAGGGCTGCAGGCTCTGCGACACCGCCGCGTGGATGGCCATTCCCAACACCAGAAGCACCGCTACTCCGATACCGAACTGCAGCCACGCCAGCGACCGGTCCGTGTGCAGAAAATCGGAAAGGTCGTAGGCGACCGTGATCACTCTGCCGTGGGTGCTTCGCACCGTCATGGCCCGCCATTGGGTACCGGAGTGGTCCACCGAGCCGACGGTGACGGGCTCGGGTCCGACGTCGTTGGTCGCCGGTAGCGCGGGCCTGGCTCGGCTGTCGTTGACCACCGACCACAGGCGACCGTCCGGGGACATGATGCGCACGTAGTAGTTGGTCGGCGGGCGGTCGGCCGTAGGGCCCTGCGGCCCGGGCGAGATCTCCCGGTAGGCCAGCGCCCAGCCTCGGGTGGCGTCGGAGAGGTTGCGATCGACTCGGTGGATCTGGCTGTTGCGCAGGATCGCCGCGACCGCGACGCCCGACACCGCGAGTCCGCAGGCCGCCAGCAACAGGGTGGCCACGACCAGGCTCACCCGCAAGGGCACCGCGGCCCGAAGTCGCTTCAGCATCGGTTCATTATTCGCCTGCCGGGTGCGGTCATGCGGGCAACTCTTGTTATCGCGGCTCCCGCAGCACGTAACCGACTCCGCGCAGAGTGTGCAGCAGTCGCTTCTCCCCGGT
Source organism: uncultured Actinomycetota bacterium (assembly GCA_963755805.1). Classification (GTDB taxonomy): domain Bacteria; phylum Actinomycetota; class Actinomycetes; order Mycobacteriales; family Mycobacteriaceae; genus Mycobacterium. The sequence continues at coordinate 9,467 of CAVWLG010000007.1, forward strand.
GTCGATTTTGCGACGCAGATACGACACGTAGGACTCGACCACGTTGACGTCGCCACCGAAGTCGTAACGCCACACGTGGTCCAGGATTTTCGGCTTGCTCAACACGGTTCCGGCGTTGATGACGAAGTAGCGCAGCAGGGTGAATTCCGTCGGCGACAACGACACCGCCTCACCGGCCTTCCACACCTCGTGCGTCTCTTCGTCGAGTTCGATATCGGCGAACGTCAGCCGTGGGTTGTGGTTCTCGGTTACGCCTTTTCCGGTGCGCCGCAAAATAACTCGTAACCGCGCGACGACCTCTTCGAGGCTGAATGGCTTAGTGACGTAGTCGTCCCCGCCGAGCGTGAGGCCGGCGATCTTGTCTTGCAGCGAGTCTCGGGCGGTGAGGAACAGCGCCGGCGCATCGATCCCGTCGGCGCGCAGCCGGCGTAGTACCCCGAATCCGTCCATGCCGGGCATCATCACGTCGAGGATCACCGCGTCCGGTTTGATGTCGCGAGCCAGATCCAGCGCTGTTGCGCCGTTGGTAGCGGTGTACACCTCGAATCCCTGGAATTTCAGACTGACCGACAGCAGTTCGACGATGTTGTCTTCGTCGTCGACGACGAGAACACGTGCCTCTGGTGCTGCTTCGTGCATAGCTGCTGACATGACGTCAATTTCCTCCTACCTAGCTGAGGATTGCCTGCATGCTGGCTGTGTTCGAGCTGAGAGTTTGTTGTTAGGCCGATCACGGTCAACCACCACGGGATTTCGCCTGGTCTGAATACACTCGGGGGATGAATCTCGGCAAGAGTCTGGTGAGCCTCGCCACCGCACCTGTGCGAGTCGGACTCGCAGCCGCCGACGCGGGCGTGGGTATTGCCACATCCGCGCTCGGTATGGCCCATCGCAGCCTGGGTGACACGGGCACGACGAACGGGTCCAACCCGGTCGCGCACATGCTGGGCATCGATGATGCGATTGGCCGGGCAAATCGGCTGGCCAAGCTGTTGGACGATGACGCGCCGCTCGGACGTGCCATCGCCCCCAACGGGCCGATCGACCGGTTGCTGCGCCCGGGCGGGGTCGTCGACATGCTCACGTCGGACGGCGGCCTGCTCGACCGACTGACCGCTGAGGGCGGCGGGCTCGAGCGCGCGCTGCAGCCCGGCGGACTGGTCGACCAACTGGTGGCCGACGACGGGCTGATCGACCGACTGCTCGCCGAGGACGGGCTGGCCGATCGGCTGCTGTCCGAGGGCGGCCTGGTCGACAAGCTCACCGCCCGTAACGGGCCACTCGAGCAACTGGCTGCTGTCGCCGACACCCTCAGCCGACTGGCGCCTGGGATGGAGGCGTTGGAGCCGGCCATCGCCACGCTGCAGGACGCGGTTATGGGGCTGACGATGGTCGTGAACCCGCTGAGCAACATCGCCGACCGGATTCCGCTGCCCGGCCGGCGCCCGCGGCGGCCGTCGCCGGCGCGGACGGTGCGTTCCCAACGCGTCATCGATCACGACGAGTGAGCCGCTGGACCTACTCGCGGGTGGAGCAGCAATAGGGACTGGCCCTGCGCGTACCTCCGTCGGCGGTGTGACTGTTGGCATGCATTGCTGCAGTAAACCTTTGGGCCGACAGCCTCCGAAATCGACTCCGCATCCGGGAATGGAGCCGCGTGAGAGAATCGAACTCTCGACATTCGCTTTACAAGAGCGATGCTCTACCAACTGAGCTAACGCGGCCGTGGCCGACTCAACGAGCCATGACGATTCTACGATGGGGTGCCGTCTCCGAGTCACGCGCCTGAACGGGACGCCAGCGTTGAACTTCCCCGATGTCCTAAACGTCGTAATGAGTATGGGCACTATCTCCACGATGAGGACCGGACATTATCGACTGGCGGACGGATCGCTGCTCCGAGTTGACGTTGAGCGGGGCAGCTGGGTGGGAAGTCTGTACACACGAGACATGCTGGTCAAGACACGAATCGTCGGCAGTGACGCCGAGGTTCATGCGTGGGCTGGTCGCTTGCAACGAAACAAGTTGGCGTCATGACTTCCGCCGTAACTTTCAGTCCGGCTCCAAACTGAGCGCGAAATCAGTTGTTATGTAAGGCTTTCCGGCGCAGTTTGCGATCTCGGAATGGGCTCTATTGACCCGGGCAGTACACGCGGATCGCGTCGCGCAGGAAGTCGTTCATTTGGACGGCAGTCAAGCCTTCCCTGGCCAATTTGGCGCTGAGCGCCGACACCGCGGTGGTGTACGGGCTTCGGACAAGGCCAGACCACGGACTAAAACCGCCCTGGTCGTGACCGAGTTGGTTGTCGTTGCAACGTTCGTGCCCCAGGCTGATCATGCGTTCCGGGGTGCCGAAACTCACCCCGTCTGTCGACAGCAACCCCAGAAAATGATCGTCCAGGCCGTCGGCGTGCGCGACAGATGCGGACAGGAACAATGCGGCGACAGCGACGAAGAGCGGGCGGAGCGCGACGGCGGCCATGGCTGAGTGTGGCACTATCTCCGGGGAAACACACGCCCACCTTTGAGGGTGTAGGCATCGGCGGAGTTGTACGTCAACGGGTCGGCCGCAAAGGCTGAGCGCTATACAGTTCTATCGTTTAGAGGGGCCATACCTACGCCCCACCCATGAGGAGTGTTCATGATCTACCGACGTCTCGTTGGGTGCTCGGCACTCTGCTGGTGGCGGCTCGTCTCCCGTCGCGGCGCATGCCGATCCGTCGGTGCCGCCGGGTCAACCGGTGAAGTGTGTGAGCAACACCCAAAAAGGCAAGCAGGTCTTGGTTCCCTGCGATCTGCTGAACGCCGGCGCCAGCTTCCCGCCGGGTTACCGTTGCCCCCCACCGCTCGAGCAGTACCCGAAAGATGTGGCCGACTGGTGTGGCGAAGGGCCGGGCCTTGCGAGCCCCTCACCCGCGCCTCCTACCAGCCCCCACCAGTCCGACGGCCAACCAGTCCGACGAGTCCGACGAGTCCGACCAGTCCAACAAGCCCGACAAGCCCCACCAGTCCGACGAGCCCGGCGCACTAACCGTCGATGTGCGTCGGCGGGTTGTAGTAGGCAAGTCCTAACGGATTTTGACCAGGACCCATCATCTGGCAGGTCGTCGCGAGATAGGGCGCCCTGGAAATTGAGTTCTGGGTCACGCACCGCTGCCAGGTGCCGTCTTCCTGGATCGGCCCGTCGCACATCTTTTCAACGAGTCCTCCCCCGAACTGGCACCCGGCGCTGGCCGGGGGCGCCGCGGCGATCAGCGCGCCAGCCGTCAGACCGCTGGCCAGTGTCGCGACGATGAATTGCTTCATGACCGCCTCCCCTGCATCGTTGCTGGCCATGATGGTAGCGCCGAACGCGTCGATGTTTGCCGGTATCACTCCGTCATCATCACACCAACGCTTTACAGATCGGTAGCTTTTTGTAACGATGCATCAGTGAGCAACCTGGTACCGGTCCTTGGCTTGGCGGCGCATCTGGGCCGCGGGATGCAGCGGGTGGCCACCGACGCCGCCATCGGTCGGTTGCGCTCACTGCCGCGATCGATCAACGACCTTGACGCTCAAGCACTCTCGGCGATCATGGGCCGTCGAGTCACCTCGGTGTCGATCATCGGCGGCGACGCCGGAACGTCGTCGCGGGCCCGGCTGGCACTGACCGGCGACGGCGTCCCGCCATCGGTGTTCGTCAAGATGCCCGCCGAGACCGTCGCCACCCGGCTGATGGGTGAACTGGGCCGGCTCGCTCACACCGAGGTGATGTTCTATCGCGAGCTCGCGCCGCAACTGACCGGCCTGCCCGCCTCGTACGGTTCGGCTTTCGACTCACTGACCGGTCGCTTCGTGCTGGTCCTGGAAGACCTCGCGGTCGACCCCTGCGTCTTCCCCGACACCCTGCATCCGCTCGACAAGGACCAGGCCGGCCAGATCGTCGAACTGCTCGCCAAACTGCACGCGACATTCTGGGAACGATTGCCCACCAAAGGAAATCAGTGGGTGTACTCGGCCTCAGGCGACCACACCTCGCTGCTGACCGGGCCGCTGCTCAACACATCGGCCCGCCGGCTGGCCGAGCGAACCACCATCGCAGTCGAAGACGGCCGGTTCATCATCGACAACTACCGGGCCGTCGCCAAACTCATTGACGGTCAACCGAACACGGTGATGCACGGCGACGCACACCCCGGCAATGTCTACTTCCGCAACGGCGAAGCCGGACTGCTGGACTGGCAGGCGGTGCGGCGTGGACACCCCGGACGCGAACTGTCCTACACGCTGGTCACCGGCATGACCACCGCCGACCGCCAGGCCTGCGAGCGCGAGCTTCTCGCCGCCTACCGGCACGCGCTGGCCGCCGCCGGCGGCCCGGAGTTGAATGCCGACGAACTCTGGCTGCGCTACCGGCAGGGCGCGCTGTACGCCTACGTCGCACCGCTGATCACCGCCGGCATGGGCGGCATGCAGGACGAAAGCATTGCGTTGGAGGGTGTACGACGCGGCGTGGCCGCGCTGAGCGATTTGGAGACCGTCGCCGCGCTGAGGCAATCGCTCGCGTCGTAGATTTCTCACCATGCGGATGACGGTTCTCGGCAGCGGTGGCTGGATTCCCACCAGCTCCCGCCAGACCAGCTGCTATCTGATCACCTCTGGGACCGAGGCTTTAATACTCGATGCCGGAACCGGTTTCGGCGCCCTGCACATCAACCCGTCCCTGCTCGACGGCGTCGAGACGGTGACCGTGGCGCTGAGCCACTTTCATCTCGATCACGTGACCGGTCTCGGATTCGTCAGCGCACGCGCGATGGGCGGACGTGAACTCACCATCGCCGGGCCGGGCTCGATGGCGTACGGCCGGCCCACCCGCTCGATCGTCGAGGAACAACTCCTCGCGTCCCCGTTCCAGACGACGTCGCCGCTGGCCTCGGCGCGCTGGGCCGAGCTGGGCTGGGACACATTGGGTTTCGCCGGTCACGAGATCCGGACGTGGGAGCAGATCCGCCACCCCCTGCCGTCGGCCGGGCTACGGGTCGGCGACCGCTTCGCCTACTGCACCGACACCGAGTTCGACCCGGAAACCATCCGGCAGGTGGCAGGTGTGGCCACCTTGCTGCATGAGGCATGGGAGCCCAACGATGCCGAACGCGGCCATACCTCAGGCGACGAGGCCGGCACCATCGCCGCCGAGGCGGGGGTATCGCGCCTGCTCATCACCCACAACCATCCGCTGCCCGGGGTGGCCGAACGCACCGCGGAAGCGGCCCAGGCTCACTTCGATGCGGCGCTGTCGGCCGCCGACGGGGTCATCCTCGATCTCTAACGGCACGATTTGGCCACAATCGGTACCGCAGTACGGAAACGCTTCGGCGCGCCATCGCCGCTGTTAGAGGCGTTTTTGACGGCCTGGTTAAATCTGTGCAGTTAGCTGGCTCACAGGACGATCCTCAGCAAGCTGCCGCATACTAGACGGCAAGTACCAAACAGCGCCCTCAGATTTCATCCCGGGTCAGGCGCGGCCCCAGAACACAGCCGAGATTGTCGTGGGAGAACTGCAGTCATCCAACCCTAAGCATCGCCATCGTGCGACGCCGCCGAAGTCGCGGCGCCGCGCGCTGGTGCATGCCGCCGGGACGTTGGTGGCGGTAGCGACCCTGCTGGCCACCGGCTCGGGCTACTGGATGGCGCACGGCGTGCTGAGCGGGATCACCGTCTCGCAGGCCTTGGGTGCCGAGGACCCGAAGTCCAGCGGGGACGGGATGAACATCCTGCTGATCGGGCTCGACTCGCGCAAAGACCAGAACGGCGACGACCTGCCCTGGAGCGTGCTGAAGCATTTGCACGCCGGCGACTCCGATGACGGCGGATACAACACCAACACGTTGATCCTGGCGCACGTCGGCGCCGACGACAAAGTGTCCGCGTTCTCCATCCCCCGCGATGACTGGGTGTCGTTCAACGGTGTCCCCGGCTACAACCACATCAAGATCAAAGAGGCCTACGGGCTCACCAAGCAGTACGTCGAGCAGAAGATGATCGACAAGGGTGTCAGCGACCAGAAGCAGCTGGAGACCAAGGGCCGTGAGGCCGCCCGCGCCGCAACCTTGAAGGCAGTGCGGAAGCTGACCGGTGCGCCGATCGACTACTTCGCCGAGGTCAACCTGGCCGGTTTCTACGACCTCGCCAACAGCCTCGGCGGTGTGGACGTCTGCCTCAAGCACGCCGTGTACGACGACTACTCCGGAGCCGACTTCCCGGCGGGCCCCCAGACGCTGGATGCCGCGCAGGCGCTGGCGTTCGTCCGGCAGCGCCATGGACTGGAGAACGGCGACCTGGACCGGACGCACCGCCAGCAGGCCTTTCTCTCATCGGTCATGCACCAACTCCAGGACAGCGGCACCTTCACCAACATCGGAAAGCTGAAAGGGCTGATGGCGGTGGCGCGCAAGGACGTCGTGCTGTCGGCCGGCTGGGACGAGGACATGTTCCGCAAGATGGGTGCGCTCGGGGGCGGCTCGATCGAATACCGAACCCTGCCGGTGGTGCGCTACGACAACATCAACGGCCAAGACGTCAACATCGTCGACCCCGCGGCGATCCAAGCCGAAGTGGCGGCTGCCTTCGGGTCATCGTCGTCATCGACGACAACGACCACCGCCGGGATACCCAGCCCCTCGACCGTCGTCGACGTGGTGAACGCCAGCAGCGTCGGCGGCCTTGCCAGCAAGGTGGCCCGCACGCTGAAGCACGACGGCTACACCACCGGCTCCGTGCGCGACCGGGTTCGCGGTGAACCCACCTCCACCACAATCGAATACGCGCCCGGCGCCGACGCTGACGCTCGCGAAGTGGCCGGCCTGCTGGGCATCGACGCGCCCGACAAGCCGAATCGCACATTGCAGTTCGGGCATATCCAGGTCGTCATCGACGACAACTTCTCGGTTCCCAGCCAGGACGAATCGAGCACTGAATCCACCTCGCCGGCAACGATTTACGGCAGTTACGGATGGCAGTCCAGCAAGACCACCGACACCGATCCGACACCCGACCAGGGTGTGCCGATCGGCGGCGGCGGCGTGCCCTGCGTCAACTGACCTCTTTTCGCAGCAAGAACGCCAGCACCGCACTTTCGAAAGCCTCTTTCGCCTCGATCATCGCCCAGTGGCCGCAGTTGGGGAACACATGCAACTCGGCGTTGGGAATGGTCCGCATCGGGATCAGCGCCATGTCCAGCGGGCTGACCCGGTCGTCGCGGCCCCAGGTGATCAACGTCGGCGCCTGAACCCGGTGCATCACCGCCCACGGTTGCGGGCCCTTGGACGACTCCATGAGCCTTCATCATCTGGGTGAACGCTTCCTTGCTGTACATCCGCCGCGCGCCGGCCAACGTCGCCGGATCGGTGGCGTGATTCCACCGCTCCTCGATGAGCTCGTCGGTCACTATCGCCGGGTCGTAGACCATCGAATGCAACCACCGAACCAGCCCCTCGCGGGTGGGGTCGTCGGTGAACTCCTGCAGTAGCCGGATGCCTTCCGGGGGGCCGGGAGTCAAGATGTTGCGGCCGATACCGCCGATGGTCACCAGCCGACGGACCCGATCGGGGTGAGCGATCGCGTAGTTGATCCCCACGCCACCGCCCATCGAGTTACCCACGATGTCAACACTTTTCATGCCAAGCGCGTCGACGAACCGCACCACCGCATCCAGCGCGGTGATCATCGGGTGGCCGCCGAAATCATCACTGACACCGAAGCCGGGGAACTCCAGGACCAGGCAGCGGAAGAACTCGGCGAACGTGCCCAGCACACCGCGGAAGTTCCGCCAGCCCGTCACACCCGGACCGGATCCGTGTAGCAGCAGCAGCGGCGGACCGTCGGTCGGGCCGGCTTCGTGGTAGCGCAGAACGCCGGCGTCAGTGGTGACTTCGCGCAGAGTGCTCTCGTAGGTGAAATCTGTCGTCACGCGTGCGTTCCGCCGTCGATGCGGATCTCGGTGCCGGTGATGAACGCGCCGTCGTCGGAAACCAGCATCGCGATCACCCCGGCGACCGCCGACGGCGCAGCCATTCCGGCGCCACTGGATTCCTCCGTGGTCGGCATGATCGGCATCAGCCTGGTGAACAGGTTCCAATCCGCGTCCTGCGGAATGTATCCGCCGGTGGCATCGGTGATTCCGGACTTGATGCTTCCCGGCGCCACACAGACGGCCCGCAGTCCTTTGCTCGCGTACTCCAGCGCCAGCGCATGGGTGAACGACTGGACGCCACCTTTGCTCGCCGCGTACGCCGCCATGTACGGGTGCGCGAACGAGGCCGAGGTCGAACTGAAGTTGACGATCGCGCTGCGCGGATTCTGCAACAGGCTCGGCAGAGCCTCGCGCACCACCAGAAAGGTCCCGGTCAGATTCACGCCGATGATCTGGTTCCACAGGTCCAGTTCCATCTGCTCGGTGTGCACGGCACGCAGAATTCCTGCGGCATTCACCACCGAATCCAGACCGCCCAGGGTGTCGACCGCGGAGCGCACGCCGTCGACCACCGAACGCTCTTCGCCGATGTTCATCTCCAACGTGGTCAGGCGCTCACCGCCGCCGGCCTCCGCGGCCATGGCGCGGGTCTTGTCGAGTCCGTCGGCGGCGACGTCGGCGGCCACGACCGCGGCACCTTCATCCAGCAGGCGCAAGCGCGGTCGCCTGCCCGATACCCGAGGCCGCGCCGGTCACCAGGATCCGGTTACCTGCTAGTCGCTTCATCTGCGCTCCTGTCTAATATCACTGTCCCATAACATATTTCATCGTCGGACCGGCGGTCCATCCACCGTCGACAGCGATCTCGGCGCCGGTCACGTAGGCGGCATCATCGGAGAGCAGGAAGCCGACGGCGCCGGAGATGTCCCCGGACTCCGCGATGCGTCCCATCGGGGTGTTGGGGTAGTTGCCCTCGCCCGGCTGGATGCCGATGTCGACGGTCATCGGGGTGTACACCATGCCCGGGTGCACGGAGTTGACCCTGATGCGGTCCGGCGCCAACTCGACCGCGGCGATCTTCGATAATCCGCGCACACCCCATTTCGAAGCACCGTATCCCGCGGTGAACGCCAAGCCGAACATGCCTGCCGCAGAGGAGATGTTGACGACCGACCCGCCTCCCGCCGCGCGCATCGGCTTGATCACCGACTGCAGGCCGTTGAACACCCCGGTCAGGTTGATGTCCAGCACCTTCCGGAAGTGCGCGAGCGGTTCGTATTCGAGTAGCTGCCCGGTCGATACGCCGGCGTTGTTGACCAACCCGGTCAGTGCGCCAAATTCGTCGAGGGTGAACTGCACCGCGGTCGCCCACTGCTCCGGATCGGTGACGTCGAGATGAATGTAGCGAGCCTGCGCGCCGAGTTCGCCGACCAGCTTGTTGCCCTCGTCGTCGAGTAGATCAGCGAGCACCACGCTGCCGCCGCGGCTGAGCACCAGCCTCGCGAATGCCGTGCCGAGGCCGCCCGCGCCACCGCTGATCAGTACCACCTTGCCGGCCAGCTGACCTGAATTACTTTGCATCGCAATCACTTTCTGCCGCGCCGGGCTTCATCAGGGCAAAACCCTTATAACCCGAGCCCGCAACCTCTGCACAGATATCGTTGTACGTGGCGAACCCGCCGATGAACAACATGAAAACCCTTGGCTTGCCGGGAACGTTCGCGCCCATGTACCAGGAGTTGGCTTTGGTGAACAACGATTCGTCGGCACGACGCGCCAATTCTGCGGCCCAGCCGTCCACCGCGTCTGTGGTCGGTTCCATGGTGGCGTAACCGTGGTCGTCGAGGTAACGGAGCGCGGCAGCGATCCAGTTCACTTGCGCCTCAGCGTGTAGCACCATGTTTGCCAACACCGCGGGCGCCCCCGGCCCAGAGATCACGAACAGGTTGGGGAATCCGTCGATGCCCAGTCCGAGGTAGGTGCGCGGTCCATGTAGCCAGTCGTCCCGGAGTGTCGCGCCACCGCGGCCGACGATGTCGATCTGGGCCAAAGCTCCCGTCATGGCGTCGAAACCTGTTGCCAAAACGATGGAATCGACATCGTAGCGGGCGTCGGTGGTGCGGATCCCCGATGCGTCGATGTAGTCGATCGGAGTAGCGCGGACGCTTACCAGACTGACGTTAGGACGGTTGAAGGTCTGGAAGTAGTTGCTGTCGGTGCAGATTCGCTTCGTCCCGATAGGGTGGTCGTTCGGAATCAGCAGATCGGCCAGGTCCGGGTCATCGATGATGGCGCGTACCTTCTCCTCGTAGAACTTGCGCGCTTCGTCGTTGGCTGCCAGGTCGGTCAGCTGGTCGGGGAAGGTCTTGGAGTAGAGCACGCCGCCGAGTTGCCAACGCTTCTCGAATGTCGCGCGACGCTCCTCCGGGTCGCATTCGAGCGTCAGTTGAGGAGCAGTGATGTGCGGCGATCCGCCGCCGCTGGACCACGAGCGCCGTCGTCTTTCGGAATAGGTCGCCTTGATCGCGTCGAGATCCTCGGCAGAAAGCGGGCTGTTCCCGGCCGGGACACTGTAGTTTGCGGTCCGCTGGAAGACGTAGAGGTGGGCAGCCTGCTCGGCGATGATCGGAATTGATTGGATGCCAGACGATCCGGTGCCAATAACCGCGACCCGCTTGCCGGTGAAATCGACGGGATCGTGCGGCCAGTGCGCTGTGTGGTAGACCTCGCCGGCGAACTCCCCCAGCCCCGGGAAGTCCGGAGTCATCGCAGCCGACAGCGACCCGGTGGCCATCAGGCAGAAGCGCGCCGTCAGCGTGTCACCGCCGGCGGTGGTCACGATCCACTGCATCGCCGACTCGTCGAAGACCGCTGACACCACCCCGGCGTTGAACGTGATGTCACGACGGAGGTCCAGCTTGTCGGCGACCCAGTTCAGGTAGCGCAGGATCTCGGCCTGGGTCGCATACTTTTCTCGTCCAGTTCCACTCCTGCTGGAGCTCGTCGGAAAACGAGTACGAGTAGTCCACGCTCTCCACGTCGCAGCGCGCCCCCGGATAGCGGTTGTAGTACCAGGTGCCGCCAAGATCGGGCGCGGCCTCGAGCACCCGAACCGAAAGTCCTTGGCCGCGAAGTTTGTGGAGCGCGTACAGACCGGCGAACCCGGCGCCTACAACCACTGCGTCCAGATGTTCATCAACTGTCACAGAAGCACTGTAGGTAAGCCGTACAGCGGTCACGGCGGTTTCCCGGTGATTGGACAGCATTCGATCGCAGAGGTTTTCCGCCCGCTCATTGGGATCGGCAGCGGACAGGCCCTGCACTGCGGTAGACCATCACTAGGCCTAGATACCGGAGGACGACATCATGAGCGAACGTGTACTCGACCGAGTGATGGACTTGGCCGACCAGATGCGCGAACAGGCCGCCCAAGCCGAACAGATCGGTCGACTCACCGACGACACCGTCAAGATGATGAAGTCGGCCGGTTTGATCCGGCTACTTCAGACCAAGCAGTACCAAGGGCTTCGAGGTCCATCCGCGAGAATTCGCCGAGACGACGATGGCGACTGCGGCACTCGATCCGGCCGCCGGCTGGATCGTCGGCGTGGTGGGCGTGCATCCCTACCAGCTGGCCTACGCCGACCCCAAGGTCTCCGCCGAGATCTGGGCAGACGACGTCGACACCTGGATGGCCTCGCCCTACGCGCCGCAAGGTGTTGCCAGGCCCGTCGACGGCGGCTATGTCTTCAACGGCCGCTGGCAGTTCAGCTCCGGCACCGACCACTGCGATTGGATCATCCTGGGCGCGATGCTCGGCGACGAAAAAGGCATCCAGCTGATGCCGCCGCAGATGCTGCACATGATTCTGCCGCGCAAGGACTACGAGATCGTCGACGATTCGTGGAACGTCGTGGGACTGCGCGGAACCGGTTCTAAAGACGTCACCGTCAAAGACGCCTTCGTACCGACGTATCGGACGATGGACGCCACCAAGGTGATGGACGGCACCGCGCAGCGGGAGGCCGGCATGACCGAGCCGTTGTACCTGATGCCGTGGTCGACGATGTTCCCGCTAGGCATCTCGGCGGCGACCATCGGCATCGCGGAAGGGGCGCTCGCGGCGCACTTGGACTACCAGCGTGCGCGCGTCGGCGCCACCGGAACCGCGATCAAAGACGACCCATACGTGATGTACGCCGTCGGCGAAGCGGCGGCCGACATCAACGCTGCCCGGCAGGAATTGTTGTCCAATGCCGACCGCATCTACGACATGGTGGCGGCCGGCAAAGAAGTGTCCTTCGCAGACCGGGCTGCGGGGCGGCGAACTCAAGTTCGCGCCGTCTGGCGTGCGGTCTCGGCGGTAGACGAGATCTTCGCCCGCTCCGGCGGGAACGCCGCGCGCATGGACAAGCCGCTGCAGCGGTATTGGCGTGACGTACATGTCGCCCAGATGCACGCAATCCACGTGCCCGGCTCCACCTACCACGCGTCGGCGCTCAGCTCGCTCGGCGTTGAGCCCCCCGAGGGCCCACTGCGCGCGCTGATTTAGGAAGACATACCGTGAGCGATCTCAAAAGCCTTGGCTACATCACTATTTCGACCAATAATATCGAACGCTGGCGCCAATTCGCCTTCGGCGTTCTCGGCTTCGCTGAGGGCAAGGGGCCTGACTCCTCGGCGCTATACCTGCGGATGGATGAACGGGCGGCGCGGCATGATCGTGGTGCCCGGTGATACCGACCGGGTGCTCACCGTCGGCTGGGAGGTGCGCGATCACCCGGCACTGCAGCGCGTCAAGGCAACCCTCGACGGTGCCGGGGTGCCGTTCAAGCAGCTGTCGACCGACGAGGCCGAGGCGCGTCGGGTGGAAGAGGTGATCACCTTCGAGGATCCGGCCGGCACCACGCTCGAGGTCTTTCACGGTGCGGTACTCGACCATAGCCCGGTCGTCACACCGTTCGGCGCGACATTCGTCACCGGCGACCAGGGCTTGGGTCATGTCGTCTTGCCCGCGACCGATCCCAACGGGCTGTTCGAGTTCTACACCGACGTGCTGGGTTTCCGCTCCCGCGGCGCGTTCCGCGTTCCGCTGCCCAAGGAATTCGGACCAGTACGCGTGCGCTTCCTCGGCATCAACGAACGGCATCACAGCTTGGCCATCGTCCCGGCCGCCCACCAGCGTGACCCGCGTCTGGTCCACATCATGGTCGAGGTCGACACCCTCGACGCGGTCGGTCGGGCACTCGATCGCGTCAATGCCGAAGGCTTCCAGTTGTCGTCCACGCTCGGGCGCCACACCAACGACAAGATGGTGTCGTTCTACGTTCGCGCGCCCGGTGATTGGGACATCGAATTCGGTACCGAGGGTATGCGGGTCGACGAAACCTTCTACACCGCAGAGGAAATCACGGCCGACAGCTACTGGGGTCATCAGTGGGTCGGCGAGATGCCGGCGGCCATGCGGCTATGAAAGCCGATGCCGACGTGACGCCGGTTATGGCGTCATCGATCAGCTCATGGGACCACGAGGCCGACGTCGTGATCGCCGGTTATGGCGTGGCCGGTGCGGCGGCAGCGGTTGAGGCAACCCGATCCGGCGCAGAAGTCCTGGTACTCGAGCGCACCGGATCCTGGGGTGGCGCCGCGGCGATGGCCGGTGGCTTCATCTATCTCGGCGGCGGCACACCTCTCCAAACCGCTTGTGGCTTCACCGATTCCGTTGACAACATGGCGGCGTTTCTCAACGTCGCGATGGGACCCGGCGCCGACGAGAACCGAATCGCCGATTACTGCGCCGGCAGCGTCGCGCACTTCGACTGGCTGGTCGGCTGCGGTGTGCCTTTCAAGGCGGAGTTCTTCTCCGAGCCCGGCTGGGAGCCGATGGGCGACCAAGGTCTGATGTACAGCGGCGGCGAAAACTCCTACCCATTCAACACAATTGCGACTCCGGCCCCGCGCGGACACGTGCCGCAGATGCAGAACAAGAAGCAGGGCGAGGCCAGCGCCGGCTACATGCTGATGAAGCCGCTGGTCGAGACCGCCACAGCGGCCGGCGCGCGGGCGCTCTACGACGTTCGGGTGCAGTGTCTGATCGTCGAATCGGACGGCAGGGTGGTCGGCCTCCGTGCCCGCCAGTACGGCACCGAGATGACGATCAAAGCCCGTACCGGGGTGGTACTCGCGACGGGCAGCTTCGCGTACAACGACGCGATGGTTTCGCAATACGCCCCCCGCATCGCCGGACGCCCGGCCGCGTCGATCGAGCAGCACGACGGGCAGTCGATCCGGATGGCGCAGGCGCTCGGCGCAGATTTGGCCCATATGGACGCCACCGAGGTCGCGATCTTCATCGATCCCCAGCAGTTGGTGCGCGGCATCCTGGTCAATGGCCGCGGCCAGCGCTACGTCGCAGAAGACACCTATCCCGGCCGCGTCGGCCAACTCACGCTGTACCACCAGGACAACACCGCCTACCTGATCATCGACAGCGACGCCCAAGACGAGGCAATGGCCTCGTGGTCGCCGAAATTCATGCTGCGCGAAGCGACCTGGGTCGCCGACACGGTCGCAGACCTCGAACACGAGATCGGACTGCCGCCGGATTCGCTTCAGGCGACCGTGGCCGCCTATAACAAGGGTGCGGCGCGCGGCGAAGATCCGTTGCTGCACAAGAAGTCTCAGTGGATCAAACCGATCGGCTCGCCGGTCGGCGCCATCGATCTGCGCGAAAACACAGGCGGCTTTACCTTGGGCGGGTTGGCCACCACGTTGGACGCCGAAGTACTGCACGTCAGCGGAGAGCCGATTCCAGGGCTGTTCGCCGCGGGACGTTCGACCGCCGGACTCGCCGCGTGGGGCTACGCCAGCGGCGTGTCGCTGGGCGACGGCAGCTTTTACGGCCGGCGCGCGGGCCGGTCCGCAGCCAAAGGCTGACCTGCGGCGATACCGAGACCACCGTGTCGAGCCAACATCGCACGTCTCTAGTGACAGCGGCCACACCGCTGTGCTAAAACCTATATGACTAATAGTCATATACTTCCCAGGCATACAAGGGTCGGAGAAACAATGCCCGAGATCGTCAGCAGCAGTGCAGCGGTTGAGACAGCCACCCCCAGCGCCGTCATAGACCGCATTTCTCTGGTCCTCGATGCGTTCGACGGACCGGGACGGCTGACCCTGGCCCAACTTGTACGCCGCACCGGGCTGCCGCGCTCATCGGCGCATCGAATGCTCGAGCGCCTGGTCCAGCTGCGCTGGTTGCGTCGCAGCGGACGGGACTATGAACTCGGGATGCGGTTGGTGGAGTTGGGCTCGCTTGCTGTGCACCAGGATCGTCTGGTGCGAGCGGCCCGGCCGCTGCTAGGTGAATTACACCGCGCCACTGGCCTTGTCGTGCATCTCGCAGTTCTAGATGGGCCTGACGTGGTTTACCTCGAGAAGGTCGGCGATCGGTTGGCGTCCGCGATCCCGACCCGGGTCGGCGGTCGTCAGCCGGCGCACTGCACCGCCGTCGGCAAGGCAATGCTGGCTTTCTGCGACGACGATTCCGGAGTGGACCTGCAGGCCCGCAAGACGAGGTATTCGATTTCCGGCAGTTCGCAACTGGCCACCGAGCTGGCTAAGGTACGAGCGCACGGCGTCGCATTCGAGCGCGAAGAGTCGCAACTCGGATTCGGTTGCGTTGCAGCACCTATCGGCAGTCCCGGCGAGGCAGTCGCGGCAGTGTCGGTCTGCGGCCCGATGAACCGCATGATGTTCGATCAACGGCTCACCGCCCCGATCCGAATGACGGCGATGAGCATCTGGCGCAATGTCGAGGACGGCCCACAGCGGGTCGCACCGACCCTGCAGCCCCTGCGGCCGTTGCTGCCCCGTCGCCCGTCGCACGTATCACGACCGGCACTGCAGTACGCGTGAGCCTCGACCCGCAAATCGCCCCACTGATCGAGGCGTTGGACGCCGGGTTCCCGCCAGTGCACACGATGACCGGCGCCCAGGCGCGGGCGACCATCAGGTCGCGGTTCGTGCCGCCCCGCGAACCCGAGCCGGTGGGCGAGATCCAGGACACCGCCGTATCCGGGCCTGGCGGTGATATCCCAGTACGGGTCTACCGGCCGAAACCCGATGGTCGCCTACCGATACTTGTGTATTCCCACGGCGGCGGCTTCGTGTTCTGCGATCTGGACAGCCACGACGCCTTATGTCGGGATATCGCCAATCGCATTCCGGCTGTTGTGGTTTCGGTGGCCTACCGGCTGGCTCCGGAGCACCCGTGGCCCGCGGCGGCCGAGGACGTTTACGCCGTGACCCAGTGGGCAGCGGATAACGCGGAGAACCTCGGGGGTGACGCGCGGCGCGTCGTAGTGGGTGGCGACAGCGCAGGAGGGAATCTAGCGGCCGTCACTGCGCTGATGGCACGCGACCGCGGGAGTCGCCCGCTTGCGGCTCAGATGCTGATTTACCCGGTGATCGCTGCCGATTTCGACACCGAGTCATATCGGTTGTTCGGCAAGGGTTTCTACAACCCCGAGCCGGCGATGCGCTGGTATTGGGATCAGTACGTACCCGCGATCGCGGATCGAGAGCACCCGTACGCTTCACCGCTGCAGGCCAACTTGGAAGGTTTACCTCCCGCAGTCGTCGTCATCGCTGGCCACGACCCGCTGCGTGACGAAGGCATCGCTTTCACTGACGCTCTCGACGCCGCCGGCGTAACCACCACGCGGTGTGTCTTCGAAGGCGGCATCCACGGATTCATGACGATGCCAACGCTCGGGATCGCACAGCGGGCCCGACAGCAGGTCTGCCGGGAATTGTCCCGACTGGTGGGTTGAGTGATGAGCGACAGACTGATCTTCGTCATCGACAGAATGGTGACCAAGCCCGGCTGCGCCAGAACGATCATCGACACCTACCTCGCCGATTACGCACCGGGCGCGCGCGATCGGGGCATGACATTGCGTGAAGTCCTCGTCAGCCCGCCGATCTGGTCCGAGGAACTGTCCAATACCGTCACGATCACCTGGACTCTACCCAGCCCCCAAGCATGGTGGGGAATGACGTGGAAGGGTAGGCCAGATGCGACTCTGGGCGAATGGTGGTCGCGGATAGACGAACTCGTTGTCGAGCGGACTCGGTCATTCGCCGCTGCAGCCGATGACGTTGACGACCTCTGCGATGTATAGCGTCACCCGACTTCTCGACGTCGTCGCCGATCAGCGCCAACGAGTGCTGGTTTCGACCCGATCGAGGGCCGCCACGATCGGCGCGCGCTTTCATCTCGTCGAGCCAACGCTGCCAGGGTCACGCAACGCTGGCGACATCCTGATTCACCTGAGATTCGAATCCAGACATGAATGGCTCACCGTTGCCGACTCTTTCGCCGACGCACTGGACGAGCCCGCCATCACCAGAATCAACGGCGTCAGCTACCCCGGCATCCTGACACGCAGCGGCGAAGGCACCGTATACCGCACCCTGTTGTTGCGAGTGTCGCCAGAAACCCGGGCAGACATCGTGACGCACTTTGAAGATGAGTTGCGCTCGATGACGCGCTTCATTCCGGCGATCAGGGCGTGGCAGCTCAGCCGTGTCGATGATTCGATCGGGGATTCGCAATGGACGCACGTATTCGAGCAGGAGTTCGGCGACCTTGACGGGCTCACCGGCCCTTACCTGATGCATCCAATCCACTGGGCCCTGGTGGACCGCTGGTTCGATCCGGAATGCCCAGATGTCATCATCCGAGATCGGTTGTGCCACAGCTTTTGCCAGTACCCCGCAGGGGCCGCCCGGCCATGACGCCATAAGGTCATATCCCCGCAGCCATCACATTCGGGTTCGAACCCGCCGGCGGTTTCAACGGTTCCAGTACGACTGCGCCGTCAAGGCTATGCACCGGCAACTTCTGCGACCATGGATAGTGCAGGCTGAACGCCACCAGGCCGGTGCGCTCGGCGGCCGGTAGGTGACACATTGCCAGTACGGTCTCGGCTAGGTACTCGACCGGCTCGGTAGGAAAGCCGTCGGGGATCAGTTGCGCCGCGCCGGGCGTACGGACGGCCGTCGACGGGCCAACGCAGTTCACCGCGATGTTGTCGTCAACCAACTCGGCGGCGACTCCCTGGGTAAAGCGGTGTAGCGCGGCTTTACACGATGCATAGACCACGTCGCCCGAGGTCTTGTTGTACTCGCGGTACGGGCGAATCGGGGCCACGCCGGTAACCGATCCGATGTTGACGATCCACCCGCCACCCTGTTCACGCATATGCGGCAGGGCGGCCTTGGTGAGGACGAACGGGGTACGCAAATAGTGCTCGACGGTACGGTCGAACGTCTCCATCGTCATATCGTCGATCATCGAGTAATCGGCGAAACCGGCATTGTTGACCAGGATGTCGATGCGGCCGGCGCGGTCCAGCACCGCGTCGACCAGGCCGTCGCGCGCCTCGGGGTCCTCGAGGTCGACGGCCAGCCCGAACGCCGATCCCCCGGCTTCCTCGATCAAGGCGATGGTTTCGTCGATCGTCCCCGGTATCGCTGAATACGCGCCAGCGCGCGCGGACGGTGATGGTTGATGTGCGCGCGCCGTCACCGCGACGGTTGCCCCCTCGGCCGCTAGTCGCTGGGCGATCGCCCGGCCGATGCCCCGGCTGCTGCCGGTCACCAAAGCTGTTTTCCCGGTCAGTAATCGGCTCATCGCAGCGTGAAATCCTCTTCAATCGGCGCGCGATGCTGCTGCCACATGTCGACCAGTCGATACGGGGTTGCGACGACGACCCGGCCCGATCCGGACCGGTAATAGGTATGCGCGCTCGGCGTGTGGCACCACACCGTCCCGCTCATCGCCTCGTCGATTGCCGCGACATAGTCCTCGTATGCCGTTGGGTGACCTCCATCGTGGAGGCCCCACACAGCGCCATCAGTTGAGGCATTCGAGGATGTAGTGAGCGAGCACCTCCATCGAGAAGTTCGCGCCCCCGCCGTGGCCAGGACTGTAGTTCGGTGCCGACATCGTGAACAGATTCGGGAACCCGGGCACCGTCCCCCCTCGATAGGACGGGGGCTGTCGCCCCATTCATCGACTAGCTTCTTGCCGTCGCGACCGCGGACGTCGATAGTGGACAGGAAATCCAGGTGATAGCCGGTCGCGTAGACGATGACGTCGAGATCGACCTGCCGACCGCCCTGGGTGACAATGCCTTTCGCGTTCACCTCGGCCGGTTCGCTGTCCTCGACGTCGACCTGGTCACACGTCAACGCCGCGTAGTAGCCGCCCGGATCGCGGATGATCCGCTTGCCGTAAGGCGCGAAATCCGGGGTCACCTTCTTCGCGAGTTCGGTGTCCTTCCCGAATGTGCGATCGATGTAGTCCAGACACATCTGCAGCAGGACATCATTGGCCGCCGAAATAGACAGGTGCTCTTTGGCCCATTCCGGGTCTTGCAGGATGACCGGATAGTTGTTGTCCGCTGTGCCCCAAGAGGACTTCAACCGGTTCCAGTTCGCGTAGTACGGCAGGTGCCTGTTCAGATATCGCTTGTGAGCCGGTACGTCGTCGGTGAGCCGCTTTCTCGGCGCCACCCAATGCGGTTGGCGCTGGAACACCGTTAGGTGATTCACCTGGTCTGCGCAGGCGTCGACAATCTGGACCGCGGTGCAGCCGGCGCCGATGATCGCTACCTTCTTACCGGTGAGATCCAGCGACGAATCCCACTGGGCGGAGTGAATGCTGATGCCCGCGAACGATTCTCGACCCTTGAGGTCAGGCCAGCGCGGCCGATTCAGATAGCCCGCTGCGGTCACGACCACCGAGGCGTAACTGGTATCGCGCCGGCCGTCGGCATCGACCGAATGGATCTGCCACTGGTCGCGGTCCCCGTCCCACCACAGCGCTTCCACGTCGGTGTGGAAAACGAGTGCGATCCCGCAGCTTGTGTTTGTCGGCCAGCTTGATCAGGTAGCGCTGGTACTCCGCTCCCTGCGGGTGGTAGCTGGTCCAGTCCGGGTTCACCTCGCGTGATAACGAGTAATACGCCGACGGAGTGTCGACCCCGATGCCGGGATACACGGTGGTGTACCAGGTCCCGCCCACCTCCGCGTTGCGGTCGAAGAGCGTATAGCGCACGCCCTCTGCAGCGGCCGCCAGCGCGACGCTGATGCCGGCGATACCCGCTCCGACGACGGCGATCTCGAGGCTGTCAGGGATCGGGAC
>CAVWLG010000008.1:0-16053 GCA_963755805.1 uncultured Actinomycetota bacterium
TGCTGCACACCTACCTCGTCGCGCATCCCGGAGAAGCAGCACGATCAGCGAGCTGACGCTGTGGGCGACCGACCTCCCAGCCGGCGTGGCCGATCATCTCGGACGGCCAGGTGCTGGACGCCATGTCGGCAGTCGGTGTGCGCGGCATCTCGGCTCGTGTAGCACGACGGCGGCGGTGTCGCCGGTAGAGTTGGCGCCGAAAAGCCGAAACTGAGGAGGAGTGCCGGTGGCCCGGGTGGTCGTACACGTGATGCCCAAGGCGGAGATTCTCGACCCGCAGGGCCAGGCGATTGTCGGCGCGTTGGGCCGACTCGGCCATGGCGGAATCTCAGATGTCCGGCAGGGCAAGCGGTTTGAGCTCGAGGTCGACGACAGCGTCGACGATTCGGCGCTCGCCGAGATCGCCGAGTCGCTGTTGGCCAACACCGTGATCGAGGACTGGACAGTAAGCCGGGAGCCGCAGTGACGCGCGCGGATCGGCGTCATCACCTTCCCCGGGACGCTCGACGACGTGGACGCCGCCCGGGCGGCGCGCGCCGTCGGCGCCGAAGCGGTCAACCTCTGGCACGCCGACGCCGACCTCAAGGGCGTCGACGCGGTGGTGGTGCCCGGCGGGTTCTCCTACGGCGACTATCTGCGCTCCGGCGCGATCGCCAAGTTCGCCCCGGTGATGGGCGAAGTCGTCGCGGCCGCCGGCCGCGGCATGCCGGTTCTGGGCATTTGCAACGGTTTTCAGGTGCTGTGCGAGGCCGGACTGCTGCCCGGCGCGCTGACCCGCAACATCGGTCTGCACTTCGTCTGTCGCGACGTGTGGCTGCGGGTGGCGTCGACGTCGACGGCGTGGACGTCGCGCTTCGAGCCCGACGCCGACCTGCTGATCCCGCTGAAGTCCGGCGAGGGCCGCTACGTGGCCTCCGACGACGGTGCTCGACGAGTTGGAAGGCGAAGGCCGCGTGGTGTTCCGCTACCACGACAACGCCAACGGCTCGCTGCGCGACATCGCCGGGGTCAGTTCGGCCAACGGCCGCGTCGTCGGGCTGATGCCGCACCCCGAACACGCCACCGAGGCGTTGACCGGGCCTTCCGACGACGGGTTGGGCCTGTTCTATTCGGCGCTGGACGCCGTGCTGGCCGCCTAGCGAAGCGCGTGCTCGGCCATCAGGCCGAGCGGCTGTCGCCACTGAAAGCCCTGCGGCGCTGCGTAATTCGGCGAATGCCTCGCTGAGGGCGTCGGTCGCCTCGTGCGGGTCGTTGAAGGTCTCGTCGTCGGTGAGCACCGCGATGCCGAGCTGGTCGACGTAGCTCCACACGGTGATGTTGACCGGGGCGCCGGGAGACAGCACGCCCGTCGAGTAGATCTCGCTGACCGGGGCGCCGCCGAAGTGGCCGCGCTCGCGCGGCCCGGGCACGCTGGACACCGCGACGTTCATCATCTTGTTCGGCGCGTCGCGCAGGCCCAGCCACCGGAACGCCGCCGGGGCGATCGCGGTCGGCAGATAGCCCATCAGCTGCCCGTACAGCCGCGGGCCGAGGATTTCGTGGTCCTCCTTGGCGATCTTGGTGGCCAGCGCGACCAGCTGGGCCCGTTCGGCCGGGTCGGCGACGTGCACCGGCAGCGAAATCGACAGGCCGCTGATCTCGTTGCCGGTGACGCGATCCGACTTGTCGGTGGCGGTGGGCACCGACGCGATGATCGGGCGGTCGGCCGTGCCGTCGTAGCGCAGCAACAGCTCGCCGCAATCCGCCGGCCGCCGTCGCCAGACCACATCGTTGAACGTGATTCCGAGGCGCTTTCGCGGTCGCCTTGACGTCGGCCAGTCGCAGTGCGGCGGTGGCGAACCGGCGTGCGGCGACACCACGTGGTTGAGGAACGTCGGTGGCGCGTCGAACGCGTCCGCCAGATCGGGGTGATCTCCGCGCTCCCGGGAACGCCGACGCACCCGGGTGAATCCTCTGGCGGCGTCGCCGATCAGTCCGGGCAGACCGGCGATCTGGCGGATGTGGTCGCGTCCGGCCGCGAGCAGCAGGTCGGTGGTCGTCGGGCGTGACGCCGGCTTCGTCGTTGTCCCGCTCGTCGGTCGGGGCGTCCCTGAGATCCATCGCCCGGGCCAGCAGGTTGACCGAGGCGACGCCGTCGGCCAGCGCGTGGTGGATCTTGCCGATCAACGCGAACCGTCCGCCGGCCAGCCCCTCGGCGAAATGGAACTCCCACAGCGGGCGGCTGCGGTCCAGCGGCGTGGACGCGACCTCGCCGATGACCTGCGTCGAGTTCTCGGCGCCCGCCGGGTGCGGGCACCTGCACCCGGCGCAGGTGGTAGTCCAGGTCGACGTCGCAGTTCTCCAGCCACATCGGGTGATGCAACTGCCACGGGATGTCAACGAGCTTGTAGCGCAACGGTTCCAGCAGATGCAGGCGGCGCAGCAGGTGGCGCCGGAAAGCCTCGAAGCTGAACTCCGCATCGACACTCGGATGGGTCGATGATCGCCACCTTCAGCGTGTGCGTGTGCAGGTTGGGCGTCTCGCTGTAGAGCAGCATGGCGTCCATGCCGTTGAGTCTTTTCACGCCCACCTCCGTGCCGACATGTTCATGCAAGCACTTACGGCGGGGCGATTCGCCGGATTGGCGGATTCAGCCCAGGATCGGGAACCGGCGCTGCTTGGCCAGACGGTCCAGCGCGCTCTGCATCACCGAGCGGACGTACTCGTCGACCTCGGCGACGTCCGGGTCCTTGCCGAACTGCGCCGTCGATGTCGATCGGCTCGAGGACCTCGGTGACCACCTTCGACGGCAGCGGAAGGTTCGGCGGGAAGATCATGCTCAGCCCGAACGGGAAACCGACGCTGATCGGCAGAATGTCCATGCGCGCCTTGGTGATTCCCAGTTTCCTGGCCAGCCAGTTGCCGCGCGTCAAGAACAGCTGGGTCTCCTGGCCGCCGATCGACACCGTCGGCACGATCGGCACGCCGGCCTCGATCGCGGTGCGGACGTAGCCGGTGCGGCCGTTGAAGTCGATGGTGTTCTCACTGAACGTCGGCCGGTAGGAGTCGTAGTCCCCGCCCGGGAACACCAGCACCACCGCGCCCGAATGCAGTGCGACGGCGGCATTCTCGCGGCTGGCCTCGATGACCCCGAGGCGTCGCAGCACGCCGTCCAGCGGGCCGATGAAAATGCCGTAATGGCCGAGCGTGTAGACGGGCCGGTCGTAGCCGAACTGGTTGTAGAAGGCCGGCGAGAAGATGAAGACGTCGGGGGTCAGCATCCCGCCGGAGTGGTTGGACACCACCAGCGCTCCGCCGGTCGGCGGGATGTTGTCGATGTTGCGGACTTCAGCGCGGTGATACTGCTTGATCACCGGGCCGACGGTATTCGCGACCTGCTTGGTGAATTCCGGATCCCACTTGGCCGTCTCGCGATTTTTCGGCGCCTTCGCGTTGCTGCCCGCCATGGTGGAGCCCTCAAATCGTCGCTGATCGTCGTTGTGAGCATGTTACTCTCGATTTTGGAGAATGTCATATCCGTTTGCGTGGACCGATGCCGATCTGAGGGACGATGGCCGAAAAGGTGCTTGTCACGGGCGGTTTCGGGCTGGTCGGATCGCAGGTCGTGCGCCGGCTGGCCGCCGACGGCCGGCGCGTGATCGCCACCGACCTCGGCACCCCGGCGCAGCGCAAAGCCGCGGCGTCGCTGCCGGCCAGCGCCGAGGCGCACTGGGCGAACCTCACCGATCAGCGACGAGGTCGACCGGCTGATCGCCGAGCGTGTCGCCGACGGCGATCGTCCACTTGGCCGCCGTGATTCTGCCGGCGGTCTACCGCCACCCCGAACTCGGCGCGGCGCGTCAACGTGGACGCGACCGCGGCGCTGCTGCGCGCCGCGGAGTCACAGCGCGCAGCCGCCGCGCTTCGTGTTGGCCTCCAGCAACGCGGTGTACGGGTCGCGCAATCCGCATCGCCACCCCGAGCGGTTGACCGTCGGACTCGCCGCTGCGGCCGGCCGACCTCTACGGCGCCCACAAGGTCGAGGCCGAAAACCTGCTCCGTGCTTCGGGTTTGGAGTGGGTGATCCTGCGCCTGGGCGGGGTGATCAGCGTCGAGCCGGGCGCGATGCCGTTCACGGCGACGCGTTGTTCTTCGAGAGCGCCCTGCCGACCGATGGGCGCATCCACACCGTCGACGTCCGGGACGTGGCGGCCGCGTTCGTCGCCGCAACCACCGCCGACGTCGTGGGCGAGACGCTGCTGATCGCCGGCGACGATTCGCATCTGCTCCGGCAGAAGGAGGTCGGGCTGGCGCTGGCCGCGGCCAGGGGGTTGTCGAACGTGTTGCCCGCCGGCCGTCCCGGTGACCCGGACAGCGACGAAAACTGGTTTGTCACAGACTGGTTGGATACCGCCCGCGCGCAGCAGGCGCTGTCGTTCCAGCACCACTCGTGGCCGCAGATGCTTGCCGAGATGCGTGCCGCCGTCGGGTGGCGGCGCTATCCGATGGCTTTGGTCTCGCCCGTCGCTCGGATCTTCCTCAAACGTCAAGCCGCATATCGCGATACGCCGGGCCGCTACGCCGACCCGTGGGGCGCGATTCGTTCGCGGCTCGGCGACCCGAGACCCGACTGATCGATCTGCACCGGGTAGCCGGCGCGCAGCACCGCGACGTTCGACGGCGGGGTGAGCACGGATGCGGAACCCGCTGTGGGCCTGGGTAACTGAGTCGGTACGCGTAGGCATGCTCGTCGAACACCGCGAGGTGATCGCCGACGACGACGGCGGGTCCTTCGTCGGTCTCGACGAACACACCGTCGGGCAGGGCACTCCACGGCAGCAACTGTTGGCTTGCCGGCGCGCTCCCGATGCAGGACAGCGTCCATCTCTTTCGCGTAAGGCATTGCACCACCGTGATTTTGCTGCCATGCCCGCCGGTAGGCGCGGTAGTCGCCGCGGCGGCACTCGGCGCAGGGCCGGTGGCCCGCGGCGAGAGCGATCGCCTCGTCGAGGAAGAACAACTGGGTGTAGTGCGTGGGGGCCCACTGCTGCGAGTACCGGCCCTTGAATTCCAGGAGGCAGGTGATCCAGGCCTTGCCCCGGTGGTTGCGCACGATGTCACGGGTGCCGCTGCCTTCGTGCAGGCGGCCCCGATTTCCCATCCAGGCGCCGCGGCCGGGGACAGCAATGATGCTGCCGCGCGGCGAGACCCGGTTGCGCGCCGGGGTCATGCAACCCCTTCCAAGTCCAGCAGCGCGCGCTTGGCGGCCGGGCCGCCGCGATAGCCGCCCATCGTGCCGTCGGAGCGGACGACCCGATGGCACGGCACGACGACCGGGATGGGGTTGGTCGCGCAGGTCGTTCCGACGGCACGAACTGCTTTGGGAGAACCCGAAAGTCGGGCCAGTGTGCCGTAGCTGGCGGTGCTGCCGTAGCTGGATGTCGGCGGCCAGGTGCTCGAGTACCACGCGGCGAAATCCCTTGGACAGCTGCCAATCCAGCGGTACGTCGAAGTTGTGCCGGCGGCCGGCGAAATACTCGTCGAGCTGGAGCGCGACGCCGTCGAGGCGGGCCGGCGCGTGCAATACGCGGGGGCTGATCCGGTCGGACAGGTTCTGCAGGACGCCGTCGTGGCCCTTCGTTGCTGAACGCGACGCGCACCAGCCCGGCCGGCGTGGCGGCGATCAGCAGCGTGCCGACGGGCGAGTCGACGGTCCGGTATGCGACGTCGAGCGCATTGTCGTGCTCGGCGGCCGCTGCCAGCCGGGCATGCAGACGGGCGATGTCGCGGTCGTCGACCGGATACTGCGCAGTCAGGTCAATGCTTTTCATAGTCAGTCTCCGGGTTGGGTGAGTAGGTGCGGCGCAGCGCGGCGATGCCATCGGCGGCCGCGCGGCGGGCGGCGGCTGCGCTGCTGTCGAGGATCGTGGCGATCTCGGCGTAGGGCAGCCCGGCCAGGTAGTGGTAGGCGACCGCCTGTCGCTGCTTGGGCGGCAGCGCGGCAACCGCCTCCGTCAGGTCCGAATGCTCGCCCTCGGCATGATCCGGGGACGGCCGGTCCGGGGTTTCGGGGACCGGCGTAGCCCGCCGGGCGATGGCGCGGACGATGTCGATCGCCTTGCGGTGCGCGATCGTGACCAGCCATGCTTCGACATTCGCGTCGGCGGGCAGATCCGGGTAGGCCTTCATCGCCGCCAGGAAGGTCTCGGACCACGCGTCGTCAGCGTCGGCGTGGCCGAGCACCGCTCGCGCGACCCGCAGCACAGTGGCGCCGTGCCCGGCCACGATGCTCTCGAACGGAGGTTTGGCCATTGTTACCAGAGTGCCTGCGGTGCAACGGGTATGGCCTTTTCAAGCTCGAGAAGATACTGCTTGCGGTCCAGGCCGCCGGCGTATCCGGTCAGCTTCCCGGTGGATCCGACCACCCGATGGCAGGGAATGACGATCGACAACGGGTTGTGGCCGACGAATCCGCCGATGGCGCGTGCGCTGATGCCGTCGCCGATCCTGCGGGCCAGCGCGCCGTACGTGGTGGTCTGCCCGTACGGAATCTCGGCGAGTAGCTGCCAGAGGCGGCGGGCTCGCGCGCTGCCGAGAGGATTGAGCGGTAGGTCGAAGTCGTGGCGCTCGCCGGCGAAATACTCGTTCAACTGGGTGATCGCTTGGGCGAAGTCGTCGTCGCCCGCCTCGACCTGCGGCCCGAAGCTTGCCTGGTCTGGATTGGTCCAGTGCGCCGGGTAGTACAGACCGGTCAGGCCGTCGTTGTCGCGCACCAGGGTCAACGGCCCGATCGGTGAGTCGATGACGACGTGGCGAGTCGTCGCGGTGATGGTGGACACGGTTGCCTCCGGTATTCGTCGGAATTGATGTCTAGTTTGTAGACGGCTGGCTGACCTGAAATGTGAGGTTGCTCTTTTCAGGGTGCCGGGATCAACTGAGCGATGATCGGACGGGCCCGCGGCCTGGGGTCCCGGTCAGCCACCACCGCCGGCCTGGGATCCGCAGTTCAACCAGTGGGGTTTCAACCTTTTCGGAGTCTGGGTCCCGATGTAAACGGGCCGGCCCTCACCCTTCGGGCGTGGAGTTTGTGAGGGTGCCCGCCAAATCCCGCAGGTCGGTCGCGACAAACGTCGGCTGCGGCAGGCCGGGAACGGGCAGGGCCGTATTGCCCGACCGCGTGATGAGTGCACCGCTGTACCCGACGGACTGCGCGCCGATGGTGTCCCACACGTGTGCTGCAACCATCATGCAGTCCGCCGGGGCAACCGCGAGTTGCTCGCACGCATAGAGGTACGGCGCTGGCGCGGGCTTGAAGGCCCGGCAGGCGTCGACGCTGAGCTGACGCTCGAACAGGTGGCCCAGCCCAGCGTTGTCAATCGGACTCGGCCCGAACGCGCTCGGCGGCGAGTTTGTCAGTGTCACGAGTCGAAATCCATTGTCATGCAACGTTGTCAGTCCGTCTGCGACGTCGGGATGAGCTGGCATGGTGAGCATCGCGTGTTTCAGCGCATCCTCGTCGTCATCGTTGATGTCCACGCCGCGGATGGTCGCGAGCATCCGCAACACTCCCTGACCGAGCGTGAAGAAGTCGACGTAGTGCCCCGACGCGGTAACCGTCATGGAGTACATGACCAGTTGACTGAACCACTCCCGCATCGCGGCAGGATCACCGAAGATGCGCTCGAAAACCTGTGCTATGGACTCGATGTCGATGAGCGTCTCGTTGACGTCGAACACGAGAACCGACGGTGCGGCGGTCATCGTCCCATCATCTAGCGTTCACTCCACGACGACCACCATTTTCCCGCCAGCCTCTCCGGCCTCCATGATGCGATGTGCCTCGCGGATCTCATCGAACGAGAAGACCCGCGACGGCGCTGCCTCGAGCCGGCCGGCGGCCACCTGATTGGCGATGTCTTGCAGCGGCACGTCGGACAGCGGAAAACCGGGCTCACCGAACATGAAGCTTCCGAAGAAGTTCCAATTGACCCCGCTGGGCATGCGTAGCAGCGGGTTGAAGTCACCGATGGGATCGAGTCCGCCCAACCAGCCGCACAGGCACGCCGTGCCATCGCGACGAAGCATGTCCAATGAATCGAGAATCGTGCTGTTGCCGACCAGGTCGAGGACCGCGTCGATCTGCTTGGCTTCTGCGATGCCGGCGGCCAGCGTCGGTGACTCCAGTTCGACCCGTGCGACGCCGAGGGACTCCAGCAGGTTGAAACGCTCGCGCTTTCGGGCGGTGGCGATGACGCGCGCACCTGCCGCGACCGCCATCTTGACTGCGGCCTGGCCGAATGATGATGTGGCGCCCCGGATGACGATGGTCTGGCCGGCGCCCAGTTTCAGGTTATGGAAAAGGCAGGTCCACGCTGTCGCAAACGTTTCTGGCAGTGCCGCCAATTGTGACCACGGCAAATCGGATTCGATGAGGGCGACGTTGGCCGCGCGGACCCGGGTGTATTCGGCATAGCTACCGTTGATGGTTCTTCCGAGTCCGCCCATGAATGCGGCTACTTTGGCGCCGACCGGAAACTCGCCGCCCGGACACGCGTCGACAATGCCAACGCATTCGATGCCGCTGACCTCAGCAGCCTCCGCCCATTCCCCTCGGCGCATGTGTGTCTCGGCGTGGTTGAGGCCGAATGCATGAATCTTGACGACTACTTCACCGTCTTTGGGCAGCGGTTTGGGGATGTCGGCGTAGACCAGGCTGTCGAGTCCGCCGAATTTCTCCAGCACGATCGCGCGCATGGTCTCGCCGCCCGGTCGTTCGCGCACCACCGCCGGCGCGGTGGGCAGTGCATCGGGCATGATGCGTTCCTCCGAGATCGGTCGATTGGGATCGTTCGCCCAATATTATGGGCCATATAACCCATTTTTGTCCACGGGGACCGCGGCTCAACTTGTCTGCTTACGCGACGCAGGTCGACGGGGCTTGCGGGTGGCCGCAAAGGAACGGACATAGTCGACCGCTGCAGTGAGCGCGGTACGCAACGGTTCGGGGTCGTCGGTGACGAAAGTGAGCAACGCGCCACCCTGGTGGGCGGCAACCAGTGAGACCGCGAGGTGGCGTGGATCGGCGTCCGGCCGTAGATCGCCGCGGCGACGCATTGCGGTAAGACCGCTCTGGAACAACTCGATCCACTGGTCGTAGCCGTCGGCGAGATCGGCGTGGATTTCGGCGTCGGCCTCGACCAATTCCGCTGCGAGCGAGCCGTATACGCACCCGCCCTTACGGTAGACCGGGTTTACATCGGCAAGAGTGGCCTCGACCCAAGCCTCAAGCGCCGCGAGGCTGTCCAGTGCGCCCAGTTGAGGCTGGGCGTGAAATTCTCGGACGTGATTGCGGCGTGCGCCGATCACGTTGCGGGTCAGATCACGCTTGCCGTCGAAATAGTGGGAGATCTGTGAACCGCTGACGGCGGCCGCGCTACGCACCTCGTCGATGCTGGTGCCGCCAACCCCCCGTTCGAACATGAGGCGGGCGGCCACACCAATGATGCGTGCGCGGGTTGCCCGGCCCTTGCGGGTCAGCCGTGATGTGGCGTCGTCAGACAACGGTGCCGCCCCTTTCGGCGATGGTCAGGAGTGTCGGCGGCTTGTTCGCCTGCCGCGTGGACGACGCGCCGGCCGCGGCAGCCGTTCCGCGGGATCAGTGGCGAACATCCGCAGGTAGTTGACTGCGAATCGAACGGCATCGGCGTGCGGCCAATCTGCCTGATAGGTGAAGGCCAGCGTGGCACCACCCTGGTGGGCGCTGACGATGACCAGCGCCAAGCGTCGGGGGTCCGCACGGGTTGCGATGACGCCACCGTCTTGCATCTGCTGAATTACCTTCTCCAGCAACTCAATCCACTGCCAATAACCTGACGCCAGTGTCTCGCGTGTTGCCCTGTCGGTTTTACCGAGTTGCCCGGCCAGCGCGTGGTAGGTCGGCGTGCCGGAGTAGCCGATGCGTCGCAGGTAGCGAATGTTCAGATCGATCCATCGCTCGAAGTCGTCGAAGGTATTCAATGCACCGAGCTTGGGTTGGCGATGAAAGTCCAGCACGACGTTTATCTGGCGGACCACGACCGCGCGGATCAGCGCTCGCTTGTCGGTGAAGTAGTGGGCGAGTTGCGATCCGCTTACCGATGCCGCCGTGCGTAGCGCGTCCATGTTCAGGGTCGAGAGACCGTCTCGGAGGATGAGCTCACCGGCGACCTTCGCGATCCGATCGCGAGTTGCCCTCCCCTTGGCCGTCAAGCGCCGATCGACCTGCAGATCGGCTTGGGCCATAGCGTCAGGTTAGCCCGCCGGGGCGCACGCTTATGGGATGTTCATCCCAAACCCTCAGTCCGTGTTTCGTTAAGCAGCTGAGTGGACTTTGGTCAAGAAGGCGCGGATGAGCTCGGCTACCTCGTCGAGGGCTGATTCAAGCAGGAAGTGCCCCCCTTCGAGAAGGTGAATTTCGGCATCGGGCAGGTCGTCGGCGAACGCCTCGGCGCCGGCCGGGCCGAAGATTTCGTCACCGCGACCCCACACCGCGAGCAACGGCACGCGACTGGACCGGAAGTATTCATGGACGCGCGGGTACATCGGCGAGTTGCTTGCGTAGTCACGAAACAGTTTGAGCTGTACTTCGTCGTTACCGGGCCGGGACAGCAGCGCGTAATCATGATGCCAGGCTTCCGGGTCCACCAGTGTCTCATCCGGCACCCCGGTCACGTATTGCCATCGGGTGGCATCGAGGGTGAGGAATTGCCTTAGCGGAGTCTCGGTTTCGGGGGTCGGCCGCTCTTGATACGCGCGCACCCCCTTCCAAAAGCTCTCGACGAAGCCGGCGTCGTAGGCGTTGCCACTCTGGCTGATGATCGCCGTGATCGCGGCCGGATTGTGTAGTGCCAGCCGCCAGCCGATCGGTGCGCCGTAGTCCTGCACGTAAATCGCGTACCGGCTGATGCCGAGACCTTGCAGCAGGCCCTCAGTCAACTCGGTCAGGGCGTCGAAGGTGTAGTCGAAGTCCTCGACGGATGGTGCGTCAGAAAGGCCAAAGCCTAGATGGTCCGGCGCAATCACGTGATAGCGATCTGCCAACGCGGGAACCAGCTCGCGGAACATATACGAGCTGGTGGGGAATCCGTGCAGCAGAAGCAGTGCGGGCGCCTCTGGGTCGCCGGCCTCACGGAAGAACAGGCGGTGGCCGGCAACCATGGAGTAGCGATGGTGGACGACTGGCATGAGATTCCTCCTGCGACGTTCCCTCGACCAACTATTTTGGGATAGACAACCCATTATGCACTGAGATGCCAGTCTGGCAATAGTCGGTGTCAGCCGCCAGACCCAGATTATGGGTCTGCAATCCCATTCTGGTCGGACGGGGCTAAGGACGAGTTCTCATGGCTAATAGCTTGCAGGACAAAAAGATTCCGGTGATCGGATGACCAACACCGTCATGACCGGCATGACACTTCGGGTCGACGGCGGCGAGCCGCTGACGTAGGTGATCGAGCGCGCTAGGGGCTCAGCGCGACCGACGCCTCGGCGGTGTAGTTCAGGAACGTCAGGGTCTCCTGCAGGTACAGCTGCACGGCCTCGGCGTCGTGGGACAGGTAGCCGATCGACACGTCGGTGCCCAGCTGCAAGTCGAAGTCGCCGCCGCGGGTGGTCAGCACGAACGCGCCGTCGATGGCGGGTGCCCAGATGATGTCACCGTTCACCAGCCGGTTGATGTGTTCGAGGATCGGATATCCGTGCTCGGTGGTTTCGCTCACCTTGGTGTAGACCTCGGCGGACAGCAGAACCGAGTACGGGCCGTCGACGCCGGCCAGCCGGAGCTCGGACAACGCCTGGGTGATGATGTCCGGAATGGCGCGGGGGTCGTCGGGCAGCTTCAGTGGCGGGTTGCTGCTGGCGCTGCGGATGCCCTCGATCGATGCGGCGGCGTAACCCTCGAAGATGGCCCGGTCTTCGGCGAAGGCCAGCTTCTTGGCGGCGGCCTTGACCGGATCCCAGTCGGAATCCTGCGAGCCGCGTTCCACGTCGTCGATCTCAGAGCGCGACAGTGTGAATGGAACCCGAAGCCGAACAAGGGGTTTACTTGCCCGCAAGTGGGTGATCACGCCGTCGGAAGGAGCTTTGACGTCGATCAGTCGCCCGGTGCTGACGGCAGCGGCGGCTGGTCCGGCCGGTTCGCTGACGTCGACCACCCGGCGGCCGGCGATGTGCCGCTTGAAGGTCCGCCTCGCCTCCACTTCGATGTCGTCCCAAGCTTCTTCGGTGATCGGAGCGAGATCGCGGTACAGGTTGTTCATTGCGGGATTCCTTTCAAACTGCCGATCGCCAGCGAGCCGTCCGCGGACGTTTTGAGTATCGCCGGAGTCGCTGCCGGTGAGATCGGTAGCGGTGGCGGGTCGTCGAGAAAGTCGACGGTGGGGGAGAAGAACAGTCCACCGGTGACCGCGGTGGAGAAGTCCAGGATGCGGTCGGTGTTGCCGGGCGGATCGCCGAGGAACATGTTGTGCAGCATCTGTTCGGTCACCGCAGGCGTGCGCGAGTAGCCGATGAAGTAGGTGCCGAATTCGCCCTTGCCGAGTTCGCCGAAAGGCATGTTGTGTCGCACGATCTGGAGCTGAGTGCCGTCGTCGTCGGTGATGACGTTGAGCGCGATATGTGCGTCCGCCGGCTTGTCGTCGTCGCCGAACTCGATGTCTTCCAACTTGGTTCGGCCGATCACGCGCTCCTGCTCGGGAACCGGTAGCGAATCCCATGCCGTCATGTCGTGCAGATACTTCTGCACGTGCACGTAGCAGCCGCCGGCGAATCCCGGGTCCTCGTCGCCGATCTCGGTTGCCGCGACAGCCGGCGCGCCGTTCGGGTTCTCGGTTCCGTCGACGAACCCGAGCAGATCACGGTTGTCGAAGAACCGGAACCCGTGCACCTCGTCGACCACGGTCACCGCCCCGGCCATCGATCGCAGGATGTGATTGGCCAGCTCGAAGCAGACGTCCAGCGTCTCGGCCCGAATATGGAACAACAGGTCCCCGGGCGTTGCCGGGGCCGCGTGTCGGGGGCCGTCCAGCTCGATGAACGGGTGCAGTTCGGCCGGTCGCGGGCCGTCGAACAACCGGTCCCAGGCGTGCGAGCCGATCGAGGTGATCGCCGACAGATTCTTGGAGGGCTCGCGAAACCCGGTCGACCGAACCAGCCCGGAGATCCCCGACAGCGCGTCGTGTACGACCTCTTCGCCACCCGGGTCGACCCTGACCACCAGGAAGATCGCGGCCGGAGTCAGTGGCGCGAGCACCGGCTGCGGTTGCGGGGTGGGCACGGTTCGACCCTAACGTTTCAGGTGAGTCCGTGATGAAAAGATAGGGCGATGGTTGCCTCGGCGCAGGGTCTGTGCGAATTCATCGACGCGTCCCCGTCACCGTTTCATGTCTGCGCCACCGTGGCGTCCCGGTTGCGGTCGGCCGGCTACACCGAGCTTGCCGAGGCGGACAAGTGGCCACGCGCGGGCAAGTTCTTCATCGTGCGGGCCGGGTCACTGGTGGCGTGGAACAGCGGCAACGACGCCGGCGGTCGGCCGTTCCGGGTGATCGGCGGCCACACCGACAGCCCCAACCTGCGGGTCAAGCAACATCCCGACCGTGAGGTCGCCGGTTGGCAGGTGGTTGCGCTAGAACCCTATGGCGGCGCCTGGTTGAACTCCTGGCTGGACCGCGACCTGGGCGTCAGCGGGCGGCTCTCGGTGCGCGACGGCGCCGGTATCGCGCACCGATTGGTGCGAATCGACGACCCGATCCTGCGGGTGCCGCAATTGGCCATCCACCTGGCCGAGGACCGCAAGTCGCTTGCGCTGGATCCGCAGCGCCACGTCAACGCGGTGTGGGGCGCCGGCGGCACAGCCCGATCGTTCATCGCCTATGTCGCCGAATGGGCCGGTGTCGATCCTGATGAGGTGCTGGGCGCCGACCTGATGACCCACGACCTGGCTCCGTCGCGCGTGACGGGCGTCGGCGGCCAGTTCGTCAGCGCACCACGGCTGGACAACCAAGCATCCTGCTATGCGGGCTTGGAGGCGTTTCTGGACGCCAAATCAACCGAGTACCTGCCGGTGCTCGCGCTGTTCGACCATGAAGAGGTGGGATCGACCTCGGATCGCGGCGCGGACTCCGACCTGCTGCTGGTCACGCTCGAACGCATCGAGCTGGCCGGTGGTGGCGGGCGCGCCGACTTTCTGCGCAGGCTGCCGGGATCCATGGTGGCCTCGGCGGACATGGCGCACGCCACCCACCCCAACTACCCCGAGCGCCACGAGCCGGGCCATCTCATCGCGATCAACGGCGGCCCGGTACTCAAAGTGCATCCGAATCTCCGCTATGCCACCGACGGTCGCACCGGCGCGGCGTTCGCGCTGGCCTGCCGGCAGGCCGGGGTGCCGCTGCAACGTTACGAGCACCGCGCCGACCTGCCGTGTGGCTCGACGATCGGCCCGATGACCGCGGCCCGGACCGGCATCCCGACGGTCGACGTCGGCGCCCCTCAGCTCGCGATGCACTCGGCACGAGAATTGATGGGCGCCAACGACGTTCCCGCTTACGCGGCGGCGCTGCGGGCGTTCTTGTCGCCCGGCTGACCGTCAGACGAAGACCGGGTCGTAGCGGATCACGTTCTCCACGACGACGCCGTCACGGGTGCGAACCCGGTCCAGCCCGCGGATCTCGATGGGCCCGTTCGGCCCGGTGGCGTGCCCGATGTAGTGCAGGAAGAACAGCTCCTCGCCGTCGGCCGGTCCGGCCGCCGTGGCGCTGTCGACGAGCTCGAGCTTCAGGTCCGGAGCGATGGCGAGCAGGTCGGCGATCTTCTGGGTGTACGCCTCGAATCCCCGCACCGGCTCGCTGTCACCGGGCCAGTAGCCGATGATGTCATCGGCCAGGATATCCATGCTGTGCGACATAGTGGGCGCCGCCCAGAACGCTGCGAAGAACTCCGGGCTGAATCTCGGAGTCGTTGTGGTCGAGGCAGTTTGAGTGTCGGTCATGATTCCCTCCAGGTTTCGAATGGTTCGGGTGAAAGTCTGTTCCGCAGTGGTGACGCTGCACAATTACCTCCGAGGTCATCGAGCGCCGGATTACAGTCGTGGGTATGGCACTCAATGTGGAGATGGTCACCTTCGACTGCAGCGATCCTGCGCCGCTTGCGCAGTGGTGGGCAGAGCAGTTCGACGGCACGACACAGGAATTGATTCCGGGGGAGTTCATCGCGGTCGTCCGGCCGGACGGGCCGCGGCTGGGCTTCCAGAAGGTCGACGACCCGACGCCCGGCAAGAACCGGGTGCACCTGGACTTCGGCGCCGCCGACGTCGACGCCGAGGTGAACCGGCTCAAGGCCGCGGGCGCGACCGAGGTCGGCCGGCACAGCATCGGCGACAGCTTCCGGTGGGTAACGCTGGCCGATCCGGCCGGAAACGCCTTCTGCGTGGCCGGCGCGGGCTAGCCGCCGGGCACCATAGACTGTTCGGTGTGACGTCAGGGCTCACCCACGCGACCGATACCGTCGAGCGGGCCGCGGCCACCCCTGACCAGCCGCAACCGTTTCGCGAGCTCGGTCTCAAAGACGACGAATACCAGCGGATCCGCGACATCCTGGGTCGCCGGCCGACCGACGCCGAGCTGGCCATGTACTCGGTGATGTGGAGCGAACACTGCTCCTACAAGTCGTCCAAGGTCCATCTGCGGTACTTCGGCGAGACCACCACCGACGAGATGCGGGCCGGCATGCTGGCCGGGATCGGCGAGAACGCCGGCGTCGTCGACATCGGCGACGGCTGGGCGGTCACGTTCAAAGTCGAATCGCACAACCACCCGTCGTACGTGGAGCCCTACCAGGGCGCGGCCACCGGAGTCGGCGGCATCGTCCGCGACATCATGGCCATGGGCGCCCGGCCGGTCGCGGTGATGGACCAGCTGCGCTTCGGGGCGGCGGATGCCCCCGACACTCGCCGCGTGCTCGACGGCGTGGTGCGGGGCGTCGGCGGCTACGGCAATTCGCTGGGCCTGCCCAACATCGGCGGCGAAACCGTCTTCGAC
>CAVWLG010000009.1:0-22133 GCA_963755805.1 uncultured Actinomycetota bacterium
ATTTGTGCATCCAAACACCTAAACCAACCTCGTCGAGCCGGCCCCAACAAGCCGCTGCAACCGGGCGGCGTGACAATGGCTCAGCAAACACTCGGCCAAAAATCCCCAATTTGGGAGCGCCTTCACCCGGCGGCAGCTGGGGTGAAACGGACCGGCATGGTGTGCAGACCATTCATCGTCGTTGACGGTGTCCGCTCGACCGGACCCGCGAGCTCCAGATTTTTCATCCGGGCCAGGACTTCACGCAGCAGTGCGGTGGCCTCTACCCGGGCCAGGTTCGCACCCAGACAGAAATGTGTACCGCCGCCGCCAAACCCCAAGTGCGGGTTAGGTGTCCGTCTCATATCGAAGCGGTCGGGTTCAGCGAACCGGGAATCGTCCCGGTTGGCCGACGGATAGAACATCGCCACTCGGTCACCCTTGCTTATCGGAACCCCATGCAATTCAGCGTCTCTGGTTGCGATGCGCGCGAACGTATTGACCGGGGTGACGTATCGCAGTAGCTCCTCTACTGCGGTCGGCAACATCGATGGTTCCGCGGCCAACATCGCCAGGTCATCTGGATGGTCCATCAGCACGCACATGCCGCCCGCGACGAGGTTACGGGTGGTGTCGCCGCCGGCGTTGATCAGCAGTAGCACGAAGTAGTTGAACTCAATATCGGTCAAGCGTTGGCCGTCGACCTCGGCGTTGAGCAGTGATGTGGCAATGTCGTCGCCTGGTTGCTTCCGCTTGCGGGCGGCGAGTTCGCTTGCGTAGGCGAACATTTCCATCGCCGCATTCAACACGTCCGGATCGGTTGCCGATCCAAGATTCATTCGTTCTATCAGCGCGTAGAGCCGCCGACCATCCTCCAGTGGGGTACCGAGCATTTCGGCGATGACGTGGGCGGGTAGGGCCCCTGCGACATCGTTGGCGAAGTCGCAATGCCCCCGCTCGATGACGCTATCGACCACGTCGCGGGCCATGTCGGCGATGTGCTCGTTGAGTCTGGTCACCTGCCGAGGGGTGAATCCGCGGCTTATCAGTGCGCGCAGCGCCGTGTGCCGCGGAGGATCCATCGTGAGCATCAAGACGCCACGGGCATCCACCCCTCCATCGCCTGGGGCTTCCAGAGTCACCCCGCCGACCTCGGATGACCAGGTCGTGCTGTCGCGCGATACCTCGTGAATCTCGTCGTAGCCGGTGAGGGCGTAAAACCCCGGCCCCTCCTGGCCTGGATGCCACAGCGACTGGCGCCTGCTCTCGCAGCCTGCGGAACGCTTCGTGCGGGACACCCGCGCGGTAGGTCTGCGGATCACTGAGATCGACGCCGCCGATATCGATTGCGTTAGGTACCACGCCTCCGGGATGTGTCGTGCCGTGCTCCCGAGACACAGCGACTGGGTCAGAGGTTAGGCCCATCAGCACCCACGCCGCGCGACATTCGCGTAGACGATGCGGCGCCCGGCAGGAGATTTCCCCTTTCACTGCCAGCTGAACAGCCGCAGTGGCGCGCGGCTGTCGCAGCTCCAACGTGGTTGGCGGACTGACGCGGTCCGCTATCCACCTCCGCGGGCCGTATCCTGACACGAGACTTGCAGGGAAAGGTTTCAGTGGTCGACAACAGAACAGGTGGCGAACGTCGCCCGCCTCGCGGCGGAACCGGTGATCGCACAAACGATCCGCAACGGCGAGAGAGGCGATCGCCGCGACCTCAAGCCTCCGGGTCCGGCCCCGACCGCGCTCGACGAGCTCAACCCCAGCGCGGCGCCGCCGAGGATGCACGAAACGAACCACCGCTTCCACGTGAGATCGAGGCCAAGCAATTGGCGCCCGACGTTCGGCGAGAGCTCAGCACTCTCGACAAGGCCAACGCCGATGCGGTGGCACGCCACCTGGTCGCTGCGGGGGAGTTGCTCGATGACGACCCTGAGGCCGCGCTCAGCCATGCCCGCGCTGCGCGGGCGCGCTCCGGCCGGATCGCCGCCGTGCGGGAAGCCGTGGGGATCGCGGCCTATCAGTGCGGTGACTGGGCGCAGGCCATCGCAGAGCTGCGGGCAGCACGCAGGATGGGCAGCAAGTCGCCGCTTCTTCCGCTGATCGCCGACTGCGAACGCGGCCTGGGCCGGCCCGAACGCGCATTGGAGCTGGCCCGCGGCCCCGAGGCGGCCAAGCTGGTCGGCGATGAAGCCGACGAGATGCGCATCGTCACCGCCGGTGCTCGCACCGACCTCGGACAGCTCGAACAAGCCCTGACCGTTCTGTCCACCCCGCAATTGGACCCGACGCGGGTCGGCACGATCGCGGCCCGGTTGTTCTACGCCTACGCGGAGACCTTGTTGGCGCTGGACCGCGGCGCGGAGGCCGTGCAGTGGTTCCTGCACGCTGCCGAATCAGATGTCGAGGGTGCCACCGATGCCGAGGACCGGGTGAGTGAGCTCGGCTGACGTGGGATCGCTTGCGCAGGAACATGACTGCCTGCTTCTCGACCTGGACGGAACGGTGTTCCGGGGCCATGAACTGACCGAGGGCGCGGCCGAGTCGCTGAAAAAGTCCTCGGGTCGCACGCTATTCGTCACCAACAACGCGTCGCGTAGCGCCGACGAAGTCGCCCAGCACCTGACTGACCTCGGCCTTCAGGCGACCGCCGAGGATGTCGTCACGAGCGCGCAGAGCGCGGCTCACGTGTTGGCCGACCAGCTGACTCCGGGCTCTCGGGTGCTGGTCGTCGGAACCGAGTCACTGGCCGCTGAAGTCGCCGCCGTCGGTCTCGAGCCGGTCCGGCGTTACGACGACAACCCAGACGCCGTCGTGCAAGGCCACTCGCCGGAAACCGGCTGGGCGATCCTCGCCGAGGCGGCGCTGGCCATCCGAGCCGGAGGGCTCTGGGTCGCCGCCAATGTCGACGCCACCTTGCCGACCGAACGCGGCCTGCTGCCCGGCAACGGTTCGATGGTGGCGGCGCTGAGAGCAGCGACCGATGCCGAGCCGCAGGTCGCGGGCAAGCCGGCGCCGACATTATTGCTAGATGCGTTGGCGACGCGGCGAGTTCCGGACACCGCTGGTTGTCGGTGACCGGCTGAACACCGACATCGCCGGCGCCAACGCAGCCAAACTGCCCAGCCTGATGGTGCTCACCGGCGTCAATTCCGCGCGCGACGCGGTCTACGCGGATGCTTGAGGAACGTGCGACGTTCATCGGTCACGACCTTCGTTCGCTGCACCAGCACGCAAAGGAGCTCGCCGTCGGCCCCCAGTCGGCCTGGCAGGTCGACACCGCGGACGACGCGATCACTGTCAGCACCGCCGCCGACGACGAGGGCGACGGACTCTCGATCGTCCGTGCCGTCGCACATGCGGTCTGGTCACGCCACCGCGACGGACAGACTGTCGCGGTCGAGGCCGGCGACGACACCGCCCGCGATGCCCTTCAACAGTGGTCCTTGGCGTAAATCCGACGTGAGCGATAGCGTAGTGAAAGCGATGACTACCGACCCCGAAGAGATTCGCGCCCGGATCGACGCCATCCTCGCGGAGCTG
The DNA here is from genome assembly GCA_963755805.1 of uncultured Actinomycetota bacterium. GTDB lineage: Bacteria > Actinomycetota > Actinomycetes > Mycobacteriales > Mycobacteriaceae > Mycobacterium. Next base: position 3,523 of record CAVWLG010000009.1, read on the forward strand.
CCTGATCCTGCCAACCCTGAGAAGATGCCCTCCGAAGCCGATCTCGAAGAGCTCGCGCGCCAGCTTTCCGAGGCGCACGACATGCTGGTGCAGGCGCTGGAGTCGGCGGAGAAGGCCTGAGGCCACTGTGCCGCGGCGTACCCGTGTTGATGCCGAGCTGGTCCGTCGCGGTCTGGCCCGATCGCGACAGCAGGCCGCGGAGCTGATCGGCGCCGGCAAGGTCAGCATCGACGGGATGCCCGCCGTCAAGCCGGGCACAGCCGTCGCGGCCACAGCGGCGCTGAAGGTCGCCGGCGACGCTGAACGCGGCTGGGTGTCACGAGGCGCCCACAAGCTCATCGGTGCACTCGACGCCTTCGGCATTGACGTGGAAGGTCGACGCTGTCTGGACGCGGGGGCCTCGACGGGCGGATTCACCGAAGTCCTGCTGGATCGCGGTGCCCGCGAAGTGGTCGCCGTCGATGTCGGCTACGGCCAGTTGGCCTGGTCGCTGCGGTCAGACCCTCGGGTGGTGGTCGTCGAGCGAACCAACGTGCGAGAACTCACGCCGGAAGCGATCGACGGCAAGGTCGACACGATCGTCGCCGACCTATCGTTCATCTCGCTGAATACGGTGTTGCCTGCGCTGACTGGATGCGCCTCGGCCGGCGCGGATATCGTTCCTATGGTGAAGCCGCAGTTCGAGGTGGGCAAAGGGCAAGTGGGGGCCGGCGGGGTCGTCCACAGTCCCGATCTGCGGGCAACGCGCGGTCCTCAACGTCGCCCGTCGCGCCGACGAGCTGGGATGGCACGCCGTCGGGGTGACCCCCAGCCCGCTGCCGGGCCCATCGGGCAACGTTGAATACTTTCTGTGGTTACGCGCCGAAACCGATCGGGGTTTGTCTGCTGATGAGCTGGAATCCGCCGTCCGCGGGGCGGTTGAGGCAGGTCCGCAATGACCGATGAGCGCACTGTCCTGCTGGTGGTTCACACCGGGCGTGAGGAAGCGACCGAGACCGCTCGGCGGATTGAAAAAGTGTTGAGCGACAACAATATTCGTCTTCGCGTGCTCTCTGCTGAGGCTGTTGATCGCGGCCCGGTTCCGCTGGGGCCGGACGACGTGCGCGCCTTGGGCGTCGACATCGAGCTCGTCGACGCCGAACCCGACGCCGCCGAGGGCTGCGAACTGGTCATCGGCTTGGGCGGAGACGGCACCTTTTTGCGGGCCGCCGAGCTTGCCCGCAACGCGAACGTGCCGGTGCTGGGCATCAATTTGGGCCGGATCGGCTTCCTCGCCGAGGCAGAGACCGAGGCCATCGACAGCGTGCTCGAGCATGTGGTCGCGCGCAGCTATCGCCTCGAAGAGCGTTTGACGCTGGATATCACGGTGCGGCTCAAGAGCGAGGTCATCTCCAGCGGATGGGCACTCAACGAAGCGAGCCTGGAAAAGGGTCCGCGGCTCGGAGTGCTCGGCGTCGTTCTCGAGGTCGACGGACGGCCGGTGTCGACATTCGGGTGTGACGGCGTTCTGGTGTCGACGCCCACCGGGTCCACGGCCTACGCGTTCTCGGCCGGTGGCCCCATCCTGTGGCCCGATCTGGAGGCGTTGCTGGTCGTGCCGAACAACGCCCACGCGCTGTTCGCCCGGCCCATGGTGACCAGCCCTGACGCTCGCATCGCCATCGAGATCGAGGCCGACGGACATGACGCCCTGGTGTTCTGCGACGGTCGCCGGGAGATGCGGGTACCCGCTGGCGCCCGCTTGGAGGTGCGCCGATGCGACGTATCGGTGAAATGGGCGCGGCTGGACAGCGCGCCGTTCACCGATCGTCTGGTGCGCAAGTTCCGGCTTCCGGTCACCGGCTGGCGCGGACGGTAGCGGTGCTTTCCGAGATTCGGATCGAATCACTGGGTGCCATCAGCGTCGCGACCGCCGAATTCGACAGTGGGCTAACGGTTTTGACCGGCGAGACCGGCACCGGCAAGACGATGGTGGTGACCGGCCTGCACCTGCTCGGCGGAGCCCGCGCCGACGCCAACCGGGTGCGTTCCGGCGCCGAGCGCGCCGTCGTCGAGGGGCGGTTCACCACCGCCGATCTCGACGACAAGGCGGCCGCGCTACTCGACGAGTTGCTGGATGGCTCCGGAGCCGAGCGAGACGAGGACGGCAGCATCATCGCGCTACGGTCGGTCAACCGCGAGGGCCCTTCGCGGGCATATCTCGGCGGGAGAAGTGTGCCGGCCAAATCGCTGAGCGGCTTCACCGCCGAACTGCTGACCCTGCACGGCCAGAACGACCAATTACGGCTGATGCGCCCCGATGAGCAGCGCGGAGCGCTCGACCGGTTCGCCGGCGTCGACGCCCGTCTGGAGAAGTACCGCAAACTGCGCGACGCGTGGCAGACGGCACGGCGTGACTACGTCGACCGCAGCAACCGGGCGCGCGAACTGGCGCAGGAGGCCGACCGGCTGAAGTTCGCGCTGACCGAAATCGACACCGCCGATCCCGCACCCGGCGAAGACGACGCGCTCGTCGGCGATATCCGTCGGCTCTCGGAGTTGGACGCGCTGCGTGAGGCCGCATCCGTGGCGCGCATCGCCTTGGCCGGCGCGGGGGATGAGGCCACCGGCGACCCGGCGGCGCAGTCGGTCTCCGCGGCCGACAATCTGGCGCGAGCCAAGACGGCGCTGGAGTCGACCGATGACTCGACGCTGCGAGCATTGGCCACTCAACTCGAGGAAGCGGTCGCGCGTGGTCGACGATGCCGCGCGTGAGCTCGGCGGCTACCTGGACGAGTTGCCCTCGGACGCCAGCACGTTGGACGCCAAGCTGGCCCGGCAGGCGGAGCTGCGCACACTCACCCGCAAGTACGCCGCCGACATCGACGGGGTGCTGCTGTGGGCCCGGGAAGCACGTGACCGGTTGGCTCAGCTCGATGTCTCCGAGGAGGCGTTGGCCGGCCTGCAACGACACGTCGACAAACTGGCGGTCGAATTAGCAAGTGCAGCAGCTGAACTCAGCAAAGTGCGCACCCAGGCCGCCAAGCGACTGGCCAAGGAAGTCACCGGTGAGCTGTCCGGTCTGGCGATGGCGGACGCGGAGTTCACCATCACGGTGTCGACCATGCCGGCCACTGCTGACGATCCCGCGGCGCTGACACTTGCATCCGGCACGCAAGCCCATGCCGGGGGGGATGGTGTCGACCTGGTCGAGTTCGGGTTCGCCGCGCACCGGGGTATGACGGTGTTGCCGCTGGCGAAAAGCGCCTCGGGCGGTGAATTGTCTCGGGTGATGCTGGCCCTGGAAGTCGTACTGGCGGCGTCGACGACCGGCACCACCATGGTGTTCGACGAGGTCGACGCCGGTGTCGGCGGACGGGCGGCGGTGCAGATCGGTCGGCGCCTGGCGCGGTTGGCCCGCAACCGGCAAGTCATCGTGGTGACACACCTGCCACAGGTCGCGGCCTACGCCGATATCCACCTCATGGTCGACACGAACGGCAAGAACGGGGCCAGCGGAGTGCGACGCCTCGACGGCGACGATCGGGTTGCCGAGCTCGCCAGAATGCTGGCCGGACTTGGTGATTCGGACACCGCGCGCGCCCACGCCCGCGAGCTGCTCGAGGCCGCAGACTGTGACCGTATTGCGACCTGAAAAGGGCACCTAAGCCTGTGACAGATGTGACACGATATAACTTCTGAGGCCCTTGTTACGGCGCGCCTCCCCGCGCATTCTCGGGTTCACCGACAGAATCCCCTCCATGAGCGTGACCACCACCTTGTCCTCACTGTTGTCCCGCAATACCTCGCGGCCGGGTGTCATCGGAACCGCCCGGGTCGACCGCGACATCGACCGACTGCTGCGCCGGGTGTGCCCCGGCGACATCGTGGTCCTCGACGTGCTGGACCTGGACCGGATCACCGCCGACGCGCTCGTCGACGCCGAGATCGCCGCCGTGGTCAACGCATCCCCATCGGTGTCGGGCCGCTATCCCAACCTGGGGCCCGAGGTGCTGCTGGCCAACGGTGTCACGCTGATCGACGAGACCGGCACCGACGTCTTCAAGAAGGTCAAAGACGGCTCGAAAGTCCGCCTCTACAACGGCGGCGTCTACGTCGGGGACCGCCGACTGATTCGCGGCACCGAGCGCACCGACGAAGAGATCGCCGACCTGATGCAGGAAGCCAAGAGCGGCCTGGTATCCCATCTGGAAGCGTTCGCAGGCAACACCATTGAGTTCATCCGGAGCGAGAGCCCGCTGCTGATCGACGGCATCGGCATTCCCGACGTCGACATCGAACTGCGCCGCCGCCACGTCGTCGTGGTCGCCGATGAGGAAGATGCCGCCGAGGACCTCAAGCGGCTCAAGCCGTTCATCAAGGAATATCAACCGGTCCTGATCGGCGCCGGCACCGGCGCAGATGTGTTGCGCAAGGCCGGATATCGCCCGCAGCTCATCGTCGGCGACCCCAGCAATCTGAGCACCGAGGTCCTCAAGTGCGGAGCTCAGGTGGTGCTTCCGGCCGACGCCGACGGCCACGCGCCCGGCCTGGAACGGATCCAGGATCTCGGCGTCGGGGCGATGACGTTCCCCGCCGCGGGCTCGCCGGCCGACTTGGCTCTGCTGCTGGCCGACCACCACGGTGCCGCGTTGCTGGTGACCGCAGGCCACCGGGCCAACATCGAGACGTTCTTCGACCGGACCCGTCAGCACAGCAACCCGTCGACCTTTCTCACGCGACTGCGGGTGGGAGAAAAAGTCGTCGACGCCAAAGCCGTTGCCACGCTTTACCACAACCGAATTTCCAGCGGTGCGATCGCACTGCTGATCTTGACGATGCTGATCTCGATCATCGCCGCGCTGTGGGTGTCGCGTACCGACACGGTGGTGCTGCACTGGGCCGCCACGTATTGGAGTCATTTCTCGCTCTGGTTGCAGCACTGGATCCACTAGGACGGTGGCGGCGTGATATCTCTACGTCAACATGCGATTTCACTGGCCGCGGTATTTCTGGCGCTGGCGGTGGGAGTCGTTCTCGGATCGGGATTTCTCTCCAACGTGATGGTCTCCGGATTGCGAGACGAGACCCGGAATCTGCACGGCCAGGTCGACTCGCTCAACGGCGAGAAGAACGTCCTGAACGCAAAGCTCGGTTCTGCCAACGCTTTCGATGCACAGATGGCCGGCCGGATGGTGCACGACGCACTGAACGGCAAATCGCTGGTCATCTTCCGCGCTCCGGACGCCAAGGACGAGGACGTCGACGCGGTGTCCAAGATCGTCGGACAGGCAGGGGGAGCGGTCACCGGGACCGTGACGTTGACGCAAGAGTTCGTCGACGCCAACTCGGCGGAGAAGCTGCACTCGGTGGTCAACTCGTCGGTTCTGCCTGCTGGCGCTCAGCTCAGCACCCAACTGGTCGATCAGGGATCCCAAGCCGGCGACCTGCTGGGCATCGCCCTGCTTGATCAACCGCGATCCCGCCGTCCCTCCGGTCGACGACCCACAACGCGACACCGTGCTTGCGGCGCTGCGCGACACCGGCTTCATCGGCTACGGAAACCAGCACATCGGCGCGGCGAATGCCGCTGTGGTGATCAGCGGAGGCTCGCTGGGCAATGACGCCGGTAATCAGGGCGTCAGCGTGGCGCGCTTCGCCGCGGCGCTCGCGCCCCACGGTTCGGGTGTGATGCTGGCCGGACGGGACGGCTCGTCGGACGGGCCCGCCGCGGTGGGAATAGCCCGCGCCGACGCCGCGGTCACCCCGGTGATCAGCACCGTCGACGACGTGGACGCCGAATCCGGCCGAGTCACCGCGGTCCTGGGCGTGGCCGATTTGATCAACGGTGGACACACCGGGCAGTACGGCACCGGCCACCGCAACACCGGCCTCACCGTCGCGCCTAGCCGCTCAGTCGCACCAGGCCACGCGTTACCGGGCGTGTCAGCGACGCGGCGGTGCAGTGTTTGTTAGGGTTGTTTTCCGTGGGTCGGCAGGCCCAAAGCTGGAAAACAGCCCTCACCAGAGGCTAGCCCTGCGCCGTCTTCACGGAGGTCGCCACATTGCGAAAGCATCCGCAGACCGCCACCAAGCATCTCTTCGTCAGCGGCGGGGTTGTCTCGTCGCTCGGTAAGGGACTGACCGCGAGCAGCCTCGGACAGTTGCTGACCGCCCGCGGGCTGCAGGTGACGATGCAGAAACTCGATCCCTACCTCAACGTCGATCCGGGCACCATGAACCCGTTTCAGCACGGCGAGGTGTTCGTCACCGAGGACGGCGCCGAAACCGACCTCGACGTCGGCCACTACGAGCGCTTCCTCGACCGCGATCTGTCCGGGTCGGCGAATGTCACTACCGGACAGGTGTATTCGACGGTCATCGCCAAGGAGCGGCGCGGTGAGTACCTCGGGGACACCGTCCAGGTCATCCCGCACATCACCGACGAGATCAAGCGTCGCATCCTGGCGATGGCCGAGCCGGACGCCGACGGCAAGCCGACCGGACGTGGTCATCACCGAGATCGGCGGGACCGTCGGCGATATCGAGTCGCAGCCCTTCCTCGAGGCGGCGCGGCAGGTGCGCCACGACATCGGTCGGGAGAATGTCTTCTTCCTGCACGTGTCGCTGATCCCGTACCTGGCGCCGTCGGGAGAGCTGAAGACCAAACCCACCCAGCACTCGGTGAACGCGCTGCGCAGCATCGGTATCACCCCGGACGCGTTGATCCTGCGCTGCGACCGCGACGTGCCCGAGCCGCTGAAGAACAAGATCGCGCTGATGTGCGACGTCGACATCGACGGCATCATCTCCACGCCCGACGCGCCGTCGATCTACGACATCCCGAAGGTTCTGCACCGCGAGGAGCTGGACGCCTACGTTGTGCGCCGGCTCAATCTGCCGTTCCGCGACGTCGACTGGACCGAGTGGGACGACCTGCTGCGCCGAGTGCACGACCCGCAGGAAACTGTGCGAATTGCGTTGGTCGGCAAGTACATCGACCTCTCCGATGCCTATCTCTCGGTGAGCGAGGCGTTGCGGGCGGCCGGGTTCAAGCACCGCGCGAAGGTCGAGATCCGCTGGGTGGGCTCCGACGACTGCGAGACCGCAAGCGGAGCGGCCGCGGTGCTCGACGATGTCCACGGCGTGCTGATCCCCGGCGGATTCGGCATCCGCGGCATCGAGGGCAAGATCGGCGCGATCTCGCATGCGCGGGCGCGCGGGTTGCCCGTGCTGGGACTCTGCCTCGGCATGCAGTGCATCGTGATCGAAGCCGCGCGCTCGGTCGGTCTGACCGGAGCCAACTCCGCGGAGTTCGATCCGGACACCCCGGACCCGGTCATCTCCACGATGGCCGATCAGGAGGAGATCGTCGCCGGCGAGGCCGACCTCGGCGGGACCATGCGGCTGGGCGCATATCCGGCGGTGCTGGAGCCGGGTTCCATTGTCGCGCAGGCATATCAGTCGACCGAGGTGTCCGAGCGGCATCGGCACCGCTACGAGGTCAACAACTCGTACCGGGACCGCATCGCCGAAAGCGGCCTGAAATTCTCCGGGACCTCCCCGGACGGGCATCTGGTCGAGTTCGTCGAGTATCCGCCGGAGATGCACTCGTTCGTCGTCGGTACGCAGGCGCACCCCGAACTCAAGAGCCGGCCGACCCGGCCGCATCCGCTTTTCACCGGCTTCATCGGCGCTGCGATCGAGTACAAGGCGGGTGAGCGGTTGTCCCTGGAGATTCCGGAACAGCGGGCCAACGGCAGCGAGCACCACGATGGGGCCGAGTCGTCGCTGTCTGAGCCCGAACCCGTCACCCGTGGGTGAGCACGTCTTCGAGACGACCTCGTCCGAAATCCTGCACACCGGAAAGATTTTCGCGTTGCGGATCGACCAGGTGCGGATGCCTGGCGGCAACGTCGTGACCCGCGAAGTCGTCGAGAATTTCGGCGCGGTGGCGATCGTGGCCATGGATGACGAAGGCCGGATCCCGTTGGTCTACCAGTACCGTCACCCTTTCGGCCGACGGCTGTGGGAGTTGCCCGCCGGGCTGCTCGACGTCGACGACGAGGCGCCGCATCTGGCTGCGGCCCGCGAACTCCACGAGGAAGCGGGCCTGCGAGCCGAGACCTGGCAGGTGCTGGTCGACCTGGATTCCGCGCCTGGTTTCAGCGACGAGTCGGTGCGGGTCTTCCTGGCCACCGGGCTGACCGAGGTCGAGCGGCCCGAGGCGCACGACGAAGAAGCCGACATGACGCGTGGAGTGGTATCCGATCGCCGAGGCGGTGCAGCGGATCTTCAGCGGTGAGATCGTCAATTCCCTTGCAGTGGGCGGGATTTTGGCGGCTTACGCGGTCTGCGAGGGTATCGCGGAGCCGCGACCGCTGGACGCGCCGTGGATCGACCGGCCGACGGCGTTCAGCGCACGAAAGGCCGGCGCGCGGTGACGACGCTGGCGCCGCCGCTGGAGGGCCAGCTGCAGGGATACCTCGATCACCTGACGATCGAGCGGGGTGTCGCGGCCAATACGTTGAGCTCCTACCGCCGGGATCTGCGGCGCTATTTCGAGCACTTGACCACCCGCGGCGTCGACGACCTGGCCAACGTCACCGAGGACGATGTCAGCGAATTCCTGATGGCGCTGCGCCGCGGGGACCCGGACTCCGGTGTCGCGCCGCTGTCGGCGGTGTCGGCCGCGCGGACCCTGATCGCGGTGCGCGGTTTCCATCGGTTCGCCGCGGCCGAGGGACTGGCCGAATTCGATGTCGCGCAGGCCGTCAAGCCGCCGACGCCGGGTCGGCGACTACCCAAGAGCCTCAGCCTCGATCAGGTGCTCGCGCTGCTGGCCGGCGCCGGCGGCGACAGCCCGTCCGACGGCCCGCTGACCCTGCGGAATCGCGCTCTGCTCGAACTGCTGTACTCCACCGGCGCGCGAATCTCCGAGGCGGTCGGACTCGACGTCGACGACGTCGACACCCACGCCCGTTCGGTGCTGCTGCGCGGCAAGGGCGGCAAGCAGCGGCTGGTGCCGATCGGTCGGCCGGCGGTGCAGGCGTTGGACGCCTACATGGTCCGCGGGCGCTCGGAATTGGCGCGTCGCGGCCGGGGCACCCCGGCGATCTTCCTCAATGCCCGCGGCGGCCGGCTGTCGCGCCAGAGCGCGTGGCAGGTGCTGCAGGACGCCGCGGAGCGGGCCGGCATCACCTCGGGCGTATCACCGCACACGTTGCGGCACTCGTTCGCGACCCATCTCCTCGAAGGCGGGGCCGACGTCCGCGTCGTGCAGGAACTGCTCGGCCACGCGTCGGTGACCACCACGCAGATCTACACGATGGTCACCGTGCACGCGCTGCGCGAAGTCTGGGCCGAAGCCCACCCGCGGGCGCGCTAGCCGCCCAGGTACTCCGACTCCAGCACCAGATCCGAGACCAGGCTCTGATATTCCAGGTGCGCCTTGTGCTCGGTGGTGTTCCACAGCGTGCCCTGCTGCTGACGCATGTATTCGCGGTACTTCGGCGCGCCGGGAATCCGGACATTGTCGGCCACCGCGATCGAGCCGGGGTGCAGCCAGCCCCGGTCGAGGATGCTCTGCAGATCGACCAGATACGCGTCCTTGTCGTGGTCGAGGAACACGAAATCCAAAGCGCCAGAACCGAAGTCCGTGCTCGCCGGCCAGCGCGTCGAGGGTGCGGCCGCCGTCGCCGATGGTGCCGACGACGCAGGTGATCCGGTCGGCGACGCCGGCATGCGCCCAGATCGACGGGCGTTGGCGGCGTTGGCTTCGGCAAGCTCGACGGAGTACACCTTGGCGCCCGGTGCCGCGCGGGCGATGCGCAGCGCCCCGTAGCCGCAGTAGGTGCCCAGCTCGAGGGCCAGCTTCGGGTCGGCCCGCCGGACGGCCGCGTCGAGCAGCGCGCCCTTCTCGTCGCCGACGTTGATCAGCATCGACTTCTCGTAGGCGAACTGGTCGATGGTCGCGATGACGTCGTCGATATCGCCTGCGCGGGCGTGCGGCAGCACGTAATCGACTGCGGCGGCCTCGCGCCCGTCGCCGATCTGGCCGGTGGTGGTGATGTTGCGGGCACCGGTCGCCATCCGCCAGAACGACCACCGCAGCAGGGGGATGCGCTGCTTCAGACTCATGATCGCCACCCTAGCCCGCGGGGCGATCCACCGGCGCCGCCCAAATTCGCTGGTGACGTTGTTGCGGGTCTCCCGGCACGGGCGCTCGTACCCGTTACACTTTCGTGCCATGCCCGCCGTTGCCCGATCGCCGCACGCCGTGGCGATTGCGCTGCCGAGCTGCGCCGCGCATGACTGACGACGCCGACAGCGGCACCGAAATCGGCCTGACCGGGCGCCCACCGCGGGCGATTCCCGAACCCAAGCCGCGCACCTCGCACGGGCCGGCCAAGGTCATCGCGATGTGCAACCAGAAGGGCGGCGTCGGAAAGACCACGTCGACGATCAATCTGGGTGCCGCACTCGCCGAATACGGCCGCCGGGTGTTGCTGGTGGACCTCGACCCGCAGGGCGCGCTGTCCGCCGGCCTGGGCGTGCCGCACTACGAGCTGGAGCACACCATCCACAACCTGCTGATCGAGCCGCGGGTGTCGCTGGACCACGTGCTGATGCACACCCGGGTCAAGAACCTGGATCTGGTGCCGAGCAACATCGACCTGTCCGCCGCGGAGATCCAGCTGGTCAACGAGGTCGGCCGCGAGCAGACGTTGGCCCGTGCGCTGCACCCGGTGCTGGACCGCTACGACTACGTCCTGATCGACTGCCAGCCGTCGCTGGGTCTACTCACCGTCAACGGCCTGGCGTGCTCCGACGGCGTCGTGATCCCGACCGAGTGCGAGTTCTTCTCGCTTCGTGGCCTGGCCCTGCTGACCGACACTGTCGAAAAGGTGCGCGACCGGCTCAACCCGAAGCTGGACATCAGCGGCATCCTGATCACCCGCTACGACCCGCGGACGGTCAACTCCCGCGAGGTGATGGCCCGCGTGGTCGAGCGGTTCGGCGACCTGGTGTTCGACACCGTCATCACCCGTACTGTCCGCTTCCCGGAGACCAGCGTCGCCGGCGAACCGATCACCTCCTGGGCACCGAAATCGGGCGGCGCGGCCGCCTACCGGTCGTTGGCCCGCGAGGTGATCGACCGGTTCGGCGCGTGACCGGCGGAGCGACCTGCGAGGCACCACCCAGAACGGCTTCCAGGTCAGACTGACCAATTTCGAGGGGCCGTTCGACCTCCTGCTGCAGCTGATCTTCGCGCACCGCCTCGACGTGACCGAGGTGGCGCTGCACCAGGTCACCGACGACTTCATCGCCTACACCAAAGCCATCGGCGCGAGCTGGAGCTCGAAGAGACCACCGCCTTCCTCGTCGTCGCCGCGACGCTGCTCGACCTCAAAGCGGCCCGGCTGCTGCCGTCCGGCCAGGTCACCGACGAGGAAGACCTGGCGCTGCTGGAGGTCCGCGACCTGCTGTTCGCCCGGCTGCTGCAATACCGGGCGTTCAAGCACGTCGCGATGATGTTCGGCGAGCTCGAAGCCGCCGCGCTGCGCAGCTATCCCCGCGCGGTCTCGCTGGAGGACCAGTTCGCCGACCTGCTGCCCGAGGTGATGCTGGGGGTCGATGCCCAGACGTTCGCGGAGATCGCCGCGACCGCCTTCACCCCGCGGCCGGTGCCGACGGTCGGCACCGAGCATCTGCACGAGGTGTACGTGTCCGTGCCGGAGCAAGCCAAGCGGCTGCTGTGGTTCCTGGAGCAGCGGGGTATGGGGCAGTGGGCATCGTTTGCCGATCTCGTCGCCGAGTGCGAACCCATCGAGATCGTCGGCCGCTTCCTGGCGCTGCTCGAGCTGTATCGCTCGCGGGCGGTAGCATTCGACCAGTCAGAACCGCTTGGTGTGCTCCAGGTTTCGTGGACCGGGGAACAGCCGACCAGCGCAGAATTGCGGGACGAATACTCATGAGTGAACCGTTCGATGTCGAAGTGGGCATCGACGTACCCGAGACCGACGTGCCGTCGACACATCCGACGACACCGAAACCTGGGCATCGACGTCGCGACAGCGCCCGAGCTCGAAGAAGGGGAGCTGGGCGCGGTGCTCGAAGCGCTGCTGCTGGTGGTCGACACCCCGGTGACTGTCGAGGCGCTGGCCGCCGCCACCGAGCAACCCGCCTACCGGGTGGCCGCCAAGCTGCGGCTGATGGCCGACGAGTTCACCGAACGTGACAGCGGCATCGACCTGCGCGAGGCCGGCGGGGGGTGGCGGCTGTATACGCGGGCGCGGTTCGCGCCCTATGTGGAGCGGCTGCTGCTGGACGGGTCTCGCTCGAAGCTCACCCGGGCCGCCCTGGAGACGCTGGCCGTGGTGGCCTATCGGCAACCGGTGACGCGCGCGCGGGTGAGCGCGGTCCGCGGCGTCAACGTCGACGCGGTGATGCGCACCCTGCTGGCGCGTGGCCTGATCACCGAAGCGGGCACCGACGCCGACACCGGTGCGGTGACGTTCGCCACCACCGAGCTGTTCCTGGAACGCCTCGGGCTGTCGTCGCTGACGGATCTTCCTGACATCGCGCCGCTGCTTCCCGATGTCGACATGATCGACGACCTCAGCGAATCCCTCGACGAGGAGCCACGTTTCGTGAAGCTGGCCGGCGGTCCGGTCTCCGACGACCAGCCGCTGTCCTTCGACGTGGACACGAATGATGGTCACCGACAGCGAGCCCGATGGGGTTCGCCTGCAGAAAGTGCTGTCGCAGGCCGGAATTGCGTCGCGGCGGGTGGCCGAGCGGATGATCACCGACGGCCGCGTCGAGGTCGACGGCCAGGTGGTGACCGAGCTGGGTACCCGGGTCGACCCGGACGCGTCCGAGATCCGCGTCGACGGCGCGCGGGTGATCCTCGACGAGTCGCTGGTGTACCTGGCGCTGAACAAGCCGCAGGGCATGCACTCGACGATGTCCGACGACCGCGGCCGACCGTGCATCGGCGACCTGGTCGAGCACCGAGTCCGCGGCAACAAGAAGCTCTTTCACGTCGGCCGGCTCGACGCCGACACCGAAGGGCTGATCCTGCTGACCAACGATGGTGAACTCGCGCACCGACTGATGCACCCGTCCTACGAGATACCCAAGACCTACGTCGCCACCGTGAACGGGGCGGTGCCGCGCGGGCTCGGCAAGAAGCTGCGCGCCGGAATCGAATTGGAAGACGGGCCGATCGCCGTCGACGATTTCGCGGTGGTGGACGCCGTTCCCGGCAAGACGCTGATCCGGGTCACGCTGCACGAGGGGCGCAAGCGCATCGTGCGCCGGATGCTGGCGGCGGTGGGTTTTCCGGTGCAGGCGCTGGTCCGCACCGACCTCGGTGCGGTGACACTGGGCGATCAACGGCCGGGCAGCATTCGGGCGTTGCGCCGCAACGAGATCGGCGAACTCTACAAAGCGGTAGGGCTGTGAGCGGAACGAGCGCAGTGAGTGACGGGAGTGACGCGAACGATCCGGGACTGAGACGGTCGTCGCCGTCGACGGCCCGGCCGGCACCGGAAAGTCTTCGGTATCAAGGGGATTGGCGCGCGTTCTGCGCGCGCGCTACCTCGACACCGGCGCGATGTATCGCATCGCCACGCTGGCGGTGCTGCGGGCCGGCGTCGACCCGGCAGACCAGGACGCGGTTCAGGCCGTCGCGGCGGCCGCGAACATGTCGGTGGGCCACGACCCCGACGAAGACCGCAGTTACCTTGACGGCGAAGATGTTTCGACGGAGATCCGCGGTGACGAAGTCACCAGGGCCGTATCCGCGGTGTCCTCGGTACCAGCAGTGCGCACCCGACTCGTCGACCTGCAGCGCGGCCTGGCCGGCGGACCGGGCAGCGTCGTGGTCGAAGGCCGCGACATCGGCACCGTCGTCCTGCCCGACGCCGACCTCAAGATCTTCCTGACGGCATCGGCCGAGACGCGGGCCCGCCGCCGCAACGATCAGAACGTCGCCGCGGGCATGCTCGACGACTACGACAATGTGCTCGCCGACGTCCGCCGGCGCGACCATCTGGACTCGACCCGCGCCGTGTCACCGCTGCGCGCCGCACCGGATGCCGTCGTCGTCGACACCAGCGCGATGACCGAGTCCCAAGTGATCGACCACCTTCTCGATTTGGTCAAGCAGCGAAGCGAGGCAGCCCGGTGAGTGAAGACGGCACCTGGGCCGACGAAAGCGACTGGGAATCAACGAGATTCATCGAACCGCTGACGACGAACCGAGCGGTCCGCCGCCGGTCGTGGCGATCGTTGGTCGGCCGAACGTCGGTAAGTCGACGTTGGTCAACCGGATACTGGGTCGGCGCGAAGCAGTGGTCCAGGACGTGCCCGGGGTGACCCGTGACCGCGTCTCCTATGACGCGTTGTGGACCGGCCGCCGCTTCGTGGTGCAAGACACCGGCGGATGGGAGCCCGACGCCAAGGGCTTGCAGCAGACTGGTGGCCGAACAAGCCGCGGTGGCCATGCGTACCGCCGACGCCATCATCTTGGTGGTGGATGCCGTCGTCGGCGCGACGGCGGTGACGAGGCGGCCGCACGTCTCTTGCGACGCTCGGGCAAGCCAGTGTTCTTGGCCGCCAACAAAGTCGACAGCGACAAGGGCGAATCCGACGCAGCCGCGTTGTGGTCACTGGGTGTCGGTGAACCTTACGCGGTCAGCGCGATACACGGTCGTGGTGTCGCCGATCTGCTCGACGCGCTCGTCGGCGTGCTGCCGGAGGTCGCGGAATTGGGCTCCAGCCAAGGCGGTCCGCGACGGGTGGCGTTGGTCGGCAAGCCCAACGTCGGCAAGAGCTCGCTGCTGAACCGGCTGGCGGGCGATGAGCGCTCGGTGGTGCACGACGTCGCCGGCACCACCGTGGATCCGGTCGACTCACTGATCGAATTGGACGGCAAGATCTGGCGTTTCATCGACACTGCGGGTCTGCGACGCAAAGTCGGACAGGCCAGTGGCCACGAGTTCTACGCCTCTGTCCGCACGCACGGCGCGATCGACGCCGCCGAGGTGGTCATTGTGCTGATCGACGGTTCGGTGCCGTTGACCGAGCAGGATCAGCGGGTGCTGTCCATGGTCGTCGAGTCGGGGCGAGCGCTGGTTCTGGCATACAACAAGTGGGACCTGGTCGACGAGGAACGCCGCTACCAGTTGGACAACGAGATCGACCGCGAGCTGGTGCAACTGCGGTGGGCGGAGCGCGTCAACATCTCCGCCAAGACCGGCCGGGCGGTGCAGAAGTTGGTACCGGCGCTGGAGAACGCGTTGGCGTCGTGGGATGCCCGAATCGGCACCGGCCGGTTGAACGCCTGGATCAAAGAGGTGGTGGCGGCGACTCCGCCGCCCGTGCGGGGCGGCAAACAGCCGCGGATCCTGTTCGCCACGCAGGCCGCCTCCCGGCCGCCGACCTTCGTGCTGTTCACCAGCGGCTTCTTGGAGGCGGGCTACCGCCGGTTCCTGGAGCGGCGGCTGCGCGAGACGTTCGGGTTCGACGGCAGCCCGATCCGCATCAACGTGCGGGTGCGCGAGAAGCGGAAACCGAAGTCCCGCTGAGTGTGACGTAGTCGTCGAAACCGGGCCAGCTACAGTCTTTTCGGTGTCCTCGACTCACGCGATTCTGATCGTCTTCGCCGGCTTGGCCGCAGGCGCGATCAACGCCGTCGTCGGCTCCGGCACGTTGATCACATTCCCGACCCTGGTCGCCATGGGCTATCCGCCGGTGACGTCGACGATGTCGAACGCGGTGGGCCTGGTCGCGGGCAGCGCATCGGGGACATGGGGTTACCGCCGCGAACTGGGCGGCCAGTGGGACCGGCTGCGCTGGCAGATCCCCGCGTCGATCCTGGGTGCCGCTGTGGGCGCCTGGCTGCTGCTGCATCTGCCCGACAAGGTGTTCGCCCGAGTGGTGCCGGTGCTACTGATCGCGGCATTGGCGCTGGTGGTGGTCGGCCCGCGGATTCAGACCTGGGCGCGGCAGCGGGCCGAGGAAGGCGGGCGGTCTGCCGAAGAAGTGTCGCCGCGCCGGATGGCCGCGCTGGTGGCAAGCACTTTCGCGATCGGTGTCTACGGCGGCTATTTCACCGCGGCACAGGGAATCATGCTGGTCGGGGCGATGGGCGCGCTGCTGCCTGAATCGGTGCAGCGGACCAACGCCGCGAAGAACCTGCTGGCGTTACTGGTCAATATCGTTGCGGCGCTGGCCTATACGCTGGTGGCGTTCGACCGGGTCAGTTGGCCGGTGGCCGGGCTCATCGCGGGGGGCTCGCTGATCGGCGGCTGGGTGGGCGCGCACTACGGCCGCCGGCTGTCACCGAATGCGTTGCGCGCCACGATCGTCGTCGTCGGCCTGATCGGCCTCTACCGGCTGCTGGCGGCCTAGCGGCTCAGCCTTTCTGGACGACGTTGCCGATACCAGAATTCCCGATTTTCGGGGATCCAGCGTGATAGGTGACGTGGTTCCGGAGCCTGAGGCCTGGATCGCGTCGGCCGTGTCGACGGTGATCTGGTTCTGGATGCCGGACACGATCACGCTCGTGCAGTGGCCAGTGATCACGACGTTGTTAGTGATTCCGCTGACGCTGACGCTGCCCCCGTTGCAGGCGATGGTCCGCACTTCGCTGATGCCGGAGACAGTGATGTTTTCGCCCGCCGGCGCGGTCGTCACGGAGGTCGGCGGCGCGGCCCGCGGGCGTGTGCGGCATCGTCCCGGACGGGATGGGATTCACCGAGGGGAAACTCGGGACGGGAAACATGGTGGGCAGGCCGCTACGCGAAACCTGATGCGCGCTAAAGAGAAAGATCCCGATCGGCAAGGCGATCATGCCAATGACGAAGACAGCGAGCGCGATCCAGAGATTCGACCCTGGGAGCGCCTCGGCGGGACTGAAACGAGCCGTCGTACGGCAGCGACGGCAGTGGCGAAATGGCGGAGCCGATAGTGGCGCACGGTGGACGACGGTGGCATGGGGACGGGATGGCGGCGCAGGGGGACCGGACGGCGGCGCCCATTTGCCGGGCGACGGATTCGCCGGTTCGGAAGCGCGGGCCGCATCGGCCAGTGGCTGCTCCAGCGCCCGAATTCGGGCTTCCGGATCGTCCTCGGATTTCATCTACCGATGCTCGCATACCGAAGAACACCGCTAATAGGGTCATTCGCATTCGGTAGTTTTTGCATCGTGCCCGAACTAGCCAACCGCCAGATCCTGCTGCGCCGCCGTCCGAGTGGGCTCGTCCAGCCCGAGGACACCGAACTGGTGACCACGCCGGCGCCGGAGCCGGCCGAGGGTGAGGCGCTGGTCCGCACCACTTACGTCGGCCTCGACGCCGCGGTGCGGACCTGGCTCAACGACCAGCAGGGCTACCTGCCGCCCGTGCAGTTGGGCGAGGTCATCCGCGCAGCGGGGATCGGCGAAGTCGTGTCGTCACGGTGTGACGCCTTCCAGGTCGGCGATGTGATCACCACGCTGACCGGCTTCCAGGAATACGTGATCATCCGCGACGACGTGTTCAGCACGCCGATCCCCGGGGAGAGCGATCAACTGGCGATCATGTCGGTCTACGGCCCGACCGGTGCGACGGCCTATATCGGGATGACCGACGTCGGCAAGCCACAAGCCGGCGACACCGTCGTGGTGTCGGCCGCCGCAGGAGCCACCGGATCGATCGCGGGCCAGATCGCCAAGATCGCCGGCGCGCGCGTGGTGGGTATTGCCGGCGGCCCGGAGAAATGCCGGGCGGTGGTCGAGGACTTCGGCTTCGATGCGTGCATCGACTACAAGAACGACGACCTGGCGGCTGCGCTCAAACAACACTGTCCCGATCGGGTGAACGTCTACTTCGACAACGTCGGCGGACCCATCCTCGACGCGGTGCTCGGCCGGTTGGCCATGAATGCCCGAGTTGTGCTCTGCGGGATCATTTCCAGCTACCTCAGCGGCGATCACCCCGGACCGGTCAACTACGTGAACCTGCTGTCCAAGACCGCGACCATGCAGGGGTTCAACGCGCTCGACCAGTGGGGGCGGTTCGACGAGGCCTCGGCCGCGCTTCGCCAGTGGGGGCACGAGGGCCGAATCAACGCCCGCCAGACCATCTTTGAGGGCATCGAGTCGTGCGTCGATGCGCTCAACGGGCTGTTCACCGGGGCCAACATCGGCAAGATGCTGGTCAAGTTGAGCGAGCCGACAACGCGTTAACGGCTTGGGTTGGGGCGGGCGGCGGCGCCTACGGTAGGCTCTGTCCCTGCTGCCGGTGACGTCACCGGCACCGGGCTGTGGCGCAGTTTGGTAGCGCACTTGACTGGGGGTCAAGTGGTCGCAGGTTCAAATCCTGTCAGCCCGACCATAAAAAGGTCTCTGAGCTGGCTATTTAGATTTCCGTCAGATTGTACAGAATGTTCGACGAGATCGGAAATTGTCACAGATTGTCACAAGCGCGCGATCAGTGTCACCGCACGCGTGTGCGAGCTTGTCAGTCGCCCGCGCGGGGTGCCGGGGAGCAAAGCTCGTGCTGCTATTTCGAGCGCGTCGGGCTGAGCATGTACATAGGTGCGAAGAGTGAACGACGCGTCGGCGTGACCCAGCCAGGCTA
>CAVWLG010000010.1:0-14451 GCA_963755805.1 uncultured Actinomycetota bacterium
ACGCTAAGGATCCACCAGCCTATTGGCCGGCCAATCCTGTCGCCGGGTCGACGACCCGCTACGCCCGCTTCAACCGAACCCCCACCGCGAATCCGCGACGACAACCCTCAACATGGGCACTCCAGACAACCCACTACGCTGCCCTGGTACGACCCACTGAACGACTCTCACACACCCCCGGGCCAGTTTCCCGGACCGGTCACGTTCGCTCGCCGCGAACGCGGTGTGTGGCGGTTAGGTACAGCGTTCAAGCAATGCGTTCGATTGTCGCCAAACGCTTTGAGATGTGTTCGCGGGCGACCTCGGCATCGTAGTGAGCCTGCATGTTGATGAAGAACATGTCACTCAGTCCCAGTGCGCGCGATAGCCGCAGTGCCGTGTCTGCGCTGATTCCTCTTTTGCCATGGACGATCTCGTTGATGCGTCGAGCGGGCACATCAATCGCCTTGGCGATCCGGTACTGCGAGATGCCCATTGGCTCGAGGAATTCGGTGAGAAGGATCTCGCCAGGGTGGGTGGGTGCGAAGTCGGCCATGCTGTTCTCCTTTCTAGTGGTAGTCGACGAGTTCAACGTTTCCGGCGCCCGTGGTGCTCCAGGTGAAGCAGATACGCCATTGGCCGTTCACACGGACGCTATATTGGCCGGCGCGTGCGCCGCTCAGTTTTTCCAGGCGGTTGCCGGGTGGTACGCGCAGATCGTTGATGCTCTCCGCGGCATTGATGAGAGCAAGCTTGTTGTACGCGAGCCTGCTGAGTTCCGGGCTGAGTCTTTTGATGAAGCGGCGCTGCCAGATCGCCTCGGTGTCCTTATCCCGGAACGAGCGGATCACTCACTGATAGTAACGCTATCCGTTATTAACGTAAAGCGTTACTAACGATGGCGTCCGAAAGATTTTGCACGAAGTAGTAGCCTGGCTCGGTCACGGCGACGCGTCGTTCACTCTTCGCACGTACGTACATGCTCAGCCCGAGGCGCTCGAACTGGCAGCGCGCAGCTTTGCTCCGCCGGCACCACGCGCGAGCGACTGACGCGCTCGCACACGCGTGCGGTGACACTAACCAGTCCCTTGTGACAATCTGTGACAAATTCCGATGTCGTCGAACATGCGTGGAATCTGGCGGAATGAGAAATCCCAGCTCAGATGTCCTTTTCGTGGTCGGGCTGACAGGATTTGAACCTGCGACCACTTGACCCCCAGTCAAGTGCGCTACCAAACTGCGCCACAGCCCGGTGCCGGTGACGTCACCGGCAGCAGGGACAGAGCCTACCGTAGGCGCCGCCGCCCGCCGCAGCCCAAGCCGTTAACGCGTTGTCGGCTCGCTCAGCTTGACCAGCATCTTGCCGATGTTGGCCCCGGTGAACAGTCCGTTCAGCGCATCGACGCATGACTCGATGCCGTCAAAGATGGTCTGGCGGGCATTGATTCGGCCCTCGTGGCCCCACTGACGAAGCGCCGCCGAGGCCTCGTCGAACCGCCCCCACTGGTCGAGCGCGTTGAACCCCTGCATGGTCGCGGTCTTAGACAGCAGGTTCACGTAATTAACCGGTCCGGGGTGATCGCCGCTGAGGTAGCTGGAGATGATCCCGCAGAGCACGACTCGGGCGTTCATCGCCAGTCGGCCGAGGACCGCGTCGAGGATGGGGCCTCCGACGTTGTCGAAGTAGACGTTCACTCGAGCAGGGCAGTGTTGTTTGAGCGCAGCGGCCAGGTCGTCATTCTTGTAGTCGATGCAGGCGTCGAACCCGAAGTCCTCAACCACAGCCCGGCATTTCTCCGGGCCGCCTGCGATACCCACCACGCGCGCACCGGCGATCTTCGCGATCTGGCCAGCGATCGATCCGGTGGCGCCTGCGGCGGCCGACACGACGACGGTGTCGCCGGCTTGCGGCTTGCCGACGTCGGTCATGCCGATATAGGCCGTCGCACCGGTCGGGCCGTAGACCGACATGATCGCGAGTTGATCGCTCTCCCCCGGGATCGGCGTGCTGAACACGTCGTCGCGGATGATCACGTACTCCTGAAATCCGCTCAGCGTGGTGATCACGTCGCCGACCGCGAACGCGTCACACCGTGACGACACCACTTCGCCGATCCCCGCCGCACGGATCACCTCGCCCAACTGAACGGGCGGGAGGTAGCCCTGCTGGTCGTTGAGCCAGGTCCGGACTGCGGCGTCGAGGCCGACGTACGTGGTGCGGACCAGCGCCTCACCCTCGGCCGGCTCCGGCGCCGGCGTGGTCACCAGTTCGGTGTCCCCGGGCTGGACCAGCCCACTCGGACGACGGCGCAGCAGGATCTGGCGGTTGGCTAAGTCGGACACGAAGCAAAAACTACCGAATGCGAATGACCCTTTAGCGGTGTTCTTCGTATGCGAGCATCGGTGGATGAAATCCGAGGATGATCCGGAAGCCCGTATCCGGGAGCTGGAGCAGCCACTGTCCGACGCGGCGCGCGCTTCCGAAACCGCAGCGAACCAATCGCCCGGCAAATGGGCGCCACCGTCCGGTCCCCCTGCGCCGCCATCGTCCGGTCCCCCCATTCCGCCACCGTTGGGTTCCCCCGCGCCGCCACTATCGGCTCCGCCATTCTCGCCACTGCCGCCGCTGCCGTACAACGACTCGTTCTCTGGCCCGCCGAGGCGCTCCCAGGGTCGAATTCTCTGGATCGCGATCGCTGCCTTCGTCATGGCCATGATCGCCCTACCGATCGGCATCTTTTTCTTTAGCGCACATCAGGTTTCGCGTAGCGGCCTGCCCAGCATGTTTCCCATTCCGAGTTTTCCCTCGGTCAATCCCACCCCGTCGGGGACGATGCCGCACACGCCCGGGGCCGCGCCGTCGACGTCCGCGACGACGGCGCCGGCGGGTGAGAACATCACTGTCTCCGGCATCAGCGAAATGCGAACCATCGCCTGCAATGGCGGCACCGTCAGCGTCAGCGGAATCACTAACAACGTCGCGATCACCGGCCACTGTGCGGGCGTGACCGTGTCCGGCATCCAAAACCAGATCACCGTCGACGCGGCCGACAAAATCCAGGCCTCAGGCTCCGGTAACCAGATCACTTATCACACTGGATCTCCGACAATCGCGAATTCTGGCCTGCAGAACGTCGTCAAAAAGGGCTGAGCGCTATGCCGCCAGCAGCCGGTAGAGGCCGATCAGGCCGACCACGACGATCGTGGCGCGCAACGCATTCGGTGACAGGCGACGGCCGTAGTGTGCGCCCACCCAGCCACCGATCAGTGAGCCGCCCGCGATGAGGCCGGCCACCGACCAACTGACCCGGTCGAACGCCACCAGCGTATAAGCCAGCGCCGCAACGATATTGACAAGCAACGCCAGCAAGTTCTTGGCGGCGTTGGTCCGCTGCACCGACTCGGGTAGCAGCGCGCCCATCGCGCCGACGAGCATGATTCCCTGCGCGGCGGTGAAGTAGCCACCGTAGACGCCGATCGCGAAGGTGCTGGCCACCAACGCGGCCATCCGGCGCGGCGACACCTCTTCGGCAGACCGCCCCGAATCCTCGGCCCGCTGGCGCGCCCAAGTCTGAATCCGCGGGCCGACCACCACCAACGCCAATGCCGCGATGAGCAGCACCGGAACCACTCGAGCGAAGACCTTGTCGGGCAGGTGCAGCAGCAGCCAGGCGCCGACAGCGGCACCCAGCACCGACGCGGGAATCTGCCAGCGCAGACGGTCCCACTGGCCGCGCAGTTCCCGGCGGTAGCCCCAGGTTCCCGATACGCTGCCCGCCACCAGGCCCACCGCATTCGACATCGTCGCGGTCACCGGTGGATAGCCCATTGCGACCAGGGTCGGGAAAGTGATCAACGTTCCGGAGCCGACGACGGCGTTGATTGCGCCCGCCCCCAGACCGGCGAAGACGATCAGGATCGCATGATAGGAGGACACCGAAAAGACCTTAGCTGCCGTGGTTTCGGCAGCGCTTCGCCGTCAGTGGGACGACCGGGGTTTCCGCTTTTCGCGCACCCGCACATTGATCCGGATGGGGCTGCCTTCGAAGCCGAACGTCTCGCGCAGCCGTCGCTCCAGGAATCGGCGATAGCCGGCCTCCAAGAAGCCGCTGGTGAACAGCACGAAGGTGGGCGGTCGCGCGGCGGCCTGCGTCGCGAACAGGATCCGCGGCTGTTTGCCGCCTCGTACGGGCGGCGGAGTCGCCGCCACAACCTCTTTGATCCAGGCGTTCAGCCGGCCGGTTCCGATGCGGGCATCCCACGACGCCAACGCGTTCTCCAGCGCCGGTACCAACTTCTGCACCGCCCGGCCGGTCTTGGCGGAGATGTTGACGCGCTCCGCCCACCGCAGTTGCACGAGCTCGCGGTCGATCTCGTTGTCCAACTGGTAGCGGCGTTCCTCGTCGACCAGGTCCCACTTGTTGTATGCCAGAACCAGCGCTCGCCCCGACTCGACGACCATGGACAGCACCCGCTGATCTTGCTCGGTCAACGGCACCGAACCGTCGATCAGCACAATGACCACCTCGGCGGCATCGATCGCGCCGTGAGTGCGGACAGAGGCGTAGAACTCGTGGCCGGTGGCCTGTCCGACTTTGCGTCGCAGACCCGCGGTGTCGATGAAACGCCAGATCTTGCCGTCCAATTCGATCAGCGAGTCGACCGGGTCCACGGTGGTGCCGGCGACGTCGTGTACCACCGAACGCTCATCGCCCGCCAGCCGGTTCAGCAGCGAGCTCTTGCCTACGTTGGGCTTGCCGACCAACGCCACCCGTCGCGGACCGCCCTGGCCGGAGCCCAATTCCGCGACCTCCGGCAGCACGCCGATGAGCGCGTCGAGCAGATCGGCGACACCACGACCGTGTATCGCGCTGACCGCATAGGGCTCCCCGACCCCCAGCGACCACAACGCTGCTGCGTCGGATTCGCCCTTGTCGCTGTCGACTTTATTGGCGGCCAAAAACACCGGCTTGCCAGAGCGACGCAAGAGACGTGCGGCCGCCTCGTCATCCGCCGTCGCGCCGACGACGGCATCCACCACCAAGATGATGGCGTCGGCGGTACGCATGGCCACCGCGGCTTGTTCGGCCACCAGTCGCTGCAAGCCCTTCGCGTCGGGCTCCCAACCTCCGGTGTCCTGCACCACGAAGCGGCGGCCGGTCCACAACGCGTCGTAGGAAACGCGGTCACGGGTCACCCCGGGCACATCCTGGACCACTGCTTCGCGCCGACCCAGTATCCGGTTGACCAGCGTCGACTTACCGACGTTCGGCCGGCCGACTATCGCCACCACTGGTGGTGGACCGCTGGCTTCATCGTCGAGCGATTCGATGAACTCGTTTGATTCCCAGTCGCTTTCGTCAGCCCAGGTGCCGTCGTCACTCACCGGGTTGCCTCGCTTCTCTGCTCGACCAAATCCAAGAGGTGGTCGATCACTTCGGATTCGGTCATCTCGCTGGTATCGACGACCACGGCATCCGCGGCGGCGCGCAGCGGCGACACTGCGCGCGTCGAGTCCAGGTGATCGCGGCGGCGCACATCAGCGAGCACGCTGTCGTAGTCGTCGGGCAGGCCGGCGGCGACGTTCTGGTCGTTGCGGCGACGGGCGCGCGTTTCGGCCGATGCGGTCAGGAAGATTTTGACGTCGGCGTCCGGCAGGACCACGGTACCGATGTCGCGGCCTTCGACCACGACGCTGTCCGGCCCGGCGGCCAGGCCGCGCTGCAAGTCGACCAGCCGGGCGCGGACCGCGGCGACCGACGACACGGCTGAGACTGCTTTGGTGACCTCATCGCCGCGGATCTCCGACGAAACATCTTCGCCGTCAAGGTAACTGCGGTCTGTGCCGGGGTCGTGGCCCACCGAGAGCTTCGCTGCGGACGCGGCCGCCTGCACGGCGTCCTGATCGGTCGGGTCGACTCCGGCCCGCAGCACAGCCAGGGTGGCGATGCGGTACATGGCGCCGGTGTCGAGGTAGCGGGCCCGCAGTACGTGCGCCAATCCTCTTGAGACCGAGGATTTTCCGGTGCCGGCTGGCCCGTCGACGGCGACAACCGTCCTCGGTCCCGGATGGTTCGCGTCACTCCCGTCGCTCACTGCGCTCGTTCCACTCACAGCCCGACCGCTTTGTAGAGTTCGCCGATCTCGCTGCGGCGTAACGCCCGAATGCTGCCCGGCCGTTGCTCGCCCAGTGTCACCGCGCCGAGGTCGGTGCGCACCAGGGTCTGCACCGGAAAGCCGACGGCGGCCAGCATCCGGCGCACGATCCGTTTGCGTCCCTCGTGCAGCGTGACCCGGATCAGCGTCTTGCCGGGGATGGCGTCCACTACCGCAAAATCGTCGACAGCGATCGGCCCGTCATCCAATTCGATTCCGGCGCGTAACTTCTTGCCGAGCCCGCGAGGCACGGACCCGTTCACGGTGGCCAGATACGTCTTGGGTATTTCGTAGGACGGGTGCATCAGACGGTGCGCCAATTCACCGTCGTTGGTCAGCAGGATCAGACCTTCGGTTTCGGCGTCGAGGCGCCCGACGTGGAACAGCTTCTTGTTGCCTCTGACCCGGTGCTCGACCAGGTCGCCGATACACGGTCTGCCGCGATCGTCCGACATCGTCGAGTGCATGCCCTGGGGCTTGTTCAACGCCAGGTACACCAGCGATTCGTCCAGGATCACCCGCGCACCGTCAACGCGGATCTCGGATGCATCCGTGTCGACTCGAGTGCCCAGCTCGGTGACCACCTGACCGTCGATTTCGACGCGGCCATCGATGATCATTCGCTCGGCAACCCGACGGGAGGCAATTCCGGCCTGCGACAACACTTTTTGCAGGCGAACCCCATCGGGCTCGTTGGCGGCGGCCATCAATCGTGATCCACGTCGAAGGACAACGGCGGGTCGTTGGAGACCGAGCCGCCGGAGAGCTTCACGAAACGTGGCTCAACGTCCAGGGATTCGCTGAGGTCGTCGATGGTGTCGACATCGGGGAGCAGCGGCGCGATATCAGGAAGATCCGTCAGCGACGTCAGCCCGAGGCGTTCCAGGAACAGCTCCGTAGTTGCGAACGTCACCGCCCCGGTGTCGGTGTCATTGCCCGATTCGGTGATCAGGCCACGCGCGAGCAGGGTGCGCATCACTGCGTCGACGTTGACACCACGGACCGCGCTCACCCGCGCTCGCGTAACCGGCTGCCGATAGGCCACCACGGCCAATGTCTCCAAGGCAGCCCGGGTGAGCTTCGAGCGGGACCCGTCCAGTAGCAGTCGCTCCACATAGGGCGCGAATCGGGCCCGGGTGTACAGCCGCCATCCCCCGCCGGCCTCCCGCAGATCGATGCCGCTGTCTTGTGCGGTGAACTCATCGGCCATCAGTGCCAGCTTGGCCGCTACCCGATAGGCCGGTTGTTCGGTGGCAGCGGCCAGCGCCTCCACAGTGACCGGGGTGTCGACCACCAACAGCAGGGCTTCCAGCACCGAACCCAGCTCGGCGTCCTCGAGCTCGGGTGCCGTAGCGACATCGATACCCAGATTCACATCGGAGTCGAGATCGGATGCGTCGACGGGCACGTCGGTTTCGGGCGCGTCGATGCTCACGTCGGCATCGAACGGTTGGCTCATGAGTATTCGTCCCGCAATTCTGCGCTGGTCGGCTGTTCTCCGGTCCACGAAACCTGGAGCACACCAAGCGGTTCTGACTGGTCGAATGCTACCGCCCGGCGAGCGGAACAGCTCGAGCAGAGCCAGGAAGCGGCCGACGATCTCGATGGGCTCGCAGTCGGCGACGAGGTCGGAAAACGACGCCCACTGCCCTATCCCCCGCTGCTCCAGGAACCACAGCAGCCGCTTGGCTTGCTCTGGAACGGATACGTACACCTGGTGTAGATGTTCGGTGCCTACCGTCGGCACCGGCCGCGGGGTGAAAGCGGTCGCGGCGATCTCCGCGAAGGCGTGTGCGTCCACTCCCAGCATCACTTCGGGCAGCAGGTCGGCGAACTTGTCCTCCAGGGACACCGCGCGTGGATAGCTCCGCAGCGCGGCGGCCTCCAGTTCGGCGAACATCACCGCGACGTGCTTGAACGCCCGGTACTGAAGCAACCGGGCAAACAACAGGTCGCGGACTTCCAGCAGCGCCAGATCTTCCTCGTCGTCGACCCGGCCGGACGGGAGCAACCGTGCGGCTTTGAGGTCGAGCAGCGTCGCGGCGACGACGAGGAAGGCGGTGGTCTCGTCGAGTCCGAGCTCGGAACCGATGGCGCGGGTGTAAGCGATGAAATCATCGGTGACCTGGTGCAGCGCCACCTCGGTCACATCGAGGCGGTGGGCGAAAATCAGCTGTAGCAGTAAGTCGAACGGCCCCTCGAAATTGGTCAGTCTGACCTGGAAGCCGTTCTTGGGTGGTGCCTCGCAGGTCGCGCGAGAGTTCACGCGCCGAACCGGTCGATCACCTCGCGGGCCAACGAGCGGTAGGCGGCCGCGCCGCCCGATCTCGGGGCCCAGGAGGTGATCGGTTCGCCGGCGACGCTGGTCTCCGGGAAGCGGACCGTGCGGGAGATGACGGTGTCGAACACCAGATCGCCGAACCGCTCCACCACCCGAGCCATCACCTCACGGGAGTTCACCGTTCGCGTGTCGAAGCGAGTGATCAAAATGCCGCTGATGTCCAGCTTCGGGTTGAGCCGGTCGCGCACCTTCTCGACGGTGTCGGTCAGCAAGGCCAGACCGCGCAGCGAGAAGAACTCGCACTCGGTCGGGATGATGACGCCGTCCGAGCACGCCAATCCGTTGACGGTCAGCAAGCCCAGCGACGGCTGGCAGTCGATCAGAACATAGTCATAACGGTCCAGCACCGGGTGCAGCGCACGGGCCAACGTCTGCTCGCGGCCCACCTCGTTGACCAGCTGGATCTCGGCGGCGGACAAGTCGATGTTGCTGGGCACCAGGTCCAGATTTTTGACCCGGGTATGGATCAGCACGTGGTCCAGCGACACCCGCGGCTCGACCAGCAGGTTGTGGATGGTGTGTTCCAGCTCGTAGTGCGGCACACCCAGGCCTGCGGACAGGGCTCCTTGCGGGTCGAGGTCCACCAGCAATACCCGGCGGCCGTATTCGGCGAGCGCGGCGCCCAGGTTGATCGTCGACGTGGTCTTTCCGACGCCGCCTTTCTGGTTGCACATCGCCACGACCTTGGCCGGCCCGTGCGACGTGCGCGGCTTGGGTTCGGGGATCGCCCGTGGTGGGCGCCCGGTCAGGCCGACTTCGGTGCCGCTGTCGGCGTTGTCAGTCATGCCCGGCTGCAACTCGGCAGCACAAATCGCCACAGCGTGCGCGGCGGTCGGGAAATGGCGGACATCGCAGCAGAGTCTAACGGGTATACGCGCCCGTGCCAGGAGACCCGCAACAACGTCACCAGCGAATTTGGGGGCGCCCCGATTGGATCGCCCAGCGGGCTAGGGTGGCGATCATGAGTCTGAAGCAGCGCATCCCCCTGCTGCGGTGGTCGTTCTGGCGGATGGCGACCGGCGCCCGCAACATCACCACCACGGGCCAGATCGGCGACGGCCGTGAAGCCGCCGCAGTCGACTACGTGCTCGCCCACGCTCGGGCAGGCGATATCGACGACGTCATCGCGACCATCGACCGGTTCGCCTACGAAAAGTCAATGCTGATCAATGTCGGCGACGAGAAGGGCGCTCTGCTCGACGCCGCGGTTCGGCGGGCCGCCCCGAAACTGGCGCTTGAGCTCGGTACCTACTGCGGATACAGCGCGCTGCGCATCGCCCGTGCGGCTCCGGGAGCCCAGGTGTACTCCGTCGAACTTGCCGAAGCCAACGCCGCCAACGCCCGTCAGATCTGGGCGCACGCCGGCGTCGCTGACCGGATCACCTGCGTGGTCGGCACCATCGGCGACGGCGGCCGCACCCTCGATGCGCTGACCGGAGATCACGGATTCGGTTCTGGCGCATTGGATTTCGTATTTATTGACCACGACAAGGACGCTTATCTGGTCGATCTGCAGAGCATCCTCGACCGAGGCTGGCTGCACACCGGTTCAATTGTGGTCGCCGACAACGTCAAGATGCCGGGCGCCCCGAAGTACCGCGAATACATGCGCCAGCAGCAGGGCACGTTATGGCAGACCACCGAGCACAAAACGCACGTCGAGTATCAGACCCTGGTCTCAGATCTGGTGCTGGAGTCGGAGTACCTGGGCGGCTAGCGCGCCCGCGGGTGAGCTTCGGCCCAGACTTCGCGCAGCGCGTGCACGGTGACCATGGTGTAGATCTGCGTGGTGGTCACCGATGCGTGTCCGAGGAGTTCCTGCACGACGCGGACGTCGGCCCCGCCTTCGAGAAGATGAGTCGCGAACGAATGCCTCAACGTGTGCGGTGACACGCCGGAGGCGATGCCGGCCCGCTCCGCGGCGTCCTGTAGCACTTGCCACGCGCTCTGGCGCGACAGCCGCCCGCCACGGGCATTGAGGAAGATAGCCGGGGTGCCTCGGCCGCGACGCGCCAAATCCGAACGCCCTCGGACCATGTAGGCGTCCAAGGCTTGGACCGCGGGCCGTCCGATCGGTACCAGCCGCTGCTTGCCGCCCTTGCCGCGCAGCAGTACCGAACGGGCGTGGGTGTCGACGTCGTCGACGTCGAGTCCGACCGCTTCGGAAATGCGCGCGCCGGTGGAGTACAGCAGCTCGAGCAGAGCGCGATTCCGCAGGGTCAGCGGGCCATCGGAGGGGCTGTCACCCCCAGCGCCGGCCAGCAACGCGAGCACCTGATCGAGGCTGAGGCTCTTGGGGAGTCGACGACCCGGCGTCGGCGGCTTGACGGCCTGCGCGACGTCGAATTCGGCGAGTCCCTCCGCTGCGGCGAAACGATGGAATCCGCGCACCGCGATCAGGGTGCGCGCGGCAGACACCGCCGACAGCGGTACGACACCGGAGTCCGGGTCTCCGCGGCGCAGCGCCATCAGGAATTCGCTGACGTCGTCCTCGGCGACGTTGGCCAGGTCGTTGACGCCACGGGTGGTCAAGTGCTCGAAATAGCGCCGCAAATCCCGGCGATAGGAGCTCAACGTATTAGCCGCGACACCCCGCTCGATCGTCAGGTGATCGAGGTATCCCTGAAGCTGGCCTGCCAGCGGCGGCGCCAGCGTCGTCACTCGGCGGCCTTACGTGCGCGAAACGCCGTCGGCCGGTCGATCCACGGCGCGTCCACCGGTCGCGGCTCCGCGATACCCTCGCAGACCGCGTAAGCCGCCAGAATTCCGCCCACAGCAAGGGAATTGACGATCTCACCGCTGAAGATCCGCTGCACCGCTTCCGCGATCGGATACCACCCCAGCGTCATGTCGGCTTCTTCGTCATGCGCCTCGGGCCGCTCGACCTCTGTCAGCCCGGTGGCAAGGAAGATTCGCACCGACTCGTCGCTGAAACCGGGCGCGGAATCCAGATCGGCCAGCACCTGCCAGGTCTCGGCTCGCAGGCCGACTTCCTCGTGGAGTTCGCGGGCCGCGGCCAGATGCGGCGCCTCGTCGTCGACGTCGAGCAGTCCGGCGGGCAACTCCCACAGCCGTCGACCGAAAGGGTGGCGGTATTGGCAGACCAACGGGATTCGGCCATCGTCATCGATGGCCACGATCCCCACTGCGCCAAAATTCTCGACGATTTCGCGGGTCACGACGTTGCCGCCAGGCATCCGCACCTGGTCGATCCGCAACGCGAAAATCTTTCCGGTGTGCAGGATTTCGGACGAAGTCGTCTCGAAGACGTGCTCACCCACGGGTGACGGGTTCGGGCTCAGACAGCGACGACTCGGCCCCATCGTGTTGCTCGCTGCCGTTGGCCCGCCGTTCCGGAATCTCCAGGGACAACCGCTCACCCGCCTTGTACTCGATCGCAGCGCCGATGAAGCCGGTGAACAGCGGATGCGGCCGGGTCGGCCGGCTCTTGAGCTCCGGGTGCGCCTGTGTGCCGACCACGAATGAGTGCATCTCCGGCGGATACTCGACGAACTCGACCAGATGCCCGTCCGGAGAGGTTCCGGAGAATTTCAGGCCGCTTTCGGCGATGCGATCCCGGTACGAGTTGTTGACCTCGTAGCGGTGCCGATGCCGCTCGGACACCTCGGTCGATTGGTATGCCTCGGCGACAATGGAACCCGGTTGCAGCACCGCCGGATATGCGCCCAGCCGCATGGTCCCACCGAGGTCGGCCTCACCGGCGACGATCTCCTCCTGATCGGCCATCGTGGAGATGACCGGGTCCGGGGTGTCCGGATCGAACTCCGCGGAGTTGGCTCCGGTCAGACCGACCGAGCGCGCGGCTTCGATCACGATGCACTGCATGCCGAGGCAGAGTCCCAGCACGGGTAACCCGCGCGCCCGCGCATGCGAGATGGCGCCGATCTTGCCCTCGATGCCGCGGATGCCGAATCCGCCGGGGATCAGCACGCCGTGGACATCCTCGAGCACTGCGGCCGCTCCGCTTGCGGTTTCGCAGTCGTCGGAGCCCACCCAGCGGATCTCGACCTTCGCGCGGTGCTTGAACCCGGCCGCCCGCAACGCCTCGCTCACCGAGAGATAGGCATCGGAGAGGTCGATGTACTTGCCGACCAACGCAATTCGCACAGTTTCCTGCGGGTCGTGCACTCGGCGCAGCAGGTCGTCCCATTCGGTCCAGTCAACGTCGCGGAACGGCAGATTGAGCCGGCGTACAACGTAGGCGTCCAGCTCCTCGCGGTGCAGAACCTTCGGGATGTCGTAGATCGACGGCGCGTCCGGGGTCGAGATGATGCCGTCAATGTCGACGTCGCACATCAGCGCGATCTTGTTCTTCAGCGGCTCGGGCACGTCGCGGTCGCAGCGCAGGATCAACGCGTCCGGGGTGATACCGATGCTCCGCAGCGCGTTCACCGAGTGCTGGGTGGGTTTGGTCTTCAGCTCTCCCGACGGCGCCAAGTACGGGATCAGCGACACATGCAGGAAGAAGACATTCTCCCGACCGATGTCGTGGCGCACCTGCCGCGCCGCTTCTAGGAAGGGCTGCGACTCGATATCGCCGACGGTCCCGCCGATCTCGGTGATGACCACGTCTGGTCGCTTGCCGTCGGCGTCGGGCTCGGCCATCGCCAGGATGCGACGCTTGATCTCGTCGGTGATGTGCGGAATGACCTGGACAGTGTCCCCGAGGTACTCACCGCGCCGCTCCTTGGCGATGACTGTCGAATACACCTGTCCGGTAGTGACATTCGCCGACCCGGACAGATCCCGGTCGAGGAAGCGCTCGTAGTGGCCGACGTCGAGGTCGGTTTCGGCGCCGTCCTCGGTGACGAACACCTCGCCGTGCTGAAACGGGTTCATGGTGCCCGGATCGACGTTGAGGTAGGGATCGAGCTTCTGCATCGTCACCTGC
Organism: uncultured Actinomycetota bacterium; assembly: GCA_963755805.1. Lineage (GTDB taxonomy): Bacteria > Actinomycetota > Actinomycetes > Mycobacteriales > Mycobacteriaceae > Mycobacterium. Next base: position 13,389 of record CAVWLG010000010.1, read on the forward strand.
AGCCCGCGGGCGGTCAGCAACTGTCCGAGGCTGCTCGCGGTCAGTCCCTTACCGAGCGACGAGACAACCCCGCCGCTGACGAAGAGATGCTTAGTGGCGGTCTGCGGATGCTTTCGCAATGTGGCGACCTCCGTGAAGACGGCGCAGGGCTAGCCTCTGGTGAGGGCTGTTTTCCAGCTTTGGGCCTGCCGACCCACGGAAAACAACCCTAACAAACCCTGCACCGCCGCGTCGCTGACACGCCCGGTGACGCGGATACTCCGCATCAGCGGCTACCCATCGTCAGCGGGCTAGGACGCGACGGTGAGACCCGTGTTGCGGTGGCCGGTGCCGTACTGCCCGGTGTGTCCACCGTTGATCAAATCGGCCACCCCCAGCACCGTGGTGACTCGACCGGATTCGGCGTCCACGTCATCGACGGTGCTGATCACCGGGGTGACCGCGGCGTCGGCGCGGGCTATTCCCACCGCGGCGGGACCATCCGACGAGCCGTCCCGTCCGGCCAGCATCACACCCGAACCGTGGGGCGCGAGCGCCGCTGCGAAGCGCGCCACGCTGACACCCTGATTACCGGCGTCGCTACCCAGCGAGCCTCCGCTGATCACCACAGCGGCATTCGCCGCGCCGATGTGCTGGTTTCCGTAACCGATAAAGCCGGTGTCGCGCAGCGCCGCAAGCACGGTGTCGCGTTGTGGATCGTCGACCGGAGGGACGGCGGGTCGCGGCTGATCAAGAGGGCGATGCCCAGCAGGTCGCCGGCCTGGGAGCCCTATCCACCAATTGGGTGCTGAGCTGGGCGCCCGCAGGCAGAACCGACGAGTTGACCACCGAGTGCAGCTTCTCCGCCGAGTTGGCGTCGACGAACTCTTGCGTCAACGTCACTGTCCCGGTGATCGCTCCCCCCGCCTGTCCGACGATCTTGGACATTGCGTCGACGTCCTCGTCCTTGGCGTCCGGAGCGCGGAAGATGACCAGCGTTTTACCGTTCAACGCGTCGTGCACCATTCGGCCGGCCATCTGTGTATCGAAAGCGTTGGCAGACCGAGCTTTGCGTTCAGGACGT
>CAVWLG010000011.1:0-116507 GCA_963755805.1 uncultured Actinomycetota bacterium
AGCGTCCCCGTGGTCACTAAACACGTCGGTGTCGATCAGCGCCTCACGGGCGCGCATCCAATTCTCGTTGCCGGTGACGGTGTTGATCTCACCGTTGTGGGCGATCCGCCGGAACGGGTGCGCCAGCGGCCACGACGGGAACGTGTTGGTGGAGAACCGCGAGTGCACGATGCCCAGCGCGCTGGTCAGCCGCTGGTCTTGCAGGTCGAGGTAGAACGCCTTCAGCTGCGGCGTGGTCAGCATGCCCTTGTACACGAAGGTCTGACCGGAAAGGCTTGGGAAATAGACGGTTTCACGTCCGGGGCCGTCCTGGCCGGGGCCCTTGGTGCCCAGCTCGTGCTCGGCACGCTTGCGGATGACGTAGGCGCGGCGCTCGAGCTGCATGCCGTCGGCGCCGGCGATGAAGATCTGCCGGAACGTGGGCATGGCGTCGCGGGCCAGCGCGCCCAGTGAGGAATCGTCGGTGGGGACGTTGCGCCAGCCCAGCACCTGGCAGCCCTCGGCCTCGACGATCTTCTCGACCGCCGCACACGCGGCACTGGCGTCCTTTGACGACTGCGGCAGGAATGCGATGCCGGTGGCGTAGCTACCCGCCTCGGGCAGGTCGAAGTCGACCACCTGACGGAAGAAGTCGTCGGGAACCTGAATCAGGATGCCGGCGCCGTCACCGCTGTGCGGCTCGGCGCCCTGGGCACCCCGATGCTCGAGGTTGACCAGCGCGGTGATTGCCTTGTCGACGATGTCGCGGCTGCGGCGGCCGTGCATATCGACGACCATGGCCACCCCGCACGAGTCGTGCTCGTACGCGGGGTTGTAGAGCCCCCTAGAGCCCGAGCGGTTGGGCGCCATTCGCACCTGCTCCTTCACCAGAATTCTGCCGCAGCATTCGTAAAGCTTTGCGTTGGAGGCCGCGCCCTGAAGGCTGCGGGCCAGGCCCCCTCGGCCTTGCCGATGTGCTGCTCGCCGGGTAACAACGATCCCGGCTGGGAGTATCCGTACGGCGCTGAACGGTGGCCCGGTTACCGGTTTTCGACAAGTCGTAAAACGATATGCCAAAACCCGCCTGACATGCCAACTTGGCCCATAATAACCCGCCCGCCGCCGGTGCCGCGATTTTGCGCCGTCGTCGCCGCCGGGGTGGTCCCGGTCCTGCTGCGTCGCAGGATATTTGGCTGCCACAGGGCGGGTGGCGCCGACCGGCGCGAATGCCGCTTTTCGCCGCTGTAGACAGGTAGTTTGCCGTGCTCACGAAGCGGCTGCCAGCGGGGTGACACAGCTCACCGCGACGGGCCGGCCAGCACACCCAAATGTCGTTGACCTGCGCAATCACCCATCGCGGCGGTGGGCCGGTTGCGGCGAGTCCTACGATGCTTGCATGAGCTTGGGCGGACCCGACGTGACGATTCCGACAGGCACATGACCGAGCCGGACGACTTCCTGCGGCGATCGGCAACCGCCTGTGCCGCACAGTGGCCCGGCCGGTCCACCGCCGCCGCCGCGCCCACCACCGTCGATCCCCGCCCGGTTCCGCCGCCAGCGCCCGCCCAGCCCTCCCCTGCCCCCACCGCCTGCCCCTCCGCGGCAACCCACTCCGCCTGCCCCGGAACGGCCTTCGTGGAGCGACCTCGACTTCACGCCGCGTGAAAGGCAGGCGGCCCGGCCCGGAGCCGGTTACGGCTGGCGACGCGCTCGTCTTCAAGGCCACGTTCGGGCTGGTCAACCTCGGGCCGTCGGCCGGTGAGCGGCAGGATGCCGCCTACGAGGCCACTATCGCGCGGCGCTTCGGGGCAACTACAAGGTCGGCGTGCTGGGCAAGGGCGGTGTCGGCAAGACCACCGTCGCCGCCAGCGTCGGGTCGATCTTCGCCGAGCTTCGTCGCCAGGACCGCGTCGTCGCGATCGACGCCGACACCGCCTTCGGCCGGCTCGGCAGCAGGATCGACCCGCAGACCAACGGCTCGTACTGGGAGATCGCCTCCGACAAGAACCTGCGGTCGTTCGCCGACGTGAGCACCCGCGTCGGCAGCAACTCGGCGGGCCTGTACGTGCTGGCCGGGGAGCCGACGGCCGGGCCGCGGCGGGTGCTCGACCCGGCGTTGTATCGCGAGGCCACCTCGCGGCTCGACCGCCATTTCACGATCGCGATCATCGACTGCGGCTCCACGATGGACGCGCCGGTTACCCAGGAGGCGCTGAGCGACCTCGACGCGCTGATCGTGGTGTCCTCGCCGTGGGCCGACGGCGCCGGCGCCGCGGCGCAGACGATGGAATGGCTGGCGGCGCACGGCCGCACCGGTCTGCTGCACCGCACCGTGGTGGTGCTCAACGACTCGGACGGGCACTCGGACAAGCGCCACCGATCGGCGCTGGCGCACCAGTTCCTCGAGCGCGGCCAGACGGTGGTCGAGGTGCCCTTCGACCCGCATCTGCGGCCCGGCGGCGTCATCGACGTCCGCAGCGAGCTGGCCCGCAAGACCCGCCGCAGGTTCCTGGAGATCTCCGCCGCGGTCGCCGGGTTCTTCGCCACCCGTCCGGACGCTGCGCGCGAGTCCCGCTAGACGCGTGCTGACGGGTCCGCGGTGGCTTCGATCTTGGTGACCAGGTGCTCGCCGATGGTCAGCACGATGACGGCGAAGAGCCGTCGCTCGGCGAAGGCCAGCAGCACCGGCTGACCGGCCGGACCGCTGACTACCGTCGCGCCCGGGCCCAGGTAGCGCAACAGGTTGACCGCGACATCGTGCGGGCCGTGGTTGATCTGCGGGGGCGGGGCCGGGATCGGCCAGCACCGTGCCGACACCCCACACCGTCGGGTCCAGCACCTCGACCAGGGCCTGCAGATCGCCGTTGGCGCAGGCGGTGATGAACTTCTCGGTGACCAGCTGGTGCTCGGCCGTCGACACCTCGCCCGGCTTCGGTTGCGCGAGAGCGATTTTCGTTCGCGCCCGACGGGCCAGCTGGCGGCAGGTACCCACCGGGCGGCCGACGGTCTCCGCGATCGCGTCGAACGGCACCCCGAACACGTCGTGCAAGACGAACGACGACCCGCTCGCCTGGGCTCAGCCGGCGCAGCACCTCCAGCAGCGCGGTGCGGACCTCGTCGTCGAGGGTCACCCGGTCGGCGGGACTCAGCCGGCCGGGTTGGTTGAGCGCGACCGCCTCTGCGCCGATGTCGTCGGGCCGCTCGTAGCGGGCGCGCGCCGAGCGCACCTGATCCAGGCACAGCCGGCCCGCCACCACGGTCAGCCAGGCGCGAACGTCGTCGATCGTGCCGACGTCGGTGCGGGAGAGCCGCAGAAACGCTTCCTGCGCAACGTCTTCGGCGTCGCCGACGTCGCCCAGCATCTGGTAGGCCAGATTCACCAGGTACGGGCGATGGTCTCGCCAGGCCTCGGTGACCTGTTGTTCGGCGGAGTTGGCTCATGTATTCACGACGATCTGGGTGGGCGAAAAGTTACATCGCTGCTGGGAGTAACTTTCCCACCTCGCGGCCCGTCCTTGATGAAAAGCACGTCGACAAGGAGGCCACCATGACGATCGTTGTGACCGGCGCGACCGGCAACGTCGGACGCCCACTGGTATCGCGACTCGCCGCCGCGGGCGCGCGGGTACGCGCCGTCACCCGCACACCGGAGGCCGCCGGGTTTCCCGACGGCGTCGAGGCGGTGAGTTCGGCCGTCGAGGCGCTGCCCGGGGCGTCGGCGGTGTTTCTCGAACTCCCGCGCGCTCGGCGACGATCTCGCCGACGTGGTGGCGGTGGCACGGCAGAGCGGAGTCACCAAGCTGGTCGCGCTGTCGGCCATCAACGCCGACGACGACTTCGCCCGGCAGCCGTCGCGCGTTCGCGGCGACCGCAACAAGGAAGTCGAGCAACTCTGCGTCGACTCCGGCCTGGCGTGGGTGAGCCTGCGGCCGTCGGTGTTCGCGACGAACTTCGCCGGCATGTGGTCGGCGCAGATCCGGTCGGGCGACGTCGTCGGCGGGACCCTACGCCGAGGCCTCCAGCGCGCCGATCGTCGAGGCCGACATCGCCGCGGTGGCTGCGCGGGCCTTGCTGACCGATGAGTTTGTCGGACAGCGGATTCCGCTGACCGGCCCGCAGGCGCTCACCAACACCGAGCTGGTCGACGTCATCGGCACCGTGCTCGGTCGCCGGCTGCGCTACGTCGAGGCACCGCCGGAGGTCGTGCGCCAGCGCTTCATCGCTATCGGCCTGGGGGCCGAGTTCGCCGACGCGTACCTGCGATGCTCGCCGAGACGTCGACAAGCCGGCCCTGGTCACCCACGACATCGAGAAGATCACCGCGCAACCGGCGACTCCGTTCGCCGAGTGGGTTGCCGACCACCGTCAGCTATTCACGAACTAGACAGGGAGACAGACACATGTCCGATCCACGTCCGCCGCGTTACCTCAAGCCGATGAACAAGGTGATGATGGCGGTGCAGAAGCTCGGCATACCGACCGGCCCCGCCATGGTGCTGACCGTGCCCGGCCGCAAGTCGGGTAAGCCGCGCAGCACGCCGATGACACCGTTTCGGTTCGACGGCGGCCTCTACGTGGTCGCCGGATATCCGGGCGCCGACTGGGCCGCCAACGCCCGGGCCGCCGGCACCGGCACGCTCAGCAGGGGGCGCCGGTCGCGGCCGGTCCGGATCGTCGAACTGACTACCGCACAGGCCCGCCCGATGCTTCGGGTTTACCCGGGCGAGGTCCCGGTCGGGGTCACCTTCGCCAAGAGCTCCGGCATGGTGGTCGACGGAACGCCCGACGAGTTCGAGGCGCTGGCCGGCCGGATCGCGGTCTTCCGGTTCGATCCGATTACCCCTTAGCCGATCAAAGCTGCAGCGGCACATGCTTTTCCGCGCACGCGTCGGTGACGGCGGCGACGATGTCCTGGGTGCGCAGCGTCTCGAGGTCTTCGACGGTCACCGAGCCCTTGTCGGTGCGGTGCTGGGCGGCCACCCGGGAGTCGCGCAGCCGCTCGGCGCGCTCGACGACGTTGCGGGCGAAACGGCCGTTCTGCATGACGTCGATGCCGTGCGTGCCGTCCGGCGCCAGGTAGGCCCGCAGCGTCTTGCAGGCCATGTTCAGTGCTTCGCGGGCGGCGGGCTCGATCACCGTCGCGCGCGGTTCGCCGTAGCGGACCGCGATCTCCACCAGCTCGTCGGGCGCGTAGGACGCGAACCGCAGCTTGCGGTTGAACCGGCCCGCCAAACCCGGGTTGACGGTGAGGAATTCGTCGACTTCCTTCTCGTATCCCGCGCCGATGAAGCAGAAGTCGAACCGGTGCACCTCCAGCGCCACCAGCAGCTGGTTGACCGCCTCCATGCCGATCATGTCCGGCCGGCCGTCGTGGTGGCGCTCGACCAGGCTGTAGAACTCGTCCATGAACAGGATGCGGCCGAGCGAACGGGCAATCAGCTCGTTGGTTTTCGGGCCCGAGGCGCCGATGTGCTCGCCGCAGAAGTCGGCCCGCTTGACTTCGATGATCTCGGGGTGCCGCACGATGCCCAGGCCGGCGTAGATCTTGCCCAGCGCCTCGGCGGTCGTCGTCTTACCGGTACCGGGCGGGCCCGACCAGCAGCATGTGGTTGGTCTGATTGGTGACCGGCAGCCCGGCCGCCAGCCGCAGGGCCCGGACCTCGATCTGGTCCTCGATCTCGGCGACCGCCCGTTTGACTTCGCTCAAGCCCGACCTGGTTGTTCAGCAGCGCGCGACCCTCGCTCAGCAGCTCTTCGCGGCGCTCCTCGTTCTGCCTCGTCGCGGCGGTCCTGCTGCGGACCGCTCGGTGCTGACGTCCCACTTGTTGCTGCGGGTGTTGATGGTCTCCTCGTCGGTGACCACCAGCTGCAGCTGCGGGTCGGCCAGCGCTTCCTTGGCCGGCTCGATCAGCGCGCCGTTGATCGTCGCCTTGGACAGCCAGATCTGGGCCTTGTCCTCCTCGTCGAGCTGGCGATGCGCCATCCCCCGCACGTAGGCGAGATCGGCTGCGATCAAAGGGAATTCGTTCGGGTCGATCGCCGTCACCGCGGTGTCGGTCAACTGGTGGCGGCGCGCCTCGGACGAACCGCCGGCCCGCATGTCGACCCGGTCCGCCCAGTCCAGCGCGACCCGGGCCTGCCCGAGATGGGCCGCGGCGTGGGCCGCCAGCGCGTTGGTGGCCGCGGTCACCGCCGACATGATGATCGCCTGCGGCGGCAGGATGGTCGCCGCCACCGAGATCACGTCCGGCCAGCGCTGGGTGGCGAACATCAGGTACGCCCGCACATACTGCTGCCACTGGTGGTTCTCCCAGGTGTCCAGCAGCGCCGAATCCTTCAGCAGCGCTTCGGCTTTCTCGTACTGGCCGTCGTCGATCAGCGCGCTCGCCAGCGCCAGGCCGGCATGCGACGACTCGGTCACCGAGATGGCCAGATACGGCCCGGCTTTGATCGACGCCGACAGCCGAACACCGAGCCGGTTGGTCTCCCGGTGCAGCCGGGCGCCGTAGGCGTACAGCTGCTGCAGCGTCGACAGCTCGTCGTCGCCGGCCGCGATCCGGCCCAGCCAGGCGTCGGCCATCGACGGGTCGATCTCGGTGGCCTCGCGGAACCGCGCCTGGCGCAGCGTGCTGGTCGCTGTCGAACAGGTCCATCGCCTGATCGAACCGCTTGCGCGCCGCGGCCGTGTTGGTCGCTGCTGCTGGTCATCGTCTAGTCCACCGGTTCGAGCTCGGATGTCCTCAGGTTCGTCGGCTCCGACGAGATGTAGCGATTCTCGGCGCGGAACAACTCGACCTCAACCGTATGCAGTTGTCCGGCCGCCGTCACGTCGACGGTCGCCGGACCGATCTGGGTGATGAGCACGTCGGCCGATCCGCGGTAGGGCGTGCCCGGCTCGCCGATCGAGATCAGCGTGTTCGGCCGCGGCGCGGGGGTGATCGTGCCGTCGACCACGCTGACGGTGGTGCCGGCCATCGGCCGGACCTGCAGGGCCGACGGCGATGTCGGGCATCCGCACGCTGGCCCAGCGCTGCTGGTCGCGGGTGTGCACGGTGATCCGTTCGCCGGCGCCGGCCAGCCGCACCACGATCCGTTTGGCCAACGCGTCCTGCGCGGCGATGTGCACGCGGCTGAACTCGCCCGGGTCGTCCAGCGGCAGCATCAGCCGGTTACCGGCGTCGACCTTGCCCAGCAGCACACCCGACGGCCCGATCGGAATGACCAGCGGTGCCGCCAGCACGCCCCGGCGCAGGCCGTGCAGCGTCGGCATCGGCCCGCAGAGGTTGGCCGCGATCGCGCGCGCCTGCTCGCCCGGCAACGTCCTGCAGCATGACGCTCGGCGGCGCCGTCGGCGGCTGGGCGGTGCGCACGGTGACCGTCGCGGTCATGCTGCCGTCGCCGAAACACGGTGATGTTCTGGATGATTCCGTCGGCGCGCAGCGCCCACGCGTGCTCCAGGTTCTCCGCGGTGATGTCGCCGGGCCGGTACCAGTACGTCGTCAGCCAGCCGCCTTCGCCGCGCGCGGTACGCCACCGCTGGTGATGCGCATTCAGCGCCGAGGAGCCCAGCCGCCGCTCCAACTCGACGATGTCGGTGGCGGTCGCGACCTTCGCGCGAATACCCTGCTGCCGCAACGCCGCAGCGATGCGCTGCGCCGCGGCCAGCGTCGCGGTGCCGACCGAGGTACGCCATTGCAGCGCCTCGGCATTCGGCAGCGACCGGATCCGCACGATCAGCCAGGTCTCGCGCTGACCGGCATACGGGCGGCGTGCCGATCAGGGTGTCGTAGACCCGCGGGTAGTCGCCGCTGCTGCGCCGCCGGGCCCCGACGCTGACCACGCTGAGCGAATCGATCGACAGGCCCAGGCTCTGGTGCAGCAGCGGCAGCAGCTCGGCGACGTCGACGGTGTTTTCGGTGTAGGTCGCGGTCGAGCCGGTGAACAGCGTCGGTCGGTGCGCCTTGCCGAGCAGCTGCACGGCCACCACCGCGACGCCGTCCTGGTAGCGGACACCGCCGCCGGCGCGGTCGTTGGCCACCGTGATGGGTTCGCTCAAGCGTGATCGCCCGACGGCGCTGACGCCACAGCATCAGCCACGACCACACCGGCTGGCGCCGCCAGCGGACCACGCCGGCCGCTATGCCGAGCACCAAACCGACTGCGGCGCCGGGGTATCCGCCGACCGCCCAGCCGACGAGGCCGGCAGCGAGGACGCCGACGATGATCGCCAGCCGGATCGGGGCCGTCATCGCTCTCGCCGGGCCCGCGCGACAAGCGATGCGATCAGCGACGGCGGCGACCACCAGGCCGGCGAACACCAGCGCCACGTTGCGGGCGCGGTGATCCGGCGGCGGCGGCGGTGCGGCCGGCACGATCACCCGGCTCTGCGCGCCGGGCGCGAGGCGGTCGCCGGGCGGCACGTTGAACGTCAAGCGCCGCGACCGGATCCACCACGCCGTAGCCGACCTGGTTGTCCACGCCGCGCGGCGGGTTGTGCGCCGTCTGCAGGATCCGGTTGACGATCTGATGCGCGGTCAGCGCCGGATACTTGGCCCGCACCAGCGCGGCCACCCCGCTGACGTAGGCCGCCGAGAAGCTGGTGCCCCAGAACGGCATGTTCTTCTCGCCCGGGCGGATCGGCGGGTAGGCGTTCACCGGTCCACCGGTCTGCGGGGACAGCCCCATGATTCCGACGCCGGGCGCCGCGGCGGCCACCCATGGCCCGGACAGGCTCTTGCTGATCGGAGCGCCGGTGTTGTCGACGGCGCCGACCGACAGCACGTAGTCGGAGAACCAGGACGGCGACGACACGGTCTTGACCTGATGCCAGTCGCGCGGATCGGAGGTGTCCAACGGGTCGAAGCCGGGATTCTGCGCGCACTCGTCTTCGCCCTCGTTACCGGCGGCCGCGACGATCACCGCGTCCTTCACGGTCGCGGCGTACCAGACGGCGGCTCCGATGGCGCTCTGGTCCAACGGGTCTGCCGCCGACACGCACGCGGTGACGCTGATGTTGATCACCTTGGCGCCCATGTTGGCCGCGTGCACGATCGCGCTGGCCAGCGTGGCGATGGTGCCCGCCTTCTTGCGGGCCTCCATGTCGCCGCCGCCCGGGCGTTCCAGCTCGTAGGCCCGCGAGGACTGGCGGATGGAGATGATCCGCGCGTGCGGCGCGACGCCGGCGACGCCGTCCGGTGCGCCGGGCGGAAGCGGCGGCACCTCGGGGTCGTCCGGCGCGCCGGGCGCCGGATCGCCCGGCCCGTTCGACGGCTCGTCAGCGGCGGTGGCGGCGGTGGCGGCGGCGGCAGCGGGTTTGGTCTCGGTGATCGTCACCGGCGACGGCGGTGGCGGTGGCGCGATCGGTGGCGGTGGCCCGCCCGGCGGCGGCGGCGCCGCGATCGCGGGCGGCGGGCCGGCCGGCGGCGGGAACGCCGGCGCGGCCGGCATCGCGGCGGGCATCGGAATGCCTTGCGGCGCAGCGGCGATCAGCGACGCCACGACGGTGCCGTGCGCGTCGCAGTCCATCAGTCCGTCGCCGCCCATGATGTAGTCGCCGCCGGGGACCACCGGCAGCCGCGGAGTGGGGTTGACGCCGGTGTCGATGACCGCGACCGGCACGCCGTTACCGGTCGAGTACTGCCACGCCTTGGCGACGTTGAGCATCGTGAAGCCGGGCGCGGTGACCGCCACGTTCGGGTCGGCGACGGTGATGGTGCGCGCGCAGATGTTGCTCTGCCGCATCGGCTGCTCCGGGCCCGGCTTGCCGTCCGGCGGAACCCGGCCCGGGTCGACGATCGGCGGCGGAATCGCCTGTGCCGCAGGAAGAGTGGTCGGCAGCGCCGACCAGCAGGCCGACCATCGTCAGGGCGGAGATCCGCCGCGGCATCGACGCGACGCCGTCATCGCATCCGCACCCAGTTGAACAGCCCGCCGATCCACGCGGCCAGCGGCAGCGCCGCGATGATCGCCGCGATCTCCAGCCATTCGGCGATCATCCGCACCAGCGGGGTGAACCGGGTGATCGGCACCAGCAGCGCCGCCACCAGACCGGCGGCGCCGAAGCCGGCCAGGATCAACGCGCCCCACAGCACCGAGTCCGCCGATGCCGCCGGCGCATGCCAGACGTATTTGATGACGCCGACGCAGGCCGCGGCCGCGGCGCCGCACACCAGCGCGACGGCCTGCCGCTTGTCGGCGAACGCGCGTCCGCGGCTGATGAAGATCAGGACGAACAGCCCGGCCAGCGCCACCGCGTAGCCGCTGCGGTGCTGGCCCGGCATCAGCGTGGCCCACACCGCGGCCGGCAGCGCGATGCTCGCGCCCACGCAGATTCCGGTCAGCACGTTGTTGGCGCGGACGGCGCGCGGCCGCGATCTGCGCGCCGCGCGGCGTGGTGTCCGGGCTCAGCTCCTCCTCGGCAGCCTCGTCCACCGGCGACACCGCGTCGACCGGCAGGCCGGCGCTGCGCCGGAACAGGTCGCGGCCGGTGACCGACCCGAAGTACGGCGGCCGGATCCGCGCCGACCACAGCGCGATCGTCGGCGCCATGGTCAGCAGGAACAGCAGCACGACCAGCGTGCACATGCCCAGCCACTGGGCGGGAACCGGTCGCCACATCCGCGCCGCGGCGATCACCCCGCCGAGCGCGCACAGCGTCACGACCGTCGCCGCCACATTGACGTACCGGCCGGTGAACACCGCGACCGCGCAGGTCAGCATCGCCGCGGCGAGCGCCGCGATGAACAGGTGCGCCGCCCCGACCGGCCCGGGCGCGCCCGCGCCCAGGCTGACCGCCAGCAGCGGCACCGCGAGCCAGGCGAATCCGCCGAGCAGGTCGGCGCGATGCGGCCACCACCGCCCGACGACCGCGGCGCCGCCGATGGCCAGCAGGCCGAGCACGCCGGTCACGATGCTGGGCACCATCGAGTCGCTCGCGATGCGGTTGCGCAGAGCCAACGCCAGCACCGCCGCCGAGATCATCGCCAGGATGGCCAGCGAGGTGTGTGCCGCGGTGGCGGCGGTGACCGGCTCGAACAGTCGTCTTGCCGACCCGGGCCAGCCCGGTGGACAACGACTCGTATTGCGGCTCGAAGGAATCGCCCTCGACCGCGGGCACCAGCACCAGCGTGGCGCCGTCTTCGACGCCGAGTTCGTCGAGAGTTTTGGTGACGTCGAGCCGCACGCCGTTGGCCTTGTGCAATTCGTAGCCGATGCCGGATTCCAGTCCGGTCAGGCCGCGCCTTTTGAGCTCATCGTTGAGCAGTTCGACGATGTTGTCGATGAACACCTCGACCGGCACCGACGCCGGGTACACCTGCGAGACAAGGTGTTCGCCACATACCACTGCAACTGCGCAACGCGCCGGGAATGCGACCTTCGCCATTAGCGCGGCCTGTCGGCGTCCGGAACGTATTTGTCCGCCAACGCCGCGGTGATTTCGAATAGCCGCAGCCGCGTTTTCTTTTGCAATTCGTGCCGGGTGTCGATAATTCCGCCTTTAGCCAGATGCGGGTCGTACGGCATGAATTCGACCGTCGCGCCCGATTGGCCGAATCGCTCGGTGAGATAAGCGCGCGCGTCGGCGTCGTATTTGTCGCGGCTGTCATTCAGAATGACCATGCTGCGGGACACCAATTCGTGGTAACCCATCGACCGCAGCAGGTCGATCGCGCGGGTCACCGGCAGCGAGGTGTCGGCGGTCAGACCCGAGACGAACACCAGCGTGTCGCAGGCGTCGAACACCGCCTTCATCACCGGGTGCTCGAGGTCGTCGGAGGTGTCGACGACGATCACGTTGTGGGTGCGGCGCAGCCGCGACAGCACGCCGGCGAACATCGACGGAACCAGCGGCCGCGGTTGATCCGACGCGCGGTTTCCGGCCAGCACATCGAGGCCTAAGCTGTTCTGCCCCAGGTGTTCCCGAATATCGGCGTAGCCCTGGACGTCGGTGTCGTTCAGGACGGCCGAGTAGTCGCCCGGCGGGGATTCGTCGATCCGGCCGGCCAGTGTGCCGAAGCCGGGCGCCGCGTCGATAGCGACCACGTTCTCCGGCCGGCACTCGCGGAACACCGCGCCGATGCAGGCGGTCATCGTGGTCTTGCCGACACCGCCCTTGCCGGAGACCACCCCGACGACGTACTGCTTGCGGATGTGGCGGCGGATGCGGCCCTGCAATTCGCGGTAATGCCGTTCGGCCGGCGACTCACCGAGATTAATGGTCTGAAAAGACGCGGAATAGAGGAACTTACGCCATCCCGAACCCGGCGGAATTTTGCGCGGCCTGACCATATCGGAGATACGCAATGTTTCCGAAACGGAGTCGGGGTGCTGGGGACGCGAACCCGCGGATGATCTTGGCGTTTGCCGGCCTTGCTCCGGTGAATTCGGTGCCGGGTTCCACGGATTTGTCACGATGCCGATGCTAACACGCTGCGGGAACCCCTCACTTACACAACCTTTCGGTACGAAAACCATTCATCATTTGCGGGAAGTCGGCGCATCATCCGGTTCACCGCGGCGGTGATGTTGCCCGTTGTTCCGGGCGCGAGGATCATCCACTTCTTTCCCGCGGACGGCTCGTGCTCGGCGACGATCCGCCCCTCGGGGGTGTCGATGATGGTGACCGCGCTCGGCTCGACGTGGGTGCGCGTCGGCCCGGCCAGCGCCACGCCGGATTGCACCGCGACGATCCCGGCCTGCGCCGACCGCTCCGGGTCCGCCGCCATCCTGAGGATCTGGATCTGGTCGGGGTCGAGGCGCTGACCGACCAGGAACGCGTCCAACGCCTGCCGACTGGTTGCCTTTTCCTGCAGCGCGTCGACATCCAGCGTCACCGGCCGCAGCGGGGCGGGCTCGTTGGTTCCGCAGAGCCGCTCGATTTGGGCGCGGATCACCGCGTTCGCCGCACCCTCGGCGGTCGACGTGCCGGCGCCGGAGAGCCGGATCAGGTCTTCGGATCGCTCCATGACCACCCACCACTCGGCGAACCGGGCGAGCAGCGCGCCGGTGAGCGCCCGCCCGTTGTCCGGCGTGCGCACGTTGATCATCAGGGCGACGTCGCGGCGCGACAGCACCGTCAGCCATTCGACGACGTTGCGGTCGACCGTGCCCGCGTCGTCGATGACGCCGGCGGCGCGCAAGTCAGCGGCGACGGGGTCGGCCAGTGCCGCCTCGCGCGTCTCGACGCTCGGCCGAATGGCGCGCAGCCCCAATTCCGGGGCGAGTGTTTCGATTCCGGTGAGTATCTGCAAGTACCCACAAGCCATCGACGGTGGTGGTCAGCACTAAATGTCCCCAATGAATGCCACTGGGGCGCAAGCTTTCGCGTGCGCCCCAGCTCTGGCTTCCGAAGTCAGCCCGCAGCGAGCGAGGCATCCAGCATCATCGCGTCGTTGGTGATGGAGTCGACCACCTGACCGTGCATACCGACGGTCTCGGCCAAGTGCAGCAGCGGCTGCTCGATGTGCAGCATGCTCTCCTGGTACGAGTCGTGGAACTGGCCCTCCATGTGGCCGGCGAGCAGCGCGTTGATGTTCACCAGGTCGGTCTGGGCCTCGTGCAGCGCCGCCGAGGCGGACGCCAGGGTGGCGGTGCCCTCGCCGATCACCGGCTGGTTGTACGTGATCAATTCGTCTGACATAGCTGTTTTCCAATCGCTTCGAAGTGTCAGTGAGTTGGCGGGATATGCGGCGTTACTACGTCGTCTGGATCGACGCGACCTGGTGGTAGGCGTCGAGGTCGTGCTGGGCGAACTGCGCGACCGAGACGCCGAGCTTGCTGGCCAATTCGTTGCAGGCAGTGATCACCCGCGTGAGGTCGGTGTTGATCTCGACGGCCTTCTGCTGCGACATCATGGCGGCCTGACCACTGTGCGCGCCGCTGCCCACCATTTCTTCGATCGCCTGCAGGCCCTGCGTCGCGGCCTGGGTCGCGTGCTCCATGAGCGACTCGATTTTGCCCTTGACCTGCATGGCCAATGCGGCGGGATTTGCGGGAACGATCCTGTTGCTTCGGCCATTTACTTCTCCTTTGGTGTCGCCTGCCCCAGCCCCCTCGCGGGGCATGGGCGAAAGTCTAAGCGCTATTTCGATGTCTGTCACTTCGGCTTTCAAGCCTCCGTCTATCGCTCGCAATTTCCCCATCAGTCTCAGATGTACCAATGTTAAAGATCTGTCCGTTGCGGATCTGGTTGATCGGAATTCACCACGATCCGCGCGTGCGTGACGTCGTCTTTCTTGTCGCCGGAGGCGCTTTCACCGCGTCCCAGCATTCCGGCCGGCGACATCGGCATCGCGGAACCGCCCGCCCGAGCGGTCGGGCTGCGCAGGTCGGCCGCGTTGAGCACCCCGGCCTTGCCGGTCGGTCGACCTGCGGTCTCGGGCTCGAAGGTGCTGGCCGGGCGACGTGAAGCTGGTCAGGCTGGCCGCGCTGGAACTCAGTCCGCCCATGCCGGCACCGCCGGCGCCCATGCCACCGGCGGCCGCGCCACCGGCGCCGCCGAGCGGCGCGCCCACCGCCTCCCGGCTTCGGCGGCGCCCGGCCGGCGTTGGCGCCGGTGAACATGCCCATCAGGCTCTGCATCGGGCCCATCCCGCTCTGCATCGCCTGCATCGGCGCCTGCGTCAACTGGCTGATGGGCTGCAAGGCGCCGGAGAAAAGCTGCGGCACCTCCGACAGCATCGACGTCATCTGGCTGGCGGCCCCGCCCGGCCCCGACCCGGCCGAACTGGCGAGCTGCGAGCCGGCCGTCGGCGCTTGCGCGGCGTCCGAGCCGGCCGTCTGGCCGACCTGCGCCGCGAGGCTGGCGGCGGAACCCAGTCCAGCCGGGGCCACCTCGCCGGCAAAAGCGGGCGGCGGAACCGCCGCTGCGGCCGCGATCGCGCCCAGCGTGGTGGCGTACAGCAGGCCGACGCTGGAGTTGTGCGGCCAGAAGTCGCCGAAGTACTCGCAGGTCCTGCGAGGTGATGCCGGGGAAGTTCTGGCCGAACCAGTTGGTGGCGCACAACGTGCCCCACAGGTCCCGGTTGGCGTTGCACGCCACCGCCGGAATGACCGACGGCGCGGCCATCGTGTAGGCGTCGACCGCGGCTTGGGCCAACAACACGTGCTTGGCGCAGTGCCCGGCGAGCGGCTCGAGGCCACCCATGTTGAGCGCCGTTCCGCGGGCGACGTTGGCGGCGCCGGCCAGGCCCGTCCATGACGCGCTGGTGCCGGTGATGTTGGCGGCAGACGCCGCCATCCCCATCTGGTGGCTCGCCGCCTCGGTGGCCATCACGGCCGCGTAGGCGACAATCGATTCTGGGCCGGGACCCGCCTCGAAAATCAGCGCAACAACTTCGGGCGGCGCCGCGACCCACCTCGGGTCGATTGGCATGCCGGGCGGTTAGAAGGAGAACTGAGCGGCGCTGATCAGCTCTTGAAGCACATAGCTGACCGACGACATGCTCTGACCGGCGGAATACATGCCGCGCTGCCCGAAGTGGGCCCCCGCGACGCCCAGGTAGGTGCCGCCGGCGCCGGCCATCGCCGAAGCGAAGGCCACGTCATCGGCGGATGCCGCCATCGGCACCACTCCGGTCAGGGCCGCCGAGCCCGCCGCGGTGGTGGCTGCCATCTCGCCGGTGAGCGCCGACTCCGTCAGGGACGACAGGTTGACGGCCGCGGGGCTGACATCGAACATCGACATGTTGTCTCCCGTGTTCTGGTCCGCAGAACCTCCCTGCGGAATTTTCAGAGTCTAAGGTGTTTTTTCTTGCGCGTATACGCGAATTCCGCAACGCCCCTGAAATGGCTATTCGCCTGATTCAGGGCTTCCCACCAGCACTCCTTCGATCTCGCCCTCCGTGGATGACCAGCAGGCCGCGGCCCGGGCGGCAACTGCTGGGCGCTGACCCGCGCGAAGACCTTCACCATCGCCGGGTCGTTGTCCATGAACAAGGTGGGCGATCGCGAACCGGTCATTTTCTGCAGGAACGGGTTCATCACGACCTGACCGGCCCAGTTGCCGGGCAGCCGCGCAGCGATGACGTGCAGGCCGATCTGGCGGCTGCGCTCGATCAGCGGCCACAACGGCGCCGTCGCCGCCGGTTTCATCACCTGGTTGTGCGGCCTGAGCTCGTGTTCGTCGTCGATCAAGACGAAATGGCGCGGGCCCTCCCACGTCTTCAGGTCCATCAGCTCCTCCTGCGTCAGACCCGACGGTGGGAGGCGAGTCACGCAGTTCGGTGACCAACTCGGCGATCACGGCATCGATGTCGTCGGCGGTATAGGCGTAGGCGCGTACATGCGGCCCGCGGATCTTTCCGATCAGCGTGGTCTTGGGGTCGATCACGGTGATCTGCGCCTGCTCCGGGGTGAATCGCTGGGTGATCGCCTGGCCGATAGCCGCCAGCGTCGTGGTCTTCCCGCAGAGCTGGCGGCCCATCACGAGCATGTTGGGTACCGCCCGGGCCGGCAGGGCGACCGGCTGCAGTCCACTCTCGCCGATGGCGAACGGGATGTTGAGTGGGTCGGACGCCTCCGCGGTGCGGTCGTAGGCCTCGATGATCTGGGCCATCGCCACCCGCTCGGGCAGCCGGGACAGCCGGTCCACCTTGTCGGCGCCGGTGACCTCGGCGATGACCGCCCCGATGCCTCGGGCGGTCACCCGCTCGCTCGTCGGTTCCGGTGATCTCCGGGACCCCGACCAGCATCTCGTGGCCGTCTCGGGTGAGCCCGAAGCCGGGCCGGTCCAGGGTGTTGCGCGCAGCCCTGCGGCGCTCGGTCGACGTGCCCATCTGCGACTCGTCGGGGTTGCTCAGCCTGAGCTGAATGCGTGCGTTCGACACGTTCAGCAGGCCCTGCTTCTGGCCGACGAACCAGCCATTGGCGCTCGTCATCACATGCACGCCGTACGACAACCCTTGGCGGGCTATCGCCATCGCGCGATCGCCCAGCGTGAAGTCCTTCTCGTAGAGGTCCCCGTAGTTGTCGACGATCAGGAACACGTCGCCGAACTTGTCCTCCGGGTCGGTTCCGCCGCCGCCGGCCGCGCCGAACCTTCGCTCCCGGAACTCGGAGATGTCGATCTGATAGTGCTTGAACGACGCCTCCCGCGAGCGGATCAGACCCTCGATGGTGGCGATCGTCCGCGACACCCCTTCGGTGTCGTTCAGGCTGACGACACCGGCCACATGCGGTAGCTCTTCCATCGGATACAGCGCCGCGCCGATGCAGAAGAACGTCACCCGTTCCGGGCGGTACATCAACGCCGCCGAAGTCATCAGCGTCATCAGCGTGGTGCTCTTGCCGCGCTGTGCGGTGCCGACCACCATGATGTTGTCCATCTCGGCGTCGATGACGTGCACCTGCTGGGTGTGGTCCTCGGGGATGTCGACGATCCCGATCGGGAAGATGAGGCCCGGGTTCTGGCCGTAGTCGACATGCCACGGCTTGCCCCGCCAGTAGCTGACCAGTGCGTCGGCCGGTTCGCTGACTTCCAATGGGGGAAGCCAGATTTGGTGCGGCAGCCGGGCCTGGGTCGAGATCAGCGAGTCGCGGATGACGTCGAGCAGCTTCTTCTTGCGGAAGCCGTCGGAATGGAACAGGAACTCGTCGGGTTCCTCAGGTTCGTCGGCCACGGCGAGCGCCGCGGTGTCTTCGACGCTGAGCGGCTGGTATTCCCAGGTGAGCGGCCGGGGTTGGGAGAAGCTCACGTCGATGGTCCGGTTGACGTTCACGACCTTCTTCGGCAACACGAACGGCGCGGAGAGATAGAAGCACCGGAACGGCTCCAGATCACGCGGCCCGACTTTCATCAGCGCGTAGCCGTTCTCCTTCGACGGCAGGTGCAACGCGGCGTCGCTGCCGATGACGTCGCGCGAGTCCTCGGCCGTCTCCGCGCGCAGCGCGACCCGGAATGCGATGTTGCTCTTGGCTTTACTCAGCGACGACAGATCGAGTCGCTGGCCGCCCAGGGTGAAGAAGACGTTACAGCCTCGGCCTTCCTGGCCGATGTGGATGACCAGCTGGATCCACTCCTGGTGGTGGTGGAACAGCTCGAGGTACTCGTCGATGATGACCAGCAGAATGGGCACCGGCTCGAGATCGCGGCCGGCCAGCCGCATCTCCTCGTACTCGTTGGCGTCGCGCGCGCCGGCCTCCTTGAAAAGCCGGTAACGCCGGTGGATTTCGCCGTCGATCGCTTTGCGCATTCGTTCGGCCAGGTGTCGGTCGTCCTTGCCGAGGTTGGACAGCGAACCCGCGACGTGCGGCAAGCCCGCCAGGTCCTGAGCGGCGGACTCGAACTTCATGTCGACGAAGATCAGGGCGAAGGTCTCGGGCGAGTGGGTCAGCGCGATGCCGTTGGCCAGCGACAGGAAGTACTCCGACTTACCCGATCCCGATGTTCCGACCACCACCGAGTGGAAACCGAAGCCGCCGAAGTCTTTTGCGCGGAAGATGACGTACTGCAATTCGCCGCCGGGCTTCACCCCGACCGGCACCATCGCCCATTTCGCGTCGCCGCGGCCGCGGCTCTCGGCCCACAGCCGGTCGACGTCGAGTTGGCGTGGATCGCTGATCCCCAACGCCCGCAGCAATTCTCCTGCCTGGCTGTCGGTTTCGGACAACTCCCCCGCGCTCATCGGCGACCAGCGCGCCAGGGCTCGAGCGTAGCGGTAGGCGGTGCTCTCGGCGAGCATGTCGGCGACCGCGTAGAACGAGTCGCGGTGATAGAGGTGCCTGTCCCGCAGATCGAACCGCTGGTCTTCCTCGGCGAAGCCGACACCGAGACCGGGCCGGGTTGCCAACCGCAGCACCGTGATTCCGGCCATACCTTTCTGCCCGGTCACGCCCTCCCACTGCTCGGGTGTACCGATGTTGTCGTCGACGATCACCCAGTGCGGGCCGAGCCGGTTGGCCGACGACTCCATCGCCGAAGGCATCGACGTCGGGCTGGTGCCGACCGGCGGCGTCCACGGCCCCCGGCCTTTGCGGTGCAGCTCGGCGTCGAGCGCCTCCTCCAGCTCGGTCGGCGACGCGAACAGCAGGCGGCGCAGGCCACACGCGTCGAACATCTCGTCGTGCTGGTTGTGCGGCAGCCACACCAACCACGACCACAGCTCCGGGTGGCGGGTCACCACCATCAGCTTGAGGTCGTTCGGGCTGTGATAGACCGCCAGCGAACACAGGATCGACCGAGCCAGGTTGTGCAGCTCGACGGGCTCGGGCCCGATGAAGCTGAAGCCGGGCTTCGACCGCAGGCTCAACACCTTGCCGATACCGCGAATCTTGCTTTGCTCCAAGATGAAATCGCGCAGGGCTCCACCGGTGACCGGTTCCAGCTCCTCGCCGATCGGCACCTCCGGCCACTGCAGCGAGACCGCCGAGTCACTGGCCTGCTGAATGCCGACACCGAGACGGACATCGAGGAAGTCCGGGTCGTCAGGGCGGCGCTCCCACATCCGCGGCCCGCCGATCACGGTGTCCAGCTGTTGCGGGTCGCCGTGGACGAACAACTGGCTGCGCCGCTGGTCTTGTGCCGCGCGCTGAACTTCTTCGCGGTCATCGTCGAGCTGGCGCAGATAGATGCGCCGCTGCTTTTCCTGCTCGCCCCAGGAGATTCGCCGTCCCCGTCCCAAGCGTCCGCTGAACATCAACGCACCGAACCCGGCCAGACCCATCATCGGGAAGAACCCGGACTGCAGTGACCGGACCCCCGAGGTGTACATCACCACCAGGGTGCCGAGGATCCCGACCAGCAGCGCAGGCAGCGCGATCATCAGCAGGATGTTGCGCGGCTCGCGTTCCGGTAGCGCCAACGGCGGGGCGACCGCCACCCGAACGGGCGGGACCATGGGCGCGGGTTTGCGAATACCCCGTGACGAATCCACGTTTGGACATGCCTAGCCTCCGGCCTGTGGGTTGGCTTCCGGGACGGGCGCGACCGCGCCGCCGCCGGTGATGGTGTCGCGCGCCAGCAGCGCGCTGTCATGACTGATGGCCGGGCCTGCCGCGAACGTGCGGACGATCGGCCACGGCGCCTGAACGGCGCTGCCGACATCCAGCCCGAGGGGTTCCAACGTCTTGCGGTCCCACTGCACGCCGAACCGAACACCTTGCGGCGAAACCCAATACAAGCTTTCCCGGCTGCCCGAACTGGCGACACCGCTGGTAGTCGCGACGAAATTCGCCGCACCCGGCAACACCAACGCTTGGTCGGCCTCGACGG
The DNA here is from genome assembly GCA_963755805.1 of uncultured Actinomycetota bacterium. Classification (GTDB taxonomy): domain Bacteria; phylum Actinomycetota; class Actinomycetes; order Mycobacteriales; family Mycobacteriaceae; genus Mycobacterium. Next base: position 20,189 of record CAVWLG010000011.1, read on the forward strand.
ATTCGGGTGCGCGGTCGTCGCGAACCAGCCGAACCAGGCGCTGGTCCATACCGATCGGGACCGGCAGGCCCCGTCCACTGATGATGGTGATCGAAGCCTGCGGGTCGGTGGACTGCTTCTGCCATGCCACGCAGGTCACCGGATTAGCCGCGGTGTCAACGAAATTCAGCTTTCCCGAGGGGTAGAACCCGACGTTGAGGACGTCGACCGCCGGGATGTGGATCAGCTTGTCCGGCGAGATCAGCGTCGGCGTGGCGGAGGCCTGCGCCAGCGCGGTGCGCAGCAGGTCGGCGACGAAGCTGGTGATCTTTTGCACCCCGTTGGACAGCAGCGTGTAGAAGCCGGTGACGGTGCCGTTGGAGTCACGTGTTTCCAGCACGCTGCCGACGGTCGATCCCGGCAGCCACGTCGACGGCGAACCCAGCTCCGGAATCGCCGGTATCACAAGGGGTTCGGTGGCAGGCATCGCGTCGAACAGTGCGTTGGAGATCTCGATCGGATAGGTGACGCCCGGGTCGAGACCCAGGTTGAACGTCACCGAGCGGTCCGTGGGGTCGATCTGCGACCGCTGCCCATCCCAGACCACGTAGGTCGCGCCCTTGTGGTTGACCAGCACGGCCTGGCTCGGCTGCATCGGCGCGCCGCGGCCGCCTTTGTCGAGCTCGCCCGCGATCGATGTCACCAGCGGCACCGTCCCGGTCCCCCGGGCGGGCGCGGTGTCACACACCGACCATGCCGACACCGAGCTCTGAGTGACGGTAAGACTGTCGGGCACACCGGGAATCCCCACGATCGGGCCGGTCGGGTACTTGGCGATCTCGGACGCCTTCACCCAGGTGGGGGCGGCGGCGTTACCGACGACCAACCGGGCGGAGGTCAGATTCAGCGCCGGGTAGAGCCGGCCGTTGATCTTCGCGTAGACCGCGCCGGTGTCGCGGTTTCCGATGATCGCGGACTGACCGACCAGGCCGGCCGGCTTCATCACGTGCAGCAGCGCCATCCAGCCGATGCCGATCAAGACGAACACCATCGACAGCGCCACCGCTGCTTGCTGTTTGCGGTCGTCGTGCTTCATCCGCACCGAGAACCGGGTGATCGCCGCTTTCAGCCGGCGGTTGTAGAACAGGTGCCCCGAGTTCTGGTCGCGGTTGGAGAGATTGAGTGGCACGGTCAATGTCCTTTCGGCGGCTGATACGCACCCGCCTGATGCTCAAAGATGTCGCGCGACAAGCGCTTTTCCGTCACTGCAAAGCTCCGCCGTAGCGCGCCTGGTTCTCTGCTTCGGCCTCTTCCCGCAGCGCGGTGATCGCGAGGTTCAACCGATCGGCCAGCTCTCCGTGGTTGTAGCCGGCCATCACGCTCGGGTGCAATGCCAACTCGACCAGCCGGCCGTCGGCATTCGCGACCGCGTGTATATCGCCGAGATCCACGCTGTACGTGACGGTCTCGGCCTGACCCACGAGGGCTTCCCACTTGTCGGCGGCCTCGTTCAATTCACGAAGAACCGACTCGACGAGATCCTTGTCGCTCAGCTGCGCGCGACTGCTCGGCCCCGGCATCATTGCAGTATCTCGACCCCTCCGACCAGCGTCAATTCATTGTCTGCAGGCTTACGCACAGCGGTACGTCACGGGCCGGCCTTCCAGCCGCTGGCCGGTGGTGAGCTGAGCAATTGGAACCAGGCAAAGTGGTAGTTCGCGCTGACGAGGTTCTTGGTGGCGATGGCTTCGGTGGCGGCCAACAGCAGGCAGTTCAGCAGTAGACCTGGGTCGACGTCCGGGTACTGCGCCAGGAGTTGGTACCGCGAGGTGTCGAGGTAGACGCGCAATATGTCGATCTCGGCATCGACGATGCCCGTGCCCGCGGCGCCTGCTTTGGCCAGCGTGTTGACCATCCGCGGCAGGCCGTCACGCCAGTGCGTCGCCTCGCCGAGCACCCATCCGAGGTCGTCGACCGCCGGCAGTTCACGGGGTCGGGACGAGGTGTCGGCGACCTCGAAATCGGTTGCCCAGCCCAGCGGGTCGCCCGGCGCGTAGGTCCCCAATAGCGTGGTTCGGCCGAGCAGGGTCGTCGCCGTGCCGCTGCGCCGGCCGGGTGCCAGACAGCTGGATGTCGGCGGGCAACTTGAGCCCGGGCGGTATCCAGCCGTGGGCAAGGTCGGTCACCAGCAGCGTGCTGCCATCTTCGCGGATGCCGACGGCCCAGCGCAGACCCGGTTCTTGGCGCGCAACGAATTTGAGCACGCGTTCCAGCCGTTCGCGTTCCGACTCGGCGGGCTCCGGAGGCACCTCGGGCACAGCCGGCGCTGGAGGCTCGGGGAGGGCTGCCACCGGCAGCAGCCGCGTGACCTCGGTGTCGTCGATCTGCGGCTGCTGACCGCGGGCGGCGAGGCGGCGGCTCGACTGGCGGCTGCGCCAACGGCGCAATCTCCTGCAGCAGCGTCGCAAGCTCCTCGAGCACCTCGGTGTCGTCGGAGTCGAATGCGTGCTTGGGCGCCGACCGCTCCAGCTCCACCACCTCGGGCTCGACCGCTTCGGGCTCGATCGCCTGCGGCTCTACAGCTTCCGGCTCCGGCTCGGGCGCTGGCTCTGGCTCCGGCAGGGCATGCGCCGCGGCGTCCGCGGCCGGCTCCCACCGGTCCGTCTGCTCGGCGGGCTCCGGCAGCTCGAAAGGCTCCCACGGCTCGAAAGGCTCCTCGGGCTGTTCGTGCCGCGCCTCGGAGGTGGCCGGACTTGCCGGCGCCGGCACCTCCACAACCGGTATCTCGGTGGTCGGCTCCGGCTCTGGCTCTGGCTTCGCTGGCTCTGGCTCCGGCAAGGCGTGCGCCGCAGCGTCCGCGGCCGGCTCCCACCGGTCCGTCTGCTCGGCGGGCTCCGGCAGCTCGAAAGGCTCCCATGGCTCGAAAGGCTCCTCGGGCTGTTCGTGCCGCGCCTCGGAGGTGGCCGGACTTGCCGGCGCCGGCACCTCCGCAACGGGTATCTCGGTGGTCGGCTCCGGCTCCGGTCGCGGTGGGGCGATTTTGAATCGCGTTGTTTTTTCGGTCTCGTCGACACCATTCACGGGCCGGTGTTCGGTCGGCAATTTCGATTTCATGTTGTGAAGATGGCGAACTGTCGACTCGACCCGGCGTGCCGCGAAGGCACGTGCTTCGTTGATGACTCGAGCTTCTTCTGCCTGTCGCGTCGAATCGACCAAACCCGCGCACCGAATGTTCTTGAGTTCTTCGTTTGCCGAATTGACGATCCGCTGCAAGTCGGCTTTCAGATATTTGACGAGTGGAGCCGTCTCGGCGGTGACCATTGACAGCTCCGCAGGCCAGAGGCCGCCTGTCACCCAAGGGGTGCAGTCGACGGGTGCCTTGAAGGCCGGGATCTTCAGCGATTCCTGGGCAGCTCTCCGGAGGCGCTGGCGCGCCGTATTCCGTCCGAAGATTGCCACCGGCCAAGCCTACCGTCATCGTCGGCACCACATCGGCGCTGATTGACGGTCCAGAAAGGGGGGTGAATTGTGCGAATAAGGCCGTCTGGGTAGCGTGAGCGCGTGGCTGATTCAGGGCTTCAGCAGCAGTTGAATGAAGTGCGGGCGTTACTGGGACGGGCGCGAGAGTTGTTCGGCGCCAACCCGGTCGAGCCGCCCACCGACATCGCTCCAGAGCGCGACGCGGTCCAGACCTGGATTCGCTAGTTATCGGTCTGCGTCGTCGCGACGCGGTAGTTCGTGTGCGACCAATCTTTCGATCGCCTCATCAAGATCCTCGGCGGTGGGAACCTCGGCCGACGGCGTGTAGCCGGCCGCGACGATCTCGCCCCGAACTTCCATCACCGCTTTGAGATACGAGACATCGGCGGTCAGCAGGATGCCCTCGGTCAGGCTTTCCGCGTCGGTGTTCATCGCTGCCTCAGTCAGCGTGACGCTGTGCATGTAGCCACCGCGGCAGGAGCGGACCAGGATATGTCCGCTCGGATGGACCGTGTCGAACGCGGGATCGGCCGCTGTCATCGACCGTCGTCGGAGATGCGCTCAATTTTTCCGGCGGCTTCGGCGTCGTGCTGCTCCCACATGCCCGCCGATTTTGTCAGGTTGTCCGCGATCTCCGCGTGATTGTCGGCCTGTTGCTCGTAGCACAGCCGTCGCTGCTCGAGCAGCTCCCGGCCGGCCTCCCTCAGATCGCCGAAGATCGGGCCCAGCGAATCCAGGCTCTGCTGGATCGCCTCATGCGACGACGGAAGGGCGCGCAGATACTCCGACGTCTCTTGGTGATGGCCGGCGGCTTCCCGCAAGTTGGCCGGCACCACGTGGATTCGGTCTGCCATCCGATCTCTCCTTCTGACGTTCCGGCGCGAGCCGGACTACTTCTACGCTGTCTCGGTTCTCTCGGCGTTCGCCGGCCTGGTCGGCGCCGGCGGTTCGCTTGCGTTCGGTGCGGGTGGCGTTGACCGGCGCCGGAGGGTGCTCCCAGCCTAGGAAGCCGGGCCCGTTCACGGTGGAGATGTGCTGGATCTGTCCGTTCACCAGCGCCCGGCTCTCGCCGAGGGCAAGAGCGTGCCGGTCGGTGAACATCCCGATATCTCCGGGCGTGAGCTGCGCCGGGTCCACCGGGTCGCTGACCGCCGTGCCGGGCGGAGGGATCGTCATGCCCTCCTGCCGGAAGGCCTCCGCGATCGGAGTGCCGCCCGCCGCGGCTTCGATCGCGGCGGCGAGCTGCGGGCTCGCGGCGGTCAGTGTCTCGCCGTTGGGCAACGTCACTGTCGTCGGACCGGACGCGGGTTCACCCGACTCGTGGCCGGCCCGATCGTGATCCTCGTCGTCGGACACCAGCCGGTTCTCGGGATCGTCGGACTGCGGCCGCGCGTCGTCGAGGTCGGCCGGCGACAGCTCCTCCGGCAAGGAACCCGCAAGCGGGAATCCCCCGGGCATGCCGAACCCGCCGCCACTTGGCAGGCCTCCCCCGCCGAAGGAGGGAATGCTCGGCATCCCGGCCGACGCGGGTGTGGGCGAGGCTTGCCCCGGCGCCGCCTCGGGTGCCGGCCCGAGATCGTCGTCCGGGAAGGAATCGGCGTACGGATCGAGATCGGATTCCGTTGGCGGGGACTGAGTTTGGTCGGCAGGCGGTATCGGCGCAGACGTCGGCGTGGCCGTGGGCGGGTGCCGGTCATCAGAGCTGTCGGAGGCATCGGCGCCGGCCTGAGATGAGTTGTACAGCGACGTCCACGCAGCCATCAGCGCCGAGTTCGACGTGTCGTCGAGGCTCGCGCCGGCGACCACCGCCTGGATGTCGCGCAGCTTGCCGATCAGATATCGCTGGAAGTCACGCGCGCCGGCGGGAGTGTCCAGATCTGACCGCGTTGAGACCGCGCCTTCGATGTCGCGTTGCAGGGCGTTCAAGGCGTCCCTACTGGCGGCGGCCTTCTGGTGCGCATTCAGGACCGCAGTGACGACCTGCAGGTCGACCTGAGCAGTCGTCGAGTTCTGATGTGCCAGAGCGACTTCCGCGCTTCTGATGGCATCGGCCGCGTCGCCTTCCTGATGGTCGGGCGCGGGCACGTCGTCAGGCATCGTCATCGCCCTGCTGCCCGAACATGGTGGGGACAGTAACCACGGGCGCCGGTGCCGACAATTCACTCGTGTGCACAGCCGCGACTGTGCTGAGTGACTAGACCGCAGGCGCTGTGTAGTGCTCACGCAACTTGTCCAAGGCCGCCCTGGTCGCCCCGTCGAGCCCGCGGGCCTGCGACACCACCGCCGAGATCTCCTGCTGCTTGGCGATCAGGAACTTCTGGAACTCACGCGCACCCATCGCCGTATCGAGTGCGAGCGCAGCCTGATTCGTGACCGCGCCGTCGATCTCGGCAGCGATCGCGTCGAGGCGCCGGATGCCCTCGACAGTGGCGGCGTGCGCGCCGGCGAGCGCTTCGACCAGGGCCCGGTCGGCTTCGGCGGAGGCCGCGTGCCGTGCCGACAACGCCGCTTGCCGTGCCCCGATAGCCTCGATCGCGCCACCAGCCTGCTCGGCCATTCCCTGTCCCTGCTCGCCAGCCATCGTCGTTATCCCGTCGGACGCCGGATCTGCACGCCCGTGCCCAGCGGACTGATCCGCACGGTCGCGCCGGAGTGCGGCGCCTCGACAACCAGGTTGTTGCCGATCGCCAACTGCACGTGACCCGCCGTCGGGAAAACCAGATCGCCCGGACGGACCTGCGAGCGTGGGACCGGGACGCCGTCGTAAATCTGCTGATATGTGGTGCGGTCCAGGTGAATTCCGGCGCGCGCGTAGGACCACTGAGTCAGTCCGGAGCAATCGAACTGGTCCGGTCCGGTCGCGCCCCAGACATACGGCCGGCCCAGCCGCGACAGCGCCGCCCGCACCGCGATACCCGCGCGAGTGTTCGGTGGAGGCAACCTCAGCCCGGCCGGGTGGCCGCCGCGGTGGTGCAGCATCCGATAGCGCGCCGCGCGCCAACTCGACCGGTGCTTGCGGGACTTTGCGGCGGGCGGCCAGCACGTGCGCCTGCTGGGCACGCAAGCGCGCGACCCGACGGCGGATGGCCTCGCGCTGGGCGATGGGACTGTCCGGCACCGCGGTGTCGGCGCGGGCCTCATCGAGCACACCCTTCGTCAGGGCCCGCGCGTGGGCATGATCCTGGTGGGCTTCGCGCGCGGTCGCCGTCACTGCGGCGTCGACGGCCGCGGCCGAGCGCAGATCGTCGCGGCTCCGGGCTACCGCTGCGCGGTAGAGAGCATGTCCCCCAACGGTATTCAGCGCGGCAGCACGCGCCAGCAGGCCGTCGTACCGCGCCAGCTGGCCGTCCAGCGACGCTTCCCGGGTGGTGCCGGCGAACAGTTCGTGCGCGTGGCGCAATGCCGCCAACTCGTTTCCGGTCACTGCTGGTCCCCCTCGGCATCGTCGGCCAGGTCCGCGAAGGCCCGCACCCGGGGCTGCGCCCCGGGCGGGATGACTCCCCTGTTCCGGATATCCCACAGCTCGGCCACGGTGACTCCGAGCAGTGCCGCGATCACCGCTTCGGGCAACGAGGATTGTGCGCAGGCCCGGTCCAGCCGCGCGCTCAGGCTCATCGGCATCCGCTCGAGGAGCGCGCCGCGGGTGGCTTCCAATGCCTCGAGATGCTGCATGAGCCGGCCCGCTGAATCCCCGTCGGCGTTGATCGCCACCCGCCAGGAGTTGGCGGCCAGCATCTCAGCCTTCACGCACTGTTCGATCACAGAGAGAATATACGACTCATATTCGTTTGATGTCTCCGCAGGCAGTCGAGCCGATCACCGATTTGATCGCATCGAGCTGCGCCTCGGCGTATCCCTCGAGGACGTCGGTGTCGGTGTGGCGGTCCACCACGACCGGCCCTGCGGTTCGTACGGGGGTCGGGTTCGGCCGGCGGAGCGGAGGTCAGGCGCACGAGTTCGGCGGCGGAATCGGCCGCCACCACGAGCCGCGAATACGTGCCGGGCGGCAGGCCAAGGCCGTTTTCGACCTTCTGAACTGTACCTTTGTGCGGCTTTGCGGGCACCGCGTTCCAGATAGCTCAGTCCCATGATGCTGACGCCGGTCACCGAGGCGAAGTCGGCCAGAGACCAGTTGCGCGATTCACGTAACTCCCGGATCGCTGCTCCCGCAGATTCGCGGCTCATCGCAGCGCTCCGGCCATATCCGGATACTACATAGGCGTATCGCTTCTCCTGGGCATATACGTTTTTGTCTCGCTTCTCTTGCCAACGCATCGATCCTTGTGTATACGCTTCTGTATACGTTTTGACACGAAGGAGGCGGCCAGATGGGACATCCGTGCTCGGTCAACCCGGAGATGTGGTTCGGCTACGCCGATGACGACGGCGGCGACGGCGCTGCCAAGGCGCGCGCCTACGAACAGTCCGCCACTGAGGCGCGGCTGCAGTGCCTGCGGCGGTGCCCACTTGCGCAGCAACGACTGTGCGCGCGATATGCGGTCGAGAACCGTGAAGAGTACGGCGTGTGGGCCGGCGTGAAACTGCCCGGCGGCCAATACCGCAAGCGCGAGCAACTGGCCGATGCGCACGCCACGCTGCGCCGGATCGCCGCGGGGGAGATCAGCTCCCGGCAACTCGCCGAGAATGCCGCCTTGCTGACGCGCCGCGAGAACGACGCCGCGCCGGTCACCGCCACGGTGTTTCACCTTCCCGTCTGCCAGGCCGAGCCGCGCTCGGCGGCGTGAACACTTGTCCACTCGAGCAGGATTGAATCCGTCGCCACGGGGTAATAGAAGGTCAACCGACACCCGGAGGACCCCGCGTCGCCGATGAGCTTCGACCTGACGCCGACCGGCGCGCAGCACGACCTGGCCCGGCGTGCCCACGAGTTCGCCGAGGACGTCATCCGTCCCGTTGCGCTGGATTACGACCAGAAGCAAGAGTTCCCGTGGCCGGTGCTCGAAGAGGCCGCCCAACGCGGCTTCTACAGTCCGCTGTTCTACCGCGATCTCATCGGCGATCCCAGCGGGCTGTCGCTGCCGATGTTCATGGAAGAGCTGTTCTGGGGTTGTGCCGGAATCGGTTTGGCCATCGTCATGCCAGCGCTGGCGCTGTCGGCGATCGGGCAGGCCGCCTCTCCCGAGCAGATGCTGGAGTGGGCGCCGCAATGTTTCGGCACACCCGGCGACCTCAAGCTTGCGGCGCTGGCGATCTCCGAACCAGAAGGTGGCAGCGACGTCCGCAATCTGCGGACCACGGCCCGCCGCGACGGCAGCGACTGGATCCTCGACGGCCACAAGATGTGGATCGGCAACGGCGGAATCGCCGACGTCCATGTCGTCAATGCGGTCGTCGACGAAGAACTCGGCCACCGCGGCCAGGCGTTGTTCATCGTCCCGGGTGGCACCCCGGGCCTGGAGTTGGTGCGCAAGCTCGACAAGCTCGGCTGCCGGGCCTCGCACACCGCCGAGCTGAAATTCCACGGCGTCCGGATTCCGGCCGAGAACCTGTTGGGTGGGGAAGAGAAGCTCGAGCACAAGCTGGCCAAGGCGCGCGAGGTGGTGGCCGGTGGAAAGCGTTCTGGCTCAGCCACATTGGGTACCTTCGAGCAGACTCGCCCGATGGTCGCCGCGCAGGCGATCGGCATCGCACGGGCAGCGCTGGAATACGCGACCACCTATGCCACCCAGCGTGAGGCGTTCGGTGGCCCGATCATGGACAACCAGGGCATCGCTTTTCCGCTCGCCGAGATCGCGACCCAGATCGACGCGGCGCGGCTGCTGACCTGGCGGGCGTCGTGGATGGCCGCCCAGGGGATCGCGTTCGAGCGCGGCGAGGGCTCGATGTCGAAGATGGCTGCCAGCGAGGTCGCGGTGCGGGCCACCGAGCGGGCCATTCAGACGCTCGGCGGCTGGGGCTACATCAACGACCATCCGGTCGAGAAGTGGTATCGGGATGCCAAGCTGTACACCATCTTCGAGGGCACCAGCGAGATCCAGCGCATCGTCATCTCCACCGCGCTGGGCCACAACGAGGGCGCGCCGCCGCTGCACGTCGATCTGGAGCCGTCCGGCGGCCCGCTGAATCGGGTGTTCGGTCGCGGCACTCAGTTGCGGGGCCGCGTCGCCGACGCGGCGCTCGCCGCCAAGGACCGGGTTCCCGGGCCGCTCATGCGGCTGGCCATGCAGGTGATCCGGCCACCGCGAAAATGACAGCGATGCCCCGCGGCGACGATGAGACGCCGGTGCAGCCGGCGTTGAGGAGGCGCATATGACCACCGACAAGACCGGCGCCGAAGCCACCGTCAGTGCCGCCGACGGGAAGTACACCATCGCGGTCGACGGCGAGACCGTCGGCCTGGCCGCCGTCGCCGACCGGGGCAATCAGCGGGTCTTCTTTCACACCGAGGTCGACGAGAAGTTCGGCGGACGCGGCCTGGCCACGATTCTGATCGATGAAGCGTTGCAGGCCACCCGCGCCGAAGGGAAGCGTGTGGTCGCGACCTGCCCGATGGTCGCTGCCTTCATCAAAAAGCATCCCGAGTTCGGCGACATCACCGATCCGGTGACGCCCAGCATTCTGCAGTGGGTCGGGACGCTCTAGTTCTCCCGGCCGGCGAGTTCGGCGGCGAAACGGTCGATGAACGCCTCGACCGGGCCGTTATCTGCTTGTCGGATAACGAATTTCGTCAAACCGGCCGCCACGTAACGGTCGAGTTGGCGATGCAGCTGAGCCCAGTCGGCGGCGACCAGGTCAGCGGGATCGACGTCCGGGCGGCGATGGCGCACCGCCGCGGCCAACTCGGGCGGCAGCTCTCCGCCGGCGACGGCCAGCGAGATGCCGTAGTGGTCGGGCTCGATCTGCCGGCCCGCCTCCGCGGCGGAGCGTTCGATCGCTTCGCGTCCGGCTCGCGCCTCGTCCGGGGTGAGGAAGCTGCCCAGCCAGCCGTCGGCCAGCGTGCCGATCCGCCGGAAGGCCGCCGGCGCCGAGCCGCCCAGCCAGATGTCCAGCGGGGGATCGGGGCGGGGCGCGACTGCCGCCGCGGTCACCGAGAAATACTGGCCGTCGTAGCTGGCCGACTCGTCGACCAGCGCCGCGCGCAGGATCCGCAGCGATTCGTCGAACACCGCGCCACGCTTACCGTCGGGCACGGTGAACACCTCACGCTCAGCGGGAATGGCCGATTGCAGGCCGAACACCGGCAGCACCCGCTTCGGGCGCGAGCGCGGCCAGCGACGCCAGTTGCTTGGCTACCAGCACCGGGTGACGCCCCGGCAGCACCGCCACCGACGTGCCCACCTTCAGCCGCTTGGTCCGCGCCACGGCATAGGCCATGCCGATCATCGGATCAACCGCCGGTGAATAGACCAGCTCGGAGAACCACAGTGAGTCGACCCCGCTGCTCTCCAGGTGGTCGACGATCGGCCCCAGCTGATCGGTCGGGGTGTTGGCCGACCGCCGGTGAATAGACCAGCTCGGAGAACCACAGCGAGTCCACCCCGCTGCTCTCCAGGTGGTCGACGATGGCCGCTGATCGGGCGGGGTGTTGGCACCGAGGCTGATTCCAAAGCGAACCTTCATGCCCCATGTCAACACAACGGGGTCGCCGCTTGTGCCCCGGCGCCTCACTCTTCTCGATGGCTCCACGTGCGAAGTTGCTCGGCGATCTCGTCGAGCTCAGGCCGTTCAGGGAGCCTCATTTTGGCGACGCTGGCCCACAACCAGACCAACTACTGACGCAGCCAAACAAGAAAACCCCAGCCGACGGCTGGGGAATCTGTAAGCAATGACCCGACTCATCACAGATGGCCTCGCGTCTCCCTCTGTGTTGTCGCACGCGTTCACATGGCAACACAGGGGAGACGCCGCACATGCCCGCGACCGTGTGATCAGTCGAGCGAAACCCCGAACGGAGTTGGTACACCACATTTATGTGGGCGAAGGGGGACTTGAACCCCCACGTCCCGAAGGACACTGGCACCTGAAGCCAGCGCGTCTGCCATTCCGCCACTCGCCCTAAACAACCGGTGGAGCCTATCACTGTAGGGGTCGGCGCTCCCAAATCGGATGGACCGCCCCTTACCGCGGTTTGACCTGGCGCAATGGGATTCTCAGAGTTCTGGAGGTGCCGCTGGGCCGTTCTGGACCGATAGCATTCTCGGATACGACACGCGTACTGCGACACGCCGGAGACTCGTTCGGTGGGCAGCGAGCAAACTGAAGGATCAGGCGTTTGAGACATGAGCAGCCAGCGGGGGCTAGTTCAGCGGATCGAGCGCAAACTCGAGGTCTCCGTCGGTGATGCTTTTGCCCGCGTATTCGGCGGCTCAATCGTTCCGCAAGAGGTCAATGCAATGCTGCGACGGGAGGCTGCCGAAGGAATTCGCCCGGTTGCTGGCAATCGCTTTTTGGCTCCCAACGAATACATCATTACCCTCGGTATGAACGACTACCAGAAAGTGGGCGCCGACCCGGACCTCACTTCGGACGCTTTCGCTAAGCATTTGGCGGGATACATCGGCGAACAGGGGTGGCAAACATATGGTGACGTGGTCGTCCGGTTCGAGCAGTCGTCGAACCTGCACACCGGCCAGTTCCGCACCCGCGGTGCTGTCAACCCCGATGTCGAGCCCCGGCCAAGTGCCGGCGAGCTCGCCCCGCCACAATCAGACCATGCGTTCAACGCAGAACCAGGAGTACCAGCGATGACCGACAATTCGAGCTACGGCGGTGGCCAGGGGCAGGGTCGGCCCGGCGACGACTATTACGACGACCCCTACGCGCAGCCGCATGACGACCCGCATGCCGCGCCGGAGCAGCGCGGCGCCTACCCGGAGCAGCGCGGCGGCTACCCCGACCAAGCCGGCTACGGCGCACCCGACCCGCGCGGCGGCTACCCCGAACAGCGGGGCGCCTACCCAGACCAGGCGGCTACCCCGAACAGCGCGGTGGCTACCCCGAACAGCGCGGCTACGGCGCACCCGACCCGCGCGGCGGCTACCCCGAACAGCGGGGCGCCTACCCAGACCAGGGCGGCTACGGCCAGCAGCGCGGTGGCTACCCCGAACAGGGTGGCTATGGCGGCGTTCCGGCCCAGGACGCGGGGCGGTTACCGTCCGGGCGGCTACGGCCAGCCGCCGGCCGGCGGCGGTCCGGGCTACGACGAGTACGCAGCCGACTACGGCCGGGGGCCGGCTCGCCCCGAAGACGGCGGCGGGTACGGCGCACCCGAGCAGCGCGGCGGCTACCCCGAACAGGGTGGCGGCTACGACCAGGGCTACGGCGGCGCACCCGGATACGGTCGGCAGGACTACGGCCAGCAGGCCGATTACGGCCGACCGGACTACGGACAGCCACATGCCGCGCCGAGCGCCGGCGGGTACGGCGAACCCCAACGCGACTACGACTACGGGCAGCCCGCGGAACCCAGCGGTTACGGCCAGGCCGGCTACGGCCAGGGCGGTGGATATTCGGCCTCGGGTTCGGCGGTCACGTTGCAGCTCGACGACGGCAGCGGGCGCACCTACCAGTTGCGTGAGGGCCCCAACGTCATCGGTCGCGGTCAAGACGCGCAGTTCCGGCTGCCGGACACCGGTGTGTCGCGCCGTCACCTGGAGATTCGGTGGGACGGCCACGTTGCGCTGCTGTCCGACCTCAATTCCACGAACGGCACCACCGTCAACAACGCGCCTGTGCAGGAATGGCAGCTGGCCGACGGCGACGTGATCCGGCTGGGACACTCGGAGATCGTCGTCCACATCCACTGAGCCCGCAGGTCGCGCAGCCATCCAGCTTCAGCCCGCGTCGACCACCGTCCAAGTATCGTGACGTTGCTATAGCCGGGCACATGAGGCACGCGGCACCAGGACGGAGAGGACGCCGGATGCAGGGACTTGTACTGCAACTGACGCGTGCCGGTTTCCTGATGTTGCTGTGGTTGTTCATCTGGTCGGTCTTGCGGATCCTTCGCACCGATATCTATGCGCCGACCGGCGCCGTCATGGTGCGCCGCGGTTTGACGTTGCGCGGAACGCTGTTGCCGGCGCGGCAGCGGGGCGGCGCGGCACGGTATCTCGTTGTCACCGAAGGGGCGTTGTCCGGCGCGCGAATCACCTTAAGCGGCCAGCCGGTGCTGATCGGCCGGGCCGACGACTCTACGTTGGTACTCAACGACGACTACGCCTCGACGCGGCACGCGCGACTTTCCCAGCGAGGCTCGGAATGGTACGTCGAAGATCTAGGATCGACCAACGGTACATACCTTGACAGGGCGAAAGTGACGACGGCGGTACGGGTTCCCATTGGCACGCCGGTGAGTGTCGGCAAAACGGTGATTGAGTTGCGTCCGTGACTTTGGTCTTGCGCTACGCAGCGCGCAGCGATGTCGGCTTGGTCCGATCCAACAACGAAGACTCGGTGTACGCCGGTGCGCGCTTGCTGGCGCTCGCCGACGGCATGGGCGGCCACGCCGCCGGTGAAGTCGCGTCGCAGTTGGTGATTGCCGCACTGGCCCATCTCGACGACGATGAGCCCGGCGGCGATCTGCTGGCCAAACTCGATTCCGCGATCCACTCCGGTAATTCGGCGATCGCCGCGCAGGTCGAAATGGAGCCCGACCTCGAGGGGATGGGCACCACACTCACCGCAATCCTGTTTGCCGGCAACCGGATTGGGATGGCGCATATCGGTGACTCGCGCGGCTACCTGATGCGCGACGGCGAGCTGACCCAGATCACCAAAGACGACACGTTCGTCCAGACGCTGGTCGACGACGGCCGCATCACCAAGGAAGAGGCGCACAGCCACCCGCAGCGGTCGTTGATCATGCGCGCGCTGACCGGCCATGAGGTCGAGCCCACCCTGACCATGCGTGAGGTCCGCCTCGGCGACCGTTATCTGCTTTGCTCCGACGGGCTTTCCGACCCGGTGAGCGACGAGACCATCCAGGATGCGCTGAAGATTCCCGATGTCACCGACAGCGCCGACCGGCTGATCGAGCTGGCGTTGCGCGGCGGCGGGCCCGACAACGTGACCGTGGTGGTGGCCGACGTCGTCGACAACGACTACGGCCCCACCCAGCCGATCATCGCGGGCGCGGTGTCCGGCGACTCCGGCGTTCACGATCATCTGACCCGGCCGAACACCTCCGCGGGACGCGCGTCGGCGTTCACTCCGCGAAAAGAAGTCGCCAAACGTGTTCCTGCCGCAGATAGATACGGCTCCGCCCGCGCCGCGGTCACGGCGTCGGTTGCTGATCGGCGCTCGCGCTGAGCATCTTGCTGGTGCTCGCGGCGCTGGCCGTCGGCCGCACGGTGATCCGCAGCTACTACTACGTCACCGACTACAGCGGCGCGGTGTCGATCATGCAGGGCATCCAGGTGTCCATCCTGGGTGTGCCGCTGCACCAACCGTATTCGCAGGGTTGCTTGAACACTCTCAACCAGTTGTCGGTGATCCCCTACGGCGCCGCCGCCGCCAGTCACGACTGCCGGCTGATGAAGCCCTCCGATCTGGCCGAGTCGGCGCGCGCGCAAGTCGCCGCCGGGCTTCCGGTCGGAACGCTGGAGCAAGCCAACGCCCAACTGCGGCGGCTGGCCACCGAATCGCTGCTGCCGCTCTGTCCGCTGGCGCGCGCCCAGTCGCCGACCCCGACCCCGGCGCCCGTGCCGTCGGCCGCACCCACGCCGAGCGCGGAAACCGCCGTCCCGCAAGAGCCTTCGGCGAGCCCCTCACCGGCGGTGCCGACGGCACCGACTGCGCCCACCGTCACAGCGCTTTCCCCGCCGCCACCCCAGCCGGGCACCGACTGCCGGACTCCGGAATGACGACGCAGCCGCAGGCGCCCGTCACTGTCACACCTTCGCTGCCGAACCGGCGCAATGCCGAGCTGGCGCTGCTGTGTTTCGCGACAGTGATCACCGCCGCGGCGTTCGCCATCGTGCAGGCCAACCAGGAACGCGGGGTCAGCTGGCAGCTGTTCAATTACACCGCGGGATTCCTGGCGGTGTTCGCCGTCGCGCATCTGGCGATCAGACGCTATGCGCCGTACGCGGATCCGCTGCTGTTGCCGATCGTGGCGCTGCTCAACGGGCTGGGTCTGGTGATGATTCACCGGCTCGATCTCGACGAGCGGCTGGCCGAGGGGAGTGGCCGCGCCGTCACCAACCCGCAGATCCTCTGGACGCTGGTCGGCGTCGGCGCTTTCGCCGCCGTGGTGATCTTGCTCAAGGACCATCGCCAACTCGCGCGCTACGGCTACGTGTGCGGTCTGACCGGTCTGATCATCCTGGCCATACCGGGGCTGCTGCCGAAATCGCTGTCCGAGCAGAACGGCGCGAAGATCTGGATTCGGTTGCCGGGCTTCTCGATTCAGCCCGCAGAGTTCTCGAAGATCCTGTTGCTGATCTTCTTCTCGGCCGTCCTGGTCGCCAAGCGCGGACTGTTCACCAGCGCGGGCAAGCACGTGCTGGGCATGGATCTGCCGCGTCCCCGCGACCTCGCCCCGCTGCTGGGCGCGTGGGTGACGTCGATAGCCGTGATGGTCTTCGAAAAGGACTTGGGCACTTCGCTTTTGCTGTACGCGTCGTTCCTCGTGGTGGTCTACCTGGCCACCCAACGGTTCAGCTGGGTGGTGCTCGGGCTGGCGTTGTTCGCGCTGGGGAGCGTGGCGGCGTACTTCGCGTTCGGCCACGTCCGGGTCCGGGTGCAGACCTGGCTGGATCCGTTCGCCGATCCCGACGGCGCCGGCTACCAGATCGTGCAGTCGTTGTTCAGCTTCGCCACCGGGGGAGTCTTCGGCACCGGGCTGGGCAACGGCCAGCCGGACACGGTGCCCGCTGCCGCAACCGATTTCATCACCGCGGCGTTCGGCGAAGAGCTTGGATTAGTGGGTCTGGCGGGCATTCTCATGCTCTACACGATCGTGATCGTGCGCGGGATGCGCACCGCGATCGCCGTGCGGGACAGCTTCGGCAAACTGCTCGCCGCGGGGCTGGCCTCCGCGCTGGCGATCCAGCTGTTCATCGTCGTCGGCGGCGTCACCAACCTCATTCCGCTGACCGGGCTGACCACACCGTGGATGTCCTACGGCGGCTCGTCGTTGCTGGCTAACTACGTGCTGCTGGCGATTCTGGTGCGCATCTCGCATGCCGCCCGCCGTCCGTTCCGCTCGACGGCGCGTAACACGTCGCCGATCGCCGGCGCCAACACCGAGGTGATCGAGCGGGTATGAACACCTCCCTACGCCGGATCTCGGTGACCGTGATGGCGCTGATCGTGCTGTTGCTGTTCAACGCCACCCTCACCCAGGTGTTCACCGCCGACGGGCTGCGGTCAGACCCGCGCAACCAGCGCGTGCTGTTCGACGAGTACTCCCGGCAGCGGGGTCAGATCACCGCCGGCGGCCAGCTGCTGGCGTACTCGGTGGCCACCGACAGCCGCTTCCGTTTCCTGCGGGTGTATCCCAACGCCGCGGTGTACGCGCCGGTGACCGGCTTCTATTCACTGCGCTACTCCAGCTCCGGCCTGGAGCGGGCCGAGGATCCGTTGCTCAACGGGTCCGACCAGCGGCTGTTCGGCCGGCGGTTGGCCGACTTCTTCACCGGCCGCGATCCGCGCGGCGGCACCGTGGACACCACCATCAGCCCGCGCATCCAGCAGGCCGGCTGGGACGCGATGCAGCAGGGCTGCAACGGCCCTGCCGCGGCGCGGTTGTGGCGCTGGAGCCGTCGACCGGGAAGATCCTGGCGATGGTGTCCTCGCCGTCGTTCGATGCCAACCTGCTCGCCTCGCACGACCCGGAGCAGCAGGCAAAGACGTGGCAGCAACTTCGCGACGACCCGCACTCGCCGTTGATCAATCGCGCGATCTCCCAGACCTATCCACCGGGCTCGACGTTCAAAGTGATCACCACCGCGGCCGCGCTGCAGAACGGCATGACCGAGGATGACGAGCTCACCGCGGCGGCGTCGATTCCGCTGCCGGACAGCACCGCCAGCCTGGAGAACTACGGCGGGGCGCCGTGCGTCAACGCCGAAACCGTCACGCTGCGTGAGGCATTCGCCCGGTCGTGCAACACCGCGTTCGTCCAGCTGGGCCTGCTGACCGGAACCGACGCACTGCGCGGCATGGCCCAGTCGTTCGGCCTGGACGCCGTGCCTGACCCGACGCCGCTGCAGGTCGCCGAGTCCACTGTCGGCCCGATTCCGGACGCCGCGGCGCTGGGCATGTCGAGCATCGGTCAGAAAGATGTCGCCTTGACGCCTCTGGAGAACGCGGTCGTTGCGGCTACCATCGCCAATGCCGGCATCACCATGCAGCCTTACCTGGTCGACGGCCTGCAGGGACCCGACCTGGCCAACATCAGCACGACCGCACCGCACCAACAGCGCCGTGCGGTGTCCCCGCAGGTCGCGGCTAAACTGACTGAGTTGATGGTCGGCGCCGAGAATGTGACACAGCAGAAAGGGGCGATCCCCGGCGTGCAGATCGCATCCAAAACTGGTACGGCAGAGCACGGCCCCGACCCGCGCCACACGCCACCGCACGCGTGGTACATCGCGTTTGCGCCCGCGAAGGCTCCGAAGGTCGCCGTTGCGGTGCTCGTAGAGGGAACGGCAGACGGCGGCAGTCCATCGGCGACCGGAGGTGCGCTTGCCGCACCGATCGGGCGCGCCGTTATCGAGGCCGCGCTGCAGGGAGGACCATGAGCCCGCGAGTAGGTGTGACGCTGTCTGGCCGCTACCGCCTGCAGCGACTGATTGCCACCGGCGGCATGGGGCAGGTGTGGGAGGCCGTCGACAGTCGGCTGGGCCGACGGGTCGCGGTCAAGGTACTCAAGGCGGAATTCTCCGAGGACTCCGAGTTCATCGAGCGATTCCGGGTCGAGGCGCGCACCACCGCAATGCTCAACCATCCCGGCATCGCCAGCGTGCACGACTACGGCGAGACGCAGATGGACGGCGAGGGCCGCACCGCCTATCTGGTGATGGAGTTGGTCAACGGTGAGCCGCTGAACTCGGTGCTCAAGCGAACCGGACGGCTGTCGTTGCGGCACACGCTGGACCTGCTCGAGCAGACCGGCCGGGCACTGCAGGTCGCGCATGCCGCCGGCTTGGTGCACCGTGACGTGAAGCCGGGAAACATCCTGATCACCCCGACCGGTCAGGTGAAGATCACCGACTTCGGTATCGCCAAGGCCGTCGACGCCGCGCCGGTGACCCAGACCGGCATGGTGATGGGCACCGCCCAGTACATCGCCCCCGAGCAGGCGCTGGGCCACGACGCGACCCCCTCGAGCGATGTCTACGCGCTGGGAGTTGTTGGCTACGAAGCGGTTTCGGGCAAGCGGCCGTTCACCGGCGAGGGCGCGCTGACCGTGGCGATGAAGCACATCAAGGAGGCCCCGCCGCCGCTGCCGGCCGACTTGCCGCCCAATGTGCGCGAGCTGATCGAGATCACCCTGGTCAAGAACCCGGGCATGCGCTACCGCAGCGGGGGACCGTTCGCCGACGCGGTCGCCGCCGTTCGCGCCGGCCGCCGTCCGCCGCGGCCCAACCAGGCCGCCGGAGGAGCCCGCGCCACCCCGGCCGCCATCCCGTCGGGGTCGCAGACCCGGGCCGCGGCCGCGGCCACCACCCGGGCGCCCGCCGCCCGTCGCGCGCGGCCGACGACCGGCGGTCACCGCACCCCGCCGCCGCGGCGCACCTTCTCGTCCGGTCAGCGCGCGCTGCTGTGGGCCGCCGGGGTACTGGGCGCGCTGGCGATCATCATCGCGATCCTCATCGTGATGAACTCGCACGGCAACAATTCGCAGCAGCAACCATCCGCACCCACCGTGACCGACACCGGAGCACCGCCCAGCAAGTCCGAATCGGCTCCGGCGCATCCAACTAATTGGACGTATCGGGGGACCGCGGGTCATTCTGGAGGGCAATGCATCCTGCCCACACCCAGGCGGGCGTCCGCGCTGACCTTCTCTTGCGCGACGGCGTCCCAACACGAGAAACCGCGATGACGACCCCGCAGCACCTGTCCGACCGCTACGAACTTGGTGAGATCCTCGGCTTCGGTGGCATGTCCGAGGTCCACCTGGCTCGGGATGTCCGGTTACACCGAGACGTGGCGGTCAAGGTGCTGCGCGCCGATCTGGCCCGCGACCCCAGCTTCTACCTGCGTTTCCGCCGGGAGGCGCAGAACGCCGCCGCGCTCAACCATCCGGCGATCGTCGCGGTGTACGACACCGGCGAGGCCGAGACGGCCGGCGGCCCGCTGCCGTACATCGTGATGGAGTACGTCAACGGTGTGACCCTGCGCGACATCGTCCACACCGACGGACCGATGACGCCGACCCGGGCCATCGAGGTCATCGCCGATGCCTGCCAGGCGCTGAACTTCTCGCACCAGCACGGCATCATCCACCGCGACGTCAAGCCGGCCAACATCATGATCAGCAGCACCAACGCGGTCAAGGTGATGGACTTCGGTATCGCGCGGGCGCTGTCCGACAGCGGTAACAGCGTCACGCAGACCGCCGCGGTGATCGGTACCGCGCAATATCTTTCGCCCGAGCAGGCCCGCGGCGACAGCGTCGACGCCCGCTCCGACGTCTACTCGCTGGGCTGTGTGCTCTACGAAATGCTCACTGGCGAACCGCCTTTCGTCGGTGATTCACCGGTGGCGGTGGCCTACCAGCACGTCCGCGAAGACCCGGTGCCGCCGTCGCGGCGCTACGAGGGCATCTCCGCCGACCTGGACGCCGTCGTGCTCAAGGCGCTGGCCAAAAACCCGGAGAACCGCTACCAGACCGCCGCCGAGATGCGCACCGACCTGGTGCGGGTGCACAACGGGGAGCCGCCGGAGGCGCCCAAGGTCTTCACCGAGGCCGAGCGCTCGTCGCTGATGACCGCCCCGCATTCGTCGGATTCGACGGGATCACAGACCAGTCCGCTGCCCCGTCAGCAACTCGACTTCACCCGCCCGCGCAATCCCGGCTCGGTGAGCCGCTGGGTGATCGCCGTCGCGGTGCTGGCCGTGCTGACCGTGGCCGTCACGGTGCTGATCAACACCCTCGGCGGCGGCATGCGCAACGTGCAGGTGCCCGACGTCCGCAATCAGGCGTCCGCCGATGCGATCGCCGCGCTGCAGAACCACGGCTTCAAAACCCGCACGCAGCAGAAGCCCGACTCGACGGTTCCGCCGGATCACGTCATCGGCACCGACCCGGGCGCTGACACCAAAGTCGGTGCGGGCGAGCTGATTACGGTCAACGTGTCCACCGGCCCCGAGCAGCGCGAGGTGCCCGACGTCTCCTCGTTGAGCTATTCAGCGGCGATCAAGAAACTCAAGGCCGCCGGATTCAACCGCTTCAAGCAGGTGAACTCGCCGTCGACGCCGGAGACCAAAGACAAAGTCATCGGCACCAACCCGCCGGCCAATCAGACATCGGCGGTCACCAACGAGATCGCGGTGATCGTCGGGTCCGGTCCGTCGAGCAAGCAGGTTCCCGATGTCGCCGGGCAGAACGCCGACTCGGCGCAGAAGAACCTCACGGTCTACGGCTTCAGCAAGTTCAGCCAGGCGCCCGTCGACAGCCCGCGGCCGGCCGGTGACGTGATCGGCACCAATCCGCCTGCGGGAGCCGATGTTCCGGTCGACACGATCGTCGAGTTGCAGGTCTCCAAGGGCAACCAGTTCATCATGCCGGACCTGTCGGGCCTGGTGTGGACCGAGGCCGAGCCGCAACTACGCGCGCTGGGCTGGACCGGGATCCTGGTGAAGGGCTCCGACGTCGACGCGGGCGGCTCGCAGCACAACCGGGTGGTGTTCCAGAGCCCGAGCGCGGGTCAAGGTGCCAACCGGGACGGCAGCATCACGCTGAAGTTCGGTCAATAGCCGGGTCGTAGCGGCGCACGCTGGCCAGGCTGTCGACCAGTTCGCTTTCCAGCTTGCGCACCAGACCGTCGTCGCGGACCTGTCCGCAGTCGACCAGCCAGTTGGCCAGCATCCGGTGCCCGCCCTCGGTGAGGATCGACTCCGGGTGGAACTGGACGCCGTGGATCGGCAACTCCGCGTGCCGCACGCCCATGATCACGCCGCTCTCGGTGTGGGCGGTCACCTCCAACTCGGCGGGCAACGTCTCGGGCATGATCGTCAGCGAGTGATACCGGGTCGCGGTAAACGGATCCGGAAGTCCTTGCAGCACACCGCTATTCGTGTGATACACGCTGCTGGTTTTACCGTGCAGGAGTTCGGGTGCCCGGTCGA
The DNA here is from genome assembly GCA_963755805.1 of uncultured Actinomycetota bacterium. GTDB lineage: Bacteria > Actinomycetota > Actinomycetes > Mycobacteriales > Mycobacteriaceae > Mycobacterium. The sequence goes on from CAVWLG010000011.1 coordinate 41,912, forward strand.
CGGTGGCGCCGAACGCCACACCGATGGCCTGGTGGCCGAGGCAGACACCCAGCAGCGGGGTGCGCGCTGCGGCGCACGCCCGCACCAGGTCGATCGATGCGCCCGCGCGCTCCGGGGTTCCCGGGCCAGGGCTCAGCAGGATCCCGTCCACCTCGGCGGCGGTTGCGGCGGGGTCGGACAGCCGCGGGTCGTCGTTGCGCCACACGGTTGCCTCGACACCCAACTGGCCGAGGTATTGCACCAGGTTGAAGACGAAGCTGTCGTAGTTGTCGACGACCAAGATCTGCATCGTGTCAGGTTAGCGCTGCGACGATGCAGAGCGCGTAGCGCGATGAGGAGGAGCCGGGCCGTCGGACTGAGCCGGTCCCCTGAGATGCAGGTGAGCTCAGTAACTGACCGGCCCGGCGGCCTGCGCGTAGTGCATCCGCAGCGGCTCGCTGTGGCCCACCACGTGGGCGTCGGCGACGGCGTGCTCGGCGTAGCCGAGGCCGAACCGCACCACGTACTGCTTGTAGAGGATCACCAGGGGAGCCCCGGCCAGTGCGGACTGCATGGCCGTGGCGTCGCCGATCGCGGTGATCGTGTACGGCGGGCTGTAGGTTCGGCCGTTGAGCAGCAACGTGTTGCCCACGCAGCGGGCCACCGAGGTGCCGATGATCCGCTGGTCCTGCATCTGGATGGCCTCCGCGCCGGCGCTCCACAATGCATTGAGGACGGCCTGGATGTCCTGCTGGTGCACGACCAGGTCGTCGGGGGAGGCGTCGCGGGGGAAGCGGCCGTTGGCGTCGCGCTGTGCGTCGTTGAGCGTGACGGTCAGACCCGGTCCGTGCGCGGGGTCGAGCCCGGCGTCACCGGCCAGCTCCGCCGACCGCCGCAGCATCGCCGCCAGCGCCGCGTCGGCGGACCGGCCGTGGGTCGAGTCGATGGTGTCGGCGAGCCGATCCCGTTCGCCGGACAGTCGGTCGACGGCGGACTGTTCGCTGCGCACCAGGTCGACCAGCCGGGGTGCGTCGCTGCGCCGGATCTCCCCGCCGCGGGACACCCCGTGCGTCGCGCCGATCATCAGACCGGCCAGCAGACACACCACTGGGACGCCCACTCGCCACAGCGACGGCGTTCTCGTCGGTGCTGTCGCGGACGGGGGACAGCCGCGGGACCCATCTGGCCATCGGCCTCTCCGTCCGCTGCTGGTGAGTGCGTTACGCTCGTCGTTGCCCTGCTCTGCCTACCGTAGCTCCGAGTTATACCCGAGGTAGAAATGCCCAAGTCCAAAGTTCGCAAGAAGACCGACTTCACCGCACATTCGGTGAGCCGCACCCCGGTCAAGGTGAAGGCCGGCCCATCGAGCGTGTGGTTCGTGGTGCTGTTCTGCGGTTTGATGCTGATCGGTCTGGTCTGGCTGATGGTGTTCCAGTTGGCGGCCACGGGCCCCGACGCGCCCTCGGTGCTGAACTGGATGGCGGAGCTGGGGCCGTGGAACTACGCGGTCGCGTTTGCCTTCATGATCAGCGGCTTGTTGCTCACGATGCGGTGGCGGTAGATCGGGCCGCCGAGCTGACGCGCCCATCCCCGATCTGCGGGGTTGCTGGGCCAGCAACCGGTGAGTGACCAGATCACACGCGTGTGATTCATCCCCATTGTGCATAGCGCCTGTGGATAACCGCATCGTCGGTGGTAGACCCCTTAGGAGCCTCGTGCAGCAAACACAATGGGCGCCGTCCGCCGTCGGAATCGCAGCGTGCGGGTTCGCCGGGATTGTGATGGCTACCACATGTGTGACCGTCGTCACAGACGCTCCGGGGCGGCTTTTGTTCGGCATTTCCGCGGCCGGACTGATCTTGTTTGCGGGCGGGACATGGCGTGCGCGACCAAAGCTGGCAATCACCGACGACGGCCTGGAGATCGGCGGCTGGCTGCGGCCTCAACACCTGCGACGACCCGACATCAAGATCATCCGGATCAGCGAGTTCCGCCGGATCGGGCGCAAGACGAGGCTGCTCGAGATCGACGCCAACGACGGCCGGCTGTTCGTCTTCTCCCGATGGGATCTCGGCACCGACCCGTTAGACGTGCTCGACGCGCTGACCGCGAACGGTTACGCGGGTACCTGAGTTACCGCCCGTGGCGGCGTCAGGAGATGGTGATCGACTCGATGACGACCGGCTCGGAGGGACGATCGCCCGGGCCGGTGGCGGTGTTGGCGATGGCCTCCACAACACCCTGTGAGTCCGCGTCGACGACCTCGCCGAAGATGGTGTGCTTGCGGTTCAGGTGCGGCGTCTTGCCCACGGTGATGAAGAACTGCGAGCCGTTGGTGCCCGGTCCCGCGTTCGCCATCGCCAGCAGGTAGGGCTTGTCGAACTGCAACTCGGGGTGGAACTCGTCGGCGAACTTGTAGCCCGCGTCGCCGCGGCCGGTCCCGGTCGGGTCGCCGCCCTGGATCATGAAGCCGCTGATCACCCGGTGGAAAATCACGCCGTCGTAGAACGGGCCGGAGCTTCCGCCGGAGGCATTCTCGGTCGAGTACTCCTTGGTGCCTTGAGCCAGGCCCACGAAGTTGGCGACGGTCTTGGGGGCATGGTTTCCGAACAACGCGATCTTGATGTCGCCGCGGTTGGTGTGCAGTGTGGCAGTGGCGGTCTGAATCGGGCTGGTAGTCACGGGATCACAGTCTGCCATCACCGTCCGGCCCGCCAGACATCCGGTGCCGGTAGCCCGTGTGGCAGTCTGAACGTATTCCCGAGGCGGTCTTGCGAAAGGGCGAGAAATGGGCGCTAAGAACCACATCCGGTTGACCCCGCGGGAGCGGCTGAGCCGCGGTCTGACCTACACGGCGGTCGGGCCGGTCGACGTGACCCGCGGCGTGGTCGGTCTCAGCGTTCACTCCGCCCAGGCCGGCGCGTCCAGCCTGCGTCGCCGTTATCAGGAGGGCCGACTGGCCCGCGACATCCGGAACGCCCAGGAGGCGTTGGTCCACGAACTGGCCGCCGCGCAGGAAGTGGTGACCGGTCTGCCCGAGGCGCTCGCGCAAGCCCGTCGATCGCAGCGCCGCAAGCCGCGGCCCTGGGTGCTGGCCGGAGCCGCCGTCGTGGTGCTCGCCGCCGGCGGGGCCGCGTTCTCGATCATCCGCCGCTCGTCGCAGCCGGAGCCCTCGCCGCTGCCGCCCAGCGTGGACGTCGACCACCGCCCCTGACGACCGGTGGGCTGGCGACGGTACGAAGGCAGGGCGCTCGCGGACGGCGCGCTGACCGGCGAGGCACGCGACACCGAGCTCGAGGGCTTCATCCGGCTGGATAACTCGCACCTGTGCGACGTGCGGTTGGAGAGTGCCACCGAAACCGAGAGCTATGACCTGTCGCGCCGGTGGTACCAGGTGACCTACCTGGCCGATGACGGCTCGGGCGGCGAAGGCGGCTAACTGTGGAGCCTAGGAGATTCGAACTCCTGACATCTGCCTTGCAAAGGCAGCGCTCTACCAACTGAGCTAAGGCCCCTGATGTTGATCTTTGGGGTGCCGACCATCGATCTGGTCGGCGGCCACATGCCACACCTCGACGCTTTGTCGAGACCGGAGGAACAGCGCCAGCACCGCGATTGCTGCCAGCGGCAACACCAGTCTCACGAAACGTCTTGGCGAACACATGGTTGTGGGCCTAGGAGGACTCGAACCTCCGACCTCTTCGTTATCAGCGAAGCGCTCTAACCACCTGAGCTATAGGCCCGCACGCGCACACGGACGAGCGCCGAGATTACCGCACCCGAGCGTCTGCGCCCAAAACGCTAGTCCCGGTCGGCCAGCGTCACCTCGACGCCGCCGATCAAGTCGGTTGTCAAGTTGTAGATGAACGCGCCAATGGTGGCCGCGGCGGTGAGCAGAACGATGTTCACCAGGCCGACCAGGATGGCGCCGCCGAAGATCGTCCCGCTGGACACCAACTCGGCGCTGCCACCGTTGTTGTTCAGCAGATCACCGACGTTGCTGTTGAGCTTGCTCCACACGCCCATGCCGCCGAGCACCAGGTACAGGAACGCCACGGCGATCATCCAGACGAAGAACAACGCCACCGACAGCACCAGCGACACCTTCAACGTGCTCCACGGATCGACGCGCCGGATCTGCATGCTGGCGCGAACCGGACCCGGCGTTCGCGGCGACACCTGGATGCGGCCTTCCGAACGAACCGGCGCGGTCATCGGGTCATCCGTCCGATCCCAACCGACTTCCGTTGTGCGCCACGGGGAATCGGGCCGGACAGGTCGGGTAGTTCGCTGGCGTAGGCATCGTTCTCCCGGATCTCGTTCGGCACCGGCTCGGCCTCGGGCGCTGGGGTCTTGGCTGCGCCCGGCGCGGCGGTACCGGAGATGAACCGGTTCAGCCGTGCCTCGGCGTTGGGCGTGGTACCGCGGCCGGGCTGACGCTGTTGCGCCGGCGCCGGGCGGGCGGCGGGCCGCTGCCGTGGCGTCGCAGCCGTGTTCGCGCCAGTCCCGTTCGGGCTGTCGCCCGGTCCGGAATGGCCCGGCTCGTTCGGTGACGTCACCCACAGCTCCTAACTGTGCAGCCAGCCGCCGGGGCGGCCGGCGATCGCTTACGCCTCGGACCCAGGCTAATTGCCCGGTTCCTTCTCGCGCCGCCTAACGGCGCGCATCGTCACTCGGACTCGGCGCCCGACTCCTCGTCGACGACGTCCGCTTCTTCGGCGTTGCGCGCAATGGCTAACAGTGTGTCGCCCTCGCCCAAGTTCATCAACCGAACACCCTTGGTCTGCCGCCCGGCCTTACGGACCTGCTTGGCTTTCGTCCGGATCACGCCACCACCGGAGGTGATCGCGAACACCTCGCTGTCGTCGTCGACGATCAGCGCTCCCACGAGCTTGCCACGACGGGTGTCGTACTGGATCGTCAAGATGCCTTTACCGCCGCGGCCCTGGGCCGTGTACTCCTCGATCGCGGTGCGCTTGGCATAGCCGCCGGCGGTAGCGACCAGCAGATACGTGCCTTCGCTCACCACATTCAGCGACAGCAGGTAGTCGTCGGCGTTGAACCGCATGCCCTGCACACCCGAGGTCGCCCGGCCCATCGGCCGCAGGGCGTCGTCGGTCGCCGAGAACCGGATCGACTGTCCGTTGGCCGACACCAGCAGCAGGTCTTCCTCCGACGAGCACAGCACCGCCCCGACCAGCTCGTCGCCGTCGCGCAGATTGACCGCGACGATCCCGCCGGACCGGTTCGAGTCGAAGTCGGTCAGCTTGGTCTTCTTGACCAGCCCATTGCGGGTGGCCAGCACCAGGTAGGGCGCGTCTTCGTAGCTCTTGATCTGGATGACCTGGGCGATGCGCTCCTCGGGCTGGAAGGCCAACAGGTTGGCGACGTGCTGTCCGCGCGCGATCCGGGAGGCCTCCGGCAAGTCGTAGGCCTTGGCCCGATACACCCGGCCCTGGGTGGTGAAGAACAGGATCCAGTCGTGCGTGGAGCACACGAAGAAGTGCCGCACGATGTCGTCCTGCTTCAGCCCGGCGCCCTGAACCCCCTTGCCGCCGCGTTTCTGGCTGCGGTACAGGTCGGTCTTGGTGCGCTTGGCGTACCCGGTTTCGGTGATGGTGACGACGACGTCCTCGCGGGTGATCAGATCCTCGTCGCTGACGTCGCCGTCGGCGGCAATGATCCGGGTGCGGCGGTCGTCGCCGTACTTCTCGACGAGGTCGACGAGTTCGTCGTGCACGATCGCGCGCTGCCGTTCCGGCTTGGCGAGGATGTCTTCCAGGTCGGCGATCTCGGCCTCGATCTTGGCCAGGTCGTCGATGATGCGCTGGCGCTCCAGGGCAGCCAGCCGGCGCAACTGCATGTCCAAGATCGCCTGCGACTGGATCTCGTCGATGTCGAGCAGCTCGATCAGGCCGGCCCGGGCGATGTCGACGGTCTGCGACGCACGGATCAACGCGATCACTTCGTCAAGTGCGTCAAGGGCTTTCACCAAACCGCGCAAGATGTGCGCGCGCTCGTTGGCCTTACGCAACCGGTAGGTGGTGCGACGGATGATCACGTCGAGTTGGTGTTCGACGTAGTAGCGGATCATCTGGTCGATGCGCAGCGTGCGCGGCACACCGTCGACGATCGACAGCATGTTGGCGCCGAAGCTGGTCTGCAGCTGGGTGTGCTTGTAGAGGTTGTTCAGCACCACCTTGGCGACGGCGTCGCGCTTGATTTCCACCACGATGCGCAGGCCGACGCGGTCGCTGCTCTGGTCCTCGATGTTGGAGATGCCCGCCAACTTGCCGTCGCGGACCTGATCGGCGATCGAGGTGATGAAGTTGTCGTGGTTGACCTGATACGGCAATTCGGTGATCACGATCGAGGTGCGCCCGCGCGAATCTTCTTCTACCTCAACGACTCCGCGCATCCGGATGGAACCGCGGCCGGTTGTGTAAGCGTCGTTGATCCCTTGGGATCCGACGATCAGACCGTGCGTCGGGAAGTCTGGGCCCTTGACCCGCTCGCAGACCGCGGCCAACGTGGCTTCCTCGTCGGCCTCGTGGTTCTCCAGGCACCAGTAGACGGCCTCGGCGAGTTCCCTGAGGTTGTGCGGCGGAATGTTGGTGGCCATGCCGACGGCGATGCCGCCGGATCCGTTGGCCAACAGGTTCGGGAACCGGCTCGGCAGAACCGTCGGCTCCTGCACGCGCCCGTCGTAGTTCGGGATGAAATCGACTGTCTCCTCGTCGATTTCACGCAGCATCTCCATCGCCAGCGGCGTCAGCCGGGCTTCGGTGTATCGCATGGCGGCTGGCGGGTCGTTACCCGGCGAGCCGAAGTTTCCCTGCCCGTCGACCAGCGGGTAGCGCAGCGACCACGGCTGCGCCATGCGCACCAGGGTGTCGTAGATCGACGAGTCGCCGTGCGGGTGGTAGTTGCCCATCGTCTCGGCAACGGAGCGTGCGGATTTCGCGTGTCCGCGGTCCGGGCGGAACCCGGAGTCGAACATCGCATACAGCACCCGGCGGTGCACCGGCTTGAGGCCGTCGCGTACTTCCGGCAGTGCGCGGCCCACGATCACGCTCATGGCGTAGTCGATGTAGCTGCGCTGCATCTCGTGCTGGATGTCTACCGGTTCGATGCGGTCGCCGGCTTCGTCGCTCGGCGGCAACGTCGTGTCAGTCATGTGTTCCTTCGGTCGTGAGAACTAGCCGTCTCGACTTCTTAAACATCCAGGAAACGAACGTCTTTGGCGTTGCGGGTGATGAAACTCCGCCGAGCCTCGACGTCCTCGCCCATCAGGATGGAGAACAACTCGTCGGCCGCGGCGGCGTCGTCGAGCGTGATCCGTCGCAGCACCCGCACCGACGGGTCCATCGTGGTCTCCCACAGCTCCTTGGCGTCCATCTCGCCCAGACCCTTGTATCGCTGAATACCGTCCTCGGTGTTGATCTTTCGGCCCGCCGCCCGGCCGGCCTCCAGCAGCCCGTCGCGTTCGCGGTCGGAATAGGCGAATTCTGGCTCGCTGCGCTGCCACTTCAGCTTGTACAGCGGCGGCTGGGCCAGAAATACGTGGCCGTTTTCGATCAGCGGCCGCATGAACCGGAACAGCAACGTCAGCAGCAGTGTCGAGATGTGCTGGCCGTCGACGTCCGCGTCGGCCATCAGCACGATCTTGTGATACCGCAGCTTGGTGATGTCGAACTCGTCATGGATTCCGGTGCCCAGCGCGGTGATGATCGCCTGCACTTCAGTGTTTTTCAGCACGCGATCGATGCGGGCTTTCTCGACGTTGATGATCTTGCCGCGCAACGGGAGGATGGCCTGGAACATCGAGTCGCGACCGCTCTTCGCCGAGCCACCGGCCGAATCACCCTCCACCACATATACTTCCGACTTGCGCGGGTCGGTGGAGCGGCAGTCGGCCAGCTTGCCGGGCAGCCCGCCGATGTCGGTGGCGCTCTTGCGTCGCACCAACTCTCGGGCTTTACGGGCGGCCAACCGGGCCTGCGCCGACGATACCGCCTTGTTCACCACCGTCTTGGCGTCGGCGGGGTTGGCCTCGAACCAGTGCGACAGCTTGTCGTTGCACGCCTTCTGCACAAACGATTTGACCTCGGTGTTGCCCAATTTCGTCTTGGTCTGGCCCTCGAACTGCGGCTCACTGACCTTGACCGAGATCACCGCGGCCAGGCCCTCGCGAATGTCATCGCCGGTGAGGTTGGCGTCCTTTTCTTTCAGCAACTTCTTGTCTTTGGCGTATTTGTTCACCACCGTCGTCAGCGCCGCGCGGAAACCCTCCTCGTGGGTACCGCCCTCGTGCGTGTTGATGGTGTTGGCGAAGGTGTGCACCGACTCCGAGTAGCCCGCGTTCCACTGCATCGCGATCTCGACCTCGTGGCCGGGACCCTTGTCGGAGAAGTCCACGATGCTGGAGTGGATCGGATTCTTGGTCCGGTTGATGTGCTTGACATAGTCGACCAGACCGCCCGGATAGTGGAAGGTGCGGTGCTTGACCTTGTGCGGCGCAACGGATTCCGCGACTTTCTCCTCCGCGGATTTCGGCGCCTCGGCGGTGTCGCTGACGACTTCGTCGACGACTTCGTCAGCGGCGACCCGCTCGTCGATCAAATCTATGGTCAACCCTTTGTTGAGGAACGCCATCTCCTGAAGCCGGCGGGCCACCGTCTCGAAGTCGTAGTTCGTCGTCTCGAAAATGCCTGAGTCCGCCCAGAATCGGATCGTCGTCCCGGTTTTCTTGGTCTTGTCACCCTGTTTCAGGGTGCCCGGCACCGAACGGTCGTAGGACTGATACCACTCGAAGCCGTCCCGGGAGATCTCTGCCTCGAGCCGGGTGGACAAGCGCGTTGACCACCGAGACGCCCACCCCGTGCAGACCACCCGATACCGCGTAGGCGCCGTCGTCGCCGCCGAACTTGCCGCCGGCGTGCAGTTGGGTCATCACGACGTCGACGGTGGGAACGCCGGTGGCGTGCATGGCCACCGGGATGCCGCGACCGTTGTCGGTGACCTCGACGCCGCCGTTCTCCAGGATCTTGACGTCGACGGTGTCGGCGTAGCCGGCCATCGCCTCGTCGACCGCGTTGTCGACGACCTCCCAAATCAAGTGGTGCAATCCGCGCTCCCCGGTGGAGCCGATATACATGCCCGGGCGTTTACGGACCGCTTCCAGACCCTCCAGAATGGTGATGGAGTCGGCGCCGTACTCTTTCGGATTTTTCTTCGGGGCAGCCACGATCGGAAGGCTCTCCTTGGGGTGCACGCGCGGCCAGTCTGATGACTGTGCGCTGGTTCTCAGTCAGTCTACCGTCCAGACCGCTCCGCACCGATTCTGCGCGGGCGTTTCTACACAGCTATCTGCGCCGTGTACGGAATTTCTCGCTCTCGTCTTCGTCTTGACGCTTGACGAGGCTGTTCGCAGGCTTCTGACGCCCCTGAGCGGATCGCGCGCAGGGTCAACCGTAGGTGTCGCGCGGCCCCCGCCCGGAGATGTGCCGCGGACCTTTACGCCAGGACGGCGCGGTCGGGCCGGTGATCCGCAGGCTGGTCACCACACCGTCGCCGACCTCCGCCGCGATCTTGGCCAGCACCTGCTTCTGAATGAGCCGCAGTTGGGTGGCCCAGGCCGTCGACTCAGCCGTCACGCTGAGCACCCCGTCACGCAATCCGGTCGGCGACGCGTGCTCCGAAATGTCGGAGCCGACCACGGTCGCCCACCGGCCGAATACCGCACCCTCGGCGACGCGCGGCGTCCACCCTTGTTTTTTCGCGAGGTCGCTGGTGGCGCGGCGACAGCGGCTGCGGGTCGCGCGCATCGGGACCCGGACCGGACCAGCGGCGCCGGCTTGCGGCGCCGGCCACCCGGCGGCTCGGCGGCAACCGGCGACCGCGCCCGACATCTTTGCCTTGGGTCCGGGCAGCGCCGCGGGCTTCTTCCAGTACCCGCCGGACCAGATCCATGCCGCTGGCATCGCTTCGCTGCTCGGGCGGTCCGGCGTCGGCTTCCGGTGCTTCGTCGTCGGCGTTCACTGCCTCACTCCTCTTCGGGCTCGGACGTCAGCACCGCTGAGGCCGGGCCGGCGTCATCATCGTTCAGGGTGATGTAGATACGGTCGGCGTCCCAATCGCGCGGAATGTCATCGACGACCGCGGCGGTCACCAGCACCTGCTCCGCCGAGGCGGCCGCGGCGGCTAACGCCTCGCGGCGCGCGGTGTCCAGTTCGGCGAAAACGTCGTCGAGCAACAGTACCGGGTCGCTGCCGTCGGCGCGCAGCAATTCATACGCCGAGAGTCGCAGCGCCAACGCCATCGACCACGATTCCCCGTGGCTGGCAAAGCCTTTCGCGGGTTGTTCGCCGAGCCGCAGCTCCAGGTCGTCGCGGTGCGGACCGACGAGACACACTCCACGCTCGAGTTCCGCGTCGCGGCGCGCGGCCATTTTTTCCAGCAGGGCGGTCCGCAGAATATCGACGTCGGGCCGGTCGGGTTCGATCTCGATGCTGGCGTGATACGCGATCGACGCCGGCCGCGACGCCGGCGCCAGCAGCTGGTAACTCTTCTGCACCTCGGGTGCCAACTCGTTCACCAGCGTCATCCGGGCGGCCATCAACTCCGCGCCGTGCGTCGCCAAGTGCCCGTCCCACACATCGAGGGTGTCCAGCGCGCCCCGGTCGCCGCGGAACCGCGCGCCCGACGCAGATTTCAGCAGGGCGGTGCGCTGGCGCAGGACTTTGTCGTAATCGGCCCGGATTCCGGCCACCCGCGGGCGACGCACGGTCGCCAGATCGTCGAGGTATCGCCGGCGGTCACCGGGGTCTCCTCGGACCAGCGCCAGGTCTTCGGGCGCGAACAGCACCGCCCGCAACACCCCGACTATTTCGCGCGGGCTACGTACCGGCGAGCGGTTGAGCCGCGCCTTGTTCGCTCGTCCGGCGGTGATTTCCAGGTCGACGGCACATTCCCGGCCCTCGTTGACGACGATCGTCGACACCACGGCGCGCTGCGCGCCGACCCGGACGAGCGGCGCGTCGGTGGCAACCCGGTGAGACCCCAAGGTCGACGAATACCACAGAGCTTCAACAAGATTCGTTTTGCCGAAGCCGTTCGACCCGACGAACACCGTCCGCCCCGGCGTCAGTTCGAGTTCGACGTTCGCCCAGGACCGAAAGTCACGTAAGCCAAGATGACGGACGTACACCTAATCGCTAACCGGGCAGACGAACCGGCATCAGCAAATACACGTAATCCGTCTGGATCGCCGGGAAAGGACCGCTGTCGGTGGGTTGCGCGTCGTCGGCGCCGGCCGGGCGTAACACTGCCGGACGGCTCGGGGTGGTGAACCCGAACGACACCCGGTCGGAGTGCAAGGAGCCGAGACCATCCGTGAGATACGTCGGGTTGAAGGCGATGGTCAGTGGTTCACCGGCGAATTCCACCGGCACGTCTTCTTCGGCCCGACCGACATCGTCGGCGCCGGCCGAGAGCCGCAACGTGTCCGCGGAGAATTCCATCCGCACCTGGGCGCCGCGGTCGGCGACCAGTGCGACGCGCTTGATCGCCTCGGTCAACTCGGCGACCCCGACGGTGGCGACCGCCGTGTGTTCACTGGGTAGCAGTTGGCGGAACTTCGGGAACTCCGCATCCAGCAACCGGGTGGTGCTTCGCTTTCCATTCCCGCTGATGCCAAGCAGTCCGTCCTTGCCCACCGAGGACCCGGCGCCGAGCGACAAATGTACTTCCGCGCCGTCGGTTCCGCTCTTGGCCGCTTCGGACAACGTCTTCGCCGGTACCAGGACGGCGGCCTCCACGTCGGGTGCGGCAGCCGACCAGGTCAGCTCGCGAACCGCCAACCGGAAGCGGTCGGTAGCGGCCAAAACCACTGACTGACCTGAGATTTCGACTCTGATCCCGGTCAGCATCGGCAGCGTGTCGTCGCGGCCGGCGGCGACGGCGACCTGACTGATGGCCTCGGCGAACACGTCGACCGACAGGGCACCGGTTTCGTCGGGCAACGTCGGCAGCGTCGGGTAATCCTCGACGGCCATCGTCGGCAGCGAGAACTTCGCACTTCCGCAGGCCAACGAAACTCTGGTGCCCTCGACCTGGACGTCCACCGGCTTGTTCGGCAATGCCCGGGTGATGTCGGAAAGTAGTCGGCCCGACACCAAAGCCGTTCCCGGAGAAGCGATTTCAGCTGCCAAGCGAACTTCGGCGGAAACCTCGTAGTCGAATCCGGAAATCGTCAGGCCGTCGTCGGAGCCGGTCAGCAACACACCGGCCAGTACCGGCACGGTCGGGCGGGACGGCAGAGTCCGGGCCACCCACGCCACTGCATCGGCGAAGTCATCCCGCACCAGGCGGAACTTCAAGTCGGTCAGGCCGACGGTGGTCGTCGCCACGTCCATTGCGTCCCTTCATCACCTCGAACAGCAAGGCTAACTTCAGCGGCTCCACCCCGTGTGAGGCGCGGTCCCCGCCGACGGACGCCTGTGCCCGTAATCCGTTCCGACGGCCGATACGGCTGTCGAACCACAACCGTAGAGCGTCGGAGGCCATCTTGAAAGCTAATCGGAATCAGTGACACTCAGGTCTTTCGAGCCTCGATACCGGGGTGTGGAACGGCTCGTCCCCAACAGCTTTTTCTGAATAACAAACTATGTAGGGATTTCAATATTAGTAATAAGGCCTGTGCAAGTTGGGGACAGCATGCTGTCTGCGCTGCTGGCGGTGCCGACCGGGTTGTGCATGACACGCGGCACGACTGTGTGGTTCTGTGTGCAGCGGTTGGGGATCGGTCGGGCCTGTGCACGGGCCCGGCGTTTGCGCGACGAGTGTGAGCAGTTTGCCCACAGCGGTATCCACAGCCGGTGCTGTGACACGAGGTACCGACGGGGTAGAAGTTTTTTGGAATTTCAGCCGCGTCGAAGTGGGCGAGTGGCCAGTTATGGCGCCATCGGTCCCAAATCTCACGCGATAGCCGGCCACTCGACTCTGCGCGCCGGCGACGGTCAGCGCTTGGAGCGCTGGCGGATCCGAGTGGTGAGCTCTTTGACGTGATCGAAGATCTCACGACGCTCGGCCATCTCGGAGAGGATCTTCTTCTGCGCGTACATCACCGTGGTGTGGTCCCGACCGAACGCCTGCCCGATCTTGGGCAGCGACAGATCGGTCAGCTCGCGGCATCAGATACATGGCGATCTGTCGCGACTGGGCCAGGGCCCGGGTCTTGCCGGGACCACGTAGTTCTTCGACGGTGGTGTCGAAGTACTCCGCGGTGGCGGCCATGATCGTCGCGGCACTGATCTGCATGGTGCTGGCGTCGGCGATCAGGTCGCGCAAGACGATCTCGGCCAGGGACTTGTCGATCGGCGCCTTATTCAGCGAGGCGAACGCGGTGACGCGAATCAGCGCGCCCTCTAATTCCCGGATGTTGCGTTCGATGCTGCTGGCAATCAGCTCGAGCACATCGTCGGGCACATTGAGCCGCTCCATCTGCGCTTTCTTGCGCAAAATGGCGATGCGGGTTTCCAGCTCGGGCGGCTGAACGTCGGTGATCAGGCCCCACTCGAACCGGGTACGAAGCCGATCTTCAAGTGTCGCAAGCTGTTTCGGCGGCCGGTCGGAGGAAATGACGATCTGCTTGTTGGCGTTGTGCAGCGTATTGAAGGTGTGGAAGAACTCTTCCTGGATACCTTCTTTGCCTTCGATGAACTGGATGTCATCGACCAGCAGCACGTCGACGTCGCGATAGCTGCGCTTAAATGCCACCTTGCGATCGTCGCGCAGCGAGTTGATGAAGTCGTTGGTGAACTCTTCGGTGGAGACGTACTTCACCCGCATCCCGGGGAAGAGCCGCTGGGCGTAGTTACCGGCGGCATGCAGTAGGTGAGTCTTACCCAGACCGGATTCGCCCCAGATGAAGAGTGGGTTGTAGGCACGCGCCGGCGCCTCGGCGATCGCCAGTGCCGCGGCGTGGGCGAAGCGGTTCGATGCACCGATCACGAACGTGTCGAAGGTGTAGCGCCGGTTCAGGCTGAGCCCGGCGGCTGAGTCGGCGGCCTCGCTGTGCGGCCGCTCGGAGAAGTAGGACGGCCAACTTTGGTGTGCGCTGGCGAGAGCCTCGCCGTCCTCGTCGATCTCGTCGAGGTCGTCGAGTGCTTCGTCGAACGCCGCGTTGGAACGATCGTCGATCTCGTCGGAGGTCAGCGGTGAGATACGAACACCAAGCTCGATCGGCTGGCCGAGACGGCGGCTGAGAGCGTTGGTGATCTGGGTGCGCAGATGACGTTCGATCTCGTTCTGAACGAAGCTACTCGGCACCGAGAGCAGAGCGAAACCTTCGACGATCGTCAGCGGCTGGACCAAGTTGAGCCACGCACGTTGCTGCGGTGTCAGAGGCAGAACATTCGGTTCACCGTTGAGGGCGGCGCCGTCTGTAGTGAGTTCGCCGTTGAGCTCCGAGACGACCGCGCTCCAGACCGTCGCGAAACTTGATCCGGGGTCATCGGTCAACGACGGCTCCCCCTGATGTGACATAACAGTTCAACTAATAGTCCCGACGACGAACTGTCCACACCGTTATCCACAGGTGTGGACAGGACAGCGACCAGCGTGCCGCAGCTTGCCCCCGACGGCTCGCGGGATCGGCGCTCGAGACGGCCAGTGGAACTCAGCTGGCTAGGAGGCCGATCTGCCATCCTTGCTTCGTTGTCTGGCGCCGTTTCGGTATGAAACAGCACCGCCCGAAGCTAACAGTTTTCCCGGCGCGCGCCAACCGTTCTGCAACATTGAGCACGCATCGCAGAAGATTGCTCCGCGCACCGGTGGCGGGTGGGACGGCAGTTAAAGTTCGGCCTCGATCAGGCCGTCGTCCGGGTGTGGTTTGACCGGGGGAACACCGGTCAGTACCCTCATACAGTCGCCCGAAAGTAGGCGATACGGCTGCGATCCGAGCATTGAGCCCGGAGGCCGCGCCGGTTACCAGCGAGATACAAAGCCTATCGAGGCGTCGTGGGGGAGAGCGTGACCCACCGGCATGGGAAACCGTGTCGAGCACGATGCCAGATGCAGCAAGGAGAGAGTCGTGGCAAAGGGCAAGCGGACGTTCCAGCCGAATAACCGGCGCCGTGCCCGTGTGCACGGTTTCCGGCTGCGGATGCGGACCAGGGCCGGCCGGGCGATCGTGTCGAATCGGCGTGGCAAGGGCCGTCGCTCGCTGACTGCCTGACCCTCCAGCTCCGGTGTGACGACGGTGCTTTCCGCGCGTAACCGCATGACGCGGTCGACCGATTTTGACGCGACGGTCAAGCACGGAAAGCGAACCGTCCAACCGGACATGGTCATCTATATGCGGCATGCCACCGGTGATCCCAAACTCGGACTGATTGTCTCGCGATCGGTCGGGTCCGCCGTGCAGCGGCACGGACTCTCCCGGCGGCTGCGCCATGTCGCCCGCGATGTGATGGCAGACCTGAATCGCTCAGAGCACGTGGTGATCCGGGCCCTTCCCAGTAGTCGCGGTGTCGCCTCGTCCCGTTTGGGCGAGGAGCTGCGAGCCGGCTTGCGGCGCATCGAGGCAGCGGGATCGAAGCGGTGAGCGCCGTGATGTCGAGACTGCGGGCCGCCGAGTTCGGAGCCGCGCGCGTCGTGATTTTCGTGATCCAGCTCTACCGCCACATGGTGTCGCCGCTGCGATTGCCGACGTGCCGGTTCACCCCGACCTGTAGTCAGTACGCGGTAGACGCACTCGCTGAATTCGGGTTGGTGCGGGGGAGTTGGTTGGCAGCAGTCCGGCTGGCGAAGTGCGGTCCGTGGCATCGGGGAGGATGGGACCCGGTACCGGAGCGCCGAGGAGCCCGGGCCCAAGACTGGGACACCCCAGCAACGCTAGGGGAGAGTGATTCTGTTGTCGTTTGATCCGTTCAGCCTTGACTATTTCTATTACCCGGTCTCGGCGATCATGTGGCTCTGGTACAAGGCGTTCTCGGCTGTCCCTGGGCTGGGTCCGAAGAATTTCGTCACCTGGACGCTGGCGGTGATGTTCTTGGTCTTCACCCTCCGGGCGATCTTGTACAGCCCGTTCGTCCGCCAGATCCGCACCACTCGTCAAATGCAAGAGCTGCAACCACAGATCAAGGCGCTGCAGAAGAAGTACGGCAAGGACCGCCAGCGGATGGCGCTGGAGATGCAGAAGCTGCAGAAGGAGCACGGGTTCAACCCGATCCTCGGCTGCCTGCCGATGCTGGTCCAGGTGCCGGTGTTCCTGGGGCTGTATCACGTGTTGCGCTGCTTCAACCGGACCTCGAGCGGGATCGGGCAGCTGGGTCTTTCGCCCGAGCGCAACCGCTCGTTGGGCAACTACGTCTTCAGCGCGACGGACGTCGGCCACTTCCTGGACGCCAACTTCTTCGGTGCGCCGCTGGGCGCCAGCATGACGCAGCGGGGCGCGAGCCTCCAGGCGTTCCAGGGTTTCGAATTCAGCCGGCCGGCGGTCGCGGCCGTCGGTGTGCCGGTGATGATCCTGGCCGGCATCGCCACCTACTTCAACAGCCGCGCGTCGGTGGCCCGCCAGAGCGTGGAGGCCGCGGCGAACCCGCAGACCGCGATGATGAACAAGTTGGCGCTCTACGTCTTCCCGCTCGGCGTGGTGGTCGGTGGACCGTTCCTGCCCCTGGCGATCATCTTCTACTGGTTCGCGAACAACATCTGGACGTTCGGCCAGCAGCACTACGTGTTCGGGATGATCGAGCGCGAAGAAGAGGAAAAGAAGCGCGAGGCGATCGAGCGCCGGGCGGCCAACGCGCCGGCACCCGGCGCTAAACCGAAACGTTCAGCGGCCAAGACGGCGGCGGCCGGCAACGGCACAGGTGATGCCCCGGACGCTGAGACCTCCGAAGCCGGCGATTCCGATGCGGGCAACCGCGCGCCGCGGCCGGGAGCCAAGCCGAAGAAGCGCGGACGCTGACACATCACCGTCCGGTCAGCGCATCGGACACCACACTTCGCCGGGCGAAGCCCGGGCACGGTTAAGGAAGGCAGGCGAGACATGACAGACACCGAACCAAGCAACCAACGGACAAGAAGCTGCCGACGGAGGACGAGTTGGAAGGTGCCGTCGACGACACCGCTTCAACCGAGGGCGAGGGCGACGGCGAGGGCGATCAGGAAGAGCGGTTGGTCGCCGAGGGGGAGATCGCCGGCGACTACTTGGAGGAACTGCTCGACCTCCTGGACTTCGACGGCGACATCGACCTGGACGTCGAAGGCAGCCGCGCGATCGTCAGCATCGACGGCAGCGACGACCTGTCCAAGTTGGTCGGCCGTAAGGGTGAGGTGCTCGACGCACTGCAGGAGTTGACCCGGCTGGCCGTGCACCAGAAGACCGGTGTGCGCAGCCGGCTGATGCTGGACATCGCGAGCTGGCGCCGCCGCCGCCGCGAGGAGTTGGCCGCGCTGGGCGACAAGGTGGCCAAGCGCGTGTTGGAAAGCGGCGAACGAGAAGAACTCGCACCGATGACGCCGTTTGAGCGCAAGATCGTGCATGACGCCGTAGCTGCGGTCAGCGGGGTGCACAGCGAGAGCGAAGGCGTCGAGCCGGGCCGCCGCGTCGTCGTCCTGGTGGACTGAAAACAGCCAGCGAGTTACAGCGATGTAGTTCGAGCGCGCGTCGCCAGCGGGTACGGACGGGAGGAATGTTTCACGTGAAACATGTCGACTCCCACGACCGCGCGGCGCCGCTGGTTCCGCCCGCCCCGGACGCGGCCGCGTTGATCTTCGGCGACCGGATCGGCCTGGCCGAGCGGTACGCGCAGTTGCTCGCGACGGCCGGCGTGGAGTGGGGCCTCCTCGGTCCACGCGAAGTCGAACGCATCTGGGACCGCCATCTGCTGAACTGCGCGGTGGTCGCGGAGCTCGTCGAGAACGGCGATCGGGTCGTCGACATCGGCAGCGGGGCGGGACTCCCGGGGCTGCCGATGGTTATCGCGAAACCCGGGCTGCGGGTAGTGCTGGTCGAGTCGCTACTGCGCCGCACCGAGTTTCTCCGAATGGTGATCACGAACTCGGGCTCGACGTCGAGGTGGTCCGAGGCCGCGCCGAGGACGCGGAAGTTCGCAGGCCGCCGGCGGCGCGGATGCGGTCACGTCTAGGGCGGTGGCGTCGCTGGACAAGCTGACTCGCTGGAGCCTGCCGCTGCTGCGTCCGGGCGGACGGCTGCTCGCGATCAAGGGGGAGCGCGCCCCCGACGAGGTGCGTCGAGCACCGGCGTGTGATGACCAAGTTAGGCGCCGCCGATGCCAGGGTGGTGGAATGTGGCGTGAGCTTTTTATCCCCACCGACAACGGTGGTGGTGGCTCGACGGGAGAAGCCGGAAACGAGTCCGGAATTCGTCGCGCCGACGATCGAGCAGGGAGAGCCTATGAGTGCGCCGCATGACTCGTTCGGCACCGGAAGCGGGGCTCATGTTTCACGTGAAACATCGGAATTCGACACCCCGATCGGCGCTGCGGCCGAGCGCGCAATGCAGGTGCTATCCAAGTCGTACGACCCGCTGGATCGGCCCAGCCACCGTCGGCTGTTCACCATCGCCAACCAGAAGGGCGGCGTCGGTAAGACGACCACCGCGGTGAACCTCGCAGCCGCACTGGCCGTCCAAGGACTCAAGACGCTCGTGATCGATCTGGATCCGCAGGGCAACGCGAGCACCGCGCTGGGCATCACCGACCGGCATTCCGGGACACCATCGTCCTACGAGGTACTGCTCGGCGAGATCCCGCTGAAGGAAGCGATGCGGCAGAGCCCGCACAGCGACCGACTTTTTTGCGTGCCCTCCACGATCGACCTGGCCGGTGCCGAGATCGAGTTGGTCAGCATGGTGGCGCGCGAGAATCGGCTGCGCACTGCGCTCGCCGAGCTCGACGGGCTCGATCCGGAAGCCCCCTTCGACTACGTCTTCATCGACTGCCCGCCATCGCTCGGGCTGCTGACCATCAACGCATTGGTCGCGGCGCCGGAGGTACTGATCCCGATCCAGTGCGAGTACTACGCGCTGGAGGGGGTGTCGCAGTTGATGAACAACATCGAGATGGTGAAGGCGCATCTGAACCCGGGGCTCGATCGTCAGCACCGTCATCCTCACCATGTACGACGGGCGGACCAAGCTGGCCGACCAGGTCGCCGACGAAGTCCGCCGCTACTTCGGAGCCAAGGTGTTGAAGACCGTCATTCCGCGCAGCGTCAAGGTCTCCGAAGCGCCCGGCTACAGCATGACGATCATCGATTACGATCCCGGTTCGCGCGGCGCGATGAGCTACCTCGACGCCAGCCGCGAACTTGCCGAGCGTGGCCGACCAGCACCCGATGGAGGGGAATCACGATGAGCCAACCGACGCGCAGAAAGGGTGGCCTCGGGCGAGGCCTCGCCTCACTGATTCCGACCGGGCCGGCCGAAGGGGAGACCGACTCGGCCCCACTGGGCGGGCCGCGGATCGGCGCCGCCGCCGCCGACGTTCTGATGGGCGGGCCGCCGGCGCCGACACGTCGGACATCGGCGCGGTATACCGCGAAATCGACCCGACCCAGATCGAGCCGAACCCGCGGCAACCGCGGCAGGTTTTCGACGACGAGGCGCTGTCGGAACTCGTGCACTCGATCCGCGAGTTCGGGCTGATGCAGCCGATCGTGGTCCGCGCACTCGAGCGGACCAGCGGCCCCCGATACCAACTCGTCATGGGGGAGCGGCGCTGGCGCGCGGCTCAGACGGCCGGCCTGACCGCCATCCCTGCGATCGTGCGGGAGACGGCCGAGGACAACCTGCTGCGCGACGCGCTCTTGGAAAACATCCATCGCGCCCAGTTGAACCCGTTGGAAGAGGCGGCGGCGTACCAGCAACTGCTCGAGGAATTCGACGTCACCCACGACGAACTCGCCACGCGAATCGGTCGCTCGCGACCGTTGATCTCCAACATGATCCGGCTGCTGCGCCTGCCGATCGCCGTGCAGCGGCGGGTCGCGGCCGGCGTGCTGTCGGCCGGTCATGCCCGGGCGCTGCTGTCGCTCGAGGCCGGCGCGGAAGCGCAGGAGGCGCTCGCGGCGCGGATCGTCGCGGAGGGGTTGTCGGTCCGCGCGACCGAAGAGGCGGTGACGCTGGCCAACCACGCTGGGCCGAGCCAGCCATCGGCACCGCGGCGCAAGCCGATCCAGATGCCCGGGCTTCAGGATGTGGCCGAGCAGCTCTCCGGCGCCTTCGACACCCGCGTCACGGTCAGCCTGGGCAAGCGAAAAGGCAAGATCGTGGTCGAGTTCGGCTCCGTGGAGGATTTGCAGCGCATTGTCGAGTTGATGAACTCGACGAAACGCTGACCGGCCATACCGACCCGTTACGTCACTGTGACATTCTGCCCGATCAGGCCGCACTGAGATGCCGAGAAAAGCCGGAAACCACTGCACCGCAAGCGATTTGAGCTGGAGCAGCCCGTTGGGCAGCTTCGGCGTCGCGCGGGGTCCCGAAATCGTCAGTCGACCGCCGGGGCGGGCCGCCGACGCGGGCCCGAGCGGGTGTCGCGGCCGTTGGCATCGGGGTACGCTCGGCAGCGAGGTGGGGACACCACCTGCTCGCGGGGAGGCAGGGCCGACAACGGTTACGGCGGCCCTGCCGCTTGGAGGCCCAGGAGTCTAGTGTCTGCTCGAATCACACCGTTGCGCCTCGAAGCCTTCGATCAGCTTCCGAAGCACGCACGGCGCTGCGTCTTCTGGGAAGTCGACCCAGCGACCCTCGGGGACAGCGATCATCTCGCCGACCCTGAATTCGAGAAAGAAGCATGGCTGTCGATGGTCATGCTGGAGTGGGGATCGTGCGGGCAGGTGGCCACAGCCGCGTCGGCCGATTGCGCGGAGGGAGAGTCGGCGTGCTTGGGCTACGCGTTCTACGCGCCGCCGCGCACTGTGCCGCGGGCGCACCGATTTCCCACCGCGCCGGTGTCGGCCGACGCGGTGCTGCTGACGTCGATGCGCGTGGAGCCCGGGCCGACGGCCGACGAGTTGCCGTACAGCCTCATCGAGCGGGTTGTCGACGAATTGGTCCGGCGCGGTGTGCGGGCGCTGGAAGCGTTCGGTCGTACCGAGGCCGTCGCGGAGTTGGCCGGCCTTCCGAGCACCGACCCCGAGCTGCTGCCGGTGCTCGAAGTGCTGGGGGACTGCTCGGCCGAGCAATGCGTGATCGATGCCGAGTTCTTGCTCGGCGCGGGATTCATTGTGGTGGCCCCGCATCCGTACTTCCCGCGGCTGCGGCTCGAGTTGGACAAGGGCCTGGGCTGGAAGGCCGAAGTCGAGGCCGCGTTGGAGCGACTGCTGGAAACTGCGTCGCTGCAACAGCCCGTCGCCGCGGGGGTATCGGCTTCGTCGTCGGCTAGGAGCCGCTGACCCGGCCGGCCTGCTCCACGGCAAGTTCATGGGCGAGCAGCTCGGCGAAGGTGAACGTGCCGGTGGGCCGGTCGTTCTTCCCGAGCAGGTAGAGCCGCTTCACCGCGGCCAGGATCCCCTCGGCGATCGCGTCGCGGGTCTGCGGGGTGATCAGCATCGCGCGATCGCGCGGGTTGGTGATGTAGCCGACGTCGACCTGCACGGTGGGCATCCGAGTCAGCCGGAGCAGATCCCAGGTCCGACCGTGCGTGCGGCAGTCCCGTAAACCGGTGCGCGCCACCACTTCTCGTTGAATGAAGTCAGCAAGATTACGGCCGATCGTCGACACCGAACCGTGCGAGTTGCCGAAGTGGAACGACGCGACCCCGCCGGCGGACGGGCTGGCCTGGGTCTCGCAACGCAAGCTGATCATCAGGTCGGCGCCGACGGCGTTGGCCGTCGCCGCGCGTTCGTGATCCGACGGGCTGCGATTGGTCGGCCGGGACAGGAAGGTCTCCATGCCGATCGCGGTCATCCGGCCTTCGAGCCGACTTGCCAAGTCCCACAGGATGTCTGACTCGCTGATCGGCCCAGCCGAACCGTGCGCGATCAGACCGTGGTCGGTGCCGCCGCGACCCGGGTCGATGATGATCCGCTTGCCCGACAACTTCGGACCCGATCGACGGACCAGTTCCTCTTCACGGATCGCGTGCAACGACCCGCCGGTCACCCGTGAACTGAGAAAGTACAAGGAGCGCAACGTTTCCGGGCCGCAGATGCCGTCGGCGTACATTCCGTACTCGCGCTGGTAGGACATCAGACCGTTGTGCGTCTGCAGACCGAAGTAGCCGTCGACCAGGCCGGTGTAGAAGCCGAGATCTTGCAGGCGGTTCTGCAGCGTCGCGACGTCATCGCCGTACATCGGCGCACCGAACTGGTGATGCAGCGTGCGGGCGCCCAACCGATACGACGCTTCGCGCAGCGCGCGGTTGGTGGCTTCGCCGACGATGCCGTCGACCAGCAGCCCGCGATGCTGCTGAAACGCGCGGACCGCATGGTCGAGCTCGTCATCGAAGACGTCGACGGCGACGTGCCGTCCGGTGTTGAGATCTGCGTCCGCGCCGTCGAGGTGGCCGAGCGCGGTCAGCGCAACCCGGATCTCGGCGACCGCCGCACTACGGTCGTCACGGCGCAGTTGAGCGCCGTCGCCGCCGTGCGGTTTCGACATCCAAAGCCTCCGGTGAGCCGTGTGAGCAGCCCTGCCGCTTTATTGACAGGCTTGGCGGTATTGTCTCAGACGCTCGCCGATTTAGGGAAAACGCCAGGCAAAGTGCCGCGATCTGTGGCGACCTAGCCGACGCCGGGAACGGCCTCGGAAAGCTCTCGCAGCAGCGCCGCCTTGCCCTTGGCTCCGACGATGCGTTTCACCGGCTCGCCGTCCTTGAACAGGATCAACGTCGGGATCGAAACCACATCGAAGTTGCGGGCGGTCTCGGGGTTGGCGTCGACGTCGAGTTTGGCGACGGTCAGTTGGCCGACGGATTCCTTGGCGATCTCCGCAAGCACGGGTGCGACCATCTTGCACGGACCGCACCAGGTAGCCCAAAAGTCAACCAGCACAGGCGTACTGCTGGCCAAAACATCACTTTTAAAGGAAGCGTCAGAGACGTCCACGGGCGCTCCGTCGGACTCGGTCTGTGTCATCGCACGTACTCCAATCAGAGGGTCGCTGCTGCCGGTTGTCCGGCCGGTTGGGTCTGGGTTCGCTCGCCTGGCTCCGCGCGCTCGGCCAGCCAGCGCTCGGCATCGATAGCCGCCGAACAACCGGTACCCGCAGCGGTGATCGCCTGCCGGTAGGTGTGATCGACCAGGTCGCCGGCGGCAAACACGCCGTCGAGCGAGGTGTAGGTCGTGTGGTCACGGACCAGCACGTAGCCGTCCTCGTCGAGGTCGACTTGGCCGCGGATCAGCTCCGAACGGGGGTCGTGGCCGATCGCGACGAACACTCCGGTCACCGGCAGGGTGGATTCGTCGCCGGATACGGTGTTGCGCAGCTTGAGACCGGTCACGGTGTTCTCGCCCTCGACGGACACCACGGCGCTGTTGGTGAGGAATTTGATCTTGTCGTTCGCGCGGGCCCGGTCGAGCATGATCTTCGAGGCGCGGAACTCTTCGCGGCGGTGCACCAGGGTGACGCTGCGGGCGAACTTCGTCAGGAAGGTGGCCTCTTCCATGGCCGAGTCGCCACCGCCGATCACGGCGATGTCCTGATCCTTGAAGAAGAAGCCGTCACAGGTGGCGCACGAGCTCACGCCGCGGCCGAGCAACTCCTGCTCACCGGGTATGTGCAGGTAACGTGCCGCGGCGCCCATGGCCAGGACCACGGCCCGGGCCTGCAACGTCTCGCCCTCAGATGTCGTGACCGACTTCACCGGGCCGTCCAGCGACACCGATTCGACGTCTTCCATCCGCAGGTCGGCGCCGAAGCGGAGGGCCTGCTCACGCATCTGGTCCATCAGCTCGGGGCCTTGGATTCCTTCGCGGAATCCGGGGAAGTTCTCCACTTCAGTCGTGGTCATCAGCGCGCCACCGAAGGCGATCCCTTCAAAGACCACCGGCGCCAGCTGTGCCCGGGCTGCGTATAGCGCCGCGGTGTAACCGGCGGGTCCCGAGCCGATGACGATCACGTCGTGAACGGTGCTGGTCGAGGAACTCATACCAACCTTTCGCCAATACTTGAAATCGCTGTAGTGCACTGGAACGCCAGCGTAGGCGGCGCTGTTCCCGCGAACATTACGGCCGGTGGACGATCCTGTCAGCCGACAGGCCGGTGTTCACCGAACTGCAGGTCGGCGCCACCGCGAGCGCCGCCAGCGCCTCCGGCGCTTCGCCGGGTAACACCAGCAGAACGGCCGGATGGCCGCCAATATCGACCCGGCGGGCGCCGAGCACCCGGGTGTCGGCCGGATAGCCCAGACCAGCCAGGCAGGATGCGCGTCGGCGCGGATCGGTCAGTGGCCCGAGATCCGGCGCGCGGTCCAACAGCGCAACGATCTCCTGATCTGACAGTGGGATCGTCTCCGGCGGCCGCGAGACGGTGATGTGTTCGATGGTGGTCGGCCTACTTGGCAGCTGCGCCGGCGGAGTGATCAGCGCGCTGACGCCCAGCCACGCCGCTGCGGCGGCCGCGGTCAGACCCGCGACCGCGAACGCTATTCGCGTTGGGCGAGGAAATCGCCCACGTCGCACCGCGTGAGCGGCGCCGGTGGATTCGGCACGCAGACCGGCGGCGATGCGGTCGACAGTCGCGCGGTCGACCGGAGGTGCTGAGGCTGCATCGGTGCCCAGCGCGGCGATGTCGCGGCGGACCCGGTTCAGCGCCTCCATCGTTTGACGGGCATCGGGATCGGCGCGGATGCGCTGGCGCAGCCGCGCCGCAGTGTCGTCGTCGAGCAGGCCTGCCTGCAGGTCGGCAAGTGTGTCCGCGGTCGGTGGAGCGCCCTCGTCGTCCATCCGCCTAAGTGTCCGTCATCGATAACGCGAATGCCACGAGCGATCGATTCTGCTGAGATGACGTGTGGCGGCGGCTGAGATATACGTTGAGGAAGCTGAGGAACACTCAGTTAAGGGGCGAACTGTGCCACCCCAGAAGTCCACCCCCTTGCCGCGCAGCCGATTCGGGCGTGAGGCCGGCTAGCCCGCGGGGCGATGCGTGTCGCTGCGCAGATAGCCAAGGATCGCGGCCAACCGGGCCCGGGCCCGCGCGCAGCGACTCTTGACGGTGCCTTCAGCCACACCGAGCAGCCGGGCGGTGTCGGCGACCGAATAGCCATGCATGTCGACGGCGACCACCGCGGCCCGCTGCTCGACGGGAAGCCGCATCAGCGCCCGCTGCACCGCGATCGCCGTCTCGACCTGCGCGGTCCGATCCGGCACCGGGTAGACATCGTCGAGCACGGTAGTCAGGTGAGTCTTGTTGCGGCGCAGCCGATCCAAGCATGCGTTGACGACGATGCGATGCAGCCAGCTGCTGACCGCGGCGTCGTGCCGGAAAGCGCCGGCCGCGCGATGCGCCGACGCCATCGCCTCCTGCAGCGCGTCCTCGGCGTCCTCGGTGCAGCGGCTGGTCAGGCGGGCGACACGATGCAGTTGCCGGTGATGACGGTGGAAGAGTTCGGCAAAGGCAAAACGGTCCCCGGCGACGTGTGCCGCCAATAGTTCGGCATCGCTGCGTTGCTCAGGCGGTTCCTGCCGAATCCGTTGCGCGAAGCCCACAGCCGGACAGTAACCAATCGGCCGAAACCCGGCACTTCACTCGGTCGGGCCTGTCAGGACTTGGCTTGCACGGTGACCTCGGAGAGGCTGGTGCGGCTCTGCCCGTTTGTCGTTCCGAGCGTCGGAATCCACACCAGCACGTACGTGGTAGGCGAGGACGCGTTCACCGGAATGGTGTTGTGCCCCGGGTGCATTGAGGTCGGCTGGCTCAGCACGGCGGTGTCTTCGAGCTTGCCCGGTGTCGCCGTCGCCGACGAGCGGATCTGGATCTTTGTTCCGTTGCTGGGCAGGTCGACGTTGACGGCCCCGACCACGGTGGACTGCGGCAGCTTCAGCATCAGGCCGACCCCACTCTTGAAGCCGGGGAACGGCACCGGGTCGTGATAGACGTCGGTCTCCCACGCGGTGCCCGGGCTGCCGTCGATCGCGAGCGCGGCGGACGCAGGGTTGTCGGCTTCACCGCCGGGTGAGTAGACCGTGGCGCCCACCGGTTTGACGAGGCTGCCCGCGGCGACACCGTCGCCGGAACTCGAGGTCGACGGGCCGTTGAGGCCCAACTGGTCCTTGTCGAGGCCGCCGACGTCGCCGAACATCCGGCTCAGTACCGAAGCCAAGACCAGCAGCGCCACCAGGATGACCGCGGCTCCGACGCTGACCCCGATCGTGATGGCCCGGCGCCGGCGCAGGCGGGCCTGCGCCTCGTCGATGCCGGGGGCTGTTTCACGGTGGGGCCGCGCCGGCTCCGGTGGGGGCGCGTTCTCGTTGATCGGAGCGAGCAACTCGGTGCGGTCCGCGACCACGGTGGCCTGCTGCAGCAGATTTAAAAGAGTTGCAGCACTGCGTATTCCGCCATCCAGTTGGATCGAGTGGGTGGCCGCCGCGGCGATCTGGAAGGGGATGTCGCCATCGATCGAACTGGGGTCGAGCGCGTGGCCGGACGAATCGCGCGGCGCCGGCGCCAGCCCGCTCGGCTCGCCGGACTCGGGCAGCGGCCACTTGTTGACCAACAGCGCATACAGCGCGGCGCCGATGCCGCGGATGTCGTCTTCGGGGCTGATGTCCGGCATGGTCGCCGGGAATGCGAGCACGACGTCGCCCTCGATGCTGACCCGTACCCGGCCGGGGTGGTCGATCGACAGCGCGACACCGGCGTGGTGCGCGGCCTCGGCGGCCGCGGCCAGGGTTTGCATCGCGCGCGACGCGCCCGCGGCCGACGGCGAGGTGTCAGCCACCTCCTGCAACGAGCCACCGCGGACCCATTCGGTGACGACCAGGCCGCCGGTGCCGGTGTGCACCACGTCGAGAATGCGGGCGATCCCGAGCTTGTCGATGCGACTCAGCTTCATGGTGCGGGCCAGGATCTCGCGGATCTGCTCGTCGGGCAGACTGCCGTCGGGATCGACGAAGGTCAGCGCCACCTGCCGATTCAGTGCGGTGTCCAGCGCCTGCCAGAACTGCAGGTGCGGCGCTCCGCCGTGGAAGACCAGCAGCCGGTAGCGACCGCGGGCGATGCTGGCGCCGGGAACCAGAAGCTGTTCGTCCGATTGCGCCGACGACTCGGATCCCGCTGGAGTCGGCGTATCGAACTCGAGCGGATCGGCGGCGAAAGCGGTGGTCTCGAGATCGGAGTCGGACGATCCGCCGTTGGTGGGCGTCGACGGTTCGGGCGCGGCGACCGTGTCGACCTGGAGATCGGTGGGCACATCGGGATGGAAGTCGTCTGCCGCCGGACCATTAGGCCCCGCCGGGCCATTGAATTCGGCGGGCGACGGGGGTGCGTCGGAGACAGCTTTGGCCGAGGTGCTGTCCGGTGAGCCGTCCGTCATCGCCGTATCCCTCCCCTGCCCCTCCCCGGTTAGTTGTTCCGGACGCCCTCGCCGAATGGGTTCTCGTGCCGGATGGTCCGCCCGACCGGGCGGATTGCTGTGCTCAGGGTACGTGACGATGCCGGAGCGCAACAGTTGATCTCCGCCACCGAATGCGGGGGCCGCGATGCTGGCTGACCTGCCAGAAGGGGGCGCAACAGGAGCCGGAGGAGGCGCGGGAGCGGAGGCGTTCCCGCGGGCCGGGGCCACGCCGATCCAGCGGCGCAGCACGGCCAGCGCCGCGACCGCCTCGGGTACCTGCGCGCGGACCATGACCACGGCCACGATCGGCACCATGATCACCGCGAGCACGACCAGCCGCAGCAGCGAGCCGGCCCCGCCCCGTAGGCGGTGAGCCGCTGCATGCCCGTCAGCACGTCGACCAGGTAGGCCACCAAACCGGCTAGCAGCGACGCGGTGGCCGTGACCAGAATCGTGCGCACCTCGGCTACCGCGAGCAGGTGGCCCCCGTTGGGCCGCAACGCATTACGCAGCAGAACGTAGCCGGCGACCGCGCCGGCCACGAAGCCCAGGCCGTTGGCCAACCCGAGGTAGCCCGCGACGAGGTCGGGGTTGTCGGTCAAATGCGGCGCGACCAGCGAAGCGGCGATCTTGACGATCGTGATGACGACGATGATCGCGATCGGGATCCACGGCTGCTGTCGGGCGTAGAAGACCCGCAACTGCAGCAACACCACTGCGTAGGGGAGCAGCGTGAACGCCGACATCGCGATCGCCGCGCCCAGATGGCCGGCGTCGATGTCGCCGAAATGGCCGTAGGCGAACAGCGCGCTGCCCATCGCTGAGCCGCCGACGGTCATGAACGCCACCGTCGGGATCAGCGTGACCATGGTCAGCCGGGTGGCCAGCGACAGGTCGGCGAGCACCCCGGCGGTGTCGTCGGCGGCGGCGTTGCGGCTCAGCCGTGGCATCACCACCGTCAGCACGGTCACGCCGATCATGCCGTAGGGCAGCATCAGCACCAGCCAGGTGTAGTTGTAGATGGCCGGGCCGGAAGCGGCTGCGGTGCTGGCGATCCGGTTGGTGACGATCAGGCCGATCTGGCTGATCAGCACGTAGCAGACCATCGCGGCGGCCATCGCGCCGAAGCGCTTGAGCCGGTCGTCGATTCCCCATAGTGGGCGAAGGCTGATCTTGTGGCGCCGGATGGCGACCACCAGCACCGCTGTCTGCGCGAACACGCCCAGGGTGGTGCCGATACCGAGCACCAGCAGCTTGGCGTTGCCCATTTCGACCGGATCCACCGACAGCTGTCCCGGTGCCGCCAGGTAGGCCCCCAGGGTGGCGATCGCGACGACGTTGTTGAGTACCGGCGCCCAGGCCGGCGGCCCGAATACGTTGCGGGTGTTGAGGATTGCCATGAACACCGAGGAGAGGCCGTAGAAGATCACCTGGGGAAGGAGCAGGTAGGCGAACGCGACGGTCAGCGGTGCGTTCACCTGCGGGTTGCGGCCCAGCATCAGCTGCACCAGCAGGGGCGCGGCCGCGACCGACAGCAGCGTCGTGCCCAGCAGCAGCGTGGTGGCCAGCGTCACCAGGCGGCGCACGAAGGCCGCACCGCCGTCGGCATCGTCGCGCTCCGCGCGGGCGAGCACCGGCACGAAGATCGCGGTGAACGTCGCTTCCAGCACCAGCGCCGCAACCAGGTTCGGCAGCTGGTTGGCCACCGTGAAAGCGCTGGACAGCGCCGCACCCAGGATCGCGGCCAGCAGCACGATCCGGGCGAAGCCGGTGACGCGGCTGACCAGGGTTGCCAGCGCCATGCCCCACGACCGGGACACCAGCGCGGCGTCGGAGAGCTCCGGGCGGGGCTGCGGCGAGGCGCCCTGCGCCGGCACATGGCCGGTCGGCGGCAGCGGCCCGGTCGACGGCCCAGGACTGCGCTGGACGCCCCGCGGCGGCATGGCGCGGCTCATGCGTGCTGCTCGTCGTCCGGCGGGTCCGGACGATCGAGGTCGGCGGGGTCGGGCTGTCCGCGGAAGCGGTGCCACAGCCGTCGTCCCGCCAGCGCCACCAGCACGGCGGCCGCGCTCATCGTGATCGCGAACAGCACCTTGCCGTAGGCGTTGGAGTGCACCGAGAGCCGTACCGGCTCGCCCAGCGGCACACCGTCGGGAGTGTGCAAGGCGGCATCGATCGCGACGCGCTGGGTGAAGTTGACCTCGATCGGCACCCGCATCGGCAGGTATCCAGGCGGTAACTCGATCTCGCCGGGGTCGGTCACGGTCATCCCGGGCGGCACGTCGAGGTGCAGCCGCACCCGGATCGGCACCGCCAGCCCGTTGTGCAGGACCAGCGGCAGCGGACTGTGCTCGGTGGCCAGCGTGTACGACCCGGTCGGGGTGACGATGGTGACCGCACCGAACTGGTCGTCGAGCGCGTGAGCGAGTACGTCCAGACGTTGCTGGGCCAGCCCGTTGCGGGTGTCGGGCCGGTCGGCCTGGCTGACCGCGCGCAGCATGTCTTCGCGCAGCGGCGCGGTGTAGCTGACACCGTTCAGCCCGCTGCGTGTGTCGGCGGCCAAGGCCGAGGTCAGGCCCGCCAGCCGGCCCATCTCCGCGGTGATCTTGCCGATCACGGCGTCGCTGAACCGGCCGCGTCCACCGGCGTCGGCATCGCGGCTGCAGCGTCCCGTTGACCGGTTGTACGGCCGACGCCTCCCCGATCAGCGCCGGCAGCGGTCGCGGCACCGCCAGGCCGGACCGGATCGCGGTCGCCAGCGTGGTCATGATCGCGCCCGCGTCATCGGGCCGCAGATTCCAATTGGTCGGCGGCAGGAAAATCTGGGTCCGCGGGTTGACCTTCGGCTGCAGCGCGCGCCACAGCATCGAGCCCAGCGCGTCCTGACGGCGAGCGACGTCAGAGTCGTGCCGAAGCCGAACCAGCAAGGCCGGGTTGAGGTAGCTCGGTGCGACGGGATCGGCGCCGGCCGCCGCGAATGCGGCGCCGACGGCGGGGTCGAACGGCGCGATCACCACTTGCGGCGACAGCCGCCGCGGGGCGGTGTCCGGGGTGGTCGGCAGCGGGGCATTGGAGTCGCCGACGGAGTCCGCGGGCGCGACCACCACCGTGTTGCCGTTGGCGCTTAGCAGGTCGACGCCGCGGCGGGTCAGTGCGCCGTCGGGGATCAGGGTGGCGCCGCGGACCGCGACGACGCCGAGGATCTGGTCGACGATGTCGCCGGCGGCGCTGGTCGCGGTCGCGCTGAGGCCGGGTTCCCCGATCCGTTGCACGGCGTCCAGGTCGGCCTGGGCGTAGGGCAGCGGCGCGACGCACGTCCGGTGCGCCAGCCCGCGCAGCCGGTTCAGCCAGTTGGCCGCCGCGGCCTGCCCGGTCCCGGGGTGGGTCGGGGTACCCGGCTCCTGGGCGGGGCCGGCGGGGGTGTCGGAGACGACGTACCCGGCGGTCATCGCGTTGACGGTCACCAGCAGGTCCGGGTCGACGGCCAGGCACACCGAGCGGCCGACGGCGCCGTCCGGGTCGACGTCGTGGCTGGTGGCGAACTCGGCGGCGGACAGCAGCACGTCCAGCCGGCCGCCGCCGGCCAGCGACGTGGCCAGCTCGTCGTCCATCAGGCGCACCGGAATCGTGCCGCCGGGAACACCGGGTGCCAGCCTTGGCCGGTCGGCCAGCGGCCACAGCATGGTGACCGGCACGGGTTTAGAGGTGTCGGGCGCGATCACGGTGTCCAGCGCGCCCGCCGCGCCGCCGGCGGTGTCCAGCGGATCGGGAGGCACGCCGAGGACGGGCAGCAGGAAGCGGGCGTTGTCCAGTCGCGCCGGTGCGCCGTAGTCGGGTGTGCCGTTGACGTTGACCAGCAGCGGGTAGACGCCGGGCGCGGCGATGTCCAGCGAGTGCTTGGTCACCGACCGCATCGGGGCCGACAACGAGAACTTCACCTTCTGGCCACGCTGGAGCGCGGGGGAGACGGTCGCGAACTCCATCGCGGCCTCGTACTGGTCGGTGTCGCCATCGAGGTTGGTGCGCAGTCCGATCGAGGCCGGCACCGGCGCGGCATGTTCCAGGCGGAGCATCACGTCATGCACCGGGCGGTCGCCGATGTTGGTCACGGTTCCGGTGACGGTCACCACCGGCTCGCTGGTGGTGGTGACGACCTGCGGGGTGACCTGGTCGATGCGGACCTGGACGAACGGCGTGGCGCCGGGTTCACCCGCGGCCGCGGTCGGCAGCACCCCGACGCTCAGGCCGGCCAGGATGCCGACGACTGCCAGCAGACGCGACAGGACGCCCCGCCGGAGTCGCGGTGCCGTCGAACCGCGGTCGATCCCCGCCAGCGGGTGTTGCCCCCACCTCGAATTGCTCTGCATCGTTGTCGGCGGCTACGGCCCGGGACCGCGACCGTTCTTCCGGCCTCGGACGGGCTCGTCGGCCCGGCGGATGCGGGTGCGCGAGTGGGTCTGCGGCCGTCGCCGCGGTGTGCTGGGCGGTAGCGGCGGAAGCGCGGCCGGGCCGTCGCTCTGCAGCTTGTCGATCAGCTCATCGGCCACTTCGGCGAGCTTGCGTTCGTCGGCGTAGGCCAGCCGGGAGGGCAGCTCGGGGATCGGCACCCACGCCACCTCGGCGACCTCGACGTCCTCGTCGGACAGCTCGCCGCCCGAGAAACGCATCAGATAGTGATGGACGGTCTTGTGTACGCGCCGGCCGTCGGTGACGAACCAGTAGTCGATGCGGCCCAGTGCCGCCAGCACGCTGCCTTGAATCCCGGTCTCCTCGGCTACTTCCCGGATCGCGGTCTGCTCGGCCGTCTCGCCGAGTTCGATGTGGCCCTTGGGCAACGACCACAGCATGCGGCCGCGCCGGTCCACCCGGCCGATCAGCGCGGCGACCTGCTCTTCGCGCGGGCGATCGATGTTGTCGATGACCAATCCGCCGGCCGACGTCTCGTGCACGGTGCGTAGCCGTTCGGGTCCGCGGCGCCCCGGGCGACGCTGCCCGGACTTTGCGGTGTCGGAAGGCGTGGCGGCGGCCGTCGGCTCGTTGCTGGATTTGGCTTCGCCTGACCCTGCCGAGCGCCGACCGCGGCGCCTCCCCCGGCGCCGACGCGGTTGCGGATTTTCGCCGTCGGACACCCAAGCGATAGTAGCTGGCGTGCTCAGACGCTCTGGGCACACTCGCCGGTCGTGACTCGTCCGAGACACGATTAGGCTTTCCGCGTGTCCGAAGCCTCTGACGACGCGGAGCTGTTGGCCGCTGCCGCGGTCGCGTTGAACAGCCATGCCGACGTCCTGCGCGGGCTCGGCGCGCTGTTCGCCGACGCCGGGCACGAGCTGTATCTGGTCGGCGGTTCGGTGCGCGACGCCGTGCTGCAGCGGCTGAGCACCGATCTGGACTTCGCCACCGACGCACGCCCCGAACAGCTGCAGAAGTTGCTGCGGCCGTGGGCCGACGCGCTGTGGGACACCGGCATCGACTTCGGCACCATCGGCGCCGAGAAGAGTGGTCAGCGCCTGGAGATCACCACGTTTCGGGCCGACCGCTACGACGGGGTGTCGCGCAACCCGGAGGTCCGCTTCGGCGACTCCCTCGACGACGACCTGATCCGCCGCGATTTCACCGTGAACGCGATGGCGGTGCGCGTCACCGCGGCCGGCGCGGCCGAATTCGTCGATCCCCTCAATGGTCTGGCCGCACTGCGGGCCGGCGTGCTGGACACCCCGGCGCAGCCGTCGGTGTCGTTCGGCGACGACCCGCTGCGGATGCTGCGCGCCGCCCGGTTCGTCTCGCAACTCGGTTTCAGCGTGGCGCCGCGGGTGCTGGAGGCGATCCTCGACATGGCCCCGCAGCTCGGCCGGATCACCGTCGAGCGGGTGGCGGCCGAACTGGACAAGCTGTTGCTCGGCGCCGACCCGGTCGCCGGCATCGACCTGATGGTGCAAACCGGGATGGGCGACGTGGTGCTGCCCGACGTCGGCGGCATGCGGATGGCCATCGACGAGCACCACCAGCACAAGGACGTCTACGAGCATTCGCTGACCGTGCTGCGGCAGGCCATCGCGCTGGAAGATGACGGACCGGATCTGGTTCTGCGCTGGGCGGCGCTGCTGCATGACATCGGCAAGCCGGAGACGCGCAAGCACGAATCCGACGGCGGGGTCAGCTTCCACCATCACGAGGTCGTCGGTGCCAAGATGACCCGAAAACGGTTGCGCGCCTTGAAGTATTCGAAGCAGATCATCGACGACGTCTCGCAGTTGGTGTACCTGCATCTGCGGTTCCACGGCTACGGCGGCGGCAAGTGGACCGACTCGGCGGTCGCGGCGCTACGTCACCGACGCGGGTCCGCTGCTGCCACGGCTGCACAAGCTGGTGCGGGCCGACTGCACCACCCGCAACAAGCGACGCGCGGCCCGGCTGCAGGCCAACTACGACGACCTGGAGACGCGGATCGCCGAATTGGCGGCCAAGGAAGACCTGCAACGGGTGCGCCCAGATCTCGACGGCAACGAGATCATGGAGTTGCTCGGCATCCCGGCGGGCCCGCAGGTGGGGGAGGCGTGGCGCCACCTCAAGGAGTTGCGGTTGGACCGCGGCCCGCTGACCCACGAGGAGGCGACGGCCGAGCTGAAGACGTGGTGGGAGACGCGCGGGAACTCCTAGCCACGACGCAGCGTCCCATTGACATGGAGTACTGCCTGAGCGCCGGTGACGGCGCAGCGACCATGTGGGACCGCGGCCCGGATCTCGACCTCGACGGCGACGGTCGGCTCGACGCGGTCGGCCTGGATTTCGACGGCGACGGCCTGGCCGACGACGCGCTGGCCGACCTGGACGGCGACGGCATCGCCGAGCACGCCGTCCTCGACGTCGGGGATGTCAGTGGCAGCCGGCGAACGGTATTTCACCGACGACGGAACCGGGACCTGGGCGATCGCCGCCGAGCGGCCGCCGCGGCAGCCGACCGGCCTGCGCTGGTTCGGCCTCGACGGCGTCGAGCACACCGGCAGGCCGCTTACCGACTTCGGCGCCGAGGGTCGCGACGATGTGCGGCTGCTGGATAGCGACGGCAACGGCCTGGCCGATCGCGCGATCGCGCTCCGGCGCGGGCGGCGTGACCGGCTACGTCGACACCGACGGCGACGGCCGGTGGGACGTCAAACTCACCGACACCGACGGTGACGGCGCCGCCGACGCGGCGAGCGCGTTGGCGCCCAAAACGTAGATCCCTGCCCGCTGCGGCCGCCCGGTACTGTGACGGCCCATGACCTCCGATTTGTCGCGCCCGGACTCGGTAAGCGCTGCTCTGACCGAGATCCTGCGCGATGACCTGAACATCGACGTCAGCCGCGTGACCCCGGAGTCTCGGCTGGTCGACGACGTCGGCCTGGACTCGGTGGCGTTTGCGGTGGGCATGGTCGCGATCGAAGACAAGCTCGGAGTCGTGGTGAACGAGCAGGAACTGCTGGGCTGCGACACCGTCGGCGACCTCGAGAACGTGATCCGGGCAAAGGTCCCGGTCGGCCAGTGAGCGTGCTGGCCACCGCCCTGTCCAGGGCGATGCGCACCTCAGCTCACGACCTGGTGGTCTTCGACAAGGCGGCCGACGCCTGGACGCGGCGACCCTGGTCGCAGGTCCACGCCCGCGCCGAAGGTATCGCCACGCGGATCCTCGACCAGCCACAGTCCGGCGCCGTCGGTCTGGTCGGCGAGCCGACCGCCGACTTCGTCGCGGCCGTCCACGCCACCTGGCTGGCCGGCCGGAGCCTGTCGATCCTGCCCGGCCCGGTCCGCGGCGCCGACCCGCAGCAGTGGGCGCAGGCGACGCTGACCCGGTTCACCGGGCTCGGCGTGCGGACGGTGTTCAGCCACGGCGACGAGCTCGCCCTGCTGAGCGGCCACGATGCGGTGCCGACGGTGCTTGACCTGACGACCGTCGCGCATGAGCTGTCGACCAGCTTCACGCCGGTCGAGCCGGCCGCCGGCACGCCGGCGATCCTGCAGGGCACCGCGGGCTCCACCGGAACTCCCCGCACCGCGCAGCTGTCCGCCGAGGCGGTGCTGAACAACGTCAACGCCCTGCTGACGTGCACCGGTGTCGACCCGGCTGTCGACGGCGGGTGCACGCTGGCTGCCGCTCTACCACGACATGGGGCTGACGTTTCTGCTGAGCGGCGCCCTGGGGGGACGCCGGTCTGGCTGGCCCCCACCTCGGCGTTCACCGCGTCGCCGTTCCGGTGGCTGCGCTGGCTCAGCGAAAGCGGGGCCTCGCTGACCGCTGCGCCGAACATGGCCTACAGCATGATCGGCAAGTACGCCCGGCTGGTGTCCGATGTCGACCTCGGACGGGTGCGGTTCACCATCAACGGCGGCGAGCCGGTCGACTGCGCCGGAATGGAGCGGTTCGCTAATGCGTTGCGCCCCTTCGGTTTCGACGCCGGCGCGCTGGCGCCATCCTACGGGCTGGCCGAATCCACCTGCGCCGTGACGATCCCCGCGCCGGGCAGGGGACTGGTTTACGACGAGATACCCTCGGGCACAGCCGATTCCGAACCGCAGCGGCATGCGATGCTGGGCGACGCCATTCCCGGCATGGAGATCCGGGTCAACCCGGCGTCTGAGCATTCGGCCGAGGTGCCGGGCCGCGACGTCGGCGAGATCGAGATCCGCGGCACCTCGATGATGTCCGGTTATCTCGGCGATGCCCCGTTGGAGCCTGGTTCGTGGTTCCCGACGGGTGATCTGGGCTACCTGACTGACGACGGGCTGGTGGTCTGCGGGCGGGCCAAGGAGATCATCACCGTCGCCGGCCGCAACGTCTTTCCCGCCGAGATCGAGCGGGTCGCCGCCGAGATCCGCGGTGTACGTGAGGGTGCGGTGGTGGCCGTCGGCACCGACGACGACGCGACCCGCCCCGGTCTGGTGATCACCGCCGAGTTCCGCGGCCCCGACGAAGCCGGCGCCCGCAGCGAGCTGGTCGCCAAGGTGGCATCCGAGTGCGGCATCGTGCCGGCCAACGTGGTGTTCGTCCGGCCGGGTTCGCTGCCGCGCACCTCGTCGGGCAAGCTGCGGCGACTGGAAGTCAAACGCAACCTGGCGACGGTGACCACATGAGCGACGACCTGAGTATCGACGAGTACCGGGCGCTGCTCGTCGACGTCTTCAACGACGACGTCACCAAGTGGACCGCGGAAGCCGAAGCCAGCGAACGATTTCCACGCAAGCTGATCGAGCACCTGGGTGAGCGCGGGGTGTTCGCGCAGAAATGGCGCAACGGCCAGCACCCCGACGTGCCCAAGCTCGTCGCGTTGGCGTTCGCGCTGGGGAGGCTGGGCTCGGCGGGCATCGGCGTCGGTGTCAGCCTGCACGACTCTGCCATCGCCATCCTGCGACGCTTCGCCCGCTCGGACTACCTCAAGGACATCTGCGAGCAAGCGATCCGCGGCGAGGCGGTGCTGTGCATCGGCGCCTCCGAGGAGTCGGGCGGCTCTGACCTGCAGATCGTCGAGACCGAAGTCCGTTCTGTGCGAGACGGATTCGAAGTCCGCGGCATCAAGAAGTACGTGTCGCTCTCACCGGTGGCCGACTACATCATGGTGGTCGCCCGCGGTGTGGATGACGACAACACCAGTCGGCACGGCAACGTGCTGGTGATCGCCGTGCCGACCGCGCAGACCGACATCCAGGTGCCCTATCGCAAAGTCGGCGCGGGACCGCTGGACACCGCCGCGGTGCACATCGACACCTGGGTGCCCGCTGACGCGTTGATCGCCCGCCCCGGAACGGGTTTGGCGGCGATCTCCTGGGGGCTGGCGCACGAGCGGATGTCGATCGCCGGTCAGGTCGCCGGCGGTTGCCAGCGGGTGCTCGGCATCACGCACGCCAGGATGGTCGAGCGCAGGCAGTTCGGCTCGACGCTGTTCGAACATCAGGCGCTGCGGTTACGGCTGGCCGACCTGCAGGCCCGTGTCGACCTACTTCGCCACGGGCTCAACGGAATTGCCGCCGAGGGCCGACTCGACCTACGGGCCGCCGCGGCCGTGAAGGTCACCGCCGCGCGGCTCGGCGAAGAGGTGCTGTCGGAATGCATGCACATCTTCGGCGGGTCCGGCTATCTGGTCGACGAGACGCCGCTTGGGCCGGTGGTGGCGAGATATGAAGCTGGCCAGGGTCGGTGGCGGCACCGACGAGGTGCTGTGGGAATTGGTCGCTGCGGCAATGAAACCCGACTACGACGGCTACCACGAGCTCTCCGGCGACTAGTGTCGTGAGTCGCTAACAACGTTGTAGCTGTGCGACCGGCCCGCGGTGGTCGACCTAGTTGTTTGTTGGTGGTGGTTGTGGTTGGAAGGGTTCGTACCACCACCAGTCGGCGCGCTCGCCGGTGGGCCCGGGGTATGGCGGGACGGCGGGCGGGGGAAGGTTCGGAGGACGTGCCAGCGATCCTGCGCTGAGCCGTCTACCGCAGCTGTCGGTGACGACGAGATCGTCGGCGGGTCCGGTGATGGTGATGCCGCCCCGGTGGTGCAACCGATGGTGATACGGGCATACCAAGACCAGGTTGAACAATTCGGTCAGACCGCCGTCTTCCCAGTGCCGGATGTGGTGTGCGTGCAAACCGCGGGTGGCTCCACAGCCGGGAACCGCGCAGGTGGGATGGCGGTGCTCGAGCGCCCGGCGAAGCCGCCGGTTGATCACCCGGGTCGCTCGGCCGGCGCCGATGACCTCGCCGTGACGTTCGAACCAGACTTCACACGTGGCGTCACAGGTCAGGTATCGGCGTTCGGCGTCGGTGAGCAGCGGCCCCAGATGCAGCGCGGCGGCGCGCTGCGCAACATCGACGTGCACCACCACGGTGGTGTGCTGCCCGTGTGGCCGGCGGGCCGCCTCATCGTCCCATCCAGCCTGGACTAGGCGCATAAACGCCTCGACGGTGGTCGGCAACGGGGGACAATTATTTGACGCGCGGTCGCTCGTGCCGTGATCCTGCTTCCACTCGGCGAACAGCGCATCACGATGAGACGCCAGTGCCGCGTCGAACTTCGCCGCGTCCTCGTGGGGGAGTGTGATCCGCCAGCAGCTGAACTCCTCGCCGGAGGTCTTGGTGATCAAGGGCTGCGGCTGCGGCCGCGAATCGGGTTCGGGTCGCGGTTCTAGCTTGACCGCGGTGCGCAGCTGGTTGACCGTGGCGCAGCGCGCCAGCTGCGCGTAATGCTCATCGGAACCCTCGCCCGCCCGCGCCGCGATGACGCCGACCTGATCCAGCGACAGTCGACCCTCGGCCATGCCTGCCGCGCAGCGGGGAAACTCCTGCCAGCCGGCTCGCCACGGTGGCGACCGTGTGGGCATTTCCCGATGACCAACCCAGCTTCCAGGCCACCAGCGCCGCCACCGACCGCGCACCCGTAGCCCCGCAGAGCTCATCGCGATCCAGCTCAGCGACGATCTCCACGATGCGCCCATCAATGGCGTTGCGCTGCCCGGCCAACTCCGCCAACTCCTCGAACAACACCTCAACCCGCTCAGCAGGGCTCACCGCCGCCGAAGGTGTTGCAGTCAAGGACATGTGGCCATCATCGCAGCCGGGTACGACAAGTTGCGGCCAAGTTCTGGCGCGCCGCTTCGAGATCGACGCCGGCGCGAAGAAGTCGACTGATCAACGCGCTAGCGTCGATCTGACTGGTGACTAGCGGGCCTCGGGGACATCATCGGGCGTGCGCGGCAGCGCATACAGCGCCATTCGCCGGTTACTCATGTCGTGCTCGCCGAGGAACGTGCAGCCGGCGTATTCACACAGTCGGCGCGCCGAGGTGTTGCGGTGATCAGGGTCGAACATGATTCGGCGGCAGCGGGGTTCGACTTCGAAGACGCTGGCGACAATGCGTGGCAGCAGAAACGGGCCGAGCCCTTTGTTGACGATCGACAGCGCGGCGATGGCCGCGTGCAGCCCGACGTCGTAAGGGTCGGCGGCATAGCGGGTGGCGATGGAATCCTTTGCGGCGCGGTATACCTCGACATATCCGCCGTCCTCGCCGTTCATGGCGCCGACGAACGGCCGCGAGTAGTCACCCGCGCACTGGGCCCGCAGGTAGTCTCGCCACCGCGCCACCGGCCAGTCCGACTCCCACGCCTCGACCAGGTGCGGCATGTTCATCCACCGCGAGATCAGCTCCGCGTCGGTATCGGGGTCCACCGGCCGCAGCGCGTAAGGATCGGTCAGCACCGGCGTCGGCGGCGCGGGAGCGGCGCGGACCTCATCGCTGAGCTCGGTCAGCTCCCGCGGCAGGATCACCAGTGCGTCAGACATCGAACGGTGAGCCTACCGGAAATAAGGTTAGGGTTACCTGCCCCGGCTCCGCGCTCATCGACCTCCGCTCACGACCGATGCGGCGGAGCCTCTCTTCGCGCTCCGCGCTCATCGACCTCCGCCGGGAGGACCGGCGAAGGCCTGCGCGATCGGCAGCCAGCGCGCCGCGTCGTCGCCGTCTGCGGTGATGTCCAGCTCACGCAGCGGGCGTCGCTGGGTGACCAGGAAGCAGAAATCCTCAGCGGACCCGGTGACCCGCTGTGTGGCAGCCTCTGGTCCCCACGTCCAGAGGCTGCCATCAGGTGCACGAAGTTCGACCCGGAACGGTTCACCCGGCGGCGGTAGCTCGTTGATGACGAACGCGAAATCGCGGGTGCGCACCCCAATGTGGGCGATCGAGCGCAGCCGGGCGGTCGCCGGGCGGGTGACGCCGAGCGCGTCGGCGACGTCGAGGCCATGCGCCCAGGTCTCCATCAGGCGGGCGGTGGCCATCGACGGACCGCTCATCGGCGGCCCGAACCACGGCAGCTTGCGGCCGTCGTCAACCGTCAGCAGCGCGTCGTGCAACTGCGAGCGGGTGGCCCGCCAGTCGGCGAGCAACTCGGTCGGCGGAACGGCGGCCAACTCGTCGGCCGCGGTGTTGACGAAGCCGATCGGGTCGTCGAGAGCGGACTTGACCACGTCGGCGAAGCCGTCCTCGTCGGTGACCGACACCAGCGCACCGCGGTCGGTCCACAGCAGGTGCCCGATCTGGTGGGCGATCGTCCACCCGGCGGCCGGCGTCGGCGCCGTCCAGCCATCGTCGGGCAGCGCCGCGACCAGATCGTCCA
The DNA here is from genome assembly GCA_963755805.1 of uncultured Actinomycetota bacterium. Taxonomy (GTDB): domain Bacteria; phylum Actinomycetota; class Actinomycetes; order Mycobacteriales; family Mycobacteriaceae; genus Mycobacterium. Next base: position 82,552 of record CAVWLG010000011.1, read on the forward strand.
GTTCGTCGCTCTCGGCGCGCAGGTCGTCGACAATCTGCGAAAGGTCGGCCATCTGCGTACCTTAACGATTCGCCGCGCGCCCGACGCTTCGGCGTGGTTATTCGATGAGGTCATCGGCGGGTGGTCGTAAGCCGTCGTTGGTGAAGGCGGGCAATACTTCGGTGAAGGCGGGCATCAGGTTCGTCGGATCGCCGTCCCAGGGAAGCGCCAGCAGTTGCCCGACGCTGCGTCGGCCACCGAAGCAACGCAACGCCTCAAAATCCGAGATGCTGAGTGCGACGTGACCCCGCGCAGTGTGCGGATCACCGAGTTGTACGGATCCGATTGTGGCAGTGCTTAATCGGAGCGCCGTCAGGTCGGCTTGTCGGATGAATTGGTCGCCCATCGTCGCCACGAACCCCAGGGCCGCCCTAAACGCCAGATCACCGGCGCGCGAACCCGGCTCCCGCAATGCGCCGCGAATGTCGTGCTCATGCGTCAAGGTGTCGAACACGAGCTGGCACACCCCTGCATCCGATGCAAAAGCGAGGTTCGCCGTCACGGAGTTCAGCGACTGCCCCCACAGGTCGAGTAGGTCATCGATGCTGTGGCCGCGTAGCCGCGCGACCTGTGCGTCCGCCCAGGGCCCCGTGCCCTTCATTTCCAGATTCAGCGCAACGATGTCCTGGGCAACACCGGCCAGGTGCGCAACCACCTGTCGGATGGTCCAGCCGGGACATGCCGGTACTGCCAGATCTGCGATGCCGTCGCGCCCGCGAACCAGCGCGTCGACACGTTCGCAGATCAGACGGTATGCCGCCGCCGCGTCACCGATCGGCACCAATTGGGGGACTTGGCCGTAACGCGCACTCACAGGCCCACCTTTCGCCAACGTCAGAACTCGACCTGCGGTGGACGCTACACGAAAATTAAGAAAAATAAGGAAATTCTGTGGTAACGATAAGGCCGCGCGTCGGAGAGCGGGCAGACGCACACCAATCGGGTACGTGGGCGAACACCACGGCCGCAACCGGCTGGCGCGACCGGCTGGCGCGTCAAAATTCGCACCCTTGGGCTGCAGATGCGTTGTAGTTCAGCGTGATCGGCCAAGGTTGGCCATGTGCGTACCCTAACGATTCGCCGCGCGCCCGATGACACTGTGCGCGGCCAGCCCCAACAGGTAGACGACGCTGCCGGCCACGACCAGCGCCGGCGAGTGGCCGTCGGCGGGGATGACGACGGCCGCGCCGGTTATCGCGGCGAGGAACGCCACCCAGAACAGTGAGTCCTGGACCGCGAACACGTGTCCGCGCAGCGCGTCGTCGACGTCGATCTGGATGGCGGTGTCGGCGCACAGCTTGAGCACCTGCCCGATCCCCCCGAGCAGGAAGCCGCCCGCCACCAGGACCCATAGCTGCAAACCTGCCCCGGCGATCTCGATGACAGCAGCGACCACCAGCGCGCCGTTGGCCGTGGCGTAGCGGCCCCAGCGGCGCACGGCGGGCGGCGTGACCAGATTGGCCAGGAAGGATCCGGCGCCGGCGGCGGCGACGAACAGCATCGCGCTGCCCAGCGGGGAGACCGCGGCCGTGTGCCCATGGCGCACCAGCAGCAGCACCAGCAGGGAGTTGATGCCGAACACCATCCGATGAGCGGCCAGCCCGGACAGCGTGGCCGCGACGGTGGGTCGGTCCAGCACGGTCCGTACGCCATGCAGCCAACCGGTGACGACGGCATAGACGGCCGACCCGTGGATCGCCCGCCGGGTGTGATCGGGACCCAGCAGGTGGTCGGAGAAGCGCAGCGAGAGCACCAGCGCGATCAGCAACGGGACGATGACCAGGAAGATGACCGACGCGGCGCCGGCGTCGCCGGAGCCGAACAGCCCGCGCGGCACCAGCATGAAGTTGGCGCCGAGAAACGCCGCGATCGCGCCGACCGCCGACGCGATCGAATTCATCGTGACGACCTGGTCCCGGGGCACCACATGGGGCAGCGCGGCCGACAGTCCCGACATGACGAATCGGGCCAGGCCGTTGACCACCAACGCGCCGCACAGCACAAATAAGTCGCGGGCACCCAGCGCCAGACTGATGCCGACGACGGCCACCGACACCACCCGGCCCACGTTGGCGGCGATCAACACCAGACGGCGGTCCCAACGATCCATCAGAGCGCCGGCGAACGGGCCGAGCAGCGAATACGGCAGAAACAGCACCGCGAACGCGCCGGCGATGGCCAGCGGGCTCGAGGCGCGCTCGGGATTGAACAGCAGGGCGCCGGCCAGGCCCGCTTGGAACAGGCCGTCGCCGAACTGGCTTGCCAGCCGCAGTTCCAGCAGCCGCCAAAAGTCGGGCAGCGCGCGCACCGAGCGCCAGACAGCCACCGGCGCGCTCGGATGAGTCACGGAACCTGCTTCCCAATTGGGTGGGCGGTGATCGGACCCGGCAGTGATCGGACCGGGCAGCGGGGCGCCTGTTACAACACTACAAATTCTCGCCTACCGCGGTTCTGGTTGACCACAGCCGTCGGGCCCGGATGCCATGATGGACAGGTGGCGCAGTCCGAAGACCCAGAGGATTTCATCGCCCCTGCCGCACACCGAGTGCGAGCGGGCACCTTGCTTCTGGCGAATACGGATCTGCTCGAACCGACGTTTCGTCGCAGCGTGATCTACATCGTCGAGCACAACGACGGGGGCACGCTGGGTGTGGTGCTCAACCGGCCCAGCGAGACCGCGGTCTACAACGTGCTGCCGCAGTGGGCCAAGCTGTCGGGCAAGCCGAAGACGATGTTCATCGGCGGACCGGTCAAGCGGGATGCGGCGTTGTGCCTGGCGGTGTTGCGGGTCGGCGCCGTTGCCGACGACGTGCCCGGCCTGCGGCATGTTGCCGGCCGGATGGCGATGGTCGACCTGGACGCCGACCCCGAGGTGATCGCCCCGGCGGTGGAGGGTGTCCGCATTTTCGCCGGCTACTCCGGCTGGACGATCGGCCAACTGGAAGGCGAGATCGAGCGCGACGACTGGATTGTGTTGTCGGCGTTGCCTTCTGACGTCCTGGTCGAGCCGCGGGTGGATCTGTGGGGCCGGGTGCTGCGGCGTCAGCCGCAGCCGCTGTCGATGCTGGCCACCCACCCGATCGACGTCAGCCGCAACTAGGCGGGCGTCGCGGCGGCGGGTTCGTCGTCGAGGGAGTCGCGGGAGAGCCGGCTCGCGATCACCGAGCACACGATCAGCTGGATCTGGTGAAAGATCATCAGCGGCAACATGATCACGCCGACGGTCGCGGCGGGAAAGAACACCAGCGCCATCGGAAGCCCGGACGCCAGGCTCTTTTTCGAGCCGCAGAACAGCAGCACGATACGGTCGCCGCGGTCCAGGCCGATCGTTCGGCCGACAAACCAGGTGAACGCGAGCACCAGTGCCAGCAGCACGGCGTTGACGACCGCGACGATCGCCAGCTGCCACGGGTCGACGCTGGCCCAGATGTGTTCCACCATGCCCATCGAGAACGCGGTGTAGACGACCAGCAGGATCGACCCGCGGTCGACGACTTTGGTCAACACCGCGTGCCGAACAACCCAGTCGGCGATCCACGGCCGCATCAGTTGGCCCGCCACGAACGGAAGCAGCAGCTGCACCAGGACGTCGCGGACCGCGGTGGCGTCCATCCGGGCGCCGCCGCTGGTGTTCATCAGCAGCACAACCAGCAACGGGGTCAGTGCGATCCCGACGATGTTGGACAGTGATGCGCTGACCAGCGCGGCCGAGACGTTGCCCCGCGCAATCGAGGTGAACGCGATCGACGACTGCACGGTCGAGGGGACCAGGCACAAGAACAGCAGCCCGTTGTACAGGTCGAGGTTCAGCAGCCAGGGCACCAGGCCGCGGCAGGCCAGCCCGAGCAGCGGAAAGAGCACGAAGGTGGTGGCCAGCACCAGCAGGTGCAGCTGCCAGCGCTTGACGCCCTGCCACGCCTGCTGCGGGGAGAGCCGGGCACCGTAGAGCCAAAACAGCAGGGCGATAACGACTTTGGCGGCCACCGACATGACGTCGGCGAATGCGCCGCGGGCCGGGAACAGTGCGGCCAACGCGACGGTGGCGGCCATGGCCAGCAGGAAGGAGTCAATCGGCAGCGCCGAGAGTTTTTTCAGCATGGGGCGTACCGGTCAGTGGCAGGCCAGCGTGCAGCCCGCGCAGGCCCCGCCGCAGCTGTCCGCTGCGGCCTCTTGCTGGCGCAGCGCGAATCGCGCGGTCTGGTACGACCCGGCGGCGACCGTCCCGATGGCGCCGACGATGCAGACACAGACGACGGTGAGCGCGGTGGCCGGCGGCGCGGCCAGGGCCACCGCACCGGCGGCGGCCAGCATGGTTGCGGCGGCCAGCTGCGGTGGCGCGACGGACCGCATCACCAGCCCGGCGGTGCTGGTGGCAGCGGGACGGGTCAGCGACCGCAACCCGAGAACGGCCAGGACCCCCGCCGCGCACACGCACAGCACTCCCGCGATGAGCATGGGGACACCATACGAGGCGCCCGGCCGCGGTGCGGCGCCCGGTTGTTAGTGCGCCAGTGCCTGCGGTCGGCGCGGGTGCGGCGGCCGGCGGCGGCGGGGCGGCCGCCGGGGCTGGGGCCGGCGGCTGGTTGGACCCGGGCGCTCCGGCCCGGAATCCGTTGATGATGCCGTCGGTGGCCTGCGCCTCGCCGACGCCGGCGCCGGCTTCGGTGGTCACGGCCAGCGACACCAGGTACTTGTCCGGGCCGGACACGACGATGACATTGCGCTTCGAGGTGTTGAGCGTCATCTCGTTCTGCCGGTAGGTGCCCTCGATGATCGACGACGCGGAGCCGTTGTAGTCGGCCAGCGAGGCGTTGGTGGTGCGCCAGGCGGGCAGCTGCTGACTATCGATGTAGCCGTGGGAGATCGCCTCATGCGGATCGAAATCCCCGACCAGTCGGTAGACCACGAGCTGGGCGTTCGGGTTGTAGAGGCTGGTGCTGCGGCGGTTGGCGGTCACGACGAACGCGTCCGGGACGTTGGGGTCGGGAACCTGCGTCCAGCCTTGCGGCATCGGCAGGACGAGGTCGAGCGCGTTGAAACCGGGGGCCTTCTGCGGCTCCATCTTGACGCCCTTGCTGTTGAAGAAGTCGCGCATCGTCCCGGCGGCGGCAGGCATCAGCGCCGGCGGGGCGGCGGCCTCCGGCGGAGGAGCGGGTGCGGGTGCGGCGGGCGCGGGTACGACCGGGGCCGCGACGGGCGCGGCCTGCGGCGCGAGGCCCGGCACGGCGTTGCCGAGCGCCCCGGGGGCGGCGGCGACCGCCTGCGGCGCGGGGGCGGGAATCGGTGCGGGGACGGGCCGAGGCGGGAATACCGGATCGGCCGACGCGGTGGGGCTGGCGAGGCTCAGCACGCCGGCGGCACCGACGGCCAGACCTGCGACCGTCACTCGCCAGCTACGGGCTGTCTGCTTCATGTGCGTTCGGTCCTTCGGGTCGTTACTGGAGTCGCAGAAAGCGACTGTAACCAGGGGTAAGCGGCGGCAACCAGCGCTGGGATCGACCTGCAACAGACCTGGGATAAACCCCATACCGCTCTGCAATCCAACCGAGACCGTCGGTGGTCGGCGGGTCGCTCGACGTCGCCCTTATAACCTGTTGGGCGTGACCGACTCCGACCCCGACGCGCCGCGGTACCGCTACACCGCGGACCTGGCCGGCCGCATCGAGCAGACCTGGCAGGCCAACTGGACCCGGCTGGGGACCTTCAACGTGCCCAACCCGGTCGGCTCGCTGGCGCCGACGGACGGCTCACCGATACCCGACGACAAGATGTTCGTTCAGGACATGTTCCCGTACCCGTCCGGCGAGGGGCTGCACGTCGGTCACCCGCTCGGCTACATCGCCACCGACGTCTACGCCCGCTACTTCCGGATGCTGGGCCGTAATGTGCTGCACGCGTTGGGTTTCGACGCCTTCGGCCTGCCCGCCGAGCAGTACGCGATGCAGACCGGCACGCACCCCCGCACCCGTACCGAGGCCAACATCGTCAACTTCCGGCGGCAGCTGGGCCGGCTGGGGTTCGGTCACGACAACCGTCGCAGCTTTTCCTCCACCGACGTCGATTTCTATAAGTGGACGCAGTGGATCTTCCTGCAGATCTACAACGCGTGGTTCGACACCGCGGCCGACAAGGCCCGCCCGATCGCCGAGCTGGTCGACGAATTCGATTCCGGAGCGCGCCAATTGGACGACGGCCGAGCGTGGTCGACGCTGTCGGCGGGTGAACGCGCCGACGTGATCGACGGGCTCCGGCTGGTGTACCAGTCCGACTCGATGGTCAACTGGTGTCCGGGCCTGGGCACCGTGCTGGCCAACGAAGAGGTCACCGCCGACGGCCGCAGTGAACGCGGCAACTTTCCGGTGTTCCGGAAGCGGCTGCGGCAGTGGATGATGCGGATCACCGCCTACTCCGATCGGTTGCTCGACGATCTGGACGTGCTGGACTGGCCGGAGAAGATCAAGGCCATGCAGCGCAACTGGATCGGCCGGTCCACCGGCGCGGCCGCGTTGTTCTCGGCGTCGGCCGGCGATATCGAGGTATTCACCACCCGCCCGGACACGCTCTTCGGCGCAACCTACGTGGTGTTGGCGCCGGAGCACGATCTGGTCGATGCCTTGGTCGCGTCGAGCTGGCCGGATGGGACAGATCCGCGCTGGACCTACGGCGCCGACACCCCCGGGCAGGCCGTCGCCGCCTACCGGCAGGCGATCGCCTCGAAGTCCGACCTGGAGCGTCAGGAGAACAAGACCAAGACCGGTGTCTTCCTGGGCGCCTACGCGACCAACCCGGCCAACGGCGAGCAGGTGCCGGTCTTCATCGCCGACTACGTGCTGGCCGGATACGGCACCGGCGCGATCATGGCCGTCCCGGGCCACGACCAGCGCGACTGGGAATTCGCCGGCGAGTTCGGCCTGCCGATCGTGGAAGTGATTGCCGGAGGCGATGTTTCGCTGGCGGCCTATACCGGTGACGGCGTTCTGGTGAACTCGGACTACCTCAACGGGTTCGAGGTGGCGGCCGCGAAAGAAGCCATCACCGCGCGGCTGGAATCCGAGGACCGCGGCCGGGGGCGCATCGAATACAAGTTGCGCGACTGGCTTTTCGCGCGGCAGCGCTACTGGGGTGAGCCGTTCCCGATCGTCTACGACAGCGACGGGCGTGCGCACGCGCTGGACGACGCGACGCTGCCGGTCGAGCTGCCGGACGTCCCGGACTATTCGCCGGTGCTGTTCGACCCCGACGACGCCGGCAGCGTGCCGTCGCCGCCGCTGGGCAAGGCAACGGAATGGGTCAACGTCGAGCTGGATCTCGGCGACGGGCTGAAGGCGTACACCCGTGACACCAACGTCATGCCGCAGTGGGCGGGCAGCTCCTGGTACGAGTTGCGCTACACCGACCCGCACAACCCGGATCGCTTCTGCGGCAAGGAGAACGAGGCCTACTGGATGGGGCCCCGGCCGGCCGAGCACGGTCCGGGCGACCCCGGTGGTGTCGACCTCTACGTCGGCGGCGCCGAGCACGCCGTGCTGCACCTGCTGTATTGCCGGTTCTGGCACAAGGTGCTCTACGACCTCGGCCACGTCAGCTCCCGCGAGCCGTACCGACGGCTGGTCAACCAGGGCTACATTCAGGCCTTCGCTTACACCGATGCCCGCGGGGCTTACGTGTCGGCCGCCGATGTCATCGAGCGGGATGGCACGTTCTTCTATCCGGGTCCCGACGGGGAGATCGAGGTCTTCCAGGAATTCGGCAAAATCGGTAAGAGCCTGAAGAACTCGATCTCGCCGGACGAGATGTGCGACGACTACGGCGCCGACACCCTGCGGGTGTATGAGATGGCGATGGGCCCGATCGAGGCATCGCGGCCGTGGGCGACCAAAGACGTCGTCGGGGCGCATCGGTTCCTGCAGCGAGCATGGCGGCTCGTCGTCGACGAGAACTCTGGCGAGGTACGGGTGACCGACGACGACTTGGACACCGACACGCTCCGGCTGCTGCATCGCACCATTGCCGGGGTCTCCGAAGACTATGCGGCACTACGCAACAACACCGCGGTGGCCAAACTGATCGAGTACACGAACCACCTGACCAAGCAGCACCGTGACTCGGTGCCGCGGGCGGCGGCCGAGCCGCTGGTGCTGATGCTGGCACCGCTGGCACCGCATCTGGCCGAAGAGCTGTGGGAGCGGCTCGGCCACCCCGATTCGCTTGCGCACGGGCCGTTCCCGGTCGCGGATCCCACTTATCTGGTCGAGGACACGGTGGAGTATCCCGTGCAGGTGAATGGCAAGGTGCGCGGCCGAATCACGGTGTCGGCGAGCGCGGATGCCGACGCTGTGGAGGCCGCGGCGCTGGCTGACGAGAAGGTGCAGGCGTTCCTGGCCGGCGGCACCCCGAAGAAGGTGATCGTCGTTCCCGGCAAAATGGTCAACCTGGTGGTCTAGCCCGATCTGATGTCGATGTGCAGGTTGTGTGCGCGAATGTGCCTGAATCGCCTTCACAACGTGCACAGTCGGCGCCCGCCTGGTGGTCTAGCCGCGTGGTCGGAGGATGACCTCGTTCAGGTGGCCGTCGGCCGGGGTGTTGATCGCCTGCGCGACCGCGGCCGCGACGGTGTCCGCGCGCAGGAACCGGCTGGCGTCGTAGTCACCGCCCTCGAACGACACCAGCTCGCGTTGCATGTCAGTGTCGGTGCGCCCGGGGTACACGGTGGTTACTCGCAGTGCGGGCTCACTCAGGCGCAGCGAGTCGGCGAAGGCGCGTAGCGCGAACTTGCTCGCCGAGTACGACGCCATGTTCTCCGACGGCGTCCGGCCCGCCCCGGAGTTGATGAAGACCACCTGGCCGTCTGCACGTCGCAGCGCGGGCAGCAGCGCCAGCGTAACCGCCACTGCGCCAACCACATTCACCTCAAACGTGGTGCGCCACTGCTCGATGGTGGATGCGGCGACCCGTCCGGGCAGCGACACCCCGGCGTTGTGCACCAGCACGTTGAGGTCGCCGATGGCGGCGGCGGCGGCCTGGATCGACTCGGCGTCCGTCACATCCAACAGAAGTGGTGTGGCGCCGAGTCGCTCCGCGGTGGCCTGCAGCGCGGGCGATGAGCGCCCGGCCAGAAACAGGGTGTGTGTCGGCGCCAGGGCGTCGGCGATGGCGGCGCCGATCCCGCGGCTGGCGCCGGTGATGAGTGCTGTCCGCATGTTCGCCAGCTTAGGCGATCGCTAAGGCAGCCAAGCGCGGCAAGGGTTTACGCGGTCGCGTCCCCGTTGGCGGCGGCTGCCGGGCTGGCTACCGGCTCGCTGGCAGCCAGGCGCTCCAGCGCCGCCAGCGCATGGGTCAGCGAATCCTGGTCGGCTCCGCTGAGGTGGCTCAGCAACGTGGCCAGAGCGGTGATCCGGTTTGCCAGCGACTCCCGGTGAACGGCAAGGCCTCGCGGGGTGATGTCGACGAGCACGGCACGCAAATCCGATGGGTCGCGCGAACGCTTCACCAGGCCGACCTTCTCCAGGCGGCGAATTGCCACCGTCGTGGTGGGCGTGCGAACACGTTCGTGCGCGGCCAGATCGGTCATCCGGATCGGTCCGCGATCGAGCAAGGTGTACAGAATCGACAGCTGTGCCAACGTGAGGTCGCTGGCCTGCGCCGCGCCGGCGCTGGGATCGCCGCGGCGCAGGATCGAGAACAGCTTGGAAAGCGTACGGTGAAGCCCATCCGCCAGCTCGGTGAGCTCGGGCACGGTGGCTTCGGTCTCCGCCATAGTTCGCTAGTCTAACCTGTCGGTAGTTCAACGGCCCGGAATCGGGGTTTGCGGTCACAGGACCTGCGACAAGAAGCGCTGCAGACGCTCGGTTGCTGCGGCCTCGAAAATCTGCGCCGGCGGCCCGGTCTCCACCACCCGACCGTGGTCCATGAACACGACGGTGTCGGATGTCGACCTGGCGAAGGCCATTTCGTGGGTGACCACCAGCATCGTCATGCCGTCGGAACCCAGATCGGCGATCAACGCCAGGATGCCTTTGACCAGTTCGGGATCCAGCGCTGAGGTCGCCTCGTCGAAAAGCATCACCTGAGGTTCCATGGCCAATGCCCGAGCGATCGCGACACGCTGCTGCTGGCCGCCGGACAGGGCGCCGGGGCGGCACTCGGCCTTGTGTTTCATGCCGACCCGGTCCAGTTGGGCGAGCGCCAGTTCACGGGCCGCGTCGCCGGAGAGCCGTTTCAGCTTTCGCGGCGCGAGCATCACGTTGGCGAGCACGCTGAGATGCGGGAAGAGATTGAAATGCTGGAAAACCATGCCGATCCGCTGCCGCACCGTGGCTGGATCATCGGTCAAGACGGACTGGCCGTCGAGCAGGATGTCGCCGTGATCGGGCTCGTGCAGCCGGTTCAGCGTGCGCAGCAAGGTGGACTTCCCGGACCCCGATGGCCCGATCACCGCGACGGTGCTCCCGGCAGGCGCGGCGATGTCGACGCCGCACAACACCTTGTTGCGACCGAACGACAAGTGAATTCCATTGCCCGCCAACGCTACTGACTCGGTCATATCATCTCCTGGCTGGCGGCCAACGCAAACGAATCGTCCGGCTCGGTCACCGGCCTGCCGTCCCGAAGCCGGCGATCGATGACGTTGACCAGGTGGGTCAGCGGAATAGTCAGCAGCAGATAAAACAAACCGGCGGCCACCAGCGGCGAGAGGCTGCCGGTCTGCGCGTTGAGGTCGCGGCCGACCTGGAACAGCTCCCGCTGGCCGGCGATCAACCCGAGGAAGTACACCAGCGCGGACCCCTTCAGCAGCGCGATGAACTGATTGACCAGCGCGGGCAGCACTCGGCGGACGCCCTGCGGGATCACCACCAGGCGCATCGCGGTCCGGTGCCTCAGCCCCAACGCCCGGGCGGCGTCCAGCTGCCCGGTCTCGACACTCTGGATTCCGGAGCGGAAGATCTCGCCGATGTAGGCCGCGGCAGTCAGCCCCAGCGCCGCGATGCCCAGCGGAAATGGGTTGTTGTTCGTCAATCCGCCCACGATGGGCCCGATTCCGAGCCCGATCAGCAGAATGATCACCACCTCGGGCAAGCCACGGAAGATGTCGGTGTAGACCCGCGACGGCCAGCGCAGCCAGCGGGTCCGCGAAATCCCGGCCACCGCAAGCGCCATGCCCACCACGACGCCGATGATTGCGGAGCTGACGGTGAGAATCAGCGTGTTCGGCAGGCCCGTCGTCACCATCTTGGGGATGGCCTGCTTGTACAGGTCCCAGTCGAAGAACGAATCCGACAACTGGGCCCAGACGGATTTCGGCGGCGCTGCCTCGCCGAGGTGCCGGTGCTGGCTCTCGGCGATCGCCGCGAAGTCCGGCAGATGCGGCACCGGCGCCGCCCTCGAGCCGGGTTTCCAGTCCCGCGGCAGCGCCCGCGGAACCCAGTCGGTGTACAGCTGCGACCAGGTGCCGTCGGCGATGACGGCGTCCAGGCCGGCGTTCAGCGCATCGATCAGCGGCTGGTTGTCTTTGGCCACCGGGTACGCGATGAAGCTGCCCAGTCCGAACGTGTAATCGGCGATGCCCGCGGTGTCGCCGGGCTTCAGCACTTTCATCGCCTCCACCGCCGGCGCCACCCAGGCGTCGACCTGATGGCTCTTCACGCAGGTGTACAGCGTGGTGAAGTCGGGAAACTTCACTGGCTCGAGATGCAGGGCGTCGACGACGTAGGCCTCTTCGACGGTGCCCTGAACAACGCCGATCCGCTGCCCGGCGCGCAGGTCGTCGAAGCTGCCGATCCGCGATCCGGACGGCACGATCAGCGACAGGTACCCGAAGTCGTAGCCGTTGGTGAATCCGACTGTGCGACGGCGTTTCTCGGTGGCCACGATCGATGCCGAGGCCACATCGAAGCGTCGCCCCGCCACTTGGGCCAGCAGCCCGGAAAACTCGGTGCCCGCGAAGGCGATGCGCAAACCCAGCTTGGCGGCGATCGCCCGCAACAGCTCGTTGTCATAGCCGGTGTAGCGCCCCGCGCTGTTCAGGCAGCTGGTCGGGGGACCGCCCGATTGGGTGCCGACCGTCAGCGTCCCAGGCGTGTGCAGTCCGAGCGCATCGATGTTCACCGAGCTCAGCGGGACGACGTCCGCGGTCGTGTGCGTGTCCTCCTTCGCCCGGTTGGCGGTGGCCAGGTCCCGGGGCAACGCGAGAGCGCCCTCCTTGCCAGACGGCTTGCACTGGTTGGTGTCAGCCGCCGCCGGCGCCGCCGCAACCAGCGTCCAGGTCAGCAGGATCGTCGCGACCAGTGCGGACAGCTTGGATGCGCTGGCGCTCATGCCCGATCACGCCACCGGCACAACGCCTCGGCGTCGCTCAGGTCGTAGTCCGGGCCGTTGACGCCGACGGTCAGTAGCGTCACGCCCTGTGCGACCAGGCCCTCGGCGTCGGCCAGCAGATTTTCGACGTTGACGCCGGCCGAGCGCTCGATGGTGTCGGGGTCGCGGCCGACCGCTTTGCAGTGCTCGGCAAGCACTTTGGCGGCCTCCGGGTAGCTGTCGACGGTGGTGAACCCGTGCCAGATGTCGCCGTACTCGGCGACCAGTCGCAGCGTCTTCTTGGGGCCTTTGCCGCCGATCAGCAGCGGGATGTCGCGGGTGGGCGCCGGGTTCAGTTTGGCCAGCCGGTCGTTGATCCTGGGCAGCGCGCCGCCCAGATCGTCTAGCCGGCTGCCGACGGTACCGAACTCGTAGCCGTATTCGTCGTAATCCTTTTCCTTCCAACCCGATCCGATGCCCAGGATCAGCCGGCCACCCGAGATGTGGTCGACGGTGCGGGCCATATCGGCCAGCAGCTCCGGGTTGCGGTAGGAGTTGCAGGTCACCAGCGCGCCGATCTCGATACGCGAGGTCTGCTCGGCCCAGGCGCCGAGCATCGTCCAGCATTCGTAGTGCGCGCCATCGGGGTCGCCGTAAAGCGGGAAGAAGTGGTCCCAGTTGAAGGCGATGTCGACACCGATGTCCTCGCATCGGCGGACGGCGTCGCGCAGGTTGTTGTAGTCACTGGTGTGCTGCGGCTGCAGCTGGACGCCGATGCGGATCGGCCGGTCGGACGAAGTCATGGCTACTACCGTAGGCGCGGCGATAGGCTCGTCAACAAATGTCCGAAAGCATCGCTGGTATCGACATCCCCGACACGCCGCTGGTCAGGGCCATAACCGCGCACATCAGGGACGCCGAAGACGACCTACTGTTCAACCACTCCCGCCGAGTGTTCATCTTCGGGGCCTTGCAGGGACGGCGCCGTGGTCTGCGGCCGAACCTGGACTTGCTGTACGCCGGCGCGATGTTTCACGACATCGGGCTGACCGAGCGCTACCGGGGATCGACGCTTCGCTTCGAGGTGGACGGCGCCAACGCGGCGCGCGACTTCCTGCTCGAGCACGACGTTGCAGCAGCCGACGCGGAGAAGGTGTGGCTGGGCATCGCGCTGCACACCACGCCCGGAGTGCCGGAGTTCCTGGCACCCGAGACCGCACTGGTGACGGCGGGCGTCGAGACCGACGTGCTCGGTATCGGCCGGGAAGATCTGTCGCCCGAAGACCTCGAGGCCGTCACCGCCGCGCACCCGCGGCCCGATTTCAAACGGCAGATTCTGGCCGCCTTCAACGACGGGATGAAGCACCGCCCTGAAACGACATTCGGCACCTGCAACGCCGATGTCCTCGAACGCTTCGACCCGGGGTTTGTCCGCGACAACTTCGTCGACACCATCCTCGGCAACAGCTGGCCCGAGTAGAAGGCTCAGCCGCCGTCGAGCACGCCGCGCAGGATCTCGGTCAGCACCAGCGGCTGGTCGCTCTGCACGGAGTGACCGGAGTTCTCCACGACCTGCAGGCCACGAAATTGTTGTGCGCGCCGGGCAAGTTCGTCGGCGTCCTCCTCGGTGACGAAGCCCGACGTGCCACCGCGGACCAGCCTGACCGGCACCGACAGGCCGTCGACGTCGTCCCAGAGGCCGTCGAAGTCGGGAAATTCCCGGATGGTGTCCCAGCGCCACGTCCAGGCGCCGTTGTCGAGTTGCTTGGTGTTGTGAAAAACACCGCGGCGCAGCGATTTCCGGTCGCGATGGGGCGCTGCGGCGGTAGTGATCTCGAGGATCGCGTCGAAGCTGGGAAATTCCCGGTCGCCCTGCATCAACGCGACGGTGCCCTGCTGTTCTTTGGTCATCTCGGTGACCCGCTTCATCGCCGACGGGGTGACGTCGACCAGCACGAGTTCGCGTACCAGCTGCGGTGCGATGGCGCCGAGCCCGATCGCGGTCAGCCCACCCAGCGACATGCCGACCACCAGTTTGGCGTCCGGGGCCAGCTCGCTGATCACCGGCGCGATGGCTGCCGCGTTGTGCTGCGGTGAGTAGTCGCCGTCTTCGCGCCACGCCGAATGACCGTGGCCGGGCAGGTCGATCGCCAGCGCGGGCACACCCAGACCGACGATGACGGTGTCCCAGGTGTGCGCGTTCTGCCCGCCGCCGTGGAAGAACACCACCTGCGGCGATGAGTCGCCCCACTGGATAGCGCTGATGCCATCGGCCTCGACCCGCCGTACCGAGGGCAGCGGACCGGTCACGCCCGCCTGCTCGGCGTTCTCGGGCAGCAACCCGAATTCGGACAGTCCAACCAGGTCGTCGTCGGAAATGTCGGTCATGACTCTCGACACTAAAGGACCCTAGAGAACCCTAGAGAACGTAGCGGCGACGAATGCCGCGGAATCGCTCCCACATCGCGGCGGCCCGCTCGGCTTCGGTGACCTTCGTGGTGTCCGGCGGAAGGCTGCCGGCCAGCTCCTGGTAGGAGACCACCCGGGTGTTGAGCACGGCAGGTTGGCCGTCGAGCATGTGGCGGTAGGTCAGGTTTCCGCGCTCGAATCCCTGGGTGTCCAGCCAGTTCTGCACGCCCGGATCACGGTGCGCCATAACCAGCCGGATCCGGCCATCGGCGTCGACGGCGGCCCGGCTCGGCGTGTAGCTCACCGGGCGGTAGAGGTAGTCCATGCTGTTGAAGAAGACGCCCATGTTGGTCAGCATCCAGAGACCATCGTGGGCGTCGAACTCGACAATCAGCGCCTCGTCGCGACCCAACTCCCAGTACATGTTGGCCGCGGCCCGTCCGCGTTTGGCGTCGGCGCCCGTCGCCTCCACGTGCGGGAAGGTGTTCGGCCGGTCGGCGTCCACGCCGCCGTAGCTGAACGGGAACTCCGGCCAATCCGACATCAGACCGGTAACGAAGTCTCCCGCCCAGCCCATCGCGTCGGCGATCACCGCTGCCGTCGGCAGCGGCTTGGGCGTGGACATGTCGACCCGCTCGATCCGGATCTGTGCGGGGAGCTCATCCCAATAATCAAATCCCTGGCGAAGGAACAGCTTTCGCGAATCAGCGGTGGTCGGCAGCCAATTTCCGGAACGCTCGGGGCCGCCGATGTACAGCTCGAACTGCCCGTCAGCTCCGACGGCGAGCTGATCGCCGGCGAGGTTGGCCTCCGGGGTGTCGCCGAACGGTTCGTGCAGCACGCCGGGGCCGGGTGTGCGACGGCCCTGGACGGTGACGTTGAAGAAACGAGCGGTGCCGCGGCTGCCGGTCAGCCGATATGTCGACTGACCGTCGATCCAGGCCTGCTGGTAGGTGAAGTCGCCGCAGTCACCGCCGAGCTTGCGGGTCGGGCCGCAGAAGGTGTGCAGCACCGGGTATCGGGTGTCGCGGGTCTCCAACGCCAAATCGAAAGCCTGGCCGAGGTTTTGGGTGAGAAACCGGAATGCGTCGGCGCGCTGCGCACCCGAGGCGGCGTTGGCGTCTTTGAAGACCTGCTCGCCCGCGGCGCGCAGCTGCTCGCAGAATCCGGTCCACGCCTCCTGCAGCGCGGCGTCGTCGGGACCGTCACCGAAGGCCATCTCTCACGCACCCAACTTGTCGAGCATCGCCCCAACGACAGCACACGCGCGCCGGGCCGATTCGAGCCGGCCCTCCTCGTCGATGCGGGGGCCGATCAGCTCCAGGTCGAATCCGTGGGCGTAGCCGCCGGCCAGCGCCTGCGTGACGAACGCTTCAAGTGGAATCGCGCCGTCGCCCGGGACCGCCCTGGCCGGCAGGCTCCGATCACCCAACACGTAATCGCTCAACTGGATGAGCTCCGTCCGCGGCAGGGCGCGCTGGACCAGCGCCTCGAAATCGGCTTCCGCCCAACAGTGAAACACGTCGATGCAGATACCTAATCCGCTCATCTCCGCGAGCGTGATGGTGTCGCGCAACGTATGAGCGAGATGAAGATCGGCGTACAGGCTGGAGGCACACTCGATGGCCAGGGACACGCCCACCCGCTGTGCGTGCGCAGCGCAGGGGGCGATCATGGCACAGAACCGCTCGGCGGCCTGCTCCCAGGTAAGGGCACCGCGACCCCCGGTCAGCATGTAGACGGTGCGCGCCCCAACCTGGGCGGCGGCGTCGATCACGGTGGAGAGATCTTCCCGCGCGGGTCGCGGATCGGCGCTGAGTCGACCGCCGGCGAAGATGTGGGTCACGGCCTCCACACGATAAGTGTTGCGCTGCAGGAATTGTGGAAATGCCGGATCGAGCAGTTGATCGCCCAGGATGCTCAACCGCGATACACCCAGCGTTGCCCAATGGGCTGCGAGGTTGGTTAGCGGCTCGCCGTAGAACGTGACGTTGTGTACCGACAGCCGCTGGTGGGTCACCGTCATCCCCGGTTCTCGATCTCGACGCCGAATCGCTCACGGAACGGCCGGAATTCCTCGTGCAAGGCGTCGAGGTTCTCACCGATGTCGACCAGCAACTGGGTCGAGTAGCGGAATTTGCCATGCCGGTCGCCGCGGTTGTCGGCCAGGTAGGACCGCATCGCCGATTCAGCGGCCGTCGTCAACCCGCGGCCGCTGAACTCGTAGTAGCGCCGGACCGTCTCGACCTGATCGGCGATGAAGTCGCTGTAGCGGACGTGCAGGATTCGCGGATCGTCGACCATCGGGTTGCTCATCGTGTTGGCGACGCCGGCGCGGGTCAGGTCGAGGTGCATTTTGGCCAGAGCATGCAGGTCGACCGGACCGAACATGCCCTCGGCGATGTCGGCCATCATCATCGTCCGCGACGCGGCCACCTGCACCGGGTCGCGGTGCAGCCAGACCAGTGTCGCATCGGGATAGGCCTCGAACATCTCGGCGAGCCGGAAGCCGTGAAAGCCTTTGAGCACCCAGTACTTTCGCGGGCGGCCGTATTGCAACTGCTGCAGCATCGCCTTGTGTAGCCGGTACTGCGCCGTCGCATCGGTGGCCAGGCCGCCGACCAGCGACTGCATCGGCACCCGCCACCACGCGGTGGGCGTCATCACCCGGAAATCGAACGCCCAGGTGCGCTCGTCCTCGGGCAGGCCGTCGCCGAGCATGTCGTTGTAGGGATGGCTGTGCAGCCACTTGGGCATCTTGGCGTTGATCTCCCGCCAGTCGTCGTCGGCCCGTGCGCGCCGCGCATCGTCCCCGTCGGTCAGCGCCGGGCGGCGGCGAGGGGTACATCACCTCCCAGAATCGCAGCGCCCGCGCGTCGGGATCGACCGACATCAGCGCGTGCATCAGCGTTGTGCCCGAACGTGGTTCGCCGGTGACGAACATCGGCGTCTCGATCACCTCGTCGGCGATCGGGTAGCGGTTGCGGTCTTCGAGGAACTCCAATCGCGAGGTCAGCAGCCACCGGCAGACCTCGGCCGCCGCGGCGACACCAGCGGCGTCCATCCCGAGAGCATTGAGGTGGTCGACGGCCACCGCGAAGCGCTCCGGCAGCGTGGGGTCGCCGTAGTCGCTCAGACCCGTCTCCGCGGTCGCGCGAGGCCAGCAGCGCGGCGGCGTCCAGGCACGTGGTCACCGGACATCTCCGCACAGCGCCAGCAACTCATCCTCGGCTGCAACGACATTCGCCGCCGAGGCCGCGGCGTAGTCGAGGCCGGCCATCGCGCCGTAGTCGAGGATCTTGGGTACGCGTAGACCCGCATCGACGAAGCGTCTTGATGATCGTGGCCACCTCCTTCGGCGTGCCGTGCGGTACTACGGCCAGCAGCATCTCGGGCTGCGCCTTGGCCATGAACTCGACGATCCGCTCGCGGGTCAGCACCGCGGGGTCGATGTCCTGGAAGCCGCGCCAGCCCGGGCCCATCGGATGCTCAAAACCGAAGCCGCGCAACGTCTCCGCGGAGACCTGCAGCAGAAAGGCCTTCACCAGCGGCGCCTGCAGGATTTCCGCGAGCGCGGCCTCGTTCTCGCCGATCAAGCAGACCTGGATGAAGCACGGCGTGATCGCCATCGGATCGCGGCCGGCGCGCTCGGCGGATGTCCTTACGGTGGAGAGCATTTCGGCGTAATGCTCCGGGGTCCACGCGCCGGCCGGCCACCAGCCGTCGGCGTAGCGGCCGGCGATGTCGAGCATCCGCGGGCCGCTGGCCCCGATCCAGATCGGCGGCGGCCGACCGTCGTAGGGCTCGGTGTCGAGGCGGGCGTGGTGCAGGGTGTAGAACTGCCCGTCGAAATCGACCGGGCCGTCGCTTTCCCAGAGCAGCCGGATCACGCGGAGCGCCTCCTCGAATCGCGCGACGGGCCGGGCGAAGTCGAACCCGTACGGCAGGGTGTTCTCGCTCTCGCCGCTGCCGAGGCCGAGGATGAATCGCCCCCGGGCCACGTGGTCGATGGTCAGCGCGGTCTGGGCCAGCATCGCGGGATGGCGCCGGACGGTGTCGACGACGGCGGAGACCAGCGGGACGTTCTTGGTCAGGGCCGCTGCCGCGGCTGCCACCGCCAGCCCGTCGAGATGCCGGTGCGGGGACGGCGAAACAGTTGCCAGATCGGTGAATTCGGGCGTCCAGATCGAGTCCGGCCAGAAGCTGACCATGTGGTCGGGCAGCCAGATCGAGTGGTAGCGACCGCTGTCCAGGTCGTCGAGCCGCGACAGATCCAGTGGCAGGGTGGTGCGCAGGAACGCGGCGGGCTGAACCTTCATCGAGACATGATGCTAAGCACTTGCTCAGCGCCGCGTCGGGAAAATGGCGCAGCTCACTCCAGTAACACAGAACCGATATGCATCGATGGGCCCGCCTTGTAGCGAAAACCCCGGTGACCTCCGCCGGCTTCACCCCCGGGCAGGCCGGCTGAAGTACGGAAAGTCCTCGGAAACCCGATCGGGGTCGGGAGCGATGCCGGTGCCCAGCGGGGAGTTGGTCAGGACTGACAGCATGTTGTCCATCACGTTGTCGCCCAGCGCGCGCCCGTTGAAGCCGGTGTAGTCGAAGGAGGCGGGGGTGCCCACGGTGTAGGGCAGCGTGATCGGCGCCGAACAATTCGGCGACGCGGCGCGCATAGGCCGCCGGCTCGGGCGACGTGCCGGCAAGGGTGACGTACTTGGTGACCGTGTCGACGGTGCTGGCGACGAACGCCGCGTTGTCGCCCGCGGGTGTTGTGCGATTGAACGCCTCCCGTAGGTCGTCGTCATTGAGAAACAGATGGGTGAACAGCGGCAAGCCCCAACGGGCCACCTGCTGTTCGGGAGCGTGGCCGAAAAGCGAGACCGTGGCCCAGGCGTTCACCGCAATCTTTGCGCCGAGCAGCGCGTTCGGCACCTCGACGACGATGCCGGCGACTGCGCGGCCTGCGAAGAAGTTGACGTGGTTGTCGAATGCCTCGGGTTTGTAGGAGCCGGCAACGAATGCGTCCTTGAACACGTTGACGGCGGCGGCGTCGCCGGCGAACGCGTCGTGGACGACCCCGGCGAAGGCACGTAATCCGTTCTCCCCGAGCACCGGTGTGCCAGTCGTCCCGGTTGCGATGAGCCGCCCGTCGCCGCCGGCGGCGGCGTCATCACCGGTCGCGAACCGGACGTCGAATGTCTGCGCGTGCCCATCAACCCCACCGGTTGGGACGTGGACAAGTTCGCCGAACCGGACTTTGATCGATACGTCCTCGCGGCGATCTCCGTCAGTGTCGAACCGGAATACGTAGAGAGCCTCGTCGCGGAACGGCGCGGGACCATCGATGGTCGCGGCAGCATTGACGGTCATTGCCATCACCGTGGTTGCGGGTGTCCCGGCGAAAAGATAAAAGTCGCAAAGATTCAACCGCGGATCTTCGCGCGCCGTGGGGGTGTCGAAGTGGTGGGACACAGAATCAGCTCTCCTTGAACTGCAGTGGCGGCGCGGCAAAGCGGCCCGCCGGCAGCCAGTGTGTCGCCCGCCTAATTGGTCTGTCAAGACCAGTTAGGTCCAACCTGGAATCGTTGACCGCAATGTTGCGGCCTAAGCTCCGCGGGGCGTCCGGAACGATCGGATGTGACCGAGCGCCATGTCCAGGGCCAACTTCATCGGCGTCGAATCGTGGGCGAGCTGGGCCAGCAGATAGCCCCCTTGGACCGCAGACATCACCGACGTCGCGATCGCCGCGGGATCAATGTCGTCACCCAACACGCCTTTGTCGCGCATCCGCACGAATGCCGCGGCAAGCAGCCGTTCCCAGTTCTGAAAGGCGTCGACGAGCTGTCGGCGCGCAGCGTCGTCGCTGTCCGATAATTCCGATGACAGCGACCCCAGCTCGCAGCCCCAGGCGCCCCGCCGCAAGACGTTGCGCTGAAGCAAGGCGTCGCGCCACTGCTCAAGACCGCGAAACGAATCGACGTTTTCCAGCCGCCGAGTTTGTTTGTCCAATACCTCTTGGGCACGGAACGCAATCACCGCGCGCACCAGGTCGTCCTTGTCGACGAAGTGCTGACGGAACTGGGACTTGCTGGCCGCGCCGGAGATGAGAACCTCGCCCAGGGTGGTCGCCGCGACGCCTTTGACATACATCAGTTCGGCCGCTGCGCTCACAATCCGCGCCCGGGTGGCCGCTCCACGCGCCGTCAGCCGGGGCGCCGAGTCGGCAGTAACCTCGCCCACCACAGCTCGAATCCTAACGTCGGAGTGCACCGGCGCCGCGCAGAAAGCTTTCTCGTCACCCGCGCGCTGGCAATCAAGAGATCCGCGGACAGCACATCGATGACGAAGAATTGGTCGACACCGACCAGTTTTCTGTGTCAGAATCGCGAAGTGCCACCCAAGATGGATGCGCGATATGCGAGGTGAAGATCAATGGGCACTACACACGAGAACGTGCGTCGCGGACTACTGCTCGACAGTCTCGGCGGGCCCGCGGATCTGAATGCCGTTGATCGGCTTGTCAGACAACACAATCCGTCGGGATCGCCTGCGGAAGTTCAGAGTGAAACCATCGAGGTCATTCGCTCGCTGGTCAGCGAAGGTCTATTCAGGCTCGGCAGCATGCGCGGGGAAAGAGAGCACGCCCCTGAACGTTTCGTTCCCTGGGGCCATCCGCTCGAGCATTCGATCCACAAGATCACCCACGTCTACGTCAAGCACTACGACGATCCAGAGAGGTGGATGTATTCGGCGTGGCTGCAGCTCACCGACAAGGGCGAAGAGCTAGCCAAATCAATCGAAACCACGGACTTAGAAGGCTACCGAAGGCGAACGTGATGGTCGCCGATCGTCGACTCGGGTTGACCTCGTCGACCCGGTCACTGTGACCGAGACCGGCACATCCCCCAGAAAACGAAAGTGCGGTGAAGCCGCTACCAGGCGACCTCACCGCACAATCGGCAAAGTAGGAGCTACCCCTCGATGATGAACTCTTCGAGCTGGGTCCGGGCAATGTCGTCGGCCATCTGCTTCGGCGGGCTCTTCATCAGGTAGGCCGACGCCGCGACAACCGGTCCGCCGATGCCGCGGTCCTTGGCGATCTTCGCCGCCCGCACCGCGTCGATGATGACGCCGGCCGAGTTCGGCGAGTCCCACACCTCGAGCTTGTACTCCAGGTTCAGCGGCACGTCACCGAAGGCGCGGCCCTCGAGACGGACGTAGGCCCACTTGCGGTCGTCGAGCCAGCCGACGTGATCGGACGGGCCGATGTGCACGTCTTTGGTCTTGAACTCGCGCTGCACGTTCGACGTGACGGCCTGAGTCTTGGAGATCTTCTTGGACTCCAGCCGCTCGCGCTCGAGCATGTTGAGGAAGTCCATGTTGCCGCCGACGTTGAGCTGCATGGTGCGGTCGAGCTGCACGCCGCGGTCCTCGAACAGCTTGGCCATCACGCGGTGCGTGATCGTGGCGCCGACCTGGCTCTTGATGTCGTCACCGACGATCGGCACACCGGCATCGGTGAACTTCTTGGCCCACACCGGGTCGGACGCGATGAACACCGGCAGCGCGTTGACGAAGGCCACGCCCGCGTCGATCGCGCACTGTGCGTAGAACTTGTCAGCCTGTTCCGAACCCACCGGCAGGTAGGACACCATGACGTCGACGTTCGCGTCCTTGAGCGTCTTGACCACGTCGACGGCCTCGGTGTCGGAGATCTCGATCGTCTCCGCGTAGTACTTGCCGATGCCGTCGAGGGTCGGGCCGCGCTGGACCGTCACGTTGGTCGGCGGCACGTCGGAGATCTTGATGGTGTTGTTCTCCGACGCGAAGATCGCCTCGGACAGGTCGAAGCCGACCTTCTTGGCGTCCACGTCGAACGCGGCGACGAACTTCACGTCGCGGACGTGGTACTGGCCGAACTTCACGTGCATCAAGCCGGGCACGGCGCTGTTCTCGTCGGCGTCGTAGTAATACTGGACGCCCTGGACCAGTGAGGACGCGCAGTTGCCGACGCCAACGATGGCGACTCGTACCTCGGTGGACGCCTGCGGCGCGGTCTGCTCACTCATTGGGCGTTCTCCTTAACTCTCTTCGTGGGGGGATTGCTTGGCTCTAGGCCTGCTCAGCGCTGCTCTGCGCTAAACGTTCGGCCGCGATCAGCTCGTTGAGCCAGTTGACTTCACGCTCGCTGGACTCCAGCCCGAGTTGATGCAGCTGGCGGGTGTAGCGATCCAGCGAGTTACTGGCCCGCGCAATTGCTTCACGCAAGCCTTCTCGTCGTTCTTCGACCTGGCGGCGACGGCCTTCCAGGATGCGCATCCGCGCTTCGGCCGGTGTGCGGTTGAAAAATGCCAGGTGCACGCCGAAGCCGTCGTCGGTGTAGTTGCTCGGGCCGGTATCAGCCACCAGCTCGCTGAAGCGCGACCGGCCCGCGTCGGTCATTTCGTACACCCGCCGGGCCCGACGCACCGGCGTTCCGGCCGGGGCGGCGTTCTCGGCGATCATCCCGTCGGCCTGCATCCGCCGCAGCGCGGGATAGAGCGACCCATAGGAGAAGGCCCGAAATGCCCCGAGTAGACCGGTCAACCGTTTGCGCAGTTCGTAGCCATGCATGGGTGACTCGAGCAAGAGTCCCAGGATGGCGAGCTCCAGCATCAAGTCACCACCTTTGCTCGATTGAATACGACGCTGCTATGTCGAGAAACTGTCTCGCGTCATAGTATCGGCCCGATATATTCGCCGCTACTTCGGGCGGACAACTGGTGTTCTCACCCCGTTCAACCGCTGGTCGCCAAGGATCCAATCGGGTTGGAATCAGCGTGGATGCAAGCCTGGTCACGACGGGTCCTGCCAGGCATAACCAGACAACGTGCCACTTCATCTGCATTGGTTTCTTCCGACTTACGGGGATTCGCGGGACCTGATCGCCGGCGGGCACGGCAGCGGCATGCGCGGTGATCGGCCCGCCGACCTGAAATACCTCATCCAGCTCGCGCAGGCGGCCGAGATCAACGGCTTCGAGGCGGTGCTGACGCCGACCGGCCTGTGGTGCGAAGACGCCTGGCTGACCACCGCCATGCTGATCGGCGCCACCGAGTCGTTGAAGTACCTGGTGGCGTTCCGCCCGGGGTTGATCAGCCCGACGCTGGCCGCGCAGATGTCGGCCACCTTCCAGTGGCAATCGCAGGGTCGGCTGTTGCTGAACGTGGTCACCGGCGGCGAGAGCGCCGAGCAGCGCGCGTTCGGCGACTTCCTGGAAAAGCAGGACCGCTACGCCCGCTGCGGCGAATTCCTGGACATCGTGAGACGGCTGTGGACCTCCGAAGTCCCGGTGAGCGTGGCCGGCGAGCACCTGCGCGTCGAGCAGGCGTCGTTGGCGCGCCGGCCCGATCCCCTGCCGGGGGTGTTCTTCGGCGGCTCGTCGCCGGAAGCCGGCCAGGTCGCGGCCCGCTACGCCGACACCTATCTGACCTGGGGCGAGCGGCCCGAGCAGGTCAAAGAGAAGCTGGACTGGATCCGCGGCCTGGCCGCCGAGCAGGGCAGAACGCTGAGCTACGGCATTCGGCTGCACGTCATCTCCCGCGATACCAGCGAGCAGGCGTGGGCCGAGGCGGAGCGGCTGCTGGGCGCGCTGAACCCCGAGACGGTGGCCGCCGCACAGCAGTCGCTGGCCCGCTCCGAATCGGTAGGCCAACGCCGCATGCGCCAATTGCACGGCGGCGGTGAGGAATACACGTCCGGGACGGATGCCCGACGGCTGGAGATCTATCCCAACCTGTGGTCGGGTGTCGGACTGGTCCGCGGCGGTGCCGGCACCGCCCTGGTCGGTTCACACGCCGAGGTCGCCGACCGCATCGCCGAATACGCCGAGCTGGGTCTGGATCACTTCATCCTGTCCGGCTATCCGCACCTGGAGGAGGCCTACATCTTCGGCGAGGGCGTCCGCCCGATCCTCGCGGATCGGGGTCTGCTGGGCGACAGTGCGCGAATCGGTCGCCCGCCCGAGCCGGTCAGGTCGGCATTCTTGCCCAGCGTCGGCGAGGTCAGCGCTTCGTAGCCCCGAACGGGCGAATCGCGAGCCGAGCCCCGAAACGTGACCGACCTACCTCTGCGCACCGGCCGCGCAGACGTACTCTGGTCATCGTGCGAATTCAGCGGCAGGTGGTGGACTACGCGCTCAAGCGTCGCTCGCTGCTGGCTGAGGTCTACTCGGGCCGCACGGGTGTCACCGAGGTCTGCGACGCCAACCCCTACCTGCTGCGCGCCGCCAAGTACCACGGCAAGGTCAGCTCGGTCATGTGCCCGATCTGCCGCAAGGAGCAGCTGACGCTGGTCTCGTG
This sequence comes from uncultured Actinomycetota bacterium, assembly GCA_963755805.1. Classification (GTDB taxonomy): domain Bacteria; phylum Actinomycetota; class Actinomycetes; order Mycobacteriales; family Mycobacteriaceae; genus Mycobacterium. The sequence continues at coordinate 107,637 of CAVWLG010000011.1, forward strand.
GGTGTTCGGCGAGCACCTCGGCGCGGTGTCGGGGTCTGCGCGGACCGCCGAGGAGTTGGTCTTGCTAGCGTCGCGGTTCGAAGAGTTCGCGGTACATGTGGTGGAGGTATGTCGAACCTGCAGCTGGAATCACTTGGTCAAGTCGTATGTGCTCGGCGCGACACGCACGGCTCGTCCGCCGCGGAAGTCACGCAGCAATCGGACGGCGCGCGACGGCGCCCGCACGGCCAGTGAATAACGAAGGGCAGCAAGACCGATCAGCCGCTGACAACCCGAAAGGGACAGGGGCAGATGGCGGGTCGAAGCAGCCGCGGCAGAGTTCGGGACGGCCGATCGTTCCGCCCGACGACCGGCTGACCACGATCCTGCCTCCGGTCAAGGACGACACCCCGAACCGTTTCAAGGACCCCATCGACGCGGTGAAGGCTGCGCTGGACGGCCGGCCGACGTCACGGTCGTCAGACCGGCGCGACCCGCTGGAGATGGCCTCGTCCGCATTGGACGCCAAGGCGCCGCGGCGTCAGCAGCCGCCCTCCGGCAACGGCAGCCCGCCGCCGAGCGGCCCCGCGAAGGGACCGCCGCCCGCAAGCCGCCGCCACCGGGCTGGGCCCAGCGACTCGACTGGGAGTGGCTGAACAACATCAACTGGAAGTGGGTCCGTCGCGGGCTGTACGTCAGCGCGGTGGTGATCCTGCTGCTGCCGATCGTCACCTTCGCGATGGCGTACACCATCGTCGACATACCGAAGCCCGGCGACATCCGGACCAACCAGGTCTCGACGATCCTGGCCAGCGACGGCTCGGAGCTGGCGAAAATCGTTCCACCCGAAGGCAACCGGGTCGACGTCAACATCGACCAGGTGCCGGTGCACGTCCGCCAGGCGGTGATCGCCGCCGAGGACCGCAACTTCTACTCCAACCCGGGCTTCTCGTTCACCGGGTTCGCCCGGGCGTTCAAGAACAACATCTTCGGTGGCGACACCCAGGGTGGCTCGACGATCACCCAGCAGTACGTCAAGAACGCGTTGGTGGGAGCGCAGCGCGCCGGAGTCGGCGGCCTGGTCCGCAAGGCCAAGGAACTCGTCATCGCCACGAAGATGACGGGGGAGTGGTCCAAAGACGATGTGCTGCAGGCCTATCTGAACATCATCTACTTCGGCCGCGGCGCCTACGGAATCTCGGCGGCCTCGCAGGCCTACTTCGGCAAGCCCGTCGAGCAACTCACCATCGCCGACGGCGCACTGCTGGCCGCGCTGATCCAGCGGCCGTCGACCCTGGACCCCGCGGTGAACCTGGTGGGTGCGCAGGGCCGGTGGAACTGGGTGCTCGACGGGATGGTGGACGACAAAGCCCTGGCACCGAAAGACCGCGCCGCGCAGCAGTTCCCGCCGACGGTGCCGCCCGAGCAGTCCCGTCAGCAGAATCAGACCACCGGACCCAACGGGCTGATCCAGCGACAGGTGACCAAAGAACTGCTCGAGCTGTTCAACATCGACGAGCAGACGCTGAACACGCAGGGATTGCAGATCACCACGACGATCGACCCGACGGCGCAGAAGGCCGCCGAGGACGCGGTGGCGAAGTACCTGGCCGGGCAGAACGCCGACATGCGGACCGCGGTCGTGTCGATCGACCCGCACAACGGCGCGGTGAAGGCCTATTACGGCGGCGCGGACGCCAACGGATTCGACTTCGCCCAGGCCGGTTTGCAGACCGGGTCGTCGTTCAAGGTGTTCGCGTTGATCGCCGCGCTCGAGCAGGGCATCGGCCTGGGCTACCAGGTGGACAGCTCGCCGCTGACGGTCAACGGCATCAAGATCACCAACGTCGAGGGCGAGGGTTGCGGGGTCTGCAACATCGCCGAGGCGCTCAAGCGGTCGTTGAACACCTCCTACTACCGGCTGATGCTGAAGCTGAAGAACGGTCCGGAACGACGTGGCCGACGCCGCGCACCAGGCCGGTATCGCGGGCAGTTTCCCGGGCGTTTCGCACACGTTGTCCGAGGACGGCAAAGGCGGTCCGCCCAACAACGGAATTGTGTTGGGCCAGTATCAAACCCGGGCGATCGACATGGCCTCGGCCTACGCCACGCTGGCCGACTCGGGTATCTATCACCGCCCGCACTTCGTGCAAAAGGTGGTCAACGCCGACGGCAAGGTGCTGTTCGACGCGACCGGCTCCGACAACTCCGGGGAACAGCGGATCCCCAAGGACGTCGCCGACAACGTCACGTCGGCGATGCAGCCGATCGCGTCGTACTCGCGCGGACACGCGCTGGCCGGCGGCCGGCCGTCGGCATCCAAGACCGGCACCACCCAGTTCGGTGACACCGACGCCGACAAGGACGCCTGGATGGTGGGCTACACCCCCTCGCTGTCGACGGCGGTCTGGATCGGCACCGTGCGCGGCGACGTGCCGCTGGTGACCAAGGGCGGCGCCGCGGTCTACGGGTCCGGTCTGCCGTCGGACATTTGGAAGTCGACGATGGACGGCGCGCTCAAAGGCACCACCAACGAAACCTTCCCCAAGCCGACGCGAGATCGGCGGCTCCGCCGGGGTGCCGGCCGCGCCGCCGCCGCCACCGCAGCCGCCACAGATGACGGTCATCCAGCCGACGATGGAAATCGCGCCGGGCATCACGATTCCGATCGGGCCGCCGACCACTGTCCCCGTCGGGCCGCCACCTGCGCCGCCGGGAGCGGTCGAGCCGGGACCGCCGCCCCCGCCGTGACCGTCGCCGAGACGGATCACCCCGACATCTCACCGCGGCGGTTGGCCAGCGATCTGCGCTCCGCCGATGACCGGGATTGCCCCAGCCGCAGCGACTTTCTGGGCGCGGCGCTGTCGAATGTGGTGGGCGGCCCGGTGGGCCGGCACGCGATCATCGGGCGTACCCGGATCCTGACGCCGCTGCGGGTGATGTTCCTGATCGCGCTGGTGTTCCTGGCGCTGGGCTGGTCGACCAAGGCGCCGTGCCTGCAGACCGTCGGGACCGGGCCGGGCGATCAGCGCGTCGCCAACTGGCAGAACCAGCGGGCCTACTACGAATTGTGCTACTCCGACACCGTGCCGTTGTACGGCGCAGAGTTGTTGAGCCAGGGCCGTTTTCCGTACAAGTCGAGCTGGATCGAGAAGGACGGCAGCGGCAAACCGCAAACCCGCTACGACGGCAAGCCGGCGGTGCGCTACATGGAGTATCCGGTGCTCACCGGGGTGTACCAGTACGTGTCGATGTCGTTGGCCAAGACCTACACCGCCGTCACCCGGATGATCCCGCTGCCGGTGGTCGCCGAGGTGGTGGTGTTCTTCGACGTCGCCGCGCTCGGGCTGGCGCTGGCTTGGCTGGCGACGCTGTGGGCCACGGCAGGGCTGGCCGGACGACGGGTATGGGACGCCGCCCTGGTGGGGGCGTCCCCGCTGGTGATCTTCCAGATCTTCACCAATTTCGATGCGCTGGCAACGGCTTTCGCGCTCGGTGGCCTGCTGGCCTGGGCGCGACGGCGGCCGGTGCTCGCCGGATTGCTGATCGGTCTGGGCGGTGCGGCCAAGCTGTATCCACTGTTGCTGCTGGGTCCGTTGCTGGTGCTGGGCATCCGGACCGGTCGCCTGCGGGAGGTGGCCCGTACCGCGGCCGCCGCGGCGGTGACGTGGCTGCTGGTGAATCTGCCGGTGCTGCTGCTCTTTCCGCGGGGCTGGTCGGAGTTCTTCCGGCTGAACGCTCGTCGCGGCGACGACATGGATTCGCTCTACAACGTCGTCAAGTCCTTCACCGGCTGGCCGGGTTTCGATCCCGACCTCGGTTTCTGGCAGCCGCCGCAGATCCTGAACACCGTCGTGCTGGTGCTGTTCGTGTTGTGTTGCGCCGCAATCGGTTACATCGCGCTGACGGCGCCGCGCCGGCCACGGTTGGCGCAGTTGGCCTTTCTGGTGGTGGCGGCGTTCCTGTTCACCAACAAGGTGTGGAGCCCGCAGTTCTCGCTGTGGCTGGTGCCGCTGGCGGTCCTGGCGCTGCCGCACCGGCGGATTCTGTTGGCGTGGATGACCATCGACGCGCTGGTGTGGGTGCCACGGATGTACTACCTCTACAGCGTGCCCGATCGTGGGCTGCCTCAGCAGTGGTTCACCACCACGGTGCTGCTGCGCGACGCCGCGGTGCTGGTCTTATGCGCGCTGGTGATCCGCCAGGTCTATCGGCCCGAGGAGGATCTGGTCCGCTGGGGCGGGCGGGTGGACGACCCGGCCGGCGGAGTGTTCGACCGCGCCCCCGATGCACCGCCCGAGGGGCTTCCGGCCTGGTTGCGCCCGCCGGGGCTGCGGCGGCCGGTCGCGGCGGCGCAGGATTTCGCAGGTCCGGCCACCGTCCGGTAGCCTGTGACGGTTGCCGACGCAGGCGACCCTCCTGCCGTGGAGAAATGAGCCACGGCCGCACACGACCATAGGAGGTGATGAGGTTCCCATGCGTCCATACGAATTAATGGTCATCCTCGACCCCACTCTCGACGAGCGCACCGTAGCTCCGTCGCTGGAGACCTTTCTGAACGTTGTCCGCAAGGACGGTGGATCAGTCGACAAGGTCGACATCTGGGGCAAGCGCCGGCTGGCCTACGAGATCCTCAAGCACGCCGAGGGCATTTACGCCGTCATTGATCTCAAAGCGGAACCCGCGACGGTGTCCGAGCTCGACCGTCAGCTCAGCCTGAACGAGTCGGTGCTCCGCACCAAGGTGATGCGCACCGACAAGCACTGATGAAATTGCCCGGCTTCTCCTCGGGCCGTACCGGCCCGCATCGTCGCCGGGGGACCTGTTGGCGAACGACCACGGCACGTCCGAGCCTTTGCGTAGGCTCAGCGTGACTCAGGGCTCTTCGCCGATTCTGAGCTGACCCAAACGGACTTAGGAGGTCACTGTGGCTGGTGACACTGTCATCACGGTTATCGGAAACCTGACCGCCGACCCCGAATTGCGTTTCACGCCGTCGGGTGCGGCCGTCGCGAACTTCACGGTCGCGTCGACGCCGCGCACGTTCGACCGTCAGACCAACGAGTGGAAGGACGGCGAAGCGCTGTTCCTTCGCTGCAACATCTGGCGAGAGGCCGCCGAGAACGTGGCCGAAAGCCTGACCCGCGGCGCGCGGGTGATCGTGAGCGGACGGCTCAAGCAGCGTTCGTTCGAGACCCGTGAGGGCGAGAAGCGCACCGTGGTCGAGCTCGAGGTCGATGAGATCGGGCCGAGCTTGAAGTACGCCACCGCGAAGGTGAACAAGGCCAGCCGCAGCGGCGGCGGCGGTGGTGGTTTCGGTGGCGGCGGCGGATCCCGTCAGCCGGCGGCAGCCCAGAGCGGCGGCGGTCGGCCAGCGGCGGCTCGGCCGGTGGCGAGGACCCGTGGGGCAGTGCCCCGGCATCGGGTTCATTCGCCGGCGGCGACGACGAGCCCCCCTTCTAACAACTTTTAACGACAGAACGAAAGAGACAAGACCATGGCGAAGTCCACCAAGCGGCGTCCGGCGCCGGAAAAGCCGATCAAGGCGCGCAAGTGCATCTTCTGCTCCAAAAAGGGCCAGGACATCGACTACAAGGACACCCAGCTGCTGCGCACCTACATCAGCGAGCGCGGCAAGATCCGTGCCCGCCGGGTGACCGGCAACTGCGTCCAGCACCAGCGCGACGTCGCAATCGCGGTCAAGAACGCCCGCGAGGTCGCGTTGCTGCCCTTCACCTCGTCGACGCGGTAAGCGCGGATAAACGCAGAACGGAATCAGCGAAACAATGAAGCTCATTTTGACCGCCGACGTCGACCACCTCGGTGCCGTCGGCGAGACCGTTGAGGTCAAGGACGGCTACGGCCGCAACTTCCTGCTGCCGCGAGGCCTGGCGATCGTCGCATCGCGCGGCGCGCAGAAGCAGGCGGATGACATTCGTCGTGCCCGCGACACCAAGCAGGTGCGCGACCTCGAGCACGCCAACGAGATCAAGACCGCCCTCGAGGGCCTGGGCTCTGTCCCGCTCCCGGTGCGGACCTCCGGCGACTCGGGCAAGCTGTTCGGCTCGGTCACGACCAGTGCGGTCGTTACGGCGATCCGCAAGGCCGGCGGGCCCAACCTCGACAAGCGCGTGGTGCGTTTGCCCAAGGGCCACATCAAGGCCGTTGGCAGCCATCCGATCACTTTGCACGTGCACCCTGACGTGGACGTCAAACGTCGCGCTCGACGTCGTCGCTGAGGCCTGAGCCTCCACGACCGCTAACCCTCGGTGGCAGCCCCAATCGGCTGCCCCGGGGGTTTTTGCGTTTGCATAGCGAACTCATAGTCGGCAGCAACCGATAGCGAACGTTACCGTCCGTTAACGCTGTTAATCATTCGGCGAAACACAACACGCCCGAAGTGGCAACCGCGGCCCGACACGCCGTAGAGATTCCCATCCACACAAAATACGCAGGTGTGTGGTGCGCTTATCTGCGGTGATGTTGCAATGGCGCATATTGCTCCACAAGTTCTCCACAACCCCTCAACACGGGCGCAGACGGATATGCACACACCATGCACAGGTCTATGAACAACCCCGTTTGTTGTCCTCGCCAGCAACCTTTAACGTCGACTCGTCGTAAGGCGATGCTGGCGTTCGAAGATCGACTACACGGCTCGCGGTGGATGTCCCGCCGCCTGCGAGCCGAGTCGATCACGAGGGCGAAGGCCGTGGATCCGCCCAGGGTGGGGGTCCCCGATTTTCGGGGTGTGGTGGGCGGTCGGGCTGAGTCGAGCGATGTCGGTGGCGTGACTTAACGTCATAGCCATCGGCGTCGAATGTGCGTTCGAACGTCGTGTAGGAGGCGGGATTTCAGTGGCTGTCGTTGATGATTTGGGCCGCCCCAGCGCGGAGGCACCGAGCGAGGACTACGGCCGTCAGCCGCCCCAGGATCTCGCTGCCGAGCAGTCGGTGTTGGGCGGCATGCTGCTGAGCAAGGACGCGATCGCCGACGTGCTGGAGCGGCTGCGGCCCAGCGACTTCTACCGCCCGGCGCACCAGAACGTCTACGACGCCATCCTGGATCTCTACGGGCGCGGGTGAGCCGGCCGACGCGGTGACGGTGGCCGCGGAGTTGGATCGCCGTGGGCTGCTGCGCCGGATCGGCGGGGCGCCCTATCTGCACACCCTGATCTCGACCGTGCCGACCGCCGCCAACGCCGGCTACTACGCGGGCATCGTCGCGGAGAAGGCGCTGCTGCGCCGGCTGGTGGAGGCCGGAACCCGGGTGGTGCAGTACGGCTATGCCGGCGCCGAGGGCGCCGATGTCGCCGAGGTGGTCGACCGGGCGCAGGCCGAGATGTATGAAGTCACCGAGCGGCGGATGTCCGAGGACTTCGTCCCGCTGGAAGACCTGCTGCAGCCGACGATGGACGAGATCGACGCCATCGCCTCCAACGGCGGCCTGTCGCGCGGGGTGCCGACCGGGTTCACCGAACTCGACGAGTTGACCAACGGCCTGCACCCCGGGCAGATGATCATCGTCGCGGCCAGGCCTGGTGTCGGGAAGGCGCTGGCACTGGACACGCCGCTGCCGACGCCGGACGGCTGGACGACGATGGGCGACGTCGCAGTCGGCGATGAGCTACTGGGTGCGGACGGAAAGCCGACGCGAGTGGTGGCCGCGACGGAGATCATGCTGGGCCGGCCTTGCTACGAGGTGGAGTTCTCCGACGGCACGGTGATCGTCGCCGACGCGGAGCATCAGTGGCCGACTGCTTATGGCATCCGCACAACGGGCCTATTGCGCGGCGGCCTGGACACTATCTCCGCTGCGGGATCCATGGGGCGCGATGGGATGCGCCCGGGCGCCACCACCTTGATGGCCCCGGTGCTGGAAGTGGACGCCGTGCGCCCAGTCAGCAGTGTTCCGGTGCGCTGCGTGCAGGTGGACAACGAGGCACACCTGTATCTGGCCGGCCGGGGCATGGTGCCGACGCACAACTCGACGCTGGGCCTGGATTTCATGCGGTCGTGCTCGATCAAGCACCGCTTCGCCAGCGTCATCTTCTCGCTGGAAATGAGTAAGTCCGAGATCGTGATGCGGCTGCTGTCCGCCGAGGCGAAAATCAAGCTGGGCGATATGCGGTCGGGCCGGATGAGCGACGACGACTGGACGCGGCTGGCGCGGCGGATGAGCGAAATCAGCGAGGCGCCACTGTATATCGACGACTCGCCGAACCTGACGATGATGGAGATCCGCGCCAAGGCCCGCCGGCTGAAGCAGAAAGCCGATCTGCGGTTGGTCGTGGTCGACTACCTGCAGCTGATGTCGTCCGGCAAGAAGGTCGAGTCGCGGCAGCTCGAGGTGTCCGAATTCTCCAGGCATCTCAAGCTTTTGGCCAAGGAGCTCGAGGTCCCGGTGATCGCCATCAGCCAGCTGAACCGTGGTCCCGAGCAGCGCACCGACAAGAAGCCGATGCTGTCCGACCTTCGTGAGTCGGGATCGCTGGAGCAGGATGCGGACATGGTCATCCTGCTGAACCGGCCCGACGCGTTCGATCGCGACGACCCCCGCGGCGGTGAGGCGGATTTGATTGTGGCCAAGCACCGTAACGGCCCGACCAAGACGGTGACCGTTGCTCACCAGCTGCATCTGTCGCGCTTCACCAACATGGCGCGGTAGGTGTAGGTTCTCAAATAACGTGGCCATTTCTCATTCAGATGGCCACGCCGTGGCCAATTGGCCATTTGGGTGAGACGCCCAGCGGACCAGGGCTGACGATGTGGACGAAGGTCAGCGCTTGCCGTGGGCTGAATATCAGGCAAGCATCTTGTCGCGCAACCGTTTCGAGTGCTGAAATATGCTGCGACAGCGGCCTCTTTCGCAATGTGCGGTAGTTGGTCCGAC
>CAVWLG010000012.1:0-96817 GCA_963755805.1 uncultured Actinomycetota bacterium
CGCCACGTACCGCCCGGTCACGGGGACGGGCTCGACGCCTGAGCCCAGAACCGCTTCGGGATACGCCCGGCGCGGCGGGCCAGATAGCCGGCGGTGACGGCGGCGGCCATCGCCGCGGCCATCGCGGGCGGATCGGCCAGCGCGGGTCACCGCGGTGGCCAATAGCACTGCGTCGCAACCCAATTCCATCGCCAGCGCGGCGTCACTGGCCGTTCCGATACCGGCGTCGAGCACGACGGGGACGCCGGCTTGAGCGACGATCATCTCGATGTTGTGCGGGTTGGCGATTCCGAGGCCGGTCCCGATCGGCGAACCGAGTGGCATCACTGCCACACATCCGGTGTCTTCCAGCCGTCTGGCCAGCGCCGGGTCGTCGTTGGTGTACGGCAGCACCACGAAGCCGTCATCGACCAATTGCTCTGCGGCACGGAGCAACTCGATCGCATCGGGCAGCAGCGTGCGCTCGTCGGCAATCACTTCCAGCTTGACCCATTCGGTGCCGAGCGCCTCGCGGGCGAGCTGCGCGGTGAGGACCGCTTCGGCGGCGCTGCGGCAACCCGCGGTGTTGGGCAGCGGTGTGATGCCCAGGCGGCTCAGCAGATCGAGCATGCCGGTGCCACCCTCCGCGTCGACGCGGCGCATCGCGACCGTGGTCAACTCGGTGCCGGAAGCGATCAGGGCCTCCTCGAGGACGGCGAGGTTGGTCGCGCCCCCGGTGCCCATGATGAGCCGCGAGGTGAAGCTGCGGCCCGCGATGGTCAGCTTGGAATCAACCACCCTGCACCGCCGTCACGACCTCGATGTTCGCACCGTCGGAAAGTGTTGTGGCCCAGCTTGATCGCGGTAGTACGGCTTGGTCGACAGCGACAGCGATGCCGCGGTCCGGGTAGCCCAGCGACTGCAGCAGCCCCGCCACGGTCATGTGATCGTCGACCTCGAGATCATCGGCATTGATACGGATCAACACGTTGGCGCTCCAACCACATTGAGTTCGGACACAATCTGTTCCGCCGTCCACGGCGCCAGCAGGAAACCCGACCGGCCGTGGCCGGCCGCGACCAGCGTCCGCGCGTCGAGTCGTCCCACCAACGGCAGGTTATCCGGCGTCATCGGGCGTAGACCGGCGACGCACTCGGCGAACTCGTACTCGCCGAGCGCTGGCAGCACCGCGCACGCGTCGTCGAGCAGATCCCGCACTCCGGATACCGTGGGCGCGGTGTCGCGGCCGTGCTCGTACTGGGTGGCGCCGACGACCACACCGTCGGCGCGGGGCACCACGTATACCTGACGTCCATGCACGCGAGCGCGAATTACCCGCTGCGGCAACGGCATACACCCTTTGCGCCAGCGCAATCTCAGCACTTCGCCTTTCACCGGCCGAATCGGCAGACCGGGCCACAACGAGGGAGCGTCGACACCGTTGGCGATCACGACCGTGTCGGCGCGCAACGGACGCCAGGTCAGTGACCGGCCCGTCCCACTCGACGCCGAGCTGTTCGCAGGCCGCCGACAGTCCTTCGAGCAGGGCACGGTTGTCGACTGCGAGTTCGGTCGGTGCCCGGAATCCGTGTCGAATACCTTGCGCCAGCATCGGTTCCACGTCACGCACCGCCGACTCCCACGCCACCGGATGCCCCTGCGCGGTCAGCCAGTCCGCGACCGTACGCAAATCGGCCACGTCGGCGCGGTCGACGGCGACCACTAACGACTCTCGCGCGGTGATCACCTGCGCGGGTAGGCCGTCGGTGAATCCGCCTTGGCGCCACAGCCGCAGCGAATCCAGGCCCAGCTGCAGCAGTCGCTCCTCGCCGGGCCAGCCTTCGCTGTGCGGTGCCAGCATCCCCGCGGCCACCCACGACGCGCCGGGTAGGCCGGATCGGTGCACCCGCACCGACCAACCGGCCTGAGCCGCTCGGCGCGCAACCGACAGCCCGATCACGCCGCCGCCGATGACGGCCAGCGAGCCCGAGTCCGGTGGCATCTTTCGCTCCCTTCGCCGGCATGATCCGGATCAGGTGTGACGGTAAGGGCGACGCGCCCACTCTCAGCCCCCGGTCGCGGGACTCCCGTGTCGACTCACCACGGTAGTCGTTAGCGTCTCGGTGTGCACGAAAGTGATCGGCTTGCCCACGCCAGGCTCTACCTGTGCACCGACGCCCGTCGCGACCGCGGTGACCTGGCCGAATTCGCCGACGCCGCGCTGGCCGGCGGGGTGGACATCATTCAGCTGCGCGACAAGGGTTCGACCGCTGAGCAGCGGCTGGGCCCGCTGGAAGCGCGTGACGAGCTGGCGGCGCTCGAGGTGCTCGCCGACGCCGCGCGCCGACATGGCGCACTGCTGGCCGTCAACGACCGGGCCGACATCGCCCGCGCCGCCGGAGCCGCCGTGCTGCACCTGGGCCAGGACGACCTACCGCTGACCGTGGCGCGCGAGATCATCGGGCCGGACATGCTGGTCGGCCGGTCGACGCACGATCAGGCGCAGGTCGGCGCCGCGATCGCCGAGGACGTCGACTATTTCTGCGTCGGGCCGTGTTGGCCGACGCCCACCAAACCGGGACGCTCCGCCCCCGGGTTGGCGCTGGTGCGGTCGACCGCCGTGCTGGCGTGTGACAAGCCGTGGTTCGCCATCGGCGGCATCGACGCGGATCGCCTGCCGGAAGTGCTGGCGGCCGGCGCGCGGCGAATCGTCGTCGTCCGGGCGATCACCGCCGCCGAGGATCCGCTTGCCGCGGCGCAGCAGCTCAGTTCGGCACTTGCAGCAGCGAGCTGATCCGAGAGCTCAGCTGCGACGGCTCCTGATCGGGCCGACCGGCGGTGCACCAGACGAAGACGCCCTGCTCGATCTCGATCGTGCGCGGCAGGTTGCGGCGCAGCTGATCGTCATGGCTCAGCGGCAGAATCTCGGGTGCGGTGCGCAGCCGCTGCCAGCTGGCCGCGAATCCGGGGTGCAGCGGTAGTTCGTCCACCTCGTCCTCGCCGACCCAGCGCATCTCGGCGCTCTCGAAGTTGGGCACGGTCGGCAGCTGTTCAGGCGCGTCGGCGACGACGGTGGTGTACGTCCAGTCGGTGCCACTCGCTGCCGCGGTGACCACGCGTCGCCCGCACCGACACGAGACGGCCTGGCAGGCCGGCCTCTTCGTGAGCCTCCCGGACCGCGGCTTCTTCGGGACTCTCATGGCTGTCGCGGGCGCCGCCCGGCAGACCCCACGTCCCGCCCTGGTGGCTCCACGGCGCGCGGTGCTGCAGCAGCACCGCCGGTGAGCCGTCCGGCCGCGGCGCTCGGAGCAGCAGCCCGGCCGCACCGAATCGGCCCCAATGAGCGCTGCCGGTGTCGGACACCACCCATCCGTCACCGTCGCCGCGCACGCGTTCAGGATAAGCAGCACGCATGAATGGCGCGCCTTGTGTCGCAGACCGGTAACGAGTCGGGAAATCTGAGTAAGCAGGTCCCCGCATCTCAGGAAAAGGCTCTTAGACTTCACTTAATACCGTTCGTGACACCCACGCCCGAAAGATGAGGTCCGAACAGACGTGACCGTTGAGTTGGCGCACCCGTCGACTGAGCCGCTGGGTTCGCGGTCGCCGATCGAACCGGCCCACCCCCGGTGGTGGTTCGTGGCGACCACGCCCGGCCGCATCCTGTCGATCGGTCTTGTGGTGGTCTTCCTCGGTGCGCTCAGCGCCTTCGCCACCTCGAATACCATCAACCAGCGACAGCACGCGCTGACCACCGTGCTGAGCCACACCGAGCCGCTGGCGTTCGCGGCCGGGCGGCTCTACACCACGCTGTCGGTGGCCGACGCCGCCGCCGCGACCGCCTTCATCGCCCAGGCGGAGCCGCGAACCGTCCGGCAGCGCTACGAGCAGGCGATCACCGATGCGGCGGTGGCCGTGACCAGGGCGTCGAGTGGTCTGACCGACGAGCCGCTGGTCCAGTTGCTCGGGCGGGTCAATGCCGAGCTGGCGGTGTACACCGGGCTGATCGAGATCGCGCGGACCAACAACCGGGCCGGCAATCCCGTCGGTTCGTCGTATCTGTCCGAGGCGTCGACGCTGATGCAGTCGTCGATATTGCCGGATGCCGCGCGGCTCTACAGCCAGACGTCGGAGCGGGTGGACACCGAGACCACGGCCTCGACCCAGATTCCCGCTCCGGTGATCCTGGTCGTTTTGGCGACGGCGGTATTCGGTGCGTTCTCACACCGATGGTTGGCGCGGCGCACCAAACGGCGGATCAACCCCGGTCTTGTCGCCGGTGCGCTGGCAATTCTCGTTATGGTGGTGTGGGTGGGAACCGCGCTCGCGATATCCACCAGCGGCAGCCGTAGCGCCAAAAACACTGCGGCAGAGTCACTGAAGACGGTTACCAATCTGTCCATCAGTGCGCAGCAGGCACGTGCCGACGAGACTCTGTCGCTGATTCGGCGCGGGGACGAAGAGGTCCGGAAACAGTCCTTCTACGAACGCATCGACGCCATGCATAAGCAACTCGACGAGTACCTCGCTCGTGGCGACGCCGTGGACAAGAACGATTTGCAGGGCGCAGACCAGGTGCTGAATCAGTGGCGGCGGGCCGATGACCGGATCAACGCCTACATCTCGGTCGGTAATTACCGTGCCGCCACCCAGGTCGCGTTGGGCAACGGCGAGGACGACTCCACCCCCGCCTTCGACAAGCTGGACCGCGCGTTGGTGAAAGCGATGGAGCAGAGTCGCCATGAATTGCGCGATGACATTTTGAATGCGCGACGAGGACTGTCCGGCGCCACGGTGGGCGCCATCGTGCTCAGCTTGGGCGCCGCGGTTGCGGTCGCTCTCGGGTTGTGGCCGCGATTGATGGAGTACCGATGAAGGCGCGGCCGCTCCGGATGTTGTGCGCCACGCTGGCGATCGGCTCAGGTGCCTGGTGGCGACCCGCTGCGCGTGGCTTCGCCACGCTGGCGATCGGCTCAGGTGCCTGGTGGCGACCCGCTGCGCGTGGCTTCGCCACGCTGGCGATCGCCACGTTGCTGGCCGGCTGCAGCGAGTCGGGTTCGATGGTGGTTCCGCCCGCGCCGACGTTGCCGCCACCCACTCCGGCCGGTATGCAGGAGATGCCGGCGCTGCCGCCGCTGGCGCCGGACAAGACCGCCAACAATTGCGACCCCACCGCGAGCCTGCGCCCGTTCGACAATCCGGCCGACGCGGACGCCGCGGTGGCCAACATCCGCGCCCGCGGCAGGCTGATCGTGGGCCTGGATATCGGGAGCAACCTGTTCAGCTTCCGCGACCCGATCACCGGCGAGATCGTGGGCTTCGACGTCGACATCGCGGGTGAGGTGGCACGCGACATCTTCGGCAACCCGGCGCAAGTGGAGTATCGGATCCTGTCGTCGGATGAGCGCATCACCGCGCTGCAGAAGGGCGAGGTGGACGCCGTCGTCAAGACGATGACGATCACCTGCGATCGGCGCAAGCAAGTCAACTTCTCCACCGTCTATCTCGATGCCTCCCAACGCATTCTGGCCCCACGCGACTCGCCGATCACCAAGCCGGCCGACCTGTCCGGCAAGCGGGTCTGCGTGGCGAAGGGCACCACGTCGCTGCACCGGATCCGCGAGATCGCGCCGCCGCCGATCGTCGTCGAGGTGGTCAACTGGGCCGACTGCCTGGTGACGCTGCAGCAGCGGCAAGTCGACGCGGTGAGCACCGATGACTCGATTCTGGCCGGGCTGGTTTCTCAGGACCCCTACCTACACATCGTCGGGCCGAACATGGGCACGCAGCCCTACGGCATCGGGGTCCAGTTAGACAACACCGGACTGGTCAAGTTCGTCAACGGCACGCTGGAGCGGGTCCGCCGCGACGGCACGTGGAATACCTTGTACCGCAAGTGGTTGACCGTTCTGGGCCCCGCGCCTGCGCCGCCGAATCCGAGGTACGTGGACTGATGGCCGAGCAGCCGGAGGATCTGGAAGGCCAGGACGCGGACGACGTCGGTCCGGGTACCCAGCCTGCCGACGGGATGGTGGACTCGTCCGCGCAGAGTCGCCCGATCGCAACCCAGGCGATCTTCCGGCCGGACTTCGACGATGACGACAGTGAATTTTCTGGGCTGCTCGGTGACACCACGCCCACGGCGCGGACGAAGCCCGCCACGCGTGCTCCGGTTCGCCGGCTAGGCGGTGGATTGGTCGAGATTCCGCGGATACCGGACATCGATCCACTCGAAGCGTTGATGCCGAATCCGGTTGTGCCGGAATCGAAGCGTTTCTGTTGGAACTGTGGACGGCCGGTGGGTCGGTCCAGCGAGGACGAAAAGGCGCAGTCGGAAGGCGATTGCCCCTACTGCGGAAGCCCGTATTCGTTTCTGCCGCAGCTCAATCCGGGCGACGTGGTCGCCGGCCAGTACGTCATCAAAGGTTGCATCGCGCACGGTGGACTGGGCTGGGTGTACCTGGCGCTCGACCGCAACGTCAATGATCGCCCGGTCGTGCTCAAAGGTCTGGTGCATTCCGGTGATGCCGAAGCGCAGGCGATCGCGATGGCAGAGCGGCGATTCCTCGCCGAAGTGGTCCACCCGTCGATCGTGCAGATCTTCAACTTCGTCGAGCACACCGACCAACATGGTGAACCGGTCGGCTACATCGTCATGGAATACGTTGGCGGGCAGTCGCTCAAGCGACGCAAGGGTGACAGGCTGGGGGTCGCCGAAGCCATCGCCTACGTACTGGAGATCCTTCCGGCCCTGAGCTACTTGCACTCGATCGGACTGGTCTACAACGACCTCAAACCGGAAAACATCATGCTCACCGAGGAGCAGCTCAAGCTGATCGACTTGGGCGCGGTGTCGCGGATCAACTCGTTCGGCTACCTGTACGGCACACCGGGTTATCAGGCGCCGGAGATCGTGCGGACCGGCCCGACGATAGCCAGCGACATCTACACCGTCGGCCGCACCCTTGCGGCGTTGACGTTGAAGCTGCGCGCCCGCGGCGGCCGCTACGTCGACGGGCTTCCCGAAGATGACCCAGTGCTGGCGGAGTACGACTCGTTTGGCCGGTTACTACGCCGCGCAATCGATCCGGACCCGAGCCGGCGATTCGCCAGCGCCGAAGAGATGTCCGGTCAGCTTTCGGGAGTGCTGCGTGAGGTGGTCGCGCAGGACACCGGAGTGCGACGGCCGAGTCTGTCGACCATCTTTTCGCGCAGTCGTTCGACATTCGGCGAAGCATTGCTGGTCGCCCACACCGACGTGTACCTGGACGGCCACGTGCACGCGGAGAAGTTGACTGCCAAGGAAATCGTCACCGCGCTGCAGGTGCCGCTGGTCGACCCGGCTGACGTCGCCGCGCCACTGTTGCAGGCAACCGTGTTGTCGCAGCCGGTGCAGACTCTGGATTCACTGCGCGCATTCCGTCATGGCGCGGTGGATTCCGAGGACATCGACTTGTCGGATTCCGTCGAGCTTCCGCTGATGGAGGTTCGAGCTCTGCTGGACCTCGGCGATGTCGCCAAGGCCACCCGCAAGCTCGACGACCTGGCCGAGCGGGTGGGATGGCGCTGGCGGCTGGTGTGGTACCGCGCCGTCTCCGAATTGCTCACCGGCGACTACGACTCGGCGAGCAAGCATTTCAGCGAAGTGCTGGACACCTTCCCCGGCGAGCTGGCACCGAAAATGGCCTTGGCCGCGACCGCCGAATTGGCCGGCACCTCAGACGAACACAAGTACTACGACGAGGTGTGGAAAACCGACGATGGGGTGATCTCGGCTGGCTTCGGGCTGGCCAGGGCTCAGTCGGTCGAGGGAGATCGAGGCGGGGCAGTACGCACGCTCGACGAAGTCCCGGCTACGTCAAGGTATTTCACCACCGCACGACTGACCAGCGCCGTGACGCTGCTTTCTGGCCGGTCAGCCAGCGAGATCACTGAGGACCAAATTCGCGATGCAGCGCGGCGGGTCGAGGCACTACCACCCACCGAGCCGCGAGTTCTGCAGATCCGCGCGCTGGTGCTGGGGAGCGCCCTGGACTGGCTGGGCGAACACGAGGCCAGCACCAACCACATTCTCGGCTTCCCGTTCACCGAGCACGGCCTCCGCCTTGGAGTCGAGGCGTCACTGCGTGGATTGGCCCGGGTGGCGCCTACTCAGGCACACCGCTACAAGCTGATCGACATGGCGAACCGAGTTCGGCCGACAAGCACCTTCTAACTGGGCCGCAAGCGAATCGCAAGCATGATCCGGCACCGTTGACCCATGGCCGGCCAGTCGGATGGGTGGATCACCACCGCGCGCCTGCTGCGCCGGACCGGCTTCGGTGTGACAGGCGCACAGGTCGATGCCGTCGCCAAGCAGAATTGGCCTGACTACGTCGACGCCGCCCTGCGTGCGGACCCGGCGGCCGACCCGGGCGCCGTCGCCACCCCGATGCCGACGCCACCGGCCCTGCGCCGCCCTGGCAAAGGGGCGTCGGTGGCGGACCGCAAAGAGTTCAACCAACGGGTCAACGAACAGCTGACCGAACTGTCGGGCTGGTGGTTGCGCCGCATGGTAGCCGTCCATCAGCCGGTTCACGAGAAGCTGACCCTGCTGTGGCACAACCACTTTGCCACCTCTGCCCAGAAGGTACGGTCCGCCTCGGACATGGCGGCCCAGAACCATAAACTACGCACTCAGTCGCTCGGCGATTTCCGCACGCTCGCCTACTCCATGTTGACCGACGCCGCGATGATGCATTGGCTGGATGCGCAGACCAGCACCGCTAAGGCGCCCAACGAAAATCTCGCTCGAGAATTCATGGAACTGTTCGCACTCGGGCATGGCAACGGCTACAGCGAAGACGATGTCCGCCAGAGCGCTCGGGCATTGACCGGGTGGACCATCCGACCTGCCACCGGACAGACCATGATGGTGCCCAAGCGCCACGACCACACGTCCAAGACGATCTTCGGAGTCACCAAGAATTTTGACGCGGCGGGGTTCTGTGACGCCGTTCTGGCCCAGCCGAAATCGCCGCAGTATGTCGCAGGACGACTGTGGCAGCAGTTGGCGTCTGACACCCCGCCGTCGCCGCGGTCTCTGGATCGGTTTGTCGCCGCGTACGGCGCTCGCCGCGACTTGCGAGCGCTAACTCGTGCGATTCTCGTTGACGACGAATTCGTCGGCAGTCGAGCGGCGATCGTCAACACGCCGGTCGAGTGGCTCGTCGGAGTGATGCGGACATTGCAGGTGCCCATCGACAACCCGGCGCGGCTGAAAATGGTCAGCACCACATTGCGGGCGCTGGGCCAGCGTCCGTTCTACCCACCAGACGTCGGTGGCTGGCCGCACGGCCGGGTCTGGATGTCCACCGCCAGCGCTGACGTGCGAATGCGGGCGGCAAGCCAGCTCGCGCGCAGCGGTGACCTGTCGACCGTCGAAGCCGCCTCCGCTGACGATCGCATCGATGCCGTCGGCTATCTGATCGGGGTTGGCGCATGGACCGACCGGACAATTGCCGCCCTGAAACCTTTGGCGCGCAAGCCCGTTCAGCTGGTCGCCGCCGCCGTCAACACGCCTGAATACCTGACCTCGTAGCGGGAATGCCGATGCCTGAGTTGAATCGCCGCAAGTTTCTCCTCGCCAGTGCCGGCGTCGGTGCGGCCGGTGTGTTATCGAGTGCTTGCGCCATCAGCTGGCCCCATCTGATGAAGGAGGCCGAGCAGCGACCGCTGACCGACGGCAGCGGCGTGTTGGTGATCCTCACGATGTACGGCGGCAATGACGGCATCAACAGCGTGATCCCATACGCCGACCACGCTTATCACGACGCCAGGCCCGAATTGGCCTATACCCCAAGCGATGTTCTGCACCTCGACGACGGGCTCGGACTGAATCCGGCGCTCAAAGGCCTTGCCCAGCAGTGGAACAACCGGACGTTGGCGATCGTGCGCGGCGCAGGCTACCCGAAACCTGACCACAGCCACTTCCGGTCGATGGATATCTGGCAGACCGCATCGCCGTCGGAACCCGTGTCCACCGGTTGGATCGGGCGCTGGCTCGACGCCACCGGTAATGACCCGCTGCGTGCGGTAAATATCGGCTCGGTGCTGCCGCCACTTGCGGTCGGCGAAAGGTGCACGGCCGCAGCCCTAACACCATCCGAGAAGCCAGAATCAGTAGACAGATTCGCGGCAACGATGAATGCCCTCGGCGCTGACGACCCCCATGACACACCGGCGATGGCGGCGGTCTGCGACGCATATCGTGCCAGCCGCAACACAGACACGACGTTCGGCGCGATCAAGCCGTCCGACGTGAAGCACAACTCGCTGGCCGGCCAGCTGAGCATGGTGGCGGCGGCGGTCAAGGCGGCGGTGCCCACTCGGGTATACGCGGTGAGTTTGGGCGGATTCGACACTCACGCCAACGAAAAAGGGACGCAGCAGCGCCAACTTCAGACGCTCGACGAGGCGGTGACCCCGTTCCTGCAGCAGATGGCCCGCGACCGGTACGGCAAGAATGTTGTCCTGCTTGCGTATTCGGAATTCGGGCGAAGAGTGAAAGCGAACGCTTCGCAGGGCACGGATCACGGTACCGCCGGCCCGGTGTTCGTCGCCGGAGCGCCGGTCAAGGGTGGCTTTTACGGCGACGAACCAAGCCTCACAGACCTCGATAACGGCGACCTGAAAGCCACCACCGACTTTCGCGACGTCTACTACGAATTGCTGGCTAAGACGCTGCAGACCGATCCGTCGCCGTCGGTTGGTGCCGGTCGACGGAGTCTGGGATTTCTCGGCTAGCGGCGATCGCCGTCGGGTCGTCGACGCCGCCTGTCTAGTCGTTTCTTCCTCCGATAGGGAGGCGTCGCCACTGGGGTGACGGCGATCAGGCTGGCCCCGACGAGCGCGATACCAGCGGCTGAGATGAAACTGAGAGGTCTAGTTTTTCGGAAATCTTTCAGCGTGTCCGGCGAAGAAGCCATGCCACGTTCAAGGCGTCGGACGGTGTGCATCCTCAATAGCAGCCATTGGCTGTCCGGCCCCGATATCTCCCAGGGTTTGTCCACCCTGTTCAGCGACCTGTCGACCGGCACATCGAACGCGGTCACCAAGCCGATCTCGCTATTGGCCGAGGGCTCGCTGGGTCTGCTCAGCCTCGACTATGCCTCGAATGTCGCGTCAAATGCGCTGACGGCTTGGGCAGAGGCGAATGGCTTCGGCGGGCAAGCCCGCCGAAGCCTTTGGTTTATAACTGAGAAAGTTTTAAGTGCAAAGTGGTTTTTATCAGTTAGCTCTCAGCTAGAGTTAGTCCGGAATATCGGACTTTCCGTCGTCAGGAGTAGTCATGCCGCAGATCCTTCGTCCCGGAATCACCGTCGGCGTTGCGCTTGCCGGCGCCAGCCTCATCGCGATCACGCCGGCCTCGACTCACATACCTGAGTTGCAACACCGATCGGTGCAGCTCATCGACGTTGACCACGGCATCATCCCGTTCCCGGAGGTCGACTGGAACGACATGGTTTCCAACACCACAGCCAACTGGAACGGGCTGATGGACATGTACGACCAGACCACCGCGATCTATTCGCTGCCCTCGGCGGTGTACTCGGAAGGGCTGTCGAAGGTGTTCAGCGACCTCACCTCCGAGCTGCAGGCGTTGGCGACCTATTCGGCAGCGGTGGCGGCGCAACAGGGAGCGCTGGACCCGGGCCCGCTTCCACCTCTTCCGAATCTGTTCGCCGACCCGGTGCTCAACCCGGTGTCAGCGCTCAGCTTGGTTCTGCAGAACGCCCTCAGCTCTGGTTTCGGCTCCAACGCCGCCCAAGTCGGCTGGGAGGGCGTCTACCAGAACATGCTGCCCTCGATCAACGACATCACCACGCAATTCACCGCCATCTTCACGCAGCTTCAGAACCTGCTGACCGGGGGCGCCTTCTCGATGAGCGCGATTCAAACCGACTTCACGAACATCGGAACCGACCTGACGACCGTCGACAAATTCCTTTCGCTGGCTCCCACCACGATCTTGAACGACTACCTCAACGGCTATCCCGTGGTGTCGGCTGCTCCAGATCCGCTGACTGGCGTCGTCTCCTCGGTTGGGGACGCTTACACCCTGAACGCCCCCTTCAATGCCGGCGACAATGTCTCCATCACCCCCGAATTCGGTTTGCTGACAAACCCATTCGCCACCATCACCGCCAACCTCAGCGGCTTCGGTGACGGCACCTCCTCGAGTTTCCTGGGTACCGCCCCGCTCGAAACCGGCACGCTGGCGTCGCTGCTCCAGACCGAGCAGACGCTGGCCGATGAGCTCCTCACGGTGACCTCGACGGTCCCGGGCAGCGGCGTCGACGCCCCGGTCGGTACGGGTGCGCTCACCGTCTTGGGGCCGGACACGCTGAACCTCAATCTGGATCTGATTCATATACCCGTCGTCGGGGACGTCATCAGCGGCATCAATACCGCCATCACGGCGGTCAATTCGGCCGTCAGCGATCTCATCAGCGGCCTCAATACGTTTGTCACCGGCACCCTTGACGCCGTCGTCAACCCCTTCATCAGCGTGGTCGATGGTGCCATCGACGCGATCAACCTCATCCCCGGCGTCGACCTCAGCAAGATCGACCCGGTCAGCCTCACAATCCCCAGCATTCCTGAGATCCCGAGCATCCCCACTGACATCTCGGGCACTATCCCGCTACCGGGTATCACCGAACCCGGGGTTGATGCCTACGTCTGGGACCTCGCGCAAAACGAGATGGCGATTCTGGGCAGCCTCGCCGGCGTCGCCGCGCCAGTCACCGGGGAGGTGAGCAGCGACGGTATTGGCAACTTCCTCGCACCTGACGCGTTCATGAACCTCGGTGCACTCTTCGATGCGACATTGGCCAGCATCCTCGACGGTGGGCCGCTATCGGTCACCGCTACGTTGCCGCTCGACTGGGCAAACCTGGTGGCAGAGAGCCTCGCCGGCCTCTTCACTCCCTGAGCTAAACCACCGTCAGGCAGTCCCGCGCGATCGCCAACTCTTCGTTGGTCGGGATCACCAGCACCGCGATCGGCGAGGCGTCGGTCGAGATTCGCCGAGCACCCTTGGCAGGCCGGGAGTTTCGTTGGGCATCGATTTCGATGCCCAACCCGGCCAGCCCGCTGAGCGCGTCCAGACGCACCGCGGCGGCGTTTTCTCCGACGCCCGCGGTGAAGCTGATCGCGTCCGTTCGGCCCAGGATCGCCAGGTATCCGCCGACGTACTTGCGCAGTCGATGAATGAACACGTCGTAAGCCAACTGCGCCGAGCCGTCGCCTGATTCGATCATCTCGCGCAGCCGGCGGAAGTCGCGCTCCCCGGCCAGCCCGAGCAGCCCGGAGTGCTGGTTGAGCATCGACTCGATGTCCGCGACGCTCATGCCGGCCTCGCGATACAAGTAGCTCACGATGCCCGCATCGATGTCACCGCTGCGGGTGCCCATCACCAGACCCTCCAACGGCGTCAGACCCATCGACGTCTCGACCGCGCGTCCGCCGGCAATCGCCGATGCGGAGGCGCCGTTACCCAGATGCAGCACAATCTGATTCAGCTCATCGCACGGCCGCTCCAGGAAAGCCGCAGCTTTTTCGCTGACGTAGCGGTGCGAGGTCCCGTGGAATCCATATCGCCGGATATGCCACTTCTCCGCCAGCTCCCGGTCGATGGCGTAGGTCGCCGCGGCGGCGGGAAGGTCGTGGAAGAACGCGGTATCGAACACCGCGACATGCGGCACCTGCGGCAGCATCGCGCGGGCGACCTCGATACCCTGCACAGCGGGCGGATTGTGCAGCGGCGCAAGCATCGACAGTTGCTTGAGCTTGGCGATGATCGTGTCGTCGATGACGGTCGGCCGATAGAAGACCGGCCCGCCGTGCACCACCCGGTGTCCCACGGCAGCCAGCCCGCAGGCGTTCAGGTCGATACCGCAGTCAGACAACGTTTCGAAGGCCACCTGCAGCGCCGCGCGATGGTCGGTGACCGGCGAGCCCGGCTCACCGATCTGCTCGACGGTTCCGTCGGCCAGCGATTCGCCCGAATCTGGTTCGATCAGTTGATATTTCAGGGACGACGAGCCGGCGTTGAGCACCAGCACCAAGCGCCTGCTCACGGAGTGCCCTGGGCCTGGATCGCGGTGATCGCGACGGTGTTGACGATGTCTTCGACGAGTGCACCGCGGGACAGGTCGTTCACCGGCTTGTTCAAGCCTTGCAGCACCGGACCGATCGCAATGGCGCCGGCGCTGCGCTGCACCGCCTTGTACGCATTGTTGCCGGCGTTCAGGTCAGGGAAGATCAGCACGGTGGCCTGCCCGGCCACCGGTGAGCCGCTCATTTTGGTGGCCGCGACCGAGGGTTCAACGGCGGCGTCGTATTGGATCGGTCCTTCGACCAGTAATTGCGGGTCACGGCTACGCACCAATCCGGTTGCCTCCCTGACCTTGTCGACGTCGACTCCCGTACCGGACTCGCCGGTGGAGTACGACAGCATGGCGACCCGCGGCTCGATGCCGAACTGCGCCGCCGTCGCAGCGGCGCTGATCGCGATGTCGGCAAGCTGCTCGACAGTCGGGTCAGGGACGATCGCGCAATCCCCGTAAGCCAGAACCTGATCCGGCAGGCACATCAGGAACACGCTGGACACTGTCGATATGCCGGGGGCGGTGCGGACGATCTCGAAGGCCGGTCGGACGGTGTGGGCGGTGGTGTGCGATGCGCCGGACACCATTCCGTCGACCATGCCGTTGTGCACCAGCATGGTGCCGAAATACGACACATCGTGGATGATCTCGCGCGCCTGTTCGACGGTGACACCCTTTTTGGCGCGAAGCTGCGCGTACTGCTCGGCGAACTGGTCGCACAGATCGCTGGTTCGGGGATCGAAGACCGTGGCGTCGTCCAGGTTGACCCCGAGTTCGGCTGCGCGGGATCGGATCTGGCTCTCATCGCCGAGAATGGTCAGGTCGGCGATGCCGCGCTGCAGAACTCGGCCGGCAGACTTGAGGATTCGGTCGTCATCGCCCTCAGGCAGCACAATGCGTTTGCGATCCGATCGGGCTTGTTCGCGCAACTGATAGGTGAACATTTGCGGCGTAGTCACCTTGGGGATCGGGATCGCCAACTGCGCCAGCAGGTCCGCGAGGTCGACGTGACTCTCGATCAGCTGTAGCGCGGTGTCGACTTTTCGCTGCGACGACGCGGTGACCCGGCCGCGGGCTGACCCCACCGCGGTGGCGGTGTCGAAAGTGCCCAGCGTAGTGGCGATGATCGGCAAACGCAGGCGCAGCCCCGCCACCAGCGCTCCCGTCGACTGGTGCAACTCGAATCCACCGTTGAGGATGATGCAGGCCAACGACGGAAACCCTTCGGCAGCATGGGCACTCGCCACGGCAAGTACGACGTCGGAGCGGTCGCCGGGCGTCACCACCGCCACCGCCTCACCCAACCGCTCAAGCACGTGATCGGCGGTCATGCCGGCGACCACCACGCCCATCACCTCGCGGCTCATCAGTGCGGTGTCGCCGCTGACCAATGTGCCGTCCACCGCGGCCTGCAGATCGGCGACCGTCGGCGCTACCAGTAGCGGCTCGTCGGGCACGGCATAGGTCTTCGGCGCGAGGCTTCGCAGCGCCTCGGTGATCGCAGTCAATTGCGTTGGCTCGCAACGGTTGGCGATGACCGCGGCGGTGTGGGCATGCTGGGCGTTCAGCTCGGCCAAGCACACCTCGACGGCGTGGACGATTTGCTCGGCGGTGCGATCCTTGGCCCGGATGGCCAGCACCACCGGGGCGCCGAGGTTGACCGCGATGCGCGCGTTGACGCCCAGTTCGGCGGGGCTGGCGACGTCGGTGTAGTCGCTGCCGACGATGACCACCGCATCGCAGTCGTCGGCCATCGCGTGATAGCGCTCGACGATCTCGTCGATGGCGGCTTCACGATCGGCGTGCAACTGCTGGTAGTCGACACCGATGCAGCGCTCGTAGGGCACGCCCGCGGTGCTGTGTGCCAGCAGCAGGTCCAGAATGTAGTCGCGATCGCTGCCGTCAGCTCGTGTAATCGGCCGGAACACACCGACTTTGGCGACAGTGGCGGCCAGTCGATGCAGGATCCCCAGCGCTATCGCCGACTTGCCGCTATCGCCTTCGGGCGCCGCAATATAGAGCCCAGTGGCGTTGGGCATTTCGGGTCAGGCCAGCCGTCGCAACCGGGGCTCGAGGTCCTTCTGGAACAGCTCCAGGAATCGGCGCTGGTCGTGACCCGGCGCGTGGAACACCAGGTGGTTGAGGCCCCAGCCGACGTAGTCCTTGACCTTCGCGACCGCCTCGTCGGGATCGGACGCCACGATCCAGCGCTTGGCGACCTGTTCGATCGGCAGCGCGTCGGCAGCCTCCTCCATCTCGATCGGATCGTGAATGCTGGTCTTCTGCTCGGCGGTCAGCGACAGCGGCGCCCAGAAGCGGGTGTTCTCCAGTGCCAGTTCGGGATCGGTGTCATAGGAGATCTTGATCTCGATCATCCGGTCCACGTCGTCGGGGTTCTTGCCCGCGGCCTCGGCACCCTCGCGCATGGCCGGGATCAGCTTGTCCTTGTAGAGTTCCTCGCCCTTGCCGGAGGTGCAGATGAACCCGTCACCGGCACGGCCCGCGTACTTGGCCACCTGCGGTCCGCCCGCGGCGATGTAGATCGGGATGCCGCCCTCGGGCACGTCGTAAATCGACGCGCCCTTGGTGTGGTAGTACTCGCCTTCGAAGTCGACCCGGTCGCCCAGCCACAATTCGCGCATCAGGCGAACCGATTCGCGAAGGCGCGCGTAGCGCTCCTTGAAGTCCGGCCACTCCCCCTCGTAGCCGGTGGCGATCTCGTTGAGCGACTCCCCGGTGCCGACGCCGAGGAAGATCCGGTCCGGGTACAGGCACCCCATGGTCGCGAAGGCCTGCGCGATGACGGCCGGGTTGTAGCGGAACGTCGGCGTCAACACCGAGGTACCGAGCTGCAACCGCTTGGTGCGTTCCCCGACCGCGGTCATCCAGGCCAACGAGAACGGCGCATGCCCGCCCTTATGCCGCCACGGCTGGAAGTGGTCACTGACCGTTGCGCTGTCCATGCCGTGCGCCTCGGCCTCGACCGCCAGCTCGACGAGTTCCCGCGGGGCGAACTGCTCCGCCGACGCCTTATATCCAAGTTTGAGTTCAGCCACGCTGTCGTTTCTACTCCCTCTCGTCGGCAGACGAACCGCTGCCTAGACTCTTCGGCATGGCTCCGGTCTTGAAAGCCGTCACCGAACACGTGCACTTCGCCCAGGGCGGGGCGGTCAACTGGACCCTGGTCACCGATGAGCGTGGGGTCATGCTGATCGATGCCGGCTATCCGGGCGACCGCGACGACGTGCTGGACTCGCTGCGGCAGCTGGGGTACCAGCCCGTCGACGTGCGCGCCATCCTGCTGACCCACGCCCACATCGATCACCTGGGCTCGGCGATCTGGTTCGCCAAGACCCACCTCACGCCGGTCTACTGCCACGCCGCCGAAGTCGGCCACGCCAAGCGGGAGTATCTGGAACAGGCCTCACCGATCGATGTCGCGATGAACCTCTGGCGACCACGCTGGGCGCGGTGGACCGCCCACCTCGTGCGCGACGGCGGACTGAGCCGCGAGGGCATCCCGACCACGCAACCCCTGACGGCCGAGGTGGCCGCGGAGTTGCCCGGCAACCCGCTGGCCATCCCCACGCCCGGTCACACCGGCGGACACTGCTCGTACGTGGTTGACGGCGTCCTCATCAGCGGCGACGCGCTGGTGACCGGACACCCCTTGCTGCCGCGAAGCGGCCCGCAACTACTGCCCGAGTTGTTCAGCCACGACCAGGACGGCTGCATCCGCAGCCTGGCGGCTATCGCGCTGTTGGACACCGAGATCCTGGTGCCCGGCCACGGCGATCTGTGGCGCGGCCCGATTCGCGAGGCGACCCAGCAAGCGACCGCGCTGGCTCTATAGCAGTCACGGCCTCAAGCCACACCGGCCATATGTGCACCTTCGCCATGGGACACAACCTTTTTCAGAAACGTGACCACATGCGATACCACCCGTCAACGGTCCACCTGTCTGTGATATCGCATGTGGTCACGTTTCTGAAAGTCACTGCATCCCAGCTGGTAGCGACTCCTGAGGCTGGTGTGACGTGGACCGCCGGCTAAGACGCCTTTGCCAGACCTAAGTTCTCGCGCAGCGTGGCGCCGCTGTATTCGGTACGAAACCCTGAACGTTCCTGCAGCAGGGGCACCACATGGTCGACGAACTCGTCGAGTCCGTGCGGCGTCAGGTGCGGCACGAAGATGAACCCGTCGCAGGCGTCGGCCTGGATGTAGCGATCGATTTCCGCGGCGACGTGCTCGGCGGTGCCGACGAACTGCTCTCGGCTGGAGACCGCGATGATCAGCTCGCGGATCGAAAGATTCTGGGCCTCAGCACGTTCGCGGTAGCGACGGGCCACCTCGATCGGGTCACCGTGCCGTACGCGGCCCTGGGTGATGCTGGTGTCGCCGGTCGGATCGTCGGCGGGCAGCGGGCCGTCGGGGTCGTAGTCGGACAGGTCGCGACCCCAGACTTGCTCGAGCATCGCGATCGCCGTCGGGCCGCTGACTTGCTGGCGCCGAATGTGGTGCGCCCTGTCGTCGGCTTCCGCGGCGGTGTCGCCCAGGACGAAGGTTGCCGCCGGAAAGACCTTGAGCTCATCGGGGTTTCGTCCGAAAGAGGCCGCGCGACTCTTCACATCGGCGTAGTAGCGTTGGCCGTCTTCCAGTGAGCCGTGCAGAGTGAACAGTGCGTCGGCGTAGTGCGCGCCGAAGTTTCGGCCTTCGTCGGAGTCGCCGGCCTGCAACAGAATCGGATGCCCCTGCGGCCCGCTGGGCAGCGTCGCCAATCCCCGCACGTCGAAGTGCGGGCCATGATGCTCGACCACGCCCACCCGGTCGGGATCGGCGTAGATTCCGGCCGCGATGTCGGCCCGCACAGCATCGGGTGCCCAGCTGTCCCAGAATTCGCGGGTTACGGCGAGGAACTCCTCGGCCCGCTGGTACCGGTGGGCATGGTCGAGGAAGCCGCCGCGGCGGAAGTTCTCTCCGGTGAACGCATCCGACGAGGTGACGATGTTCCAACCGGCCCGGCCGTCGGACAACTGGTCGAGGGTGGCGAATTGCCTTGCCACCTCGAAGGGTTCGTTGAACGTTGTGTTGATCGTTCCGGTCAGGCCGAGCCGGTCGGTGACCGCAGCCAACGCCGCCAGCACGGTGAACGTGTCCGGCCGGCCCACCACGTCGAGGTCGTAGATCTGACCGCGATGCTCGCGCAGCCGTAGACCTTCGGCGAGGAAGAAGAAGTCGAACAGTCCACGCTCGGCGGTGCGGGCCATGTGCGCGAACGACTCGAAATCGATCTGACTTCCGGATTGCGGGTCGGTCCACACCGTCGTGCTGTTGACCCCCGGGAAATGGGCAGCCAGATGAATGGGCTTGCGCTGCTGGCCTTCTCGGGCGCTCACGCGCTGATTCCCCAGCGCTTGGCCAGTAGCTCGTGTGAGCGCAGCCGGGCCTGGTGGTCGTGGGTCACCGAGGTGACGACGAGCTCGTTGGCTCCGCTCAGGCGTTGCAGTGCCGACAGCCGGTCGGCGACCTCATCGGGATCGCCGACGAATTGGGTCTCCAGCCGGTCCTTCACCACTGGCAGCTGTTCCTCCGTCAGCGGTCGGTAGTCGCCGGGAGCCGGGTAGGGCACCGCGCCGACCCCGGTACGAATCGAGTACACCCACTGCCCGTAGCCGGCCGCGAGTTCCCGTGCGGTAGCACTGTCTTCGGCGACGACGACGTCAGCCGACACCACCACGTAGGGTTCCTGCAACGTTGCCGACGGGACGAACGTGTCCCGGTAAGCCTCGATCGCTTCCAGCGCTGTCGCAGGGGTGATGTGGTAGCTCGCGACAAACGGCAGACCGTGGGCGCCGGCCAGCCGCCCGCTCTGCCCGCGAGTACTGCCAAAGATCCACGGCGCCAACCCCGATCGCTCCCCCGGCACCGCGTGGACATCGAAGCCGCCGGCCTCGAAGGTGCCGTCGAGGAGTGCGAGGATGTCACGCAGCTGGTCGGCGAAATCAGGGGCGACGGCCTCCGGCTGCTGAAGGATCTCCATTGTCGCCAGCACCCGCTCAGTGTCGAGCAGCCCACGTAGGTCGAACGGCAAAGGGATTACCACGCCGTCGACTTCGCGCCACTGCCGCGGTGGACGATCCTTGGCCGACGGATGCTTCGGCTTGAATCCGGTTTCGCGGCGTTGGCCGCGGCCCAGCCCGAGGTCGATGCGGTCCGGGTAGAACGCGCCGAGGATGCCGA
This sequence comes from uncultured Actinomycetota bacterium, assembly GCA_963755805.1. Taxonomy (GTDB): domain Bacteria; phylum Actinomycetota; class Actinomycetes; order Mycobacteriales; family Mycobacteriaceae; genus Mycobacterium. The sequence goes on from CAVWLG010000012.1 coordinate 20,373, forward strand.
AGCTCTCGACCACCGCGGGAGCGGTGGTGTGGCCCAACTGGACCGCAGCCGATCCAACCCGAATCGTGTTGGTAGCGGCGGCGATCTGGCCGATCAGCACGGCGGGCGCCGAGCTGGCAACGCCGACGAAGTGATGCTCGGCGATCCAGAATCGGCGATATCCCCACCGCTCTGCGTGCTGAGCCAGATCGATGGTGTTGTGCAACGCCGTCGCAGCGTCGCTGCCGGCGCTGATCGGCGACAGGTCGAGGATGGACAGTGGGACGGTGTTCATGCGTTCACCTTCGCGTACCGGTTGGGTGCGTCGGGCAGGCCGAGTCGCTGACGCAATGTCTCGCCATCGGTATACCCACCGCGAAACACTCCTGCGCGCTGCAACAGTGGGACCACTTCGTCGACGATCACCGGGAGGTCGGTGGCGTTGACCGCCGGCCGCAGCCGGACGCCGTCGATGCCCCGCTGCTGCCAGCCCAACAGGAGATCCACCACGTCGGCGGCACTGCCGTCGAATATCAAGGCGTCTGAGCCGAATTGGGTGTCGCCTCCGAACGTCACCACAACGTCGGCATAGATCTTCAGGTGCTGGCCGCCGGCTGCCCTGACTTCGTCGAGAATCGAATCCAGCGACGCATCGTCGGTAGGTGTGACGAAAACCAGATCGGCGCTCGCTGCGGCGAATTCATAGATCCGCGGCGCGTGAGCCAGCGCCGCGACGACGGGCTGGCCCTGCGGCGAACGCGGGGTGATCGAGGGGCCTTTCACCGAAAAGTGTTTGCCGCGAAAGTCGATGTAGTGCAGCTTTTTCCGGTCGACGTAACGCGCGGCCTCGGCATCGCGAATGATCGCATCGTCTTCCCAACTGTCCCACAATCGGCGTACCACCTCGACCGCGTCAACGGCCTCGTCGAACAATTCGTCGGCGTCGGCGGACGCGTCGCGCCGCCCGAACAGCGCGGCCTCGTGGGCCGTCGAGCTCACCCGCGGCTGCCAACCCGCTCGGCCGTGCGATACGTGGTCCAGCGTCGCGATGGCCTTGGAGATGTGGAACGGCTCGGTGTGGGTGACGGTGGCTACCGGGATCAGACCGATGTGCTCGGTGACCGGGGCGATCCGTGCCGCGACCAGGACGGCGTCGCCGCGGCCGGCCAGCCGCCGCGGGCTGAGTGGTTCGCGCCGTCCCGGTTGGGGTTGCAGGCTGTCGTCGATGGTGAGGAAATCCAGCAGCCCGCGCTCGGCGGTGGCCGCGAGCCCGGCCCAGTACCGTCCGGACAGCACCGAGTCCGTCGCGGAATCGGCGGCCAAGGTGGGTCGCCATGCGTGCGGGTGCCATCCGTAGCCGTCCAGCGCCACGCCCAGGTGCAACTGCTGGGTCACGGCAGATCCTTCACGAATGCGATCGGGAAGACCGGGCCCCGTGACGGCAGCGGTTCGGGAAGTCGGGTGTAGCCCGTCGCCTCGTAAAGCGCCTCCGCCTCGGGTTGGCGGTGACCCGTCGTCAGGTACACCCGCCGATACCCGCGTTCGGCGATGATGTTCTCCAACTCGACCAGCAGCGCGGTGGCATAGCCGCCGCGGCGGTGGGCCCGGTCGGTCCAGATCCGCTTGAGCTCGGCAGTCTGGGCGTCGAATCGCTGAAACGCACCGCCGGTGACGGGCACTCCGTCCACCTCGCCGATCAGAAAGCCACCGTCGGGCGGCGCGAACTCCGCGGTCGGGACCGACTTCAACCAGGCCATGACGGTCGGCGTCGTGCTCTCGTAGCGTTGCGCGTACTCGACCGGCCAATTCGTCCAGCAGGGGCTGGGCCCGGGCATCATCCGCGGCCACCGCGACAAAGCGGAGCTGCTGCGCATGCGCGGGTCGACTGGGTGGCGGCATCACTACATTTCTAACGTCTCGCCGCGGGCAGCATTCCGGCGCGACTAGGTGAATACCGCGCGGACATAGCGGCCCGCCACCGGTACGCCCTTTAGATCCTGGCGACGCAAACCCGGCAGCCCGGTCGCGGTGAACAACTTCTCGAACTCGGTCACCGCGGTTCGCCAACCGAGCGCGGCCAGGGATTCGGCGACGTCGGGGTATTCCTCTGGATAGGTGAACTCGGCCATGTCGCCTTTGTATCCGAACTGTCGCCAGCCATCCGCCAGAGCGTGTTCCTGACTCATCAGTGGCTGCTGCCGCTGCGGGAAATAGTCGGCCGCGGCCCGGCTTCCGGGCGCACTCAACGCTGTGACGTTGTCAAGCAACCGGTCCTGCGTGGCCGGCTGCAGAAACCCGATCAACAATCCCTCCGCAATCCAGACGGTGGGTTCAGTGGCGTCGAAGCCGATCCGCCGAAGAGCTTCCGGCCAGTCCCGCCGGAGGTCGATACCCACCGCGCGCCGGTTGGCGGCCGGAACCGCGTCGAGGCCTCGCAGCGTCTGGGTCTTAAAGTCGATCACGTCGGGTTGGTCGATTTCGTACACGGTTGTGCCGGCCGGCCACCACAGCCGATACGGCCGAGCATCCAGCCCCGACGCCAGGATCACCACCTGCCGGATTCCGGCCCGGCACGCGTCGGTGAGGAAATTGTCGAAGAATCGGGTACGGACCGCCAAAAGATCTGTCAGCAATGCCATTCCGTTGTTGTCACCGATGTCGCTAAGAGCCATCTCGCCGGTGGCCACCTTGGTGAAAAAATCCCTCCCGACGGCGACGACCAACGGCTCGGCGAAGGGGTCGTTGATCAACCCCGCCCGGTGTGCCAGCGCCCTCGCGGTCGCCACCAAGGTGGCGGTCGTTCCGACGCTGGCGTCCGGACCCCACGTGTCGTTGTCTATTCGCGCCATCGTCACGTCTGCCGTTTCGAGAGCTTTGCGCGCCGTCTGGGCTGGGCTAACGCCCGCCAGCCCAAGAGCAGCAGCGCGGTGACTGATGACGCCACCACGATGAAACTGGTGGGAATGCCGGCCGAGGTGACCTTACGCAGCAGCATCCCGACGACGACCGTACACAGCCACACCACAACCCCGGTGGGATATACGGCTGTCGGCCGACGCCAGGCCTGAGCGGCCAGCCACCCCAATGCGGTCCCGCTCAGGAACGGCCAGGCGGTGGTCGCGATGCCCGCGACGTTGAGGCCCTCGTCGTGACTGCGCCGCCCGACGGCGCAGAACACCAGCACACAAGCCACATCGACGCCCAACCAGGCCAGACCGCGTCGCATGCCGTGAGGCTACTAGGCCCGGTCTCGCCGGGGAGCGGCGCTCCGCTGCATTTCGCAGGCGGCTCAGCGCTTCTGCTTGGGGCGGATGCGCGCCTCCGCCTGGGTGACCTGCACGCTATGGCCTTCAGCGCACTGCACGTGTGTGGCCAGTGGCGCGCCGCACCCGTCGCCGTGCACCAACTCGAGCCGTCTCGCGTCGCCCTGCAGCAGCATGCCGAAATCGACCAGGCTGACCAGCAACGGAAACAGTTGCCGGCCGCGGCCGGTGAGCACGTATTCATAGCGGGTCCGCTGACCCGGGGACTTGTACGGTTGCTTCGCCAGCACCCCGGCCTCCACCAGCTGCTTGAGACGCGTCGCTGCGATTTGCTCGGTGAAGCCGGCTCGCTGCGCAAAGTCCTCGAAACGAGTTGTGCCCCAGAATGCTTCGCGAAGCAGGACCAGGGCTGAACGAGTTCCGATGGTGTCCAGAGCCCGCTCGATCGGGCAGACCTCGCGGTAGCCGGTTCTGTTGCCGTCGGCAAGGCGACCCGTCAGGGTCATTGCGTCAGTTGCTACCGTCATCGCACCACCCTACCCGCTGACCATACTTTTATATAGCCAGATCGATCATGGCCCGGGAATGATCAGGCAGCTGCTTGTCGCGGTAGCCAACAGTTTGCCGGTCTTCGGTAGTCAGGGATGCTTCGGCCAGCGCGGTGCGACGCCCCAGGTGACGAACCGTGCCAGTGCATCGGACGAGTCCGGTACTCACCCGCATCGCACCGAGAAATCGCACGGACAGATCCTGGCTGGTGTAGCCCGTTCCGGCGGGTAGCAGGCTGTGCACCGCACAACCTGCCGCAGAGTCCAGCAGGGTGCTGTAAACGCCGCCATGCACGGAACCGATTGGGTTGTAATGGAATTCCGCCGGCAACATGGAAAAGACCACGACTCCAGACTCGACCGACTCCAGTCGCATGTTCAAGGTGTGCAACAGCGGCGGCGCCGGCAGGGTGCCGGCCTGCATGGCACGGAGGTACTCCAGGCCGGTCATTTCACCGGCCGCCTGCGCACCGGTCAGCGGATCGTCCCAGCTGAAGGTTCGGGTGCGCACCAGGCCGTTCTGGCCGACCCCTGACTGGACCACGGCGGTATCTGTCATCGGGTTACCTCCAAGACCTCTCGATTGGCGCGGATGAATTCGCGAAGCGACAGTGGCGCTCGGTCGACTCGATCAACCATCGCCTCTGACTTAAGTCTTGTCAAGCCAGTGTCTTGAGAGCGCGCCTGTCATACGTTGCAGTAGATGGCTTTTAGTCCGCGCCAGCCGGGTGATGCCTCGGGGCCCACGCGCACCTCCGTCCTTCAAGTCCCGTCGCGGCCAAGCTAAAACCCAGCTAAAGGCTTATTTACTCCTGATACGGCAATTTCGTTTGGCTCGAATCGAGGTGCCAGTTGGCTTAATTTTAGTAAAGCTAGATGTGACAGAGACGTCCATGAGCATGCCATCGCGAACGACCGCGACAAGCGACCGGCTTGGCGAATGCCCGCCGCGGCGATGAAGGCTCGATCACCCGTTGATGGCCTAACCGCCTTCGGCTGGTGACCTTTTCCGAGCGAGCAACGGGTTCCATATCTGGTTGACCGACGGATGCGGCGCCACAACATGGCGGAGCACGTCCACCGGTACCTTGGCGACGACAGCGAGGGTGGCCGCCTGGACCAGTTCGGCGAACTCTGGCCCGACGAAGGTTGCGCCCAGCAGTGTGTCGGTATCGGCGTCGATCACGAGTTTCGCCCACGCATCGAAGCCGTCGCGTTGTAGAGCGAGAGTCGGATTCGCCTCGGGGAATTTCGCTGTGCGCGTGGTGACCGCGAAACCGTCTGCGCGGGCTTGGTTTTCCGTGCGCCCGACTTCGACCACCTGTGGGTCGGTGAATATCACCTGCGGAATGTTGCCGGCGTCACGGGCGATCAACTCGTCGTCGCCGAGCTTACGGCCCCGGGCACGGGCAGCGATCACATCGGCAACGATAACGGCGTGGTACTGGGAGATATGGGACAGCATTGCGCGCCCGGTGGTATCACCCATTGCGTACAACCAGGCGCCGTCGACTCCGACCGCCTGCAGATGGTTGTCGACCTCCACGAAATCCCCGCCACGCAGGCCAACTGTCTCCAAGCCGAGGCCGTCGGTGTTGACCAATCGTCCAGCGGCAAGGACGATTTCGTCGATTTCTATACTTTGATCGCCGAATGTGGCTGTAACGGCCCCGCCCGCGACCGGGCGTGCGAGCCGCCGATAATTCAGCTCCGAAATGAATCTTCACGCCCTTGCGGCGCAGAGATTCTGTGACCATTTCGGCCGCGGTGGATTCCGAGCTTCGCAATAGGGTGCTTCCGCGTACCAATAGTGTGACGTCGGAGCCCAAGCCGGCCAGGATGGTCGCGAATTCCACGGCGACGACACCGCCGCCGACCACCAGCGTGCGTGGCGGTACGTGGGTCATGACCGATAGATCACGGTTGGTCCACGGCCGCGCATCGGCCAGCCCCGGTACGTCGGGAATTGCGGGGCGGGTGCCGGTCACAAGAACGACCGCGTGCCTCGCCTGCAGAGATTCCTCATGGCCATCGGCATGCCTCAGCGTGACCTGACGTTCCCCCGACAGCTGCCCATGAGCGTGGATTACCTCGAGACCGGCCTCCTTCAATCCGGCCACGGCCGCGTCATCGGAAAGGTGGTCGATGATTTCGTCCCGCTTGGCGAAGACCGCAGCTGTGTCCGGTAGATCGCGGTTCACCGTCTCGCGCACGCCTGGAACGGCTTTCGCCAAGGCGAGCACCTCAATCGGACGAAGCAGGGTTTTGGTCGGATTGCATGCCCAGTAGTGGCATTCGCCGCCAATGAGGCGATCCTCCACCAACGCCACCTTCAGCCCTTCGGCCGCAAGATAGCTCGCCGCTGACTCCCCACCGGGACCGCCCCCGATGATGACAACGTCGAATTCTGTTTTCTCAGACATGGATACGTGCCGTCCTCGCGATTGGCCTAGTACTTACAGCGGGCTTCTGGGGCTTGCGCAATACCCCACACGTAACCAACAAAATATGGGTGTCAGGCTACTACCGCGTGGAAAGCTGTCAATGTCGGAGCAACCGCGAGATGTTCGGGGTGTGAATCGCTGTCAGCGTGGCGACAAAAGGCTGCTGAAGTGTTGTTCGCCGCGGCGACCGCGTCAGACGTCATCGCTGCGAGGGCCTATTGTTAAAAAATGTGACCATTGCAGACCAAACGCCCGATTCGCTGCTCGCGGCGATGGCGAAGGCGCACATCCCCACCGCGAATCATCAATTCATCCGCCTAATCACTACCACTGTCGGCACCACCGAATATCGAGCCGTGATGCGTGCCGACAAGCCGTACGTCATAGCCAAAAGGCGCGACGGACTCCCCGATCTGCATATCTTCCACGGTTACACGACCGGCTTCACCACCGAACAAGAGATCGCCGGCGTCACGAACAGCGGCGCCGGGTACGGGCCCAGTTCGCGAAAGGGAACCTGGTACGTCGAGCATCCGGAGAATCGGGTGCGCACTCAGCCGCAAGCGTTCCGCCGATGTTCGGCGTGAGGGCAGCTTCTGCAACTGCGGCATGCAGTTGTCGCTGACCGGGGTGTGCGTCAACTGCGACTAGCGCTGGGCTGAATGCTTTACGGGACCCGGGTCCAGGGTTGACAGTTCTGCGATTCGAAGGCTTTGACTCCGGTGTTGATATTCGCGAACATCGGTCCGACGGACGTATTGGTCTGCAGGACATGGTCTTTGGCCGCGTCGGGTGTGCTGTAGGTGAACCACGAACACATCGAGTCCTGGGTCGGCACGTTGTTGATCCACACGCCGAACGTCGATCCGGACCCGCCGGTGCGATAGAGACCCGGTGCGATGTCGGGTCCGACGACGAAGAAGCCGTTCCCCGGGATCGGGTCGACCGGATCGGCGACGGCCGGCGGCGCCAGCACGACGGTCAGCAGGAACACGGCCGATATGCGAAGTAGTGGGGGCATGCCTCTTCACCTCCATGCTGGTTCCCCCTGGGCAGCCTAGGCCGACTTTCCTGCGGTGGCAGTATGAGTCCATGAGCACCGGCAAACTTCCCGCCTTCAATCCGCAGGACCCGCTGGGCCTGGACGCATCGCTGTCGGACGACGAGATCGCGGTGCGTGACACGGTTCGCCAGTTCTGCGGCGAGCACGTCCTCCCCCACATCGCGGAATGGTTCGAGATCGGCGATCTGCCGGTTCGTGAGCTGGCCAAACACTTCGGCCAGCTCGGCCTGCTCGGCATGCACCTGGAGGGTTACGGCTGCGGCGGGGCGTCGGCCGTGCACTACGGGCTGGCATGTACCGAGCTGGAGGCCGCCGACTCCGGCATCCGGTCGATGGTGTCCGTGCAGGGTTCGCTGGCCATGTTCGCGATCTGGCGATTCGGCTCCGAGGAACAGAAACAGCAGTGGCTGCCCGGTATGGCCGCGGGCGAACTTCTCGGCTGTTTCGGGCTGACCGAGCCCGACGCCGGATCCGACCCCGCCTCGATGACCACGCGGGCCAAGCCGCGACGGGTCGGACTGGGTTCTCAACGGCCGCAAGATGTGGATCACCAACGGCTCGGTCGCCGACGTCGCGGTCGTGTGGGCGGTCACCGACGACGGCGTGCGCGGCTTCATCGTCCCCACCGATACGCCGGGGTTCTCCGCGAACACCATCCACCACAAGCTCTCGCTGCGGGCATCGATCACCAGCGAGCTGGTCCTCGACGACGTTCGTCTGCCCGACGACGCGCTGCTGCCGGAGGTGAAGGGTCTCAAGGGTCCGCTGTCGTGCCTGTCGGAAGCGAGGTACGGGATCATCTGGGGTTCGATGGGCGCCGCGCGTTCCGCGTGGCAGGCCGCGCTGGATTACGCCGGCGAGCGCACCCAATTCGACCAGCCGATCGCGGGATTCCAGTTGACCCAGGCCAAACTCGTCGACATGGCCGTCGAGTTGCACAAGGGCCTGCTGCTCGCGCTGCAGCTGGGACGGCTCAAGGACAGCATCGGTCTGCGACCCGAGCAGGTCAGCTTCGGCAAGCTGAACAACACCCGCGAGGCGATCGAGATCTGCCGCACGGCGCGAACCATTCTGGGCGGCAACGGTATATCGCTGGAGTATCCGGTGATCCGGCACATGGTGAACCTGGAGTCGGTGCTCACCTACGAGGGCACTCCGGAGATGCACCAGCTGATCCTGGGCCAGGCCTTCACCGGCATGGACGCCTTCCGCTGACAGGAGTGAAGCGCACGGCTGGAGTACACCTCCGAGCACCGGCAGTTCCGCGACATGGTGCACGACTTCGTGCAGCAGACCGTCGTCCCGGCCCACGAAGACTGGGAGAAGGCCGGCTGCGTGGACCGGTCGCTGTTCACCGAGGCCGGCAAGCTTGGGCTGCTGGCCTTTTCGGTCCCCGAGGAGTTCGGCGGGGCGGGCGTCGAGGACTTTCGCTACAACGCGATCGTGGTCGACGAACTGCAGCGGGCCGGCGCGGCGGCCGAGGCGATCGCGTTGTCGCTGCAGAACGACATCGTGCTGCCCTACCTCACCGACCTGACGACGGCCGAGCAGAAGCAGCGCTGGCTGCCCGGGCGTCGTCACCGGCGAGACGGTGATCGGCATCGCGATGACCGAACCGGGCGCCGGCAGCGACCTGGCCGGCATCCGCACCACAGCGGTGCGCGACGGCGACCACTACGTGCGTCAACGGCGCGAAGACCTTCATCTCCAACGGGCAGACCGGAGACCTGTTCGTCGTCGCGGCGCGCACCGGGCGCCGACCGGCACAAGGGCCTGTCGCTGTTCGTCGTCGACCCGGAGACGCCGGGCTTCAGCCGCGGCCGGAATCTGGAGAAGATCGGCCTGCACGCCCAGGACACCAGCGAACTCAGCTTCACCGACATGCGCGTTCCGGTCGACAATCTACTCGGCGAGGAAGGCCGGGGCTTCTACCAGCTGATGAACAACCTGCCGCAGGAGCGGCTGTCGCTGGCCGTCGGCGCGGTGGCCGCCGCCGAGGGCGTCTTGGCCGAAACGCTCGAATACGTCAAGCAGCGCAAGGCTTTTGGCTCGCCCATTTCGGGCCTGCAGAATACTCAGTTCGTGCTCGCCGAGCTGGCGACGGAAATCGACGTCGCGCGTACCTATCTCGACGACTGCATCGCCGAACATCTGACCGGCGAGCTGACTGCGGCGCGGGCGGCGCGAAGCTGAAATGGTGGACCACCGAACTTCAGGTGCGGACCGCCGACCGCTGTCTACAACTGCACGGTGGGTACGGATACATGCGGGAATATCCGGTCTCGCGGGCGTTCGTCGATGCCCGCATCCAGACGATTTACGGCGGGACCACCGAGATCATGAAGACGATCGTCGCCAAGGACCTCGGGATCTGACGACATCGGCCGCTCAGGCGACCGCATTCTTTTCCCGGGCGAATCACTCGACGATTCCGTTGACCCCGGGGACGAGCCAGCTGACGGTGCTTCGAGCGGAGACGCCAGGCGCTTCCGGGCGCTCGCTCCCGACCAGGATCAGCGTCGCCGCCGGCTCGTATGGGGATCCACCTGCCATTGCGATCCGCCGGCGTACTTGAGCAACTTGTCGCGGCTCTCGACGTCCGTCGCGAACATGATCCAAACGGGTTCTGAGTTGTTATCCATGGTGGTTACCTCTGTGAGTTTTCGGACTGGACGTTTGTCAAAGGATTGGGAGGCACGTCGCTAAGCCACCTCGAAGGCGTGCGACGAGGACGAGTTGCGCCGGGGAGGACGGGACCAGACTGGAAATGCCGGCGCCGACCTGGTTCGGCGGAATTGCTCATGCAGCAATTCCTTTGTCTCACTGACGATTTTGGCGAGCTGGCCCGGCTTCGCGTGGCTGACGAAATCGCGCCGGTTCCACCACATCATCTTGGTTCGGTAGTGCTCGTTGGGATACGGCGTCGCCGGAATGGGCGCCACCACGGATCCGGACGACCGCCAGCTGTTCAGCACCGGGGTGGCGGCCGTGCACATGGTGTATTGGAAATCCAGGATCACCATCATGTAGAAGCAACTGCGCGCCAGGGCGGTGGTCAGAAACGGATTTCGGCCGGCGGCGTCGGTGACCCAGCCGGTCTTCATTTCCAGCACCCCATAGCGGCACGCGCTCGGCGATCATCTGTCGCACGTCCTGCTGCCCGGGATGGCCGGCCCACTCCTCGACCGCATGGGAGTCGTCGGCCGAGCGCAGCGCGATGGCCCGGTAACCGCCCACCACGTGTCCGGAGTCGTTGACCACGGCGCCGAACATGATCGTGTCGTCGCCGCTGCGCAGCGCCTCTATGTCGAGAGCACATTCCACACCACGCTTGCTGTAGCTGCGGACGGCGCCGGCGGCGTATTCGGCCCACAGTTCCGGGTCAATCGAGGGCTGCGAGATGACGAGAGTGCCCTCGATGTCGGGATCGGGCCAGCTGAAGCCTTGACCGAGGGAGAATCCTCCGGCGGCAGTGCTCACAGATACTGATCTCATCGGTCTCCTCTCCCCGGCATGGCAGACTGACATCTTGCAAAACGCCATGTTTCATTCATTTAGTATCGTTTTGCTATCTAAGAGATACCAGACAGTATCTGTTCGCGCAATAGGCAGTCTGTCCGGCTAGTTAGACGAACAAAACGCTGAGACTTGGTATGTAATTTCGACGCATGCGCGGTCGACCGGCTCCTCAGGCCGCTGACCTGCGGCGATCGACCGGATCACCGCTGGTCACGGCGCCCGCTGGCCGCACCCGAGGCTGCGTACGGGTCGGTTCCGCACCAGACTTGACACCTGTAAAGTCCGTCGAATGGACAACATCAGGGGCAAGACCATCGTCATCACCGGCGCCGCCCGCGGCATCGGTTACGCGACTGCGCAGGCGTTACTGGCCCGGGGCGCCCGGGTCGTCATCGGCGACCGGGACCTCGATGTGCTCGAAAGCGCCGTCGCCGGTATCAGCAGCCTCGGGACAGGTAACCGGCCATCCCCTCGACGTCACCGACAAAGAGTCGTTCGCGGCCTTTCTCGATAAGGCCCGTGCCGACGGCGGCGGACACATCGACGTGTTGATCAACAACGCCGGCGTCATGCCGGTGGGCCCGTTCCTCGAGCAGTCGGCACAGGCGATCCGCTCATCGATCGAGGTGAACCTCTACGGCGTGCTCACCGGCTGTCAGCTGGTGCTGCCGGACATGGTGAAGCGCCGCAGCGGACACATCATCAACATCGCCTCGCTGGCGGGCATGGTCGCCGTTCCCGGCCAGATCGTCTACGCCGCAACCAAATTCGGCGTGGTCGGATTGTCCACCGCGATGGCCGACGAATTCGCTCCGCAGGGCGTCAAAATCTCCGCGGTGCTGCCGACCTTCACCAACACCGAACTGATCTCGGGGACAACGCCGTCGTCCGCGCAGAAGCCGGTCGAGCCGGCTGAGATCGCCGCGGCGATCGTCAAAGTCCTCGACAAGCCGAAATCCCGGGTGTCAGTGCCTAGTTGGGGTAAGTCATTCGCCGCAGTCGCGACGCTGATGCCCGACCGCGGTCGGCGCTGGCTCAACAAGAAGATGGGCAACGACACGGTGTTCCTCAGCCTCGACACCAGCGCCCGCCGCAGCTATGAGGACCGCGCGCAGCACGCGACCGGAGTCGTCGAACACAAAGAGTGATCAGCGCCCGCGCGGCGCGTACATGATCACGCCGACGCCGGCCAGGCAGACCGCCGCGCCGATGATGTCCCACCGGTCGGGCCGAAATCCGTCCAGCGCCATGCCCCACGCCAGCGACCCGGCGACGAACACGCCGCCGTAGGCAGCCAGCACGCGACCGAACTGCGAGTCGGGCTGAAACGTGGCGACGAAACCGTAGGCGCCCAAAGCTGATCACGCCGAACCCCGCCCAGATCCAGCCGCGGTGCTGGCGGACGCCTTGCCAGACCAGCCAGGCGCCGCCGATCTCCAGAATCGCGGCCAACGCAAACAGCAGGATCGACTTGGCGACGGTCATGGCCTAGCCGGCCGTTGAGGCGCTCAGGGATCTGATGGTCTGAGATTCGATGTTCTCGAACGCAGTTCCGTCCGGCCGCAGCAGATCGTGGAACCACACCTTCGGGACCGCCGGGTACGGATGCTTCCACGAATCCCACGGGAAGTAGGTCTGCGTCTTGCCCGCCACCAGGCCCCAGTTGATCGCGCCGACGTTGTGCCGCTTGGCAATCGGCAAGATCGACTCGATGGTACTGCCCTGCGGCCGGGCCATGTACTCGGTGCACAGGATCGGGCGCCCGTGCGGGGTGAGCTCGCCGATACGCGACTCGAACGCCGACGGCCCGGCGTAGGAGTGGAAGCTGATCACGTCGGAGTTGGCCAGCTGAATGTTCTGAATTGTGGTGCGGCTGCCGGGATCTGCCCACTCGCCGTCCCACACGCCGCTGGTCAGCGGCTGACGCGCGTCGACGGAGCGCGCCCAGGTGAACACCTGGGGAAGCAGGTCGGCCACCCGGTCCAGCTTGTCGCCGCGCTCGACGCTGGCGTACTGCGGCGCGGGATTGTCGGGTTCATTCCACACGTCCCAACCCAAAACCCGGTCGTCGTTGCGGAATTGGGTCATCACGCCGGTGACATAGTCCTGCAGGGTCCGGGTGTAGCTCTTGTCGTCGATGCGGTCGGCGCCGGGGCCCTGCACCCAGCCGGAGTTGTGCACCCCGGGGGTCGGGGCATGCTGGCGACCCACTTGGGGATGCGGGTCCCAGCAGGAGTCGAACAGCACGAACAGCGGTTTGATGCGGTGGCGGGCCGCGATGCCGACGAACTGCGCCAGACGGGTTTGGAAGCCGCGCGCATCCTGGGCCCACAGCTGGTCGTGCAGGAAAACCCGCACCGTGTTGAGTCCATGCAAACGGGCCCAACCGAGTTCGGTGTCGATGCGGCGCGGGTCGTAGGTGCCCGGCTGAAACATCTCGAGTTGGTTGATAGCGGTGGAGGTGATGAAGTTCGCGCCGACGGGCCAGGCCTGGGCTTGATACCAGCGGTTGGCTCGATCGGAGGACCACCGACTCGACTCGGCGGACGCACGTGGCGGCTCAGCGGAGGCGCGCGGCGCCTGCGCCAGAGCCGTGCCCGCAGCCAACAACAACGGCAGCTTCAGCACAGTGCGGCGATACACAAAATGACGATAAGTTGCGCACCGCAACGTTCCCGGTATTCAACGAGCGCGTCGCGCGACTTGTTATCGCGCCGTCACCAAACGCGGTTCAGCGCGAGGCGGCGAGCATCCGTTCCATGGTCAGCGCCGCAGCGCCGGCCGACAGCGACGTGGCTGCCGACGTGGCGATCATCGCCCAGCGGCCGGGTACGACGGCCGACCTCTTCGCAGGGCTGCCGGGCGGTCGAGAATTCCGAGACCAACTCGCGGATCCGTTCGGCACTTTCCGTCGCGTCGGGGCTCAGCACGCGGGTGGCCGCGCCGGTGCCGATCGCGGGATGGCGCGCCATGAACTCCCGCAGGAACAGCGCACCCGTGACTTTCGGATTGATGTCCTGGACAGCGGCCATGACGGTATCGCCGAACACGCCGCCCACGGTGCCGACGGCAAAGTCGATGCCGCAGTGCAACAAACCCAGCCGCTGGTGCAGGTGGGCCATCGTCGTGCGCAGCCCGGTGTACACGCCGGTGTCCAAGCCGAGGCCGTCCCAGTCCGCGGGGCCGACGAACATGTTGCCCTTCCACGACGTGCCGCGCATGAACTGCAGGGTGAGCCCGTCGAGCAACTCGCCGGCGCGCACGTGCGCCGACGGTGTGGTCAACACGCGTTCGCCGCCGACTTCTCTTTCGAAGTAGGTGACGTGCGCCTCGAGAACTTGATCGCCGCCCAGCTTCCAGGCATTGGCCGCGAGTTCTTCGAGCCGCCCAGCATCGTCGAGTTCGACGCCCGGCGTGATCCGTCCGCCGTTGCCGCCATCGGACGGCTTCAGGCAGGCATGGCCAAGCCCGTACCGGCCTTGCAACAGCGCGCCGGCCCGGAGCAGATCGCGACCGAAGGCATGACGATCCGCCTGCCAGGTGACGGTGTAGCCGGGCAAAACCGGAAGCGGCGCCTGGAGCGCCTGGAACGCCGGACTGACTCGATGCTCGTGTTCCAGGACGACGGCGCCCGGTTGACCCGCCACCAGGCTGTCGAGGCCCAGCGCGGACTGAACGGTCGGATGCAGCATGCGCTTGCCGTTCCACATGCTGAGGCGAGAATCATTGGCGTCGACCCGAATTCGGCCCAGGCCGGAGGTACGGGCCAACCAGGCCACCAGCAGCTGGAATTCGGGTTCGAAGTCGTAGGGGCACACCACCGCCGACGGGTGTTCGCGCAGAAAATCGATGATCTGCCGCATGACCGGATCGCGATCGCCGCCGTCGACCGCGCGGCGCAGCAGCGCCTGCGACATGTAGTAATAGTCGGCATCTGGAAGGGTCAGCCGCTGAACACCTTTCGCCGCGCTACCGCGACGCCACGGCAGGGTCCGGCCGACGACGAGATCGCCACTGCGCGCGAGATAGAGACCACGGGTCTCCACATAGGTGGTGAGGTCGGATACCGGCCGGCCCTCCACCATCGCGGTGAGATCCGTTTCGAAGCTGTTGGCGTAGGGAGTGGTCGAGTGCACCATCAGACGAGGCTGGCCGTCGCCGGGTGAGGCGAAATCGATGTGCTCACCCACCAGAGCGGACAGCTCGTCGGGTTCGATCGACAACAGCTTGCGCGTCGCGATGGCGAAGTCGGTGTCGTCGAATCTCAGCGGGCCTGCGTAGCTTTGCCAGGCAATTTCGTCGCCGTCAACAATGACGGCCCACTCATAGAAATCGCCGGTCAGGGGATGACGTGAGGTCCGCGGCCGGCTGATGCAGGAGGTACGCACCATTCCACTATTGCGTCGAATGGCCCTGTCGCATCGAATCAATGGGAAAATCTAGCCAACAACACAGTGAACAGACAGGTAATCGGCTGCGAGATACATTGATTCCGTGATCCCCAGCGAATTCCCAGCAGTCTGCTAGCTCAAAGCCCTGTCGATATCGGCGATGAGATCGTCGGTGCCCTCCAGTCCGACCGAGATGCGAACAACCCCGTCGCCCAAGCCAATAGCGGCTCGGCCTTCTGGGCCCATCGCACGGTGGGTTGTCGTCGCTGGATGCGTGACAAGGGATTTCGAGTCGCCCAGGTTGTTGGAGATGTTGATCAGCTGCAGTCCGTCGAGCACCTCGAACGCACGCTGCTTGGCCGCGCTGTCCGGCGCGTCGAGTTCAAAGGTCACGACGGTGCCGCCGCCGGACATCTGCCGCTTGGCCAGGTCGTACTGTGGGTGCGAGGTGAGGAACGGGTAGCGAACCCACCGAACCGCGGGATGGCCCTCCAGGTATTCGGCGATTCGCTGGGCCGAGTTGTTCTGGTAGTCGACCCGAATTGCCAGTGTTTCAAGGCCTTTCAGCATCACCCAGGCGTTGAAGGCGCTCATTGCGGGCCCGGTGTGCCGCATCAGTTTCTGCACCGGGCCGTCGATGTATTCCTTGTCGCCGAGGATGGCGCCGCCCAGCACGCGTCCTTGCCCGTCGATGTGTTTGGTGCCCGAGTAGACCACCACGTCAACGCCGAGCGGAAAACCCTGCTGCAGCAGCGGAGTCGCAAAGACATTGTCCAGCACAACCTTTGCCCCGGCCGCGTGAGCGAGCTCGGTGACCGCGACGATGTCGACCAGCGACTGCATCGGGTTGGACGGGGTCTCGAAGAACACCGCCTGAGTCGGCACCGAAAGCGCCTTCTCCCACTGCGACAGGTCGTCGCCGTCGACAAACTCGACTTCGACTCCCCAGCGCGGCAGGATCTCGCTACAGACCACGAAACAGGAGCCGAAAAGACTGCGCGAAGCCACAAGTCGATCGCCGGCGCGCCAGCAGCGCACCCAACGACGTGAAGACCGCTGCCATTCCGCTGGCGGTGGCGAATGCCGCGGGGGCGCCCTCGATCAGACGCAGGCGCTCCTCGAACATGGTGATCGTCGGGTTGCCGTAGCGCGAGTAGACGTAGCGGTCGACCTCACCGGTGAACGCCTTCTCTGCCTCCGCTGCGGAACCGTACACATAACCCGAGGCCAGATACAGCGCCTCGGAAGTCTCTTCGAACTGCGACCGCAGGATCCCGCCGCGCACACCGATGGTCGCTTGGCTGACGCCCTCGGGCAGCGGCTCCGGTATGCGGACCGAAGGCACATCAGGCCCAGCAGCGCTCACGTCTGCTTCCAGGGCAAACCGATTGCGCGCCAACCCCGTCCGCCGCGGTGGCTGTCGCCGTCGAGCTGGCCTTCGAAGCCGTCGATCACGTTGTAAGACGGGCTAATACCGGCCTCGGTGGCGGCCTCGGCCGCTCCGATCGAGCGATTACCGGAGCGACACAGGAACACGACTGGGCGATCGTCACGGGCCGGGACATGCTCGAGCAGGTCGCCGACGAAGTTGTCGTTGCGCTGACCGTCGGTGGCGTTCCACTCGATGTACACGACCTCGCGGCCCAGGCTGGCCAGGTCGGGAACACCGACGAATCGCCATTCGGCGTCGGTGCGAACGTCGACCAGAACCGCGTCGGGGTTCTCGCTGAGTAGCTTCCACGCCTGCTCGGGGGTGATATCTCCTGCGTAGCTCATGCGCCGCTCCTCCTGCTCTCCCAGATCGCATTGCCCTCTTGATCGTCGCCGGCGCGGCTCACCCGCGTGAGTCTCGCATATCCGGCTGGGAGACCGTCGGCGGGGAAGCCGGTGACTTACCAGAGCCTGCGCAGTGCGGCCGACGCAGCCCGGGCGCGGCCGCGGGCGGTGGTCACGTCGGCGGCGGTCACGACGGCCGCTCCCAGCGGACGCCGCGCCTCAGCCTCGTCGCGAGTGAATACCCGCACATCGCTCTCGGTGGTCCGCAGCGCATCGCCCAGCGCGCCGGAAGCCCGGGGTCTTGGGAGCGTGACACCGCGCCGTCGATACCGGCGTAGATCACCTCGGCGGCGCCCGGCGAAATCATGATGGTGTCGGTCGGCAGTCCCAGGATGGCCCGCGCCTGCAGCTCGAATTCCGACAACCGTTGAGTGCGCACAGTGACCAGTCCGCTCTCGAACGGCCGGGCGGTGACATCGCTGAAGTACACCTCGTCGCCGCGGACCATCAGCTCGACGCCGAACAGGCCGCGCCCACCGAGCGCCTTGACGACGCGGGCAGCGATCGACTTGGCGGCGTCCAGCGCCGCGGGGCTCAGGTCTTGCGGCTGCCAGGATTCCTGCACGTCGCCGATGGCCTCGCCGTGGCCGATCGGCGCGCAGAAGTCCAGCGTCGGCCCCGACGGGCCCTCGCTGCGCACCGTCAGCAGCGTGACGTGGAAGTCGATCTCGACCAGGGCTTCGGCCAGCACCCGGTTGTGGGCCAGCCGGCCACCGGCGGAAACCGCCCGCTGCCAGGCCGGCTCGAGGTCGCCGGGCAGCAGGACAACCGACTGCCCCTCACCGCCGACGGCGGCCACCGGCTGCACCCGCAGTGGGTAGCCGGCGTGGTCGGCGATCGCGCGCAGCTCGTCGAGTGATCCCGCAAACCAGAACGGCGCGGTCGGCAGGCCGAGCTCGTCGGCGGCCAGCCGGCGCATGCCTTCCCGGTCGGCGGTGAGCCGCGCACAGCGCGCGGTCGGGACGAACTCCGCGACGCCGCTCTCGGCCGCGCGCGGTCAACGCGTCGGAAGCCACCGCGTCGGAAGCTGTCACCACGAAATGCGGTCGCAGCCGCCTGATCGCGGCGCCCAGCTCGTCGACGTCGGTCATGTTGAGCACCAGGGCCTGGTCGGCCACGCCGTGCGCCGGTGCGTCGGCGTACCGCTCGACGGCGATCACGCGGGCGCCCAGCCGCTGCAGGGCAACCGCCAGCTCGCGGCTGAACTCGCCGGACCCCAGCAGCATGACCGTCGGCCGGTCGGCATCGCTGGGCTGCTGAATCGACTCCGTCTGCGGCGTGCCGTCAGCCACCGGTTTCACCTTCTCCCATGGTCACGGTGCTCAAGGATAGGTGGGTTGGCTGAGGGTGGGTCAGGGCTGGCCCGGCAGCAACCGGATCATCAGGCCGTTGGCCTCGGCCAGCAGGGTGTCGCCGTCGAGCAGTTCGCCGCGGACAAACGCCTTGCGGCCCTCGGTCGCGGCGACATGGCCGCGGACCACCAGCGGGGTGTCGATCGGGGTGATCTTGCGGTAGTCGACGTGCAGGAAGGCGGTGCGGCTGATCGGCCGGGCCGGCGGCGTGCACCACCATCCCGAAGACATGGTCGAACAGCAGCGGGAGCACACCGCCGTGCACCGCGCCGTTACCGCCGACGTGGAATCGGGAGAAGTGGCCACGCATCTCCACGCCGTCCGGGTCGTACCTGCTCATCGTCCACGGCGGCAGCAGCAGGCTGCCCATCCCGGGCAGTTGCGGCGATCGGCCCGCCGGGGCCTGGCCTTCGGGCGCCCTGAACGGGGCGAGCTGCGCCGCCAGCGCTTCGGCATGTCCGGCGGCGTCGTTCCAGAGGTCGTCGCTGGGGTCGGCGGACACCGCCAGGTCCTGCAACCGCCGCATGGCCGCGACGAACCGGCCGAAGCCCGGACCCGGGCTGGCGGCGCCGTATT
Source organism: uncultured Actinomycetota bacterium (assembly GCA_963755805.1). GTDB lineage: Bacteria > Actinomycetota > Actinomycetes > Mycobacteriales > Mycobacteriaceae > Mycobacterium. Next base: position 39,344 of record CAVWLG010000012.1, read on the forward strand.
CCGGGAAGCCGCCGTGATGGTCGTAGTCGGGGTCGAGTTGCTCCGGTCGCTGTTCGGAATCGGTCACGGGCGAGCCGCCAGCACGTCGCGACGCACGATGGTCTGGTCGCGACCCGGGCCCACACCGATGCACGAAATATGGGCTCCGCCAAGCTCTTCCAGCCGCAGCACGTAGTCACGCGCCTTGGCGGGCAGGTCGTCGAACTCGCGAGCCTCCGAGATGTCCTCCCACCAGCCGGGCAGCTCTTCGTAGATCGGCTCGGCGCGGTGCAGATCGCTCTGCGTCATCGGCATCTCGGAGGTCTCTTTGCCGTCGACCCGGTAGCCGACGCACACCGGAACCGTCTCCAGGCTGGACAGCACGTCGAGCTTGGTGAGGAAGTAGTCGGTGATGCCGTTGACCCGGGTGGCGTAGCGGGCGATGACGGCGTCGAACCAGCCGCAGCGCCGACGCCGGCCGGTGGTCACGCCGAACTCACCGCCGGTCTTGGACAGGTATTCGCCGTTCTCGTCGAACAACTCGGTCGGGAACGGGCCCGAGCCGACGCGGGTGGTGTAGGCCTTCAGGATTCCCAGCACGGTGGTGATCCGGGTCGGGCCGATACCCGGAGCCCACGGCCGCGCCGCCGGCGGTCGGATTCGACGACGTCACATAGGGATACGTGCCGTGGTCGACGTCGAGCAGCGTGCCCTGCGAGCCTTCCAGCAGGACCGTCTCGCCGGCCTCCAGCGCGTTGTTGAGCAGCAGCCGGGTGTCGGCGATGCGGTGCTTGAAGCTTTCCGCCTGTTCCAGCAGGGCGTCGACGAGCTGCGCCGGCGTCCAGCGCTTTGCGGTTGTAGATCTTGACCAGCACCTGGTTTTTGAATTCCAGTGCGGCCTCGATCTTGTGGGTGAGCACCTCGTGGTCGAGCACGTCGGCGACCCGGATCCCGATGCGGGCGATCTTGTCCTGGTAGCAGGGCCCGATGCCGCGGCCGGTGGTGCCGATCTTCTTGTTGCCCATATAGCGCTCGGTCACCTTGTCGATGGCCACGTGATAGGGCATCAGCAGGTGCGCGTCGGCGGAGATCAACAGCTTCGAGGTGTCGACGCCGCGGTCCTCGAGGCCCTTCAGCTCGTCGAGCAGCACACCCGGATCGATCACCACACCGTTGCCGATGACGTTGGTGACGCCGGGCGTCAGCACTCCCGACGGGATGAGGTGCAGCGCGAAGTTCTCGCCGCTGGGCAGCACCACGGTGTGCCCGGCGTTGTTGCCGCCTTGATAGCGAACGACCCACTTGGTGCGGCCGCCGAGCAGGTCGGTGGCCTTGCCCTTACCCTCGTCGCCCCATTGGGCGCCGATCAGGACGATTGCCGGCATGGCTTGCTCCTGTTAAATCCCACGTATTCAGGCCGCTTATTGTGGTCCAGCCGGTGACCCACACTATCTCAGCCGTTTGCGAGGAAGCTCCTGAATACCCCACAGATCAGTCGTGTTGGCTTTCGACGGTTACCTGCCGCGTCCGCTGCGAGGGCTGACGATCGTCGATCCCGGTGACATCGATACGACGCTCACCGGTGCGCGGCGGGTGGTGGTGGTCGGCGCCGACGCCGACCTCGCATCAGTGCTCACCCGGCTGCTGCGCGCGGAGCTGCTGAACGTCGAGGTGGCCTACGTGCCGCGCCGCCGCACGCCGGCTACCCGGGCCTATCGTCTGCCCTCGGGTGCCCGAGCGGCCCGCAGGGCGCGGCGCGGGACGGCTCATCGGGTGCCGCTGATCCGCGACGAGACCGGGTCCGTCATCGTCGGGTCAGCCGTCTGGCAACCGGCCGGCGACGAGCAGCTGCTGCGCGGCGAGGCCGTGGTCGACGACGCGGTCCTCTTCGACGGCGACGTCGCAGAGGTGACGGTCGAGCCGACGGCGGCGCTGCCCGGGTTGCGGGCCCGCGTCTCGGGCACGCGTCGCTGGCTGATCGGGCGGGCCGCGCAGCTGGGCAGCGTCGAGGCCTCGGTGGTCCGCGACGGGGTGGTCGCGCCGCGACCGGCGCGCCGTTCGACGATCTACCGGAACACCGAGGGTTGGTTAGCCGTCCGGTAGTTTCGTCGCGTGAGCGCCCGTGACTTGCACCAGTCGGTGCGGCCCAGCCCGGTCTTCTGGGCCATCGTCGGTGTGGCCGTCCTCGGCGGCGGGCTGGCCTACTGGGTCGGCGACGACGTCGGGCCGCTGGCCTACGCCGCGGTGTTCATCCTGGTGATCGCGGGCTGGGTGGTGTCGCTGTGCCTGCACGAGTTCGGGCACGCCTTCACGGCGTGGCGATTCGGCGACCGCGACATCGCACTGCGCGGCTACCTGGATATGGATCCGCGGCGCTACGTCAGCCCGGTGTGGTCGATCCTGGTGCCGATCGCGATCACCGCGATCGGCGGGATCGGTCTGCCGGGCGCGGCGGTGTACGTGCGGACGTCGCAGATGTCCGCCAAGCAGCGCACGCTGGTCAGCCTGGCCGGTCCGACGGCAAACCTGATGCTGGCCGTCCTGCTGCTCACGGTGACCAACCTGTTCTTCGACCCGCATGCACCCGGTGCTGTGGGCCGGGGTGGCGTTCCTGGGCTTCCTGCAGATCACCGCGCTGCTGCTGAACCTGCTCCCGATTCCCGGCCTGGACGGGTACAACGCGCTCGAGCCGCATCTGAGCCCGGAGACCCAGCGGGCGTTGGCACAGTTCAAGCCGTACGGCTTCCTGCTGCTGTTCCTGCTGCTGTTCGCCCAGCCGCTGAACCACTGGTTCTTCGAGCTCGTCGACCAGGTCTTCGAGCTCTCCGGGGTGCCGGGGTTGCTGTGGCGGATCGGCGCCGGACTCACGCAGTTCTGGCGTGCCTGGACCTGAACCGACGACAGCGTCGTGTGCACGAGGACACGCGCTAGCGGGCACCGACCTTCCGGTAGTGGTAGTCGCTGTCGCCGAACATCGCATCGATGGCCAGGATCCGCTTCAGATAGTGGCCGATCGCGATCTCGTCGGTCATGCCGACGCCGCCATGGATCTGGATCGCGCTTTCGGCAACCGCCCGGCCCAGCCGGCCAACCTGTGCCTTCAGCAACGAGATGTCGCGCGGTTGCGCGCGGGCCGCTTCCACGAGCGCGGTGGTGTACAGCAACGTCGACCGGGCCTTCAGCAGGGCGATCTTCATGTCGGCAAGGCGATGCGCCACCGCCTGGAACGTGGCGATCGGTACCCCGAACTGCTGCCGCGTTCCCGCGTAGGAGGCGGTTGTGTCCACCAACGCATTCATGGCGCCGACCGCCTCTGCGGACAGCGTCAGGATGGCCCCTTCAAGGATCCGATCTATGACTGTCGCGGCATCGGACGCGAGAAGAACCGCCGGCGCCGCTTCGAACGTGCAGTTCGCGGCCTTACGTCCGTCGATCGTGCGGTAGGTCGTCAGGGACACCCCCGGCACGTCAGGGGTCACCAGCACGATGCCCAATTCATCCTCGGCGTGGTCGGCACCGACCAGTCGCGCCGTCACCACCATCACGTCGGCGTCACCGCCACCAAGGACCAACCGCTTCTCCCCGTTGAGCACATAGCCGTCCGGGCCGAGCGTCGCGGTGGTGGAAATCCTTGCCGGGTCGGCGGTTCCGCGGCCCTCCTCGTGAGCGAAGGCTCCGAGCGCTTCGCCGTCGGTGATCTTGGCCAGCCATTTGCGCGCGGTGTCATTCTCCTCGACCGTCGCGAGCGCCCGACCGGTCAGGATCACCGACGAAAGATAGGGCTCGCTCACCAGATGCTCACCGAACAGTTCAGCGATGGCGACGACGTCGGTCGACGATCCACCCAACCCGCCAACCTCCTCGGGGAATGGCAGCGCAAGAAGCCCGAACTCTCGAAGTTGTTGCCACACTTCGGCTGAGGTTCCGCGTTCGGAGCCGATGATTTCCTGCCGCCGGTCGAAGGCATAGGACCGGCCGAGGTACTGAGACACGCTTTGGCGCAGCATCGTCTGCTCATCCGAGAAGGAGAAGTCCATCGCCTCAGCTCCTTCCCGCAAACGGCAGGCTGCGCGCGATCAGGTCGCGCTGTACCTCATTGGTCCCCGCATAGATGGTGGTGGCACGCGAGTTCAGGTAGAAGGGCATGGCAATCAGGTCATGCTCGTCGCCCAGCGCAGCATGCGCGGAACCGACGGTGAGCGCCTCGTGTTGCAACGGGAGCGACTCCAGACCGGCGACCCGCGTCATCAACACCGAGAGCTTCTGCGTCAACTCGGTGCCCATCGTCTTCTTGACCGAAGGAAACGCCGGGTCATCGGCTATGGGATGCCCACTGATCGCGAGTTTTTCGAAGTACTCGTAGGACGCGACGTCGGCCTCCACTTCACCCAAGTCGCGTTGAAACACCGAATCATCGGCCAGCACACCACCGTTCGGCGCATTGGCAGTGGTGCTGGCGTCGCGGATCAGACGCACCCGCCGGCGCAGGAACGGGCCCTGCGCCGAGCCGCCCCGCTCGTGCTTCAGCAGCGCCTTGGCGACGGTCCAGCCGTCGTTCTCCTCCCCCACGCGACCGGATTGCGGCACCCGAACGTCGTCGAAGAACACCTCGCATTGCTCGGGAAAGCCGTCGAGACCGACGATCGGCCGGATGGTCATGCCCGGGTAGTCCGTGCGGTCGAGCAGCAGAAAGGTGATGCCCCGCTGCTTCTTTCCCTCCGTGCTGGTGCGGACCAGCATGAACATCCGGTTGGAACGGTGGGCCAGCGTCGTCCAGATCTTGCTGCCGTTGATGACGTAGTCGTCGCCGTCGGCGACCGCGGAGCAGGTGAGCGACGCGAGATCCGAACCGGAGTTGGGTTCGGAATAGCCTTGCGTCCAATAGTCCTCGGCCGCAAGGATTCTCGGCAGGTACTTCGCCTGCTGTTCGGCGGTGCCCAGTTCCATCAGGAGCGGGCCCACCATCTGGAGACAATTTGGCAGCAGCGGCGGCAGGTCGCGCGCGCAGTACTCCTCCGCGAAGATGAACCGCTGCTCGACCGACCAGCCGGGTCCACCGAATTCGACCGGCCAGGCGGGTGCGGCCCAGCCTCGACGATGCAAAATGCGCTGCCATTCCATCACCTCGTCGAACGAAGCGAAGGCGCTGGTGAGCTTGCGACCGGCCTCGCGGATCGCGGGGGTCGGCGCGGTATCCAGAAAGGCCGCCACTTCCTGCCGGAATGCGTCGAGTTCGGGGGCGAAGTCGATGTGCACAGGCGGTCAGCCCCGCTTTCCAGCGAATGCGTCGCCACGCTGCACCAATGCGCCCATTCAATCCTTCTCCGCAAGTTCGATCGACTGAACTACAGGCGTCCTGCCCTGTCAATGGCGCGGCCCCGGAGTAGCCGTGCCGATCGTTGTCGATTCAGCAGCGGACCATCTTGCAATACATGCGTACCTCCGCATATATTGCTGACTATGGGTGCCGGCCATGATCACGCGAGCCCCGGTACCCCGGCGCCCAGGCTGGCGATCGCCACCGCGCTGCTCGGCGGATTCTTCTTCGTCGAACTCACCACGGCGCTGCTGATCGGCTCCATCGCGTTGCTGGCCGACGCCGGCCACATCCTCACCGACGTCGCGGCGACGTTCATGGGCCTGTGCGCGGTGATCCTCGCCCAGCGCGGGAGTAAGTCCCCGGCGCGGACCTACGGCTGGCATCGCGCTGAGGTGTTCACCGCCGTCGCCAACGCCGTCCTGCTGATCGGGGTTGCCACGCATCATCCTGCGCGAGGCGATCGGGCGAATCGGTCACGCACCCGAAGTGCCGGGCATCCCGATGATCGTCGTCGCGCTGACCGGGCTGGCCACCAACGCCGCCGTCGCGCTGCTGCTGCGCTCGCACGCGAGCCAAAGCCTGGCCGTCAAAGGCGCCTACATGGAGGTGATCGCCGACACCGTCGGCAGCATTGGGGTGCTCATCGCCGGCGTGGTCACCATCACCACGCACTGGCCGTATGCCGATGTGGTGGTCGCCGTCCTCGTCGCGCTCTGGGTGCTACCCCGGGCACTGTCGCTGGCCGCGGGCGCACTGCGCATCCTGTCCGAAGCCTCGCCGAGCCACATCGACGTCGACGAACTACGGGCCGCGCTGGCAGCGGTCGACGGCGTGAGCGAGGTACACGATCTGCACGTCTGGACACTGGTGCCCGGCAAGGACATGGTCACCGCTCATCTGGCCGGCTGCGACAACTCAGCGCGGGTTCTTCATGAGGCCCAGGCAGTCCTGGCCGCGCGTGGACTCGATCACGCGACGATCCAGGTCGAGCCGCCGAACGGCGTAGGCGACTGCGCGCCCGGCTTCTGAAGCCGTCAGAGCAGGCCGAGGCCTTCGCGGGCAGCGGGGTCACAGTCGTCGAGCAGATCCAGACACCTGGCCTGCTCGTCGGTCTCACCGATCGCGTCGGCCGCGCGCGCCAGCGCGGCCACACAACGCAGGAAACCTCGATTCGGCTCGTGCGAGAACGGGACGGGGCCGAAGCCCTTCCAACCGTTGCGGCGCAACTGATCCAGGCCACGGTGATAGCCCGTGCGGGCGTATGCGTAGGCGGTGATCGCCTTGTCGTCGCCCAGCGCATCCTCGGCCAGCGCCGCCCAGGCGACCGATGCCGACGGGTGCGCCGCCGCGACGGCGGTCGGGTTGTCGCCGGCGTCCAGTTGGGCCTCGGCGTCCGGGTCGCCGGGCAACAAGGTCGGATTGGGTCCCAGCAGATCGTGCATCGGCGTCATAGCGCCATTGTGCCGTGTGACGACGACGCCGCGACGCCGGGACCGCCGTCGGGTCGCTAAGCTCTAAAACGTATTTCGAAACCGAAGAGGACAGCAGCGCCTATGCCCAATCCATCAGGGTCTGACCGCGACAACACCTCGGACTCGGCCGATCCAGACGACGCGGTGCGATCCGAAGCTGACACCGCTGTCGAACCCACCGCCGGTGCGGACGAAAAGACGACCGAGAGCCCTCGCACAGCGGACCCGGCGACCGAGGTGATCGACCCGGCCGGATTGGAACAGCAGCCACCGATCCCCCAGCTTCAACCGGGTGAACGTCGCTTCACCGCCCCGGGTTTCGATGCCAAGGAAACCGCGATCATCAACGCGGCCAGCGACCCCGCTACCGAGGTCTTCGCGCAGGGCAGGCAGTCCGGCGGAGGCCAACCGGGCTCGAGAACCGCTACGCCACAACTGATTCCGCCCCGGCTGGGATCGAAGTTCCGGCCATCGGGCCAGCGGAGCTGGGGTTGGGTGCTGGCGCTGATCCTGATCATCCTGGCGCTGGCCGCGGTCGCCGTGCTGGGCACCGTGCTGTTGACCCGCCACGACAGAAAGTCCGCCGCGTCACAGGAAGACCAGGTCCGCAACACGATCCAGAGCTTCGACGCCGCCGTGCAAACCGGCGATCTGACCAAGCTGCGCAGCCTTACCTGCGGGAGCATGCGCGACGACTACGTCAACTACAACCAGCGCGAGTGGAGCGACACCTACCACCGCGTCGCGGCTGCCAAGCAGTATCCCGTCGTCGCCAACATCGACCAGGTGGTCGTCGACGGAACCCACGCCGAAGCCAACGTCACCGCGTTCATGGCGTACGCGCCACAGACCCGCTCGACTCGCAGCTTCGATCTGCAGTACCGCGACGATCAGTGGAAGATCTGCGAATCCAGTTCCAGCTGAAGCCAATTGGCCGTCGCCGTCACCCGGTGACGGATTTGCCGTTGCAGTGCAAGTCGTTGCAGGCCTCGATGACCCGCTCGGTCATCGCCGCTTCGGCCTTCTTGAGATAGCTGCGCGGGTCGTAGACCTTCTTGTTACCCACTTCGCCGTCGACCTTCAGCACACCGTCGTAGTTGGTGAACATGTGCGCGGCCAGCGGCCGGGTGAACGCGTACTGCGTGTCGGTGTCGACGTTCATCTTCACCACGCCGTAGCGCAGCGCCTCTTCGATTTCCGACTTCGCCGAACCCGAGCCGCCGTGGAAGACGAAGTCGAAGGGCTGGGAGCCGTCCGGCAGCCCCAGCTTTGCGGACGCCACCTTCTGCCCCTGGTCGAGGATGTCGGGGCGAAGCTTGACGTTGCCCGGCTTGTAGACGCCGTGGACGTTGCCGAAGGTCGCGGCCAGCAGGTAGTGGCCATGCTCGCCGTGGCCGAGGGCGTCGATGGTCTTCTCGAAGTCTTCGGGGGTGGTGTAGAGCTTGTCGTTGATCTCGGCCTCGACGCCGTCTTCCTCGCCGCCCACGACGCCGATCTCGACCTCCAGGACGATCTTGGCGGCGGCGGCCAACTTCAGCAGCTCCTGCGCGATTTCCAGGTTCTCGTCGATCGGCACGGCTGAGCCATCCCACATGTGCGACTGGAACAGCGGGTTCTGACCGGCGCCCACCCGCTCGGCCGAGATCGCCAGCAGCGGACGCACATAGGTGTCCAGCTTGTCCTTGGGACAGTGGTCGGTGTGCAGGGCCACGTTGATCGGGTACTTGGCCGCGATGACGTGGGCGAACTCGGCCAGCGCGACCGCGCCGGTGACCATGTCTTTGACGCCGAGGCCAGAAGCGAATTCAGCTCCGCCGGTGGAGAATTGGATAATGCCGTCACTGCCGGCATCGGCGAAACCCTTGATGGCGGCATTGACGGATTCCGAGCCGACGCAGTTGATCGCCGGAAAGGCGTACTCGTTGTCCTTGGCGCGTCGCAGCATCTCCGCGTAGACGTCTGGCGTTGCGATAGGCATGCGGCTTCCTTCCTGACGGGTCGCATCAGTATCGCAATACCTTCGGCGGGTCCGCAGCCCGCCCGGTGAAGGGCGGCCGTCAGCGCCGGTATCTTGAAACACGTGAAATCCACGAGGAAGGCCTAGTGGCAATGCCCAACATCCTCGACCCGATGTACTGGATCGGTCCTCAGGGACTGTTCGCATCGGCCGTACTGCCCACGATCCTGGCCATCGTGTTCGTCGAGACGGGTCTGCTGTTTCCCCTGTTGCCCGGCGAGTCGCTGCTGTTCACCGGCGGTTTGCTGGCCGCGCACGGCACGCTCGACATCTGGGTGCTGGCGCCGGCGGTCGCACTGACCGCGGTCCTTGGCGACCAGACCGGCTACTTCATCGGCCGCCGGATCGGCCCGGCCTTGTTCAAGAAGGAAGACTCTCGCTTCTTCAAGCAACATCACGTGACCGAGTCGCACGCCTTCTTCGAGAAATACGGGCCCGCGGCGATCATCCTGGCCCGGTTCATGCCGTTCGTGCGGACGTTCACGCCGGTGGTCGCGGGGGTGTCCTACATGCGCTACCCGGTGTACCTGGCCTTCGACATCGTCGGCGGCGTGCTGTGGGGTGGCGGCGTCACGATCGCCGGCTACTTCCTCGGGAATGTGCCATTCATCCACCAGAACCTGGAAAAGATCGTCCTGGGCATCTTGTTCGTGTCGATGCTGCCGGCTTTCATCGCCACCGGCCGGGCGTACCTGAGGCGCCGTCGCGCCGCCAAGGACGACGAAGACAAGCTGACCGTCGTCGACTGACAGGTTTCCTGAGTCGCAGCAGGTTGTCGTGCCCGGCTCATGTCATAGCGGTGAATGCCTGGAACAGTTCGATGATGCCTTGCAAGGCCTCTGACGGCGTCGGGTCTGGTGTGGGCAGGAACCCATAGAGGTATCCCGCGTCGGCGACTTCAGTCAACGACGGGTTCTCCAGTAGCGGAATGATTTTGTAGGTGTCGGGGTTCGCCAGATCGGCGAAGAAGTTGCTGACCCCTGTGTGCAGGCCGGCGTCCAGGGCGGTCGAGAGTTCGCCGAGATTGATGTCCGGGAGAAACCCGGCAGTGCTGACGACGTCGGCGTCGCCCGGCGCCCAGCCTTGGTCGATGCTGCCGTAGCCGAGGTTCACCAGGATCCGGGTATCTGGCTCGAGCAGGTCATACAAGGGCTGTCCGAGGATTGGGGTCAACCGCAGGGGATCCAGCAACGGCAAGCTCTCGGCCGGGATCATGTAGTAATTGACCATAGTGTCGGCCGCTGAGGTCGGCAGTTGGATGGCGCCGCTGATTTGGTCCGCGGTGAGACTCAAATACGTGCCGTGCGCGTAGATGAACCCCAGCGACGCGTTGAGATCAGAGAGCAGATCGATCGGATACTTCGGGGAGTCGGCGACACCGTCGTACTCGGCGGTGTAGACGTCGGTCGGGTACAGATCGTTCGGGGTCGCGACGTTGGCCTGCAGATACGCCGGATTCAGATTGCTGGTCACGATCTCGGAGCCGCCGTTCGGGTTGTCCGGATCGCCGATCAGCACGAAGTGCACGTCGTTACTCGGCACACCCTGGCCGGCTAGCTCGCGCATCACCTCGGACGAGATCGAGGCACTCTGCGAATAGCCGAAAACGACGACCGGGTTATGCGCGCTCAAGTCTCCATTGTTGAAGTCCTGCAGGATAATGGAGTCGAGAATCTGCTCGCCCCGCGATTCCGATGTGGGACTCAAGTTTTCAGGGGTTAATAGCGACTGCAATGTGCCGGTGAAGCCGCGCGGCTGCAGATACAGCGTGTCGGCGGCGTCGAGGTAGAGCTGACTCGGTTGCGGAATGCTGGTTCCGCCGATCACCAACGCCGTGCCGTCCCCAAGCGGCAGATCCGCGCTGGTGTCAGCCAGTTGCACCGCATTCGTCCGGGCGGGGATTGACGTTGCTGTCGAAGGTGACAAGCCGGCCATGACGGCGGCAAAAACGCACGAGAGAAAACCGAGAGCCCGCATGTCGGATCCTTTCATGGCACGCGAGCGACGGTACTACACGACTACATTTAGACGTCGACCATTTAGCCGCACCCGGTCCCCCTCGGTCGGCGACGGTGTCAGGCGGGCTTGAAGCCCATCGCCACCCCGTTCATGCAGTAGCGCAGGCCAGTCGGTGCCGGTCCGTCATTGAAGACGTGGCCGAGGTGCCCGCCACAGCGGCTGCAGAGCACTTCGGTGCGCGCCATTCCCATGCTGTTGTCCTGCTGCTCGAGGACGGCGTTGTTGAGCACTCGGTAGAAGCTCGGCCACCCCGTGCCGCTGTCGAACTTGGTCGTCGAGGAGAACAAGTCCTGGCCGCAGCCTGCGCAGGTGAAGGTCCCGGTCCGGTGCTCGTCGTTGAGTGGACTGCTGAATGGCTGCTCAGTGCCGGCATTGCGCAGCACGTCGTACTGCTGCGCGTTCAGCAGATGGCGCCACTCGTCGTCGGAGTGGTTGACGTCGAATGTCTTCGCCGGCGTTCTCGGCGCACCCGATGCGGTGCATGCCAGCACGGATCCGGTGGCGGCGAGAGCACCAGCCACGGCGGTGCCGAACAGAACATGCCGGCGGGTCAGGACCGGCCTATGTGGTGTAGTCACCTTTTCCACCATAGCCACGCATGGCCGTCAGACGGCGACGTTGAAATCGCAACCGGTCTTGGCGCGGACGTCAGCGACGGTGACGCCGGGATGCAGTTCGATCAGCGTGAGCCCGTGGTCCGGCTCGACGTCGAAGACGCACAGGTCGGTGATGATCACGTCGACCACGGACTTTCCGGTGACGGGCAACGAGCATTGCTTGAGGATTTTCGGGCTGCCGTCCTTGGCGGTGTGATCCATCACGACGATCACCCGTTTGACGCCGGACACCAGATCCATGGCCCCGCCGGGGCCTTTGACCATCTTGCCCGGCACCATCCAGTTGGCCAGGTCGCCGTTTTCGGCAACCTCGAGGCCGCCCAGGATGGACAGGTCGATGTGGCCGCCGCGGATCATCGCAAACGAGTCGGCGCTGCTGAAAAAGCTCGACCCGGGCAGGCTGGTGACGGTCTGCTTGCCGGCGTTGACGAGATCGGGGTCGACGGCGTCCTCGGTCGGGTAGGCGCCGATGCCGAGCAGACCGTTCTCGGACTGCAGCGTGACCTTGATCCCGTCGGGGATGTAGTTGGCCACCAACGTCGGAATGCCGATGCCCAGGTTGACGTAGTAGCCGTCGCGTAGTTCCTGGGCGGCGCGCCGGGCCATCCGCTCACGGATCGGGCTGTCGTTCTTCAGCGCCGACCCGCCGCTGGTGGTCCGGAATTCGATGCGCTTCTGGTAGCTCGGGCCTTCGATGATCCGGTCGACGTAGATGCCGGGGGTGTGGACCAGGTCGGGCTCCAGCTCGCCGACCTCGACGAGTTCTTCCACCTCGGCGACGGTCACCGTGCCACAGGTGGCGATCATCGGGTTGAAGTTGCGGGCCGTCTTGCGGTAGATCAGGTTGCCCGACTTATCCCCCTTCCACGCTTTGACGATGGCCACGTCGGCCCGAATACCTTCTTCCAGAACATATTCGGTGCCGTTGAAAACCCGGGTGTCTTTGCCGTCGGCGAGGTTGGTACCGAACCCGGTGCGGGTGTAGAAGCCGGGAATGCCTGCACCGCCGGCACGTAACTTCTCGGCGAGTGTCCCCTGCGGAGTCAGCACGAGCTCCAGCTCGCCGGCCAACACCTGGCGCTCGAACTCTTTGTTCTCGCCCACGTAGGAGGCAATCACCTTGTTCACCTGGCGTGCCCTGAGCAGCAGCCCCATGCCGAAATCGTCGACGCCGGCGTTGTTTCCGACGATCGTGAGATCTTTGACGCCGCTGTCCACCAGCGCCTGAATCAGGTTCTCCGGAATGCCGCACAGGCCGAAACCGCCTGCGGCGATGGTGATTCCATCCTTCAGCAGGCCGTGCAGCGCCGACTCGGCATCGGCGTGGACTTTACTCATCGCTGCTCCCTTCATCGGTGTCGCCGGCGGTCACAGCGTAGGCGGCCTCCATCAGCATCCAACCGGACAGCTGCACCGACAGATCGCGCTCGGGGATCTCCGAAGCGGTGACCGCACCGGCGACGAACTGCGCCTGCTGCCCGCCGGCCGTCGGCAACTCGGCGGTCTCATCCCAGGACGGCCCGAACAATGGCAGCCCTTCCACCGACTGGCGGTTGTCCCAGGCCGATTGTGCCGACGTCAGCACGATGTGGCGGGCCGTGTCGCGGGCCAAGACGTCGTCAACGGAGTCGCCCGGCAACGTGGTGGCCACCAACGCCAGATAGCGGGCGGTGATGCCCGAGAACAGCCCGCCGTCACCGCCGCCGGAACCGCGCAGTACCCCACCCGGCGCCATCTTCTCGTTGACCGCGGCCACCAGGCGATGTACCCGCGGCGCGTGCCGGGCGTCGTGGGTACGGGCGGCCAGTTCGGTCTCCAGACCGAGCACCACGCCCTGACAGTAGGTGTATTCGGCGCGGACCAGCGAGCCCGCCTTGATGCCGTCGAACACCAGGTGCGTCTCGGGGTCGATCAGCGTCTCGTCGATCCAGTCGGCCATCTGCTGGGCGCGGCGCAGTCGGTCGCCGTAGCGGGCCAGGAACAGCCCCGCCGGTCCGTTGGCCGGGGCGTTGAAGAACTGGTCCTGCTTGCGCCACGGGATTCCGCCGCCGTCCTCGGGAACCCACGCGTTGACCAGTTGGTCGTTGAGCTTGCTCAGGGCGTGCTCGCGGTCGACGTCCGCGATTCGCGACGCCCGCTCCAGCGACAGCGCCAGCCAGGCCATGTCGTCGTAGTAGTTGTTGACCCAGGATCCGTTGTTACGCAGTCGATGTGAGCGAATCTGCCGCCCGATCTTGATGCGCCGCTCGGGTCGCGGGTCACGCAGCTCGGCGTCGACCAGGCAGTCCAGCAGATGCGCCTGCCACCAGTAGTGCCAGCCGCCGAACCATCGATCGCGCCGGGTCGGTGGCCAGGCCACCACGCCGAGCTGGGTGCCCGGCAGCGCCCACAGCTTTTTCAGATGGCGACCAGCGACAGCGGCTTCCGCGCTGACCGCCCGGTTTACCCATACCTGATCCATGTCTGCTGATCCTGCCCTACCAGGCAGGCGAGCAAGCGGGCATCCTTCCGGAAGTTTGAGTCCCGGAAGGATGCCCGCTGAGGGTGCGAGCCGTCAGAGGCGTTCCATCGCGCGCGCTAAACAGGCGTTTTCCAGAAAGGCGTAGTGCTGTGGGTAGTTGCGGCCGGTCGGTGACCCATCCCGCGGCGACGGCGCAAGCCTGCGATTCAGGGCCCCGAGCAGGCGCTGCGGCGCCCCAACCCACCGGCGCCGGGTCGCTGGTCGTGCCCGCAGCGCTGCCGCCGTGCCGAGCGCAACCTCGTGCTCGGTGATCAGGACCGGGGCCGGCGCGACCAATCGCTCTTGTGCCTCGTCAACTTGTGTCTCATCAAGGGGCCTGACTGCCATGGTTTCGGTGATCATTTCAATCCTCCGTTGGTGACATCCGTAACTGAAATCGTCGATCGCGCCGTATTGATCGATGTCAGTGGAGCACTACTGATATTTCGCAGCGTTGCCGCGCGATACCACCGACAGACCGTCAGTAGTTGTAGCTTTATCGTTCCCGGCGCCGAGGCAACAGCGCCGCGAGTTCGTCGCGGCCCGAAACGCCGGTCTTGCCCATCGCTTTGTAGATGTGGCTTTCGACGGTGCGAACCGACAGCGTCAGTCTCGTAGCAATATGCCGGTTGGACAGACCTTCTCCAATGAGCATCACGATTTCTCGCTCGCGGTCGGTCAGCGGCAAACGTTCGACGGCTTTGCGGAGGGCTGGGGTGCGGGCGCCGCCACATCGCTCGGCCAACGCCTCGGCCTTGGCCGAGCATCCCAACGCCGACCCGCGCAAGTCGTGGTGCCGGTAGGCGATTGCTGCGTGTGCCGCCGCGTCGACAGCCGCGACGAGATCGCCCATTTGCTCGAATTCCGCTGATGCCGCTGACAGTTCGAAACCATCGCCGTCATGCAACGCCTCAGCGAAGTGGGCCGCGACGCCGGCCCGGGGTCCTTCAACGATCGCTTGGAGCTCCCGTAAGCGAGATCCGCAGGAACGCTCCCCGAATTGCGCGGCCGTCTGCAAGCACATCACCTCGGGAGCGAATTGACCATTGCCCCTTGCTGTTTCGGCGGCAGCGAGCGAGATCGCGATCGCTTCACTGACAGCACCCTGTCCGGCCGCCACCCATGCCTTGGCGATCGCGTACTCGTAGTCGAGGTAACGCCAGCTTGGGTGGCGCTGCTTTTCGAGTGTGGCCAGCCAGGCCGCTGCCTCATCCGTCGACCCGCGCATCGCGAGTGCTGTGATCAGCGGAATCTGGCATCGATAGTTCCACCCGTTGGAGCCTCCGGAAGTCTGCCCGGTTTCTATGGCCTCGGTCAGCAGGGAAATCGCGGCCTGGAGTCGGCCCGCGCCGAGCGCCGCTCTGCCTACCGCGACAGTGCCGACTTGGAAGAACTGAAATGCCCGGAATTCGACTTGGCGTTGTCGAATGGTTTGTGCCGGCGCATCAGCCTCGACGACTTTGCCGGATAACAGAAGGGCGCCGATGTGAGCATCGGTGATGATGACGAATGAGCGGATCGGAACGGGGTAACCGGCCTTAGCCGCTGCCACGGCTTCGCTGGCGCGGCCCACTTCTCCGAACGCAACGGCGAGCGCCCAGGCGGTCACTCGCTGCGCGACCAGGTCGGGTAGCTCCTGCCAGGTGAACTTGCCTGACGACTCGATGGCCGCGTGCGGCTTGCCCATCGCCGCCCAGTACACCGTCAGAAACGCGTCGATACAGCTGCGAGCCCGCGGCGGCGCGGCGCGGGCTGCCTCATCGATGAGCGTCTTTGCGCTGACCGGATCTGCCAGTGTGAACAGCCGATTGGTGGCCCGCAGAAAAGCCACCCGCCCGTACACGGCCTCGGGCAGCTCGTCTGCCTGGATGTCGGCGAGCAGAGCGTCGGCTTCGTTCCCGCGACCCGTGCACGACAGCGCGTAGGCGCGAATGAGCTTCGCGTCGGCGGCCCCTCCTGCGAGCGTTGCCGCTTCCGCGAGCCGATCGGCCAGGGGAAATTCCCATAGCCACACCGCGCCGCGGGCCGCCCGAATCAGCAGGTCCGTATCGGGCTCCAGGTCGGAGTCCAGACTCAACGTTGCGCGCCGCACAACCATGCGCGGGTCGTCACGATCATCCGGCGCGGCGAGTTCGGCGGCGACCAGGCCGCGCAACCGTCGTAGCCTCGTCGCGGCGGCCCGATTCCGTCGCACCTCCCCATAAAGCGGGTGCGCCAGCCGCGCCTCCACTCGGCCGCCCACTTGGTCGAGGGCGATCAGACCGCGCAGGTCAGCCTGCTCGATAGCGATCGGGTCCGTTATCCGGGTCAGTGAGCCGAGCTCGATGGGTTCGCCGACAGCGAGAGCGTCGATCACATCGCTGACCGAGGTGGGTAGGCCTCCGATCCGTTCTTCTATCAGCTCGACCAAGCCGGGCGCTAAGACCGGATCGCCGAGCCAGCGCCAGTATTCGTCCTGCATTGTGAGCCGTTCGTCGGCTACCTCCTGCTCGACGATGTTTCGCAGATACAAGGGATTGCCGCGAGTCAACGTCCATAACCGCTCAGCCGCCTCCGGATCCACCGGGCCGCCCAATGTTGCCGAGAGCAGCTCGGCGATTTCGGCTTTGGGCAACGGCTGCAAGTCGATGCGGTCAAGCTGACTGCCATGCCACAACTGCCGTACCCCGTCGGGAATCGATTCACCCTCGCGGAGAGTGAGCACGACTTTTGCGATGCGGCGCTGAATGATCTGGTGCACAACGAATGTCGACAAATCGTCGAGCAGGGCTACATCATCGACGCCCAGCACGACGGTCCTACCGGGGGACGACGAAGTCAGCGAGGCGATCGCGCCGCGGATTAACTCAAGGGTGTCGTTGCCGGCAGGCTGCGCCCACGAGGAGAGCGCACCTAGAGGAATCGACCGCGCCGAAGACGTGCCGACTATCCAGCGAACCTCACACCCCTGCGACGCGACGGAGTCAAGGGCTTCACGCGCGATCCGGCTCTTGCCCACCCCGGCGGCCCCGCAAACCACGATCCCGGACGAGTCCGAGTCGAAAATCGCGGCTTCGATGAGTCGCTGTTCTTTGGAGCGGCCGATCAACGGCCACGTCAACCGCACCCGTACAGCCTAAATGGGTAGGCCGAGCGGACCAACGTAAAACATCAGTATCCATCTACTGACATCACTTTCGCGGGACCGGAGCAACGATGGCGTCGCGGTTAGCAACCGCTAACGCCCAGTTGAGGTGTCTCGAGCGAGGAGTCATCATGACCATCGATACGATGCCTACCCACCGGTGCCCGGACGTCTTCGATGCGGGGCTCCCCATCTTGGCCTACGAGCATTTGGACGATCCCGAAGAGGCGCACCGACTCGTCGCACAGGCTCGGAATCGAGCACCGATCGCCATCGGCACTCATGGTCCGGAAATCCTGAGCTACGAACTGGTTCGTACGGTGTTGCGCGACCCGCGGTTTCGCATGCCCAAAGGAATGTTCCTGGCCGGTCAGGGCATCACGTCCGGCGCGATATGGGACCGCATCACCGCCAGTCTGATCAGCCTCGACGGAAACGAGCACCACCGCCTGCGCCGGTTGGTATCGAAGGCCTTCACGCCTCGGGCCACAGCACGACTGCGCACCACGATCATCGATGTCATCACCGAACTCGTTGAACGCCAGACGATCCGCGGTCACTGCGATGTGGTGACCGACATCGCGCTTCAATATCCGATCCCGATTATCTGCGCCTTGCTCGGCGCACCAGCCGGTGACTGGAAGCTGTTCTCGGACTGGACCGACGACATCTTCAAAGCGTTCAGCTGGAACGTTGCCGCCGCGTCGGATTCCATCCTGGCGGCATGGGAAGCCGTCGACGACTACGTCGACGATATGGTCGCTGACCGCCGTGACGCGCTGACCGACGACCTGATCTCCGAGCTGATTCGCGCCGAAGACGATGGCGATCACCTCGATGCCGAGGAGTTGCGCATGCTGGTGGTGGGTCTGCTCATCGCCGGGACGGACACCACTCGAAACCAGCTCGCCGCCTCTGTGCAGGTGCTCTGCGATTACCCCGACCAGTGGGCACTCCTGGGCCGAAACCCCGAGCTGGCCGCCAACGCGGTCGAGGAAACCATGCGACACTCCCCGATCGCCTGGGGCACTTTGCGCATCGCTCTCGAGGATGTCGAACTTGCGGGCGTCATCATCCCCGCCGGCACACTGGTAGTCGCCAACACCGCCTCGGCCAACCGGGATCCCGCCGTCTACGACAACCCCGACCGACTCGACATCACCCGCGAGGGCGCCCCCGCCATGCAAACCTTCGGCGCCGGCACGCATTACTGCCTAGGCGCCAACCTGGCGCGGCTCGAACTCGCCGAAGCCCTAACGGTGATCACACAGCACATGCCCAACGCCCGGGTAACCGGACCGGCCCCGTGGAAACCGCTGACCGCGTTGACCGGACCGGCCACTCTGCCAATCGAATTCGAGCCCGTGCCCGTGCATTAGCGGAACCCCTGCTCTACCAAGCTTTGTCGATGTTCCCGTGTTGGCTGATCCAGCTGTGCATGGCGATCCCGGCCGCGACCGCCACGTTGATGCTGCGCGTCGACCCGAACTGCGCGATCGAGACGGTCAGCGCGGCACCGTCACGGGCGTCGTCGCTGATGCCGGGGCCCTCCTGGCCGAACAGCAGCAGGCAGTCCCGGGGAAGAGTCGTCCGCTCCAGTCGTGCCGCACCCGGCACGATGTCGACGGCGACCACCGTCAGACCTGCGTCCGTGGCGAAGCGCAGCAGCTCGGTGGTGTCGTCGTGATGTTGGAGACGCTGATAGCGGTCGGTGACCATGGCGCCGCGACGATTCCACCGGCGACGGCCGACGATGTGCACGGTGTCCACGGCGAACGCGTTGGCGGCCCGCACCACCCCGCCGATGTTGGCGTCCTGGCCGAAGTTCTCGATCGCCACATGGAGCGCGTGTCTCCGCTTGTCTATGTCGGCGACGATCGCCTCCCGCGTCCAGTACCGGTAGGCGTCGACGACGTTGCGGGTGTCGCCGTCGCGCAACAACTCGGGGTCATACCGCGGATCGTCGGGGAGTGGGCCCTCCCAGGGGCCGACGCCGGCCGCCGGAACGCTCCACTCAGTGGGACCGGGCCCGGTGTCACTCACTTGAGTGTCCAGACCGCGGCGTGGGTGCCCACGATCGACACCGTGGCATACAGCAGCGCGTTGTTGAGCTCACCCTGGGTGCACAGTGACGCGTTGACGTGCACCGAGTCCAGCGACGCCTCGGGCAGGATCAGCACCGACGCACCGTAGGCCGTGCAGGCCGGGTTCAGGCCGGGCGGCGGCAGGGTCGGCGAGGCGAGCAGCATCATCGGTCCGCCGCGGGCTCCGGAGTCGTCGCGGTACTTGGCGGCGATGGTGTCGGCCTGCAAGCCGAGCAGCATGTAACCGCTCCCGTTGAACGCCGCCGGATCACCGAGCGATTGCTGGTTCAGCTGAGACCCGTCGGCCCGCCACGCCGCCACACTGGTGGTCCTGACCACCAGCCCGGTGTCGCTTTCGTTGGTCGGCAGCACCCCGACCGGGAACGCCGCCGCGTAGGCCGCCGCGGTCCCGGCGATGCGATCGCGGGGTGAATACAGGTAGACGCCGCGGACAGCAGTGCGGTCCTTCATCGGGCCCAGGCATACCGTCCCGGTCAGCCGCTTGCCGCCAGGTGCGGAAAGCGATTGGATGACAAGGTTTTTCACACCGTCGCAGCTACCGATGCCGACCGCTTCGATCGGATGCGCCAGCGCGCCGTACAACCCGAAGCGGATATCGCCCGGTTCGGCATGCGGTTTCGCCGGGTCGGTCGGCGCCGCATCGACGTCGACGAGCACATAGTCGTCTTGCCAGCGCAGGTTCGACATCGAGGTGTTCCAGCCCAGCACCGCCAGCGATTCACCGATCCGCGCGGTTCCGGCACCGTAAACCTGTTGCCGAGCAGCCGGATTCGAACACGCGCAGATCATCGCCAACGTCGCGATCATCGCGATGACAGTGCGCACGGTGACTAACTCAACCCGAGGTCCGCCAACCCCAGCACGCTGCGGTACGGAAACCCTTCGGCCTCAATGGCTTCGGCGGCGCCGGTGGCCCGGTCGACGACAGTCAGCGACGCCGACGACCTGCGCGCCCGCTTCGAGCACCGCCCGCACCGCGGTCAGCGCCGACCCGCCAGTGGTGCTGGTGTCCTCGACCACCAGCACCCGCTGGCCGACGATGTCGGTTCCTTCGATAAGACGTTGCATGCCATGGGTTTTCACTGATTTCCGCACGACGAAAGCGTCGATCGGGCGGCCGGGTGCGTGCATGACGGCGGTGGCAACCGGGTCGGCGCCCAGGGTGAGACCGCCGACCGCGGCGTAATCCCAGTCGGCGGTGAGCTCGCGGACCAGCCGGCCGATCAACGGGGCGGCCCGGTGGTGCAGGGTGGCCCGGCGCAGGTCAACGTAGTAGTCGGCTTCCTTGCCGGACGACAGCGTGACGCGGCCGTGCACGACCGCCAATTGGCGGACCAGGTCGGCCAATTCGGTGAGCTCAGGGTTAAGTTCGGCCACGGCCCCGACCGAAGACACTCGTGGCGGCGCGCGCCAGCGTTCGCGGCACCATCCGGCTGGCAGTGGTGATCACCTTGTACTGCAGCCCGGGAATGATGAGCGTGTTGCCGCGGGCTACCTCGGCGAGGGTTTCCCGGACCACGTCGTCGACCTCGAGCCACATGAACGACGGCAGCGACGTCATGTCGATGCCGGCCCGGTCGTGGAACTCGGTGTGCACGTAACCCGGGCACACGACGTGTATCCCGACGCCGGTGCCGCGCAACCCAACAGCCAGACCTTCGGTGAACGACACGACATACGCCTTGGACGCCGAATAGGTCGATCCGCGACCGGACAGCAGGCCCGCCACACTCGAGACGTTGATGACCGTGCCGGCGCCTTTGTCGATCATCGCCGGCAATGCGGCCCGGGTCAGCTGCATGATCGCGGTGACATTGACGTCGAGCTGCCGCTGCAGCTGGGCGGGGTCGGCAGTCCAGAATTCGCCGGATGTGCCGAAGCCGGCGTTGTTCACCAGTACGTCGATGCCGCCGGCCGCCAACCGCTCGGCGACCTTGTCCCGGCCGGCGGCATCAGCGAGATCGGCCGGAAGCACTTCGACGTTGCAGCCGCCCTCGTTGGACAATTCGGCGGCCAGTTGATTGAGCCGGTCGGCATCGCGGGACACCAGGACAACGTCATAGCCGTCGGCGGCGTAGCGACGAGCGAAACCCTCGCCGATTCCGGAGGTAGGCCCGGTGATCAGGGCGACGCGGCGAGGCACGGCGCCAGTGTACTTAGCGCCCGTACGGCTCTGACTCAGCGTTGGTGATGTGACGCCTGGTGACCGTTACGGCCGGTCGGCGGGCGGTGGCTCGGCTCCTGACGCGCAGGCGGCGGGGTCGCGGCGCGCGTCGTGGATCCGCTTTCACGGGTGGTGGTTTCGGCATGCCGCTGCGGAGTCTCGCTGCGACCGGCGGGGGCCAGCGGCCGGCTGGGGGACGCCGTGCGCCGCGCAGACGCTTGCGGCGCAGCTGATGTTGCGGTCGATTGCGGCACCGGCGGCAGCACCCGCAGCAAGTCGTTGAATTGGCGCACCGTGCGCAGGCCTTCGTCCCACTGGGCGCGGGTGCTACCGATCGGCATGCTGACCAGCGTCCAGTTCTGCTCGTTCCACATGATCTCGGCACAGTCGGGCGCGGTGTGCGCGAAGGTGACCATGCGGCGATCGCACGCGCGACGGGCGGCGTCCAGGTTGGTGGAGTACACCATCCGCGGCCCGATCGCCCCGAGCAGCCAAATGTCGTTCTCGCGAGGTTCTTTGAGGCCCTTGAGCCGCACGTCGACGACGACGTTGGTGCCGACCTTGCGATGCAAGGCGATCACGGTGGCGACTTCTTCGAGGTCGAAGATGAAGACCGCCTCGCCGCGGATCTGGCCGAGCACGACGTTGTGCGCCGGGATATTGCTGCCGACGGTCGACATCACGCCGCGCTTCCAGCGCTTGAGGATCTCGGTGGATTCCTGCTCGTAGTCGAATCCGTGCGAACGCGCCCACGACTTGCGGCGCCGGCCTCGGCCGCGGCGGCGGTCGATGTCGACGTACAGCAGCACCGCCGCGCCGACGAAGCACAGCGCGGAGAGCGTAAACCAGAGGGGAACCATCGCCACGTAGCCTAGCTGCTCTCGACCCCCAACCGGGAATGCGAGCAGGTCACAACCGAATTAAAGTTTGCTACCCGTTCGGCGACGATGCGGGCCGGATGGCCCGCGGAGGAGCCGGACGACGACTCTCCCGCGGCGACGATGCGGGCCGGATGGCCTCTGGCCACTCGGGGTGTGCCGCGAACTGCTCCTCGATGCGGGCCACGCGGCGAAACTCTACGACGAACCACAGCGCTCCGGCGATCGTTCCGAGCACCGCGACGAGCGCCGTCGTGGCGAGCCACTCGTAATGTCGGTAGGCGGCAGCTGCCACCGTGCTGATCATTCCGGACACCGCAACGGCCAGCAAAATGAACCCGGGCCAGAGAAAGTTGTCCTTCATCGCGATTCCAGCGTGCGGTTGCGTGGTCCGGGAATGGTCCGTCGGATCGTGATGCGTATCGCCCATCACGCCTCCCTCCGTCGTCGGACGAGATAAACAAATGCTACTCAGCCGGCACACTCACCGAAATGCCCAATTTTGCGCGGGTCAGACGGCCGACCACTCAGGTTGTGACCTGGCCTCATCGCGTGCGAACAACTCGGGCAGCGAAATTGCCCCAACCGTTGTCACGAGCCACACCACGACCGTTGTGGCTACCCATGATGCAAGTGCCGCGGATGGTGAGCCCGTGAGTCAACAGCGAAGCGAGACTCAGCGCGACAATGGTCAAGGCCAAGCCGATGCCCCCGAGGAGCAGCGACGCATACGCATGGGGCAACTTCACGATCAACACCAACAGCATCGCCTGCGCCACCGAGAACACCACGACGGCGACGACGAACCCCGACAACGACAACGAAACACCGGGAACGACCCACGCCGCCACCAGTAGTCCGATCGCCCACGATCCCAAAAGCACAACTGCCCGCGGCAGGATTTGCGTCATGGCAATAAGCGTAGGTCTCCGGGGTGACCTTGGCGGAAATAAAATTGATCAATTCCTGTCTCGCGTGAGAGCGGCGTCTTTCGTTAGCAGAAACAAAGAATCGCCCCCGCGAATAACGGGGGCGATTCTTGTTGTGCGAGTGTGGAATCAGCCCAGCACCAGTGAGTCGCCGTCGGCGCTGACGTTGACCGGCACCACGTCGCCGTCGTGCACATCACCCGCCAGCAGCATCTTCGCCAGCTGGTCACCGATGGCGTGCTGCACCAGCCGCCGCAGCGGACGGGCGCCGTAGACCGGGTCGAACCCACGGTTGGACAGCCACTCCTTGGCCGGCAGCGACACCTCGAGCTGCAAGCCGTCGTTGCGCCAGTCGCCTGGCCAGCTGCTCGAGCTGAATGTCGACGATCCGGACCAATTCGTCGGGTTGAAGGCCATCGAAGATCAGCACGTCGTCGAGACGGTTGATGAACTCAGGCTTGAACGCCGAGCGCACCGCGGCCATCACCTGCTCCTCCGTACCGCCCGACCCGAGGTTGGACGTCAGGATGAGGATGGTGTTGCGGAAATCGACCGTGCGGCCCTGCCCGTCGGTCAGCCGGCCCTCGTCGAGAACCTGCAGCAGCACGTCGAACACATCCGGGTGGGCCTTTTCCACCTCGTCGAACAAAACGACGGTGTAGGGCCGGCGGCGAACCGCCTCGGTCAGCTGACCACCCTGGTCGTAGCCGATGTAGCCGGGAGGCGCACCGACCAGGCGGGCCACCGAGTGCTTCTCGCCGTACTCGCTCATGTCGATGCGGACCATCGCGCGCTCGTCGTCGAACAGGAAGTCGGCCAGCGCCTTGGCCAGTTCGGTCTTACCGACACCGGTGGGCCCGAGGAACAGGAACGAACCGGTCGGCCGGTTGGGGTCGGCGACCCCGGCCCGGGTGCGACGGACCGCATCCGAAACCGCAGCGACGGCCTTGCGTTGCCCGACGACGCGCCTGCCCAGCTCGTCTTCCATCCGCAGCAGCTTGGCGGTCTCGCCTTCCAGCAGCCGCCCGGCCGGGATGCCCGTCCACGCCGACACCACATCGGCGATGTCGTCGGGTCCGACTTCTTCCTTGAGCATCTACGTTCTCGTGGGCTTGAGCCGTCGGTAGCGCCGGCGTCGAGCTTCTTCTCGACTTCCGGGATGCGCCCGTAGCGCAGCTCGGCGGCCTTGGCCAGGTCGCCGTCACGCTCGGCACGCTCGGATTCGCCGCGCAGCGTGTCCAGCTGTTCTTTGAGCTCGCGGACGACGTCGATGGCGTTCTTCTCGTTCTGCCATCTGGTGGTCAGCTCGGCCAGCTTTTCCTTCTGGTCGGCCAGTTCGGAGCGCAACTTCTCCAGCCGGTCCTTGGACGCCGCGTCTTCTTCCTTCGCCAGCGCCATCTCTTCGATCTCGAGCCGGCGCACCAGGCGCTCTACCTCGTCGACCTCGACGGGCCGCGAGTCGATCTCCATCTTCAGCCGGCTGGCCGCCTCGTCGACCAGGTCGATGGCCTTGTCCGGCAGGAAGCGGGCGGTGATGTAGCGGTCGGACAGCGTGGCCGCGGCCACCAGCGCCGAGTCGGTGATGCGCACACCGTGGTGCACCTCGTAGCGGTCTTTCAGGCCGCGCAGGATGCCGACGGTGTCCTCAACCGACGGCTCGCCGACGAACACCTGCTGGAAGCGCCGCTCCAGCGCGGCGTCCTTTTCGATGTACTTGCGGTACTCGTCGAGCGTGGTGGCCCCGACCAGTCGCAGTTCGCCGCGGGCCAGCATCGGCTTGATCATGTTGCCGGCGTCCATCGCACCCTCACCGGACGCACCGGCGCCGACGATGGTGTGCAGCTCGTCGATGAACGTGATGATCTGGCCCGGCCGAGTTCTTGATGTCGTCGAGCACGGCCTTGAGCCGTTCCTCGAATTCGCCGCGGTACTTGGCACCCGCGACCATCGAACCCAGGTCGAGCGAGACGACCGTCTTGTCGCGCAGGCTTTCGGGGACGTCGCCGTCGACGATGCGCTGGGCCAGACCTTCCACGATGGCGGTCTTGCCGACACCTGGCTCACCGATCAGTACCGGGTTGTTCTTGGTGCGACGGCTCAGTACCTGGACGACGCGACGAATCTCGTTGTCCCGTCCGATGACCGGGTCGAGCTTGCCTTCGCGGGCGCGCTCGGTCAGGTCGGTGGAGTACTTCTCCAGCGCCTGGTAGGTCGATTCGGGGTCGGGGCTGGTGACCCGGGCGCTGCCGCGCACCTTCACGAACGCGTCGCGCAACGACTGCGGCGATGCGCCGTGACCGGTCAGCAGTTTTGCGACCTCGGAGTCGCCGGTGGCCAGACCCACCATCAGGTGTTCGGTGGAGACGTATTCGTCGTCCATCTCGGTGGCCAACTGCTGCGCGGTGGTGATGGCCGCCAGCGATTCACGCGACAGCTGCGGTTGCGAGTTGGCGCCGCTGGCTTGCGGCAGCCGGTCCAGGATGCGTTGCGCTTCGGCGCGGATGGTGGCGGGCTCGACGCCGACAGCCTCCAGCAGCGGCGCGGCGATCCCGTCGTTCTGCGTGAGCAGGGCTAGCAGCAGGTGAGCCGGCCTGATCTCGGGGTTGCCGGCGGCAGTTGCCGCCTGCAGCGCCGATGTCAGCACCGCCTGCGTCTTGGTTGTCGGGTTGAAAGAGTCCACGACACCTCCGTTTCTCTCCTCAGAACGGGCCCACGGAGGGGCCCGCTAAAAATGCTTGTCGCGTTGTTCAACGCCGTCAAGGTTGAGTCTGTTCCGCTCAACTCTATCTATTTTTGGAAATGGCGATCGCGGCGGCTAGGCGGGATGGGGTTGGAAGGCCGCCTGCAGCTGCGGGCCGTCGAATCCGCCGGGCGTCTGACCGTAGAGCGCGAACTCGTAGACGGCGACGCGGAAAATCTGGCTCAACGTTGCCGAGACCACCGCGAACCCGAACATCAGCACCACCGCGACGGCCAGCACCACGTATCCGAGCAGCGCCTGCCCGCCCTGCAGCAGGACGACCACGCCGACGATGGCTACCGACGCGATCGCGAAGCTGAACCCGACGGTCACCAGGCCGATCGTCGCCGCGCCGGTGGCGCCTTCACCCCAGCGCGCCTTGATGATGGCCGCCGAGTGCTGCATGGATTTCAACGGCCCGGTGCCCTCGAGCGCGATCACCGGCACGACGAAGAACGTGGCGATTCCCCAGGCGGCACCGGCGATCCCGGCCGCGATCTTGCCGAGCAGCGGTACCCGGTTCTCGAACGCGCGCAGCAGCAGCCCGAACGTCGTCGACACCACCGTCCAGCCCAGGATCGGCCCGATCCGGCGTGCGGCCGCCGCCAACCCGTCGCGGACCCTGGTGTCCTCGCCGCGCATCGAGCGGGCCGCGCACGCGGCCAGCGCCACATTGAAGAACAGGGCGACGAACGTCGACACATACGCCGAAGCGATGCCGGCCGCGTAGATGACCGGATCGTTGCGCTCGACAGTGTGGTGATCGAAGACGCCGCGGGTGATCAGCGTCGGCGCCCAGATCGAGACCATCGCCAGGCTGGCGAAGATCGTCGACAGGAGCGGGAACAGCGCGAGTGACGCGTCGCCTTTGAGCACGTCCCAGCTGTGCCTCGTGAGTGCCCATCCGCGTGAGAATCTGCCCATCAGCGCCCCTCCGGCATGCCCCTGTGAGCGTTGATCCTAGGCCGGCAGCAGCGATAGAGCCCTGATCGGATCGGCCGCCGGCAGGTCTGTTCGAACGTATGATCGATCGGTGGGTGACCTCGCATCGATCGGATACAACGGGCAGCCGCTGCGCAACCCGTTTCGGGTGGTGCGCCCGCCCATCACCGTGCTGGTCGACCTGACCGTGCTGTTTCCCCGCGAGCCGCATCGCACCGGGCGCTATCACCCGAACGGTATGCAGTTACACAAAGTCGTCGAGGGTCAGCTGAGCTGCTGGGGCATCTGCGAGCAGGGCGACTGGTGGGGGTTGGTGAGCTATCCGGTCGCCTACGGGTCCAAGCGCAAGACAGTGACGCACTGGGTTCCGGCATGGGTACTGCGCCGGCGCTGAGTCAATGCGAAGATTCAGCCCGTGACCACAAGTTTGGGCTCAGTGCTGACCACGCTCATTCCGCTGGCATTGGTCATCTCGATCTCACCGCTGTCGATCATTCCGGCGGTGCTGGTGCTGCAGACGCCACGACCGCGGCCGACCGGGCTCGCGTTCCTCGGCAGCTGGCTGTTGGGGTTGTGCGCGCTGACCGCGATCTTCGCCTCGTCGTCGGACGCGCTGGAGGGGCTGCGCGAGTCGCCGCCGACCTGGGCGTCGTGGTTACGCGTCGTCCTCGGCCTGGTGCTGATCGCATTCGGCGTCTACCGCTGGCTGTCCCGGCACGGTCACTCCGAATCGCCGAAGTGGATGCGTGCCTTTGAAACCATGACGCCCCGACGCGCGGCGATCACCGGTCTGGTGTTGGTGGTGGTCCGGCTCGAGGTGTTGATCATGTGCGCGCTGGCCGGTTTGGCCATTGGCGGCGACGGGCTCGCCGTGGCCGACGAGTGGACGGCCGCGGTGATCTTCATCGCCGTCGCCGGATCATCGGTGGCGATCCCGATCCTCGCCTACGCGGCTGCCGGCCATCGCCTTGACGATTCGATGGCACGACTCAAAGACTGGATGGAAAAGAACAACGCCGTGTTGCTTGCCGCCATCCTCGTCCTGATCGGTGCGATGGTCGTCTACAACGGTATCCACCCGCTGCTGCACCACGCCTAAAATCGGCGGCCGTGAGCCTCAACGATCGGGATGCGCTGGCGGTGTTGCATGCCGCCGTGGATCCTGACGACGGCAACGGGCTCATCGGCCGGTTCTACACCCGCTGGTTCTCCTTCGATGTGTCGCCGCGAGATCTGTTCCCGCCCGACATGGCGGCTCAGCGGGCCGCCTTCGCCCAGGCACTGAAGTGGCTGTACGGCGAACTGGTCGCTCAGCGTTCCGAGGAGCCGGTGGCGTTCTTGGCCCAGTTGGGTCGCGACCACCGCAAGTACGGGGTGTTGCCCGAGCACTACGAAACGCTGGGGCAGGCGCTGTATGCGACCCTGCGCGACACGCTCTCCGACGCGTGGACCGACGCCGTCGACGCCGCCGCCCGGCAATCGCTGAACCTGATCACCGGGGTGATGAGCGGGGCCGCCGAGGCAGAACACGGGCCGGCCTGGTGGGACGGCACGGTGGTCGAGCATCTTCGGGTCTCCCGCGACCTGGCCGTGGTCCGGCTGCAGCTGGACAATCCGATGCCCTATCACGCCGGCCAGTACGTCAATGTCGCTGTGCCACAATGCCCGCGGCGGTGGCGATACCTGACGCCGGCCATCCCGCCGGACGAGACCGGTGCCGTCGAGTTTCACGTCCGGGCGGTCTCAGGCGGGCTGGTCAGCAATGCTGTCGTCAACGAGACCCGGGCCGGCGACCGGTGGCGGCTGTCCAGCCCGCACGGCGCGCTGCAGGTCGACCGCGACGGCGGAGACGTGTTGATGGTGGCGGGCAGCACCGGGCTCGCGCCGCTGCGCTCGATCGTCATGGACCTCGCCCGCTGGGGCGAGAACCCGCGCGTCCACCTGTTCTTCGGTGGCCGCTACCCGTGCGAGCTCTACGATCTGCCGACCTTGTGGCAGATCGCCTCGAGCAATCCGTGGCTGTCGGTGACGCCGGTCTCCGAACTCAAGGCCGACCCGGCTTGGGCCGCCGACTACCCCGACGTGACACCGCCGCGTGGCCTGCACCTGCGCCAGACCGGCAAGCTGATGGACGTCGTCACCCGATACGGCAATTGGGGCGACCGCCAGATCCTGATCTGCGGCGGACCCGACATGGTGCGTACCACCGAGGACGTGCTGATCGCCAAAGGCGCTCCACCGGAGCGAATCCAGCACGACCCGCTGTCCCGCTAGTCGCCTAGTCTCATGGGGTGCACATCGTCACGCTGAGCGACCCGTCATCCTCGGTTGAGGCCCAGTTCGTGCCGGAGGCCGGCATGATCGGCATCTCACTGACCGACTCGGGCGCCGAGTTGCTCGGACAACGCCGCGGGCTGGACGCCTACGTGGCCAACGGCAAGACGATGGGTATACCCATCCTGTATCCATGGGCGAATCGGCTGGGCGCCAACACATATGAGGCCGAGGGCACGACGGTCACGCTGACCGACGGCGAGTACGGGGTGCGGACCGATCCCAACGGCCTACCGATCCATGGCGTACTCGCCGCATTTCCCAACTGGCGCGTGACCCACGAATCCGGGCACGAGCTCACCGGCGAGGTGGACTTCACCTCTGATGAGGAGCTGCTGGCCAGCTTTCCGTTTCCGCATCGCTTGGCGCTGACCATCACGCTGATCGAGCGGACCTTGCGGCTGCGCGTTGCCGTGACCCCAACCGGAGAACACGCGGTGCCGTTGTGCTTCGGATTCCATCCGTACTTACAGCTGCCAGACGTGCCGCGCGATCAATGGGTGATCGAAACCCCGGCGATGCGCCACCTGACGCTCGACGCCCGGGGACTGCCCACCGGCGAGGCGGTCGTCCAGCCAGCCCTCAGTGAAGCGTTGGGCAACAGGACTTTTGACGACGGATACGACCAGGTTGCCGACGGTGCTGCGTTCGCGGTATCGGGTGGCGGCCGACGGATCGAGGTCCACTTCGAAGAGGGCTATCCGGCGGCGCAGATCTTCGCCCCGCCCAGCGAGGACGTCGTGTGCTTCGAGCCGATGACAGCCCCGACGGACGCGTTACGCCGCGGCGGCTACCGATCGGCGCAGCCTGGCGACTGGGGCATCGCCCAGTTCTCGATCCGCGTTTAGCGGCGCGGCTTCCAGACCACTACGGCGGTGCTCTTCGGCACGACCGCGATGTCGCGTCGCTGATTCCTGCGTAAAACCTCGATCTCGGCAGCCATTTCGTTCATCCGCGAATGCAGCGCCTCGACCTGGTTGGTCAACTCGATAATCCGTTTGATGCCAGCCAGATTGACGCCTTCGTCTTGAGACAGCCGCTGCACCTCACGGAGCAGGTCCACGTCGTGCTCCGAATAGCGCCGTCCCCCACCGGAACTGCGGCTGGGGCTGACCAGACCGAGCCGGTCATAGGTACGCAGCGTCTGCGCGTGCATACCGGCCAGCTCGGCGGCCACCGAGATCAAAAACGTTCGTGCGCTTGATTCTCCTGCGCTCTTGGACATCAGCGGTTACCCGCCCATCCGGCACGAGGATCGAAACCACTGGATCGCTCGGCAACCGCGTAGGCCTCCAGCGCCTCTTTGGCAGCGCCCTCCAGATTCGGCGGGACCGCTACTTTCACAGTGACCAGCAGGTCGCCCTGCCCGCCGGACCGCTTCGGCACACCCCGCCCACGTACCCGCAGGATACGACCGTCCGTCGTCCCCTTGGGCACCCGGACACCGACCTTTCCATCCAGCGTCGGAACGGAAAGCGTTGTTCCTAAAGCCAATTCGCCGAAGCTGACCGGCACGGTGACAGTGAGGTCATCGCCGTCACGAGAGAACACCTTGTCGGGCCGCACATGCACGGTGACGTACAGGTCTCCCGACGGAGCCCCGCGCAAGCCGGCTTCGCCTTGACCCGCAAGGCGGATCCGCTGCCCGTCTTCCACACCGGGTGGAATTCGGACATTGATAGTGCGGCTGCGGGTGGTGACACCGGTTCCCTTGCACTCGTCGCAGGGATGCTCGATGATCGACCCGCTGCCTCGGCAGTCGGTGCACGGCTCGGAAAAGCCGAAAGCGCCTTGGTTGCGGCTGATTACGCCCGAGCCGTTACACGTCGGGCAGACCTTGGGGCTGGTGCCCGGCCGGGCGCCACTGCCGTGGCAGTTGGTGCACGGGGCCGGGCTGGTCAGCCGCAGCGGCATCGCCACGCCCTTGGTGGCTTCCAGAAAATCCAGCTCGGTTTCGGTTTCCAAGTCGTTGCCGCGGCGCGGCCGGCTGGGCCGCGGCTGAGCGCCACGGCCGAACAATCCGCCGAACAGGTCACCGATGTTGTTGCCGCCACTACGCCCGGCCGCGTCGAACAAGTCGTTGAGGTTGAACTCAGCGCCGTCTCCGCCGAAACCGCCGGCGAAATCTCCGCCACCGCCACCGCCGTTGAATCGACGACCGCCGGCGAAGAGCCGACGGGTCTCGTCGTACTCCTTGCGCTTGGCCTCGTCGGACAACACGCTGTACGCCTCGGAGACCGCCTTGAACTGTTCAGCCCCGTCCGGGTTTTTGTCCGGATGCAAGTCGGACGCCAACTTGCGGTACGCCGTCTTGATTTCTTTGGCGCTGGCGCCAGAGGAGACGCCCAGCTCTTTGTAGAAGTCCTTTTCGACCCATTCACGTTGAGCCATAGCGCGTCACCTCCTCCGCCATCCTTGAGTCCTGCCGTCGCTATTTCTCCGACGGTTCTGATTCTGCGTGCTGCTCACCCTTGTTCGCTTCGTAATCGCCTGTGTCGGCGTTCCCAGAGTTGTCGGCAACGGTGTCCACCACCCCGACCAGAGCGTGCCGAAGCACGTGCTCGCCGAGTTTGTAGCCTTGCCGCATCACGTTGCCGATCACCGGCTTGGAGCCTTCGCCGCCATCGCCATCGTGTTGCACCGCCTCGTGCAGCGCCGGGTCGAAGTCGTCGCCCTCGGCGCCGAATGCCGTCAACCCGAGGCCGCTCAGCGCACCAGCCAGTTTGTCGGCAACCGACTTCAGCGGGCTCGACTCCAGATCTCCGTGGCTACGTGCCCGTTCGAGATCGTCCAGCACGCCCAGCAATTGGTTCACCACAGCGGCTTTCGCCCGCTCGGCGCTTGCCTCCTGGTCGCGCAGTGCCCGCTTGCGGTAGTTGGCGAAGTCGGCCTGTACCCGCTGCAGATCGGCGGTCAGCTCGGCGACTTCTTTTCGTCGGTGGCTGCACCTGCGCCCTGGCCGGCCGGTGCCGCCCCCGAAGGGGCGACACCCGAAGCAACGTGACGTACTTCGCCGGTCTCAGGATCGATCCGCCGCTTGTCGGTGACGGTGATCGGTTCTTCTGGATTGCCTTCGGTCACTGGCCCTCATGGTCGTCGTCGACCACCTCCGCGTCGACAACATCGTCGGCACCGCCCGCGCCGGACTCGCCGCCGCCGGCGGCTTGCTCGGACTGGGTGGCCTCGTAGATGGCCTGACCGAGAGCCTGCGACTCCTGGCCCAGCTTCTCCATCGCGGTCTTGATGGCGCCGATGTCGGTGCCTTCCAGTGCCGTCTTGGCTTCTGCCACTGCGGCATCCACCTTGTTCAGCGTGTCCTCGGGGACCTTTGAGCCGCCTTCGGCTTCGCGCTGCTCCTTCACGAACTTCTCCGTCTGGTAGACCAGCGTCTCGGCCTGGTTGCGGACGTCCGCCTCTTCGCGACGCGTGCGGTCTTCGTCCGCGTGCGCCTCGGCGTCCTTGATCATCCGGTCGATCTCCTCCTTGGAAAGGCCGGAGCCCTCCTGGATTTTGATCGTGTTCTCCTTGCCGGTGCCCTTGTCCTTGGCCGTGACGTGCACGATGCCGTTGGCGTCGATGTCGAAGGTGACCTCGACCTGGGGCACGCCACGCGGGGCTGGCGGCAGGCCGGTCAGCTCGAAGGAGCCGAGCAGCTTGTTATGCGCCGCGATCTCGCGCTCACCCTGGAAGACCTGGATCTGCACCGACGGCTGATTGTCGTCTGCCGTGGTAAAGGTCTCCGACCGCTTGGTCGGGATGGTGGTGTTGCGCTCGATCAGCTTGGTCATCACGCCACCCTTGGTTTCGATACCAAGGCTCAGCGGTGTGACGTCAAGCAGCAGAACGTCTTTCACCTCGCCCTTGAGCACACCGGCCTGCAGGGCAGCACCCGCGGCAACAACCTCATCGGGGTTGACGCCCTTGTTGGGCTCCTGGCCGCCGGTCATCTCTTTGACCAGATCCGACACCGCTGGCATCCGGGTAGACCCGCCCACCAGCACCACGTGGTCGATGTCGGCGACAGCGATGCCGGCGTCCTTGATCACCGACTGGAACGGCTGCCGCGTGCGGTCGAGCAGATCCTGGGTGATCTTCTGGAATTCGGCGCGGGTCAGCTGCTCGTCGAGGAACAGCGGGTTCTTGTCCGCGTCAACGGTGATGTAGGGCAGGTTGATCGAGGTGCTCTGGCGAACTCGAAAGCTCGATTTTTGCCTTCTCGGCCGCTTCACGCAGCCGCTGCATCGCCATCTTGTCCTTGGTCAGGTCGATGCCACTGGTGCCCTTGAACTTCTCGACCAGCCAGTCGACGACACGCTGGTCCCAGTCGTCACCACCGAGGTGGTTGTCACCGGAGGTCGCACGGACCTCGACAACGCCGTCACCGATCTCGAGCAACGACACGTCAAACGTGCCACCACCGAGGTCGAAGACCAGGATGGTCTGTTCCTTCTCGCCCTTGTCCAAGCCGTAGGCCAGCGCGGCCGCGGTCGGCTCGTTGACGATCCGGAGGACGTTCAGGCCGGCGATCTGGCCGGCCTCCTTGGTTGCCTGACGCTGGGCGTCGTTGAAGTAGGCGGGCACTGTGATCACCGCGTCGGTGATGTCCTCGCCGAGGTAGCTTTCCGCGTCGCGCTTCAGCTTCTGCAGAACGCGAGCACTGATCTCCTGCGCCGTGTAGTTCTTTCCGTCGATCTCCACCGACCAGTCCGTGCCAATGTGGCGCTTGACCGAGCGAATGGTGCGGTCGACGTTGGTCACCGCCTGGTTTTTGGCGGGCTGGCCGACCAGCACTTCGCCGTTGCGCGCAAACGCCACAACGGATGGAGTCGTCCTTGCACCCTCGGAGTTTGCGACGACGACTGGGTCGCCACCCTCGAGAACTGCGACGACGGAGTTGGTGGTCCCGAGGTCGATACCGACCGCACGAGCCATAGTGAATCCTCCCTGATAATCGAGCTTCGTATGCACTACGCTGCTGAGTGAACCGCGCTCAACACTGCCTTCAACGACGTGCTGTTGTCAAGCCAAGGTTGAGTCTGCATCACTCAATGTTGTCACAGGGCTCAACGGGGTTGCCCCAGAGTTTGTTCCCTAACGGTTGAGGCGGACATCACACCGTGGGATAGTTTCGCCAACCCAGCCCCTAAGCGGTCGTGCCCGGCGCCGCAGCGTTGCCCCACGACGATAGGAAACCCATTGCCTCCGCCGCCCAGCACGCCCGACCCTGCCGCGGGCGCAAACGCCGCGTTCGCCCGCGAAGACGCCGGCTACCACCACGACCTGCGCCCCCGGCAGATCCAGATGATCGCCATCGGCGGGGCGATCGGAACCGGCTTGTTCCTCGGCGCCGGCGGCCGGCTGGGGTCGGCCGGCCCCGCACTGTTCCTGGTCTACGGGTTCTGCGGCATATTCGTGTTCCTGATCCTGCGCGCGCTCGGCGAGCTGGTGCTACGCCGCCCGACGTCGGGTTCGTTCGTGTCCTATGCCCGGGAGTTCTTCGGGGAGAAAACGGCCTTCGTCGCGGGCTGGCTGTACTTCCTGAACTGGGCCATGGCCGCCATCGTCGACTCGACCGCAATCGCGAACTATTTCCACTACTGGCGAGCGCTGCAGTCGATACCGCAGTGGGCTATCGCGCTGGTGGCGTTGATCGCCGTGGTGTCGGTCAACATGATCTCGGTCAAGGCATTCGGTGAGCTGGAATTCTGGGCTGCGCTGATCAAGGTGATCGCGCTGACCACGTTCCTGGTCGTCGGCACGGTTTTCCTGGTCGGCCGGTTCAAGGTCGACGGGCATGACACCGGGCCTGGGCTGTGGTCCCACCACAGCGGATTCTTCCCGACCGGGCTGCTGCCGGTGGTGCTCGTCACCTCCGGGGTGATCTTCGCGTACGCCGCAGTCGAATTGGTCGGCACGGCCGCCGGAGAGACGGCGGAACCGGAGAAGATCATGCCGCGTGCGATCAACTCGGTGGTGATCCGGATTGCGATCTTCTACGTCGGCTCTGTTGCCCTGCTGGCATTGCTGCTGCCCTACACCGACTACAAGCACAACGAGAGCCCGTTCGTCACGTTCTTCTCGCACGTCGGTTTCGGTGGCGCCGGCAGCCTGATGAACGTGGTGGTGCTCACCGCAGCTTTCTCGAGCCTCAACGCCGGGCTGTATTCGACCGGTCGCATCCTGCGATCCATGGCGGTCAACGGCAGCGCGCCGAAGTTCACCGCACGGATGTCGAAAAACGGTGTGCCCTATGGCGGAATCCTGTTGACCTTCACGATCGGCCTGCTCGGGGTGGTGCTCAATGCGATCACCCCCAGCGAGGCCTTCGAGATCGTGTTGAACATCGCGGCGATCGGCGTCCTGGCGGCGTGGGGGACGATCGTGGCGTGCCAACTGCGGCTGTACCGGATGACCCAGGCCGGGAACGCTGAGCGGCCGAATTTCCGGATGCCACTAGCGCCGTACAGCGGCTATGTCACCCTGGTTTTTCTGCTCGGCGTACTGGTCCTGATGGCACTCGACCCAGAGAAGGGGCCTTGGGTCATCGCGGCTCTGGTCGCCGCCGTCCCTGCCCTGATCGGTGGCTGGTACCTGGTCCGCGACCATGTGGGCGCTGCGGCCGCCGCACTCGACGGGCCCACGGCAGACGTTCCGGAGCCGGTAGCGGAGTAACAGAGCAAACGCTCTGTTATCGTTCTGGGGTGCCCCGCCCCCGCGTCTACGAACCTGACCGGGTTCTGGACGCCGTGGAGTCGTTGACCGTGGCATCAGGGCCCGCCGCGGTAACCATCCGCGCGATCAGCGCCGCCGTCGGCGTTTCCAACGGCGCGCTCTACCACACGTTCGGGTCGCGCTCGGGTCTGATCGGCCGCGCCTGGCTGCGGGCCGGCCGCCGGTTCCTCGACGTCCAGAACGCCCTGGTCGATCGGGCGCTGTCGGCGACCGGGCCGCAGGCACCGATTGCTGCGGTGATCGCCGCCGCCGATGCGCCGGTGGTATTCGCCGAGCAGTATCCGGACTCCTCGAGGGTGTTGTGGGCGCTATCCCGCGAGGAGTTGCTGGATTCGGATCTGCCGGACGGCGTCGCCGCCGAGCTCAACGATCTCCATCGACTGCTGGTCGGCTTGATGCTCCGGCTCGCGGTCAACCTCTGGGACCGCAAAGACGCGCGCGCCGTCGACACGATCACCACCTGCATCGTCGACCTACCCACCGCCATCGTGTTGCGCCGCGACCGGTGGGCCAATCCAACCGCCCGAGAACACCTGCGGGCAGCGGTACGTGCGGTCCTCGACGTGGGACCACCGCCTCTGAAGAAAGGAAGAACATCGTGGGACTCAGCCTGAGCTACGAAGACAAGATTGCGGTTCTGGACCTGGGAGACGACGAGAACCGTTTCTCGCCAGAGTTTCTCGACCAAGTCGACGCCCACCTCGACGAGTTGGTCGGCTCGGACGCCCAGGGACTGGTGACCACCGGCGGCGCCAAGTTCTACTCCAACGGTCTGGACCTGGATTGGCTGATCGCACACGGCGATCAGACCACCTGGTACGTCGGGAAGGTGCAGGGCATGCTGGCCCGATTTCTCACCCTGCCGATCCCGACATCGGCCGCAGTGGTCGGCCACGCATTCGGCGCGGGAGCAATGCTGGCGCTGGCGCACGACTTTCGGGTGATGCGCTCGGACCGCGGCTACTTCTGCTTCCCCGAAGTCGACATCCGCATCCCGTTCACGCCGGGCATGGCCGCGCTGATCCAGGCCAAGCTCGCGCCGCAGGCAGCCGTCGCCTCGATGACCACCGGGCGACGCTTCGGCGGCGATGACGCGGCGAGCCTGGGCATCGTCGATGCGGTCGCGGGCGAGGGCGCGGTGACAGCTACGGCCGTCGATCTGCTGCGCCCGCTCAATGGCAAGGACCAGGGCACGCTGGGCGCCATCAAGCAGACGATGTTCGGCCCCGCGGCACAGGCGCTGACCACCAGTCACTAGAGCCCCTGCATAGCCTCGGAGCGCTGAGGGAAGGATCGCGCGCGCCGGTTACGTTGGTTTCATGGCTCCCAAAATTGCGACAGCCGAGAAGGTCGGCCTCTCCGAGTTGCTCGAGTTCGTCCGGCCGCGACATCGGATGGTGCTGAGCACTTTTCGCGCGGACGGCTCACTGCAGAGTTCGCCGGTCACCGGCGGCGTCGACGACGAAGGCCGGTTGGTGATCTCGAGCTACCCCCAGCGGGCCAAGTGCGCCAACATCCGGCGCACTCCCGAGGCCAGCCTGGTCGTGCTCTCCGACGAGTTCAACGGCCCGTACGTACAGATCGACGGGGATGCCGAGGTGATCGATCTGCCCGACGCCGTCGAACCGCTGGTCGACTACTACCGCGCGATCGCCGGCGAACATCCCGACTGGGACGAATACCGCAGCGCGATGACCAAGCAGGGCAAGTGCCTGGTCCGGGTGACGCCGCGCAGCTGGGGCCCGGTGGCGACGGGCGGGTTTCCGCCGTCTTAGCCGGGCGCTCCTCGTCCCTGTCTGTGACGGGTGAGACAGGTTTCGCGGGCGCGTCACTGCCGTTGCTTGGGCCGCCTCGTGCGTAGGCTTGTTTTGCGATGTCTCCGCGTGAATTCAAGACCCCCGAAGCTGGCGGCCGGCTGCTGGCCGGCCTGATGCTCAGTGCTGCTCTGCTCAGCGGATGTCACTCGACGACACAGGGCAATCCGGTGGGCTCTCCCGGATCCGGTCCCACCGAGCCGTCGTTTCCGAAAGCCAAGCCGTCGATCCCCTCGCCGAGCCCGTCGGGTCCCGACCCCTCGAACGGTAACCCGCCGGCCGGCGCAATTCCGTTGCCGCCCGACCAGAGTGGGCACGTCTTCATCGAGACCAAGTCCGGCCAGACCCGCTGCCAGATCGACAGTGACAGCGTGGGCTGCGAGGCGCAGTTCACCAATTCGCCGATGCAAGACGGCGAGCGCACCAACGGAGTCAACATCACCGCCAATGGCGACGTGCAATGGGTGCTGGGCAACCTTGGCGATATCCCCACGGTGACAATCGATTACCTGACCTACGACGCAGCGGGCTGGACGATCGCGGCCACCGAAAGCGGCACCCGGTTCACCAACGAGCACACCGGCCACGGCATGTTCGTCAGCATCGAGAAGGTCGACACCTTCTAGCTTCTGGAGCTGAGCCGGCGACTTCTCAGTGACCCTCGACCTTCGCGGTTGACGGGCACTGCGGCAGGTACCCCGGGGTCCCGCCGCCATTAAGGGCGCTACCCGGACCGACGCGCCCGTACCTCCAGCATTTTTCGGCTGGAATCCCCGGCGGCGGTCCGCCGGGATCCGGTTGGAAGCCCGGGGCAGGCGGGAGCGGGTCCAATGGAGCGGCATTGACAAGCGCAACCCCGCTCGTTACTGCTGACATGGCGACACCGGCGGCGATCACCGCCGCTGCGGCCCGGCATTTGAGATTCATGTTGCGGGTGCCTCTCCAGACTTAACTGCCTAGTCGGCTACGCGGAAACCCACACCGTCTTGCCTTTGCGGATGATGACCAATGGTAGGCCCGAACAGCGTCTATTGGGGCGGATTGTGCGGAGGGAAATGCGCAGATCCGCGAGCCAATCGAGCCGAGGTTCTGGCCTCATCAGATCCGGGAGCCGAGGCCCGCGATCAAGTTGATTGTGACAGCCAGCACCACCGCGCCGAGCAGATACGACAGCAGCGCGTGACGCAGCACCGTCGCCCTGATCGTGGTCAACCCGATCTCGGTGTCGGACACCTGGAACGTCATGCCGACGGTGTAGGCGAGGTAGGCGAAATCCCGAAATCGCGGCGGGTTCGGATCGTGAAAATTGATGCCGCCCGGCTCATCCGAGTAATAGAGCCGCGCATAATGCACGGTGAACAACGTGTGCACCGCGAACCACGACGCGGCGACGGTCAGGATCCCGACGATGGCGGCCTCTAAGGCGCCGCTGCCGGACAGCTTCGATCCCGCCGCCACCACGTAGCCGACACCGCCCAGGCTCGCGACGCTCGCCGTCAGGACGACCACGTCGGCGACCCACCGGGTGGGGTCCTCCCGGGTCACCCATCGACAGGTCTGCTCGGCATCCATTCCAACCAGAATGCGTTGCGTCCAAACCACATACAGCGCGGCCGCGGCGACCCAACCGGCAAGCGCGAATCGCCAGCCGACCGTGTTGCCTACCACGAGAGCGACGACGACACCGAGCGCCACCGAGACCAAGATCCGAACCGCGACGGTGTCGCGGAAAAGCTTCGCGAGGGAATTCACGATCCTGACCTAACCACCAAGTCGGTCGCTCAGCTCATCGAATAACGCGGTATCGCAGATGAACAACGCCCGGCGCTTCGAGCACCCGATCGATCTCAAGAGCAGGCCTGCCCGCCTCGAAGCCGTCGAGCAGACGCTCGCCCGAGCCGAGAATGACCGAGCTCACCTGGAGGTCGATCTCGTCGACGATGCCCGCCGCAATCGCCTGCCGCGCACACGCAGCTCCCCCCGCGATCGAGATCGGCGCGCCGCCGGCCGCCTCGACGGCTTGGGCGTAGGCAACCTCGATGCCCTCGGTGACGAAATGAAACGTCGTTCCGCCAAGCAACTCGATCGGGTCGTGTGGATGATGGGTCAGGACGAAGACCGGGCAGTGATACGGCGGTGTATCACCCCACCATCCTTGCCAATCCGAGCCGTCCCACGGCCCGCGAATCGGTCCGAACATATTGCGGCCCATGATCGTTGCGCCCATACCGTCGAGCATTTCAGACTGCACCTGCCGATTGACCGGATGATCTTTGACGGCGCCGCGGTGCCACTCGTGCAGGCTGATGCCGCCGACGCCGCCCGGGTGTTCCAGACACTGACCGGGCCCGGCGACGTAGCCGTCGGCGGATATCGACATCGATAGATTCGTTCTGCTCACCCCCAGACAGACTCCGGTTGCCATCGATACTCATCGGCAGCTCTAAGCAACGCCGCCTAATGTGGCGCTCGTGGACTTTCGGGTATTCGTTGAACCGCAACAAGGCGCCAGCTACTCCGACCAGCTCGCGGTCGCGCAAGCCGCGGAATCGCTGGGGTTTTCCGCATTCTTCCGTTCCGACCACTACCTGGCGATGAGCGGCGACGGGCTGCCCGGCCCGACCGACTCCTGGGTGACGCTGGGCGGCATCGCGCGCGAGACGTCGACGATCCGGTTGGGCACGCTGGTCACGTCGGCGACGTTCCGCCACCCCGGCCCGCTGGCCATCTCGGTGGCGCAGGTCGACGACATGAGCGGTGGGCGTGTCGAATTCGGTATCGGCACCGGCTGGTTCGAGACGGAGCATCTGGCGTACGCGATCCCCTTTCCGTCGCTGCGGGAGCGATTCGCCCGGCTCACCGAGCAGCTCGAGCTGATCACCGGCCTGTGGACCGCCCCGGTCGGTGAGACATTCGATTACGCGGGAGCGCATTACGCCGTCAACGATTCGCCCGCGCTGCCCAAGCCGGTGCAGCGGCCGCACCCGCCGATCATCATCGGCGGGTCGGGTGCCAAGAAGACGCCGCGGCTGGCTGCCACATTCGCCGACGAATACAACGTGCCGTTCGCGCCGCTGGACACCATCACGACGCAGTTCAACCGGGTCCGCGACGCCGTCGATGCGGTCGGTCGGCCCGCCGATTCGGTGACTTACTCCGCGTCCTTCGTCGTGTGCGCCGGGCGCGACGAGGCCGAGATCGCCAAGCGGGCCGTCGCAATCGGGCGCGAGGTCGACGAGCTGCGGTCCAATTCGCCGCTGGCCGGTACACCCAACCAGATCGTCGATCAGCTCGGACCGTTCGCCGAGATCGGCCTGCAGCGGACGTATCTGCAGCTGCTGGACATGTCCGACCTCGAACACCTCGCGCTTTTCGCCGACGAAGTGCAGCGACAGCTCTGACGTAGCATTTCAGACGTGACTGGCCTCCCGGACGACCCGAGCGATCGGCCGACACGGATGGCCGAATACAACGCCGACGGTTGGCAGCAGTCTCTCGAGCAGGAGCCCGACCGAACCGCTGAAGATGCCGATTCCGCTGCATCAGACGGCGCGCCGGAGCCGTGGTACCGCAATCGCGTATTGCTGGCCTTGTGGGCGCTGCTGGTCGCGCTACTGCTCACGTTGGTGATCTACGGCATGGTCGAGCTGTCGCGCGGCGGCGGTGAGACCGGTGGCCCGGCCACGACATCCACCACACCGACGCGGACGTCCACCACCACACCGTCGAACACCACGTCACCGTCGACGACCACGCCGTCGAACACCACCGAAGCCCCACCGCCCGAAACGCCCGAGCAGACACCGGAAGAGGCGCCGCCGCCGGCGAACAACTCCCCGTCCCCGGCCCCGCCGCCGCGACACCGCCACCACTTGCACTTGCCGCACTTCTCCTGAGCTGCGGCCGCTGTAAATCTGCCAGGATCCGAGGCTAGGATCGGCGCACGTGACCGGCTACGAACCTCCTGACGACCCCAGCGAAGCGCCGACCGGGCTCTACGACTTCAGCGGCGAGGAGCAAGGCTCCCCGAAGCGGAGCAGG
Source organism: uncultured Actinomycetota bacterium (assembly GCA_963755805.1). Classification (GTDB taxonomy): domain Bacteria; phylum Actinomycetota; class Actinomycetes; order Mycobacteriales; family Mycobacteriaceae; genus Mycobacterium. The sequence goes on from CAVWLG010000012.1 coordinate 81,071, forward strand.
TGGTTCCACAGTCCGATCGTTCGGGTCGCACTCGGTCTGTTCGTCGCGATCCTGCTCGGGTTGGCGTTCTACCTGCTCGCCGACCAGACCAACGGCACCGGGGGCACCACGCAAACCCCCACGTCGCCGACGATATCGACGGTGGCACCGACAACCACTACCGAGGTCACCACGACCACCGAACCGGTCGCTCCGCCCGAAAACAGCGCGACGACCGTCTCACCGACAAACACGGGGCCGGACACCAGCACTGAACCGACGACAACCACAAGCGTGGATGAAGGCCATCACCATCACCATCACCACGCCAGCGGGACCCGCTAGCCGTGAGCGGCTACCGACCGCCGTACGACGATCACTCACGGGGCGCTGACGAGACCGAGAGCTTCAGCGTCGGCGACAGCCCCTCAACCTGGTACCTCAAGCGGTGGGTCCTCATCCTGTGGGGCCTGGCGGTGGTGGTGCTGATCGCGGTCATCATCTACGGCCTGGCCATCCTTGCGCGCGGCAACGGGGGTAGCGCACCGGCGCCCACCACCACTCGGACATCGACCCCTACCTCGTCGCACACCACCACGCCGTCGACGACCCCATCGACCACCGAGCCGACCACGACGACGTCGGAAGTGACGATCGAGCCCTCGCCATCCAGCGCAACCTGGACGCCGCAGCATCCCCGCCGCCACTGGTGGCGCAGTAATTTGCCCCCGGTACCGCCGATGCCGCACTTCTGAGTCGGGGGCGCCTTGCCGGGGTACTCAAAGGCGCGACGGTCAAGTTAGGGCATCCTTCGTCGCGGTGGCCCCGTCCGGGATGTCACTATGAGCAGGCTTACACGGCTTGAGCAGGTGCAGTAGTTAAGTTACCAGCGAGTAGCATCAGCCTAGTTACTCGTCAGTAACTTCGGATGTGGGGAGATTTTCCGTGCACACGCAGATGCTGATCAGACTCGTTGTCGGACTGGGCGGGACAGCGATCATCGCTTTGCTCGCTGCACGCCGGGTGCTGTGGCTGGTCAAACTCACACTTTCCGGTCAGCCGGTCACCGGTCGCACCGACGATGTCGGCACGCGACTCTGGGCGCAGATCTCCGAAGTGTTCGGCCAGCGCAAGCTGCTGAAATGGTCGATCCCCGGGGTGGCGCACTTCCTGACCATGTGGGGCTTCTTCATCCTGGCCACGGTCTACGTCGAGGCCTACGGAGCGTTGTTCGTCAACGACTTCCACATTCCGATCGTGGGCCGGTGGAATGCGCTGGGCTTCCTGCAGGACTTCATCGCCCTCGGCGTGCTGCTCGGTATCACGACGTTCGCGATCATCCGGTTGCGCTCCGAGCCCAAGGAGTACGGCCGCTCGTCGCGGTTCTACGGCTCGCACACCGGTGGCGCCTGGCTGATCCTGTTCATGATCTTCCTGGTCATCTTCAGTTTCTCGATCTACCGCGGCGCCTCGGCGAACACCGGCGGCCTGCCCTACGGCTGGGGAGCGTTTTTCTCGCACGGCATGGGCGTGCTCATGCACCCACTGGGCACCGCCGCCAACGGGTGGATCGAGACCATCGCACTGCTCGCCCACATTGCGGTGGCCTTGGTGTTCTTGGTGATCGTGCTGCACTCCAAGCACCTGCACATCTTCCTGGCGCCGGTCAACGTCACCCTCAAGCGGCTGCCCGACGGCCTGGGTCCGCTGCTGCCGATCGAGGCCGACGGCAAGCCCGTCGACTTCGAAAACCCGCCGGACGACGCCATTTTCGGCCGGGGCAAGATCGAGGACTTCACCTGGAAGGGCAACCTCGACTTCGCCACCTGTACCGAGTGCGGACGTTGCCAGTCGCAGTGTCCGGCCTGGAACACCGGTAAGCCGCTGTCTCCCAAGCTCGTCATCATGGACCTGCGCGACCACTGGATGGCCAAGGCGCCCTACATCCTTGGCGAAAAGAAGGCCGAGCCGCTGGAGGGCCTGGACCTCGAAACCGCGCACGAAGAGGGCCACCACGTTCCCGAGTCCGGCTTCGGCCGGGTGCCCGGACACGGGCCCGAGCAGGCGGCCCGTCCGCTGGTCGGCACCGCCGAACAGGGCGGCGTGATCGACCCCGACGTGCTGTGGTCCTGCGTGAACTGCGGCGCCTGCGTCGAGCAGTGCCCGGTGGACATCGAGCACATCGACCACATCATCGACATGCGCCGCTACCAGGTCATGATGGAGTCCGAGTTCCCCTCGGAGCTTTCGGTGTTGTTCAAAAACCTTGAGACCAAAGCTAATCCGTGGGGTCAGAACGCGGCCGACCGGACCAACTGGATCAGCGAGGTCGACTTCGACGTCCCGGTCTACGGCGAAGACGTCGACAGCTTCGAAGGTTTCGAGTACCTGTTCTGGGTCGGCTGCGCCGGCGCCTACGACGACAAGGCCAAGAAGACCACCAAGGCCGTCGCCGAACTACTGGCCACCGCCGGAGTCAAGTTTTTAGTGCTGGGCACGGGCGAAACCTGTAACGGCGACTCGGCCCGGCGCTCCGGTAATGAGTTCTTGTTCCAGCAGCTTGCCGCGCAGGCCAAGGAGAGCCTGGACGGATTGTTCGAGGGCGTGGAGACGGTCGACCGCAAGATCGTGGTCACCTGCCCACACTGCTTCAACACGCTCGGTCGTGAATACAAGCAGCTCGGTGCCAACTACTCCGTGCTGCACCACACCCAGCTGCTCAACCGGCTGGTCCGCGACAAGCAACTGGTTCCGGTGAGCCCAGCCTCCCCCCAAGACGTCACCTACCACGACCCGTGCTTCCTGGGCCGCCACAACAAGGTCTACGAGGCGCCCCGCGAGCTGATCAACGCGGCCGGCGCGAAGCTGGCGGAGATGCCGCGACACGCCGACCGCAGCTTCTGCTGCGGCGCAGGCGGTGCGCGGATGTGGATGGAAGAACACATCGGCAAGCGGATCAACCACGAGCGCGTCGACGAAGCGCTGGCCACCGGTGCCACCACCGTGGCGACCGCGTGCCCATTCTGCAAGGTGATGGTCTCCGACGGTGTGAACGACCGCCAGGAGGCCGCCGGACGCGAAGGCGTCGATGTCCGCGACGTCGCGCAGCTGCTGCTCGAGTCGCTCGACCGCAGCACCGTCACATTGCCCGAGAAGGGTTCTGCCGCCAAGCAGGCCGCTGAGCGCGCAGAAAAGGCCGAACCCAAGGCGTCTACCGCCACCGCGACCGCCCCGGCCGAGGAGAAAACCGCAGAGCCCGAGGCCGCCGCACCTGCCGACGACAAGTCGGAGGCCAGGGCTGTCACCGGCTTGGGGCTCGCGGGTGGCGCAAAGCGCCCGGGCGCCAAGAAGGCGGCGCCGGCGTCCGACGAGAAACCCGCCGAGGACAAGGCATCCGCGGCCCCGGTCAAGGGGCTGGGCATCGCCGGCGGCGCGAAGCGGCCCGGCGCGAAGAAGCCGGCGGAAAAGCCCGCTGCTGCAGCGGAATCCGCCCCGGCGTCCGAGCCCGAAGCCGAGACCGCATCCGCATCGGCCGCTCCCGCCGCGCCCGTGAAAGGGCTGGGCCTGGCCGCCGGGGCCAAGCGGCCCGGCGCGAAGAAGACCGCCGAAACGCCCGCAGCGTCAGCGCCGACGGCGCCCGCCGCGGAGCCCGAGGAGAAGTCCGAACCTGCCGACGCCCCAGAGGCAAAGTCGCCGGCCGCACCGGTCAAGGGACTGGGAATCGCCGCCGGGGCCAAGCGCCCCGGAGCCAAGAAATCGTCGGCTTCCCCAGCCCCGGCAACCCCGGAGCCGGCGTCCGAACCCGAGGCGAAGCCGGAGCCGGAGTCAAAGCCGGAACCGGAGTCGAAGCCCGAGCCCGAGGCGAAGGACGAGCCGCAATCCACGCCGGCGGACGGCGGCAGCAGCGACGGCGACGACGCTGCGCCAGCGGCACCCGTGAAGGGTCTGGGCATCGCCCGTGGGGCCCGTCCACCAGGTAAGCGCTGATCAGGCCGTCGAAAGAATTACTAATTAGATAGACAACCATGGCACCATTGGTGATGTGACCACTCACCAGCTGCCATGGCAGAACGCGGGCCAACAGCCGCGGCAGCGTACGTTTGCGCAGTCATCGAAGCTGCAGGACGTGCTCTACGAGATCCGTGGACCGGTGCATGATCACGCCGCCCGGCTGGAATCTGAGGGTCACCGCATCCTCAAGCTGAACATCGGCAACCCCGCGCCGTTCGGCTTCGATGCGCCCGACGTCATCATGCGCGACATGATCCAGGCGCTGCCCTACGCGCAGGGCTACTCGGATTCCAAGGGCATCCTGCCGGCGCGGCGCGCGGTGGTCACCCGCTATGAACTCGTCGACGGCTTCCCACGTTTCGACGTCGATGACGTATATCTCGGCAACGGGGTCTCGGAACTGATCACGCTGACCCTGCAGGCCCTGCTGGACAACGGCGATCAGGTTCTCATTCCCGCGCCCGATTACCCGCTCTGGACGGCGTCGACGTCGCTGGCGGGCGGCACTCCGGTGCACTACCTGTGCGACGAAACCCAGGGCTGGCAACCGGATATCGCCGACATCGAGTCCAAGATCACCGAGCGCACCAAGGCCTTGGTCGTCATCAACCCGAACAACCCGACCGGCGCTGTCTACAGCCGCGAAGTCCTCACGCAGATCGCAGATTTGGCACGCAAGCACCAACTGCTGCTCCTCGCCGACGAGATCTACGACAAGATCCTCTACGACGACGCCGAACACATCAGCCTGGCTTCGGTCGCGCCGGATCTGCTGTGCCTGACGTTCAACGGGTTGTCAAAGGCTTACCGGGTGGCCGGGTATCGGGCCGGCTGGCTGGCCATCACCGGCCCCAAGGACCACGCCAGCAGCTTCATCGAAGGCATTCACCTGCTGGCCAATATGCGGTTGTGCCCGAATGTTCCCGCGCAGCACGCCATTCAGGTCGCGCTGGGCGGCCATCAGAGCATCGACGACTTGGTGCTGCCCGGCGGGCGGCTGCTCGAGCAGCGCGACGTCGCCTGGTCGAAACTCAACGAGATCCCCGGGGTCTCCTGCGTCAAACCCGCCGGAGCGCTCTACGCGTTCCCGCGACTCGATCCCGAGGTATACGAGATCGTCGACGACGAGCAGCTCGTCCTAGACCTGCTGCTGTCCGAGAAGATCCTCGTCACCCAGGGCACCGGATTCAACTGGCCCGCGCCGGATCACCTGCGGATCGTCACACTGCCCTGGTCGCGCGACCTTGCCCGCGCGATCGAGCGGCTGGGTAATTTCCTGGCCAGCTACCGCCAGTAGCGCACGCTTGCGCTCGTGCCGTCGCGATGTCGCACGAGTCGTGAAACTCCGCGAAAGTTTGAACTTTCTATGAATTTGGCCATAGACCGCGCGCCACGATGAAGGTTAGGCGCACTATGGGTTACATCTCTGCCAATGCTTCCGTCTTGTTGGCCTGCCACACAGTAGTGGCTGCACGAGTTGTTCTGCGGTGCACAGGACCTGACCACGGGGGGTGCGGCGTATCGACTGACGGTTGATGCCCCGGCAAACCCTCGCGCCCCCGCGGAGAACACCATTCCTGCACCACTGGATCTGCCTAGATCAGCTTTTATCGAAAGGAGGATTGCGATGTTTTCTGTTGCACAGCAGGCACAGTCGCCCGCAGCAACGGCTGACCGCAACCGATCGTGTACCTCGACGCCGTCCAGGTTGGATGTCTGACCATGGATTTTGGCGCTCTACCACCTGAAATCAACTCTGGGAGAATGTATTCCGGACCCGGGTCGACGCCTCTGCGTTCGGCATCGGTGGCATGGAATCTGCTCGCCGCCGAGCTCGATTCGGCGGCCAACCAGTACCAGGCCACGATCAACGTCTTGGCCGACGACGACTGGCGCGGCCCGACATCAGCAACCATGGCAGCCGCCGTCGCCCCGTACATCAGCCTGGATGTCGACCACCGGCGCGCAGGCCGAGCAGGCCGCGGCCCAGGCATCGGCCGCCGCGACCGCGTACGAGACCGCATTCGCGTTGACGGTCCCCCCACCGCAAATCGCCGCCAACCGGACGCAGCTGGCCATGCTGGTCGCGACCAACGTCATCGGACAGAACACCCCGGCAATCGCCGCCAACGAGGCGCTGTACGGCGAGATGTGGGCCCAGGATGCCGCGGCGATGTACGGCTACGCCGGAAGCTCGGCCACGGCGACGAAGGTCAAGCCGTTCACCCAGCCACCGGAAACGTCGAATCCCGCCGCGCAAGCGACGCAGGGGGCGGCGGTCACGCAGGCCCAGAGCGCCGCCACCGGGACCGGCGTGCAGTCGCAACTGCAGCAACTGATCTCCAACGTCCCGACGTCGTTGAACCAGCTCACCTCGCCGATGTCCTCGGCGACAAACGCGGCCGCCAGCCCAGGTGGCGCGCTCGCCGATTTCCTCGACTTCCTCGACGGCGCCGACGGAAACTCGATCGGAACCTTCCTGAACTCGAGCTTCGTGAACGGTTTCGTGTCGGCCGGGTATATCAGTCCCGCAATCATCACGCCCGCGATCACCAGCGGCCTTGCCGACATCAACTCGTTGAACCCAAACGTCGAGTCGGCACCTGGCGGCGCCGGCGTCACCGGCTACATCGCCCCTCCGACTCCGCCGCCGGTGACGGTGGCCGCGCCGAACGTTGGCGTTTCGGTGAATACGTCCGGCAGCACTCTGGTCGGCAAACTGTCGGTTCCACCGACGTGGACCGCGGCGGCGCAGGTCGCCAACCACAGCGGCGTGACGTACGCCGGTGGCGGCTGGACCAACGCGGTGGGCCCCACCGGCGGCGGCACTAATGCCGTCCCAGCCGGTATGCCGGGTATGCCCGGCGCGGCCGGCGGAAAGTCCGGATTCGGTCACGGGCCTCGCTACGGAAACCGCCTGACGGTCATGGGACGCCCGCTGTCGGGTGGCTGAGCGTCAGCGCCGTTCCAGCAACTCCAGCAGGTAGGCCCCATAGCCGGATTTCAGCAGGGACTTCGCGCGCTGGGCCAACTGGTCGTCGTCGATGAAGCCCCTCCGCCACGCGACTTCTTCAGGCACGCTGACCTTCAGGCCCTGGCGACGTTCCAGGGTGCGAACGTAGTCACCGGCATCGGCCAATGAGTCGAACGTGCCGGTATCGAGCCAGGCCGTGCCGCGGGTCAGAACCTGAACGGCCAGGCGACCCTGGTCGAGGTAGGTCCGGTTGATATCGGTGATCTCGTACTCGCCTCGCGCGGAGGGCTTTAAACCCCGGGCGATCTCCACGACGTCGTTGTCGTAGAAATACAGGCCGGGCACCGCGTAGTTGGATTTCGGCGTGGCCGGCTTCTCCTCGATCGAGAGCGCGATGCCGTCGTCGCCGAATTCGACAACTCCGTATGCCGACGGGTTAGCCACCCAGTAGGCGAAAATCGCTCCTCCGCTCAGATTTTGAAAGCGCCGGAGGTTGCTGCCCAAACCTGGGCCGTAGAAGATGTTGTCGCCCAACGCCAAAGCCACCGAGTCAGAGCCGATGTGGTCGGCACCGATCAAGAATGCCTGGGCCAGCCCTTCGGGTTCGTGTTGTACCGCGTAGCTGATGTTGATGCCGAATGCGCTGCCGTCACCGAGCACCCGCCCGAATGCCGGTGCGTCGGAAGCGGTGGTGATGACCTGGATGTCGCGGATGCCCGCCAAGATCAGCGTGGACAGCGGGTAGTAGATCATCGGCTTGTCGTAGACCGGCAGCAGCTGCTTGCTGACGCCCAAGGTGATCGGATACAGGCGTGTACCCGCGCCCCCAGCCAGGATGATCCCCCGCATCGCCTACTCCACCAGGTCTGCGTCGGTCAGCTCGGTCGCGGCCAGCGCCGCGGCCAAGTTTTGGTGACGAAACGCTGAGGTGACGTGGTCGCGTACGACACGAAAGGCCGACGCGGCGTCAGAGCCGGATTCGCCTGGGCCGCTGATCTTTTGTTCGACGACCACCACCCCATCGTGGACGAATAGTCGACCGACTTCGACTGAGCGCGGGTTGGCGGTTATCCAGTCCCGTAACGCAGTGTGGCCCTGGGCGGCGCCGTGCGCGTCGCCCACCTCGATGTCCTCGCTGGATAGGCTCAGCAAGGCGTCGACATCAGCCGCGTTCAACGCATCGTGCCATGCCAGTACGGTGGCGATTTCCGATGTGGTCATGCAGTGAAACGTACCGCGTGCTGCCTAGCAGCGGGCCGAACGGTCAGCCTACGCGTCGCCCGAGGCAGTGGACGCGCCAACCGGCCTGCTGCCAGCGCTGCACATCCAGGCAGTTGCGGCCGTCGACCACAACCTTGGAGCGCACCCGGTCAGCGAGCAGATCGGGGTCGAGGTCGACGAACTCCGGCCACTCGGTGAGCACCAAGACCGCGTCGGCGCGATCACACGCTTCCTCCACCGACACTGCATAATTCAGGGTCGGGAAGAGGCGCTGTGCATTCTCCAGCGCTTTGGGGTCGTAGACGTTGACACCAGCCCCGTTGAGTTGGAGCTGGCCCGCGACGTTGAGCGCCGGCGAGTCACGCACGTCGTCGGATTCCGGTTTGAACGCCGCTCCGAGCACCGCGATGTTGGCGCCCAGCAGCGATCCGCCACATGCCTTGGTCGCGAGTTCGACCATGCGGGTGCGGCGCCGCATGTTGATGTTGTCGACTTCTCGCAGGAAGGTGAGCGCCTGATCGGCACCCAGCTCGCCGGCACGGGCCATGAATGCGCGGATGTCCTTTGGCAGGCAGCCGCCGCCAAAACCCAAGCCCGCGTTGAGGAATCGACGCCCGATTCGAGGATCGTGACCGAGTGCGTCGGCCAGCAGGGTGACGTCGGCACCGGCTGCCTCGCACACCTCGGAGATCGCGTTGATGAAGGAGATCTTGGTGGCCAGGAAGGCGTTTGCGGACACCTTCACCAGTTCAGCGGTCTGCAAGTCAGTCACCAGAAAGGGAATGTCGGCTTCCAGCATGGGCGCGTACATCTGGCGGATCGCGGCCTCGGCACTTGTCGAACCATCCTGCACGCCAAGCACAATGCGATCCGGCTTCAGCGTGTCTTGGATCGCAAAGCCCTCGCGCAGGAATTCCGGGTTCCAGGCGATTTCTACGTCCACACCGGGAGGTGCGGCATCGCGCGCGCGTCCGACCAACTCGGCAGCGGTCCCGACGGGAACGGTCGACTTCCCGACGATCACCGACGGCCGCGTCAAACGCGGTGCGAGGGTGTCAATTACGGCGTGGACATGGCTCAGGTCGGCGCCGTATTCACCGCGCTTCTGCGGAGTGCCGACTCCGAGGAAGTGCACATCGGCGAACTCGGCCGCCAGGTCGTAGTCGGTGGTGAAGCGGAGTCGACCGGCGGCGATGTTGTCGCGCAACAGCTTTCGCAAGCCCGGCTCGTAGAACGGAACATCGCCGGCGGCGAGCTTGGCGACTTTACCGGGATCAATGTCGACACCGACGACTTCATGCCCCAATTCGGCCATTCCGGCCGCGTGGGTCGCACCTAGATAACCAGTACCAAATACGGTGCACCTCATACACCTGTGTGTAGGTTGCTGCAATGAGCTAACGGCATCGCTCTCCTGAGCGGGGGGCAAACGTCAGATGACGGTTACCCATCGAAGATCAAAAGCCCAGGCCAGGGACACCGAGTTAGTGGCCGAAGCCACCGTGACCTCCGCCACCAAAGCCGCCGTGACCTCCGCCGCCGAAGCCGCCACCACCGCTGCCGCCGTGGCCACCGCCACCGGGGTAGCCGCCACCGGGGCCGGGGTAGCCGCCGCCACCACCGGGATAGCCACCACCACCGCCGGGATAGCCGCCGCCACCGCCGTACCTTGGGCCGCCGAAGATCGGCGGAACACCGGGAATCGGAATAGGTATCGGCACAACGGCAGGAGGCGGCGGAGCCACCGGAGCCGGAGCAACGGGCGGCGGCGCAACCGGCTCGGGGACCGGGGCCGGTGCGACAGGAACGGGAGCAGGTGCCGCAGGAGCGGGAGCCGGCGCTGCAGGTTCGGGAGCCGGCGCTTCGGGTGCGGGCGCGGGTGCCTCTGGCGCCGGGGCGGGGGCCTCGGGTGCGGGAGCGGGCGCGGACGCCGGTGCCGGGGCCGCGGGCGCGGCGGGTGCCGGCTTGGCGTTGTGCCCAGGGTCGGGCCTGGTGGCAGCGGTCGGTCGCATGCTGACGGCCAGCGCCACGAGCAGCGCCGCCGCCCCGACGACGAAGAGCGCAGCGACGGCACTGGCTACCAGGAAGAGTGGCCTACGACCGCCGTCTGAGGGAACTTCAGCGACGCCGGTATAGCTACCGGTCTGGAAATCTGCCTCCTCGCCGGCAAGCGCCGTGTAGGCGTCGCCGTCTTCGTCGGCAACGGCGCTGTAGGCCAGGGCTTGCTCGCCGGTCGCGAGGTTGGTGGCGACATCGAAATAACCCGGTGCGACGGCGAGGGGGTTGATGAAGCCGGTGCCGGGATCCTGCGCGTAAGCGAGCGCTTCGGTCGACGACGTGAACAGCGGCGCGTTCGCCGATGCCAGCGCGGCACCGCGGGCCAGCGCGGTCTCGGGCTCCTCGGGCGCGCTGACGATCAGCCCGGTCGCCGCCTCCAACTGCGGCTTGAGCGCGGCGATGTCGACACCGCCGGAGCCGACCAGGAAGAGACCGTCGGGCCGGGTGCCCAACGACTCGGCTCCGGATGCCAGCGCGGCGAGCTCGGCCAACGAATCGCGACCGGGAGTCAGTGGCTGGCGGTGCACCTCGGTGATCGATCCGTCGGAGGTGTTGACGACGGCCAGGGTCGCGGTGTCGGGCTCGACGAACAGCAGCCCGGTCTGGGCGTACCCGACGGAGCTGCCGACGACCTGGGCCAGCGCCGCGGCGGCCAAAAACGACGACACCAGCATGACGTTTTCGACCTTGCGGGCGGCCAGCGCGTCACGCAGCGCAGCTGCGTCGATGGGATCGGTCCAGGTCACCCCGATCGATCGCACCTGGTAGCCGCTGTCGGAGGCGCCCTCCCGGGTGCCGAGGATGGCCGACACGACCTGGTCGGCAGCGTTGATCGTCGGCGCATCGGCGGACGCGTTGACCTCGAAGCCGTCCTCGTCGACCGTGACGCCATCGGCGTTTTCGCCCTCTACGAGAACCATTCGGACCGCAGTGGGTGCCATCGACACGCCAAGTACGGTGTCCACTTCTCCTCCAAAGCTGCTGGCTCGCTGACCGGGTCGGTCAATGACGCGAGCGGAGCAGGTTGATTACCCAATCTTGACAACGACGATACCGACGGCCGGGCGCGGCGGCTATGTCCTGACCGGCGAATTCCCCCGGCTCATCAGTGACCGTGGCCGCCGTGGCCCCCGCCGCCGAAACCACCATGGCCCCAGCCACCACCGCCGTGGCCCCACTCAGGACCACCGCCGTGACCGCCACCGCCACCGTGGCCCCAGCCGGGTCCACCACCATCCCAGGGGCCGCGCTCGCGCCGGGGGCGGGCCGAAAAGTGGTGGCGGAACGAGCCCCGGGATCCCCGGAAGAATCGGAATCGGCGCGAACGCGGGAGGCGGTGCTGGCGCGGGCGCGAAAACCGGCGGAGGTGCCGGCGCGAACATCGGCGGCGGCGCGGGGGCCGGAATAGCCGCGTGAATCGGCGCCGGGGCAGGGGCCTGCACGGGTGCGGCTGCCGGCACAGGTGGCGCTGCGGGAGCGGGGGCCGGGATCCGGGCGGGCGCTATCACGTTGTGGCTGAGGCTGGGCCGCGTGTAGGCCGATGGCCGGATGCTGAACGCCAGCGAAATCACCAGACCCATCACGCCGGCGACGAAAATGATCAGCACGCCCATCGCCACGAAAAAAGGTTTGCGAGTTTCGGGTTCGTGCTCCAACCGGTCGAAGTCGGGATACATGCCGGTGGTGAAGTCTTCGTGCTCGTCGACGCCGGCGTAGGCGTCGGGGCCCACGTGGGTGTAAACGGCCGCTGAATCGTCGGCGACGGCGCTGTAGGCCAGTCCGTCGGCACCCGCTTCCGCACTGGGCACCGCCGCTTCGGCGACGGCCAGGTACCCGGGCGCGCCCACGTGCTGGCTCACCGAACCGGTACCGGGGTCCAGCGCATAGGCCAGCGCGGCGGTCGACGAAGCAAACAGTGGCGCATTGGCCGAGGCCAACGCGGCACCACGGGCCAGCGCCGTGTCGGGATGCTCGGGCACGCTCAGCGGCAGCGAGGTCGCGTCCTCGAGTGCCGGCTTGATCAAAGGAATGTCAACGCCGGAGCCCACTACCAGCAGACCTTCTGGATGCAGGTCGAGTCCCTCGGCAGCGGAGACCAGGTTGACCAGCGCGGCCACCGCCTGGTCGTCGTCGGCGGGCAGTTGCTCGCGTTGGACATCGATGATCGAGCCGTCGGTGGTGTTCACCACCGCCAATGTTGCCGAGTCCGGTTCGACGTACAGCAACGCGTTGTGGGAATAACCGGTCGCGCTGCCCATGGACTGCGCCAGCGCGGCTGCGGCCAGAAAGGACGACACCAGCATCACGTTCTCGACCTTGCGAGCGGCCAGCACATCGCGCAGTTCGGCCGCTGCCCGCTGGTCGGTCCAGGTCACGCCGGTCGACAGCAGTTCATAGCCGGCCTCGTTAGCACCTTCGCGGGTACCGAGAATCGCCGCGACCACCTGATCTGGGGCGCTGAAGGTTGCCGGGTCGTCGCTTTCGGTAACCGCGAAGTCGTCCTCGTCGACGGTTACCCCGTCGGCATTTTCGCCTTCAACCAGCACCATACGAACCGCCGTGGGCGCCATCGACACACCAAGTACGGTGTCCACAAATCCTCCCGCCACTTTGCTAATCGTCCGCGGACCCTCTGAGATTGCGCACCATTCAGAACGCCAACACAGAAGTTATCGCCACTCCGGAGCGTGGCGTTACAAACGCGGACTTAGCTGTGTTCTACGAAGATGTGACCAGGAGCGCGACGGTCGAAACATGCCCCCCGGCCGACCCTTCGTAGGCAATTTTACCTTGCCACGCTCCCAGCCATCGGTCTAGTGGTGTCCGCCGCCGTGGCCACCGCCTCCGAAGCCGCCGCTGTGCCCGCCGCCTCCGAAACCACCGCCACCGAAGCCGCCACCACCAAACCCGCCGGAGCTGTGGCCGCCGCCGAAGCCACCCGGTCCACCGAATCCACCCGGTCCGCCGCCAAAGCCACCCGGCCCCCCGCCGAACCCGCCCGGCCCGCCGCCAAATCCACCGGGGTTGCCACCAGGATTGCCGCCACCGAACCCACCCGGTCCGCCACCGAACCCGCCCGGGTTACCGCCACCGAACCCACCCGGATTACCGCCCGGGTTGCCACCACCGAACCCGCCCGGGTTACCACCGGGATTACCACCACCGAACCCGCCCGGGTTACCACCGAGACCGCCGGACTCCCGTGGTGGAGCGGGAGACGAGATGCCGGGAATACCCGGGATTCCTGGAATGCCCAGTACGGGTATTCCAGGAAATACCGGTGCCTGCGGGGCGGGCGGGTGTACCGGCTCGGGCATCTGCACGGGCGGCTGCGCCGGTAGATGCACTGGCGGAGTCGGCCCGCGGACCGGGCCCACGCGTACGGGGTTCGGCGCGCGCACCGGAATCGGGACCGGGAGCGGGACCACGACCGGGGCAGGGGCGACGACCGGCACCGGTGGCGGGGCCGCCGGGGCCGGTGGCGGGGCGACGGGAATCGGCAGTGCGACTGGCGGCGGAGCAGCCGGCCGCGGCGCCGGAATCGGTGCGTTCGCGGGCGGGGGCACCACCGCCGGGACGTTCATGCGGTGGGCTTCCGGCACGTCGACACTCGCTGGGGCCGGAGCGGGTACTGGAGCCTGGATGATGAGGTTCTGTAGTGGTCGAGGAAGCAAAGCCACACTCGGTCGAATCCCGAGCGCCAGAGCAACTTCCAGCGACAGCGCAGCGGCGACGAAGACAACCGCGAGGATGCTCCCGACGAGCACCAGGGGTCGGCGCTCAGGCTCTCTTTCGATGTGCTCGTCGCTCACCACATCCTGCGCCATGGTGTGGGCATCGGCGTCCTCATCCGGGACAGCGCTATAGGCGAGATCGTCTTCACCCAACGTGGTACCAAGCGGAACATCCGGCGCCGCAAGGTATCCCGGCGACACGGCGTAGGGGTCGATCGCGCCGGTTCCGGGATCGAGCGCATAGGCCAGCGCCGCGGTCGATGACGCAAAAAGCGGGGCGTTTGCAGACGCCAGCGCGGCGCCCCACGCCAGCGCGGTCTCGGGCTCTTCGGCCGCGGTGACCGGAAGCGTTGTCACCGCCTCCAGTTGAGGCTTGATCGCGGCGACGTCCACGCCGGAGCCGACGATGAACACGCTCTGCGGGCGCGTCTCCAACGCCTCCAAACCAGCGACCATCCCGGCTAATTCGGCGACGTTGTGGCCGCCTGACATCAACTCCTTGTGGACGTCGGTGATCGAGCCGTCAGCGGAATCGATGACAGCCAGCGTCGCGGTGTCGGGCTCGAGGAAGAGCAGGGCGGTGTGCGCGTCGCCGACCGTGCAACCAACTGTCTGCGCCAACGCAGCCGCGGCCATGAACGACGACACCAACATGACGTTTTCGACTTTGCGAGTGGCGAGGGCATCCCGCAGGGCGGCCGCGTCCACCGGATCGGTCCACGTGACCCCGGTCGATGTCAGCGCATGACCGGCCTCGGTGGCACCTTCGCGGGTGCCGAGAATCGCCGCAATCACCTGATCGGCCGCACTCAGCGTGGGCGCATCGTCGGCGGCCGCGAAAGAGAACTGGTTGTCCTCGACGGTGACGCCGTCGGCGTTTTCACCTTCGACGAGCAGCATTCGGACCGATGTGGGTGCCATCGACACCCCGAGCACGATATCCATCGCGCCTCCAAGAGCCATTCGTAGCGCGCCACGGCTTTAGGCGGAGGGAACACCGCGTCCGGCGCTACATGTGAATCCTCGCGACAGAACCTGTGCTGTGCTGCAGGCGAACTTAAGTGGACCTTATGAAATTCAGATACGACCGCGACGGGGTCGGTCCACGTTGGCCCTGGTATTTCGACCCAACGCTCGCGCTGCCGTAGGGATGCTCGGCAGGACTGGTCAGCCGCAGGATGCACAGCTGGCCGATTTTCATACCGGGCCACAGCGTGATCGGCAGGTTGGCGACGTTCGAGAGCTCCAGCGTGATGTGGCCACTGAAGCCAGGATCGATGAAACCGGCGGTGGAATGAGTGAGGAGTCCCAGACGTCCCAGCGACGACTTGCCTTCGAGGCGCCCCGCCAAATCCTCTGGCAACGTGCACGTCTCCAGCGTGGAGCCGAGTACGAATTCGCCGGGGTGCAACACGAACGGCTCCCCCTCGGCCGGTTCCACCAAGCTGGTCAACTCGTCCTGTTGCTGCGCCGGATCGATGTGGGTGTACCGGGTGTTGTTGAAGACCCGGAACAAACTGTCTAGCCGGACGTCGACACTGGACGGCTGGACCAGGGCGTCGTCGAACGGGTCGATTCCCAACCGGCCGGCGGCGATTTCGGCCCTGAGATCGCGATCGGAAAGCAGCACGCGACGAGCGTAGCGGCCGGTGATCCCAATGAACGGCACGACGCCGGGTGCTAGCCTTCTCCCGGCTTCATTGCCGATGTAGTTCAATGGCAGAACATCAGCTTCCCAAGCTGAATACGCGGGTTCGATTCCCGTCATCG
>CAVWLG010000013.1:0-65600 GCA_963755805.1 uncultured Actinomycetota bacterium
GTCTGTCAGCGTACGGAACCCCGCGGTTAGCTTCGCTGCGGCCGAGGTGTGGCGTGCCGTCGCTGGGTGCGGTTGCGCTGGCTTTGCCCCGTGAATGGGAGTTAACCGGCGGCGCGCAGCTCGCATTCGCGGGGCAAACCTAGCCGAGCCCGCTGGGTTTGCCCCGTTAATGCGAGCTAACCGGGCCGCCCCAGCTCACATTGTCGAGGCAAGGCGGTCAGGCAGGACGGGGAGGTAGTCGGTGAGGTCGCTGCGGTTGCCGCTGGCTCGGATCGCGCCGGCGGCGACGGCGGCGGCGAAGGGCTCGCGGCCGGTGGCCACCCGCAGCCAGGTGACGGGTCGGTCTCGACGACGTTGGGCGGGGTGCCGCGGGTGTGGCGCGGGCCGGGGATCGCCTGCACGGCGACGAACGGGGCGACGCGCACCTCGACCGAGCGGCCGGGTGCCTGGGCGGCGAGGATCTCGGCGAGCGTGCGCACGGCCGTCGCCAGGCCGGCGCGGAGCAACGGGACGGGGTCGCGGTCGGGCAACGAGCGGGACAGGTCGTCGCAGTGCACGACGAGGTCGAGCAGTGCGGATGCGGGCGAAGTCGAGCGCGGTGATCGGACCGCGCGGGCCGGCGACGACCGCGGCGTCGGCGACGGTCCGGCGCCGGCGACCGGCGTCGCGCAGCGGGGCGAGCAGCTCGGTCGGGCGTGCGGTCGCCGGCGGCTGCGCTCACCGCGGTGATGTCGGCCGCGGCGGCGCGTAGGCCGGACGTACTGCGCGGCGGCGTCGCCGGGCGGCGCGCGGCGTGCCGAGGTCAGTCGACCAGGCCGTCCTTGCTGCCGGCGAGGTGGCCGACGAGGGTGCGCACGTCCCAGTCGGGCAGGACGACGGGGCGGCGAACGCGCTCGGGGCAGCGGCGGCGAGCCAGTCCGCGACCGCGCGCGCCTGCGCGCCGTACGCGTCGAGCTCGGCGGCGGCGCGCGGTCATCGGTCGAAGCGGGCGCGGCAGCGTCGCCGACCAGGCCGTGCGCAGTTCGCGGAGCGGGATGCGCGAACTGCCCGCGACGTCAGGCTGATCTCGAGGATGTCGACGACGCCGAGGGCGTCACGGCAGTCCGTGCCGCGCACAGCGCGTGAACGCGTCGACGTGCTCGCGCGGCACGCGACACCAGCGCGCGTGCCGTCGACTCGCTGAACAGCGCGACGAACGGGTCGAGGCCGGCGGGCAGCGTGATGCGCGCGCCGGCGCCGCCGAGCAGGCAGGACTCGGCCAGCGCCTGGGCCAGCCCGCCCTCGGAGAGATCGTGCGCGGAGCTCGAGCAGCCCGTCGCGCGCCGCGGCGATCGAGCACGTCGGCGAGCCGCTGCTCGCGCGGCGAGGTCGACGGCGGGCGGCAGTCCGCCGAGGAAGCCGTGCACGACGTCGGCCCACGCCGAGCCGCCGAACTCGTCGCGGGTCTCGCCGAGCAGGAAGATCTGCGCGCCGTCGTGGGGAAGCCTGCGGCACCCGGCGTGGCGACGTCGTCGATCACGCCGAGCACGCCGATGACCGGCGTCGGCAGGATCGGCGTCGTGCCGGTCTGGTTGTAGAAGCTGACGTTGCCGCCGGTGACGGGCGTGCCGAGCTGCTGGCAGCCGTCGGCCAGCCCGCGGACGGCTTCGGCGAACTGCCACATCACGGCCGGGTCCTCGGGCGAGCCGAAGTTGAGGCAGTCGGTCACGGCGAGCGGACGCGCGCCGGTGACGGCGACGTTGCGGTAGGCCTCGGCGAGCGCGAGCTGCGCGCCGGCGTACGGGTCGAGCCGGGTGTAGCGGCTGTTGCCGTCGACGGCGAGCGCGATGCCGCGCTCGGTCGACTCGTCCAGCGCGGATCACGCCGGCGTCCTCGGGCTGGGCGAGCACGGTGTTGCCGAGCACGAACCGGTCGTACTGGTCGGTGACCCACGACCGGTCGCACAGGTTCGGCGAGGCGATCATGTGCAGCAGCAGCTGGCCGAGCTCGGCGCCGTTGCGCGGACGCGGCAGGTCGTGCCCGTCGTGCTCGTTGAGGATGCCCTGGTCGAGCGGGCGCTCGATCGGACGCTCGTAGACCGGTCCGTCGTGCGCGGCGGTGCGCGGCGGCAGGTCGACGATCTGCTCGCCGCGCCAGGTCATGCGCAGCCGTCCGGTGTCGGTGACCGTGCCGATGACGGTCGCGGTGACGTCCCACTTGCGCGCAGACGGCGAGGAACTCGTCGAGGCGCTCGGGCGTCGACGACGGCCATCATGCGTTCCTGCGACTCGCTCATCAGGATCTCTTCGGGAGCGAGCGTCGGGTCGCGCAGCGGGACGAGGTCGAGGTCGACGTCCATGCCGCCGGTGCCGGCGGCCGCGAGCTCGGTGGTCGCGCAGGACAGCCCGGCGGCGCCGAGGTCCTGGATGCCGACGACGAGGTCGGCGGCGAAGATCTCGAGACAGCACTCGATGAGCACCTTCTCGGCGAACGGGTCGCCGACCTGCACCGACGGGCGCTTGGACGGCTTCGAGTCGTCGAAGGTCGCGCTCGCGAGCACGGACGCGCCGCCGATGCCGTCGCCGCCGGTGCGCGCGCCGAACAGCACGACCTTGTTGCCGGGGCCGTCGGCCTTGGCGAGCTTGATGCCGTCGGTGCGCATGACGCCGACGCACAGCGCGTTGACGAGCGGGTTGCCCGAGTAGCACTCGTCGAAGCTGACCTCGCCGCCGATGTTGGGCAGGCCGAGGCAGTTGCCGTACCCGCCGACGCCGGCGACGACGCCCGGCAGCACGCGCGCGGTGTCGGGGGCGTCATCCGTCCGAACCGCAGCGAGTCCATCACCGCGATCGGCCGCGCGCCCATCGTCAGGATGTCGCGGACGATGCCGCCGACGCCGGTCGCCGCGCCCTGGTACGGCTCGACGTAGGACGGGTGGTTGTGCGACTCGATCTTGAAGGTGACGGCCCAGCCGTCGCCGGCGTCGACCACTCCGGCGTTCTCGCCCATGCCGACGAGCAGCGCGTCGGTCTGCGGCGCCTTCTCGCCGAACTGGCGCAGGTGCACCTTGGACGACTTGTACGAGCAGTGCTCGGTCCACATCACGCTGTAGATCGCGAGCTCGGAACTGGTCGGGCGGCGGCCGAGGATCTCGCGGATCTGCGCGGTACTCGTCGTCGGCCAGGCCGAGTTCCTTGGCCGGCTGCGGCTGCTCGGGCGTCGCCTCGGCGTTCTGCGACGGTGTCGATCGCTCATGCGCGGCGACGCCGAGGCGGGAGAGGAAGAAACCCATGCCGTCGCTGCCGGTGCCGGTCAGCGAGTCGATGGCGTGCTCGGGGTGCGGCATCAGGCCGACGACGTTGCCGGCGGCGTTGGTGATGCCGGCGATGTCGCGGTAGCTGCCGTTCGGGTTGCCGTGGCGGTAGCGCACGACGACGCGTCCCTCGGCCTCGAGTTCGTCGAGCGTGTGCTCGTCGGCGACGTACATGCCGTCCATGTTCTTGATCGGGATGACGATCTCTTGGCCGGCGCGGTAGGTCGACGTCCACGCACTCGCGGTGTTCTCGACCGCGAGCGGCTGCGCCTTGCAGACGAACTTGCGGCCCGCGTTGCCGACGAGCGCGCCGGGCAGCAGGTGCGACTCGCACAGCACCTGGAAGCCGTTGCAGATGCCGAGCACCGGCATGCCGTCGTGCGCCGCGGCGATCACGTTGTCCATGACGGGCGCGAAGCGCGCGATCGCACCGGCGCGCAGGTAGTCGCCGTAGCTGAACCCGCCGGGCAGGACGAC
The DNA here is from genome assembly GCA_963755805.1 of uncultured Actinomycetota bacterium. Classification (GTDB taxonomy): domain Bacteria; phylum Actinomycetota; class Actinomycetes; order Mycobacteriales; family Mycobacteriaceae; genus Mycobacterium. Next base: position 3,770 of record CAVWLG010000013.1, read on the forward strand.
GGCATCGACGTCGTGCAGGGACGGATCGGCGTGCCAGAGTGCGATCGCCTCGGCGCCGGCCTGACGCACGGCGCGCGCCGCATCGCGGTCGTCGAGACTGCCCGGGAAACGTCACGACACCCACACGTACCGGCACGCCGTCAGGCTACCGGCCGGGTGCGCGTCAGCGGCGGATGGTGAAGTTCTCGATCACCGGGTTGGCGAGCAGCGTGTCGGCGAGCTTCGCGACGGTCTCGTCGTCGACGCCGTCGTCGACCTCGAGCTCGAAGTGCTTGCCCTGCCGCACCTCGCTGCACGCCCTCGATCCCGAGCCGGGCCAGCGCGCCCACGATCGCCTGGCCCTGCGGGTCGAGGATCTCCGGCTTGAGGACGACGTCGACGATCACCCGGGCCATGGACGAGAGCGTATCCGTCCCCCGGACGTGAGGTCAGCGCACGGACGCGAGCGCCGGAGCGAGGCGGGCCAGCTCGTCGAGCATGGTCTTGGCCGCGCCCTCGGCGCCGTCGTCCGGCTCGAAGACACCGTCGTGCAGGTGCTGGGTGAAGTTCGGTCAGCGCGACCTGGACCGGGACGGGGAGCATCGTCAGGGTCGTCACGACCTGCTTGAACTGCTGCACCGCGCGCATGCCGCCGGAGACGCCGCCGTAGCTGACGAAGCCGACCGGCTTGTACTTCCACTCGTTGTGCAGGTAGTCGAACGCGTTCTTCAGCGGCGCGCTGAACGAGTAGTTGTATTCGGGCATCACGAAGACCACCGCGTCGGCAGCGATCGACCTGCGCCGACCACCGCTTGGTGTGGTCGTGCTCGTACCGACCCAGGCGCGGGTGCGCCGGCTCGTCGTGGAACGGCAGGTCGAGCTCGGCGAGGTCGGCGACGTCGACGTCGAACCCGCCGTGGCGCGGGCGAGGTCGGCGAACCAGGTCGCCGATGGCCCGCCGACGCGACCGGGACGGGTGCTGGCGATGACGACGAGCAGGCGGGGCATGCTGCGACTCCTCCACGATCGGAGTTTTCTTGACGTGTCATACGTTACGCAAGCGTTTGATGACACGTCAACAATTCGCTGGCGTATCCTGGGTCACGTGACGAGATGGCTGTCCCGAGACGAGCAGCGGGCCTGGCGCGCCTACCGCCGCATGGCGCTGCTGGCTGGACGCCGCCGTCGCCCGCGAACTGGCCCAGGACACCGGGCTGTCGATGCCCGACTACCTGGTGCTCTCGACGCTGTCGGAGGTCGGTCGGCCACCGGCGCCGGCTCACCGAACTCGCGGCCCGCATGCAGTGGTCACCGAGCCGGCTCTCCCACCACGTGACCCGCATGGAGCAGCGCGGCCTGGTGACCCGCGCCGAGTGCACCGAGGACCTGCGCGCCGCCTACGTGGTGCTGACCGAGGTCGGCTGGGACACGCTGCGCGCCGCGGCGCCGGGCCACGTCGAGTCGGTGCGCAGCCACCTGATCGACCTGCTCGACGCCGACGACCTCGCCGCGCTCACCGCGATCGGCGAGAAGGTCGCCAAGCACTTCGGCGAGGACTGCATCGACGCACCGGCGACGTCCCTGCGGAGGGTCAGCCGGAGAGCCAGTCGGCGAAGGCCAGCCCGGTCAGCCGCTCGTAGGCCTCGACGTAGCGCGCGCGGGTCTGCGCGACGACGTCGTCCGGCAGCGGCGGCGGCGCCTGGCCCGAGCTGCGGTCCCAGCCCGAGGCCGGCGACAGCAGCCAGTCGCGCACGTACTGCTTGTCGAAGCTCGGCTGCGCGTGGCCCGGCTCCCACCGATCGGCCGGCCAGAACCGGGACGAGTCCGGGGTGAGCACCTCGTCGCCGAGCACCAGCGTCGCCGATCCGGCGTCGCGGCCGAACTCGAACTTGGTGTCGGCCAGGATGATGCCGCGCTCGCGCGGCGATCTCGCCGGCCCGCGCGTAGATCGCGAGCGTCAGCTCGCGCACCTCGCGCGCGGTCTGCGTCGCCGACGGTCTCGACGATCGCGTCGAAGGAGACGTTCTCGTCGTGCTCGCCCATCGCGCGCCTTGGTGGCCGGGGTGAAGATCGGCTCGGGCAGCCGGTCGCCGTCGCGCAGGCCCGCCGGCAGCGGGTTGCCGCACACCGCGCCGGTGGCCCGGTAGTCGAGCAGGCCCGAGCCGGCGAGATAGCCGCGGGCGACCGCCTCGACCGGCAGCATCTCGAGCTCCGGCACACGATCGCCCGTCCGCGCCACTCGGCGGGATCGCCGGGTCGTCGTAGCTGATCAGGTGATTGGGGACGAGGGCGGCGAGCTGGTCGAACCACCACACCGACATCGCGGTGAGGATCCGTCCCTTGTCGGGGATCGGCGGTGTCGAGCACGTAGTCGAAGGCCGAGATCCGGTCGGTGGCCACCATGACCAGCCGGCCGTCGTCGAGCCGGTAGAGCTCGCGCACCTTGCCGGTGTGGATGTGCTGCATACCGCCCGAGGCTGACAACCGCGCCTAGTGACCGGCGTTGCGGTGCTCGCTGCGCTCGCGGCGCGGCTGCGCTCGGCGGCCTGCGTCGCGAGCGTGCTCGAGTCGCCGCTGATTGCGCTGCGCTGTCGCGTTGTAGGTGTAGTCGGAACGAACAGGTTCGCCGCGGACTGGTTTCGGCGGGGCTCACCCACGGCGTCCAGCTCGGGTCGCTCACGAAGGTCGTCAGCTGCGCGAGCGTGAACGGCGGCAGTAGACCGGGTCGGCGCGGCGTCCTTCTCCTGCGGCGCGTTGAACGCCGTCATCGTAGACCTGGACGTGGTCGGGCGCCGCACGACGTACACCGATTACTGGGCGTCGGTCTCGCGTCGATACGAAGGTGCCGCACGGCGCGAGCCGTCCGGTGGCGGTACGGCACGGTCTCGGTGTAAACCGGGATCGCTTGGGTTGCACGAGTCGTCGACACCATCGGCGCCGTCCTGGCGGAAGCCCATCGAGACGTCGATCTGCGCCGCGCCGTGGCCGTCGTCGTAGACGAACTCGGCGAGCACGTCGCCTGCCATGGCGCCGCCCGTGCAGATCGGTGATTCGTGCCGTCGTGCGGAAGCAGCTTGATCGCCCGCTCTGCGCAGCAGCTGCGGGCGAGATCGACTCCATCGCCGGTGCGCTGCGGCGCGGGTGCACGTGCGCGAGGTCGAGCACGCCGCCCGGCCTGGCTGGCGTCCCGCCGATGCCCGGTGCAGCGCCGGAGGCGCGCCGCCGGGGACGATCGACACGACAACGACGGTGATGAGCCCGACCAGCGCGACGCCGGTGCCGCTCTGGATCGCCCGGCGACGTCGCCGCAGGCGCCGCCCACGCGCGAGGCCGGCCCGCACCAGCCGTTCGGTCGGCGACTGGCAGCTCCGCGACCGCGCGCTCCAGCAAGAACGGTCAAGTGCGGGTCGTGGTCATTCGGTTCGCCTTTCACGGATTGACGCAGATCGAGGACGCTGTCGCCGAGGACGGTCGCGCAGCTTGGCCAGGGCCCGCATCGACTTGACGCGGATCGCGCCGGGCGAGCGGCCGAGATCGTGGGCGACCTCCTCGACGCTGCGATCGGCCAGGTAACGCAGCACGATCACGGCTCGATCGCTCTCGGACAGGGTTTGCAACGCAGCGCAGTCGAGCAGCGTGTCGGCGCAGTGCCGGCAGTCGCTCGTCGTGTCGACGACGTGCTCCGGGCAGGTGCGCGAGTCGGACGCTCGCTGACGACGAGCGGCGCCGCCGCCAGCGACGAGGAAGATCCCGCACGAGGACCGTCGCCGGCGAGTAGCGCGAGCGGGATTGTCGGCGATGCATCGGCCAGCGCCTCGATAGATCCTGGCAAGGCTCTTCCTGGACGAGGTCTTCGGCGAGATCGTCGTGTACGCCGCGCGCAGGCATGGTAAGGCGATACGGCAACAGCGGGCGTGGCCGCGTAGGCGAATGCTCTCGACACGCCGCGTCGATAGCGCTGGGTCGTCCGGCCGCATCGCCCGCGCCTGACGCACACGACGCAGCCGGCGGACCGATCGCTCGACGAGCCGGCAGCCGCGCGTCGACGGTCGGTCTTGCCCGGCCGGCCAGGACTACGGCCGCGAGACCGAGTGCGCTCGTCGACTACAGAACCACCAGTCCTGACGGCTGGGAGCGGTGAACACCGGCGTCGCGGCCGGTCGGCGCCGAGTGCGGTGCTGCGTGAGCGGTGGTACAGTGCGTGATGCGTGGTTGCGGCGGCGCGCCGGGACGGCGCCGGCGGCGACCCCGATACCGACCGCGAGCGCCACGAGGGCGAGCGCACGGCGAAGGATCGATACCATCGAGTTGTTCCCTTAGGAGGTGCGTGATATTGGCGCGGCAGCGGGTTGTTGCGCGAAACTCGTCGATGCGACTCAATCATGCCTTACCTCTAGGATTCGATCTCGTCGAGATCCAGACAAATCCTCGGTGTGGCAGGTAGCTGCCTGACACGTTCTTTGCGGACGGCGACATGAGCGAACCGGACGAATTCGGGCAAGCCGAGATCGCCTTCTACCGCGCTGCCCTGCGCCGTCCCGGGGTCGGCCATCGCCGAGCTCGCTGAGCGAGCTCGAACAGGACGTCGTCGAACTCGACAAGCCGCTGCGTCGGATGACCGAGATGAGCCTGCTGCGGCTCGACGCCGGCGACCGGGTGACCGCGGTCAGCCCGATGCTCGCCGAGGCGATCGTGCTCGGCGCCGAGGACCTCGAACTCGGCGTGCGCCGCGCCTCGGTCGAGTCGCGCCGCAACGCGATCCGCCGCCTGGTCGTCGACTGGAACGACACGCTCACCGCCGCCGGCGAGGTCACGCCGTCGGTGCAGGTCGTCGCCGACCAGAACCAGATGGGCAACGTGCTGATGCACTACGCCGACCGGTGCCGCGAGCGAACTGCTGTCGGTCGCGCCGGGACGGCTGCCGAAGACGCGCATCGACAGCCGCACCCGGATCGCCAACCTCTACTCGGCGCGGCGCGGCATCCGCAGCCGGCTGATCTACCAGCACACGCGCTGCGCGACCGGCACACCCGCAGCTATCTGACCGAGATGGCCGACAACGGCGCCCGGATCCGCTTCGCCAGCTAGGTCCCCGGCCGCAGCCTGGTCATCGACCGCGAGGTCGCGCTGCTGCCGCTGCCGACCAACGACGCCAACCAGGCCGGCCTGGCGGTCGTCCACGAGCCCAACGTCGTCGCCTGGGTGGTCGCGACCTTCGAGCAGCTCTGGGCCGAGTCGCAGACCTTCGAGGAGGCGATGTCGCGCCAGGGCGACGCCGCCGAACTCGACCAGACCCGCGCGGCGATCCTGCGGCTGATGGCCGAGGGCGAGAAGGACGAGGCGATCTCGCGGCGGCTGTCGATCTCGGTGCGCACCTGCCGCCGCCAGATCGCCGACTACATGGCCCAGGTCGGCGCGACGAGCCGCTTCCAGGCGGGCGTCATCGCCGCCCGCGCCGGCCATCTGGACGTCGGCCCCTGACCGTCCCGCCCTCCGGCAAGGCGGTTATTCGCTCGCGGCGCATGCGACCGTGGGCGCATGCGAGCACCTTCCACGATCCGCACCCTTATCCGTGCTGTCCGTGGAGTCACATGCCCACCCTCAATCTCGGCATCGTCGCGCACGTCGACGCCGGTAAGACCAGCCTGACCGAACGCCTGCTCTTCGAAGCCGGCGCCATCGCCGCGCTCGGCAGCGTCGACGACGGCACCACCCGCACCGACTCGATGGACCTCGAGCGGCGCCGCGGGATCACCATCCGCGCCGCGGTGACCGTCGTTCGGCTGGCCGAGCTCGACGGTCAACCTGCTCGACACCCCGGGCCACCCCGACTTCATCGCCGAGGTCGAGCGGTCGCTGACCGTGCTCGATGCAGCCGTGCTCGTCGTGTCGGCGGTCGAGGGCGTGCAGCCGCAGACCGTCGTGCTGTGGCGCGCGCTGCGACCGCCTCGGCGTCCCGACCGTGCGTGTTCGTCAACAAGATCGACCGCGCCGGCGCCGACCTCGACGCGGGTGGTCGACCAGCTGCGGCACGGCTCGTCGCGCCGCTCGTCGCGCTGGCGACGGCGACGGTGTCGGTGGCCCGCGGTGCGGTCGACCCGTCGCGCCGACCGAGGCCGTGGTCGGAGGCGCTCGCCGAGGTGGACGACGCCGTGCTCGAGGACCGGGCTGGCCGGCCGATCGGCCGCCCGGCGCGCTGCGGCGAGCGCTGCGCGCGGCGTCCGGCGCGCGCGCTCACGCCCGTCGTGTGCGGGTCGGCGATCACCGGCGCCGGGGCGCCGCAGCTGCGGCGGCGTGACTGCACGCTGCTGCCCCCGGCCGCGCACCGGCCGGCCCGCCGGCGGCGACGGTGTTCGCCGTCGACCGGGACGACGCGCGGGCGGCGCGCCTGGCTGCGCATGTGGCGCGGCGAATTGCGCGTGCGCGACCGGCTCGCGGTCCGGCGGCCGCCAGGCCGGAGCGGGTGACCGAGCTGGCGCGTCAGCCGCACGGGCGGGCTCGCAGCGACGCTCCGTCGCCGGCCCGGGCGACGGTCGTCGCCGTGCGCGGGCCGTCGGACGTGGCGGGTGGGCGACGTGCTCGGCGCGCCGCCGCGCGCGCCGCGTCACCGGTTCGCGCCGCCGACGCTGCAGGCCTCGGTCGAGCCGAGCGATCCGACGCAGCGTGGCGCGCTGTTCGCCGCGCTGCGCGAGCTGGCCGACGAGGACCCGCTCATCGACCTGCGCCGCGACGAGGACGAGCTGCGCGCTCAGCCTGCACGGTGAGGTGCAGCAAGAGGTCATCGGCGCGCTGCTCGACGAGCGCTTCGGCGTCCGCGTCACGGTTCCGCGGCACCCGCATCGTCTGCATCGAGCGGGTCGTCGGGCACCGGCACGCGCGCTCGAGCGAGATCGGGCTGGCCGGGAACCCGTACCTGGCCGACGATCGGGTTGCGGATCGACCCCGGCACCGGTCGGGTCACGGCGTCGCCTTCTCGCCGGGCGTCGAGCGCGGGCACCTGCCGCCGGCGTTCGTCGCCGCGACCGAGGAGGGCGTGCGCGCCGCGCTGCGGCAGGGCCGCACGGCTGGGCGGTCACCGACTGCGGCGTGACGATGACCGCTCGCAGCTACTATCCGCGGCAGAGCCACGCCCACCAGAAGTTCAACAAGGCGATGTCGAGCGTCGGCGCCGACTTCCGGCACCTGGCGCCGGTGGTGCTCGCGGCGGCGCTCGAGCGCGCCGGCACCCGGGTGTGCGAGCCGGTCGACCGCTTCGAGCTGGATTTCCCCGAGCGAGCTGGTGAACCCGGTGTCGGCGCTGCTCGCCCGCCTCGGCGCGCTCGTGCTGGAGTCGCGCACCGGCGGCGGGCTGGACGCGGTTCGCGGGCCGGTCCGATCGGCCCGTGGTGGCCGAGCTGGCGGCGCGGCTGCCCGACCTCACCGGCGGCGAGGCGATGCTGCAGACCGAGTTCGACCACTACGCGCCGGTGACCGGTCGCCGCCGCCCGTGCGGCCGCACACCGGCGCCGGATCCCCGCGACCGCAGCGAGTGGTTCCGCGCGATGCCGCGCTGAGCGCCGACCGCGGCGCCTGCCGTAGCGTCGGGCGGGTGCTCGCGCTGGTCATCGTCCTGCTGGTCACCAACCTCGTCACCGCCCTTGCTGCTGGTGCGGCCGGCTGCGCCCGGGCCCGGCGCACGCGGACGCGGTGGACGTGTTCGAGGCGCCGCGGCCGGCCGGGCGTCAGCGAGCGCAACCGGCGCCTGATCACCCTCGAGGTGCTCAACCCGCTGGAACTCGCGAGCGCGCGCGCGGTGGGCGGCTTCGCGGTCTCGCCGGCGCCCTCGCGCCCGGGCTGACGCGACGGCTGGTCTACGAGCAGGTGTTCAAGGCGCTGCGCACCGAGCTGACAGCGGATGGCGGTGCACGCCGACGTGCGGAGCACACGCTGCGTGCAATCGCACGTCCACAACCGTCAGCGCGACACCTCGCCGCAGGCGGCCGGCCGGATGAGCGGGTCGTTGACGCTGTCGTCGTCGACGAGGTCGCCCCGCTCGATCTCGGACCGGACTACGGCTGATATCGACCCGATCCCTCGTGCGCAACTGTGATTGGTCTGAGGCGGCGCAGGTCAAGGTCAGGGTCATCCCCGAAGCGTGCTGGCGCCGCCGGGTGGTCCACGATTAGCCCCGGCTCCGGATCACCTTGGGTCACAACCTGCCACCGGACCGCTCGCAGGCTGTGAGAACAGCGAGGTCGCAATGGCGACGACCATGGTCGAGGACGACCGATGGGCCGTGGAGACCCAGGGACTACGAAGCGATTCGGCGATACCGTCGCGGTGGACAGCGTCGACTTGCGGATCCGCGCGGCTGCGCGTTCGGCTACCTCGGGCCAACGGTGCGGGCAAGACGACGTTGATCCGCGTACTGCTCGGGCTGACCAACGCGGACGCGGGCGAGATGCGGTTGCTCGGCCACGAGGTGCCCGCGACATCGCGATGTGGCGCTGGCGCGCGTCGGAGCGATCGTCGACGAGCCGCGCTTCCACGGTCACCTGACCGGGCGGCAGAACCTGCAGGTACTAGCCGCAGCGCGCGAGCCCGCAGCACGCGGTCGCATCGAGCCGGCGCTCGCGCGGGTCGGCATCCTGCACCGCGCTGACGACCGGGTGTCGAAGTACTCGATGGGAATGCGGCAGCGACTCGGCGTGGCCGCCTGCCTGATCGGCGATCCGCAGTTGTTGATTCTGGACGAGCCGATGAACGGGCTTGACCCGGCCGGCATGCACGAGATGCGCGAGATGATCGTGGCCCTGGTCGCCGAAGGGCGCACTGTCGTGCTGTCCTCGCATCTGCTCGACGAGGTCCAGCGCACGTGCGATGCGGTCGCCATCGTCGATCGCGGACAGGTCATCCGTCAGGGAACGATCGAGCGTCCGCCGAACTAACTGACGGCACCTACAAGCTGAGATACATAGTCGACCCATCACCAACGCCAGACACTATCGTCGTCACTTCTTGTGGTGCCGGCTGCAAGCACATCCAGATGACCGGCCCATACACGCCTTCGGACTATCACCTACAAGGGAATACCTGGACCGCTACATCTGTGGAAGGCACTGCGAGAACGATCAACAACGACACGCTTGCTGGGTCCGCAGCCGGCAATGCGTATCAGTTGGTCAAGGTCGGCTAGTTTGCGTCCTTTCGTAGCGCGCTAATTCGGCTGACCGAGACAAGCAGCCGTGATTCAAGACTACGGTCGCGGTTTCGTTGCCGACCTACGTTGTCTGGTCGTCTCTCATCGTCGCAGCCGAGGGCTCCACGGAATGCCTCGAGGCCGTCGTCGCCGGCGCCGTTGTTGGCCTACGCCACCGTGTTTGCCGGCGTTGGTTGGGCCCGCCTGATCGATCGGTGGGCCGCTGGCCACGAAGTGCATCGCACGAGAGCATTTGCTGCCACCTATGCCTGGACCCGAGGTTCCGTGGTCAGAATGGTGGTGTGAAATAGCATCGGCTCCACCGGCCTGGTGATCGCCGGAACCATCGGCGGCGCAGGCAAACTCGAGTTCACCCTGATCGGCGATACGGTCAACGTCGCCGCCCGCATCGAGCAGCTCACCAAAATCACCGGTGACGCAATCCTTCTCACCTAGCAGACCGTGGACGCCCTGGGTTGCAGGCCGCCCGGACTTAACGACCGAGGATCCCACGCGCTGAAAGGAAAGTCAGCACCCACAGGGGTTTTCGGCCTCGATCCGGGCTATTTGCTGTCAGACTCCTGACACCGCTCGGAGACAGGACCACTGAACTGGGCGAAACAGAGAAGAGAAACGATGATGGCGATTACTCGGGGGCTAACGGTCGGCGTTGTCCTGGCCGTCGCTGCGGTCGGGTTGGCCGGCCCCGCATCGGCTGAACCGCTCAGCGGCTCTTATACCGAAACGGTGATCGACGGGGGGATGGCGGGTGTCGCCAAGATGTTTGTCGCCACGGCCTGCGGCCCGGACTGCGCCCATCTCGTCTGGAACGTGCCGGGCGTCGTCGGCGATCTGCACTCGCACGGTGACACGTGGACCGGGACGCACAAAACGCGCCAACCCGACGTCAACTGCACAGTCACCATCAATATGAAATCCCTTGTCGACAACGAAGAGTGCGGCCCCTTCGGCGATACCCGGTGGCGAGTCGCCAAAACCGGCTGACGTGGGCGAACCGCCAAAATAGGTCGATCGCCCCATGCATTCTGCTCCCGTTCGGCGCACAATTCGCTAAAGGCGCATTGCGAGAACAAAGGGGCATCGCATGAAGGCCACCGACACGTTGAAGCGGATCATTCTCTGCGCCCTGCTGACTGGCGCCATCGCGCTGGCTGAACTGGGCCTGGCCGCTACCGCCCAAGCCCACAAACCGCATCACTGGTGCCCGGGCGACGCCATGGTCTACCCGACCGGGCCGGGTCCGGCCTACAGCTGGGACATGAACATCTGCCATACCTGGTTCTGGGTGAAGAGTGGCATGGGCAATGTGCCGTATAAGGGACAGCTGCCCAGCACGCTGTGGGACGGCGAGGTTCCACCCCCGGACTCGCAACCTACTTGCGGCACGGACATGTTCACCGGGATCGCGGGTGACTGTTACGCGTCACCTCCATCACCGTAAGGACGTGGCGATGTCGACTTCAGAGGTCAGCGTCTGGTGGACAGGGCAGCGCTCGGCGATGTGCAACAGTTGCTGCCGTTGATCGTCGTCCAGGTCGCCGGTCAACTCGATGTCGCGATCGATATGGGAGACCCAGCCGGCTTTGGTTTCGCAGTCGGCGCAATCTTGTGCATGAATCCGCTTGTGTCGCAACGTTACCTGGACCCGGTCGAGTTTCCAGCCCTTGCGGTCGGCGTACATCCGTACTGTCATCGAGGTACATGACCCGAGCGCGGCAAGTAGCAGATCGTAGGGATTTGGCCCCTCGTCGTCTCCGATCGGCATGCGGCTCGTCGGCGACAAGCTGGTGGTGCCCCGCGATGATCCGCTGCGTGTAAGTCCCTGTGCCCGTTTCTGTCACGGTCACGGTGCCTTCGGGCGGTGCTGCTTGAGTTTCAGGTGTAGTCATGCGATTCTCCTTCGGTCACAGCGGTGTTCGTCCTCAGATTCCGACGATGACGATGACGACGCCGAACACGATCGCCACCGACAGCGAGATCAGCAGGAAACTGAAAATGCTTTCCTTGAGCTTCGAGGCTTCGTGGTCGCCCGCCGCGATCGGTGCGAGTTTGCGGCCGGCACCCCAGGCCGCCGCGAGCAACGTCGCCAGCCAGTTCGCGTAGGCGGCATACACGATCAGCACGACCGCAGTCACGCCCCAGGCGTGAGGCAGGTGCGACGTGCGGCCACAGCAGTCCGAGCAGCACCAGGAACATGCCGTTGAGGACGCCCTCGAGGTGACTGGTAGCCCCATCCGCGGGTTCTTCAGCACCGGGATGGCGAAGCCGGTGAGCAGGCCGATCACGAAACAGGATCAGCCCGAGCTTGAAGAGCAGTGTCTGCATGTCGGCAGACTAACGGCGCCGAGCCGGGTCCTTTGCTGCAATGTCAAGTATTTGGTTGTCGCGCGAGGTGTCGATCGGAACCCTCGTTGACGGCGCCGGAGACGCGGCTTTACGTCTGGAACAGATATTTGGTCTGTGGCGTCGGGCGGAGGTAGCCGGTGGCGGAAGACGCTGACGCCGACCGGCTGCACAGCCTCGGCATGCTCGCCTCCGCCTTTGCCGGACGTGCGGTGGCCGTCGATGCGCAACGACCTGGCGAGCCGCCATGGACGGATGGACAGACAGTGTTCGTCGACCCGTCGTTGCCGGCCCGGACGAACCTGGTCGCCATCGCCGTGCAGGCGTCGATGATTGCCGCGGGCAGCCTCGATCCCGATGTCGTGCGTCCGCTGGCCCGCCATTCCCGTTGGGCCAAAAGGTATTTGGCGATCGAGGGGCATCGCGCACTGGTCGCCAATGCCGATGTGCTGCCGCGGGTGCTGGAGTCGCTCGGCGACGCGGACATCGCACGCCGCAGCAACTCGCCGGCGGAATCGCTGAGCCTGGCGTCCGGAAACGAAGCAGTCGACGATCCGCCGCCAGACTTCGGTGTCCTGCGCGTGGGCAAGCTGATGACCGTCGCCGCGCGGGCGGCCAAGCAAGCCGAGCAGGAGACGCCCGCGCACGTTCCGCGCGGCAAGCAGCGTCAGGAATTGGACGAGCTTGACGATGGCGAGGTCGACGACACCGACGACCCAGACCTGTTCACCAGCCCGGTGGGCGGAGGCGGATCGATCGGCAAATGGCTGAAGAAGATGCTGTCGTCGGCACGTAAAACCGGAAGCGGTGGGGGTCCGCCCGGCGCGGACAACCCGACGCATCGCACCAACTCCGGCAAACGCGGCGCGCACGCGGTGTCGTCGCTGGCGACCGCGGCGAGCGAGGACGTCATCGACCACGCGGCCGATCTGAGCACTCGCGGCGTGAAGTATCCCGAGTGGGATGTCAACCGCAGGAGCTACCGGGCTGATTGGTGCACGGTGATCGAAATCGATTCGGCGACAAAGGTATCGGCGAGCCCGGCGATCGACGATGCCATCGGTCTGCGACGCCCGTTGGCCAGGCTCGGAATGGGCTTGCACCGCCGGCACCGACAGGCCCAGGGCGACGACATCGACATCGACGCCGTTGTCGAAGCGCGCGTCGAAGCGATGGCCGGATCGGTGCCCGACGAGTCGGTGTATCTCGACAGCCTGCGTCGGCGGCGCGACTTGTCGGTGCTTCTGCTGCTGGACATCTCGGGTTCGGCGGCCGAGGCCGGCACGCTGGGGCGGACCGTGCACCAACAACAACGCACCGTGGTCGCCAACCTCACGGTCGCTTTGCACGACCTGGGCGATCGGGTGGCGCTGTATGCGTACTACTCGCAGGGCCGCTCCGCGGTGAGCATGGTGCCGGTCAAGCGATTTGACGATCACCTCGACAGCCAGGTGATCCGGCGATTGAACAGCCTGGAGCCCGGCGCCTACTCGCGACTCGGCGCGGCGATCCGGCACGGCTCGGCGGTGTTGGAGGCGCGCGGCGGAACGTCGCGCCGACTCCTGGTGGTGCTGTCCGACGGACTGGCCTACGACCATGGCTACGAGCGCGCCTATGGTGCCGCGGATGCGCGTCGCGCACTCACCGAGGCGCGCCGCCGCGGTACCGGCTGCGTCTGCCTGACGGTAGGGGCGGGCACCGACGTGGCGTCTCTGCGCCGGGTATTCGGCAGCACCGCGCACGCGAGCATCGCCCGGCCCGATGAACTCACGAATGTCGTTGGGCCGCTTTTCCGTTCGGCGATTCGCTCAGCCGAGGTGAAGAGACGCGTGTCATGAGGACCGGGCGCTCCGTCGACTTTGTTGAAACTAACATCTGTTCCGTTTACGCTCCATGGACCGCAACGCAGCGGCAGGCGGAAGGGTAGTAATGGCCAACGAGCCCGCGCTCGCGCACCAGAACGGTGTGTCGCCCGACGACCGGCGCCGCGCGCCCCTACTACACCGCAATCGGCAACGAAGAAGCTGTTTTCAAGGCCGCTTACCGCCAGGGCTTGTCGGTCCTGCTGAAGGGCCCGACCGGCTGCGGCAAGACCCGCTTCGTCGAGGCGATGGCCCATGACCTGGGCCGACCGCTGATCACCGTGGCCTGCCACGACGATCTCACCACCGCCGATCTGGTCGGCCGGTATCTGCTGCGCGGCGGCGAGACGGAGTGGGTCGACGGCCCGCTGACCCGCGCGGTGCGCGAGGGTGCGATCTGCTACCTCGACGAGGTGGTGGAGGCGCGCCAGGACACCACCGTCGTGCTGCATCCACTCGCGGACTACCGGCGCCAACTGCCGATCGAGCGGCTCGGGGTGACGCTGGACGCGGCACCGGGATTCGGCCTGGTGGTCTCCTACAACCCCGGCTACCAGAGCGTGCTCAAGGACCTCAAGGACTCGACCCGGCAGCGGATGATCGCCATCGAATTCGGTTTTCCGGCAAGCGAAGTCGAAGAGGGCATCGTCGCGCACGAGTCGGGCGTGGACGCCGCGACGGCGGCCGAGCTGGTCCGATTCGGCCAGGCCATCCGTCGTCTGGAATCCGGCGGTCTGCGCGAGGTGGCGTCGACCCGGGTGCTCATCGCGGCCGGTCGGCTGGTTGTCGAAGGCCTCTCGATGTACGCGGCGGCGGAGGCGGCGATCGCCGGCCCGCTCACCGACGACGTCGCGGTGAACCGCAGCCTCAAAGAAATGATCAACGTCTACCTGAGCGAGCCTGTCCGATCCGGTGATTGACGCGGATCAGCGGCGCCGCTAGGGTCAGAACAAATATTAGGTTTGCCAAGGGCGGGCAGCTGAACGCGGTCGAGCGCGTCCTAGTGGAGGTCCCATGTCCTACGAAAGCACTGCCGAGCCGATCAAAATCGGCTATCTGATGGACTTCAAGCTCCCGCCGGGGTTCCCCGAGGAGCTTTTCGCCTCCTTCACTCAGACTTTCGACCTGATATTCGAGGAGGCAGTGCAGCAGGGTCTGATGGACCGTCCCGTGCAGATGATTTATCGCGAGGTGGAGGGTCTGCCCAAGGGTTCGGTCAAAGCGGTAATCGACGCGTATGGCGAACTGGTCGACGAGGGCTGCCTCGTGGTCTTCGGCCCCAACATCACCGATAACTGCGTGCCGCTGCGCGAAGCCATCGAGGAACGGTTCAAGGTGCCCGCCATCAGCGTGACCGGCACCGACGACTGGCTGGGCGAGTGGACGTTCGCCTTCCCGCAGGGATCGATGACCGACGAGCCGATCTTCATCGCGGACCTCATCGCGAAACGAGGACTCGCCGAGATCGGTGTTCTGGTCGAGCAGAGCCTCATTGGCGAGAGCTACCTGAAGAACCTGCGAAGTGCCTGCCGGCGCAAGGGTATTCGGATCGTCGCGGAGGCCTCCATCGCCCAGACGGCTCAGGACATCAACGGCGCGGTGCAAACGCTGCACGAGGCAAAGTCCGAGGCGATCGTGCACCTGGGATTCGGATTCGGAATCGTCTTCATCAACCCCGCGCTGGAGGCCATCGGTTGGGACCCGCCGCGCTTCACCACCACCGCATGGCAGAACGCGTGGGTCAATCCGATCATGTGGAACGCGTTCATGGGGTGGACCGGTGTCGATCAGTACGACGAGGCGAATCAGATCGGGCAGGACTTCCTCGACAGCTACGCGAAGAAGTACGACGGCAGTCGCCCCGAATTCTGCGTGACCGTTGTCAATCGCGACGTTGCCGCCACACTTGTGCGGGCATTCACCGACGCCCACCCGCTCAGCCCGCGCGGCGTCAAGGATGCGTTGGAGCGGGTGAAGATGATGCCCGCCGCGTCCGGCGCGCCCGGCACCCGCGTGTCCTTCGGTAAGTGGACCCGCCGTGCCTGGATGGGCGCCGGCTATCTGGTGGCTCGCACGCTGGATGCCGACGGCGTCAACTCGCACCTCGTCGACCGCTTCGGGCAAGAAGGGTGAGGAAGCAATGAGTACCGATCAATCCACACCGCTTGCCGCGGGCACGCAACCTGCCGCGCCGCAACGGAAATGGGGCGGCTGGATCGCCGGTGCCGCGCTGGCCGCCTTCGCATTGTTCTTCATCGCGAACCGCCGCTGGGTGCTCGACCCGCGCGTGGCCAACCCGAACGTGCACGGCCGGCCGCGCCCGGTGAAGTTCACGTTCGGGCTGGATTACATCACCTTCCTCGACGCGGCCACGGTGGTCGCACTGATCACGCTGCTGATCGTCTTCATCCGCGGGCTGGCGGCGTAACCCGGGCAGCCCGGTGATGCTGATGTTCCTGTGCACCACGCTGATTGTGTGGCAGGACCCGATCATGAACTGGTCGCCGTTCGCGGTCTACAACCCCGATCTGATCCACTGGCCGGAATCCTGGCCGCTGGTGTCGCTGTCGCCGACCGTCGAACCGTTCGTGGTGTTCGGCTACGTGATGTTCTACTTCGGCCCCTACTTTCCGGCGGTCTGGATCCTGCGCAAACTGCAGGCGAAGTACGGGCCGACGAGCTACGTGTCGCGGCACCCCTTGGTCAGCCTCGGTCTGCTGGCCCTGGTGATCGGCTTCGTCTTCGACGCGTTCCTGGAGAACATCCTCGTCCACTGGGGCATGTACATCTACTCGCAGGTGATTCCGTGGGGCTCGATCTTCACCGGCACCACGTTCCAGTTCCCGCTGATCTGGGAATCGTTCTCGGTGTGCTTCGTGATGGTGCCGGCCGCGATTCTCTGCTACCGCGACGACACCGGTAAGTCGGTGGCGGAAAAGCTTGCCGCCAAGGCGAAGTTGTTCCCGACCCGGCCGGTGCTGGGCACCTTCCTGGTGATGTTCGCCATCATCAACGTCTCCTACTTCGCCTACGGCGCCTGGTTCTGGGTCATCAAGGTCAGCCATGCCGCCACGTCGGTCGCCTGCCCGTGGCCCTATCCGGAAGCCAAAGTGTATGACCCGCAAGGGTTTTACGAGAAGGCCGGAGCGCAGGGGCCGTACTCGGTCGGTATCTGGTCGACATGGGCCAGCGGCGAGCCGAACGGCCGGCCGCACGTCGACGCACCGCCACCCGGCCAGGGCGCCTGTGCGAGCAAGAATGGCTGAGCCGCGCAGCGTCGTCATCACCGGCGCTTCTCGTGGGCTCGGGTTCGCAACGGCCGTGCGCCTGTATCGCGAGGGGTGGCGCGTGGTCGCGGCCATGCGCACACCCGAACAGGGCATGGCGCTGTTGCGCGAGGCGGCTGGCGCCGCGTGCCGACGACGATCGGTTGATCGGCGTGCAGCTCGATCTGTTGGACGCACGCGTCGGTCGCCGCGGCCGCCAAGGCCATCGAAGAAGCCGTCGGCACACCGTTTGCGGTGGTGCACAACGCGGGGATCTCCGCCGCCGGAATGGTGGAAGAGACCGATATGGCGTTGTGGCAGAGGATGTTTGCCACCAGCGTTCTTGGGTCCGGTCGCGCTCACTCAGGCGCTGCTGCCGTCGATGCGCGCAGCGGGCGAAGGGCGCATCGTG
The DNA here is from genome assembly GCA_963755805.1 of uncultured Actinomycetota bacterium. GTDB lineage: Bacteria > Actinomycetota > Actinomycetes > Mycobacteriales > Mycobacteriaceae > Mycobacterium. The sequence continues at coordinate 20,831 of CAVWLG010000013.1, forward strand.
CTGGTGTCCAGCGCGGCCGGGGTGCGCGGTCAGCCGGCCACCGCGCCGTACTCGGCGGCCAAAGGCGCACTGGAGCGCTGGGGTGAGTCGATGGCGGTCGAGATCGCGCCGTTCGGACTCGGCGTCACCGTGTTGGTGGCCGGCACCTACGACACCGAGATCATCACCGATGCGGGCACCACCGACGATCGGGACTTCGGCGGTCCCTACGCCCGGCTGCACAACACCATGAACACCCGCGGGCGGTTCGCGATGCGGATGGCCAGGCCGCCGGAGCAAGTTCACCGATGGAGTGGTCAAGGCACTGGCCGACACCGGGTCGTTCCACCGACGCGGGTGTGGGACCGGATGCGTCGATGTTGTTGGTATCCAGCCGGATTCTTCCGGCCATCGGCATGCATCACATGTCGCGGATCGTGCTCGGCATACCCAAACAGGGCTCGATGCGCGACGGCGCGTGGCCGTTGACGACCGCTCAGAAAGCAATGGTGTTCGCCACGAAAGTCATTCCGGCAGCCGGTGTTGCAACGCCTGGTGGCGCTGGCGGCCAAGCGCCGCAAAGGAAATGAGGAGTAGGTAGGGATGGAACAGCTTTTCGACGACCTCGACGACTTCGGCGCGTTCGACGACGCGATCTCCGGGGACGTGCGTGACCCGTACACCGAGCTGGCGCGGCTGCGTCGCGAGGAGCCGGTGCAGCGACTCGACATCTCGGGCGCGCTTCCACACGATGAATCCCTGCCGATGTTCATCGTGTATCGCCACGAGGACGTCCAGCAGATGCTCCGCGACAACGAGACGTTCTCCTCGGCGGCCGTCATCGCGGCGTTCGGCCCGGTGCTCGGCGAGGGCGTGATGCTCGGCATGGACGAACCGATCCACGGTCGGCTGCGTTCGCTGGTGTCGAAAGCGTTCTCCCAGAAGGCTTTGGCGAAGTGGCAGGACGAGCTGGTCGGCCGGGTGGCGAACGGGCTGATCGACAAGTTCGCGGCCAACGGCAAGGCGGACCTGGTCAAGGAATTCACCTTCGACTACCCCAGCCAGATCATCGCGGGGCTACTGGGCTTGCCGGAAAAGGACTATCCGCAGTTCCAGCGCTGGTCGATCTCGCTGCTGAGCTGGCTGATGAACCCGGAACGCGGGCTGGCGGCCTCGGCCGCCCTCTGCGAATACTTCGAGCCGATCCTGGAGGCCCGTCGCGCCGAGCCCAAGGACGATCTGATCAGCGCGCTCGGTGCCGCCGAGATCGACGGGGAGAAGCTCACCAACGAGGAGATCTTCTCGTTCCTGCGGCTGCTGCTGCCGGCCGGCGTCGAGACGACCTACCGGTCGCTGGGCAGCCTGCTCCTCGGGCTGTTGTCGGACCCGGAGCAGTTGGACGCGATCCGCGCGGACCGCTCGCTGATTCCGCAGGCGATCGAGGAGGGTGTGCGGTGGGAGCCTCCGCTGCTGACCATCACCCGGGTGGCAACCCGCGACACCGAACTCGGCGGGGTCAAGATTCCGGCCGGCTGCACGGTGATGCCGATGCTGGGTGCGGCGAACCGGCAAGAGGACCGCTACCCCGATCCCGACACGTTCAACATCCACCGGCAGGCCAAGGCGAATCTGGGCTGGGGCCACGGCGTCCACGTCTGCCTCGGCATGCACCTGGCGCGGCTGGAAATGCGCACCGCCATCAACCTGCTGCTGGATCGGCTGCCCAACCTGAGGCTCGACCCGGACGCCGACGACCCGCACGTCCGCGGGCAGGTGTTCCGGTCGCCGACCTCGGTGCCGGTGCTTTTCGATCCGCAGTAGATCGGCGATATCGCCTTTACATTGGCAGGGGCAGCCGTAAAGTCCTAGCTGAGCGTCTGCTCAACTTTCCGCTCAGGAGGAACGACGCGATTGTCCGGACCGCTGCGAGACATCAGGGAATTCCTGGGTGACGCCGACGCCTACCGCGACGAGCTGTATCGGCGCTGGACGGGGCTGCTGAGCTACCGCTACATCGGGCGCAATCATTCGTCGATGAACATCGGCGACACCGACGACACCGTCGTCATCCGCCGCGACATGCGCAACGAGGCGGGCGGAATCATGGTGGCGCCGTTGGCCATCGCCTCGCCCGAGGGTTGCCAGACCGACATGGTCGCCGTGCCCAACCCGGTGATCGCCTCGGTGCAGATCGTCGATCCCGGCTACGACGTGAAGCAGGGTCGAGATCGTCGACTCCGGCAACGTCCACCAGGGCCGGATGATGGGCTACGGGCGATGCAAGATCGTCGACGCCGACAACCCCGACCGGGTCATCGCCTTCAACGAAGGCCAGGGCGCGATCATCGGCATCCCGCCGGAAGGCCTTGGCAAGATGGATGTTTCGGGCACCGAGCTGGTGATCGAGGATTCGCCCGAGCTGCCGCCGCTGTGGCAGGCGTTCGGCGCATCCAAGCGTGCCGACGGCCATTGGCAGCTGCCCGCGCTCAGCGAGGAGCTGGCGTCGCCGGACGCGGCCCTGCACATCGGCCCGCAGCACGTGGTGCTGGAAACCGCGGCGATAGACCTGGCCGCCGACGCCGTCGGAACCCGCAAGCTGCAGGTGGTGAGCTGGCATGTGATGTTCATGTCGCGCGGCAAGGTCGGCCCGTTCCGGGTGGAGGGCACCGCGCACGTGGGCGGATCGGGCAAGGTCGGTGTGCGCATGCTGCTGCACGACGAAGGCAATGCCGACAAAGCGGTGACGTCAGCGGCGGCGATCTTCGAGATCGTCAGCTAGTTCAGGGAGTGAATGATGGCTAACGCCAAGGATGCTCGTCAATGGGCGCGCAATGCATTGCACGGCATCGGCGACTCGCTCTACACGCCGTTCAGCGGACGCGACGGCGACGACATCGACTGGGATGCCTACCGCACGCTGGTCCGGCACTGCGTCGGCGCGCTGCATCACCCCATGCTCTGGGTGACCAGCGGCGTCGCGGAATTCTGGTCGCTGACCATCGCAGAGCGAAAGAAGCTGCTGGAAGTCGCCATCGAGGAAGCTCGGAGGATCAACCCCGAGGTGATCGTCCAGTCCTGCACAGCGGCGCTGTCCGCCAAAGACTGCCTCGAGTTGACCCAGCACGCCCAGGACTCCGGCGCCGACATCGTCTACATCCAGACTCCGATGATGGAATTGCACGGCGGCGAAGGCGTTTTGAGCTTTTTCTCCTACATCGCCGACCGCACCGACATCGCGCTGGGGATGTTCAACTCACCCAGCTCGGGATACGTCCTCTCTGCGCAGGAAGGCGCGCGGATCGTCGAGGAGATTCCCGCGGTGTGCGCCACCAAAGAAGGCTCGTTCCGTCCACATCAAAGCCGCATGCTGCATGAGCTTGCGCCGGATCTGGTGATCTGGGAATGCGATACGACGGTGTACCGGGCCGGTTGGCTGCGATCCGGCATCGTCGGGCCCGGGCAGCTCGGTACCACCGGCTACCTCTTCGAGACGACGGAAAAGCGTGCGCTGTCCGCAATATTGGGATCTGGTGTGGAACGACAAGCTGGTCGAGGCAATGGATTTCGCCAAGGAGTCGGGTCTCGACCAGTTCGAGCTCGACATGCGCGGCTGGTTCACCCGCTATCCCGGGCGGCCTGACTACTTCACCCACTGGGGCGGCGCATTCAAATACGCCGCATCGGTCGTCGGGCTGCCGATCGGGTCGTACCCGGAATCCCGCCCGCCCCAAGCGAAGTTGCCCGAACAGGCGCGCACCGATATCCGGGCGGCATACCGGCGCTACGGGCTCATCGACAACTAACTGCTCGTCGAGAAAGATCGGAGATTTCGCATGACTGACGCCAAACCACTGAGCGGCATCCGCGTATTGGAGGTTGCGGCATGGACATTCGTCCCCGCGGCCGGCGCGGTGCTGGCCGAGTGGGGCGCCGACGTGATCAAGGTCGAGCCACGCGAAGGCGGCGATCCGCAGCGCGGGCTGGTCACGATGGGCCTCATTCCCGGCGGTCCCACCGCTGTCAACTACATGATCGAAATGCCCAACCGCGGAAAGAAATCCATCGGCATCGACTTGACCACACCGGGGGGTCAAGAGGTCGTCTATGAGCTGGCGAAGACCAGCGACGTGTTCCTCACCAGTTATCTGCCCGGTCGTCGCAAACACTTCGGCATCGAGGTCGAGCAGATTCGCGCCGCGAACCCCGACATCGTCTACGTGCGCGGATCCGGTTACGGGCCACAGGGTCCCGACGCTGACCGGCCCGGCTATGACGGCGTGTCCTTCTGGTCACGCGGCGGGATCGCCGATGCGCTGACCCGCGAGCTTCCTGAGCCGGTGATGCAGACCCCGGCATTCGGCGACCTGATGGGCGGGCTGACCATCGCCGGCGGGATCGCCGCCGCGCTGTACAAACGCAAGTCGACCGGTGAGACCTCGATCGTGGACGTCTCGCTGCTCGGCCTCGCGGCGTGGGCGATGACCCCGCAGGTGACCGCCGCGATGCTCTACGGCGGTGATCCGATTCCGACGTTCACCCACCGCGACATGCCCAACCCGCTGGTCGGTAACTACCGGACCAAGGACGACCGCTACATCACGCTGATGATGTTGCAGGGCGACAAGTTCTACCCCGAGTTCATGACGGTCATCGGCCGCACCGATCTGATCACCGACGAGCGGTTCGCCGACGGTCATTCGCGTTTCACGAACCGCGGCGAGCTCATCGACATCATGGACGAGGAGTTCGCGTCAAAGACCGTCGACCAGTGGCGCGAGATTCTCAAGCCGCTGTCGGGTGCCTGGGCCGTCCTGCAGAAGACCAGTGAGTTGCACGAAGATCCCGCCGTCATCGCCAACGGTTACATCCCGACGGTGACCGCGATGAATGGGAAGCCCTACATCCTGCCGACCAACCCGGTTCAGTTCGACGGCCATCACGTGCAGCCGACCGGCGCACCCGAACACGGCCAGCACACCGAAGAGATCCTGCTCGACGCCGGGGTCGACTGGGACAAAATCGAGCAGTACAAGCAGGACGGGTCGATCCTCTAGGCCGACCCGCCCCGGAGTACGTCTAGAGCTGACTAGGCGCTGCGGCGGATACCGCGCGACCGGCCGATGTCGCGCTTGAGCAGCAGTTCGCGTTCGGCCTCCGACAGACCGCCCCAGATCCCGTACGGCTCGCCCACATCGAGGGCGTGTGCACGGCACTGAGCCATCACCGGGCAGCTGCGGCACATTTCCTTGGCGCGACGCTCGCGCTGGAGGCGGGCCCGGCCACGTTCGCCGTCCGGGTGGAAGAACACCGACGAGTCCACGCCGCGGCAAAGGCCTTGTAATTGCCAATCCCAAATGTCTGCGTTGGGACCTGGTAGTTGCTCCGGTTGCGGCATTGAAGTCCCTCTCTACACGCCCATGTTCAGGCCAGTTCGCGATCTAGTTGGTCGTCAACTGAATCGAGCGGGTCGTCGGTGACTACTCGTCGGGACTAAACGTAGGGGTGCTAGGGAATTGCCGTCAACAGGCTGTAATCTGCCGAATGTCGAACTGCGGCTTGCGAATTTACGCTGCGTTCATAGAGGTGATGGCCTGCGTAGGAGCCGAGGAGTGCATGTTGGCCGCTCGGCACCCGGAAATGTCGCAGTTCGCGGCTGAATTGGGCGGCATGCACAACAAATTCGATCCTCGTTGGATTTAATACCGGTGTAACTCAGAAACCATGAAGTCTTAACGAATAACGGACCGTGATACATATCTCCTACGACTCGTCCGGCGAGTCAGACGTACTGGCTGCCGCCTTTGGTGACGAGCCGGGGCGCTGGCCGCTGCCTGCATCGACGACACCGCATCAGCGGTGGCTGCGTGCGATCGCCGCCGCAGGACAGGGTCGTTACGGCAGCGCGTACACCGACCTGGCGGCGCTGACTCGGGCCACACCGTCGGGCCGGCTGGCGTCGCTCGCCCACAGCGCACGTGCGTCGTTTCTGCGCCAGCTGGGCTGGCACGGACTGGCCCGCGGCTGGGACGGTCGCGCCTGGGCGCTGGCCGGCGACGACCCCGAGGCGGCCGGCGATGCGCTGACAGGGCTCGCGGCCGACGCGCTGGGTGTCGGGCGGCTGGCCGCCGCGGCGACGCTGCTTGCGCGGGCGGAGCCGTTCGTGGCGCGGGCGCCACACCGGGTGGCGGTGCGGCGGGCGTGGGTGGCCGCCGAGCTGGCGATGGTCGGCGGCGAAGGCGACGTCGCGGTTCGCCACGCCGAGGCGGCGGCCGAGCTGGCCGCGACCACCCTTGACGGCGCGGCCCGGCATCGCGCCAAGAGCGAGGTGGTGCTGGCCGCGGCGCTGTGCAGCGCCGGTGCGCTCGAGCGTGCGCGGGACGTCGCCGACGCAGCCTTGGAGCTCACCGGCCGTCTGGGTCTGGTACCGCTGCGCTGGGCGCTGGCCTGCCTGCTCGTTGATCTCGCCGTCACGGACGACCGGGCCGCGGATCTGCGTAACCTCCGCGACGACTGTGCACGCCGCGTCGAGCACTGGGGCGGAACCTGGCGACGGCCCTGAGATCTGCCGGATCGCTATTGCTGTCAGTGAGTGAGAAGCAAGAATGGAGCCGCTCAGCGGCGAGCCGTGCTATTCCCGTGATCTCGAAGTGTCCGAGGTCGCTTCGTTGAGCGAAGCGTCGGCGTATCCCCGGCAATAATCCCAGGTCACGTAGGCATCGGGCTCGGGATCGTAGGCCGGCTCGTGCGGACGCACGGTGCCGTCGACCAACAACTGAAGCAGGTTGGCGCGCAGCATGTCCCAGTCGTGGTAGTGGTCCTGCTGACATTCGTCGCAACACACCACCAAACCGCGAATACCTTTGTGCGCCAACAGGGCTTCGTACACCGCGAGATCGGCCAAGTCCGCCTCGACTGCCATCCGCTCCTGGGGATCCAGCGGCTGGCCCGGCTCGACAGCATCCAATGCCGCCGACGGATCACTGGGGTCGTCGGCAAATGGGTCAGGCGGCAGCCCGGGCGGGAGGTGGTCGCGCACGAGTCCACATTACGCAGCCTCGCCGGGTATCACGCCAGCGCTACCCCGCAGCGCAGCCGCCATGTCGCGGCCTCACGAGGCTTTCTGCGGCGCGCGTCGCGAGCCGAGGTCGGGTGAGCCGATAGGATGGGATTCTCACCCGCCACATCTCCGCGCGCTGCATGGGAGGGCCCCGGCAATGTCATCTGGCTTGTCCCGTCTCGAAGACAGTGGCGACCTGATCGTCGCCTCGTACCCCCGGGTGGGTGGCTTCCCGGAAGATCCGGTACCGACCGGCGGCGACGATCCGCAGAAGATCGCGATGCTGGGACTGACCTTCGACGACGTTCTGCTGCTGCCTGCTGCCTCCGATGTGGTGCCGGCGACCGCCGACACATCGAGTCAGCTCACCAAGAACATCCGGCTGAAGGTGCCGCTGGTCAGCTCCGCGATGGACACCGTGACCGAGTCACGGATGGCGATCGCGATGGCCCGCGCGGGCGGTCTCGGGGTACTGCACCGCAATCTGCCGATCTCCGAGCAGGCCGGACAGGTCGAAACCGTGAAGCGCTCGGAAGCCGGCATGGTCACCGACCCGGTCACCTGCAAACCGGACCACACGCTGGCCGAGGTGGACGCGATGTGCGCCCGGTTCCGGATCTCTGGGCTGCCGGTCATCGACGACGCGGGCCAACTGGTCGGCATCATCACCAACCGCGACATGCGGTTCGAGGTCGACCAGTCCAAGCCGGTCGCCGAGGTGATGACCAAGGCCCCGCTGATCACCGCCCAGGAAGGCGTCAGCGCGAACGCGGCGCTGGGCCTGCTGCGCCGGCACAAGATCGAGAAGTTGCCGATCGTCGACGGGCATGGCCGGCTGACCGGGCTGATCACCGTCAAGGACTTCGTCAAGACCGAGCAGCATCCGCTGGCGACCAAGGACAACGACGGCCGGTTGCTGGTCGCCGCCGCCGTCGGTGTCGGTGACGACGCCTGGGTGCGCGCGATGACGCTGGCCGACGCGGGCGCCGACATCCTGGTGGTCGACACCGCGCACGCGCACAACCGGCTGGTGCTGGACATGGTCCGCCAACTCAAGGGTGAAGTCGGCGACCGGGTCGAGATCGTCGGCGGAAACGTCGCCACCCGGTCGGGGGCCGCCGCGCTGGTCGAGGCCGGCGCGGACGCGGTCAAAGTCGGCGTCGGTCCCGGGTCGATCTGCACCACCCGCGTGGTCGCCGGTGTCGGCGCCCCGCAGATCACCGCGATCCTCGAGGCGGTCGCGGTGTGCCGCCCGGCCGGAGTGCCGGTGATCGCCGACGGCGGCCTGCAGTACTCCGGCGACATCGCCAAGGCGCTGGCGGCGGGCGCGTCCACCACCATGCTGGGATCGCTGCTGGCCGGTACCGGTGAAGCGCCGGGCGACCTGATCTTCGTCAACGGCAAGCAGTACAAGAGCTACCGCGGCATGGGCTCGCTGGGCGCCATGCAAGGACGTGGGGCGGCGGGAGGCTTAGGGAAGTCGTATTCGAAGGACCGCTACTTCCAGGACGACGCGCTCTCCGAGGACAAGCTGGTGCCCGAGGGCATCGAAGGCCGGGTGCCGTTCCGCGGCCCGCTGTCGTCGGTGATCCACCAGCTGACCGGCGGCCTGCGCGCCGCGATGGGCTACACCGGTGCCGAGACCATCGAGGCACTGCAGCGGGCGCAGTTCGTCCGCATCACCGCGGCGGGCTTGAAGGAAAGCCATCCGCACGACATCACGATGACCGCCGAAGCACCCAACTACTACGCTCGGTGAACTGATCGAAGGACCGCTCATGCGTGACATGGTCGAGATCGGCATGGGCCGAACAGCCCGGCGCACTTACGAACTCGGTGAAATCAATATCGTGCCGTCGCGACGTACCCGCTCGTCGCAGGACGTCACGACGGCCTGGCAGCTCGACGCCTACCGGTTCGAGATCCCCATCGTGGCGCATCCGACCGACGCGCTGGTGTCGCCGGAGTTCGCGATCGAACTCGGTCGGCTCGGCGGCCTGGCCGTGCTCAACGGCGAGGGGCTGATCGGCCGCCACGCGGACGTCGAAGCCAAGGTCGCCCAAGTCATCGAAGCGGCCGCCAAAGAACCCGAACCGTCGGCGGCCGTGCGGCTGCTCCAACAGTTCCACTCCGCGCCGCTGGACCCCGAACTGCTGGGTGCCGCGGTGGCCCGCATCCGCGACGCCGGGGTCACCACCGCTGTCCGGGTGAGCCCGCAAAACGCCCAGGCGCTGACGCCGGTGCTGGTGTCGGCCGGCATCGACCTGCTGGTCATCCAGGGCACCATCGTCTCCGCCGAGCGGGTCGACAGCCATGGCGAGCCGCTGAACCTGAAGACGTTCATCTCCGAGCTCGACGTCCCGGTGGTGGCGGGCGGCGTGATCGACCACCGCAGCGCACTGCACCTGATGCGCACCGGCGCGGCGGGCGTCATCGTCGGTTACGGCTCGACCAGCGGAGTGACCACCAGCGACGAAGTCCTCGGAATCAGTGTGCCGATGGCCACCGCGATCGCCGACGCCGCCGCGGCCCGTCGCGAATACCTCGACGAAACCGGCGGCCGTTACGTGCACGTGCTGGCCGACGGGGACATCCACACCTCCGGCGATCTCGCCAAGGCCATCGCCTGCGGCGCCGACGCGGTGGTGCTGGGCACCCCGCTCGCCGAGGCCGTCGAGGCGCAGGGCGAGGGCTGGTTCTGGCCGTCCGCGGCCGCCCACCCGTCGCTGCCCCGCGGTGCCCTGCTGCAGATCGCCGCCGGCGAGCGGCTGTCGCTGAACCAGGTCCTCAACGGCCCGTCCGATGACCCGTTCGGCTCGCTGAATCTCGTCGGCGGGCTGCGCCGCTCGATGGCCAAGTCCGGCTACTGCGACCTCAAGGAATTCCAGAAGGTCGGCCTGACCGTCGGCAGTTAGTCGGCCGGGTGGGCAACCGGGGCGCTGACCTGGTTTTCTGGCTCATTACCGGCCGGTAAGTACATACTGGGGACGTGGAACCTGACTACGACGTCTTGATCATCGGTTCGGGTTTTGGTGGCAGCGTCACCGCGCTGCGCTTGACGGAGAAGGGCTACCGCGTCGGCGTGCTCGAGGCCGGCCGGCGCTTCGCCGACGAGGACATGGCCAAGACCTCCTGGAACCTCCGCAAATTCCTGTGGGCCCCCAAGTTCGGCATGTACGGCATCCAGCGCATCCATCTGCTGCGCAACGTGATGATCCTGGCCGGCGCGGGAGTCGGCGGTGGATCGCTGAACTACGCGAACACGCTGTACGTGCCGTCGGAGCCGTTCTTCGCCGACAAGCAGTGGTCGCACATCACCGATTGGCAATCGGAGTTGATGCCGCACTACGAGCAGGCCAAGCGAATGCTCGGCGTGGTCACCAACCCGACCTTCACCGACGCCGACCGCATCCTCAAAGAGGTCGCCGAGGACATGGGCTGCGGCGACACCTTCGTGCCGACCCCGGTCGGGGTGTTCTTCGGGCCGGACGGCACCAAGACGCCCGGCGAGACGGTGCCCGACCCGTACTTCGGCGGCGCGGGCCCAGAGCGCACCGGCTGCCTGGAATGCGGCAGCTGCATGACGGGATGCCGCTTCGGCGCCAAGAACACGCTTGCTGAAGAACTACCTCGGCCTCGCGGAATCCAAAGGCGCAGAAGTGATTCCGATGACCACCGTCACGAACTTCGAACAGCGCGAGCGACGGGATCTGGGAGGTCCGCACCGCGCGCACCGGCCGTGCGCTGCGCCGCAAGAAGCGCACCTTCACCGCCAAGCACCTGGTGCTGGCCGCGGGAACCTGGGGAACGCAGCATCTGCTGTTCAAGATGCGCGACAAGGGCAAGCTGCCCGAGCTCTCCGAACGGCTGGGCGAGCTGACCCGGACCAACTCCGAGTCCATCGTCGGCGCGGGCCGATTGAAGGTCAGCCCCGATCTGGACCTGACCCACGGGGTGGCGATCACCTCGTCGATCCACCCGTCGTCGGACACCCACATCGAGCCGTGCCGCTACGGCAAGGGCTCCAACGCGATGGGTCTGCTGCAGACGCTGATGACCGACGGCCCCGGCCCCGGCGGCAGCGACGTGCCGCGGTGGCGGCAGCTGTTCAACAACGCCGGCGACGACCCGCGCGGCACCCTGCGTCTGCTCAACCCGCGGCGCTGGAGCGAGCGCACGATGATCTCGCTGGTGATGCAGAACCTGGACAACTCGATCACCACGTACACCAAACGCGGCAAGCTGGGTCGCCGCCGCTATGTCAGCAAGCAGGGCCACGGTGTGCCGAACCCGAGTTGGATCCCGGCCGGCAACGAGGCCACCCGTCGCATCGCCGAGAAGATCGACGGCGTCGCGGGCGGAACCTGGGGCGAGCTGTTCAACATCCCGCTCACCGCGCACTTCCTCGGCGGCGCGGCGATCGGCGACAGCCGCGAGGCCGGCGTCATCGACCCGTACCACCGGGCCTACGGCTACCCGACGCTGTTCGTGGTCGACGGCGCCGCGATCTCGGCGAACCTCGGGGTGAACCCGTCACTGTCGATCACTGCGCAGGCCGAGCGGGCGGCATCGCTGTGGCCGAACAAGGGGGAGAACGACATTCGCCCCCAGCAGGGTGAGGCTTACCGTCGCCTCGACCCGATCGCGCCGGCCCACCCGGTGGTGCCGGACTGGGCGCCCGGCGCGCTGCGCTGGCTACCCATCGAATCGATCAGCGCGGTGGCTCAGGAGCAGAACCCCGGCTCGGTCAGCTCGGCTGGTTGACCGACCGGTAGGCGTTCCGGTGCAGCGGAGCGCGTCCCGGTGGCTGCTGCGGCGTCGGGCAACAGCGGCTCGCGCTTGGTTATCGTGACCGTCGTCGGTTCGGTCGTGCTGAGTTCGAGTTCCTCGCCGGCGTGCAGGATGGTCAACTGCTGATCCTCGGGTCCGTCGCGCAACGTGTAGGTGACCTCGTCGTGGATGACGTCCACGGTCAGCCGAAAGTCGCGCCAGCGCAACCGAAATCGCAAGCGTGAAATGGCGTCGGGCAGATACGGGTTGAGGGCCAGGACGCCCTCGTCGTCGCGCAGGCCACCGAAGCCGGCGACCAGAGCGGTCCAGGCGCCGGCCAGCGACGCCATGTGCAGCCCGTCCTTGGTGTTGTGGTGCAGATCGCGCAGGTCGACCAGCGCCGCCTCGTAGGTGTAGTCGTGCGCCAGCTCCACGTGCCCGACGTTGGCGCACATCACCGCCTGGGTACAGGCAGACAACGACGAGTCGCGCACCGTGCGGCGCTCGTAGTAGTCGACGTTGCGCGCCTTCTGCTCGTCGCTGAATTTGTGGCTCTGCCAGTACATGGCGAGCACCAGGTCGGTTTGCTTGACCACCTGGGCCGAGTACAGCAACGCGTAGGGCTCGTGCAGCAGCAGCGGGTATTTGTTTCTGGTCTCGAAGTCCCACTCGGCGTAGGTGGTGAAGCCTTCGGACTGCGGGTGCACGCCGAGCTCTTCGTCGAACGGAATGTGCGCGGCGTCAGCGGCGTCACGCCACGCGGCGGTCTCGTCGGTGGTCACACCCAGCTCGAGGGCGCGCTCGGAGTGCCGGGCGCACGCGTCAGCCGCGACCCGAAGGTTGTGTGCCGCCATCATGTTGGTGAAGACGTTGTCCCGCACGATCGCGGTGTATTCGTCGGGACCGGTCACCCCGTCCAGGTGCCACACGCCGTGGCGGTCGTGGTGCCCGAGTGAATGCCACAGCCGCGCCGTCTCGACGAGCACCTCGAGTCCGCAGTCCTTCTCCAGCGACTCATCGCCGGTGACAACCCGATAGCGCTCGAAGGCCATCGCGATGTCGGCGTTGATGTGCCACGCCGCGGTTCCGGCCGGCCAGTAGGCCGAACACTCCTGACCGCGAATCGTCCGCCAGGGGTAGGCGGCGCCCTTGAGGTCCAGCTGCGCGGCGCGCTCCTTCGCCAGATCCAATGTCGAAGCGCGCCAACGTAATGCGTCAGCAGCTGCGTGCGGCAAGGTGTAAGTCAGCACCGGAAGGACGAATCCGTCGGTGTCCCAGAAGATGTGGCCGTCGTACCCGGTGCCGGTCAGGCCCTTGCTGGCGATGCCGCGGCCTTCGGCGCGCGCACTGGCCTGCAGCAGGTGGAAGAGTCCGAACCGGACCGCCTGCTGACAGATCGGATCGCCTTCCACCTCGACGTCGGCGCCGTCCCAGTAGTCGTCGAGGATTTTGCGTTGGGCCTCCAGCAGGCCCTGCCAGCCGCTGTAGCGCGCGCTGTGCAAGGCGGCGGCAGCCTGGTCGCGCAGGGCCGGCCGGGACCGCTGGCTCGACCAGCCGTAGGCCAGGTATTTCACGATGCGCAGCTTCTGGCCCGGCCGCAGTCCGCAGATCACGGTGGTGCGGGCGAGGTCGTCACTCGCGTCGGTGCTGATCTCGTGGCGGCCCTCGACCTCGATCTCGTGGTCCATCGCCGCGGCCATCATCAACGCACTGGCGCGCGTCCGGTGCATCAGCAGCGCGCCGCATTCGGTGTTCCTCGTGCTGGACGGCCTCCAGCGGGTTGTCCAGGATGGCGGAGACCCGCGGATCGCCCGACGTCGTCGGCTGGTCTTCGTTGGCGACCAACTCGGATTGCACTGTGACACGGACGAATTGGTCGACAGCCTCGACGACGTACTCGATCGCGACGACGCTGCGCTGGGACAGTGACACCAGCCGGGTCGAGGTCACCCTGACCTGCTTGCCGACCGGGGACTGCCAGTGCGCGTCGCGGGTCAGCGTGCCGGCCCGGAGGTCGAGAATCCGCTCGTGGCTGATCAGCTTGCCGTAGCGAACGTCGAACGGTTCGTCGTCGACCAGCAGACGCAGGATCTTGCCGTTGGTGACGTCGACGACGGTCTGGCCGGCCTCCGGGTAGCCGTAGCCCGCTTCGGCGTAGGGCAGCGGCCGCACTTCGTAGAACGAGTTGAGATAGGTGCCGGGCAGGCCGTGCGGCTCACCTTCGTCGAGGTTGCCGCGAATTCCGATGTGCCCGTTGGACAGTGCGAACAGCGACTCCGATCTGGGCCAGTACGTCGAGGTTCAGCTTGGGTTCGCGGATCTGCCACGGTTCGACGGGCAGCGTGTCATCGGGAATCATCACGGCCTCCTAGAGTAGTTCGCCGAGATCGGTGACCACGACATCGGCCCCGTGGCTGCGTAATTCGTCGGCCTGGCCTACGCGATCGACGCCGACCACGTAGAAGTTGCCGGCCCGGCCGGATTCGACGCCGGACAGCGCGTCCTCGAAGACCGCCGCCGCGGAGGGTTCCACGTTCAGCAGTTCGGCGGCGCGTAGGTAGGAGTCCGGCGCCGGCTTGCCGGCGATGTGCTCTTCGCGCAGCGTCACGCCGTCGACACGCTGCTGAATGAACTTCTCCAACCCGGTGATCTCCAGCACCTCACGGGTATTCGCACTTGACGACACCACCGCGGTGGCCAGACCGGCCGCGGTCACCTTCTCCAGATAGCGGCGCGAACCCTCGAACACCTTGACGCCGTCTTTGTGCAATGTCTCCTGGAAGGCATCGTTTTTGCGAGTACCCAACCCATAAATGGTGTCCTTGTCGGCGCCGTCGTCGGGGTCGCCGTCGGGCAGCTCGATGCCGCGGCTGGCCAGAAACGAACGCACGCCGTCTTCGCGCTTCTTGCCGTCGACGTATTTCAGGTAGTCCTTGTCGGCGTCGAACGGGACGAACTTCTCGCCGCTCTGTTCGGCATGTTGCTCGAGGAAGGAGTCGAACATCACCTTCCAGGCCTTCGTATGCACGCTGGCGGTGTCAGTCAGCACACCGTCGAGATCGAACAGGCAGGCGTGCACCGCTTCCGGTAGACCTAGCACGACGGACCTCCCCTTCAAGGATTACCTGGGCCACGATGACTTCGGCCGGGTGATTTCGGCCGTGGGTCGTTATTACCTCACCATGCCCGAACCCGGTTCGCCATCCGTTCCGGCCGACCGAATGTTTCCCTGCTGTTCGGCAGCCTGACCTTGCAGCGGGCCGTCAGGTCGGCGGAGTGCCGGTGAACACACCTTCGGCCAACCTGAGCCACGCTTCGCGGAATCGATCGGCGTCGATATTGCCGGGCGTGCGGCCGACCAACAACTGCGCGATCGGCGAGTAGGCCAGCGCCGCCAACAGCACGGTGCCGGTCGCTTCGGGATCGTCGACCATTGCGGCGCCGGCATTCTTCGCGGCGCTCAGCGCCCGACCGATCCGCTGATAGGCGGTAGTCGTCGCCGCCGACCACACGTCGTCGATCATGTCGTCGAGCGCCTCGGGCTCGCGGAACATCACCCGGAGCAACTCGGTGTTGTTCTCGATGTTGGCCCAGATCTGGTCGGCGCCCCGGCGCAACGCCCCCTGGACGTCGGTAGGCCGGGTCCGGTCGTAGTCGTCGCGCATGGCGCCCATCTGTTCCACTTGCCGCCGCGCCGCCTCCTGCAGCAGCGCCTTCTTGGACGGAAAGTGCTTGTAGAGGGCGCCGGATCCGGGGGACAGGCCGCAGGCCCGCTGGATGTCGGCGATCGACGTGGAGGCATACCCCTGGCGGGCGAACAACGCCATGGCCGCGTCCAGCAGGCGGTCGCGCGTGCTGGCATCAGGCGAGGTCATGGGCGTGACGGTACCTCGGCGCGGTCGCCATCGGTGAGTGAGCGCTCACCGACGTCAGCTCGCGGCGGCTCCGACCACCTGCAGGGGCGCGCCGCTGATCACCCGGCTGCGTTGGCCGTGCACGTCGACGGGGACATCGCCTTGCCACGGTGACGCGGTGCATGAGCCGGTACTGGTCGTCGTAGTCGTCGACGGCGCGGTGCTGGGTCGCGCGGTTGTCCCAGATGGCGACATCGCCGGGCGCCCAATTCCATCGAACAGTGTTCTCGGGCATGGTGATTCGACGTTGCAGCAACTCGAGCAGGGTTTGCGACTCGTAAGCTGTCCAGCCCGACGAATCCGCGGACGAAGTCGCCGGCCACCAGGGTGCGTTCGCCGGTCTCGGGGTGGACCCGCACGACGGGGTGTTCGGTGCGAAAGTCGATCTTCTCGAACCGGGCCCGATGCGACTTCTGGTTGTCGGTCTGCGCCTCGGGCGCCGCGATGTAGTCGTAGCGGTTGCTGTGCAGCGCCCAGAGGTTTTCGGCGAGGTGTTTGAGCGACTCGGGCAGCGCCTCGTACGCCGCAGCGGTGGAGGCCCACAGCGTCGACCCGCCATAGCTGGGCAGCGTGACGGCGCGCAGGACCGAGGCGGCCGGATAGTTCGCCACGAACGTGACGTCGGTGTGCCAGCGATTGGCCTTGCCGTACTCGGAGTTGATCGGCGTGATGATCGGCATGTTCTCCTGCTGCACCGCCGGGTGGGCGATCGGCGTGCCGATGCGGGCGGCGAAGGCGTGCTGCCCGGCGTCGTCGAGGTGCTGCTGGTCGCGAAAGAAGATCACCTTGTGGCGCAGCAACGCTTGTCGGATGTCTGCGACGGTGCCGGCGTCGAGATCGCCGGATAGCTGCACACCGTCGATGCGGGCGCCGATGCGGCTGCCCAGCTGGGTCACGGTCGTTGCCATGGGATGTCCTCTCACCTGGTGTGTAGTCGATTGACTACAGCGGCATGTGACGCGAGTGTAGACATATGACTACAGCGCGCGTCAAGCACGACGGGTCAGTCGAGTGCGGTGCGCCTCTAGACTGTGCCGGTGGAGTCAGCATCGCCCCGTCCCGTGCTGGTCGTCGATTTCGGCGCGCAATACGCCCAGTTGATCGCCCGCCGGGTGCGAGAGGCGCGGGTGTTCTCGGAGGTGATTCCGCATACCGCCTCGGTCGACGAGATCAAGGCCCGCGATCCGCTGGCGGTGGTGCTGTCCGGCGGTCCGGCCAGCGTGTACGCCGACGGCGCACCGCAACTCGACCCGGCGTTGTTCGACCTGGGCGTACCGGTCTTCGGCATCTGCTACGGATTCCAGGCGATGGCCCAGGCGCTCGGCGGCACCGTCGCACGCACCGGCACCAGCGAGTACGGCCGAACCGAGCTGAATGTCGTTGGCGGCGAACTGCATTCGGACCTGCCCGACACGCAGCCGGTGTGGATGAGCCACGGCGACGCGGTCACGTCCGCGCCGGAGGGCTTCGAGGTGATTGCCACCAGCGCGGGCTCCCCGGTGGCCGGGTTCGAGAACCGGGCGCGACGGTTGGCCGGCGTGCAGTACCACCCCGAGGTCTTGCACAGCCCGCACGGACAGCAGGTGCTCACCCGGTTCCTGCACGAGTTCGCCGGTATCGCTCCGGATTGGACGCCGGCCGGCATCGCCGAGGCATTGATCGAGCAGGTGCGCAATCAGGTCGGCGACGGCCACGCGATCTGCGGGCTGTCCGGCGGGGTGGATTCGGCAGTCGCCGCCGCGCTGGTGCAACGCGCCATCGGTGACCGGCTGACGTGTGTGTTCGTCGACCACGGTCTGCTGCGCGCCGGTGAGCGCGCGCAGGTGCAGCGCGACTTCGTCGCCGCCACGGGCGCCAACCTGGTGACCGTCGACGCCGAAGCGACTTTCCTCGAGGCGCTCTCCGGGGTCACCAACCCCGAAGGCAAGCGCAAGATCATCGGACGGCAGTTCATCCGGGCATTCGAGGGAGCTGTGCGAGATGCGCTGGGGGACAACGAACACTGAGTTCCTGGTGCAGGGAACGCTGTATCCCGACGTGGTGGAGTCCGGTGGCGGTACCGGTGCGGCGAACATCAAGAGCCATCACAACGTCGGCGGCCTGCCCGACGATCTGAAGTTCAAGCTCGTCGAGCCGTTGCGGCTGTTGTTCAAAGACGAGGTGCGCGCGGTCGGTCGCGAGTTGGGTCTGCCCGAGGAAATCGTTGCGCGCCAGCCCTTTCCGGGGCCGGGTCTGGCGATCCGCATCGTCGGAGAGGTCACCGCTGCGCGGCTGGAGACGCTGCGGCGGGCCGACTCGATCGCGCGCGAGGAATTGACCGCGGCCGGTCAGGATCAGCAGATCTGGCAGTGCCCGGTGGTGCTGCTCGCCGACGTCCGGTCGGTGGGCGTGCAGGGGGACGGCCGGACCTACGGGCATCCGATCGTGCTGCGTCCGGTGTCCAGCGAGGACGCCATGACCGCCGACTGGACCCGGGTGCCCTACGACGTGCTGGAGCGGATTTCGACCCGGATCACCAACGAGGTGGCTGAGGTCAATCGCGTGGTGCTGGATGTGACCAGCAAGCCGCCCGGCACCATCGAGTGGGAGTAGCTCGCTATGGCTGCTGCTGTCGACCCATCGGTGCCGCCCGGTGGTACCGGCTGTAGCGAGTGTGACGCCACCGGTGGCTGGTGGGTACACCTGCGGCGGTGTGCGGCCTGCGGCCACGTCGGTTGCTGCGACGATTCGCTGTCCAGGCACGCAACGCAGCACTGGCGAGAGACCGGACACCCGATCATCCGGTCGTTCGAACCGGGCGAGGACTGGTTCTGGAACTACGAGACCAACGATTACTACGACGGTCCCGAACTTGCCCCACCGGAATGCCATCCCGCGGACCAGACGGTCCCCGGTCCCCGCGGTCGAGTGCCGCGCGACTGGGCCGAACTGCTCAGTCGGCGAGACGGCTGACGCCCGCCCTGATCCGGGGCGCGAGGCCCGATTGGTTGACTGTCGTACCGGGTGCGTGGTACCAACTAGTCAATTGAAAACATCATTTTCAATTGAGCGCTGTGCTGACTGTGGCTGGAGGGCAATCGTGTCCGAAGACGGCGGTCGACAAGGCCCAACCGGCCTGGAAACAGACGATGGCATGGCTGCCGCACTCGATCGCGGAGGCAGCGCTGTCGCCAGGTGACGGCGAGGCCGCCGACCTCTCGGGGGCGTGGGCGCATCTGCAGGAGCGGCTGAACGCGGCCGAGCAACTCGTACGGTCCACTCCGGTCAACAAGAATCGCCTCGACCACGGGTCAGGGATGCGACATCTGATGGTGTTGTTGGCGGTCGGCACGGACATGGCACTGCGGGCAGATCCGGACCCGGTTCTCGCCGTCAACCGGGCCCGCATGGACGACATCGTCACCTGGGGGCTGGAATGTCCGGACTGCGTGTACCTGAATGCGAGCCTGCGCGCGGGCGAGACGTATCGGATCTTCGGCAACCGGGGCACCGCCCGATACGTCGGCCTGCAGACGATGGACGGAATCGCCGCGACCGCTAACTGCCTCGTCGACGAACTCGAGGTCGACGCCGACGGGAACTTCGAAGCGATCTTGTCCGCCGACGAGCACGACGGTAACTGGCTGCGGCTGACCGGCGATCATCCGACGCTGACGGTGCGAAACTTCTTCTACGACTGGGACACCGAGGTTCCCGCGTCATTGCGTATCGAGCGCATCGGCGACGAAGCTGCGCCGCCGGCTCGTTCTGTCGAATTGGATGTCTCGGTGTCGCGCCAGCTTCACGCGCTGGGCGACTTCGTCTATGACAACCTGAAATTCTTCCTCGACTTCGGTGCCATGCCGCCGGCCAACGGCTTCATACCGCCGATGGACATGAGCGACATGGGTGCGGCAGCGGAAAACCGGCCTGTCATCGGAAGATTCGAGCTCGAGCCCGATGAGGCGCTGATCCTCGAGGTCGAGCCACCCGAGGGCGTCTATTGGAGCATCTCGTTGGGCAATCCGTGGTTGGAGACGATTCACTACGGACGCCATCAGTCCAGTCTCAACGGACATCAGGCGGTTGTCGATTCCGACGGGATCTTCCGTGCCGTCATCTGTGCGACGGATCCTGGGGTGGCGAACTGGCTGGACACCGCAGGTCACAGTAACGGCGCGATGCTATTGCGTTGTGTGCGAACCGAAACCGCGCCGGTACCAAACGTGCGCGTGGTGAAGGTCGACGAGGTCCTGTCGTTGTTGCCTGCTGACACCACCATGACCACCCCCGACGAACGCTCTCACGTGATCGAAGCCCGGCGCCACGCCGTCTACGAAAGGTTCTACCGGTGAGTTTCTCCGCTGACGATCTCGAAGACGGCGCCCGCGCCGCCACTGGCCTCGACGATTTCGGCTCGGCCTATTACCGCGAAGGTCTGGAGCGGACCGTCGCCGCGTTGAACACCGAAGCCGAACTCAACGATCTCGGCCGGGTCATGCAGCACGCGACCATCAGTAACGCTCTGATCCAGCGGCTGAAGATCATGCGAGACCTACAAGCAGCATCCCGAGATCGCCGACGAGGTCGTCGACGGCCCGGTCGTCGTCCTGGGTCTGCCGCGCACAGGGACCACCGCGCTAGGCCAATTAGTCTCTGCCGATCCACAATTCAGGTCGTTGCGCACCTGGGAATCCCAGGCGCCGACCCCGCCGCCCGAGGCCGCTACGCAGCACACCGATCCGCGGATCGCGCAATGCCGCCGAGGGCATCGCGATGATCGACCAGATGTTTCCCGAGTTCCGGACCATGAACAGTTTCGATGCCGAATCCGCGACGGAATGCCAAGACCTGATGGGCATGAGCTTTCGTACCTTCCACTTCGACGGGGTGGTACGGGTTCCGGGATACGTCGAATGGCTGCTGCAGAGCGATATGCGCGAGACCTACACCTTCCACCGCGATGTGCTGAAACTGCTGCAGTGGCACTGCAAGCCAAGCCTGTGGCACCTGCGGACGCCGGTGCACATGTTCGCACTCGAATCGTTTGTCGAAGCGTATCCGAATGCCAAATTCCTGTGGAGCCACCGGGATCCGGCAAAGGTCCTAGGATCGGTCTGCAGTCTCATCGCCTATGTCCGGACCTGGAGCAGCGATCATCGGGACCCTGAAGAGCTTGGGGCCGAGCAACTGGCGTGGTGGTCCGAGGGCATGGGCCGTGCGATGGAGTTCCGCAAGAAATTCGGCGACGACCGTTTTGTGGACGTGTCCTTCGCCGACCTGCAAACCAACCCGATCAACACGATTGCCCGCAGCTACGAAAAGCTCGGTCTCACGTTCACCGATTCGGCGCGCGCGAGAGTGCAGGAGTGGGCAGACGGGCACAAGCCCGGTCAGCATGGCACTCACACATACGAGCTGGCCGATTACGGGTTGACCCCGGAAAAGGTGCACGAGGCGTTCGGCGATTACATGGCTACCTTTGATGCGTCAGCATGATCGGGCCGACGCCAGAGCCGGCGGGCGCCGAAAGCTCGAACCCGATCCGCACATACATGCGGTGATCCTCGCCGCTGCCGCCGAAGTCGTTCGGACCGAAGGAGTTCAGGCGCTGTCGATAGCCCGAGTGCTCAGCAGAACACAGCTGGGTACCCGAGCGTTCTACCGGCACTTCGAGTCGAAGGATCAGCTGGTTGCGGCGGTATTCCTGGAGATGGCCCGCGCCGAGGTCGTGCGCCTGGAGCAGCGGATGGCGGACTCTGACCCGGTTCGCGCGGTGGCAGCCTGGATCGACGGACGGCTGGACCTCGCCTTCAATCAGCAGATCCGCTCCGATCTACGCCAGATGTCGGTCGAGGCGCAGAATCAGATGGTCGCCGCGCCCGAACTCGTCGCCCCCGCCTACCGGGAAATCCTGCGTCCGCTTGTCGAACAACTCGCGCGCGGAAAGGATCTGGGGATATTCGCCGAGATCGATCCCGACGGTGAAGCGCTGTCCATCCACGGTGTCGTGTGGACCAATATCGAACGGCATTGGGGGATCGCTCAGCGCGATCCCGGCCGAAATCCGTAGGCGCGTGCAGTCTTTCTGCTTGCGCGGTCTCGGGGTCGCGCCGGAAGCGATCGCGGCCGTACTCAGTGATGCGCGGCCGAATCGACCTGGTCGGGGGAGTAGTCGATGACCGGGATTGAGTCGCCGTAGATGTCGAGGGTGTGCAGGAAGCGGTGCAGTCCCATGGTTGACGCGCAGGTGAAACCGAGTTCGATGATCTGTGCGGCGGTGAAATGCTCGCCCAATTTTCGGTAGAACGCGTCGTCGATCATGTGGTGATCGCCCGACAGCAGGTCGAGGAACTCCACGGCCAATTGCTCCTGCGGCGTCAACGATCCATGTCCGCGGCGCGAGCAGGCACGCGACGTCGTCATCGGTGATCGAATCGTGCTTGCGTGATTGACTGCACGGCTCGCACTCGCCCAGCTGGGCGCTGCGGATGCGCAGCAGCTCCAGTATCCGGCCGCCCAGCAGACGTGCCGGCTCCCAGGTGCGTCCTGGCCATGTCCACCTGCGCGAGTTGGGCACTGCGATACGCGAAGATCTGCAGGGGAACCGGGGTCGCGTAGAGTCCGGCCGCGACGCCGGCCTCCACGATCTCGCGGGAGTGTGAGCTGAGCTCTGGCATTGGGATTGGCGCAATACGCGGCATCGAAACAGGCTAACTTTCTTTAGCTTCATACGAACCGGCCTTGGGAGAACTCGATGTCCAGACTTGCCGGAAAGGTCGCGATAGTCACCGGAGGTGCCGGCGGAATCGGTGCGGCGACGGCGCACGAATTGGCGCGCGAAGGTGCCGCCGTCGCGGTCGTCGATATCGACGAGGCGAAGGCCGCCGAGGTCGTCGACGAGATTCGGCGAACGGGGGCGCCGGCGATCGCACTCGGCGGCGACCTCGCGGAGGAGCAGACGGCCAGGCATGTCGTGCAATCGACGGTGGCGGAGTTCGGCCACCTCGATGTCCTGCACAACAATGCGGCGCTGACCACCAGCAGCTTCCTGTCGCGGGACACCACGGTCAGCGAGATGGAGTTGGACGTGTGGCAGCGGTCTTTGGAAGTCAACCTCGGAAGCCAGCTGCTGATGTGCAAGTACGCGGTGCCCGAAATGCGAAAGAGCGGCGGCGGTTCCATCGTCAACATGTCGTCGGGGGCGGCGCTATCGGGTGACCGGACCCGCCTGGCCTACGGTGTGTCGAAGTCCGGGGTGCACGCGCTGACGATGTACGTCGCGACCAGTGAGGGAAAGCGCGGCGTGCGGGCGAACACCATCGTGCCCGGACTGATCCTGACCGACGCCGTACGCGCGCATCTGTCCGAGGACGTCATCGATCGCCTCGGCCACGCCACGCTGACGCCGTACCTCGGACAACCACAAGACGTCGCCGATCTGGTCGTTTTCCTGGCTTCGGAGCAGTCTCGCTACATCACCGGACAAATGATTTCGATCGACGGCGGGATGTCCGCACACGTCATGCTGGACACCGGGGACTAGCAGCGCGGCGATCGCTACCTAGCTCGGCCCGAGCGCGTAGGCGCCGGTCTCCGGATGGTGGTACCACCCGCTCGCTGCCTGGGTGCCGCCGTCGACGTGAATTGTCTGCCCGGTGATGTAGCTGGACATCTCAGACGCGAGAAAGACTGCCGCGCCGGCCATCTCGTCGACATGACCCGCGCGTCCGAGCGGAACCGTCAGGCCGAACCGCTCTTCGGAACCCGGGGGTGCGATGTTCCTGATGCCTTCGGTCAAGGTGATGTCGGGGGCCAGGGCGTTGACCCGGATGCCATGCGGTGCGAGTTCGAGGGCAGCGGTCTTGGTGTAGTTGATGACCCCGGCTTTGGCGGCCGCATAGGTCGCGTAACCGGGTGCGGCGCGGACACCTTCGATCGAGGTGACGCTGATGATGCTGCCGGCCAACTTCTGCTCGACGAGGCCGCGGGCCACCCGCTGGGTGCACAGGTAGATGTGGCGCAGATTGGATTTGTACAGTGCGTCCCAACCGTTTTCGGTGGTATCGAGTATCCCTGACCAGAAGACGCCGCCGGCGTTGTTGACCAGGATGGTGACCGGTCCGAGTTCGGCGACGGTCTGCGCGAGTGCGGCGTCGACCGCGGCGCTGTCCCGGACGTCGGTGGGGATGCCCAGCGCGCCGATCTCTTCGGCGGCCGACGCACAGGATTCGGGGTCGCGCTCCCAGATCGCCACCTTGGCGCCGAATGCCGTCAACCCCGCGGCGATGCCGCGGCCGATGCCGGCGCCGCCACCGGTGACCACTGCTACCCGGTCGGTCAGAAGGATGCTTGCCGGATCGATCGCCATGAACTGAAGATCCTATATTTGCACTTCAGGGATTACAAGATTTACTATCTTTGTTAGATATGTAGTCGAAGAAGGGTGTCGACCATGGCCAGCACGATCTTCGTCACCGGCGCCACCGGTCAGACCGGCGGCAATGTCTGCGAACAACTGATCGAGCGCGGCGACCACGTCCGCGCGCTGGTCCGCAATCCGGACGAGGCCACGGCGCTGGGCGGGATCGGTGTCGAATTGGTCAGGGGCGACATCAGCGATGCCGACGACGTGCTTCGCGCGGCCAAGGGCGCCGAGGCGGCCATCCACTGTGCGGCGCTGCTGGGCGGAGCCAGTCAGGACCTCGACGACTTCAAGGCCGTCAACATGGTCGGCACCACCAACGTTCTCGATGCGGCGAAGAAACATGGCATGCGTCGCGTCGTCGCCCTCAGCACCGCCACCTTCATCAACCTGACCACCGACCTCGACTTCGAAGAAGCCCCCGTTCTCGAGAACCCGCCGGACGACCCCTATACCGTCACCAAGCTCGCCGCATTCTCCGGAAGCCCACCAGCGTGCGGCCGCAGGCGAGGACGTGTTGACCTGCCACCCCGGCGCGATCTACGGTCCCGGCCTGGTAGCGCAGCGCGCTCTGCATCGCACCAGTTTCAACCGGGTGTTGTTGGCCGGCATGCGCGGAAAGATCAAGCGCTACCTGGCATTTCCGGTGACGTGGGTGGCCGGCAAGGACGTCGCGAAGGGATCGATTGCCGCCTTGGACCGCGGCGTGGCCGGTGAGCGTTACCTGTTGATCGGACAGCCGCAGGCGAATATCACCACCGCCGCCGGTATCAACCGCGCCTGCGAAATCGCCGGAATCGACCATCGCGTAGAAGATCTCGATTACCGCTCCGATCCGGAGGCGTTGACCGCCGAGTTCGGGCCCACTTTGATGGCGATCGCGCAAGCCGCGGCCAAGGACGTTCGCAAGCCCAGATCGAACGACAACCTCACCACCAAGCGCCTGGGTTACGACCCGATGTCGTTCGATGACGGACTGCGCCTGCTGATCCCATGGCTGCGCGAACTCGGCCGTCTCGATCCGGTGTCCGCCTGAATTCCGCGCTGGAATCTAGGAGTTACCATCGTGCCGATTGCTGAACCGCGCCAATCCCGTTCTGATTACGGTGATCTGGCGGACCGGATACTCGATGCGGCCGGGCGGCTGGTGCTGAGTGTGGGCGCCCGGAAGTTGTCGTTGTCTGACGTGGCAACGCTGGCCGGGGTGTCACGACCGACCATCTATCGCTACTTTGCGTCCAAAGAAGACCTCATCGATGCGCTGGGGGCGCAGGTACGACGTCGTTTCGACGCGGCAATGGAACGGGCGATGAGCGGGGTCACCGGCCTCGCGCGATGGGAAGCCGCTGTCGATGTCGTCGTGACTTTCATGGAGGACCAGCCGCCCGGGCGTCAACTCGACCTGGATCCGGGCTTCGCGCACGGACAGATGGCCCGGGCATTGCCGATGATCACCGAAAAATTGATGGATGTCTTGCAGCAGTGTGTCCGTGAGGACGGCTTCGACTCCGCGTTGAGCACCCGAGCCCTCGCCGGTGCAGTCGCGCGAGTCGCACTGAGCCACTACATATTTCCAGACGCTGATCCCGCGGCAGGGGGCCGGGAGATCCGTGCGGCAGCCGGTTTGTCGGCCGACCGGACGTCCCGTACGGATGTGAATACCAGGAGGACGCGTTGACCACTTCCAAAGTCGTCTTTGATCCGTTTTCCAGCGACTTCTTCAATCCCCGTACGCCACCTACCGGCGGATGCGCGACGAGGAGCCGGTCTATTACAGCGAGAATTACGATTTCTATGCGCTGACCCGGCACGCCGACGTGGTGGCGGCCATCAAAGACTCCGAAACGTTCTCGTCGTCGCGCGGAGTCGATCTCGAGATGGTGCAGTCCGGTAATCCGGTGCCGCCGTTGATCATCATGATGGATCCGCCCGAGCATCGCCGGATGCGCAACCTGGTCAACAAGGTGTTCACCCCACGCGCCATCGAGCGTCAACGAGAATTGGTCGTCGAACAGATCGATCGTTTTCTCGCCGCGGCGAATCCCGACGAGTTCGATGTCGTGCAAGACTTTTCGGCGTTGTTCCCGGTGGAAGTGATCACCCGGATGCTCGGCGTGCCCGCAGAGCTCCGCCAGAACATCCGGCTTCTCTTGGACAAGATGCTCGAACGGGAGTACGGCAACGTCGCCACGCCCGAGGAAGGTGTTCAGGCCGGTATCGAGACCGGACTGATCTACTACAACATCATTCAGGAGCGGCGGGCCGATCCGCAGGACGACATGATCAGCGATCTGATCGCCGTCGAAGTCGAACGCGGCGGCGTGGCGACCAAGCTCGATGACATCGAAATCGCCGCCTTCGCATCGATGTTGGGCGGGGCCGGCGCCGAGACGGTGACCAAATTGGTGGGCAATGCGGTGGTCACTTTCGCCGAACATCCAGATCAATGGCAGATGTTGCTCGATGACCGCAGCCGGGTTCCTGCCGCGGTGGAGGAGTTGCTGCGGTGGGAGGCGCCCGCACAGTATCTGGTGCGGTACAGCATGAAAGACGTTGAGCTGCATGGCACCACAATTCCTGCCGGAAATCCGGTCCTGCTGTGTCTGGGTTCGGCAAACCGGGACGAGCGGGCGTTCGCCGACGCGGATACCTTCGACATCAACCGGGACCGCGGCCAGGCACAGAACCTGGGGCTGGGGTATGGGACGCACAGCTGTTTGGGTGCCGCGCTGGCTCGAATGGAGAGCACCCTCGCATTGGACAAGTTGCTGGATCACATGCCGCGCTACACAATCGTGCCGGAAGGGCTCAGGCGGGTGGCGATGACCAACGTCATCGGCTGGAACAACGTCCCGGTGCGGGTGCTGAGCGATGTGACCGCGAGTTAGCTGGCCGGCACCTGCGGCAAGCATCCGCTTGACGTTGTCGGTGGGTGGGTATTGACTACATGGCATTCGAACATACATTCGAACATCAGTAGTCACACCCGTACCGCAGGAGTAGTTGATGACGGCGCTGCTTGCTTCCGAACAGTCGCATCACAACCGTGCTGAGCAGCTAAAACAGCTGCGACGACAGATGGCGGCGGTTTCCGGGAAGATTGGCTCTCCTCGGCCCGGTCACGCTCAGGTGGAGGACCTGCTTCCGGATTCGGAAGCCAGGCTCCCGGTTCCGCAGTTGCTGACGGATGTGTTGCCGAATGCGTTGCCACGGGGAACGGTTGCAGTGCTGTCGGGTGCCCGGTCGCTGCCGCTGAGCATGGTGGCCGCGGTGACGGCCGCCGGCGGGAACGCGGCCATCGTCGGCCAGCCGGATGTCGGCCTGCTGGCCGCGGTCGAAATGGGCGCCGATCTGAGCCGGCTCGCGGTGATACCGGATCCCGGGACCGACCCGGTGGAGGTGGCCGCGGTGCTCATGGACGGAATGGACCTGATCGTGCTGGCGCTGAGAGGGCGCTCGGTGCCACTGACCCGGGCCCGGGCCGTGGTGGCCCGGGCTCAGCAGAAAGGCTGCACGCTGCTGGTCACCGACGGCGACTGGCAGGGTGCGTCGATACGACTGAAGGCTCGGGTCTGCGGTTACGAAACCACCTCGGAAAAGCCGGGTTTCGGGCGGATCAGCAAGGTGCGGCTGGAGGTGTGCGCCGCGGGACGGGCGATCAGGCGGGCTCGGACGGGGTGAGTGTGAACTCCCGGGTATTGGCGATGTGGTGCATGGACTGGCCCGCGGTCGCCGCGGCGGCGGCAGCGGGACTACCCGCGACGTCACCGGTCGCCGTCACGCTGGCCAACCGGGTGATCGCCTGTTCGTCGGCGGCCCGTTCGGTAGGTGTGCGGCGAGGGCTGCGGCGGCGCGAGGCGTCGGCCCGCTGCCCGCAACTGCACGTCGTCGCCGCCGATCCCGACCGCGACGCCCGCTACTTCGAAGGAATTGTCGCGGCGGTAGACGACCTGGTGCCTCGCGCCGAGGTGCTGCGCCCCGGCCTGGTGGTCATGCCGGTTCGCGGGGCGGCCAGGTTCTTCGGGTCCGAGCAGCAGGTTGCCGAGCGGCTGACCGACGCAGTGGCGGCGGCCGGCGCCGAGTGTCAGGTCGGGATCGCCGATCGGCTGTCGACAGCGGTCTTCGCCGCCCGCGCGGGCCGCATCGTGACGCCGGGGGATGACGCGCGTTTTCTGTCGGCGCTGTCGATTCGGCAACTCGCCACCGAGCCCAGTCTGTCCGGTCCGGGGCGGGCTGATCTGGCGGATCTGTTGTGGCGGATGGGAATTCGCACGGTCGGCCAGTTCGCCGCGCTGTCGCGCACGGATGTCGCCTCCCGGTTCGGCGCCGACGCGGTGAGCGCGCACCGGTTCGCCTGCGGCGAGCCGGAACGCGGGCCGTCTGGGCGCGAGCTGCCGGCCGAGCTCGATGCGGTGCTGCAGTGCGATCCGCCGATCGACCGGGTCGACGCCGCGGCGTTCGCCGGACGCTCGTTGGCCAGCGCGCTGCATCAGACATTGCTGGCCGCCGGGGTGGGATGCACCCGACTGGGCGTCCATGCCGTCACCGCCAATGGTGAAGAGCTGAACCGGGTTTGGCGATGCGCCGAGCCGTTGACCGAGGATGCCACCGCCGATCGGGTGCGCTGGCAGCTGGACGGCTGGTTGAACACCCGGATCGTCGTGGATCGGCCCACCGCACCGGTGGTGCAGTTGCGGCTGCAGGCGGTGGAGGTGGTGTCGGCGGGGGCGCTGCAGTTGCCGCTGTGGGGCGGCCTCGGTGAAGAGGGCCAGATGCGGGCCCGTCGAGCGCTGGTCCGGGTGCAGGGTCTGCTCGGTCCGGAGGCAGTGCAGGTGCCGATGCTGTCCGGCGGTCGCGGGCCCGCCGAACGCATCACGTTGACGCCGCTGGGCGACGAGCCGGTGCCGCTCGCCGACCCGAATCGGCCATGGCCCGGTCAGCTGCCGGAACCATCGCCGACGGTGCTGCTCGACGATCCGGTGGAACTGCTTGATGTCCAAGGCAATTCGATTCGGGTGACCAGCCGGGGGCTGTTCTCCGCCGACCCGGCCCGGCTGACCGCCCGCGGCCGCGACAACAGGCTGCACTGGTGGGCCGGCCCATGGCCGGTCGACGAACGGTGGTGGGATGACCGGCTCGGCGCCGGTCAGGGGGGAAGCCGCACCGCCCGTGTGCAGGTGCTCCTGGAAGGCGAGCGGCCGTCCGACCCCGGTACCGCGCTGCTGCTGTGTTACCGGCAGAGGAGGTGGTATCTGGAGGGAATCTACGAGTGAAAGCCCGTCAGGCCAGCCCAGCGGCGAACGGCCCCACTCGATCGACGAACCGGTCGAAGAACACGATCGGATCGGCGTCAACGCCGATCAGCGCGTTGGGCTTTCGCCCCCAGCGTCCCGACCAGTCGGTGACGGTCATGCCGCGGGTCAGGGTGCCGGTCAGTTCGACGTCCACGCGTGGCCTGCCGGGTGGCGACGAGCTGCGGGTCCAGCGCGACGGCGGCGGCCAGCGGATCGTGCAAGTGCGCCAGGTAACCGTGGCCCAGACGGTGGTAGGACTCCAGGTAGAAGCGGGTCGCATCCTCGATCACCCGGATCACCGGATTGGACGACGACGACCGGGTGCCCGGCTCGTCGTCGACGCTCAGCGCGGTGGTCGTCGCGCCTGCGCTTGCCGCCAGCCTGGTCAGGATGTCGGGCGTGAGAGCGATCTTGCGGGTCACATCCAGCCCGCACAGGATCGGAAGACTCAGCGGCTCAACGGTTTCCGTCGGCGACCAGGCGGCGAGGACTTCGGCTGCCGCCTCCGGGTCGAAGGCGATGTTCCACTCCGCCACCGTGTTGGTGTTGCCGCGGTAGTCGTACGCTCCGCCCATGATCACCAGCCGGCGCAACAGATTCGGCAGTGCCGGCTCCTTGCGCAACGCCAGCGCCAGATTGGTCAGCGGTCCGGTCGCCAGCCCGATCAGCTCGCCCGGGTGCGCGTGGGCCGCACGCACCCACGCCGTTGCGGCATCGTCGGCGTCGAGTTGCCGATCGGTCGGCGGCAGTTCGGCGTATCCCAGGCCCCGTGACCCGTGGACTGCGCTGTCGGCCGGTGCGACGGAATTCAGCGGATGCTCGGCGCCTCGCGACACCGGCACACCCTCGACGCGGCACAGGTCCAGCAGGCCGAGGTTGTTTTCGCAGACGTGTTCCACACCAACGTTTCCGGCCGTGGACGCAATGCCGACCAGTTGGGCGTCCGGACTGGCCAACAGGTAAATCAGCGCAATGGCATCGTCGACGCCGGTGTCGACATCGGCGAAAACTGGTGCGGCGGCCACCGCGGAGACGATACCTGCTCGTGCCTAGTCGACCCGGTCGGCGACGGCCTCAGTCGTGAGCGGCAGCCCGACCAGCATCAACACATGGTGAGCCGGACTTCCCGGTGATGCGACCAAAGCGAGTTCGGTGCCATGGTGGCGCGCGCGTTCCAGCGCTTCGGCCAAGACCCGCAGTCCGGAAGAACCCAGGTGGGTGGCCGACGACAGGTCCACGGTCAAAGGGTAAGTGCCGGAGCGGCTTTTGCGCGCGATCTGCGTCTCCAGAGTCGGTGCCGTCGCGTTGTCGACGTCTCCTGCGACCACCAGGCGATCGTCGACGATCTCGGTAGCGAACTCGTGCGCAGCGGGACGTTCAGTGACGGGCACGACGTTCGGGTCGATCACGATGCGCGCGGGCCGACACAGCCGGTGCGTAATCGACGCGGTGGTGCCGCTGTCGCTGCCGACGATGCGGCTTTCGGTGGCCAGTGCATCCGCCA
The DNA here is from genome assembly GCA_963755805.1 of uncultured Actinomycetota bacterium. Taxonomy (GTDB): domain Bacteria; phylum Actinomycetota; class Actinomycetes; order Mycobacteriales; family Mycobacteriaceae; genus Mycobacterium. Next base: position 51,753 of record CAVWLG010000013.1, read on the forward strand.
GCATCAGTCCGCGGCCACGCATGCCGGGGTCCGCCGACGGGGCCTTCCACTGGCCACGGTCGGTCACCGAGGCGTGAACCATGCCGTGGGCGTCCAGCGTTGCCTCGACGTCGATCGGGTCGGCGGTCGCTGAGCGGTACCCGTGCTCGAAGGAGTTCTCGACGAACTCGCACAGGATCTGCACGATGATCATCACGTCGACTTCGTCGGCGCCGATGTCGGACAACCAGGCCCGCAGCGGCCCGCGCACCTCGCGGGCCGCCTGGACGGTGGCATCGACGGTCAGCTTCAGCGGCGGCGGTGGGTTACGTCGCTGCGCGGCAAGCAAAGTCACGTCGTCGTTGTAGCCCGTAGTGCGCAGCATCAACTCCAGCGTCTGCGAGCACAACCGCTCGACGGGACGTGATGTCGTCTCGATCGGGAACGCCGAACCGCCCAGAACGCGAGATGCGATGTCGGCGAATTCGGCGGTGCTGGCGGCAAGCGGACGGCCAGGACGCTCGATGATGCCGTCGCTGTAGAGCAGCACCGCATCATCCACATCCACATGTTTCGGTGCGAGTGGGAAAGCCGATCCCGCTGCCCAGCGGCCCCGCGCCGGTCGGCTCGAGAAACCGTGCAACGCCACCACTGATCAACAGCGGGGGAGGGTGTCCCGCAGTGCAATATTCGAAAGCTCCGGTGCCGGCGTCCAAGCGGCCGATGCACAGGGTCGCCGCTTTCGATCCGGGTACGAACTTGCTGAATTGGTCTACCGCCATGAGGCTTTCGTGGATGCCGTCGCCGGCCAACAGCGCCATCCGGATCGCGGTCCGTAGCTGAGCCATCACCGCCGCGGCTTCGACGCCGTGCCCGACCACGTCGCCGACGACCAGAAAGACACTTCCGTCGTTGCCGGGCACCGCCTCGAACCAGTCACCGCCGGCGCCGGCGTCCTGGGTGGCCACCAAATATTCGGCCGCGATGTCGGCGCCCGCCAGCACCGGCAGCGCCGGCGAAAGTAGGGCACGTTGGACGTGAATTCCGAGATCCCGTACCTGCGCGTACCGCTCGGACAGTTCTGCCTCGCGCGCCTCCGCGGCCCGGCGTTCCTGTACCTGAGCGGTGGCATCGGTCAGCATCACCTGAGTGCCTTCGATGCTTCCGTCTTCGGCCGCGCGGGGACTGACGACGATATCGCCGCAGACCTCCTGCATCGTTCCCGATCCGTCAAAGTCGAACTGGAAACGCCACTCCCGGCCCTGCTGGATCTCTCCGGTGCGGTAGACGCGGTTCAGGATCTCGATCAGGTTCTGATTTTCGAATTCGGGAAATAGTTCTCGCGCCGGAACTCCGAGCCTGACCGCGGGAAATGCGGTCCGGGTTGCCGCATTCGCGGCGACGTAATGATGCTCCGGACCTGCGAAAGCGACGATAAACGAGGGAAGGCTGTCGAAAGCCCGCCGGACCACGTCGGCCTCGCCGATCGTGTTGTCTAGGTCCGGGTCGTCCCCCACAGTCTTCAGGGTAACCCGGGCGGAATCACCAGACCGTATTACCAGTGCACGCCGGGAACCAGGCGCACGAGCCGTTTGACCGGGCCGGGGACCCGGACCCGGGCAACCGCGGCGCGGGCCGGCGGCTTCGGCTGACGTGACGACTGCTGTTCCGCAACGCCTTTCGAATCAGACGGAGCCGGCGCCGTGCCCGTCTCACCGCGCGCTGCGGCCGAATCCGGGTAGCCGAGATACACCTGATGCAGGATCCGCCGCGACAGTTCGGGAGTGAAGTAGTGGCCGGCCTCGGACAGCGTGCCCAGCGGGGTGTCGATCCGTAATGGCTTGTCGATCAGCCCGCGAACCACCATCGCGGCCGCATGTTCGGCGGTGATCGGTGGAACCGGGTTGAGCCGCCGGGACGGTTTGATCATCGGGGTGGCCACCAACGGCATGTGGATGTTGGTGAATGTGACGTGGTCAGAAAGCGTTTCGGTGGCAACCACTTCGGAGAACGCGTCGAGCGCGGCCTTGGTGGGCAGGTAGGCGCTGTACTTGGGGCTGCGCGCCTGCACGCCGGCGCTGGAGACGTTGACGACGTGACCGAAGCGGCGCTCACGCCAGTGCGGCAGCAGCGCCAGCACCATCCGCACCGCGCCGAAGTAGTTGACCGCCATCACGCGTTCGTAGTCGTGCAGCCGGTCGGTCTGGTTGACCACCGATCGGCGGATCGACCGGCCGGCGTTGTTGACCAGGTAGTCGACGTGACCGAAGCGGCCCAGGATGTCTTTGACGGTGTGTTCCACCGACCCGGAATCGGTGACGTCGCAGGTGAAGGCGTAGGCCTGACCGCCGTTGGCGCGAATTTCGGTAACCAGATCATCGAGCGCGTCACCGTTGCGGGCCAGCGCGAATACGCATCCGCCCCGTTCGGCGACCGCGATCGCGGACGCCCGGCCGATACCGCTGGACGCTCCGGTGATGATCACGTGCCGGCCGACCAGCGCGCCCTCCGGATCGTCGCGGCGGGCCCGGTCGGGATCGAGATGCTCGGCCCAGTAGCGCCACAACGCCGGCGCGTAGCTGCCGAACTCGGGCACCGCAATTCCGGTGCCGCGCAACGCTTTCTGCGTCTGCTCGGAAATGAATGTGGGAGCAAGGTCGACGACGTCGAGCACCTCGCCGGGGATGCCCAGTTGGGTGGCGACCATGTTGCGCCATACCTTGGGCCGGCCGCGCACTTTGAGCACCGGCGCCGCCACCGACCGGGGCAGCGATCCGCGCAGCGGCGGCAAACCCGCCGCGGCCGCGACTCCGCGGTAAATACCCCGCAGCCCAATGGTTTTCGGTGAGGTGAGGTGGAACGTCTGGCCGTCGCGACCGTCGGCGTGCATCAGCGCGACCAGGGCGTCGGCGACGTAGTCAACCGGCACGATGTTGGTGCGGCCGGTGTCGGGCAACATCATCGGCGTCAGCCGGGGCAGCACGGCCAGCTTGGCCAGCATGCCGAAGAAGTAGTACGGGCCGTCGATCTTGTCCATCTCGCCGGTGCGTGAATCGCCGACCACGACCGCCGGCCGGTAGATCCGGTATCGCAGCCCCGACGTCGAGCGCACCAGCAATTCGGCTTCGAACTTCGTCTGGTGATACGGCGTCGGGAGCTGCTGGCCGATGTCGAAGTCGTCTTCGGTGTATTCGCCGTGGAAGTCGCCGGCCACCGCGATCGACGACACGTGATGCAGCGTCGCGTCGAGTCGGCGCGCCAACTCGATGACGGCCTGGGTGCCCTCCACGTTGGCGGCGCGCTGCTCGGGTTCGGCGACGGTGATGTCGTAGATCGCCGCGCAGTGCACCACATGGTCGACATCTCCGAGTTCGGCGATCGCCTCGTCGGCGAGCCCAAGCCCTGGCTCGGTCAGCTCGCCGACCAGCGGCTTTGCCCGGTCTCCCCATTCTGCGGCCAGCCGTTCGAAGCGGCCGAGCGAGGAGCGGCGAACCAGGACCCATACTTCGGCGTCCGGGCGCGCGTCTAGCAGACGGGACACCACACGGCGCCCAATAAACCCGGTACCGCCGGTAACGACATAACGCATGCAAGACATGGTGCGCTCGGCGCGGCCGCACGTCAACGCAGTGTGACGTGATCGTGTCAATCAGCGCGACGACGATGCCACGGAGTCTTTTTCTTCCGGGTCGTCCCACAGCAGGAGCTGACGAACGGCGGGACGCGATCCGTAGGGCTGCAGCATCGAGCTGGCCGGGCGCGGGCGCACCCGTAGCGGCCACCAGAACCACCGGCCGAGCAGGGTCGCGATCGACGGTGTCATGAACGAACGCACGATCAGCGTGTCGAACAGCAGACCGAGACCGATCGTGGTGCCGATCTGGCCGAGCGTCTGCAGACCGCTGAAGACGAATCCACACATCGTCACCGCGAACACCAGACCGGCGGCGGTCACCACCGAGCCGGAGCCGGCCATCGCGCGGATGATGCCGGTCTTCAGTCCGGCGGGGATCTCTTCCTCGAACCGGGAGATCAGCAGCAGGTTGTAGTCCGATCCGACGGCCAGTAGCAGGATGACCGCCAAAGGCAGTACCACCCAATACAATTCGATGCCCAGCATGTACTGCCACAGCAGCACGGACAGGCCGAACGACGCGCCCAGGGACAACGCCACCGTGCCGACGATGACGATCGCGGCCACCAGGCTTCGGGTGATGAGCATCATGATCAGCAGGATCAGGCTCAGCGAGGCAACGGCGACGATCAAGATGTCGTAACTCGCCATGTCCTCGATGTCTTTGTAGGTCGATGCGGTACCGCCGAGATAAAAGCTGGAGCCCGCCAGGGGAGTGCCCTTGACGGCTTCGTGCGCGGCGAGCTTGATCGGCTCGACGCGGGAGATGGCCGCGGGCTCGGCCGGGTCGCCTTCGTGGATGATGATCATCCGCGCCGCCTTGCCGTCCGGCGAGAGAAACAGCTTGAGTCCGCGTTTGAAATCGGGGTTGTCGAACACTTCCGGCGGCAGATAGAACAGGTCGTCGTTCTTCGACTTGTCGAAGGCCTGCCCCAGCGCGGCCGGGTTGTCGTTCGCGACCTCGGACTGCTTGTTGATTCCGAGGTTGGTGGCGAAGTTCTTCAGCGTCAGCTCGCGGTTGACTTCCTGGCTGGCGATCTGCGGTGGTATCAGCCCGACCAGTTGCGGCTGAATCGTGTCCAGCTTGTCCAGGCTGACCACCAGGTCTTCGAATTTCTCGGTGAGCTGGTCGATGCTGTCGATCGCCTCAAAGGTGTTCCGCAGCGCGAAGCACGCTGGGATGTCGTAGCAATGCTTTTCCCAGTAGAAATAGCTGTGCAGCGGCCGGAAGAAGTCGTCGAAATTCGCCAGCTTGTCCCGTACTTCGGAGATGATCGCCAGGGTTTCGTGGAACTTCTGGGTCTCTTCGTGCGTGGCGCCGGCGAGTTGCTGTTGCAGGGCATATTGCTGCTGCAGGATGCCGATGGTTTTGTCGAGTTCTTGGGACTGTCGAAGCAAATCGTGCGCGCGGTCCGATTGGTACTTGAGGTTCTGCACCTGGCCGACGCTCTGCTGGCTGATCTGGAAGGCGATCGAGCTGTGGTCCAGCGGTGTGCCCAACGGCCTGGTGATGGTCTGCACCTGGGCGATCCCGGGAATGTGGAAGATGCCTTTGGCCACCTTGTCCAACACCAGCATGTCGGCGGGATTGCGCAAGTCGTGGTCCGCCTCGATCATCAGCAGCTCGGGTTCCAGCCGCGAGCGGGGGAAGTGTCGTTCCGCGGCGGTGTATCCCACGTTGGCCGCGGCGGTACCGGGATGTAGGGGCGGGTGTCGTAACTGGTCTTGTAGCCGGGCAGGGCCAGCAGGCCGATCAGGGCAATGCCGATGGACACCACCAGGATTGGCCCGGGCCACCGGACGATCGCGGTGCCGATTCGGCGCCAGCCACGGGTTTGCAGCACCCGCTTGGGGTCGAAAAGACCGAAATGGCTGGCGATCACCAGCATGGCCGGACCCAGGGTGAGCGAGGCCGCCAGCGCGACGAGGATGCCGATCGCAGCGGGTATGCCCAAACTCTGGAAATAGGGCAGCCGGGTGAAAGCGAGACACGCCACCGCGCTCGCAACCGTCAGGCCCGAGCCCAGCACGACATGGGCGGTACCGCTGTACATGCTGTAGTACGCGTCTTCTCGCTCTTCGCCGGCCGAGCGGGCCTCTTGATAGCGGCCGACGAAGAATATTGCGTAGTCCGTCCCGGCCGCGATGACCAACAGCGTCAACAGGTTGGTCGCATAGGTGGACAGGCCCAAGACTCCGATACTGCCAAGGAAGGCGACGAATCCGCGCGCGGCCGCCATCTCGATGAGAACCGTCACCAGGACAAGGGCCGTGGTGGCGAACGACCGGTAGACGACGAACAACATCACCGCGATCACCGCGATGGTCAGCGCGGTGACTTTGTTGGAACTCGCACGAAGTCGTCGCTGTGGAGGTGGGCCCGGATCGAGCGCAGGCCGTTGTGTCCGGCCAGGCCGCCGCCGACCTTCACCTTCATCCGCCCGGTCGGCAGGTCGAGCTCGTCCTGCACGATCACCAGCTGGTGCAGGTCCTCGATGTCGAAGCGGCGGACCAGCCGGGTGACCGAGGCGCCGGAGTCGTTCATGTAGGTCTGGGGCTCGGCCAGCGCCACCCGCCGGCCGCCGATGCGGACCTCGTCGACGAGGGCACGCTCCTTGCCCTTCTTGAGTCGGCCGCCGTGGCGCGACGCCAGGAGCTCGACGACGTCGAAGCCGACGTTGTGGCGGGTGCGCGTACTCGGCGCCGGGGTTGCCGAGGCCGACGACCAGCAGGTCGGTCATGTGCCGACCCGGGTGGAGCGGGTGCTACTCGTCGGCGGCGGCGTCGTCGCCGGCCGCACCTCGGCCTCGGCCGACGCCTCGCCCTCGCCGGCCTCGGTCGGCTCGCCTTCGTCGGCGACGGCGGCGCGGGTGGCGCTGCCGATGGCGATCTGCTCTTCGGGGTCGACCTCGGTGGTGACGCCCTCGGGCAGGTCGAGGTCGCCGACCCGCACGGCGCCGCCGATCTCGAGGTCGGAGATGTCGGCGTCGAGCTGGGTCGGGATCGAGCCGGGACGGGCGTCGATGGTGAGCGTGTGGAGCAGCTGGTCGACGATGCCCTGGTTGATCTCGAGCTCCTTGGCCTCGCCGTGGAGCACGATCGGCACCTCGACGGTGATCGACTCGTTGCGGTCGATGCGGAGGAAGTCGACGTGCAGGACCGAGCGCCGGACCGGGTCGCGCTGGAGCGCCTTGACGATGGTGAGGTCCTGGTGGCCGTCGACGTCGAGGGTGATGAGGGCGTTGAGCCCGGCCTCGGTGTTGAGGGCCCGGCGCAGGTCGTGCCAGACGACGGTGACCGCCACCGGGTCCCGGTCGAGGCCGTAGACGACGGCCGGGGACCTTGCCGGCGGCGCGCAGGCGGCGAGCTCGGCTCGAGCCGTTCGGGCGGCCGGTCTCGGCGGTAAGGGTGACGTCCATGGCGGTGCGCTCCTGCGGGGGCGCCGAGGAGGCGCCAGAAATCGAACGGGTGGAAAAGAACAGCTCGTCATGCTACCGGGCGGTCGCCGGCGGTCGCGAGTCCGAGCAGGGTCAGCTCTGGTTGTCGCCGCCGAAGATCTCGCTGACGGAGGTGTCCTCGAAGACCGCGTCGATGGCGTCGGCGATGATGCCGGCGACGGACAGGACCTCGATCTTGTCGAGCTGCTTCTCGGGCGGCAGCGGCAGCGTGTTGGTGACCGCACCTTGGAGATCACCGAGTTCTTGAGGCGGTCGATGGCCGGGCCCGAGAGGACCCCGTGGGTGGCCACGGCGTAGACCTCGGTGGCGCCCGTGGTCCTTGAGCTGCTCGGCGGCCGCCACGATCGTGCCGGCGGTGTCGATCATGTCGTCGATGAGCACGCACACGCGGCCGTCGACCTCGCCGACCACGTCGCGCGCCTCGACCGGTCTTCTGGCCCTTGACCCGGCGCTTGTGCACGATGGCGAGGTCCGCGTGGAGGACGTTGGCGTAGCGCTCGGCGACCTTCACCCGACCGGCGTCGGGCGACACCACGACCAGGTCGTCGCCGAGCTCCGCCATGTACTCGACCAGCACCGGCATGGCGGTGAGGTGGTCGACCGGGCCGTCGAAGAAGCCCTGGATCTGACCGGAGTGCAGGTCGACGCTGACCATGCGGTCGGCGCCGGCGGCCCGGAACATGTCGGCGACGAGCTTGGCGGTGATGGGCTCGCGACCCTCGCCTTGCGGTCCTGGCGGGCGTAGCCGTAGTAGGGGCAGACGACCGTGATGCGCTTGGCCGAGGCCCGCTTGGCGGCGTCGACCATGATCAGCTGCTCCATGATCGCGTCGTTGACCGACATCGCCTCGCAGTGCTGTGGGTCTGGATGATGAAGACGTCGGTGCCGCGGATGGACTCGCCGAAGCGGCAGTGGATCTCGCCGTTGGCGAACTCGGTGAGGTTGGCGTCGCCGAGCGGGACGCCGAGCTGCGCGGCGATCTCCTCGGCGAGCGGGGGGTTGGCCCGGCCCGCATGAGGTGCAGCCGCTTCTTGGTGACGAGCTTCCATCCGATCCCTGTCCCCTGGCCCGTGCGACCGTCGCTGGCTAGCCCTGGTCCTCCGTGGTCGCAGTGTAGAACGGCCCGGTGCGGGTCGCCGACGGCACCGCGCTGCCCGGCTCGAGCACGGCGAACGGGCCGACGACCGCGTCCGCGCCGACCTCGGCCGCGCGGCCCACGGTGTGCTCGACGACGGCACGGTCGCCGACGACGCAGTCGACCAGGCGGGTGTCGGGGCCGATCTCGACGCCGGCCCGACGACGTGGCGGCCCTGGAGGATGGTGCCCGGGAAGAGCGTGACGTCGGTGGCGAGCTGACGGTGGCGTCGATGTAGGTGCGCTCGGGATCGAGCATGGTGACGCCGCGGCGCAGCCACCGCTCGTTGGTGCGGCGCCGCAGCTCGGCCTCGGCCTCGGCCAGCTGGACCCGGTCGTTGACGCCCTGGGTCTCGCTGGCGTCGTCGGCCACGATGGCCGACGACCGGGTAGCCGGCCTGGTGCAGCACCTCGACCACGTCGGTGAGGTAGTACTCGCCCTGGGCGTTGTCGGGGCTCAGGCGCCGCAGCGCCGGGGCCAGGAGGCTGCGGCGGAAGCAGTAGATCGACGTGTTGATCTCGTTGATGGCTCCGCTCCTCGTCGGTGGCGTCGGCCTGCTCGACCACCCGGTGGACCCGGTCGTCTTTGCCCCGGACGATCCGGCCGTAGCCGGTCGGGTCGTCGAGCCGGGCGGTGAGGATCGTGCATGCGGCCTCGGTGTGGCGGTGCGCGGCGACCAGCGCGGCCGATCGTCTCGGGGCGCAGCAGCGGGGTGTCGCCGGGCAGGACGAGGACGTCGCGTCCTCCTCGTCGAGGTCGTCGTCGGGGAAGGCGGTGAGCCCGACGCTCGCGGCGTCGCCCGTGCCCCGCTGCACGTGCTGCTCGACGAAGTCGAGCGACGAGGTCGGCGGCCTCCTCCTGCAGCTTCTTGGTGACGCGCTCGGCGCCGTGGCCCACGACGATGACCGCCCTGCTGGTGTCGCACTCGGCCAGGGCGTCGAGCACGTAGAGCACCATGGCCCGGCCGCAGAGCAGGTGGAGGGGCTTCGGGCGGGTCGAACGCATCCGCGTGCCCTCCCCGGCGGCGAGCACCACGGCGGACAGGGGGCGTTCGGACATGCCTCTGTCTACCGCGACCAGTAGGGTTGGGCCACTGATCGGGGGTGATGTAATTGGCAACATGCGTGGTTTTGGTCCACGTCTTCGGGGTTCGAATCCCTGCCTCCGAGCTTTGCGCCGATCAGTCCCCCGGCACCACGTCCGACCGTCGTTTCGCACGGCGGCGACCTGACCGCTAGATTGCCCGACGCCATGGGTTCACTGATCAAGAAGCGCCGCAAGCGCATGCGCAAGAAGAAGCACAAGAAGATGCTGAAGCGCACACGCTTCCAACGCCACGCCGCCGGCAAGTAACCGGCCTCCGCCGCATCCTCTCTCCGGGACGCTTCGCCCCTGCAGCACGCCAGCTCCATCGAGCCGGTCGGCGCGCCCCTAGTCTGCTGCCGCATGCCACCACCGCCGTCCCCGACGCCCGTGGGACTCACCGCGCCCGCCAAGCTGACCCGGTCGCTGCGCATCGTCGGGGTCCGCGACGACGGGCTGCACCTGATCGACGCCGAGATGGTCACCATCGACCTGGTCGACGAGCTTGACGCTGGAGCCCACCCCGGATCGACCCGACGAGATCACGGTCGTCGACGCTCGAGCGGCGCACCCCTCGACGTGGGCCCGCGAGGACAACCTGGTCCACGGGGCCCTGCGGACCCTCGGCCTCACCGCCCGGGTGGACGGTGGCCAAGCGGATCCCGGCCGGGGCGGCCTCGGCGGCGGGTCCTCGGATGCTGCCGCGGTGCTGCGCTGGGGCGGGTGCGACGACCTGGCCGGCCGCGGCGATAGGCGCCGATGTGGCCTTCTGCCTGGTGGGTGGCCGGGCCCGGGTGTCCGGCATCGGCGAGGTCGTCGAGCCGCTGCCGTTCGAGCCGCTCGAGCTGACCCTGGCGCTCCCGCCGTTCGGCTGCTCGACCTCGGCGGTCTACCGGGCCTGGGACGGCTCGGCGGCCCCACCGGCGACGGGCGCAACGACCTCGAGCCGGCCGCGCTGGCCGTCGAGCCCCGGTGGCCGAGTGGCGGATCGCCTCGGTGAGGCGACCGGGCAGGTGCCCCAGCTGGCCGGCAGCGGCTCGACCTGGTTCGTCGAGGGCGCCTACCCCGGACCCGACCGGGTGGTCGTGCGCACCGTCAGGTGAGCATGGCGTCGGCGAGGCGGCCCCACTGCTCGATGCCGAGCTCCTCGGGACGGGCCTCGGGGCGGATGTCGGCCTGCTCGAACATGGCCGGCGTGACCCGGTCGGCGAGCGATCGCCGGAGCATCTTGCGGCGCTGGCCGAACGCGGCCCGCACCAGCTCGAAGAGCCGATCCGGGTCGGCAGCGACCGCCGGGTCGCGGTCGCCGGGTGATCTGCACCAGCGCCGAGTCGACCTTCGGCTGGGGCAGGAAGACGGTCGGGGGCACCCGACCACCACCCTGGCCGTGGCCCAGTACGCCACCTTCACCGAGGGATGCCGTAGGCCGCGTCGCCGGGCCCGGCGGCCAGCCGCTCGCCCACCTCGCGCTGGACCATGACCAGCATGCGGTCGATCGCCGGCACCTCGTCGAGCAGGTCGAGCACCAGCGGCGTGGCCACGTTGTAGGGCAGGTTGGCCACCAGGGCCCACCGGTCGCGCTCGGCCAGCACGGCCGCCCAGTCGACCGTGAGGGCGTCGCCCTCCACGACGCGACCCCGTGCGGCTCGACGACCTCCCGCAGCACCGGCAGCAGGTGGCGGTCGATCTCGACGGCGACGACCTCGGCACCCGCCTCGGCCAGGGCCAGGGTGAGCGCGCCCAGCCGGCGCCGATCTCGACCACCGGGTCGCCGGGGCCGACCCCGGCCAGCCGGACGATCTTGCGCACGGTGTTGGGGTCGACGAGGAAGTTCTGCCCCAGCGCCCGGCTGGGGCTGAGCCCGTGGCGCTCGAGCAGCTCGACGGCCTCTCGGCGGGTGAGGGTCATGAGGCCAACAGCTTGCCCCACGTGCTCGAGCTGATCCTTCCGGCTGATCGCCCCGATCGTCACAACCGACGATCAGTCGCAGGCGCCGCCCCAGGGCTTCGAGCCCTGCCAGTGGTAGAGGTCGAGGGCGATGGCGTCCTGATCGGCGGGGGCGACCGTGTTGGCCAGCCGCCCGACGAGGTCGCCACGCCCGGCGTGGCGCGCCGTGCTGTCCCAGGCCGGCTGGTTGAACTGGTAGGCGCCCCGGTAGTTCCCGTTGGCCGACACGGCGGTGTAGTTGTTGTGCGACTCGCGCATGCGGATGCAGGCCAGGAAGGCCGCATCGGACGGGCCGGGCGAGGCCACGGGCGGCGGGGCGGGGGGGGAGTGACCGGCGGGGCGGGTGCGACCGTCTTGGGGGCGGGAGGTCTTCACGATGCTCGCCGTGCGGGCCGTCTGCTCCGTCGTGGTGGTGGTGACCGGGGCCGAGGTGGTGGCCGTGGAGGCGGAGCGGTCCTCGGTGGTCGAGGTGGTGGCCGGTGCCACGGAGGTGGTCGGGGCGACCGTGGACGCGTCGACCGGGACCGTCTCGTCGGCGCCGGCCTGCTCGAGGGTGAGCGGTCGGTGCTCGGTGACGGGATCAAGGCGGCCACGACGAGCAGGGCGAAGGCCGACACCATGATCACAGCCAGAATGACCCGCCGGCGATGCGCCGCGGATCGTCCACGCGGAGCCTCCCTTCGAGCCCAGGTCCGCTGACGGACGACAACCTAGGAACGTCCGTAACCCGATCGCAACTTCCGTAACGAGAACGCGATGAGAAAACCCGGCCTGACCTGGGCCGACCCGCGAGGATCTTTTTCTTACACCGAGTCTGAAATGCGGTAGAGCTCGGTGGCGGCGGCCCAGCTGGCCTCGGCGACCTCCGCGACGGCGATCTCCTTGCCGGCGACCGCCGCGCCCACCAAGGGGACCAGGGCCGGCCGGTTGGGCTGGCCCCGATGGGGACCGGGGTGAGGTAGGGGGAGTCGGTCTCGACCAGCAGTCGATCGAGCGGGCAGATGGCCGCCGCCTCGCGCAGGTCGTCGGCGGTCTTGAACGTGATGATGCCGCTGAACGAGATGTGGATGCCGAGGTCGAGACCTCGGCGGGCCTCGGTCGGGACCGCCGGTGAAGCAGTGGAAGACCGTGCGATCGGGCACGCCCTTCGGCGGCGAGGATGTCGAAGGTGTCGTCCCACGCCTCCCGGGTGTGGATCACCAGGGCGAGGTCGTGCTCGAAGGCCGAGCGCGATCTGGGCCGCGAAGACCTCCGCTGCACCGCCCGGGGGGAGTGGTCGTAGTGGTAGTCGAGCCCGCACTCCCCCACGGCCACGACCTCGGGAGCGGCGAGGAGCTCGGCGATGCCGTCGAGCCCGTCGGTGGCGTCGTGGGGATGGACGCCCGCCGTGGCCCACACCCCCTCGTGCGCCGACGCCACCGCGATGGCCTGGCGAGAGTGCTCGGCCTCGGTGCCGACCGTGACCATGCGGCTGACCCCGGCGGCCCGGGCCTCGGCGACGGTGGCCGCGGCGTCGGTCCCGGCCGGCAGGTGGCAGTGGTTGTCGGTCCAGCGGAGGCCGGCCATCGGGTCAGTCGGCGGCCGCGATGCGGGGGAAGAGCGAGTCGCCCTTCTCGACCGGGAGGCCCCCCGGGTAGCCGCCCCAGGCGGCCGCCCCCGGCAGCCGCTCGTCGGCCGGCGAGCCGTCCAGGCCGATGCGCCGCCACACCTCGGCGCAGGTGCGGGGCATGGCCGGCGATGGCCAGGATCGACACGATGCGCAGCGTCTCGAGGGCATCGCCCAGCACCGCGTCGACCTCGGGACCGGGGTCGGACTTCCACGGCTCGTTGGCCTCGAGGTACGCGTTCGTCTCGCGCAGCAGCCGCCAGGTGGCGTCGAGCGCGATGGAGGGCTGCACGGCCTGCCAGGCCGCGGCCGCGTCGGCGTAGCACTCGGCCGCGACGGCCGGCGAGCGGGCTGTCGGCGCGCGGCGCGGGGCCGACGCCGTCGCACTTCTTGGCCACCACGGTGGCCACGCGAGCCAGCAGGTTGCCCAGGTTGTTGGCCAGGTCGCTGTTGTAGCGGGCGACCATGCCCTCGTAGGAGAAGTCGCCGTCGGGGCCGAACGGGGTGTCCCGCAGGAACTGGTAGCGGAAGCCGTCGACGCCGAAGTCGGCCACCAGGTCGGCCGGGTAGATCTGGTTCAGGCCGGTCTTGCTCATCTTCTCGCCGCCCACCAGCAGGAACCCGTGGACGTTGATGCGGTGGGGCGGCTCCAGCCCGGCGGCCAGCAGCATCGCCGGCCAGTAGACGCAGTGGAACCGCAGGATGTCCTTGCCGATGACGTGGTGGACGCCCGGCCACCACCGGTCGAAGCGCTCGGGGTCGGCGCCGAGCCGACCGCGGTGGCGTAGTCGATGAGCGCGTCGTACCAGACGTAGAAGACGTGGTCGGGATCCCACGGGACCGGGACGCCCCAGTCGATCGAGGTCCGGCTGATCGAGATGTCGGCCAGGCCCTGGCGGATGATGCCGAGGGCCTCGTTGCGCTTACCCACCGGCTGCACGGCGTCGGGGTTGGCCTCGTAACAGTCGAGCAGCGGCTGGTTGAACGCCACAGCTTGAAGAACCAG
>CAVWLG010000014.1:0-23178 GCA_963755805.1 uncultured Actinomycetota bacterium
AGCACCCGCGGGCCCAGGGCCGCGACCACCCGGCGATTGGCGGGGACCCCGTACTCGTCGAGCTGGTCGAGGTACTGCACCAGCGCGTCGTACGGCTTGCGGTATTCGGTGATCGCCTCGGGATGCCCGACGCCGATCCCCAGCAGGAAACGGCCCGGGTAGGCGCGGTCGATGCGATGGAACGACTCGGCCACCGGTTTGGCCGCCGCCGACCAGATGTTGACGATGCCGGTCGCCACCTGCAGCGTCGTCGTCGCTTCGAGAATGGGTTCCACCCACTCGAGTTCGGCCGGCGGTGAACCACCGACCCAGACAGACCCGTAACCCAGGGCTTCGATGTCTTTGGCTTGTGCAGGCGTGACGCCGCGTCCGAACGATCCGAACCGGCCAAGATTGGGTTTGCTTGCAGCAGTATCGGTCATGGTGTCTCCAACCTGTGCCGTGATGCCGCTATTCCGTCAGTTCTGCATCCAGATCGGGATCCGCCAAGTCCTCGACGCGCGGTTTTTCCAGGGGTAGCAACACGATGAAGCGGGTATCGCCCGGCACAGATTCCACGCGCAAATCCCCGCGATGTTTCTTCACGACGATGTTCCACGCCAAATCCAGCCCCAGGCCGGTGCCCTCGCCGACCGGTTTGGTGGTGAAGAACGGCTCGAAGATGTGCTCGCGCGCCTCATCGGGGATACCGGGCCCGGTGTCGCAGATCTCGATACGGGCCAGCTTCTCGCCTTCCCTGCCGGTGCGGACGGTCAGTGTGCCGCCCTTCTCGCGCATCGCCGCCAGTGCGTTGTCGATGATGTTGGTCCAGACCTGGTTGAGATCGCCTGGAAAGCAAGGGATTTCGGGCAGCGATTGGTCGAATTCCTTGACCACTGTGATCGCGCTACCGTTCTTACTACCGTCTTTGCCGAATCGGTCGGCGAACATCACCAGCGTGCTGCGCAACAGTTCGTGCACGTTGGCCACGTCGAACAGAGCCCGGTCCATCCGGGAATATTGCTTGGCATCGGCGACCAGTGCCGAAATCCGTTTGCTCGCTTCCGAAATCTGGTTCATCAGAAGCTCGCTTTCGATGGTGTAGCTGATCCAGCGGACCGCCTCCTCCACCGAGGCAGAAGCATCCAATTCCTCGGCGGTTGCGGCAATCCGCTCCAGCCAGTCGGTGTCGACGCCGCCTTCGACGAGTGTCGGTGCGATGTCCCACCCGCCGTCGATGTCGTGGTCCTCGAGCCACTCGCCGACGGCGTCTTCGCGGTCGGTGGATTCGATTGCGGTCAGGTGCTGCGCCGCCGATTTGGCGACCTGCTCGGCGACCGCCTCCTGCAGCCGCACCAATGCGTTCAGCGTCTCAGCGCTGACGGTGCCGTCGGCGAGCATCACCAGTTTCCCGCGCATGCGGGAGATCCGGCCGCGCAGCTCGTCGGCAGCCCGTGCGATGGCCGCGGCCGGATTGTTCAGCTGATGGGTCAGCCCGGCCGACAACCGGCCCAGCGCGAGCAGCTTCTCCCGGTTGTCGATGATCCGGCGGGTCCGGTCGGTGCCCACCGCGATCCCGTCGAGCAGGTGGACCGCCATCGGGAACTGATCCCGCATGAACTGGGCGAACACCGGAGCGTCCATGACGAAGAACCGCGACGGCTTGGTCACGTGCACCGACGCGTCGTAGAGCTTTTGGTTCCCGCCGGTGAACGCTCGCCAGGCACCGCAATACACGCCGCGCTGTGATGTCCGGTTCGTCTCGATGGCCTGGCCGCCGGAGAGCTTCGACATCGCCAGCTCGCCCTCGATCAGAACGTAGAAACAGGTCGCCGGCTCACCCTCAACGATGATCGGTCCCGGCTGGAATTCCTCAATATGCCCGTTGACGCACAGGGTCTCGAGCTGCTCATCGGAGAGCTTCTCGAACAGGAACAGGGTGCGCAATTCGTCTGCGTCGCAGGGGAGCTGGGCAGTCATGACTCCGCCAGGTAACGGTGAACCAACATCACGGCCATCGATCCTTCCCCCACCGCGGCCGCGACCCGTTTCGCGGATTGGGAGCGCACATCGCCGGCGACGAACACGCCCGGCACGCTGGTCTCCAGGTGGTGCGGAGGACGGTCCAGCGTCCAACCGCACACGTTGCGCAGATCCGGGCCGGTGAGGATGAAGCCGTGGTCGTCGCGGGCAAGCGTGTCCTTGAGCCACTCTGTGCGCGGTGCCGCGCCGATGAAGATGAACATCCGGGCGCAGCTGACGTCGTCGGTTTGCCCGGTCCGGTTGTCGATCAGAGTCAGTCGTTCGAGGTAATCGCTTCCAACCGCGCACTGCACCTCGGTGCAGGTACGGACAGTGATGTTGGGTCGCTGCTCGATCTGCTCGATCAGGTAGTGCGACATCGACGCCTCCAGCGACGGCGCGCGCACCACGATCGTGACAGCTTTGGCCTCGCGGGACAGATACATCGCGGCCTGGCCGGCGGAGTTCGCCCCGCCGATCACGTAGACCTCTTCGCCCTCACATTCCGAGGCGATGGACACCGCGGCCCCGTAGTGCACGCCGCGACCTTTCAACGTTTCACAGCCGTCCGCCGTCAGCTCGTTGTAGGCGACACCGGTGGCGACGATCACCGCGTGCGCGTCGATGGAGCCGCCGTCGGCGAACCGAATCGTGCGTTTTGGTCCGCTGATCTCCAGGGCAGTGGCCGTGCGGGCGGTGATGAGTTCGGCGCCGAACTTCTCCGCCTGCCTGCGCGCGCGATCAGCCAGTTGGCCGCCGGATACCCCGTCGGGAAAGCCGAGATAGTTTTCGATCCTCGAGCTCTGGCCGGCCTGGCCGCCCGTCGCAGTTGTCTCTATCAGCACCGTGCGCAGGCCTTCGGAAGCGCCGTAGACGGCGGCGGCCAAGCCCGCGGGCCCGCCGCCGACCACGATCAGGTCGTAGAAGTCTTGTGACGGCGTCGTGGTCAGGCCCAATGTGTCGGCCAGTTCGGCGTTGCTTGGTTCGACGAGCGGGTCGCCGTGTTCGGTGACGACCACCGGGAGCCGCTTGCCGTCCTCGCCGGCCGCTTGCAGCAGTTGCTCGCCGACGGGCTCGTCGGAGGCGAACCAGTTGTAGTGCAGCCCGTTGCGGGCCAGGAAGTCGCGGACCTCCCAGGATCGCGCCGACCAGCGGTGACCGATCACCTTGGTGTGCGGGATCGGACGCTCGGGCGCTCGCTTCCAGGCCTCCAGCAGCTCGTCGATGACGGGGTACAGCTTCTCCTCGGGCGGATCCCACGGCTTGAGCAGGTAATGGTCCAGGTCGACGACGTTGATGGCGTCGATGGCGGCGTGGGTGTCGGCGTACGCGGTCAGCAACACCCGCTTGGCCGCCGGATAGAGGTCCATCGCCGCCTCGAGGAAGTCGATACCCGTCATCTGCGGCATCCGGTAGTCGGCGACGAGCATCGCGACCGTCTCACCCCGCAACTTGAGCTGCTTGAGGGTGTCCAGCGCGTCCGGGCCCGATTCCGCCCGCACGATCCGGTTGGCATCGCCGTATTTGCGCCGTAGATCCCTGGCAACGGCCCGGGACACCCCGGGATCGTCGTCGACGGTCAGCATCACCGGTTTGCGGGATGCGGTATCGGCACTCGCGGGGCTAGTCATCAGCGTCAAGTATGCGCTTGTCAGGGCTCGTGCGGCAGGGCGTAGGGCCAGGCCCGATTCCTCTGCTGGCGATGATCGGTCACGCCCCGAAAAAAGTCTGGTCGCCGCCCCGCGGCGTTGGTCGCGTGAATCGTGAGCCGCGATAGTTTCTCATGCAACGATGACAATGCGACTGAAGGTGCTGCAGGAGGGGCTCGTTGCAGGGAAAGTCGTTCGGAAACTACCGGCTGATCGAGTTGCTGGGACGAGGCGGGATGGGCGAGGTGTGGCGTGCCCACGACACCGTCATCGACCGGATCGTCGCGATCAAGATTCTGCCGCCCGAGATTTCCCGAGACGCGGTGTTCCAGCAGCGGTTCCGTCGTGAAGCGCATGCTGCTGCGCGATTGAACAGTCCTCATGTGGTGCCGATTCACACCCACGGCGAAATCGGCGGACGACTGTTCGTTGATATGCGGCTGATCGAGGGCACCAATTTGCAGTCGATGCTGGACGCCGGGCCGTTACCGCCGGCACAGGCGGTGCGTTACGTCGAACACGTCGCGAGGGCATTGCAGGCAGCGCACAAGGCCGGACTGTTGCACCGCGACGTCAAGCCGTCCAACATTTTGGTCGACGACGATGACTACGCCTATCTGATCGATTTCGGAATCGCCCGGGCAGCAGGCGAGCAAGCGTTGACAACCGCCGGCGATGTGATCGGGACCTTTTATTACATGGCCCCGGAACGGTTCGCGGGCGAAGAGACGGGCGCGCCGCGAGTCGACGCCCGTTCGGATATCTACTCGTTGGCGTGTGTGTTGTACGAGTGCCTGACGGCGAAGCACGCGTTCCCCGGTGACAGCCTGGAGCAGCAGGTCGGCAACCACCTCGCCAGTCCGCCGCCACGGCCGTCCCTCGCCGGACCAGGACTGCCGGACGCATTCGACACCGTCATCGCCAGAGGCATGGCCAAGAATCCCGGCGAGCGCTACACGAACCCGATGGAGTTGGCACACGCCGCCCGCGATGCCCTCACGGCGCCCGTGCGACCGCGCTGGCGTTCGTGGCGCCTCCGCCCAGCCGCCGCAGCGGGCGCCTACCCAGGCGACCGCCGCCAGGCCGGAGGCCTTCACTCATGCCGCATCGAGTGACCAAAGGCGGCGGGTGCAGGCCCGGCTGCCGTGGTGGCGCCGCAATCCTGTCATCATCGCGGCGATCCCGGCTGTGCTTGCCGTGATTGCCGTCGTCGTGTCCATGGCCGTCGCGGGCAAGCAGGAATCGGCACCCGGGAACCTCCGGCAGACAGTGCTGCCGTTCACCGGCCTGCGCGAACCGCAAGGGCTGTCGGTAGACAGCGGCGGCACGGTCTACGTCGCCGACACCATGCACAACCGCATCTTGGCGTTGTCCGCCGGCTCCAACGATCCAGCCGTGCTGCCGTTCGAAGGGCTCAACTCTCCGAGCGGGGTCACGGCTGACAACACCGGCACCGTCTATGTCAACGACTCCGGCAACAAACGGGTGCTCGCCCTTCCGTCCGGCTCCAGGAAGCAGACTCAGCTCGCGTTCACCGACCTCGACCACCCGACCGGCCTAACGGTGGACAGCGCCCGCACCGTCTATGTGACCGACACCGGCAAGAATCACGTGGTTGCGCTGGACGCGAGCTCTAACAAGCAGTACGAGCTGGCCTTCAACGGCCTCAACGGTCCCACTGGATTGGTGGTCGGCGGCAGCGGAACCCTGTATCTCGCTGATAGCGGTAACAATCGGGTGCTGTCGTTGGCCCCTGGCTCGAATGCTCAAACCACGTTGCCCTTCGTCGGGCTCTCCGACCCCGGGGGGGTGACGGTGGACAGCAGCGGCGCGGTGTACGTGACCGATAGCGCGGACAATCGCGCGCTGAAACTCCCCGCTGGGTCGAGCCAGCAAGACATCCTGTCCTTCAGCGGGCTCGACTATCCGTGGGGTCTGGCCGTCGACAACAACGGCACGGTGTACGTCGCGGGCCACAACAACAAGATCTTGGCGCTGCGGCCAAATTAGCCGCGGCGCCGCTCGGCCGTCGACCGCGGGCCGGACACCAGCGCCAGGGCGCATTTTGCGCCGACTGTGTCGATGCGGGTACAGTCTCCAAACGGTGCGGCGTCTCTTGCCGACTTTTGCGTGCCCAGTCCTAGGAATTTCCTGTCACTGGCTCACGTTGATGGTCGGGTGGCTGCTGCGCTGATCCGGGCGTAGATGCAACGAAACCAAAAGACGAGGATTCGAAGACAAGAATGGCCAAGAAGGACGGCGCCATCGAGGTCGAGGGCCGCGTGGTCGAGCCCCTGCCCAATGCGATGTTCCGCATTGAGCTGGAGAACGGCCACAAGGTGCTTGCCCACATCAGCGGCAAGATGCGGCAGCACTACATCCGCATCCTGCCCGAGGACCGGGTGGTGGTGGAGTTGTCTCCCTACGACCTGTCCCGGGGCCGCATCGTGTACCGCTACAAGTAAAAGCCCGAACAAAGCAACCGACGAGAAGACAGAACAGGATCTGAACAGCCGTGAAGGTGAACCCGAGCGTCAAGCCGATCTGCGACAAGTGCAGGGTGATCCGTCGGCATGGACGGGTCATGGTGATCTGCTCTGATCCGCGCCACAAGCAGCGCCAGGGCTAGACCGCAAGGTCGCCCGTGCGCAGTGCAGCGCGCACAACTGAATACAGACCTCCCAGCACCACTGAGCGGCTGGCATCTTTTTCGAGATGAGCTAGCTCAGCTACGTCCGGAACGGAGGCCGGGCCCCGGAGCCCTGAGTTGTTTTCAGGGTCAGGGAACGGGCTGGGATTTAGACCTCCGCATAGAGAAGGAATGCCACCCATGGCTCGACTAGTGGGCGTCGACCTCCCGCGCGATAAGCGCATGGAGGTCGCGTTGACGTACATCTTCGGCGTTGGCCGGACCCGCTCCAACGAAATCCTGGCCGCTACCGGGATCGACAAAGATCTGCGCACCAAGGACCTCACCGACGATCAGGTGACCCATCTGCGCGAATACATCGAAGCCAACCTCAAGGTCGAGGGTGACCTGCGCCGTGAGGTGCAGGCCGACATCCGCCGCAAGATTGAGATCGGCTGCTACCAGGGCCTTCGGCACCGCCGCGGCCTGCCGGTGCGCGGTCAGCGCACCAAGACCAATGCGCGTACCCGCAAGGGCCCGAAGCGCACCATCGCCGGCAAGAAGAAGGCCAGGTAAGTCATGCCCCCAGCAAAGAAGGCTGCCGCCTCGGCGCCCAAGAAGGGTCAGAAGACCCGGCGGCGGGAAAAGAAGAACGTCCCGCACGGCGCCGCACACATCAAGAGCACGTTCAACAACACGATCGTGACGATCACCGACCTGCAGGGCAACGTCCTGGCGTGGGCGTCGTCCGGTCACGTCGGCTTCAAGGGGTCGCGTAAGTCGACGCCGTTCGCCGCGCAGCTGGCCGCCGAGAACGCCGCCCGCAAGGCCCAGGAGCACGGCGTGAAGAAGGTCGACGTGTTCGTGAAGGGCCCGGGTTCGGGCCGCGAGACCGCGATCCGGTCGCTGCAGGCCGCCGGCCTGGAGGTCGGCGCGATCTCTGACGTCACCCCCCAGCCGCACAACGGCTGCCGTCCGCCCAAGCGTCGTCGGGTCTAGGAGAAGAAAGACACAATGGCTCGTTACACCGGACCCATCACCCGGAAATCACGCCGGCTGGGCGTCGACCTCGTCGGCGGCGATCAGTCCTTCGAGAAGCGCCCCTACCCGCCCGGCCAGCACGGCCGCGCGCGGATCAAGGAGAGCGAATACCGTCAGCAGCTGCAGGAGAAGCAGAAGGCCCGCTTCACCTACGGCGTCATGGAGAAGCAGTTCCGCCGCTACTACGCCGAAGCGGCCGGCCGTCCCGGCAAGACCGGTGACGAGCTGCTGCAGATCCTGGAGAGCCGGCTGGACAACGTCGTGTACCGCTCCGGCATCGCCCGGACCCGTCGGATGGCCCGTCAGCTGGTCAGCCACGGCCACTTCACGGTCAACGGCGTCAAGGTGACCATCCCCAGCTACCGGGTGTCGCAGTACGACATCATCGATATCAAGGGCAAGTCGCTGAACACCGTGCCGTTCCAGATCGCCCGCGAGACCGCCGGCGACCGTCCGATCCCCAGCTGGATCCAGGTGGTCGGCGAGCAGCAGCGCATCCTGGTTCACCAGCTGCCTGAGCGCGCCCAGATCGAGGTGCCGCTCACCGAGCAGCTGATCGTCGAGTACTACTCGAAGTAGCACCAGTAGCTGGAGCCGCGGACGCGGCGACCAGGTACTAAGCGGCATCAAATAGTGGGTGCCGAGAAGGAGATAGAAGAACACCATGCTGATTTCACAGCGACCGACTCTGTCCGAAGAGGTCCTCAGCGACAGCCGTTCGCAGTTCGTCATCGAGCCGCTGGAGCCGGGTTTCGGCTACACGCTTGGTAACTCGCTGCGGCGCACGCTGCTGTCCTCGATTCCGGGCGCGGCCGTCACCAGCATCCGCATCGACGGTGTGCTGCACGAGTTCACCACCGTGCCGGGCGTCAAGGAAGACGTCACCGACATCATCCTGAACCTCAAGAGCCTGGTGGTGTCCTCCGAAGAGGACGAGCCGGTGACCATGTACCTGCGCAAGCAGGGCCCGGGCGAGGTCACCGCGGGTGACATCGTGCCGCCTTCCGGCGTCACCGTGCACAACCCGGAGATGCACATCGCGACCCTGAACGACAAGGGCAAGCTCGAGATCGAGCTCGTCGTCGAGCGTGGCCGTGGTTACGTCCCGGCCGTGCAGAACAAGGCGTCGGGTGCTGAAATCGGCCGTATCCCAGTCGATTCCATCTACTCGCCGGTGCTCAAGGTGACCTACAAGGTCGACGCGACCCGTGTCGAGCAGCGCACCGACTTCGACAAGCTGATCCTCGACGTCGAGACCAAGAGCTCGATCGGCCCCCGTGACGCGCTGGCGTCCGCGGGTAAGACGCTGGTCGAATTGTTCGGTCTGGCACGCGAACTCAACGTCGAGGCCGAAGGCATCGAGATCGGCCCGTCGCCGGCCGAGGCCGACCACATCGCGTCGTTCGCACTGCCGATCGACGACCTGGACCTGACCGTGCGCTCGTACAACTGCCTCAAGCGGGAGGGCGTGCACACCGTCGGCGAGTTGGTCTCGCGCACCGAGTCCGACCTGCTCGACATCCGCAACTTCGGTCAGAAGTCCATCGACGAGGTGAAGGTCAAGCTGCACCAGTTGGGCCTGTCGCTCAAGGACAGCCCGGCCAGCTTCGACCCGTCGGAGGTCGCCGGCTACGACGTCGCCACCGGCACGTGGTCCGCTGAGGCCGCCGCCTACGACGACCAGGACTACGCCGAAACCGAACAGCTCTAAGGCCCAACCGCTCGAAAGAGTGCCGTCCCGGTCCTACCTGATACGGGGGCCGGCCCCATTTAGGAGAAGTCGCAATGCCCAAGCCCACTAAGGGTCCTCGCCTCGGCGGGTCGTCAGCGCACCAGAAGGCGATCCTGGCCAACCTGGCGACGGCGCTGTTCGAGCACGGCCGGATCAAGACGACCGAGCCCAAGGCGCGGGCACTTCGGCCCTACGCCGAGAAGCTGATCACCCACGCCAAGAAGGGCACGCTGCACAACCGGCGTGAGGTGCTCAAGAAGATCCGCGACAAGGATGTGGTGCACAACCTGTTCGCCGAGATCGGGCCGTTCTTCTCCGACCGCAACGGTGGCTACACCCGCATCATCAAGGTCGAGAACCGCAAGGGCGACAACGCTCCGATGGCGGTCATCGAGCTGGTGCAGGAGAAGACGGTGACGTCGGAAGCCGACCGCGCGCGTCGTGCGGGTTCCAAGGCCGCCGCCCCGGCGCCGGCCGCCGAGCGCGGAAGCCGCCGAGCCGGAGGCCGTCGAGCCGGAAGCCGTTGCTGAGGAGACAGCGGAAGCCGAGGCCGCTGAGGCCGCAGCAGCTGGCCGAGGCCGAGACGAGCCGGAGGCGGAGGCCGCTGAAGGGCAGGCCGACAACGCTGACGAGTCCTAGCGATTTGCCGTTGAACGACGTGCCCGCCATCGACACCGATGGCGGGTTCGTTCGTCTTCGGCTCGATATCGCTTACGACGGAACGGAATTCGCGGGCTGGGCGACACAGTCCGGTCAGCGCACCGTCGCGGGTGTTCTCGAGGAATCGCTGTCGACGGTGTTTCGCAGCCCGTTGCGGCTGCGCGCGGCCGGTCGCACTGACACCGGCGTGCACGCCACCGGCCAGGTCGCCCACGTCGACGTTCCGGTCGACGCGCTGCCCAATATCTATCCGCGCACGCCGCGGCCGAATCAACCCGAGTTCCAGCCGCTGGTCCGTCGGCTGGGCAGGCTGCTGCCCGCCGACGTGCGGGTGCGCCGGATCATCCGCGCGCCAGCGGGTTTCGACGCACGGTTCTCGGCGCTGCGCCGGCACTACGTGTACCGAATCTCCACCGCCGACTACGGGGTGGATCCGCATCAGGCTCGCTTCATCACCAGTTGGCCGCGGCTGCTCGACGTCGACGCGATGGCATCGGCATCGCAGAAGCTGTTGGGGCTCAACGACTTCGCAGCCT
This sequence comes from uncultured Actinomycetota bacterium, assembly GCA_963755805.1. GTDB lineage: Bacteria > Actinomycetota > Actinomycetes > Mycobacteriales > Mycobacteriaceae > Mycobacterium. The sequence continues at coordinate 10,249 of CAVWLG010000014.1, forward strand.
TCTGCCGTCACCGCGAAGGGGCGACGACGATTCGCGACCTGCAGCGGTTCGACTGGGAGCGCGACGGCGATCTGATCACCGCACACGTCACTGCCGATGCGTTCTGCTGGTCGATGGTGCGATCGCTGGTCGGCGCGCTGGTGGCCGTCGGCGAGCATCGGCGCACCGCTGACTGGTGCGCTGAGCTGCTCACCGATACGCGGCGGTCCAGCGATTACGCCGCGGCACCGGCACGGGGTTTGACGTTGGTCCGGGTGGATTACCCGCCGGACAGCGAGTTGCAGGCCCGGACGTTGATCACCCGCGACATTCGCACCCGGACGATCACAGCTGTCGGCGCTACAGCCTGCCGGCGACGAAATTGGCTGCCTGATCCACCAGTCCCGAGTCGATGTAGGACGGCTGCAGATGCGAGTGCCAGTGCAGATCCTGGATGCCGCCGGTGCAGATCGGGTCGCCGGCCGCACACTGGTCGATGATCTTGCCCGCGAACGCCGGGCTGGGACCGGGGACGGCGCCGACCACCTTTTGGGTGGCGTTGCCGAACAGCGCGACCGCGGCGACGTGCTGATCCACCGCCGGCGGTAGGGGATTGGTGAAGCCGAATCCCGGCTGGTTCATCGCGATCACGACGTCGGCCGCGGCGGCGCCCAGCGAGTAGCCGCCGAGCACCTGCCTGGTGTTCGGGCAACTGGCCGCCATGGATTGCGCGTGGGCGCTCATGTCGTTGGAGCCCTTGGTGACGCTGACGTCGGCGGGGTAGTTGACCCCGTAGGCGCCGATCGTCTTGTGCGGCACCTTCTTCTGCAGCGCGTTGATGAAGGCCTGGCCGACCGCGCCGACGCCGGGCGCTTCCTCGCGGCCGCGGGCGAAGTCGACTTCGACATCCGGGCAGGCCGCCGATGCGGTCGGGATCGAGGGCCCGGTCGGGGCGCGAGTGCCGGGGCGGTCAGCAACCGGCAGCGAACAACGCCACTGCCGCCAGCCGGAGCAGACCAGATCGCATGAGAAAAAATTAGCGGGTAAAACTATTTGCCCGCTGATACGTACCTGTGCGTTCGATCAGCGAACGTGAGCCTAGGCCAGCTTGCCGGCGACGAAGTCGGCCGCTTGATTGACCATGCCGTCCTGGATGTAGCCGGCGGCCATGTGCTGGTTCCAGTTGTCCTGCCAGGTGTGCGGGTCGGCCGGGTTGCAGATGGGGTCGGCGCCGTGGCACAGGTCGATGGTCCGGTCGGTGTAGACCGGGTTGAAATTCTTGATCGCCCCGACCCACGAGGTGCCGTTACCGAACAGCGCGATCGCCGCGATGTGCTGATCGGCACCCGGCGGCAGGGGATTGGTGAAGCCGAACATCGCGCCGGGAGCGGCCATCACGACGTCGGTGACCGCGGCGCCGAGCGAGTAGCCGCCCAGCACGATCCGGGTGTCCGGGCAGCTGTTGATGATCGACCCGACGTGCGCGCTCATGTCGTTGGCGCCGACCGCGACCTCGGTGTCGGCGGGGTAGTTCACCGCGTAGAGCCCGACGTTCTTGTTGACCTTGGATCGCAGTGCGCTGACGAAGGCGTTGCCGAGAATTCCGGGGCCGGGCGATTCCTGGCGACCGCGGGCGAACACCACTTCGACGTCGTGGCAGGCAGCGGATGCGGTCGGGATCATCGCGGGGGTCAAGGCGGGCGCGAGGGCCAGCACCATGACCAACAGGCCGACGGTGTACGCGGCTCGGAGCGTCGATGTCGGGTGGGCTATGCGGCGCAGCGTCATGGCCCGACAGTAGTGCGCCGTCGCAACATCAGGTTGCGAGTGCGTGATCAGTGAAACGCCAACGGGCTGGGTCTGGTCGACCACGGTCGGGCCCGGGCCGGCGGGGGCAGGCCCAGGAAATGGGCCTTGACCAGGCAGCGGGCCTTGACGGAGGGAGCGAGCCTTGAGCCGGGGAGCGAGCCAGGTCCGGGCGGCAGGCCCAGCGGCCCACCGTCGGGTCCGGTCTGGGGGAGCACCGACAGCAGCCGGGTGGCCACGAAACTGGCGGCCTGGCTGGTGTAGACGGGCACGTAACCGTCGGTGTGGCCCTTCCACTCGTTGCCCTGGCCGGCGTGGCAGATCGGGTCTTCGGGGTTGCAGTAGTCGACGGCCTTGGCGCCGAAATTCGCGCTCTGCGCGGCGATCGAGCCGCCGCTGCGATCGGCCGGGTTGCCGAAGGTGGTCACCGCGATGACGTGGGTGGCGTACTGCGCGGGCAGCGAATCGCCCCAGCCGACGCCGCCGATCTGGGTGCCGGTGACGATGTCGACCACCGATGCGCCCTGGGAGTACCCGCCGAGCACCTGCGGGGTGGCCGGACATTTGTCGGCCATCTCCTTGATGTGCTTGATCGCGTCCTTGGCGCCGTCGTTGCCGTGGATCTGCAGCAGGGTGGCCCGGTAGTTGACCGGGTAGGCGTCGACGTTCTTGCCGGTCGTCTGCTTGATGCCATCCGCCAGGGCCTGGCCGACGCGTCCCAGACCCTGCGGCTCGTCGGTGCCGCGGGCGAACGTCAGCGCGACGTCGGGGCAGCTGTCGGCCTTGGCCGAGGGGGCCGAACCGGGCGCGACGAGCAGCACGCCCGCGCCCAGCAATGCGGCGGCAGTCAGGCTGAAACAGCGTGACCAGGCACGACGGGAAACGGTAAGGCGCTTGCGGCTAATGCTCACCAGGTGATCCTACGGATTTTTGGGCTCGGGGTCATATCTACGGTCTTAGGGGTTGGCTGTGGATCGCGGAGCGCATGGCGTGCGAGCGGTGCTTACCGTGAAGCGGGATGGCATGGCAACCGACCACCAGGCTGCAGACCAGCGGGCATCGATTCCTGCGGCGGCGTATCGAGTGTGCACTTCTGGGCAGGGACCTTCGCACGGTCAACGACTCGATGCGCGCGCCTGCTCAGTCGCTGACGGCGGGCCTGGTGATCGCGATCGTCGTCGCTGGCCGGATGCCTGGTGCTGGCCCTGGTGCGTCCGCAGCCCGGCGCGGAGACGGCGCCGATCGTGATGGAGAGTCAGTCGGGGGCGCTCTACGTCCGGTTGGGTGAAACGCTGCATCCGGTATTGAATCTGGCGTCGGCCAGGTTGATCGTGAAGACAAACGCAGACCCGCAGGCGGTGGCCGCGTCGGCATTGCGTCGCAACAAAATGGGTCCGCTGCTTGGGATCCCCGGAGCTCCGCAGTTTCTCGGAAGGCCGCTCGGCGAAGACGAATCGCGGTGGACCGTCTGCGACAGCCGCGACGGTACAACGGTGATCGTCGGTGGGGAACCGCAATCCGATGTTCTCAGGCGCGATCAGACTCTGCTCGTCACGCCCTCCTCCGGTGGATCGACCTACGTGTTGTTCGACGGTCGCCGGGCTGCGGTGAATACCAGCTGAAGCTGCGGTTGCACGCGCCCTGGGACTCGACGGCCAAACGCCACTGCCGGTGTCGCCGGTACTGCTCAACCTCATCCCCGAGTCGCCGCCCATCACCGCGCCACGGATTCCCGACGTCGGCAGACGCGGGCCAGACTCACTCCCAGGATTTCCGGTCGGCAGCGTGCTGCGGGTGGCTCGCACGGGCGGCGATGAGTACTACGTCGTGTTGAGGGAGGGGATTCAGCGCGTGGGGCAGGTCGCTGCAGATCTCGTGCGGTTCGCCGACTCGCAAGGCACTCGCACCGCCTTGCCGATTGCACCCGACGTCATCCGGAACCACGAAGTCGGTGACGCGTCTGCCGGTGTCCGACTATCCCGAGCGGGTGCAGGCGCCGTCGGTTGTCGACGGCGCGACGGTCTGTGTCAGTTGGCTACATCCGGCGTCGGGAGGAATCTCGGTCTTGTTCTCTGTTGGCGGCCTGCCTATTTCGGCCGGGAAGGCGCCTGTTCGGTTGGTGCAGGCTGACGGTGAGGGGCCTGCCGTCGACGCGGTCTATCTACCGCCGGGACGCATAGCTTATGTACGCGCCACCAGCCTGTCGGGCGCCAACGCTCGCGCGGGCACCCGCTACCTGATCTCGGACACCGGCGTCCGGTTCGCCGTTCATGACGACGATGCGGCCCACGACCTCGGCCTGCCGGGCGCGATGGTCGCCGCGCCGTGGTCGGTGTTGGCCGCACTGCCTGCCGGACCTGAGTTGAGTCGGACCAATGCCTCAGTCGCTCAGGATGTTCCGGCTGACGGGGGGCCGTTCGCGGTAATCGTGTCCGTATTGCGCGAACGCACAGCGTCACCGCCAGCAAGCCACCGCAGACGCGCGGCGCCCGTGAAAGCCGTGTCGCGTGCGCGGTGATCCGGCGCCGGGGGAAGCACGGGCTCGGCGACGGGCGCCGACTCCGAGTCGCCGATGGCGCTTGGACCGTCGGGCTGTCGGTGCTGACCGCGGCGAGGAAATCCACCACTCCGGCGCCGACGCGCGGATCCGATCCGCCGGCCGGATGATGCGCGGTGGCCTTGATGCGTTGCATCACCTGACGAGCCGTCCATGTCGGGAACCGGGATCGGACCAGAGCCGCCAGCCCACTGACCACGGGCGCGGCGTAGCTCGTACCGGACAGGGGAGTCGAACCTTGCTTCGCCACAAGCGCATTGGCCAACCCATCTCCTGACGAGCTCAGCGATATCACCCCTTCGCCAGGCGCGGCGACATCGACCCACGGTCCGGCGAGGCTGAACGACGATGGCTCGCCGCGCGCGTTCACCGACCCGACGGTCAGCACGTAGTCGTCGTACCATGCCGGGCTCACGACAACCGTCGCCGACTCCCAGGTCGCATCGGCCTGCTGCGGAGGGCACTGCCCGGCCCCGGTATTTCCCGCGGCGGCCACCACAACCACGTTCTTGATGTCGACCGCATAGGACAGCGCCGCGCCGAGTGCGCCGTCGTCGAGCGTGGCGCCGGCGGGAGTGCAGGCGACCGCAGATATGTTGATCACTGAGGCGCCCAGATCAGCGGCGGTTCGCACCGCCCGTGCCATCGTGTCGACGTCTCCGAATCCCGAAGCCGCCGAATCAGCGGCGGCGCCGAACCTGATGCTGGACTGCCGAATGCTGATCAGACTTGCCTCCGGGGCGACGCCGCTGAAGCCGTCGGCGTGGTGATAATCCGCTGTGGCGGCGATGATCCCCGCCACCGCGGTGCCGTGCCCGTCGCAGTCCTGCGTGCCATCGCCGATGGACACATAGTCGCCGCCAGGCCTCAATTGTGGCAGTCGTGGGTGCGGTGCAACGCCGGTGTCGATGACGGCGACGCGTTGACCCGAACCGCGGGTGAGTTTCCAAACCTGTTGCAAATCAAGCCCGGACAGTTGGGTGGCATCGGGCGTCTCGTTCGAGGGACGGTATCGCGCAGATTTCACGCTGCACAGTTGGTTGTGGACGGCCTCGCCGGCGCCGACTGCGGGAGGCGGCTGTCGTCAATCGGTGGCGGCGACACAGCCCGCGCCGGCGATGCGAGGCATGGTGGCAACACCGCTACCGCTGCCGCCGTCACGCATCGCCACACGGCCAATCGCGCTGACCTCACGACAGATTCACGTTACGAACCGCGTCGAATAGACCGCAGAGCCAAAATGTCAGCGGTACGACGGTCGCGAAAGCGAGATATTCCATCAGTTCGAGGCTTCGGCGCCCGAACGTCGGCCTCGTGGCCATAACGCCAACGAAGGCTACGTACAGCGCGAGGAAATCAAGCGCCGTCGCCAGCACCGCGATGTGCAGCGAGTGATGTGGATACCGGACTGCGCAAGCGATGAGCGCAGCACTGAGTGTGACCGCTCCGCAGATGACGGGCGGGATGGCTCGAGCTATGTCTTGATAGGTGCGCGCCCGCAGCATCAGGACGCCGCCGACCACGGCGGCGAACACGATGCCGGGCAGGGAGATCCGAAGCAGGGCACTGACAGCTCCCAACGCAGCCGAGGCCGAGAACGCCGCCACCAAAATGGTGAGCCATCCGTGTGCACGAATTGCCGCCGCGTGCAATTGATCTGTGCTGGAGCTGGGCGTGTCAGGTGATAACCGCGTGAGCATGGCCGACATCGGGGGCGATGCTTCGATCATCGCCAACGATATTGCCGCAAGCCCCGCACCGATGACCGGGAGCGGCTCTGCGGTGACCACGCAGATGACGACGGCCGCCATGCACGTCATTGCAAAGCACGCCAGAACTGCGAACAGTACTGCGCGGCAAACGATCACACGGACTATCGCCGCGGAGGTGGCCGCCGCAGCCGCCGCGAAAATCGCGTTCGGGGCACCCGGGCCGCCGGGAACGGCAAGCAGTCCGGCAAGTGCGGCGAATCCGGTGGCAATCAGGCCCAGCGTCAGACTCGCCCTGCGCTCGCTGACCACGCGAGAGGCGAACACCGCTGCCAAGAGGGCGAGAAAGCTGATGGCTGCGGCAATGCCGACACAGCCCGTGCGCTGTGCCCCGTTGGCGTCGAATGCGGTTCGAAGCAGCACCGTTGCGCTGACGCCAGCCCAGCAACTCGCGACGAGTGAGCCGACAAGCTGAGCCGCCCGCCGGTTCCATCGCCGCTCAATGGCGGCGACCGCAGTCGATACCGCCTCCGCTGCGTCGTCAGAGATCGGAGCCAAGAACTCTATCGACGAATGGGTCAGGGTCAATGTCGTTCCATCCCGAATCCCCAATTCTTTCAACGTCTTCGATGCCTCCAACTCCGTCCCGCCCAGGGTGGACAGTCGATACCTCACAGTGATCTGGCCAGGGTCGAAGTCGCTACATCCCGTGAGCGCATCGACGATCGCCGGGGTCAGAAGTCCGACGGCAACCGTGGCCGACACCACTACATCGATGCGGGCGGATTCGGTGTGAATCGTTAGCCGCCGCATTCCTGCGGCCGCCGCCACTGCTTGTCGCACGCCAACCTCCATTCGCCGACACGGACGCTAGCCAGTGCGCGGATACTTCGTATGCGTTGATCCACAGCCGACTTGCCGCTGGTATCAACCGTGCCTATCGTGCCCAAGGCATGGAGGGCTTGATGCCGTTCGATAGCGAGGCAACCGTGGAATACGCGGTACCCGAACGATTGCCGCCGCCGGTGTGCGAGACCCACGACATCGTCCTCGCTGCGCCGCAGGAGGTGGGCCACCCGCAGCCGAATCAACTGATTCGCCTGCTGCCGATCATTACCGCCGTCGCGACGGTAGGGGCGATGGCGGCGGCCTACTACGCGCGGTCAGCGGTGGCGCGTAATCCGGTGTTCATGATGTTGCCGGTCATGATGCTCATGTCCGCGGTGGCGACAGTGCTTTCGGGTACGGATCGGCACCGGAGCGAGATCAACGTCCGGCGTGCGGATTTTCTCGACCACCTGTCGAGGGTGCGTGCCGCCGCTCTCAAGGCCGCTGCAGCACAGCATTATTCAATCGCGTGGCGTCATCCCGAACCTGACACGCTGTGGACCCTCGTGGGCGGGCGCCGGATGTGGGAGCGGCGAGCGGCGGACGCGGATTTCTGCCAGGTGCGGATCGGCACAGGATCCCTGCCTCTTTGTGCGCGATTGGTTGTGCCCACAACGGACTCAGTAAACCGCATGGATCCGGTGGACGTGGCCGCGCTGCAACGCTTTCTGAATACACACTCGAGAGTGTCGAACGTGCCGATCGTGATCGCGCTGCGCGATTCGGCGGCCGTGAGCGTCGTCGGCGACCCAGGGCAGGGGCGTGCACTTCTGCGCGCCATGATTTGCCAATTGGCGGTGATGCACAGTCCAGCAACGGTCTTGATTGCTGCCGCTGTGACTGACCGCAACCGACCGAATTGGGAGTGGTTGAAGTGGTTGCCGCACAACCGACATCCCGATGCTGTCGACGACATTGGGCCTTCCCGGATGGTGTACGCATCGCTCGCAGCCACGCGTGAAGCGATCGCAGATGTGATGGATTGGTCGTACGGCCCGACCGCTCCGCACCTCGTCATCGTCGTCGACGGTGAACGCGAGGAGCCCGACTGGGCTGCAGACGGCGTTACGGTAATGACGGTCGAATGCCGCGACGACGAACCGGTGGTCGTCAGGGCGTCAGGTGAAGACGTTGCCGCACTTCCTGATCAGCTGAGTTATGTCGCTGCGCTGTTATGCGCGCAAAGATTGGCAGGTTACCGAGCAGGTCGCATGGACGCAGCGCCCAACAAGATGAGGTGGCAGGACCTCGTCGGCATCGATGACGTCACTGCGTATTCGCCTGCTGCTCAACGGGACGTCAGGAGTCTTCGTGTTCCCGTTGGCACGTCGGTCACTGGGATGCCGGTAGAGCTGGACATCAACGAGGCCGCCGCTGGCGGCATGGGACCGCACGGACTTTGCATCGGGGCAACGGGGTCGGGGAAGTCGGAATTCCTTCGAACGGTCGTCTTGGGGATGATCGTCCGCCACTCGTCCGAAGAACTCAACCTGGTGCTGGTCGACTTCAAGGGTGGTGCGACGTTCTCCGGGCTGGAGCCCGCGCCGCACGTAGCAGCTGTCATCACGAACCTGTCCGACAAGGCAGCGCTGGTCGCTCGAATGCGTGACGCATTGATGGGCGAGATGAACCGCCGCCAAGAGGTGCTCCGCGCGGCGGGCAACCTCGACGGGATCGCGGCTTACCAACGCCGGCGACGGATGGACACGCGACTCGGAGCGCTGCCGACATTGTTCATCATCGTCGACGAGTTCTCCGAATTACTCAGTCAACAGCCGGAGTTCGCCGATGTCTTTGTCGCGATCGGCCGGCTCGGACGATCTCTGGGTGTGCATCTGCTACTGGCTAGTCAACGTCTTGACGAAGGCAGACTGCGGGGTCTGGAATCGCACCTGTCATATCGGGTCTGCTTGAAAACATTGTCGGTCAACGAGTCGCGGGTAGTGCTCGGCACATCAGAGGCCTATGAGCTACCCGGCACGCCGGGCGCTGCATACCTGCGGGTGGGCACGGATGCGCCGGTGCGGTTCCAGACCGCTTTTGTCTCTGGCCATCCTGCGCAGCGCTCCGCGGCGGACAATCTTTCGCTGCCGCAACGCGATACGAGGCCAGCCGTTGTTCGGCTGTTCACCAGTGAATCCACCGGACCTGTCGTGCGTGGCCGCAGCGGCGAGACGGATCCGGGTGCCCGCCCCACAGTGTTGCAAACGATCATCGGACAGCTATCCGGCCACGGCCCACGAGCACACGAGGTATGGCTGCCACCTCTGGGCTCGGCGCCGGCACTGAACACGGTTCTGGGGGATGCCGGACCCGTACCGGCGTTGACAGCACCGATCGGCGTCGTCGATCGGCCATTCGAACAGCGACGCACGCCCCTGATCGTCGACTTGTCCGGGCTGCAGGCAATGTCGCTCTTGTCGGCGCACCTCGGTCGGGCAAGTCGACGGCTCTGCGCACACTGATCACTGCGCTGGCGGTAAGTCACGATCCGCGCATGGTGCAGTTTTATTGCCTCGATTTCGGCGGCGGCGCCTTGGCCTCGCTGCGAGACTGGCCGCACGTCGGCTCGGTCGCTGGGCGAGCAGATCCAGAGCGCGTCCGCCGCACGCTCGCCCGGCTCGCCGCTGTCATCCGTTCGCGAGAAACTCTTTTCCAAGAGCACGGCATCGAATCGATCGAGCACTACCGACAGCTCAGGACGAAGCGGGACCCATTGTGCGACCGGTTCGGCGATATCTTTCTGATTATCGACGGGTGGCTGGGCCTGCAACGTGAACTCGACACCGCGGAAGCCTCGGTCACGGCGCTCGCCGCCGAGGGGCTCTCCTACGGCGTGCATGTCGCGGTATCGGCCTCCCGCTGGGCCGAGGTCCGGCCGGCGTTGAGAGATCAGATCGGGACGAGGATCGAGTTGCGGCTCGGGGACCCGGCAGATTCCGAGTTGAATCGTGGCCGTGCTCAACAGGTTCCAGAAGGCGAACCCGGTCGGGGACTGACCCACGAGGGGCTGCACATGGTCGTCGCACTACCGAGGCTTGACGGCCACGATTCCAATGCGGGTCTCGCAGATGCCGGTTCACAGGTGGGGGAGATGTTGCGGTGGCGCCACGGTCGATGGACCGCACCTCCGATTGCGTTGCTGCCCAGGCAGATCGAGTACGACCGAGTGATTGAGCAGGTTGACGCGATCGAAACCGGGGTCATCATTGGCATTGAGGAGAGCGAACTCGAGCCGTTGGCAATCGATTTCACGCATCAGCTACATCTCCTGGTCCTCGGCGAAAGTGAGTGCGGTAAGACTGCGACATTGCGGGTCTTATGCCGTGAGCTGCTGAGAACGACGACTGCTGTGCAGCTGTTCATCGTCGACCCGCGGCGCTCGCTGCTCGGAATCGTCGAGCCTGAAACCGGGCAGCTTGGCGGCTATGCGGCGTCCGGCAACGCGGTCGGCGAATTGGTGTCGCGACTGGCCGAGATGCTGTGTCTGCGGATGCCGCCTCCGAATGCCACGTCGATACAAATGCGTCGCAGGTCGTGGTGGTCGGGGCCGGAAATCTACGTCGTGGTCGACGACTACGACTTGCTTGCCGCCACTGGTGGTAATCCGCTGGCGCCACTGTTGGATGTTGCTTCCGTACAGCCGAGATCTCGGATTGCATCTTGTGGTTGCGCGCAGCACCAGCGGTGCCGCCCGAGCCATGTTCGAGCCACTGCTCGCCGGCCTGCGCGATGCCGGTTGCATGACGTTGCTGATGAGCGCGAGCCCAGAGGAGGGATTCACATCGGCACGGTGCGCCCGTCGCAGTTGCCACCCGGGCGTGGTGTGCTGATCACTCGTCGCGGCGATCCCGAAGCTGATCCAGGTCGGTTGGATACCGGCACCGTGAGGTCGCATGTCATAGAGGTCGGACCAAATGCGGTGCGTCGATTATGTTGCGGCGGAGCCACAGCCGCCGATGCAGAGGTAGAACGGACCGCGTTCGAGAGCATCGACGACCGCGTCGCGTTGGTCGACCTTCAACCCGTCGCTGTTGCGGCGCTATGGGAAGACGTCTTGGGCTCGATCGACTGCGGTACTTCCGAGCGTGTGACCGTCGTCCACCCGTCCTGGTGGTCACCAGCACGCGTCGGCGTAGTGAGCGCCGCCGCGCGGACTTTGGTTGGCGCTGGCGAGATTCGGCCACGATCGTGGCTGCTTGCTCAAGCTTCTCCATCGAAGTCTGAGCGTGACACCCTAGTCGTGGAAATCGCTGACCGTTTCGTCGTTCTCACGGGCGCCGCAATGGCGGCCGAGGCCCGTCGTCGAGACCAGATCGAGGTCGCCGGGGCGGTCGCACGTTCGGTCCTCACGATGGCCTCGGAAACCACGGAGACTGTGGTCATCGACGCACCGGCAACGGTGCACGGCGCCGGGACTCTGGCGGCGTCCATCGCCGAAAGACTGCGGGGATCTTGCGGAATGAACGTCATGCTCGTAGATGACATTCGAATGAGAAGGCTCGCTGGGGAGCTCAAGTCCACAGATCAGCGACGCCTTGATACCGATCCCCAAGCATCTACGGGAGGGGATCGACCGTCGACGGGCGCTGACAATGCTGGTGCTTGTCATCGGCGTCATCGTCAGTGTTGTTGCCTTGCAACGTCATAGCGAACCGCGCGCGCCTGAGCAGCCTACCGACGACGTTCGCTGTGGAAGGGCACGTTGCACTGGAGGTTCCTGCTCAATGGCCGATGCGACGTGTCGTCGCCGGCCCGGGTTCCGCCCGGTTGCAGATCACGTCGCCGACAGATCCTGAGGTGGCACTGCATGTGACCCAGTCGCGGGTCGCCTCGTCGAGTTTGGATGCGACGGCGGAGTTCCTCAAAAGTGCGATAGACGCGGCGCCGGCCGGCGTATTCGTCGACTTCAACCCGTCGGACCGAAGCGCAGGAAGTCCCGCAGTGACCTATCGAGAGGTTCGGGCCGGCCACGACATCCGCTGGGCGGTCTGGGTCGACAAAGCGGTCCGGATCAGCATCGGCTGCCAAAGCCGCAGCGGTCGTGGCGACGCCGTGCGTCAGGAGTGTGACTTGGCAGTCCGATCAGCGCGGGTCTTGGACTGAATGCGGTGGGAACCAGATCGCGCAGGCTCGAGTCTTACTTGTTGTCAACGCGGGTGGGGCCGCGGTCATCGGCGGAAAGAGGAACCAGTGAGCGCACCGACGGGTGGCAACGCACTCAGTACCGATTTCGATCTCATGCGGTCGGTGGCTGCGGCCATCGATACCCGGAATGAGGAGATTCGCGCGGCGCTGCAAGCGTTCATCGGCCGCATGGGCGGTGTGCCGCAGTCCGTATGGGGTGGCACGGCGGCGTCCCGATTCAAGGACGTAGTACATCGCTGGAACGCGGAGTCGATGAGGCTGCACCAAGCGCTTCACAGCATCGCGGAAACCATTCGCCATAACGAGGTCGCGCTACGGGATGCCGCCGACAACCATGCGGCACATATCGGCGTTGCCGCCGGAAATCTGTGAGGCCGAGCGCCAATGGACCCGCGACTGTCATACAACTTCGACGAGATCGAAGCTTCTGTTCGCCAAGAGATTCACACCGCGTCGGCGCGTTTCAACGCCGCGCTGCAGGAATTGAGGGCGCAGGTCGCGCCACTGCAAGAACTGTGGACCCGCGAAGCTGCGACCGCCTACCGGGTCGAGCAGGTCAAGTGGCATCAGGCCGCTACTGCGCTCAATGAGATCTTGGTCGAGCTTGGAAAAGCGGTACGGGACGGCGCTGATGACGTTGCAGCTGCGGATCGCCGAGCGGCCGGCGTGTGGGCCCGGACGGGACGCTGATCCCACAAAGACTCTGCGCGGTTCCGTCGGTAGGAGAGACCGGCGGAACCGCGCAGTTCAAGCTCCGTAGATCTAAGCGGCGTGGTGGCTCTGCCACGACGCGTGTGTCGCTGTGTTTTCAGGCTCGCGTTGGCTGGCCGGCGCTGCGCGGAG
>CAVWLG010000015.1:0-32027 GCA_963755805.1 uncultured Actinomycetota bacterium
GTCCGACGAGCCCATCGGCGAGCAACTGCTGCAGGCGGCCGGCGAGGACGGCAAACGGCTTCCGGTCGTCGTCACCGAACACGGCGACCCGCTCGTCGAGCCCAGCGACGCCGAACTGGCCGACACATTGGGCCTGACAACGACGCCGTCGCACGACTTCTACGACCTGATCGTGGTGGGCGGTGGGCCCGCGGGTCTGGCCGCCGCCGTATACGGCGCCTCCGAAGGCCTTCGCACGGTGCTCATCGAAACCACCGCGACGGGTGGCCAGGCCGGTCAGAGCTCGAAGATCGAGAACTACCTGGGCTTTCCCGACGGCGTGTCCGGCGACCAGTTGGCCACTCGGGCGCGCAGACAGGCGGAGAAGTTCGGCGCCGAACTCATCACCGCCCGCACGGCGACTGCGCTGGAGATCAACGGACCAAAACGCACGATTCGCTTCGCCGACGGCGGCTTCATCGACGCGCACGCGATCATCGTCGCCACCGGCGTCGCTTACAACGAGCTGTTGGCGGACGGCTGCAACGACTTGAAAGGCAAGGGCGTCCACTACGGCGCCGCGGTGTCCATCGCCGCGGAGTGCGAGGGCGAAGAGGTCTACGTGGTCGGCGGGGCGAACTCGGCGGGCCAGGCTGCGATGTATCTGTCCCGCGAGGCGAAATCTGTGACGATCGCGGTGCGCGGGCCGTCGCTGGAGGCGTCGATGTCGCACTACCTGATCCAGCAGATCGAGCAGCGACCCAACATCACCGTCCGCACCTGCACCGAAGTGCATTGCGCCATCGGCAGCGATCACCTCGAACGACTGACCCTGATCGACAACAGCACCGGTCAGACCGAGGACGTCAGCTGCGCCCGGATGTTCATCTTCATCGGCGCCGCGCCGCGCACCGACTGGCTCAAGGATGTGCTCGCCCGCGACGACCACGGTTTCATCCTCACCGGCCCGGACCTGCGCAACGTCTGCGGCTGGACGCTCGATCGTCCGCCACACCACCTGGAAACCAGCGTGCCGGGTGTGTTCGTGGCCGGCGACGTGCGCTCCGAATCCGCCAAACGCGTCGCCGCCGCGGTCGGCGAGGGCTCGATGGCCGTGATGCTGGTCCACCGTTACCTGGCGGAGGCATAGCGTCATGACCATCGAAAAGAGCTGCGACGCAGACGAATTGCGTACCCTGTTCCTGTTCGAGCATCTCAACGAGGCGCAGCTGGCGACGTTGTGCGCCGACGGGGAGATCGAGCATTACGAGCCCGGACCGCTCTGCGTCGAGGGTGAACCCGCGACGTGCTTCTACGTGCTCATCGAAGGCGAGCTGGCGATGTCCAAGCTCTCCGGCGGCTCGGACATCGAAACCAACCGGACATCACATCGCGGCGTGTATTGCGGTGCGTGGCAAGCATTTACCGGCGAGAAGCAGCAGCTCTACACAACGTCGGTGAACGTGACGAAGCCGTCGCGGTTCTTCGTCATGGAAGCCCCGGCATTCGCCGCGTTCATGAAAGACCACTTCCCGATGGCGGTTCACCTGCTCGACGGCATCGCGGTCGGCACCGAGCGGACCCGTCGCCTGATCGACAATCGGGAGAAGCTGCTGGCGCTGGGCCAGTTGTCGGCCGGCCTGACCCATCAGCTGAACAACCCGGCGGCGGCCATCGCGCGGGCCGCCCAGGAGTTGCGCGGCCGGATCTCCAACATGCGCTCCAAGCTGGCGATGCTGGCCGACGGCACAATCAGCCCCAAGAGCCTGAATGCCTTGGTGCGACTGCAAGATGCCGTCGCCGAGCAGGTCGCCAAGTCGGCTTCCCAGCATCTGAGCGCGATCGAGACATCGGACCGCGAAGACGCCGTCGGCGATTGGCTGGACGACCACGGCATCGACGGCGGTTGGGAAATCGCAGCGACATTCGTCGAGGGTGGCGTCGACACCGATTGGCTGGAGCGCATCGCCGCAACCGCCGACGAACTGGAAGAGGCGACATCGCTGGGACAGGCGATCCGATGGATCAGCTACACCATCGAGAGCGAGCTGCTGATGAATCAGCTTGTGGAAGCGAGCCAACGAATTTCAGCACTGGTCGCAGACGCCAAGCAGTACTCGCAGATGGATCGGGCACCGTTCCAGGTGGCCGACGTGCACGATCTGCTGAAGAGCACGGTGACCATGTTCGCCGACCGGCTGGGCAAGGACAGCACCTGCCATATCAAGGTGGCCAAGGAGTTCGATCGCTCACTGCCCCAAATCCCTTGCTATCCAGGCGATCTCAACCAGGTGTGGACGAACATCATCGACAATGCGATCGCCGCGATGGGGAGCGCGGGCGGCACGTTGACGATCCGCACCTGCCGCGAGGCCAACAAGATGCTGCGCGTCGAAATCTGCGACACCGGGCCGGGTATCCCCGAGGACGTGCTCGAGCGCATCTTCGAACCGTTCTTCACCACCAAACCCGTCGGCGAAGGCACCGGACTGGGTCTGGATCTCGCGTGGAAGATCGTCGTCAACAAACACCACGGCGACCTGCGGGTCGAATCAGTGCCCGGCGACACGCGCTTCATCGTGCTGCTGCCGCTGGAGATGCCGCCGGTCGTCGACGTGGCACTGCCCGAAGACGGCGACGCCGCCGGAAATTGCGCTCGCCGTAAAAAGACACCCATCCGCTGTGGGATCGGTGTCGAATACCTAGTGGTGTGACCGGTGGTCAAATCGGGTACGCCGGACAAAGCGACGCGCGGGGACGCCCTATTCGGGGTGGCGTGACGGGGGTAGTGCTATGACACCGATGGCTCTGACAGGGTCTTTCCGGTCTGCTACCCGCACGCAAATCTCAGAGTCCTCCGTGACCGCTAGGGGCAACTACACGGGGGTGCTGTATTAGATGTCGAGTGACCAGGAAACATTTTCCGTAACCGGTGACATCTCGACGGATGTCACCGAGCGGGTCGCGATGGCGCGACACTTCACGTCGATCGGGCAGATGCCCTTCTTTCAGGAGATCAGTTCGGTCGATCCGCCGCGCGTCGGTGTCCGGGGACATCAGTGCGTGCTGCTGGGCTCGAACTCCTACATCGGCCTGTCGACCCATCCGGACGTGATCGCGGCAGTCGATCAAGGCGACCGAAGAGTTCGGGACCGGCACGACCGGTAGCCGGCTGCTCAACGGCACCTACAGCTTGCACGTCGCGCTGGAGAAGAAGATCGCGAACTGGCTCGGCCACGACGACGCGGTGGTCTTCACCACCGGCTACCAGACCAACGTCGGCACCATCCAGGGTCTGATCGGGCCGGACTGCCTCGCCGTGGTGGACTCCTACGCGCACGCGTCGATCCGCGACGGAGTGCGGCTGAGCCGGGCTGTCGAGGAGAGATTCGACCACAACGACGTCTCGTCGTTGGCCGCCGCGCTGCAACGCCATGCGGGAACGACATATCGGCGCACCCTGGTCCTGGTCGACTCGCTGTATTCGATGGAGGGGTCGACCGCCCCGCTCGAACAGATCATCAACGTGTGCAAGAACGCCGGCGCGCTGCTGATGGTCGACGAAGCCCACGGCATCGGGGTGTTCGGGCCAACCGGCGCAGGGCTGTCCGAGCTCACCGGGGTCGCTCAGGACATCGACGTGCTGATGGGATCGCTGTCCAAGGCCATCGGCGGGCTGGGCGGCTTCGTCGCCGGCTCGCAGGACATCGTCGACGAGATCCGGTTCAGCGCCCGCTCGCTGTGGTTCAGCACGTCCGGAACTCCGGGAGCGATGGCTGCCGCGGCCGCCGCGATCGATGTGATCCGCAGCGACGAGGGAGCACGACGCCGAAAACGATTGGAGCACAACGCCCGTCTGATGCGCGAGTGCCTCCGGCCGCTCGACGTCGAGCTGAACCGCCCGGACGAGCGCAGCCCCGACTGGTCTCCGATCATTCCCATCCGGCTGTTCGACGAGATGCGGACGGTGTTGAGCTGGAACAACCTCAGCGACGCCGGCGTCTTCGTCACCCCGGCGGTCTTTCCGGCAGTACCGGTGGGCAAGCCGGTGCTGCGGGTTTGCATGACCTCGGAGCTCAGCGAAGACGAAATCCGTTGGTGCGCAAAGACGCTCTCGGCCGAACTCTCGTGGGCGCTGGCGGCTGCATGAGGGACGGGTTTCGTCTCGCTCTCACCGGCGCGACCGGCGACTTCGGCCGTGCCGTGCTCCGCTGGGCATGCGCAAACGACGACATCGCCGAGGTCACCGCGCTGGGCCGTCGGCAAACCGGCGCTGCGGCACGACAAGGTGCGCGAGACATTCCTTGACTTGAGTGGCCCTTTCGACCTCGAGTCGGTGCGCGGTTACGACGCGTTGATCCATCTGGCTTACTGCGTCGAGGAGCCGCGCGACAAGCGCCGCGCCTATCAGGTCAACGTCGCGGCGACCCGGACCCTGCTCGAGCAAGCCCGCGAGGCCGGCATCGGGCAACTCGTCCTCACCTCGAGTGCGAACGCGCTCGGCGTGGCGGCGTGCGGCACCGGCGAGGCGCACACCGAGACCAGTTATCCCGCCGGCGACCAGGACACCGGCCACTACTACTTCCAGCACAAGGCGTTGCTGGAGCACCTGGCCAACTGGTACTGGGTGAATGCCAACGACGGCAAAACGACGTTGGCCGTCGTGCGGCCCTGCTACGTCGTCGGCGAGCACTTCGACAACTCGGGCCTGCGCACGATGTTGTCGAAATCGGTTGTCTACCCGAAACCTTCGCGATCGTTCTACCAATTCCTCTGGGACGCCGACTTGGTGGACGCCTACGCCACCATCCTCACGCATGGGCTGAGCGGCCTCTACAACGTCGCCCCGGCCGACCACACCAGCGTGCCGGAGATCTGCTCGATCACCGGGGCCAGACTGATCCCGGGGCCGCTGAGCCTGTTGAAGCCGGGTGCGGACCTGCTGTTCCGGCTGCGCCTGTCCCCCTTCTCCGGGCACTGGGTGACGCTCGGCGACCCGCTGCTGGACTCCGGGTTGCTGCAATCCACCACGCAGTGGCGGCCGTCGATGAATTCGGCTGCGGCACTGCGCAAATACTTGGCCGCCCGCGACAACCTCCCGACCGATCAAGGACACACCAGATGGACCGCGACGAACTCGAAGCTCGACTGTCGCACGTCGCCGCAGTACGCCGGCACCTGCCCGACCTGGCCGACCAGCTGGAGAAACTGGGGCTGCTGGCCGTCGAAGACCCGGACAGCGGCGTCATCGACCTGTGGAAGGAACACGACGGCCCGCGCCTGACCGCGCCGAAAGCAGCTCAGCGGACTCGGCGCGACGTGCGTGGAAACCGTTGAGCTGCAACGCGGTGTCGGCTACCTCAGCCCATCGCTGGCCGCCGCGACCACCATGCACTACCTGTCGGTGGCCGGTCTTGTCGACTTCGCCGAGTCCGCCGACGAGACGACGGTGGGTCTGGTCAAGTCGCTGATCGAGAACAACACGGTTTTCGCGTCGGGCTTTTCCGAGGGCACGATCGAAGGCAGCGTCTTTCGCCCCACCATGAAGGCCGAGCCGGCCGACGGCGGCTACACGGTCACCGGAAGCAAGAAGCCGTGCAGCCTGGCCGAACAGCATGGACTGCGTGATGGCCAGCGTGGTTCTGAGCGACACCGGCCAGCGGGCGATCACGCTGATCTGGAATGGCAGCCCGGGTCTGTCCGTCTCACCGCTGTGGACCAGCCCGGCGCTGGGCGCTGCCCAGACTCACGCGGTGAACTTCGAAAACGTCTTCGTGCCAAGCGATTTGTCGATGGTCAGCGACGTCGAGGATCCAGACGGCCGCAACGAGAAGTCCGGCTACGTGCTGTTCGGCCTGATCATCACCGCGGGCTACATCGGTGCTGCGACGCGGCTCGCGCTCAAACTCGCGGACCGGCCCAACTTCACCGAATCCGATTTCGTCGAACTGTTCTCCCCGATCGAGGGCGTGTGGCGGGCGCTGCGGATGATCGCGGCCCGCTACGACGGCGGTGACCGCAGCGACGCCCTGTTCGCCGACCTGCTGTGGATCCGGCTCGGTCTGCGCGACCAACTGCAGACCAGCGCGGCCCGATTGGTGTCGCGGATCGGTGGCGTCGCCTTCGCCACTGATCCCGAAGTCGCCTACCTGGTCGGGTGTCTCAGCGCGTACTCGTTCCACCCGCCCAACCTGCGCGAGGCGGGGACCTTCCTGATCGACCACGAGTTGGCACGGTCAGATCGACCTGACCAGCAGCTAGCTTTCGCTGACTCCCACGGCCGCATGGAGTTTGACGAGCGGCTTCGGCGCCCACCAGTTCCACCGGCCGACCAGCTTCATGAACGCGGGCACCAGCACCATCCGCACCAGCGTGGCGTCGACGATCACGGCGAGCGCCAGGCCCACGCCGATCATCCGCATGAAGGACACCTCGCCGGTGCTGAGCGCCGCGAAGACGATCACCATCAACAGCGCGGCGGCGGTGATCACCCGGCCCGCGGTGGCGATGCCCATCGTCACCGCTTCGGCGTTGTCCTCATGGCCCTGCGGCGATTTGAGCCAGTGCTCCCGGATTCGCGACAGCAGGAACACCTCGTAGTCCATCGACAAACCGAACGCGGTCGCGAACAGGAACACCAGCACATCGGCGACCAGGGTGCCCGTCGCCGTGGTGCCCAGCCCGCCGAGATGGCCTTCCTGGAACACCCACACCAACGCGCCGAGCGTCGCCGACAGCGACAACGTGTTGAGCACCAAGGCTTCCAGGGGCAGCACCAGGCTGCCGGTCAGCAGGAAGATCAGCACGAAAGTCGTTGTCGCAACCAGCAATAGCACCACCGGGAGCCGCCGGACGATCTCGTCGACCGAGTCCCGGTTCAGCTGGTCGGCTCCGGTGAACAACGCCTCGACATGGTGCGGCACCGGGACCGCCCGAAGTTGGTCGATCGCCGTCCGGTAACGCGAATCCAGCGACGAGCCCGGGACCGTCACCGACAACCACACACTGCCGTCTTTGACCGCGGTCGCCGACATCGGCGGCCCGACCACTTCACCCTGGACGTATGAACCGCTCGGCGCGGCAACGGCTTCCACGCCGGGCACGTTCGACAGCGCGGTGGCATAGTCGGCGACATCCGCGTCCGTCGAGGCTCGCGCGCGTCGGGGATCACGATCGAGGTGGCCATCGCCGGGTCGGCAGGAAATTGGTGACGCACGATGTCGCCGACCTGTCGGGACTGCGCGGTCGTCGGGAGCACCCGGTCGTCCGGCAGACCGAAGCGTGCACGGGCGAAGGGCGACCCGAGCAGAAGCAGGAGCGCCACCACCGCCAAGGCGCACGGCAGCGCGTGACGCATGACGAACGTGGCGACCCGGTACAGCGAGCCGTGCCGCACATCCGGGTCCGGCTTCGTCCGCCGGAACAGCGTCCGGATGTTCAGCGACTCGATCCGGTCGCCGAGCAGTTTGATCACCGCGGGGGCGACGACGACGGCGTACAGGCCGGCCAGCGCCACGACCCCGCAACCGGCGTAGGCCATCGAGCGCAGGAAGTACATCGGGAACACCGCCAGCGCGCTGACCGCGAGAAACACCGTGCACGCGGAGAACAAGATCGTCCGCCCCGCCGTCGCCACCGCCCGGCGCAACGCAAGATCGCGGTCTCCGACGTCGGCGTATTCCTCGCGATACCGGCTGATCAGCAGCAGCGTGTAGTCGATCGCCAGCGCCAGGCCCATGGCGGTGGTCAGGTCGAGCGAGAAGATCGACACGTCGGCGAACAGGGTGATCACCCGCAGCATGCCGAGCGTCCCGACGATGGCCAGCCCGCCGACCACCAGCGGCAGCAGCGCGGCGAACAGTCCGCCGAACACCCAGACGAGGACGATCAGCGACAGCGGCAGCGTGATGGCCTCCGCGGTCAGCAGATCTTTCTCGGACTGGTCGTTGATCTCCGAGGCGACGGTCGCCGTTCCTCCGGCCAGCACCTCCACCCCGTCGTGCTTGCCGGTGAACCGGTCCGCGATCGCCTTGGCGTGCTTGGGTGCGTCGTTCTCCGATCCGGTGATCCCGGTGATCACCAGTCCGGTTGTGCCGTCCTTGCTGATCAGACCGGCACTCTGCGGCGAGCCGTCCCATGGCGATTCGACGTCGTTGACGAATTCGGATCGGCGTAATTCCTTGACGAGGTTGCGCCCGGCCGCCGCTGCCGCCGGGTCCTGCACGCTGCCGGGGGCACGGACCACCAGCGTCAGATCCATGTCGCCCTGACCGAACTTCGTGGTGAGCACCTTCATGCCACGCGCGGACGGTGAGCTCGGGTCTTGAAACCCCGCAGCGCCAAGGTGTTCGGTGACGGTGGCGCCGAATGCGGCCGCGACGACAGTGAGCAACAGAACGGCGGCGAGCACTCGCTTGGGCGCTGCAATGATCAGACGAGCCAGCAGCGAAAGCATCCAGGCGATGCTACCCAGCGGCGCTCCAGCACCAAACCTGGAATAGCAACGGCCGGGCGGTAGGTTGGAGCAACCATGACCGATTCTGCTGCAAGCAAGCCCAATCTCGGCCGGTTCGGATCGTTCGGACGCGGCGTCACGCCTGCCCAAGCCAAGGACATCGAAGCCCTCGGCTATGGGTCCGTGTGGGTCGGCGGTTCGCCGCCCGCCGAGCTGGCGTGGGTGGAACCCATCCTCGAAGCGACGACGACGCTGCAGGTGGCCACCGGCATCGTCAACATCTGGTCGGACGCGGCCCAGCCGGTGGCCGAGTCGTTCCATCGCATCGACCGGGCCTACCCGGGCCGTTTCCTGCTCGGCATCGGCGTCGGGCATCCCGAGGCGGTCGCCGAATACCGCAAGCCCTATGACGCGCTGGTGGAATACCTCGATCAGCTCGACGAATACGGCGTCCCCGCCAACCGCCGGGTGGTCGCGGCGCTGGGCCCGCAGGTGCTGAAGCTGTCGGCGCGGCGCAGCGCGGGCGCGCACCCGTACCTGACCACCCCCGAGCACACCGCGCAGGCGCGCGAGCTGATGGGCCCGTCGGCGTTTCTGGCACCGGAGCACAAGGTGGTCCTGACCACCGATGCGGAACAGCGCGCGCGCCGTCGCCCGCAAGATGCTCCCGGTCTATTTCAACCTGGCCAACTACCGCAACAACTGGAAGCGGCTGGGGTTCTCCGAGGAAGAAACCACGTATCCGGGCAGCGACCGCCTACTCGACGCGCTGGTGGCCTATGGCACGCCAGAGGCGATCGCGGCGCGGCTGAAAGAGCACCTGGACGCCGGTGCCGACCACGTGCCTGTGCAAATCCTGACCAAAGATGAAAACCTGGTGTCTGCTTTGGCCGAACTCGCGGGTCCGCTCGGACTGACGCCGGCCTGACGAACCAGAGGGGATGTAGATGACCGAGGGCGTTTCGCTCAAACCCGACTTGGGTCGATACGGCGTCTGGCTTCCCAGTCGATCGGTCAGCGCCGGCGTCGCGCAGCAGATCGAAGCGTTGGGCTACGGCGCCGTCTGGGTCGGCGGCTCCCCCGACGCCGATCTCAGCTGGGTGGAACCGGCGCTGGCGGAGACGTCCACGTTGCAGTTGGCAACCGGGATCATCAACATCTGGTCGTCGCCGGCCGCCCAGGTGGCCGAATCGTTCCACCGCATCGAAAAGTGCTTACCCGGGAAGGTTTTTGCTGGGCGTCGGGGTGGGGCATCCCGAGCACACCGACGAATACCAGAAGCCCTACGACGCTCTGGTCGAGTATCTCGACGAGCTCGACGGCGCATCGGTGCCGACCAGTCGGCGGGTGCTCGCGGCGCTGGGACCCAAGGTGCTGGCTCTGTCCGCTGAGCGCAGCGCCGGCGCTCACCCGTACCTGACCACGCCAGAACACACCGCGCATGCTCGCGAACTGATCGGCAACTCGGTGTTCCTGGCACCCGAGCACAAGGTCGTCCTGACCGAAAACGCCAACGAGGCCCGCGAAATCGGCCGGCGCACCGTCGAGTTCTACCTCGACCTGAGTAACTACGTGAACAACTGGCGCCGGCTCGGCTTCACCGATTCCGATGTGCATAAACCCGGCAGCGACAAGCTGATTGACGCCGTCGTCGCCCACGGCACGGCCGAGCAGATCGCGGCGCGCCTCAATGAGCATCTGGAGGCCGGTGCCGACCACGTGGCGATCCAGGTGCTGGGTGGACCCGACGGCAAGCTCTTGAGCGTGCTGCAAGAGCTGGCCGGACCGCTGGGGTTGACGCCCCCGAGCTGACCGTCGGGCTAGGGTTTCTCCATGCGGCTGCTGGTCACCGGTGGCGCTGGTTTCATCGGCGCCAATTTCGTGCACGCCACCGTGCGCGACCACCCGGACGACGCGGTGACGGTCCTGGACGCCATGACCTATGCGGGCAGCCGCGAATCGCTGGTTCCCGTCGAGGATCGACATCACGCTGGTACAGGGCGACATCACCGATGCCAGACCTGGTGTCCCAGTTAGTCGCCGACTCGGATGCGGTGGTGCACTTCGCGGCCGAGACTCATGTCGACAACGCGTTGGCCGACCCGGCGCCGTTCCTGCAGGCCAACGTCATCGGCACATTCACCATTCTGGAGGCGGTGCGCCGGCATGGGGCGCGGCTGCATCACGTTTCCACCGACGAGGTCTACGGCGACCTCGAGCTCGACGACGAACAGCGGTTCACCGAGTGCCACGCCCTACAACCCGTCGAGCCCATACTCGTCGACCAAGGCCGCGTCCGACCTGCTGGTGCGGGCCTGGGTGCGGTCCTACGGCGTGCGCGCGACGATCTCCAACTGCTCCAACAACTATGGGCCTTACCAGCATGTGGAGAAGTTCATCCCGCGCCAGATCACCAACGTGCTGACCGGGCGACGGCCCGAAGCTATACGGCACCGGCGCCAACGTCAGGGACTGGATCCACGTCGAGGATCACAACGACGCGGTCCGGCGCATTCTCGACGACGGCCGGGCCGGCCAGACCTATCTGATCGGCGCCGACGGCGAACGCGACAACCTCTCGGTGCTGCGCACCTTGTTGGGACTGATGGACCGGGATCCCGACGACTTCGATCACGTGGTTGACCGTGCCGGCCACGATCTGCGCTATGCGATCGACCCGTCTGAGTTGCGCAGCGAATTAGGTTGGGCACCAAAGCATACCGACTTCACTGAGGGCTTAGCGTGCCACCATCGACTGGTACCGCAACAACGAATCGTGGTGGCGGCCACTCAAAGATGCCGCCGAGGCCTCGTATGAACAGCGGGGTCAATGACATGGAAGTCCGTGAACTCGACATTGCCGGCGCGTGGGAGATCACGCCGAAGCTGCATCCCGATTCGCGTGGACTGTTCTTCGAGTGGCTAACCGACCGGGGCTTCACCGGCTTCGCGGGCCATCGGCTGGATGTCCGGCAAGCCAACTGCTCGGTGTCGGCGGCCGGCGTGCTGCGTGGTCTGCATTTCGCTCAGCTGCCGCCGAGCCAAGCCAAATACGTGTACGTGCATATCTGGCTCGGTGTTCGACGTCGTGGTGGACATCCGGGTGGGCTCGCCGACATTTGGCCGCTGGGACGCCGTTGTGCTCGACGACCGCAGCCACAAGTCGGTGTACATCTCCGAGGGGCTCGCGCACGGTTTCCTTGCGCTGCAGGATAATTCGACGGTGATGTATCTCTGCTCGGCCGAGTACAGCCCGCAGCGCGAACACACCATCTCCCCCACCGACCCGGCATTGGCCATCGACTGGCCGAGCGGGCACGAACTGGTGATCTCCGACCGCGACGCCGCCGCACCGACGTTGGACGAGGTGCGCGCCGCCGGTCTGCTACCGACTTGGGAAGAGGCTCAGGCGTTTATCGCGGGCCTGACAGGCGATTGAAGCCCCACCGTTTGGGGTATCTCCACCTGGGGTTTCAGACGGGTGACCCCCTTCAGCGTTGAGGAGATCATCATGCTTCATCAACTATTGCTGGCCAGCTACAGCCAGCCGGAAGCCGCGGGATTCATTCTGCGAAGCATCCACTTCATCTTTCTGACCATTGGTGGCGTGATCGCGGCGATCATCTCCGCGGTCATCGCAGGGACCAAGGGCCGCAACCCAATAGGTTGGGGCATTCTCGGGTTTTTCTTCAGCATCTTCACGCTGATCGTGGTGGCTGTGATCCCGTCCAAGAAGTAGCCGCGGGGCTTTTTGCTCGTGCCTAAAAAGGCGGGGGCTCGTCGTCCTCGAACGAGGACAAGTGTGTGGCGGCCTCATATAGCCGTTGTCTGCCTTGGCGGTTGCGCCGTCGTTCGGCGGCAATGTATTTGGCCCGGTTCTCGCGCGCGGGTGCGCCGGCGTCTGGGCATCATCGCGGCCCGACTCGCGCACTGCGATCGCGCGGAGATCAGCACCGGCGCAACCGTCATCGGTGTCGGAGCGCAGAGACTGGGGAACAACAGGGCGCTGCCGGGGGTGGTGACGTAGGTCTGCCCGGACGGTGAGGTCCAGATGACGGTGCCGTCCGGTAGTTGTTGGTCGTGCCAGCCCCAGAACGTTTTAATCAAATGATGAAGGCGGCACAGGCTTTTCAGGTTCGAGGCGTGCGTCGGGCCGCCGTCGCGGTGCGGGATGGTGTGGTCGAGATCGCAGCCCACGGCGGGCTTGTCGCAGCCCGGGAACCGGCAGGTCAGATCGCGGCAGCGGACGAAATCGGCCAAAGCCCGCGACGGCGTGTAGCCGCGCTCCGGCGGTGCATCCGCGGGATGAATCAACGGTCGCAGCTTGGCCGATTTCGCAAGGTCGGCGATCAGTTCGGCGGGCAGGAGCGCGTCGGAACCGATCATCGAGCCCGGCGTGGATGCGCTGCCGTCGAGGGTGGCCTCGTCGGCGATCACGTGGATCACCACCGGGCTCGGCACCGGGCTGGTCGCGGCCGGGCATTGGGTTTGCCCGCAGCGACAACTGAGCCGGTCGGCGCCCATGGCCAGCGCACCCATCGCGTCGGCGCGGCGCTGATTGCGGGTGCGTGGATCGTCGGCGCACACGGTGGCCGCGAGGGCGTCGAGTCGGGCGTCGACGGCGTGGGCATCGGTCGTGAGCAGCCGCCCGAAGATCTCGGTGAGACCGTCGGCGTCGCCCCAGATCGACAATTCCCGATCGCCGCGGCGCTCGCGACGCCGCCGCACCGCATCACGATCGGCGCGAGCGACCACCTGGTCGACGTATCCACCGATGCGACCCTGGGTGACCCCACGCCAGCGGGCGACCTTCGCGGCCAACGACGCATCCACGGCGGCCAGTACATCGGGGTCGGTGATCAAATCGGTGCGGTAGACGATCGTCTGGAACGTCCGGTAGTCGATGTCGCCGGCCACCAACACCGCGCCCACCCGCGGCAACCGCAACCGCATCGCCCGGGAGTACTCCAGATAGCTGGTCGCCAGTCCCTGGGTAATCGTCAACGCCGCCGCGATCTCGGCGGTGATCGCCTCCTGGGTGTCGGTGCACCAGGTCTCCCGCTCACCGAAGTGCCGCAACCACAACACGTCGAGCTCACCGATCAACGGCCAGCCGCTCACCGGCTGCGCGGTTCTCCGTCCGCGCCGCCGCACACAACCGCTCTACGACGGTCGGGCGTAGATTCGAACATACATTCGATTATGCCGAACGGGTCTGACAAAAATACGCAAGCTCTCGACCTAGAACCCGCCGACTAGGTCGATTCTCGATGGGGCTCGTTCTAGGCGTGGCGCGCTCAGGCAGCTATGCCGCGGCCGTCGACCACCGAGCACATACGCCGCCCACAGTCCGACGGCCACCAACTCGGCAGCCACGCTGATCGCGGCGTGCGGAGACGGCTGCCATCCCGTTTCGGAGAAGCCGAAGAGGCCGACGGTGCGCGACAACGCGAACGCGACCAGTGCGCCACCGGACAAGGCGGCCGCAACCCATCGAAGCCACGACGGACCACCGATCAGGATGAGCAGCGCGAGAGCGAACGAAATGCCGGCCTGGACCAGGAAGGCCGTGCCGATCAGAGGAATGTGGTGGTAGCCGTGGACATAGAGATACGCATGGCTCACGCCGCTGACAGCTATCGCCACCGCGAGAGCAATTCTGGTCACATTCATTGCAGCGTCGTCTCTTTCAGAGCGAGAACATTCTGGCCTCGGGTGTAGCTGACCTCACGGATGCCCAGCGCGTCGTGCAGTTTGCCGGCGGGCAGAGTGACCGGTTTGGGCGCCGGCCCGTCCCCGGGATGCGGCAGCGGGTAGGCGGTGGTCGTTCCGCTGTGGAACGTCACGTTGCCTTCAACCTTGGAAAACACCTGATGCACATGGCCGTTGAGGCATGTCACCGAGGAGAAGCGGCGCAGGTAGCTCAGACACCTGAGCGGCATCGTCGGTGCCCCAACCCCAATCCGGATACATGGCGAACAGTGGAATGTGGCTGAACACGATGATGGGCGTGTCGCTGGGCAGCCCGGCAACATCTTGGGCCACGAAGTCGAGCTGCTCAACGCCAAGGTGCCCAAGCTTTTTCAGGTTCAGCGTGTTCACCAACGCGATCACGTGCACACCGGCGATATCGAAGCTGTACCAGCCGTCGCCGCGGGTTCCGGCGCCGAACGCGCTTCGGTACTTCTGTCCCGCGTCGTCGATCGAGTCATGCTCACCGGGAACGGTGAACACGTGCTGTGTGCGCAACCCGGTCATCATTTGCTTGACTTGATCGAACTGACCGGGTGTGGCCAGGTGGGTGAGGTCACCGGTGTGAATGACGAAATCCGGTGTGTAACCGAGGTTGTTGATCTGATCGATCGCCTGCGTGAACGAGCCCGCGACATTCGGATTGGCTTTACCCAGAAAGCCGATGTGGCTGTCGCTGACTTGAGCGAATCTCAAAGTGGGCCGGCCCTGAATGCGCGCGGCGTCCGCAGTGCCGGCGACATGGGAGACGACTTCGCCGCCCACCACCGCCAGTCCGACGGCCGCGCCGAACCATGCGCTGTGCCGGATCAGCTGGCGCCGATTCATCGAGTGCGGCTGGTCGTCGGTCATGGCGTCACCACCACGGTGGCATGCATGAACGGGTGGATCGAGCACACGTAGTCGAACGTCCCCGCTTTCGCGAAAGTGAAGGAAAACGTTGCCTGCGAACCCATTCCAGGCGAGTGAAACGAACCGTCGTTGGCGACGACGGTGTGCGGTTCCTCGTCCTTGTTGGTCCAGGTGACGGTGCTGCCCGCGCGGACGGTCAGCGTCGCCGGGGCGAACGCGAAGTTGTCGATGTTGACCGCATCGCCGGCCACCGGAGCCGCCGGCGCCGCCGTCGAAACAGCAGTGTCAGCAGGCATATTCGGCATCGACGGCATGCCGCTCATACCCGGCATGCCGGGCGTCGTCGCCATCGACCCGAAGGTCACCGACGGCGCCTTCACCGACGCCGGTGACGAGCACCCGGCAACCATCAATACCAAAAGCAAAACGCATGCGCCCCAGGGCCGTCCGCGCATAACCATGCACCTCCATCGTCGGCGGGAAAGTATGCCTCGCCAAGAGATAGGGCGGCGGGTTACAGACCGTCAGGCAGGTTCGTTCCGGGGCGCCGGGACAAACACCTCGATGGCGCCGTCCTGTTCGCGGACCATCAAGGTGGGCAACGGTTTCGGGGCTATCGGCAGCTGATGGGTCAACACCTGGCCGGCGGGCGCGAACGACGTCGAATGGCACGGGCAGCGCAACCGGTCGTCGGGCGCATCGAACCACAGTCGGCAGCCCTGATGGGTGCACACTCCCGACACGGCTTCGGGCTTGCCGTTCACCCGACGAACGAACCCGATGACGGAGCCGACATCGAAAGGCCGCATGACACCGTCGGTCACGTCAGCACTGGCCGCCACCCGCATCCAGCTCCCGCTGTTCGGGGTGAGCTCCCGGCCGCCGTCCGCGACCTGACTGCCATCGATCAACGCGCGGTCGATGGATACCGCTGCCACCGCTGCCGCCGCCGCGGCCGATGTGCCGACGATGACGGTGCGGCGGTTCGCGTTCAACGTCGGCGCCTGGCGGTGCTGCGCCGTCCTGTTGCGCCGCAAGCCGCCGGTGCAGATCGGACAGAAACTCGTCGCTCGGAGCGTCGCTGCCTTGCCGCGAAGCCTGTAGATCGATGGCCGTCCGAATTTGCGCCGCTTCGAAGTCGTCGGGGCGGAAGGGCTTTGGACGGCGGCCACGAAGTAGGTCATCGATGTACCTGCGCAACGCACGCGTGTTCATGATCCGCCCTCTTCGTTGACCTGTGCGGCCAGCCGCAGCGCCCGGTGCTGGAGCACCTTGGCGTTGGCGACACTAACCCCTAGTTCGGCGGCCGACTCCTTGATCGAACGCCCTTGCAGGAAGCGCACTTCCAAGATCCGTCGGTAGTTGTCCGGCAGTTGCCCGAGGACACCGGCCACCCGTTGCGGGGCTGTGCTGATCGCCTGCTCGCTCTCGGGCGGCTGTTCGATGTCATCGATCGAGGTGATCTCTCGCCCCAGGGTCTCGCGCCAGTGCGCGGCCAACACGGTCCGCGCGGTGGCCCGCAGGTAACCGCGAACCTCGCCGACGCTGGCCGTCAATCGCAGCGGCCGCAACGCGGCCAGAAAGACCTCAGCGGTGAGATCCTCGGCGTCGGCCCGGTTGCCCACTCGCGCATAGATGGTGCGATATACCCAAGTGGCATTGTCCTGATAGACCGCCTCCCAGTCCGGATAGCCGTCGCCGGGCACCAGTCGCAACGGGCGCGGAGCGGCGGAGTCGCCGTGTGCCGTCACATATCGCCTGCCTTGTCGAGAGCGTGGCTCCGCTGATGAGTTTGCCTGTCAGTGGTCCATAGCGTCCCGGGTTACACAAGGTCGGCTGCGAAGGCCCGCGAACTAGCGCTTCCTGCGTCGGAACAGAATCGTCACACTGCGTCGCCGATTGGCGAATCCGGGGGCGAAGGTGAAGTCGTCGGTCTTGTGAAAGAGATGTCCCTCGAACAGGACTGCCCGATTCGCCCGGTAGGGGATGACCTGTGATTCAGCGTTCTCATCCTCGAGGAACTGCCTGACCCGCTCTCCCCCGGAGTTGTAATCGCTGAATAGCTCCAGTCGCTCGGTGCCGTCTTATCCCACATGACTAGTCCGCCGCCGCTCGGATCGAGGTTCGCGGAGTCGGGGGTGATCCAAAGGTTCAGCGAGAAGTCGGCGTCGTCACCGTGAATGTCAGTTCCAGGCAGCTTGGCGTCGTATACGAACGCCCACCATTCCGCCAACTGATAGTCGGCAAATGCCTCTCCAAGCGCCGCCGAAAACTCTTCTGCGATAGCGAACAGCGAGACGCTGGAGAATCCGTCCCGGGAAAAGGCGCCGACATAACCGAACTGATACGGAAAACGCCAGACGGTGGATTCCAGGCAGAACTTTCGCACCTGTTCTAGTGCCTCTGGGGTCAAGAAGTCATCGATGACCTGCACATTCTGGCCGGCCACGATGGCCTGTTGGATCGATCCGTAGTCGACGCCCGGATTCAAGTACCGCGGCAGCCTCTCCTCGGGAACCTTCACGAACGGCGGATCGGCAAGCAGGTGGCTGTTGCTGGCGTTGACGGATATCCACGGCGCTTCGCCGTTCGCCCCGTCGATGACGTCGGTCAGCTCGCGGCGTAGGCCCGCAAGTCCGCCATTGAACGCAACCGGGGGCGCTTGCCCGTCGCGATTGCTGGCGAGAATGTGATCGAGCTGTTCGACGTTGTGCAAGGCGAAATGCGCGGGAATCGAAAACTGGCTCGGTGGCGCCTGGCGCTGTTCGCGCGCGAGGACGGCAACAGCTTCGAAGTCCGACAACGCGGCGACGTAGTCACCCAACGCCAGGTGAACCTTCGCAAGGACATCTCTGGCCGGCGCCGAAGAGGGATCGCTTTCTACCGCGGCCGAGGCGTATCGAAGTGCTTTGTCGTCTTCTCCGAGTTCCAGGCACGCCGCCGCAAGCAGGTACAGCACGCCAAGAGTGGGCTCACGATCGACGACGTCCTCGAGGACCTCCACCGCTGCCGCAAAACTGCCGGCCTGGACCAGACGCTGAGCTTCGCTCAGGGCGGCCGTCGCATTCTGCACCGGTGAAGCCTACGCGGACAAGAGAATAGCGGCCGGTGCAGGCCGTCCGTTACCCCTTGTTGCGGCGAAACAAAAAGGTCAGACTGCGTCGCCGATTCTCGAATCCCGGCGCGAAGGTGAAGTCGTCAGTGCGGTGAAACAGGTGGCCTTCAAACAGGACGGCCCGGTTCGCGCGATGCGGGATGACTTGTGACTCAGCATTGTGCTCGTCGAGGTACTTCTGGACGCGGTCCCCGCCCGAGTTGTAGTCGTCGAAGCTCCAATCACTCGGGGCCTTCTTGTCCCACACGACAAGGCCGCCCGAGTCCGGGTCGAGGTTCGCGGAATCCGGAGTGATCCATAGGTTCAACGAGAAATCGGCATCGTCACCGTGGATGTCGGTTCCCGGCAGATTGGCGTTGTAGACGAAGCCCCACCACTGCGCGAATTGAACGCCCTCGAAAGCGTCACCGAGCGCGGCCACGAACTCTTCGGCGACGGCGAACAGCGACGTGCTGGCGAATCCATCTTGAGGAAAAGCGCCGACATAGCCGAATTTGTACGGGTGCCGCCAGACCGTGGACTCCAGGCAGAACTTTCGGACCTGCTCCAGCGCTTCCGGGGTGAGGAAATCATCGATGACCTGTACCTTCTGGCCATTCACCACGCCCTGCTGGATCGATCCGTAATCGACGGCGGTGTTGACGTATCGAGGCAGCCTCTCCTCGGTGACGCGCACATACGGCGGGTCCGCAAGGAACTGACTGGTCCGTCCCGGGATCGTCAGCCACGGCGCTTCGCCGTTGGCCTCGTTGATCAGGTCGGTGAGGCCCCGAGACAAGCCTTGGAGTCCTTCGGGTAAAACGCCACCGGGCGTGGGCTTCTCGCGTTTCGCGACGTCAAAATGTGCTCGAGTTGCTCGATGTTGTGCAACGCGTAGTGCGCCGGAATCGAAAACTGATCGGGCGGTTTTGGGCTTTGTTCGCGGCACAGGGCGGCAAGGCCGATGTAATCGGTCAAGGCCGAATCGTAGTGCCCCAAAGCCAAATTCACCTTCGCCAGCATGTCTCTCGCCGGTGCCGACGACGGGTCTTGGTCAACCGCGGCCGAGGCGTGGCGAAGTGCGGCGTCATATTCTCCGAGTTCGCAATACGTCGCGGCCAGCAGGTAGCGGGCTTCGACGGTGGCGTCCTGCTCGACGACGTGCTCGAGGAGCTCCGACGCCGACTCGAGACTGCCGGCCTGGATCAGGCGTTCGGCTTCCTTGATGGCGGTCAATGCCTGCGAAACAGCCTCCGGCACTTGTCTTCCTATCTGTCTTTCTCGGATAGCGTTCGGCAGCCGCCGGGCCGATCCGCTTCACA
This sequence comes from uncultured Actinomycetota bacterium, assembly GCA_963755805.1. Lineage (GTDB taxonomy): Bacteria > Actinomycetota > Actinomycetes > Mycobacteriales > Mycobacteriaceae > Mycobacterium. Next base: position 19,454 of record CAVWLG010000015.1, read on the forward strand.
AAACAGCTGTCGGCCGGACACCAGTAGGGTGCCCGGCCGACAGCTGGAGGTCGTTGGTGTCAGCCCGCGGTTGCGGCGTTGGCGGCTTCGGTAGCCGCGTAGGACCCGGCGCTGGTACCGAGCGTGTTCACGAACTGCTCGTGGATGGCTGCGGCCTGGGCGGCGACGGCCTGGTACAGCTGTGCGTGCGCGGCGAACTGCGCAGCGGTCAACGCCGACACTTCGTCGGCCGCGGCGGGCACTACCCCGGTGGTCGGTGCGGCAGCGGCAGCGTTCTGGGCGCTGAACGACGAACCGATGCCGCCGAGGGCCGTTGCCGCCGAGCTCAGTGCCTCGGGTTGGGTGGTCACGAATGACATGTGCATGTCTCCTCAGGTGCGAACTCCGCGGAAACGCGGAGTGGGTAACCGTGGCTTGTGACGAAACTGTAGGACCAACTATGCCGGACGACGCCGCGATGGGTCCAGAATCGGACGCGGTGTCGACCGCCACAGGCCCGTTGCCGACCGCCTGATACGGCCCCGGCGTGCTCAAATGCCGGCCGGTCGGGATGCCTGCACCCGCCGGAAGTCGCGGCCGCGAGTAAGAATCTTCCCGCATATAAACGCATAGATCCGCGCAGAGTTCGCCTGTTCAAGTGGCCGGTGCCGAGTCCGGCATTTTGGATGTCCAGATTTTTAATCTTGTCCACTCGCCGTTCACTCCGGCTGTCCGGCTCGGAAGCCACCGGCGAGGTCAACATTCATGCAGCTCACAGGCAGGTTTCAGGCCTGGTTCAGGACTTCGCCGGCGAGCCTGAAATGCGTATGGAACAGCTCTGCGCGGCCAGCCGAACGGCGTCGGCAAGAGCCGGGTTTTCGCGAATCTGACTAATCTTCCAGCAGCGAACAGATCCAGGCAGCTGCCAGCCACTATGCACTGAATTGCCAGCTGTCTCCGGGCGCTTCGTAAAGCCAATGACCGCTCGGCGCTGGGGAAGCGCCGAGCCTTGACGACCCACATACCCGGAGCGAGGGACACGGATGGTTTTCGATTTTGGAGCGCTACCGCCGGAGATCAACTCCGGCCGGATCTACACGGGGCCGGGTTCGGCGCCGTTGCTGGCGGCGTCGACCGCCTGGAACGCGTTGGCGAGCGAGCTACAGACCACTGCGGCGTCGTACGGATCGACGATCTCCGAGTTGGCTTCGAGCTGGCAGGGACCCTCGTCTCAGTCCGCGGCCGCCGCGGCGGCGCCTTACACGGCGTGGTTGAGCAGCACCGCTGCGCAGGCCGAGCAGACGGCGGCCCAGGCGCAGGCGGCCGCGGCTGCCTACGAGGCCGCCTTCGCTGCCAGCATCCCGCCGCCAGTGATCGAGGCCAACCGGGCGCTGCTCGCTGCGCTGGTCGCGACCAACTTCCTGGGCATCAACACCCCGGCGATCGCGGCCACCGAGGCCGCCTACGCCGAGTTCTGGGCACAGGACGCGGGTGCGATGTACGCCTACACCGGAGCGGCCACGACCGCGAGCCAGCTGACCCCGTTCACGGCAGCGCCGGCGACCACCAACGACAGTGGGCAGGCGACCCAGGCGGCTTCCACGGCGCAATCGGCCGCCGCCTCGACCGCCGATTCGACGACCGACGGCATCGAGGCGTTCCTGACTCAGCTGAACACGGAGATCACCCAGTTCGGCACGCAGCTGGGAACACTTAACACCCAGCTCACATCTCTGCTACCGCAATCGAGCACAACCCTGGCGCAGCTGGTGGCGAGCTTGGGCTTGCCACCTCGGTCACGAACGGCGTCACGCTCTTGAACCAGGCGCTCACGACGGGCGCCAACACCTTCAGCACCTGGGCAGCCGGCCCGTGGACCCCGCTCGGATTCGGGAGCCTGCTGAAGAACTGGTGGCAGGTCTCCATCTCGATCCCGAGTCTCGGTACGGGAATCCAGGGCATCGGCCCGCTGCTCCACCCGACGCCCATCGCCGGGGCGCTGTCACCGCTGCTGCACAGCGGGCTGCTGAGCGGCTCGTATGGCGGTGCCGGGAATGCGGGAACGCTGGCGTCGCTGGGCCGGGCCGGCACCATCGGTTCGCTCTCGGTGCCGCAAAACTGGGCGGCCGCGACGCCGGCCATCCGCACGGTTGCCGCCGAGATGGAAGCGTCCGCGGTCGACGCCGCCCCGGAAATGGGGCTCGCTCAGCCCGGGATGTTCGGCCAGACGGCGCTGTCGAGCCTGGCCGGTCGCGCGATCGGCGGAACTGCCACCCGTGCGGCCGTCGGGCAGGGCTTCCGCGTGCCGGGCGCCGTCGCTGTCGACGAGATCGCCACCACCGCCACCATCATCGTGATCCCGCCGAGCGCGGAATAAGGAGAGGCAGCAATGGTTTTCGATTTCGCAGCGCAACCGCCGGAGCTCATCTCCGCGAAGATCTACTCGGGTCCGGGAGCGGAGTCCTTGCAGCCGCCGCGGCGGCCTGGGACGGTCTGTCCAGCGAGTTGCAGTCCACCGCCGCCAACTTCCAGTCGGTGATCGCCGGGCTGATCAGCGGCGACTGGACCGGCCCGTCGTCGGAGGCCGCAGCCGCGGCCGCCGCGCCGTACGTGTCCTGGTTGGGGACCACGGCGGGACAGGCCGAGCAGACCGCCGGTCAGGCCCGGGCTGCGGCCAGCTGCCTACGAGACCGCGCTGGCGGCCACCGTGCCGCCGGCCGAGATCGCGGCGAACCGGACCCAACTGCTGTCGCTGTTGCAGGCCAACATCTTCGGTCAGTACAACGCCGCGATCGCGGCCCTCGAGGCTGAGTACGGCCAGTTCTGGGCTCAGGACGTCGCCGCCATCACCGGTTACTCCGCATCCTCGCAATCGGCCACCACTGGCTTGGGCTCCTTCACCGAGGCGCCGCAGACCACGAACGACAGCGGTCAGGCCACCCAGGCGGCGTCGACACCGCGCCAGGCGGCCGCGGCGCCGAGCGATCTGGAATCGGTCCTCGAGCAGGCGGAGGCCACGGCCACTAACTTCCTCAACCAGGTCACCACTCTGAACGGTGATTACACCAAGTTGGTCACGAACGCGCTCGGCACCAGTACCCGGCGGGTCCACGCTGGCCACGACATGGACCAACATGTACTCGTTCATCTCCGGCGCCGGTAGCCAGGCCACCTGGACCAACGTGGCCAACAGCACGACCGGTCTGGGCATCTCCCAGTGGAAGAACTTCTTCATCTACCAGCCCTGGAGCCACGGGGTCGGCCTGGGATCGCTGAGCGGTGGGCTGTCCTCGCCGGGGCATCGCCGCGGGCCTGGGGGCACGGCGGCGACAGCGGCGCTGGGCAGCGCGCACACGATCGGCAAGCTGTCGGTGCCGCCCAGCTGGGCCGGCGCCACTCCGGCGATCAGGCTCGCCGCTACGTCGTTGCCGGACGGCGCTTTTGCCGCGACGGCTGCTCCCACGATGGAGATTCCGCTGAGCGCGCTCAACCAGGCCAGCCTGGGCAGCCTGGCCGGAGGCGCGCTGGGCAGCCCGGCCTCCCGCGTCGTCACGTCGACGGGCGTGCGGGCCAAGGTGACCGCGCCCGCGCGGACGAAGGGGCCGATCCCGCTCGACAAGGTCATCGCGAAGCTGCAGGAGTCGCCGGACGACGTGCAGCACTGGAACGTCGACGAGGCCGGACTCGACGAACTGGTCGCGAAGCTGTCGACCAAGCCCGGCATCCACGCTGTGCATCTGACCGACGGCAAGGCGACCGCTGCGGTCGCGAAAGCCGCCACCGAAACCGGATAAGGAGGATCGATGAAATCTCTCTTCGCCTTACTTGGCGTGTCCCTCGGCCTGGTGCTTGCCGTGCCAGCGCACGCCGAACCCGGCCTCGACGAGCCGGCCGGCGACGACAACAACCCCACTTTTCTCGCTGACCTGAAAAAGGTAGGGATCGGCTTCTCCGATCCAGCCCAGGCTGTCAGCGCCGGCCAGGCAGTGTGCGGGGCACTTCACAACGGCATGGGCGGCCTGCACCTGATCCAGCACCTGCAGGAGAGCAACCCGGCGCTCACCGAAAACGGCGCCGCTCAATTCGCGACGATCTCGGCGAAGGCGTACTGCCCGAAGCAACTCGAGGAAGAACACGAGCCTGGCAAGAAGTACCTGCACGGCAACGCCCCAGGTAAAGGCACCGGAGAAGGGGAGACGACCGTGATGAAGGGCGGCGGCGGAGGCGGATAACGCCTCAGGCCTTGACAGCCTCGACGAAGTAACCGCGTGGCGCGTTGGGTACATCGGCCGGAACCGGCGGGTGTGCCCAACGTTTCCATTTGTTGCCGGGCACGGCCATATCGGTGACGTCGCGGTCCAGCCGTGGTTCTCGACCAGCGCCGCCGGTGCGTCACTGCTGAAAACCCATGGCGCACCGAGCTTTTCCATGTACGCCAACGTGGCCGCCGAGAACGGCGCCTCCAACAGCGCGGTACCGACGACGTCGTAGAGCAGCACCGAACCGGGCGCCGACAGCGCGTCGACCCGCGCGAACAGCCGGTCGACATCCGGCGCGTCGAGGTACTGCAGCAGCCCTTCGATCGTCCAGACCGTCGGGGCAGCAGAGTCAAAGCCCTGTGCGACAAGCGCTTTCGGCCAATCATCAGCGAGGTCGACGCCGACCGCCACCCGCCGGCAGCGTGGCTGTTCACCGGCGAGCCGCTCGTCTTTGATCGCGATCACCCGCGGCTGGTCGACCTCGAACACCGTGGCGCCGTCCTGCCACGGCAGCCGGTAGGAGCGAGCGTCCATGCCGGCGGCCAAGATCACCGCCTGCGACACTCCGGCGCGCAGCAGTGCCTCGTCGTAGAGCTTGGTGCGCACCACAATCGGCGCCGACGGTTGCCCCGTCGCCGCGGTGGCCTCGGCAAGCAATTGCCGGCCGTCGTCGCCGGCCAGTCGGTCGGCGAAGGGGTCGTGGAAGAGTGCGTCGTCGCGCAGGGATTCTTCGGCGCGCATGGCCGCGACGAGCAGACCGGTGGCCGCTACCGCCTGTTTGGTGTTGTCCATCAGTCGATCATGGGCGAGCGGCCGCCAGCGGTCTTGGATATTTGTGCCGCAGTTCCTGCGTCACCGGGACGTGGCCGGGCAACACCAGTCGCTGTTGGGTGTACTGCGTCGGCGTCATGCCGGTGAAAGACCGGAACTCCCGGACGAAGTGGGCCTGGTCGAAATAGCCGATCTCGGCCGCGACCTGGGCGCCGCTCATCGAGCCGAGCAAGCGCAGCGCCGCCTGAAGACGGCGAACGCGGGCATATGCCTTGGGCGACAAGCCGATCTCGGCGCGGAACAATGCGATCAGCCGCTTGGTGGTGATGCCCACCAGGTCGCGAATCTCGGCCATCTGAATGGACGGGTTGGCCTCGATCGCGGCGACTGCCGCGGCCACGCCGGGGTGCCGGCGGGCCGATGACCACGGCCTCGACAGCAGGAAGGTCTCCAGGATGCCGAATCGGGCCGCCGCCGTCGGTGCGTCGATCAACCGTTCCTGCAAATCGATGCCGGCGCGCCCCAGATCTCGTCGAGACCCACGTAGGTATTCTCCAAGTCGCTCAACGGGATTCCGAAGAACGGGAATGCGCCGCCGGGCAGGAAATGGACGGCCATCGCCGGTTCGTCAGCCGGCATCTCCGACACATACGAGGCGGTGTGCGACCCGGTGACGAAAGCCGGCGGGACGGTCAGCCTGGTCTGACCGTCGGCGGCGTAGAAGTCGAGTTGCTGCCGTTGTCCGACGTCGATGATCACCGTGACGGCGCCACGCGGCAGTGCCCGACTGCGGTAGCCGACGTGGGCGTGCCAGTGCCCGATGATCTCGATGTAATCGGCCAGCGCTGACGAGGGGCGGTAGATCCGGGGACCCTCCACGGAAGCGACGATAACGCAGCACGGTGCCGGGTAGCCGCTTGCCAGCAGTCTGCAATTTACTAGGATGTCCTAGTAAACCCATCTGCTTCTTTCTATGTCCGAGGGACCCATGACTCAGAAGATTCCGCATTTCATCGACGGACGCCGCAGCAACCTCGCATCGACCCGGACCGCGGACGTGTTCAACCCGAGCACCGGCCAGGTGCAGGCGCAGGTCCTGCTGGCGTCGGCTGCCGACGTCGACACCGCGGTGGCTTCGGCGAAGAAGGCGCAGAAGGAGTGGGCGGCGTTCAACCCGCAGCGCCGGGCGCGCGTGATGATGAAATTCGTCGAGCTGGTCAACGCCAACATCGAAGAGTTCGCCGAACTCCTCTCCCTGGAACACGGCAAGACGGTTCCGGACTCCAAGGGCGACATTCAGCGCGGCATCGAGGTCATCGAGTTCGCCATCGGCATCCCGCATCTGCTCAAGGGTGAGTTCACCGAGGGCGCCGGCACGGGCATCGACGTCTACTCGCTCCGCCAGCCGCTCGGCGTGGTCGCCGGTATCACGCCGTTCAACTTCCCCGCGATGATCCCGCTGTGGAAAGCCGGGCCCGCGCTGGCGTGCGGAAATGCCTTCATTCTCAAGCCTTCTGAGCGCGACCCGTCGGTGCCGCTGCGCCTGGCCGAGCTGTTCCTCGAGGCCGGTCTGCCGGCGGGTGTGTTCCAGGTGGTCCAGGGCGACAAGGAAGCCGTCGACGCCATCCTGCACCACCCCGACATCGAGGCCGTCGGCTTCGTCGGCAGCTCCGACATCGCGCAGTACATCTACGAGACGTCGGCCGCCAACGGCAAACGGTCACAATGCTTCGGCGGCGCGAAGAACCACATGGTCATCCTTCCGGACGCCGACCTGGACCAGGCGGTCGACGCGCTGATCGGCGCCGGCTACGGCAGTGCCGGAGAGCGATGCATGGCGATCAGCGTCGCGGTGCCCGTCGGTGAAGAGACGGCAAACCGGTTGCGCAACAGGCTTGTTGAGCGCATCAACCAGCTGCGCGTCGGACACAGTCTCGACCCGAAGGCCGACTACGGCCCGTTGGTCACCGAGGCCGCGCTCAAGCGGGTGCGCGACTACATCGGCCAGGGCGTCGAGGCGGGTGCCGACCTGGTGGTCGACGGCCGCGAGCGCACCACCGACGAGTTGACCTTCGATGACGACAGCCTGGAGAAGGGCTTCTTCATCGGCCCCACGCTGTTCGACAACGTCACGACCGACATGTCGATCTACACCGACGAGATCTTCGGCCCGGTGCTGTGCATCGTCCGGGCTCACGACTACGAAGAAGCGCTGCGGCTGCCCACCGAACACGAATACGGCAACGGGGTGGCGATTTTCACCCGCGACGGCGATGCTGCCCGCGACTTCGTATCCCGCGTGCAGGTGGGCATGGTCGGCGTCAACGTGCCGATCCCGGTGCCGGTGGCGTACCACACCTTCGGCGGCTGGAAGCGGTCCGGCTTCGGTGATCTCAACCAGCACGGCCCCGCGTCGATCCAGTTCTACACAAAGGTCAAGACCGTCACGCAGCGCTGGCCGTCGGGCATCAAAGACGGAGCCGAATTCAGCATCCCGACGATGAGTTAGCCCGGCGATGCAATTGTTCGGTCTGGACGACGACGAACGGGTCATCACCGAGACGGCCGCCGCGTTCGCCGCCAAGAAGCTCGCCCCGTACGCGCTGGAATGGGATGCCGCACAGCACTTTCCGGTCGACGAGCTGCGTGAGGCGGCCGGCCTGGGGATGGCGGCGATCTACTGTCGCGACGACGTGGGTGGCAGCGCGCTGCGCCGGCTGGACGGGGTGCGGATCTTCGAGCAGCTCGCGATGGCCTGCCCGACGATCGCCGCGTTCCTGTCGATCCACAACATGTGCGCCTGGATGGTCGACGCGTTCGGCACCGACGAACAGCGCAAGGAGTGGGTGCCGCGGCTGGCCTCGATGGAAGCCATCGCCAGCTACTGCCTGACCGAACCCGGCGCCGGCTCGGACGCCGCCGCGTTGAGCGCCAAGGCGGTCAAGCAGGACGGCGACTACGTGCTCGACGGCGTCAAGCAGTTCATCTCGGGCGCCGGCACCTCGGACGTGTACGTGGTGATGGCGAGAACCGGCGGCACCGAAAAGCCCGGTCCGCGCGGGATATCGGCGTTCATCGTCGAAAAGGGCACGCCAGGGCTGAGTTTCGGTGCGCACGAAGAGAAGATGGGCTGGAACGCGCAGCCGACCGCGCAGGTGATTCTCGACGGGGTGCGGGTGCCGGCCGACGCGATGCTCGGCGGCACCGACGGCGAGGGCGGCGGCTTCGGCATCGCGATGAACGGCCTCAACGGCGGCCGGATCAACATCGCGGCGTGCTCACTGGGCGGCGCGCAGGCCGCCTACGACAAGGCCGCAACCTATGTCGCACATCGCGAAGCGTTCGGGGCTCCCCTGCTCGACGAGCCCACCATCCGCTTCACCCTGGCCGACATGGCCACCGCGCTGGAGACGTCGCGGTTGATGCTGTGGCGGGCGGCCGCCGCGCTGGACAGCGACGACGACGACAAAGTGGAACTGTGCGCGATGGCCAAACGGTATGTCACCGATTCGTGTTTCGACGTCGCGGACCAGGCCCTGCAACTGCACGGCGGCTACGGCTACCTTCGCGAGTACGGTCTGGAGAAGATCGTGCGCGATCTGAGGGTGCACCGCATCCTCGAGGGAACCAACGAAATCATGCGGGTGGTCATCGGCCGAGCCGAAGCCGCCCGGGTCCGCGCCAGCGCCTAGGAGGGCCAGAGCAGATGTCTGACCGGTGGCGTTTTTGGGGCTGGGCCACATGGGCGGTCCGATGTCGACGAATCTGGTCGCCGCCGGCCACACCGTGCGGGGTTTCGACCCGGTGCCCGCGGCCGTCGAAGCCGCGATCGGCAACGGTGTCGCGGTGTTCGAGAGCGGACCCGAAGCGGTGACCGGAGCGGACGTCGTGATCACGATGCTGCCGCACGGCGATGCGGTGAAGCGTTCCTACGCCGAGCTGCTGCCCGCCGCCGACGACGGCACGTTATTCATCGACAGCTCAACCATTTCCGTCGATGACGCCCGCGAGGTGCATGCGTTGGCGGCCTCGCACGGCGTGGCCCAGCTCGACGCACCGGTCTCCGGCGGGGTCAAGGGCGCGGTAGCCGGCACGCTGGCCTTCATGGTCGGCGGTGAGGACGACGCCCTGGACCGGGCCCGCCCGGTGCTGGAACCGATGGCGGGCAAGATCATTCACTGCGGGGACGCCGGCGCCGGGCAGGCCGCCAAGGTCTGCAACAACATGGTGCTGGCCGTCCATCAGATCGCCATCGGCGAGGCGTTCGTGCTGGCCGAAAAGCTCGGGCTGTCAGCGCAAGTCGCTGTTCGACGTGATCACCGGCGCGACCGGAAACTGCTGGGCCGTGCACACCAACTGCCCGGTGCCCGGCCCGGTCCCGACCTCGCCGGCCAACAACGACTTCAAGCCCGGCTTCGCCACCGCGCTGATGAACAAGGACCTCGGGCTGGCGATGGACGCGGTCGCCTCGACCGGCGCGGCGGCGCCGCTGGGCAGCCACGCCGCCGACATCTACGCCAAGTTCGCCACCACCAACGGCGACAAGGACTTCAGCGCGATCATCGAAACTCTGCGCGGTAGACGGCCGGCTAGCGCCGGCGCTGGCCGCGAATCCACCAGCGGCGGTGCGCCTGCTGGCAACTGGCCGCCGACAACGGCTCATCGACGACGACCGCAGGCAGTCCCGCGGCGGCCGACGGTAGGCAGGCCCGCTCCCGGGCCCGTGACGGCCAACGCACCGCGCGGCGTTATCCCCATCTCCCACAACGCCAGCCGGTACAACTCGCCACCGCCGACCAGCTCCGGGTCGGGTTCGGGTAAGTCGTCAACGGTCACAATGGTCTCGACCAGCCCGTCGCCGAGAAGTTGCCGCACCATCGTCTCGACCTGCGTCCGAGGACCGGCGCTGACCACACTCACCCAGATACCGGCGACGAAAAGACTCATCACCGAGTCGATCAGGTCAGTCCTGGCTGCCGCATCGCGGTCGCGTTCGATGTCAGCCAGCACAGAGTCGGTCGAAGATCACCGCACGCAGTGCGTCGGCGCCGTTCCATAATTCCCGGTCCCACCAGAACGTCCGGGCCGGACGAATCTGCCCCTTAGCTCGCACGCCAGACAGGGTGCCCCGAATCGGCGCGGCCTAGCCTCCCCCATTAGGGGGATTCGGGAGGCCAACCGGGTGCCTGTGCCTAGGGTGTTGCCATGCCGGTACGTCTGGTCCTCGTCGATGACCACGAAATGGTCATCGAGGGCCTCAAAGCGATGCTGACCTCGTTCAAGGACCGGGTGCAGGTCGTCGGCCAGGCAGTGGGCGTCGAGCGCGCCGTCGAGGTCGTCGACGAGCTGCGGCCCGACGTGGTGTTGTGCGACGTACGCATGCAGGGCTCCAGCGGGCTCGACCTGTGCAAGATGCTGCGCGAGCGCGAGCCGGACCGCAAAGTCGTGATGCTGTCGGTCTACGACGACGAGCAATACCTCTTTCAGGCACTGCGGGTGGGCGCCAGCGGATACCTGCTGAAAAGCATCAGCAGCGACGAGCTGGTGCGTCAGCTGGAAATGGCGCATCGCGGCGAGACCGTCATCGACCCGGGGATGGCGGCGCGCGCGGCCGACACCGCTGCCCGAATGCAGCGGGACGAGTTCTGGCCGGGTGCCCGCCAGGGGCTGACTCAGCGCGAGAGCGAAATCCTTTCCTGCACGGTCAATGGGCTGTCCAACCGCGGGATCGCCAACAAGCTGGTCATCGGCGAAGAGACGGTCAAGAGCCACCTGCGGTCGATCTATCGCAAGCTCGGCGTCAACGACCGCACCGGCGCGGTGGCAACCGCCTGCGCGAAGGCATCTACCAGTGACCCGCGTCGCCCGCGAGCCGCGGGTCGAACGCGGTGCACAATCTCGTCGACACCGATCGGGAATTGGCGCTGCTGCGCGAACTCATCCAGGCCGCCTCCAGCGGACCCGGGGTCGAGCCCTTGGCCGCCGCCGCCGCGCGGATGATCACCGCGGCCACCGGGGCCGACGTGTGTTTCGTGCACGTGCTCGACGACAGCGACCGGTCGCTGACCCTCGCCGGAGCGACGCCGCCGTTCGACGCCTCGGTGGGAAAGATCCGGCTGCCGTTGGGATCCGGCATCTCCGGCTGGGTGGCCCGGCATCGCAAGCCGGTCGTCATCACCGACGACAAGGAAGCCGACCCCCGTTACCTGCCGATCGAGTCGCTGCGTGGACGCGACTTCACCTCAATGGTGTCGATGCCGATGGAGACCGATCCCGGTGGTCTGGTCGGCGTGCTCAACGTGCACACGGTCGCGCGCCGCGAATTCACCGACGGTGACGTCAAACTCCTGCGTGTCATCGGCCGCCTCATCGCCGGGGCCATGCACCAGGCGCGGTTGCACCGGCAGTTGGTGGCCCGGGAGCGAGCACATGAGCTGTTCGTCGAGCAGGTGATCGAGGCCCAGGAGATCGAACGTCGCCGGGTCGCCGGCGATATTCACGACGGCATCTCGCAGCGCCTGATCACGTTGTCCTACCGGCTCGACGCAGCCGCGCGGGCCGTCGGCAGCGACCCCGCCGAAGCCTCCAGCCAACTCGCCGAAGCCCGCGCAATGGTCGGCTTGACGTTGGACGAAGCCCGGGTGGCGATCAGCGGGCTGCGGCCGCCGGTGCTCGACGACCTGGGTCTGGCCGGCGGGCTGGCCAGCCTCGCCCGGTCGATACCGCACCTGGACACCGAACTCGACCTGGCCGACGTCCGGCTGCCCGAGCACATCGAGATCGCCCTGTACCGGATCGCCCAAGAAGGTTTGCAGAACATCGTCAAGCACGCCAACGCGTCGGTGGCGCGGCTGAGATTCGCAATCGATGAAGAGCCATCGCGCGACTCGAAATCGCGGACAACGGAATAGGTTTCGAACTTTCGAAAATCCACTCGGCAGTGACGAGATGGGCGGCTACGGTGTGCTGTCGATGGCCGAACGTGCCGAGTTGGTCGGCGGCAGGCTGAACATTCGATCGCGGCCCGGCTCCGGCACAATGGTCACCGCGACGATTCCGATGCCGTCGCTGATCGACTAGAAGTCGCCCGCGTTCTGCCGCAGGGTCTCGATGGACGACACCAGCGCCTGCGACTCGCGATCCGAGATCCCGATATCGGCGAACACCTGCTCGTTGAGCGTCACGGTGGCGTCTTCGACGGTCGAGCGGCCCAGATCGGTGATCTGCACCAGCGTGGTTCGCCCGTCGGTCGGATGCGGCACCCGTTGCACCAGCTCGTTGGCCTCGAGTCGGCGGATCGCGTGGGTGACGCTGGTGACGTGCACCTGCAGCCGGTCGGAGGCTTTGGTGATCGGCAACGACCCGGTGCGGCTGAACGCCAACAGGCGCAACAGCTCGAACCGGGAAAAGCTCAAATCGTAGGGCCGCAGCGCGTTTTCGACGCGGGCCAGCAGGATCTGGTGGGCCCGCATCACCGACGTCACCGCGACCATGCCTTCGGCGACACCGCCCCAGCCGGCACGTTCCCAATTCGCGCGCGCGACGGCGATCGGGTCGCGGTGGTC